>NZ_JAOVZV010000001.1 GCF_026460945.1 Chryseobacterium luquanense
CAATCATGTGGAAATATTTATAAATCAAATGTAGAAATATTTTTTATCCTGCAAATACTTTAAAATTCATTTCCCTTAAACAACAAATAGATAATCAAATTGTTACATAAATTTAATCGCAAAAGATCAATCGGAATTTACATTCAAATTTTCACATAAAGGAAAAACATAATATTTATTTTCATTAATAAAATACTACAGCTAAATTATTCGCAAAATGAAAATTCCGTAATTTTTCACCTTTGTAGATAAATATCTACAAAAATTCTCTGATATGAACCAATAAGAATTAATGAAGTTTAGAATTTGGGGATTAAAAAGTTTTCTGAAATTAATAATATTTTTAAAATTTAAACTATTAAAAATAAAACCGCAATCTCATTTCAAAATATTCCAAAAGCCAAAGTCTGAAAATATTTTCAATGTGGTTGCACCAATACTCTTGCAAAAATGCGTTTCCAACCAACGGAAGGAATTGCATTTTTGAATCTGATTTTCATCAGTTGATTTTTATGGTTTTATCTGTTAAGATTTAAAAAAATAATTTAAAGGGAAAGAAAAACCTCTATTTTTGTCTACTACGTTAGTAAGAATTAAAGTAGTTAAACACAGGTGAAACTTTTTCGTCATTGATGCATCTAGGATGTTTTTTATAGTTATCTAAAATTTCTTTAGCAATAGGAAGAATAGGAATATTAGCCTCAACTTCTGTTTTTGTCCTTTTGATATTAATCCATTTCTCGCCATTGCTACCCAGCACGATATTTTCATTTGCTAACTTCTTTACATCTGAATATGACAATCCTGTAAAGCAGCAAAAAAGAAATATATCCCGAACTATTCTCAATCTTTCAGTTTCAAATAATTTATTCTTAATTCTATCTAATTCGGTTTCTGTTAGGAAACATACATCAGTAACTACAATTTTAGATTTATAATTCGAGAAGGGATTTTTAATCATCCATTCATTATCTAAACAAATATTAATTATTTTTTGAAAATTCTTGATATACTTTACCGCAGAATTATTTGCACAGTTAAGAACTGTTTTTAGAAAGAATTCATAATCTGCAATAAATGCAGGATTAATCTCTGTTAAGTCAATATCTGAGACATTATATTTCCACTTCATAAACTGCTGAGTATGTTTAAGAGAAGTCTCATATCGTTCCCAAGTTCCATGAGTAAATCCTTTTCCGATTAATTCTTTTGATTATTGTGATCTTTAAAGACCTCTATTAACGTAACTTTTCTAACATCAATACCTAAAAACCTGTTTTTCAAACTTTCACATGTAACTGTTTTTTTGCTATTTAAAAGATAGGTGTAAGATTCGAACATTTTTGTTCGTAAACCCTCAAGAAATGAATTTAAAGATTTTGATTGAGATGAGCTACCTGAAATTTTTCCTGATTTGGAATTCCATTCGAAAGTTTTGATTGTTTTTCCTGTGGAAATTTCATTTCGTTTTCCATCAACGGTAATCCGCATATAAATGGCTGATACATCAGAGTTGCCTTTCGTTTTTTTTGCATAGAATAGTAAACTGTAGGTTTGCATAAGTAATGATTTTAAAGGTTGGTAAATGTATTTCTGAACCTTTAAACCTACAAGATGTTCACTAGTTTGAATAATTGATGAATAGGCTGTTATAATAAAAATTTGGTGAGTACTTATTTTTCATTTTTTACTACTCACCGAATGACTCTCTTTTTATTTGTAGTACTATGATATTTTTTGATATATCATAAATACAAAAAAGCCTTTAAATAATACGATTTCAAGGCTTTTGATGTTTTTTAGTTTCTCAACCAGCGGAGAGTTTCATCACTCGTCAGTTTTATCACAAAACTTTCAATAATGTAGTAAGTAATTCAATTGAAAGAAAGAGTCTTTTTTCTACTTCCTCAAACACAAATACACTATTAATCAATACATTACATTGTTTCGGTACAAGTATGGTATTTTAACAACTATTTAATAATCAAATTTTGATTTATTGATTTATTAATTTCTTATTCAGCAAATATCATAATGATTTGATGAATTATATCTTTTTTGAAATTAAAAATTTAATTTCAGTCAAAATTTCAAAGCTACTTCCATATTTTGCTTAATAAACATTAAATAAATTTACTATCTATCGACTTAAAATAAAGCAAAGGAATAGTTCACAGCTAATTAATTTTTATATTTATAGTTATTTTGTAAAGTAGTATACAACATTTAATTTATCACAAAGCATGCTGAATGATCAAAACGTTTACCTCGACAACAACGCCACCACAAAAACCGACCCAAGAGTTCTTGAGGCGATGTTGCCCTACTTTACAGAAGCTTACGCCAATGCCAACAGTTCGCATATTGAAGGACTTTCTGTAAAAGATGCAGTGGAAAATGCAGCATGGCAAATTGCAGATTTGATCGGTGCACAGGAGAATGAGATTGTTTTCACATCAGGCGCAACAGAAGCTTTAAATTTAGCAATTAAAGGACAAGATTGTTCATCCAGGAAGAAAATTATCACTTTTAAAACAGAGCATAAGGCTGTTCTGGATACCTGTGAATATATGGAAAATCAGGGATTTCATGTGGATTATTTTGATGTTGAGTCTGATGGAAGTATCAACATTGAGAATCTCAAAAAATCCCTTACCGAAGAAACACTTCTTGTGATTGTGATGATGTCTAATAATGAAACAGGAACGGTTCACGATATTAAAACAATTTCAGAAATAGCGCACGCAAATGGTGCATTTTTACTGTGCGATACAACTCAAGCCATTGGAAAAATAGACATTAATGCTGAAGACTTAGAAATAGACATGCTGACCATTTCTGCACATAAATTTTATGGTCCGAAAGGAATTGGTGCGCTATACGTTTCAAACAAATCAAAAATTAAACTTTCCGGACAGATTCACGGTGGTGGCCAGCAGAGAAATCTGAGAAGCGGAACTTTAAATGTGCCTGGGATTATCGGTTTTGGAAAAGCCTGCGAAATTGCAAAATCTGAAATGCAAAATAATGAAAACAGAATTGCCCAACTTCGTGATTACCTTGAAACAGAATTATTAAAAATTAAGGGAACATTTGTGAATGGTTCGGTAAAGAATCGAATCTACAATACGACAAACATTTGTTTTCCTGGAGTTTGGTCTGAGCAGTTGATTATCGCACTGGGAAATATTTCAGTTTCCAGCGGATCTGCCTGTTCATCGGTTACTTCAAAGCCATCTCATGTTTTGAAAGCACTTGGATTATCGGACGAAGATGCTTTAAGCTCAATCCGTTTCAGTCTTGGAAGATTTACAACTTCGGAGGAAATCGATTTTGCAATTAAAAAAGTAACCGAATTGGTTCATCAGCTAAGAGCATAAAAAAATCCCACCGGTTGCAGTGGGATTGAATTTTTTATATAAAGTTGATTTACAGAAGTCTGTCAAAATGAATCGGTAAATCGTAGATTCTTTTTCCTGTTGCGTGAAAAATAGCATTGGTAATCGCAGGTGGCATTCCTACTCCACCAATTTCTCCTACTCCTTTTACACCGAGGTCATTCACAAACTGATCATTTTCTTCCACAAACAAAACTTCAAGATCATGAATATCTGCATGCACCGGAATGTGGTATTCGCCTAAGTTTGCATTCATATATTTTCCAAACTGATGGTCGAGAATTGTTTCTTCGTGCAAAGCCTTGCTGATTCCCCAGATCATTCCGCCCAAAACCTGACTTTCCGCTGTTTTGGGATTGATAATTTTTCCGGCTGCGACTGCTGTCACGGCTCTTTTAACTTCAATTATTCCAAGTTCTTCATCCACTTCCACCTCCACAAAAACAGCACTGTGCACCGCTCTTGCTTTTTTGCCGTACGTCAGTGGGTTAGGCATCGCAGAATTGGTTGTCTTGATTGACTTTCCTTCATTTGAAGCCAAAACATCCTTGATACTGATTTTAATTTCAGCATTATTCTTTAAACTGATCCAGCCATCTATGAACTGAACCTCTTTAAATTTAGCATCACTTAAAACTGAATCTTTTAATTTTTTGGCAAGCCTAAATAGTTTTTCATTCAGAGCCTGACAGGCATTCTGTACTGCAGAACCCACTGTTGCCGTTGTAAAAGATCCACCCTGAATCGGTGCGAAAGGCATTTTACTGTCAGCATATGAGAAAGTTATATCTTCAATTGCAAGTCCAAGTTCATCTGCTGCTATTTGGGTCATAATGGTTAAAGTTCCCGTCCCGATATCGGTAACCGCACTTTTAATTTCAACCTTTCCGTCAGGTGTCATAATGGCTTCTGCGCGGCCCAAAAGTCTGTTGGCATCCCACATTCCTGTGGCCATTCCATATCCCACCAGTTTGTTGCCACGCTTCATGCTTCTCGGTTCAGGATTTCTCTGGTTCCAGCCAAATTTTTCGGCTCCCTGAAGATAGCAGTTTCTCAATTCTTTGCTCGAAAATTCCTTATCGCTGCTCTTGTCGGTTTCTGAGTAATTGATCAGTCTCAGTTCCACAGGATCAATATTTAACTGATAAGCAATTTCATCCATGGTCACCTCGATAGCGTGCATTCCGGTACTTCCGCCCGGCGCTCTCATATCCAAAGGACTGTAAACATCCAACGGAACAATTTCGTGTTCCAGTAAAGTATTTTCAGCAGGATAAAGCATGTTTGCCCAGTTGACAACAATTTCGACATAATCTTCAAATCTTGAAGTTTCGCCGGTGGCTTTGTGGTAAATAGCATTGACTTTTCCATCTTTATCTGCTCCGAATTTTGTCTGTTGCAAGGTCGGTGGTCTGTGCCCGATCATGTACATCTGTGCCCGATCCAAAGTGACGCGGACGTTTCTTTTTAAAGCTAAAGATGCCATCACAGCCATAAAAAGCTGATGCTGTGGACGGAGACCCGAACCGAAACCTCCACCTACAAAAGGAGCAATTACCTGAACATTTTTCATTTTCAGTCCGAAAACATTTGCCACGTACATCTGGGAATTGATCGTTCCCTGTGTCTTATCGTAAATCTTCAGTTTATCTTTTCCTTCATAAATAACAGTAGATGCATACATTTCCATCGGATTGTGATGCTCCGTTCCATGACTGAAATAACTGTCTGTTTTAATAAAAGAACTTTCATATTCCTTATCAAAGTCACCGGTCGGTTTTGGAGGTGGTGGTTTGAGCATAGAAGCCAGTCCTTTTTTAGGATCACGGGATTTTTCGAGATTGGTTTTTAAATCGGTTTCAAAATCTTCCTGTTCGTAGACAATGTCGAGTTTTGTGGCGGCATATCTGGCCAGTTCAAAAGTATCTGCAACCACCAGCGCAATCGGCTGACCGTTGTATTTGATATCGCTATCTTTAAGTGGCTTAAAAACAGTTCCGGGAGGCGCATCCATATCGGCATACTGAAAATCGAACCAGGCCGTTGAAGGTTTGTTTTCATGGGTAAACACTTCTATCACGCCGGCTATTTTTTTCACTTCCGAAGTATCGATTGACTTGATTTTACCTTTTGTGACAGTACTGTTGACTACATAACCGTACAGTAAATCGTCAGCCTGATATTCTCCGGCGTATTTTGCACTTCCGGTTACTTTTAAATGACCTTCGAGACGGCTGATTGGTTTTCCGACAGATGGTGTATTTTCCATAAATAATTGTATTTGAAAGTGATTTTTATAAAGATGGTTTTGCGCCGGGACGCTGTGATTTCGGGTCTAAAGCCATTATGCAGTTTCTTACAATTGCTTTTTTAGCCAGATCAATTTTAAAACTGTTATGTTCAAAACCAACTGCACCATTTAAAATCATATCCGCTGCGGCCGAAAAATTTTCTCTTATCGCTTCTCTGTCAACCAAAAAATCTTCTGCTTCTTTTACACACCAAGGCTTATGAGCAACACCGCCTAAAGCAATTCTGGCTTCTTTAATTTTCCCGTTTTCCAAGGTTAAACCTGTCGCAACGGAAACCAAAGCAAAAGAATAGGAAGCTCTGTCTCTTAATTTTAAATAAGAATAATTTTTGGCAAAGCCTTTTTCGGGAAGCTCAATTCCTATAATGAGTTCGCCATTTTTAAGATTGTTATCAAGCTCTGGCGTATCGCCAGGAAGTCTGTGGAAATCTGCAAATTCCAATGTACGTTCTCCGTCAGGTCCTGAAATGTGAACAACCGCATCCAAAGCAGCAAGCGCTACACACATATCTGAAGGAAAAACAGCAATGCAGTTTTCGCTTTGTCCCAAAATTGCATGAATTCTGTTGTAACCGGTAATCGCAGAACATCCGGAGCCCGGTTCACGCTTATTGCACGGAGTACTGATATCATAAAAATAATAGCATCTTGTTCTTTGCAGTAAATTACCACCGTTGGTCGCCATATTTCTGATCTGCGCCGACGCTCCTGCTAAAATTGCTTTTGACAACAGTGGATATTGCTGTTCGATAATCGGATGATATGCAGTTTCCGCATTGGTAAGCAACGCACCGATCCTAATTCCTCCTTCCGGAGTTTCGGTAATATCACTCAGCCCAGAAATTTGGTTGATGTCAACTAAAGTATCTGCCTGAGTGACGAAATATTTCATCAGATCTACAATATTGGTACCGCCGGCAATGATTTTATTGCCATCATGACCGTTGATGAAAGAAACTGCATCTTCAATGTCAACGGCTTTTGTATAAGAAAAATTATTCATAAGACATCGCTTGTTTTACTGACATGACAGCATCAATAATTCCTCTGTTGGCACCACAGCGGCAGAGATTTCCGCTCATCAGGTCCTGAACTTCTTCACGTGTTTCGGCCTTATTTTCGTTGAGCAATCCAACCGCACTGCAGATTTGTCCCGGTGTACAGTACCCGCACTGAAAGGCATCGTGATCAATAAAAGCCTGTTGGATTGGATGTAATTTCCCGTTTTCTGCAATTCCTTCGATAGTTTTTATTTCTGTGCCTTCCTTCATTACAGCGAGACTGAGACAGCTTAAAACACGTTTCCCGTCTACTAAAACGGTACAAGCACCACACTGTCCGTGGTCACAGCCTTTTTTTGTTCCGGTAAGATGAATTCTTTCCCGGAGAGCATCGAGAAGGGAAACCCAGGGCAGAATTTCCAGATCATGATTTTCACCATTCACATTAAGCGTAATGGATTTTTTTTCACTATTTGACATAAATTTGAGCTTTGGTATAGTGAACATATTACAAAAAAAGAACCGTTATGTCTGCATAACGGCTCATGTGGTAGTATTAAAGCTAATTTATAATCGATGTACTTAAGACCGAATTTTAATTAAAATTAAATGAGATTTAATGAATCTGATTATCATTCAACTGGAAAACGTGCAGAACCTGTGGGAAAAGTGCTTCCATGGATTCTTCAACCGCTTTTTTGGAACCTGGCAACGTTAGCACCAGCGTCTTACCTGAAAATCCTGCTACTCCTCTCGAAAGCATTGCTGTTTTAATTCTCTGCTGACCATAATTTCTTGCAGTCTCCATAATTCCGGGAATTTCTCTGTCGATCAGTGGAGCAACTGCCTCGGGAGTGACATCTCTGGCTGAAAGTCCGGTTCCGCCAGTGAAAATGACCAAATCAAAATTATCTTCTTTACAATTGATCAAAGTGGATTGGATGGTATTAAAATCATCTTCAATGATCTGATAGTTGACATCAGTGATCTGATATTTTTCTAAGCCTGCACAAATTGCTTTTCCTGAAGTATCTTCTTTATGGCCACGGAATGCTGAGTCTGAGCAAACGATCACCGCAGCTTTTACATCTGAATTTATAAATTTATTGCTCTCAGATTTACCGCCTTGTTTTTCCAACAGACGGATGTTCTGAATTTCTACGTGTTTGTCAATCGGTTTCAGCATATCGTACATCACCAGTGCGGCCACTGATGCGCCGTGCATCGCCTCCACTTCCACTCCGGTTTTATAAATGGTATGTACTTCCACGGAAATAATCACCGACAAATCTTCTATTTTAAAAGTAACCGATGTAAATTCAACGGGTAGCGGATGACAATCGGGAATGACGTCACTTGTTTTTTTAACCGCAAACAATGCTGACGCACGCGAAAACTCAAAAATATCTCCTTTCGGAACGGTGCGGTTTTCGATTGCTGAAATGGTTTCTGCCGAAGAAGTTTTGACTGTCGCCGTCGCAATGGCCTTACGCAGCGTGAATGATTTATGTGTAATGTCAACCATATTATTTATTTACTTTCCACTGGTGGGATTCGTCGTTAAAAATTTCTCTGCCCCAAATCTGAAGCTCCGATTTGATGCGTTCAACCAATTCATTACAGGCTTCCATTGCTGCAATTCTGTGCTTTGAAGAAGTAAAAACAAAAAGACAGATTTCTCCTGCACTCACGGTTCCCAAACTGTGATGAACATGCATGCAGGTCAGATCATATTTCAAAAAAATATCTTCTCTGATTTCGTGCATTTTCTCCAGGACCATTTCCTCGTAGGCTGTGTATTCAATTGCTGCTACAGTTTTGCCATCAACCACATCTTCTCTGATCTGACCCAGAAAAATACTGTGCGCCCCAATGTCTTTTTTCGTCGCATGTTTTGCAATGCTTTCAGAAATAAAAAGCGGACTGATTGCTCCTTCTGTAAATATATTTTTAATTGCTCTGCTCATTTTTTCTTTCCTGTAATGATGTAATTCCACCTTTAAGATGGCTTATTTTTTTCTGATTTCCGAAATGTTCCAGTAAAATCCCGGCTGCTTTCAGACTTCTTTTTCCGCTTTGACAAAATAACAGAACGTTGTCTTTCTCGATTTCCGATACTCTGCTTTTTAATTCAGAAAGAGGAATCTGAATATGTTTAAAATCTGCTTTCGGCAGTTCATCAATTTCCCTTACATCGATAGTTAGCGTGTTTTCATTGAAGGTTTGTAGAATAAAATCATCAGAACTTAAATCTTCAATATTCACTTCAAAAACGCCGCAAAGAAAATTATAATTGGTTTCTTCAAAAGCTTTTCTATTCTCAGGAATCAAATTTACGGCTGAATTTTCATTTGAAATATCCATTATAAAATTTTCATAACTGAGCATATTAAAAGTCAATAATCTTCCATCCAACACTTCACCAACACCTGTAATTAATTTGATCACTTCGTTCGCCTGCATCATTCCTATGATTCCTGGAAGCACACCCAAAACACCAACTTCATTGCAGTTCTGCACTTCATCTGATTTAGGAGGATTTGGAAAAAGATGTCTGTAGTTGACCGCTTTGTTATTTTTTAAATTTAAATTAAAAACAGCCATCTGACCTTCATATCTATAAATTGCCCCGAATATCAAAGGCTTATCTAAAAGTACACAGGCATCATTGATCAGATACCGTGTGGCAAAATTATCGGTACAGTCGACGATAATTTCATACTCTGAAAGAATATCCCAGGCATTTTCTGAAGTCAGCTCAAGCTGATAAGATTTAATGTTTACTTCGGGATTTAGAAGTTTTAATTTTAAAGATGCGACATCAGTTTTCAATTTACCAACGTCGTCTGTCGAGTAAAGCGTCTGTCGCTGAAGATTGCTCAGTGAGATGCGGTCATGATCGACAATTCCTAAGGTTCTAACGCCCGCACCAGCGAGATATTGGAGAACCGGACAGCCTAAACCACCTGCCCCGATCACAAGAACTTTTGCACGTAGAAGTTTTTGCTGACCTTCAAAACCGAAGTCAGACAAAGCATAATGCCGGGCGTATCTTTCATTGTAATTTTCCATATTAACCTCCGGAATAAGGCGGCATTAAAGCCACTACATCATTTTGATTTAAGATGATATTTTCCTGCACTAATTTTTTATTGACCGCAAAAGCAAATTTCCTGTCTGAAAGTTCGGGAAATTTTTGAATTAAATACAACTTCAACGATTCTAAATCTACTGCTTCCACCATGAATTCTTTTCCCGTAATTTCTGCGATCTGTCCAAATGAAATGACTTTTATTTCCATAATTATTTCACCTGTTGAATTATAATTTTAGACAGATTCTTTACATATCTTCTTCCTGTTGCTTTATCTGTAGGAGTTACCAGCATGATGTTTTCTTTTAATTTAGAAGCATCAGATCCATTTAGCTCTGTAACGATGAGCGCCAGATCTCCATTTCCGCTGTTGAAAATTTCATTCCAAGAAAAGACTGCTTTATAACCGTCATCGGCGATGCAGACTAAATAAAATTCACTTAAAAGCTTTGGAGAATCGGTTTTGAACTCCACTTTCGACAAAACATCTTTAAGCAGAACACCGTTAAATTTTTTCAGAGTGCTTTTGTAATCCATTTTGTGATTATAAATAGCCAGACTGTCGACCGAGTGTTTATGATAATTTTTCAAATCATTAAAACTGATCGTTATCGGTTTGGCAATATCTCCGGTTACAGAAATCGATTTGGCAGCCTGAGCATTGAGTGTCAAACTGAAAAATAAAATAAGAATTGAAAGAATTTTCATATTAAGCTTTTGTGAGTAATAATTTATACGATGCCATCAGCAAAACGGTCGCCAAGACATACTTTAAAACATTTTGATTGAATTTTTTTGAACCTAAATAAGCACCTAGTAAACCTCCTGTGAAAGCAACAATAATGTACATCATCATGTCACCAGTGAAAGAAATTCCCTGCGTAACCATTCCGCCAAGCCCTGCCACTGAATTGACGAAGATAAACGCCGCGCTGATTGCTGCGGTCTGTTTCTGATTGGTCCAGTGCAACAAAAGTAAAATCGGAGAAAGAATAATACCGCCACCGATGCCGATCATTCCTGAAAGTAAACCTACCACTCCACCTGTTACGACTGCAATTGTCGTGTTGTGAGGTTTCAGTTCGCTATCGTCTACATTTTTAAAAAAGAAAAAGCGAATCACCGGAAATAAAAGTAAAATTCCCAAGATCCTTTTGTAAATATTTTCTTCCACAGTAATCATTCCGCCGATAAATGCCAAGGGAATTGAGGCTGCAGCAATGGGAATAAAAAGTTTTTTGGAAAAATATCCGCCACGGTAATACTGAATGAATGAGGTTAAAGAGACAAAGAGATTGAGCACCAAAGCGGTCGGTTTCATCTCTTCCGGAGCCACGCCGTACAGAGCCATAAGTGCCAGATATCCGCTCGCACCACCGTGACCAACTGCGGCATACAAAAAGGCAACGAAAAAAAGAATAACATAAAATATTTCTACAGACATAGGCGTGATGCGTTAGGATTTCTATTTTTTTATTTAAATTATTTTGGTAAAAGATGCACCGTAACTTCTTCATTTTCTTCGCATCCCAATGACTCTTCAGGCAACACAATAAAACAGTTGGCCTGTGCAAAAGAATGCAGGCGGAAAGATTCCTGAGCGTGAAGCGGCGTTACTTTTCCATTACTGTAAAATGCTTTTAGGAAATGCGTTAATCCTGCAGGTTTAGGATAATGATGAGTTACGTTTGCTTTAATCTCGGTAACACCAGACGGCAGTCCCATCACTTGTTCGAGTGCCGGTAAAACATATTCGTAAAAGCAGGTTAACGATGAAGATGGATTTCCGGGTAGCCCGAAAATCAATTTCTTTTCCTTTGTTCCGAAGAAAAGCGGTTTTCCCGGTTTCTGTCTGATTTTATGAAATTTTTCTTCAACACCACAGGTATTGGCAACCTCAGTGACAAAATCATAATCTCCCACACTTACTCCGCCGTTCAGCAAAACGACATCATTGTTTTCGATTGCTTTTTCCAGGACTTTGTGCAGTTCCTTAGGATTGTCTTCGGCTCTGAAGACTTCAATATTTTTAATTCCAGTTTGATTTAAAACTGCTTTCAATTGAAAAGAATTGGCTTCGTAAACCTGACCAAATTCCAATGGATTTCCAGGATCCTGAAGTTCGTTTCCGGTAAGAATAATGGCAACTTTTGGAGGCGTATAAACCGAAATCTGTGCACAACCAATTCCGGCAAGAAATCCGACGGCCGCCGCCGAGAGATAAGTTTCTTCTTTCATGGCGATCTCTCCTTTTTTTACTTCGGCACCTTTCGGACGGACGTTGAGTCCTTTAGAAAGATTTGCGTCATCGATAATCAGCCTTTCATTTTCCAAACGGATTTTTTCCTGCATTACCACAGTATCTGCATTTTCAGGCAGCGGCGCTCCGGTAAAAATTCTGGTAGCTTCGTTCTCACCGATTGCCAATTGTTTCGATGCACCTGCAGCCATTTCACCAATCACGGAAAGGGACTGATTTTTATCTGAAAATTTCAGGGCATAACCATCCATCGACGACTGTGCAAAATTGGGAATGTCGGTTGAAGCAATTATATCTTCTGAAGTGACCAGCCCAAAAGCTTCTGACAGCGGAACGACACTGCTTTTTTTCGTTATTGCAGATTGTAATATAATTTGCCTGGCTTCGTTGACGGAAATCATTTTCATTGAATCAGTTGTTGGTAATCGTTTTGGGTATCGATGTCGATAGCGCCTTTTTCAAAATTGATTTCAGCGATATCGTCTTTAAATTTCTGGAGAAGTTTTTTCGCACCTTCCTTTCCGGAAAGTTTTGAAAGATCTGTAAAGTATTTTTTAGTAAATAAAACCGGAGTTCCCAGAGTGTCAGCATATTTTGAGGCAACAATTCCTTTTTGAAAATCTTGTTGCATCTGAATTAAATCAGAAAAAAGCGATGCTTCGATAAAAGGCTGATCGCAAACTGAAACAATGCAGTTTTCAATGGCTGGAAATGAATTTAAAAGCTGATCAAATCCGATGTGGATTGAAGAGCCCATTCCTTCGTTCCATATTCTATTTTCTGTGATGATAAGTTTAAGATCATTGATTTCTTTTGAAATTTCAATTGAATTTGCTCCCGTAACAACCACAACAGATTTTGTTATTTTGAGTGATTCTTCAGCAACATTTCGCAGTAGACTTTTTCCTTTAAAATCCAATAACTGCTTTGGCTGTCCGAGCCTTGAGGAATTTCCTGCTGCTAAAATGAGTATTCCTGTTTCCATTAACCACCGATTGTAATCATACTTCTGTTTTCTAATTTTGATGCATCGATATTTTCAAATACACCGCTGAACTGTCCGCCCAAAGCTTTGGCCTTGGCTTTCATCGTTTGCTCAATTAACGGTAAAATATCCTGACCATTCCGCAACGCTCCCAGTAAATCGGTTTCATCTTTACTGAACAGACAGTTTTTTAATTTTCCATCAGCAGTCAACCTCATACGGTTGCAGGTATCACAAAAAGGCTGGCTCATCGTGCTGATCACGGCGAATGACCCAATGTGACCATCGATGATGTACCTGCTTGAGGTATCATTGGGTTCAGGTTCAACCGGAATAACATCATATTTCGAACTTACTTTCACTAAAATTTCATGCAGCGTAAACACCTGATTGCTCGTCCACTGATTTCCGCTGAAAGGCATAAACTCAATAAACCGAACTTCGATATTATTGTGTTTCGTCAAAGCAATGAAATCGAGAATTTCATCATCATTTAAACCTTTCATGATGACAACATTGATTTTTACCCGAATTTTGTGCTTCAGGAGTAGATTGATGTTGTTTCTGACGCGGTGAAACAGATCGCGTCTTGTAATTTTTAAAAATTTTTCAGGCTGTAGAGTATCGAGGCTGATGTTGATGGCTTTGATATTGGCTTCCAGCAATTCGTTTAACATCTCGTCGACACGAATCCCATTAGTCGTAATTGCAAGTTCAATATCTAATTTGCCTAATGATTTTAATATTTTCGGAGCGTCTTTTCTGACCAAAGGCTCGCCACCTGTCAGTCTGATTTTCTTCACTCCATGATCTACGAAAAGCTTAGCGATGGTTTCAATTTCATCCACCTGCATCAGTTTTGCGGCGGGAGCAAAGGCGTATTTTTCTTCCGGCATGCAGTAAAAACAACGCAGGTTGCAATTATCCGTAAGGGAAATCCTCAGATAATCATGCACTCTTCCGAAAGTATCTGTAATCATGTTTTATGTATGTTTTGCCGCTGGCTGGCCGTGAATTTTATCAATTTTATAGCGAAGAGAAGTCCCTTTCCTGTCCTCAATCACTGCTTTAATTTCTGAAATAACAGACAAAGCAATTTCTTCCGACGTTTCTGCACCAATATCCAGACCAATCGGGCCGTAGATGCGCTGATAATCTTCGTCCGTCAGAATATTTCCATCAGCATGAAGGTCATCAAACATTCTCTGCAGTTTCGTTTTTGGCCCCAATATTCCGATGTACGGACAGTTTGTTTTTAAAACCAACTTTAAAACTTCAAGGTCATATTTATAATTGTGAGTCATCAGAACAAAATAAGTTCTTTCGTCGATCACTATATTCTGTATCAATTCTTCAGGTTTTACAACCAAAACATTTTTCGCTTCTGGAAAACGTTTTTGAGTAGCGTGAGTCACTCTTCCCTCACCCACAGTCACCTCCCAGCCCAAAATATCCGCCATCTTGACCACGGGCTGAACGTCATTTCCGGCGCCGGCAATCACCAGCGAAACCGGTGGAGCAATATATTGAAACAGTGCGCTCTGTTCTTCGTTTTCGACCTGAATATTTTTGATCTGCGAATATTTATTTTTTAAGATATTCAAACTTTCATCTTCCAAAGAATATTGATCATCAAAAAAACTTTCGCTTTCCTGAAACACATGGACCGTTCCGATTTGTCTTGCGTTTCTTTCCAAAGAAAACAACATTGTAATGACTGATTCGGTGCGGTTTTCTTCAACTTTCTTCAGTAAGTCCAATGGATTGTGAGGATTATCAGAATCAATATATTCAAATAAAATATGCACAATTCCATTGCAGCCGAGCTGTACGCTGAACTCCAGAATACTTTCATCACTCGTATCGTAAGTGATCAGTTTATTCTGTTTCTGATTGATGGCAAGCAAAGCCTTTCTCAATGCATCACCTTCCAGACATCCACCGCTGATGGCACCGGTCAGGATTCCATCTTCAGTCACCAACATTCTTGCGCCCGGCTGTCTGTAAGAGGATCCCTCCACTTTTACAACCGTTGCCAGCGCTGTTTTTTTTCCTGCAGCGTGTGCCCTGTTGTAGGATGCTATAATATTTCCGATTTCTGTCATTGGAATTAAATCAAACAGTTGTTATATCAAGTTTAAATAATAATCAGTTTAAACTTTATTCAAATCAAATGGCAATTTACGAATTCTTTTTCCGGTAAGATCAAATATTGCATTGGTTAATGCAGGAGCCAACGGTGGTAATCCCGGTTCACCAACTCCGCCGGCATCCTCGTCATTATCAATCACGAAAACTTCAATAGGCGGAATATCATTAATTCTCGGCATCGGATAAGCATAGAAATTTTTCTGCTCGGTTTTTCCCTCTTTAAAAGTAATTTCATGAAAAGCTGCCGCACCGAGTCCCATTACGATAGAACCTTCCACCTGAGCTTTGATAATATCCGGATTGACGTACCAGCCGCAATCTATTACTGCCCAAACTTTATCTATTTTTACGCCGCCGTCAGGATTTTTGGAAACTTTGACCACATGTCCCACTGTTGATGCGAAACATTCTGTAATGGCAACACCAAAGCCTTCATTCTTTTTACGTTTCTTCCAGCCGGAAACTTCTTCCAGTTTATCGATAAGTTTATGTGTTCGTTCGTCTAAATATTCTCTTCTGAAAGCCAACGGATCTTTTCCTGCTTCATGCGATAATTCATCCAAAAAGCTTTCATAAGCAAAACCATTGGTCGAAGCATAAACAGACCGCCACCACATGCTTGGAATTGGAATTTCAAAAGGCACTTCTGCAAAACTTACATTTTTAATATTGTCAAAATACGGCTGTAGAAAACCTTCGCTGGTACTTCGGTTTGCCTTTGTTTTTGCCGATTCTTCCCGCCAGTGATCATTGTTCTGTCCTGACATTCTGAACTTTAACGCTTCAATTTTTCCTTCTTTTATTACTCCTTCACATCTGTAGGTAATACCGGGACGGTAAGGTCCTTGTGTAGAATCATCTTCTCTGGTCCAAACGACCTGCACCGGTGCGTTGATCTCCTTCGAAATTACGGCTGCTTCGTGAGGATAATCCATGAAAGCTTTTCTGCCAAAACCACCTCCCAAAAAGGTCATGTTTACAATTACATTTTCCCGTTTCAGTCCAAGTTCTTCACTCAATGCATCCTGCACCCAATCGGGTGCCTGAATCGGTCCCCAGATTTCTACCTTATCTCCCTGATGATGTGCGATACAGTTGAGCGGCTCCATTGCATAATGTGACTGATAAGGAGTTTGGTACATCACGTCAATTTTTTTCCCGGCAGTTGCCAAAATTTTGTCCGGATCACCCTGTTTTTTAAAAGACAAACCTTCTTTGGTCCGTACATTTTCTTCCTGTCTTTTATAAATATCAGCAGTATTGATGTGCTCAAATCCAGTGTCATCCCAAACTACCTTTAATGCTTTTTTGCCCTGTAATGCAGCATACGTATTGTCAGCAACAACTGCTACCCCTTCACGATATGTTTTAAAAACAAGCATTTTAATCTTGAAAACTTTTTTAACACCGGGAACTTTCAGCGCTTCTGTAGCATCAAAGCTTTTAACTTTACCTCTGAGTCTTGGGTTTCTTTCCACCGCTGCATAAAGCATTCCCAGAATTTTTTTATCCAGACCGAAAGTTACGCTTCCATTGGTTTTAGATTTCGTATCGATACGTCTCGAAGGCTTACCAATTACTTTGTAATCTGAGCGTTTTTTAAGTTTCACATCTTTAGGAATGGGCATTTTAGATGCTGCCAAAACAAGTTCGCCGTAATGTGCTTTTTTTCCTGACGGACGGTGAATCACTTGCCCGTTTTCTGCATAGCAATCACTGTGATCTGCAGACCATTTTACGGCTGCCGCTGCGATCAGCATCTCGCGGGCTGTTGCGGTTATTTTTAGGAAATTTTTATAATTGGAGCGAATGGTAGAACTACCTCCCGTAACCTGATTGCCATATTTTTTATCACCTTTTCCGAAGATGACATGGATGTCATTTAAATTGACCTCCAGTTCTTCTGCAAGAATCTGCGGAACACTGTGAAAAGAACCCTGTCCCATCTCAGCACGGTGATCAACAAAAGTGATTTTACCGTTGGTATCGATGATGACCCACGCATTGAGCTCAACAGATTGAATTGCAGCTTCAATCTCTTCATCAGTCAAAATATGTGTTTTTGAATCAGCCGCAAAAAGACCGAGGCACAAACCTATGCCACCCAGACTGGCAATTTTCAGAAAACTTTTTCTTGATATTTCTTTATCTAATGACATATCGATTTAATTTAATTAGGTTGAGGTGCGTAAGCTCCGGTTTCAAGCCATGTAATCCAGGCTTTTTTAAATTCTGCATGACTCATTGGCGGCAGTTTCAAACCTTCTGCTGGTTTCCATCCTGCGAGTACAAGACCATCATCCGCATGCTCGATGAGTTTTTTTATATCCTTATTGCCATTCTGTTTAGGATCAATGAGTTGTTTTGCAAGCTGATGGGCGGTTCTGCCCTGAAACACCATCTTCATATTGGCAGGTGGCAGATGCCAATTAGGATTTCCTGGTGGCGTATGAGGTCCTGGAGTATTTTCCGGCTGATGACAGTTGGTACACTTCATCGCATAAAGTCCTTTTCCGTCAACGCCACGTTTGGGCTGCATGGTATGGATATGGCTGTCGTCTCCCTGCAGTGGAATATCGCCACTTGGATGACAGTTCATGCAGCGCGGACTCATCAATACAGCATACACTTTCTCAAACGCTTTTACAGATGCTACGCTGTCTTTTTTTGCAGAAAATACCTTCTTTTCTACTGGCGATGTTGCAATCGGCTTATGCACTCTCTGCGAGGTGTATGCATAAATCCCAACAGAACAAAGGAAGACCACTAAGATTACTGCCGGTATTTTATTTTTTAACATATTCATCTTTCTATATATTTTTCTTCGGTGCGAAATTTAGTTAATTACAAAAGGTCTTTTACTATTTTCCTTTCTCACGTTGAAGTTCGGCGGCTATTTTAATTGCATGACGGACCCTTGGATAAGTTCCGCAACGGCAAATATTTCCTGACATCGCATTATCGATGTCTACATCAGTGGGATTTGGATTTTCTCTCAACAGAACTACCGCTGACATAATCTGACCGGAATGACAATAACCACACTGAGGAACATCAATTTCCTGCCATGCCTTTTGTACAGGATGATCGTTGTTTTCAGACAGTCCTTCTATTGTGGTGATGTTCTTTCCTTCTGCACGCTTGACCTTCGTTACACAGGAACGCACCGCTTCACCATCTAGATGAATCACGCACGCACCACACTGTGCTACTCCACATCCGAATTTTGTACCTGTAAGGCCAGCAAGATCCCGAATTGCCCAAAGAAGCGGCATGTTTTCATCGGCATCTACCGTATAATCTTTTTTATTAATTTTTAATGTAGTTATGGCCATTTTATATTTTTTGAGGTTGATATATTTGATTGATACACGTCCGGAATTTGACTGTATACAAATATCGTGAAATTAATATGTCTTTTGATTATACATATTACTGTTTGGCTTACCAATATTACTGAATTATAAAGTCGTTCAAAATTCTTTTATTAAATAATCTCCACGCGCATATCATATTAGAAAACGTTCCTTTTCATGGAATAAACCTCAAAAACAGCTTTGTATTCAATACCAGGATTACCTGAAGAACTGAATCTGCCAGCACTCAATTTCAGACTCATTAAAAAAATATTCCTGGAGCACAGAAATATATTCTTATAAAAGTATTTTCCTGAAAAGTGCGTGTTTTCTTAGATCAATAAAATCATCAGCGATGTTGCTATTAATTATGCCTTAAATACCGACGGCAGTTGATATTATTTTTTAAGGAAAAAGTTGGTGTGAATACCTAACAACTGCGGGAGTCTGAAATAAATGTTATGACGATATAGTTGATCTTTCTTGATGGTGAAGAAGAAGAACTAAGGCAGGGAAATTCTTTAGCAACTCCTATAGATGGTCACAATATCGTCGAAGTAAAACGTAAACTTTCATCTCGATCACGGTTTTCTCGAGAATAAAAAAGAGCAAATCATTAATGACCTGCTCTTTATACCATATGATGGCTGTTAAATGAGTTACGCTATTTTAACGTTAACTGCATTAACTCCTTTATTTCCATTTTGTAATTCGAATGTTACGACATCATTTTCACGAATGTTATCTACCAAACCTGAAGTGTGTACGAAAACGTCTTGTCCACCTGTAGATGGAGTAATAAAACCAAATCCTTTTGTTTCGTTAAAGAATTTTACTGTTCATTGTTGCATTGTATATTTATTTAAAAAATTATTGTTTTCTTTTTGTTAGGATTAAAAAATCCATTGCTTTGATCAAAATCAATACTATAATAAATTTTTGAAAGAAAAAATTGGATGTAATAGAATTTAAGAGTGAAAATCAAACTTCTTAAAAGGTAGAGCACCTAAAATATTATTGACAAAATTGAGCGGCTGTACTAATTTCTACGGATAAATTCCTGTCAGATTTCCAGTGGCCTTATTATTTTACAAAGGTATGGTAAATAAATGACCCCCAAACCATTATTTCTAAATAATTAGGAATTAGTCACTTATTGTTTTTTTATTCATCAGATTCTAATTTTCTTTATCTTAAAACAAACATCTCTATAAAAGTTGATGGTGAGAAGATACAGGCTAATCGTCTATTTCATTGTCATTATTAACTTAAAAAAAGTTATTCTTGAAATTATTCTCGAGCCGTGTTAACCCGAAAAAAATTACAGAAATAACTTTTTGTTTTAAAATTGTTAACCGCCCAGTTGTATAAGATGGCATCACAATTTATATTGATCTACACTTTTGATAATTTAAAAGGCAATTTACGGATTCTTTTTCCTGTAAGATCAAAGATTGCATTGGTTAATGCAGAAGCCAACGGTGGTAATCCAGGTTCGCCTACTCCGCCGGCATCTTCGTCATTATCCATCACGAAAACTTCAATGGGTGGAATATCATTAATTCTCGGCATCGGATAAGCATCAAAATTCTTCTGCTCGGTTTTTCTGTCTTTAAAAATAATTTCATGAAAGGCTGCAGCACCCAGTCCCATTATAACATAACCTTCCACCTGAGCTTTGATAATATCCGGATTGACGTACCAGCCGCAATCCATCACCGTCCAGACCTTATCTATTTTTACACCGCCATTAGGATTTTTGGAAACTTTGACCACATGTCCCACCGCAGATTCGAAACATTCTGTAATGGCAACGCCAAAACCTTCATTCTTTTTATGTTTCTTCCAGCCGGAAACTTCTTCCAGTTTATCAATAAGTTTATGCGTACCTTCATCTAAATATTCTCTTCGAAATGCTAACAGATCTTTTCCTGCCTCATGCGATAATTCATCTAAAAAACTTTCATAAGCAAAACCATTTGTTGATGCATAAACAGACCGCCACCACATGCTTGGAATTGAAATTTCAAAGGGTACTTCTGCAAAACTTACATTTTTAATATTCTCAAAGTACGGCTCCAGAAAATCTTCGCTGGTGCTTCGGTTTGCCTTCCTCTTTGCAAATTCTTCGCGCCATTGATCATTATTTTGTCCTGACATTCATTAAAACAGTTGGTTTGATGAAGTGCATAAAGTAATTCGGTCAATTCCAATTTGGGAGCTGTCCATTCAAGTTTTCTGATATGTCTTATAGAATTTTCCTGATTGTCATCGGAATTGATCTTACTTGTTAAATATCCGTCAATAAAGTCGTTGGCGATAATCTGTGAGACCAAATGATCGTGGGAAGTTGAAAATTCCACATTATAATTGTAAAGTTCAGGACTTAGCTTTAATTTAAAGTCAAATTTGAATCGGATAAAGTATTTTTTATCCAAAAAAGTAGATTTTCGACGATAACAACTGATAAATTCTTTCTCTTCGCTATAGAAATATAAAAGATTATTTCTCTCACTCTCATAATAGGATCTGAATGCCATTGGATAGATAAAAGGCTTCGATGCTTCTATCGATAGAATTTTGGAATAATAGATGTAAATCGCCACAAACTGGTGCTTAGTATTTTTAAAAAAGTAAATATCCTCGCTACAGTCTGCAAATTGATATTGCCTAAAAATAATTTTCAGCTACCTTATGGTCGCATCAGTTTCCATCAAGAGCTCCTCAGCCCTGCTGATCATCTCATTCTCACCTATGTTGATCTGATCCAAATTTGTTATTAAATGTTCCACAGCCAATCAACTTTCTTTTAAATTGTTGTCCATCCATACGTTTCATTTTCGTTACGTAAAAATCGGACTAAAAAATAGAATTTAATCCTCATACAGCTCTTCGAGACTCTTTCTTTCAAAATCTGTCGGGCCAATTCAATTGATTTTCAACAAGTAGTTAGAAAAGCATTCTAATTCTTTATTCAACATTCCAGTTCAACATACAAATAGCTACAATTAAAATGCAATAATTATCTAAAATATTTATTATTTGTAAAATTTATTTACAAAACCGGTTTATTTATTTCCTATTTTTACAATCAATTAGGTAAATAATAGCTTGAAATAGTAAATAATATGAGTGATTTTTTAATAGGTATCGGAAAAAGACTAAAAGATATTCGAAAGAAAAACAATCTTACCATCAATGATCTTGCTTCGAAAGCTCATGTGAGCAACGGTTTGGTTTCCAGAATAGAGAATGGGAGGACGATTCCGTCATTGCCTGTTTTGCTTGAATTGATACAGTCTTTGGATATTGATGCAAGTTATTTTTTTGAGGGTGTTGAGAAAAAATCTAATGCAAAATTCATTTTTGTTCCTAAAGAAAATCAGCAGGTTATCGAAAAAGAGGTAGAAGCTGAAGGATTTAAATACATGCATATTTTTAGCAAAAGCCTTCATTCATTAGGCTTTGAAGCGGTTTTGTTGACCTTAGAACCCAATTCTAAAAGAGATAAAGTGATTACGGATGCCTGGGAATTTAAATATATTTTAAAAGGTAAAGTGAAATATATCATTGATAATGAAGAAATTGAGCTTAATAAAGGTGATTCACTGTATTTCAATGGAAAATTACCGCACGTTCCGGTCAGTATTTCCGACGAAGATTGTATGATGTTGGTGCTTTATTTTTACTCAGATAAAAGCTAAAATATCATATAATTTTTATTTTTTCCAAAACAAAAGTTTACAAATAGTAAAATTTAGTATTCTATATATTTAAGACTGTTAATATAAATTCTACATTTTATGATCAAACAAAATGAACTACTCACAAGTAGTTCATTTTTCATTTATTTAAATAACTCTCTTTTAAACAATGTTTTAATATATTTCAATACTAAAATTTCAATGTATTAAGTGTCATAAATCCGTAAGATTGAGTTAATAATCACCAGTAATTTATTAAATATAAATTAATATTGAAAATTTACATATATTAAAATTATTAAGTTGTTTTGCAATAGAAATTTAATATATGTAAACAATGGAAGCAATTATAAAAAAATCTTTATTTCCTCTTTTTGCCTGCTGTACGATATTTGTATCGGCTCAAAAACAAATTGTCACCGGAACAGTTTCAGATAACAGTCAGCCACTTCCTGGCGCAACGGTTAAAATCAATGGAAGCTCAAAAATTGTAATTACAGATGTTGACGGAAAATTCTCTGTCAATGATCTTAAGCCTGGTCACTACGATTTACAGTTTACATACATTGGTTATGAACCTCAAAATATGACGGTTGATTTGATATCAGATCAGTCGCTTGATTTGGGAATCATTTCAATGTTTCAGAAACAGAAGAATATTGATGAAGTTGTAGTCACAGGTTCTTTAAAAAACAGTGAAGCGCGTGCTTTGAATATGCAGAAAAACGCAATCAATATTTCAAACGTCATTGCCTCAGACGGTATCGGAAAACTACCGGACAGAAACGCTGCTGAAACCGTACAAAGAGTTCAGGGAGTTTCCATCGAGCGTGATCAGGGCGAAGGAAGATTTGTTTCTCTAAGAGGACTTCCTCCATTCTGGGCTTCCACAACGATTAATGGAAACAGACTTCCGACAGCTGAAGAAGAAACCACTTCCAGAGCTACAGCATTTGACTTTTTCCCGACAGAACTGATTTCTTACGTACATGTCAACAAATCTTTCACTCCCGACATGGAAGCAGACGGAATTGGCGGAGGTGTGAATTTTATCACCAAAACTCCTCCGATGAAAACTGAGTTCAGAGGAACTTTAGGAACAGGTTACAATGCAAAATCTGATAAAGGAGTTTACAACCTTGGATTATTGTACGGAGGACGTACGAAAGATAAAAAATTCGGATATCTTGTTAATTTTTCGCACTTCATCAGAAACTGGTCAACGGATAATTTTGAAGCCAGAAGAAGTGGTGACGAAGGAGTCTTCAGAATGGAACTTCGTGATTACAACGGAGTAAGAAAAACCACGGGAGCGAATGCAGCTTTAGAATACGTGTTGTCTCCGAAAAGCACCTTATATCTTAAAGGAATGTACGGAACACTTTCTGACGATGAAACGCATTATAAACACAGAGTGAGATTCGATAAATTCAGTGCGGCCAACAACACGGCAAGAGTTGAGCTTCAGAATATTCACAATTTACTGATCACAGAACTGACTTCGGTTTCTTTGGGCGGAGTTCATCAACTGAACAAAAGTAAAATCGACTGGGATCTTTCGTATTACAACAACCTTTTCAAGTATGGAAATATTCCGGATAAGCAGAATAATTCTTATTATGTCATTAAATATACTCAGAACGGTGTAGGTATTAATCCGAATTATATTTCAGATAAAGGAAATGGTCCCAGAGCTTACTGGAAGGCTGATGGTGGAAAGTTGGATTTAAAGGATCCTGATGCATTATTTGGTTTTTACAGTGATCCGAACTTTAAAATGGATGCCGGACAAATGAGATTCACCGATTTGGAATTCTACAAAGTGTACGTTCAGGAAAAAGATAAAATCGTTGCAGGTTTCAATCATGAAATCACAGCCTCTGATAAATTAACTTTAAAATACGGATTAAAATACCGAGATAAAGAACGCAACGCGCGCTTTTCTGATATTTTCTATAATTGGTCAAACGGAACGGCTCCATTATTATCAGATTTCAGTCAGCATATCACCACTCAACCTGGAGGTGCGAATTATCTGAGCGAGTTGAATACGAATATCGGAAACACTTTCGGTCCGGTACTTTCCACTGGCGGAATGGATCAGTTCTGGTTCCAGAATCAGGGAAATTTAACCATAAACAAAACCGATTCTGAAGCACTGGAATACAACAAAGCATTGGGAAGAAATTTCGCCGTTTTTGAAAAACATGCGGATGCCTACGGAATGGGAACTTACAAAATCAATGACAGAATAACCATTTTGGGAGGTTTAAGATTATCCAACACGCACACCAAAGTAAAAGGTTACAATGTTATTAAAGATGTCTTAACACCTGTGGAAAATAGCAAAAACTATCTTGCGGTCTTACCGATGCTGCATTTGAAATACATGATCAGTGATAAAACCAATCTGCGATTTGCTGCAACACGTACGTTCTCAAGACCAAATTTCGGCGATTTAACTCCTGGCGGAACTTACATCGAAGCGGACAATGAGTTTAAAGGTGGAAATCCAAACCTGAACCCGACATATTCTGTCAACCTTGATTTAATGGCTGAATATTACTTCTCCAATGTCGGGATTTTGTGCGGTGGCGTTTTCTATAAATCAATTACAGACCCTATTTTTCAGGATTCTTTTATCGGAAATTATAATGGAATCAATGGCGTACAGTTCAGTGCTCCCAACAACGGAAAAGCAGCATGGCTCGGTGGAATCGAACTGGGAATCAACAGAAGATTTGATTTTCTTCCAGGCTTCCTGCAATATTTCGGAACGCAGCTGAATGCTACCTTCATGACTTCTGAAATGGAAAAACCAAGTGGCAGAATGGTAAAACTTCCTTATCAGGCGAAAGAACTGTACAATATTCAACTGTTTTTCGAGAAAAAAGGGTTTAATGCAAGACTGGCTTACAACCACAAAGGGAAGTTTGCAGTGGAGTATGCTGAAGAAGATCTTTACGATTCCTACTACGGAAAATACAGCAATCTTGACTTTGGAACCTCATACCAAATCAATAAGCACATCACGGTTTTTGCTGATGTCAACAATATTCTGAACAAACCTTTGATCTATCATTTCGGAAAAGATGAGCAAAGACCGGAGCAGGTAGAATATTACGGTGTACGAGGAAATATCGGAGTCAAACTTAATTTCTAAACGATGATGACCTCTCCATCAAAAAACAACACAGTGAGTGTAACTCTGAAAGCTGCCATCGCTGCTTTCGGGGTCTACTTCTGCATGTATGCTTTCAGAAAACCTTTTGCGGTGGCCTCTTTCAGTAACCTGGAATTCTTTGGTTTTGATTATAAAATTTTAATCATCATTGCACAGGCAGTAGGATATTTTATTTCAAAATTTATCGGGATTAAATTTATCTCTGAACTGAAACCTCAGAAAAGAATCCTTTTCCTTTTGGTTTTCATAGGAATTGCTGAGCTTGCTTTGTTCGGATTTGCAGTCGTTCCTGCACCCTACAATATTCTGTTCATGTTCATCAATGGAATTCCTCTGGGAATGATCTGGGGAATCGTTTTCTCCTACATTGAAGGAAGAAAAACCACAGAAATCATCGGTTTGTTTCTCTGTTCAAGCTTTGTCGTTTCTTCAGGTGTGGTAAAATCTGCCGGGAAATTTTTAATGGACAGCTTCGGGATTACAGAATTCTGGATGCCGTTTGCCACAGGCTTACTCTTCATCATTCCTCTGATTGTTTTTGCAGTTCTGTTAAATAAAACTCCAGCTCCGGATGAAGAAGATATTGCCTTAAAAAAAGAAAGAAAACCTTTGAGCGAAGAGGAAAGAAGTTCGTTGGTAAAGAAATTTTTCCTTCCGTTGGTCAGCATTACTGTTCTTTATATCTGTCTGACAGTTTTAAGGGATTTCCGTGATAATTTCAGCCGGGAGATCTGGGACGAAATGAGCGGCACTGCAGACAGTTCGGTTTTCACACTCACTGAAATTCCTATTTCCATCATGGTTTTACTGATCCTGGGATTGATGGTGAAAGTTAAAAATAACAGAAAAGCATTTGCTTACTATCATTACATTCTTTTTGGCGGAATTATTTTAGTGGCGTTCTCCACGATTTTATTTCAGGGCAACATTATTTCACCATTTTTATGGATGACGGTATCGGGTTTCGGGATGTATCTCTGCTATATTCCTTTTAACGGAATTTATTTCGACCGGATGATTGCTGCTTTTAAAATTAAAGGAAATGTAGGATTCTTCATCTATTTTGTCGATGCCTTCGGATATTTAGGAAGTGTTTCAGTATTGTTTCTCAAAAATTTAGGTTCACAGGACCGCTCATGGCTTCAGTTTTACATTCATCTTAATTATATTATCGCAGCAGTTGTTCTCATTTTTTCGGTGATTGCTTTTTTGGCTTTTCAAAAGAAATCAGGATCAAAATCCGGTGCAGACAACGGAGAAACATCACAGCCGATTCGTTTCGGTGCTTTTAAAATTTAAAAAAATAAATATGAATACTCAATATGATCTTATCGTTGTGGGTGGTGGAATTTTAGGAACATTCCATGCTTACCACGCATTGCAGAAAAACCTCAAAGTAGCCATTCTGGAAAGAAACTCTGTTCCTCAGGGCGCAACCGTAAGAAATTTCGGACAGGTAGTTCCATCAGGAATGGACATTAAATGGCAGAATTTCGGAAAGGAAAGTTTAAAGATTTATAAAAATCTGCAGTCTGAGACTGATCTTACCGTAAGACAGAACGGCTCAGTCTATATCGCCTCCAACGATGAAGAACTGCAGCTGATCGAAGAACTGGCTCAGATTAACAAAAACAATGATTACGAGTCTGTCATTCTCTCTAAAAGTGAATGTATTCAAAAGTTTGACGGACTGAGATCTGATTACTGCAAGGGTGGACTGTTTTTCCCCCAGGAAATCTCAGTAGATTCGAGTGAGATGATTGTTAAGCTTCATCAATACCTGAAAAGTCAGGAAGGTCTTGATATTTTCTACAACACAACGGTGGTAGAGACTAAGGAAAATAATTCGCAGTGTACTGCCATAACTGCTGACGGAAATAAAATCAGGTCTTCAAAGATCATCATCTGCGGTGGACACGAGTTTAAAACATTGTATCCCAAAGTTTTTAATGAAAGTGATCTCGAAGTAAGCAAACTGCAGATGCTTCAGACCAAACCGCAGGGGATTTATTCGTTACCTGGAAATATTCTGACCGGACTTTCCATCAGAAGATATGAATCGTTTACCGAATGTGCCTCTTTCGCCAAAATAAAGGAAAGTGATGACAAGGATGCTTTTGAAAAGAAATTTGGAGTTCATATTTTATTCAAACAGGCTTTAGACGGTTCGGTGATTATCGGCGATTCGCACGAATATGCAGATGCCAGAAATGCTGATGATCTTGGTTATGACCTGAATATGGACATTGACGAATTTATGATCCGCGAAGCCAAAAAAATCATCGATCTGCCCACCTACGAAATTCAGAGAAGATGGTTCGGGATTTATTCTCAGTGCAAGACCAAAGATATTTTCGAGCACAGTGTTTCGCCCAACATTCATATCGTGACGGGCATCGGAGGCAAAGGAATGACCGGAAGCGGTGGTTATTCAAAATTTAATATCAATACAATTTTTTCTTAAAACAAATGAACATACAATTATTGGTTCTGGATATGGCCGGAACAACGGTCGATGAAGATAATGTGGTGTATAAAACACTTACAAAAGCTGTTAATGATTGTGGCTACGAAGTGACATTAAATAAAGTTCTAGAAATCTGTGCCGGAATGGAAAAAGCAGAAGCTATTAAAAACCTTCTCGAAAACATCGGCGGAAATACTGATGATACGGAAGCGATATTCGAAAACTTTTCTGATGATCTGGCTGTGGCTTATGAAAATCTTAATGTAAAACCTATTGCCGGAACAGAAGAATTTTTATTAAAAGTAAAATCCAAAGGAAAAAAAGTGGTTTTAAATACAGGTTATACTCAGAAAATAGCACAGCAATTGCTTACCAAACTTAACTGGAAAATCGGTGTGCATTATGATGCACTGATTACTGCTGATGATGTTTCGGAAAGCAGACCCAGCCCTGAAATGATAGTCCTGGCAATGAAAAAATTCGGAATTACAGATCCGAAGGAGGTCTTAAAGGCCGGAGATTCCGCCATCGATATTCAGGAAGGGAAAAACGCTGGTTGCGGAGTGACCATTGCCGTTTTGAGTGGTGCACAAACCAGAGCACAACTGGAATTAGCATTGCCCGATCATATTTTAAATAACCTCTCTGAGGCTGAACATATTCTTTTTTAATTACTTCAAAAACTGATTACGGGAGTTTTCTGTAATCAGTTTTATTTCGGTTTCCAAAAATTAAATCAATAAAATAAGTATTATGAAAACAAAACTTTTCTCCCTTCTGGTTCTTGCGTCGGCATTGATGGGCGCACAGACCAAAAAAGTCCTGTTTATCGGGATAGACGGTTGCAGGCCGGATGTGATGATGTCATCCAACACCCCAAACATTCAGGGATTATTGCCGACCTCAATTTATTCTTTAGATGCCATTACTCTGGCACCGACCTGGAGTGGAAATGGCTGGAGCACGATGCTTTCCGGAGTATTTTATAACAAACATAATGTGCAGGACAACAATTTTACGGCTCCCAATTTTACAGCCTATCCCGACTTTCTCTCCAGAATTGAAACGTATAATTCTAATTTGAGAACCATCTCTTTAGCACACTGGGCTCCCATCAACAACAATATTATTCAGAATGCAGATGTGAAAACCAATTTCTCTACTGACCTTGCAGTAAAAAACGCGGCAGTAAATGCTTTGCAGAATGACAATCCCGATGTGCTTTTTGTGGACTTTGATGATGTGGACCATGCAGGGCATTCTTACGGCTTTTCTTCAGCTGTGCCTCAATACGTGAATTCTATCCAAACCACAGATGTTTACATCGGTGAAATCCTGACGGCAATGAAAAACAGAAGTACGTATAATAACGAAAACTGGTTGGTAGTCGTTACAACAGATCACGGAGCAACTGATACAGCTCACGGTGGAGCAAACCTTACTGAAAGAGATATTTTTTCAATTTATTCCAATCCGTCATTTACTCCTCAGCAGATCAGCAAAACGCAGATTCAGAATACGCCAACGTATAACCGAATGAATTTTCCTGCAGGAACGTATGCGAAACCAGCAGTACAGACTGGTTTTAATTTCGGAACAACACAGGATTTCACCATAGAATTTTGGGTGAAACCTAACGCGAGTTATACCAGCGATCCGGTTTTTATCGGCAATAAAAACTGGAATAACGGTTACAACAAAGGTTTTGTGATTTCAGGATATTCGGGGCAGACCTTTAAAATGAATATTGGTGACGGCAGCAACAGACTGGATCTTGTGGGCGGAAAATTAGTAACCAATCAATGGAAACACATCGCTGTAACGTTTGACAGAGACGGTCTCGCAACAATGTATGACGATGGAGTTCCGGTAACAGTAGGAAAAATGAACACCATCGGTGACATCACGTCCAACCTACCGTTAACTATTAATCAGGACGGCACCAATACTTACGGTGTGAATCTCGCTGCTTCCTACAAAGATGTAAGAATATGGAATGCAAAATTATCGAATGAAGCCATTGTGCAGTGGGCCAATCAGGATATAACGGCTTCGCATCCTTTCTATTCTAATCTTTTGGCAAATTACAAAATGACTGAAGCCTCCGGAAACAGTTTGACCGATTCAGGGCCTTTGGCAAATAATGCTGTCATTACCGGATCGCCAACGAGAAATCTTCAGACTTCAGAAATATTTACCATCCAGAATTATCTGAATACCCCACGGCAAACCGACCACTTTCCAACAGTGCTCAACTGGTTGTGTATTCCGGTTATGTCTGCATGGGGGATTGACGGAACCAACAGAATTCCTGCCTGCAACCTGGGAAGCCTGGCGGTAAACGAGCAGGTAAAAAACAGTTCGGATCTTACAGTTTATCCTAATCCGGCCAGAAACGAACTGACGGTGAAATTTAAGTCTGCTGAAAGTAAAATCAACCTGCAGGTCATTGATTTTTCAGGTAAAACAGTATTAACTAAAGATATACAATCCTCTACAGGCGATTACAGTGAAAAATTGAATATTTCAGATCTTCCGAATGCAACCTATTTTGTTGTGGTAAAAGAAGGCAGCAAAAGAACACAGAAAACCTTTATCAAAAACTAATAGTTAGAATAATTAATTTTTGGAGTACAGACTGAATTTTTGGTCTGTACTTTTTATTTTCAGTTAAAAAAAATAAATGTATTTCAATTATTTCAAATTTGCTTACAGTATTTTGAGAAAATTAATTAGATAATTAATACTGATAACAATTATTTAATTGAATCTCATTATCTTTATTTACCAAAAAATATACTATGAAAAAAACTATTTTAAATGCATCTCTTGCATGTATCATGTTGTTTACTATAACATCCAGCAGTAAAACACCGGAAAAACCTTTAAAAGAAATACCTCCTTCGAATGAGCTCATTAATTCTAAAGATTCAGGTGAAACTGAAATAAGAGATTCACTAATTACAAGCGACGATTCATTAGCGATAAAAATAAAAGATTACATTACTTCGGAATACTTAAAGCCTGAAGATCTTAGGGTTATTGATGCTGCAGAAAGAAAATTTAATCTGTATCAGATCGACTTGAACAATGATGGTAAAAAAGAGATATTCATTAATTTCTTTACGCCTTATTTCTGTGGTTCTGGTGGATGCAGCCTGGCTCTTTTGGATAGTAATTTAAAACTGATAAACAAATTTACAGTTACCCGAACTCCTATTACTGTAGACTCCAAAACTGAAAATGGGTGGAAAGTCGTATGGCTTCAGGATGGAAATTCTTGGAAAATCCTAACCAGCAAAAATGGAAAGTATCCATCAAACCCATCTTTACTTAAAAGTACAAAAGAAGTTCCCGAAAGCAATGCCGTAAAACTTTTTGACGCAACTACCCAAAAAACCTATTCATTCTAAAATTAATATCATGAAAAAATCACCATTCTTAACTTTTTTTTGTTCTTTCTCCCTTGCCAATTTTTACAGCCAGAAGATTACCGACGGTGTCACAGTTGACGTCAGCAGCTTGGATGTAACTTTTAATATTCTGAATAGAGAGTCCGTCAATGTTGTCGGCAAAAACTTTGACCGTTATAAAGTTTCTGCAACCAACAACAGTGGAAAAAGTATCAATATGAGATTGGCAAATGCACTCAGATCGTAACCAACATCGGCTTGATCGAGGTGAACTGCATCAATGTAACCGGAGCGAAATTAACTTCAAAAAAGATCGATTTAAAACCAAAAGCACATAACCTTAATGTCACCTATTGGGCATACAATAAAGACGGAAAATATGAAAATTCAGTAATTCCCGTAGTGGCAGGATATTATGTTGATCCTAGAGACAGCTCAACCGACAATGCAATTTTCATTGTACCACAAAGCGAGGAGCCGAATGTTTCAGTGAGAAAATTACATTAGCTCTCAATAGTTTTCAACTTTAATTCATTGCAGATGAAAAATATTCATTATCTCATCATAGCCTATTTTTCTGTGGTCTCCTGCATTCGGGAGGCACCTCTTAATCCTGAGGCAGATATTGAAGAATTTAAAATAGATGGTCAGTTTTTATCTTCATCCACGATCATTGATCAGGCCAATAGTAAAATATTGATCTACCTGAAACTTGATGCCTACCAAAGTGGAGTTTCGCTTTCCTTAAATTTGTCACAAGGAGCTACAATAATTCCTGCATCGGGGACACTGGTCAAATTTGATCAGCCTGTTTTTTATACATTACAGTCAGAGTCAGGTGAAAACCAAAAGACCTATTAAGTAGAAGTTGTGGAAATTGGAAACTGAACCTTCAACTTCGAAACATGGACAACAAATTCGACAGATAATTATGAATACCCTTTGGATACAGAAGCAAAAAATCTATACCTCGGCGTTCCTGTATTCGTACAGTTTACTTCAGGAAAAAAATGGCATTACCGACTGGGCAGTTATTTTGCATTTCTACTAAAACCAGAGTTTCAGGGAATTGTTTCAGACGGCTACATCAGAAACAGGGGTTCAAAAGGTGAAAAAGTAATTATTTCATCAGCAACTTTTGACTTTTCAGATAAAATAAAAAAAGTTCGATTATGGTCTGTACGAAGGGATCAACAGGGATATCTGCGAGAGATTTTCTTTAGATCTGAGTCTTCAGTGGGGACTGGGATCGGTATTTCCATCATCATTTACAGGCAGGAATGCATCTTAGCGGTCAAATCCAAAAGCTAAAATAATTATGACAACCAGTAAAAATGCAAGCGTACAATAAAGAATATAGCCCGCTAAGCTTTTGAGAAAAACTTTTTTTGATGACATTGTATTAAAGAACTGCTTATTCGTCCACAGAATCAGGATAAAATCAATAATGATCAGTATGTTTGATACCGTATTAAAACCTGAACGTTCTTTTAGGAAATAGAGAATAGGAAGAAAAACGATATGGACACCAAGTCTCTGTGAAGTTTTAAATGCTTCAAAAATGATCACTTCATAAAAATTATAGCCTGTTTTTTTAAACATAATGTATGTTGTGAACGCATAAATAGGAAGCGTAGCAACAACGAACCAATAGTAATGTTCAAAAATTTTCTCCAATATCAAACCTGACGACTCGTCAAGTGCTGATCTGTGGTTCAAATTCAGCAAATGATATATCAGAGCATAGATCGTCGACATAATGATCACCATAGAGATTGGTCTGAAATGATTGACCCTTTTCCCTTCAATGTAATCATTGATGACATTACCCGGCTTTTCGAAAAGCTTTTTCAAGGAATACCCGATCCCTTTGTCATAATGAAGTAGACCATGTTGAACATCTTCCCAAAGAAATTCATGATTGATTCTTTTGGTTTTTGCCGATTGTCCGCATTGGTTACAGTAGTTTCCTTCAAACGAGTTTCCGCAGTTTTTACATATCGTCATACTATAAATCATATTATCTTTATCAATAAAATGTATGCTTTGAAATATTTTATATGGTATAAAACTACTATTTATTTTTTTTTATTTAATGATAAAAAGATTGAATTCAAATCTATTTCGATTTTTTTGAAAAAAACAGGTCTTCTTATGATATGAAAGTTATTTTGATATTACGCTCTTGATACAAAATCAAATTAGATTGGATCTTTTTTCAAAAGTTATTGAGTAAAAACTACTTCTCCTTTTCTGTATTTCTGCAGCAACATTCAACAATATGGTGAAGGAAAATCTCTATACTACCGACATCGAGGCTATGAAAAAGTACAATGATATAAGGAAGAAATTCTACAACAATGATTTTCCGGCAGCTACAGGGTACAGGTTTAAAGACTATATAGATCCGACTCAAAACTGGAGGTCGAACTGGTTGTCTATCTTCCGAAATAGAAAAACGGTAGAAAATCATCTTTATTTACTGCAAAATGAAGCTTTTTATACCCATATCATTTTGGTAAGCTATATTTCGATTTTACAAACATCATCTGCCTCTTTCCTCTCTCAGGTCACTTTCCTTTAGAATCCTTAAACCTTCTTATTGATGGTGATTTTCTTTTACAATGTAGTACTTTTTTAAATTTCTAAATTACAGCTCAGGATAAACATCGTTATAAGATCAATCTTTAATCGCTGTCTTGACGGTCTGCCATTTTTTTTAACCATACACACAGGTCAATCTCCGAAGTAAGGTCAAGTTTTTTCCTAAGATTATGTCGGTTGTTATCGATTGTTTTTATCGACCGGAAGGTATAATTGGCTATTTCTTTGCTGGTGAACCCAAAATATAGATAGGCACAGAGTGTAAGTTCTGATGTTTTCAAATTTGGTCTATAAGTGATCAGATTTTCATGAAGATCAGGATAAATTTCCTTAAATCTAGTCAGAAATAGCGGGTCTTTCTTCTTCGCCATTTCTGCAAGCTGCTGAAAAGTATCAAAAACTCATGTCATTTCAGTATGGTGAGTTTCCCTCTATTCAAAATTTGGAAATTGAAAGTACAAGAAATTTGTATCTTTGAACATCGTTGTAAACCTTCATTTATATTAGAACCAATGGATATTGAACAAATCCTTGATAAGATCTATCCGTTATCAGAACCTTCCAGGCTGATACTCAAAAGTTATATCACAGAGTTAAGCTTTCCTAAAAATCATATCCTCATCTCCTCTGATAAAATTGAAAAACAACTTTACTTTATCAAAAAAGGGATTGCGAGAACATTTGTTTTCAATGACAGTGATGAAACTACATTTTCTTTTGGAAAAGAGGGTGACACCATTATTTCTTTCAAAAGCTACATCTCCAATCAGAAAGGATACGAGGATGTGGAACTGTTGGAAGATTGTATCGTTTACAAACTCAATACGCAAGACTTGCGAAAGCTTTACAATGAAAATATAGAGATTGCCAATTGGGGCATCAGATTCGCAGAGAATGAACTCTTAAAAGCAGAAGACAGATTGCTTACAAGACAGTTCGGCAATGCTTCCGACCGGTATGAAGTACTATTAAAAAATTACCCTAATCTATTACAAAGAGTTCAATTAGGCTATATTGCCTCCTATCTAGGGATCACACAAGTCAGCCTAAGCCGCATCAGAGCCAGCATCAAATAATTACTTTTTTATCATTTGTAAAATTCTTCTATATTTTTAATGCAGAACTTTGTATAAAATTATACAAGTAAAGATGACCATTAGAAAAGCTGTAAAAAAGGACAGCACGCAAATTTGGAATCTCATGAGAGAATTGGCTGTTTTTGAGAAGTACATTGATAGCTTTGCAATTACTCCGGAAATCGTTCGGAAAAAAGGATTTCAGAAGCAACCACCAGATTTTTATTGTCTAGTGGCCAGTGACAACGATCTCATCATTGGTATTTTGGTGTATTATTTTTTACCATTCACAGCCCAAAACCGTCCTGCTATTTATATGAAAGAACTTTATGTCGATCAGAATTATCGCGGTCATAAGATTGGTGAAAAATTGATGTTCGCACTGAAAGAAGAAGCTATCATGAACAATTGTTTACAGATAAAATGGACCGTCGCACCTTGGAATACATCAGGTCAAAAATTTTATGAAAGAATTGGTGCATCACAGAATAATGACTGGCTCAGTTACGAATGGAATACAGAAGAAAATTAATAGAAATATGCGACAAATACAATTAAGAAAAGCAGCAGACACGGATCTTATCAACTTGCAAAACATTGGAAAGCTAACATTTTCCGAAACTTTCTCTTCAGACAACAGTGAAGAAAACCTGAAAGCATACCTGGAAACTGCTTTTGCAACCGAGAAAGTCAAAAGCGAACTGTCAGATAAAAACTCTGAATTTTATTTTGCAGAGGATGGGAATAAGATCATCGGTTACTTAAAAGTAAATTATGGGGCTTCGCAAACTGAAATCAAAAACGAAAATGCACTTGAAATTGAAAGGATCTACGTATTGAAAGAGTTTCATGGAAAAAACGTCGGACAAATACTTTACGAAAAAGCTATTGAGCTTGCCATAGAACGAAAGGTAGATTTTGTCTGGCTGGGTGTTTGGGAACAAAACCTGAGAGCAATCCGATTCTATGATAAAAATGGATTTACAGCATTTGACAAACACATATTCAAGCTGGGAAACGAAGAGCAAATAGACATTATGATGAAATTGACGCTTGCCCGAAATTAACAATCTAATGAAGTTATCATATCTTCATACAATCATTAACATTATAAGTAATCCCCGACAAATACGTCGGAGATTACTTTACTTCAATAATTTTCAGGATTCAGAACATTAAAATTCCCCCACTTCAAACATCTCGATGACCTCGAAATCAATGAATTACAAACTGGAGCTTTATCCATCGAGGACGAATTAAATTATTTCTAGAATGAAGATAAAGATGGACAACAAGTTGTAAAATTATCCATGTATGCTGAAAAAGTTAAATAATCTTATTTAATATCTTCTTTTAGCTGCCTATATATGTATCTGCAAAAAGGAATTCCGGTTCTTTCATCACACGACTTTTCGAATATCGTGACTATTTCGTTGTTGGTCTGAACTGTACCGTTTTTGGAAAAGCAATAATAACATCAAGCCCTCCCAACAATTTCATTTCTCAATCTTACCAAATTAAATTTTGTTGTATTGCCAACGTTATCAGTTCTGTGGAATTCTTAGCCTGAAATTTTTGCAGAAGATTTTTCCGGTGGGTATCTACTGTTAAAGAGCTCAAGCATAATTCTTCTGCAATGATCACACTAGTTTTGCCTCCTGCCAGTAATTTTAATATCTGTTTCTCTCTCTTGGTAAGCCTTGGAATGCTTATCAATTCATTTTTAGAAGGTTTACTGATCATCTGTTTTGTTTCGTTACAGAAAACAATATTTCCCGAGAGTGCTCCTTTTATACAATCTATAAGTTCTTTGACTGAGGTATTTTTCAGAAGATATCCGCTTGCTCCGTTTTGTATGGATTGCATGATGACACTTCGTTCAGACCGGTTGCTGAACATGATCACTGAGGTATTTTGTGAGACTTTTTTAATTTCTTTACAAAGTTCTATCCCGCTGATATCTGGAAGTGTGATATCAAGGAGAACAATATCTATATTATTCAATTTCACAAAATCAAGAATTCCTTCTCCTGATGTAAAGCTCTCTGAGATATGAAAAAGAGGCTCATTTTTCAGCATGGTCTTTAATCCCTCCAATACAATGGGGTGATCGTCAACAATAATAATATTTATTTTCTCAGATGGCATTCGTATCCAGTTCTATGTTAATGGTGGTGCCTTCATGATCAGAGTTGATCTCAAGTTTGCCCTTGAGATAACCTACCCTATTTCTGAGATTTCGAAGGCCCATACTATTTGTTGTTTTATAGATATCCTCTGCAAATCCTTCACCGTCATCTTCAACCGTGATCATAAAATGATCCTCAGACTGTGAGCACTGAAGCAAAATATGATTTCCTCCGGAATGCTTCACTGCATTGGCTAATAATTCTTGTACAATTCTATATATATTGACCTGTATCGGAAGTGAGAGCGTACTTTCAATATTCAAGGGCTGAAAATCGACTTCCATATCTGTCCTTGTATAAAATTCGCATAAATCATTAAGAGCCGTTTCCAAACCAAAATTGAGGAGTGACTCCGGCATCAGGTTTCTTGCGACATACCTCAACTCACCCACTGACCGATCAAGTTGCTCAAGAATTTTGCTGAACTCCGTATTTTCTTCTTTAAAATAACTTGATGACCATGATGAAAGATTTATTTTTACACCAGCCAGCATTCCGCCTAAACCATCATGAAGATCACGGGCAATGCGCTCCCTTTCTCTTTCCTCACTTTCAAGTATAGCTTTTGTAAGGGTAAGCTCTTCTTTTTGTCTGATGTCTTTTATTTTCTGCTGAAGATTGATCTCTTTCTGCTCTGAGATCTTATTATTTTTCCTGTAAATGATCATGAATAAAACAAAAAGACTGATGATCAGTAGCAAGCTGAGACCCAGCCCCCAAAGGTAGGAGTTCTTTTTGTTGACTTCGAGTTCCTTTTGTTTTTTTTCTGCATGTAAGGTTGCGATCTTCCTTTCTTTTTCTGCGGTGTTGAACTTTTTTTCAAGTGTATTGATTTCCAGTTTTATATTTTCAGAATTTAAGCTGTCGTTCAGCTTTGAATACTTTCTTTCCCAAGACAACGCATCAGATGAGTTTCCCATTTCCTCATTCAAGTTGGATAGCTGTCTGTATATTGTTTTTCTGTTATTGGCATCTATTACGAGCGTTTTTTCTTTAAGAATATTTTCTAAAACATTCTTGGCTTCTGTATATCTTTTTAGTTTTCTGAAAATGTCACATTTGTTCAGATAAAACATTTGTGCCAAAAGATTTTGATTAAATTTTATAGCGTATACCAATCCCTGTTCTATTACAGGAAGCGCTTCTTCGTTTTTTTGTTTAGTGATAAGATATAAAGTTTTACCATATAAATAGGCAGCGTTCGCAGAAGATTCGGGATAAAGCTGAATCATTTTTTCTGCCTTGTCTAAAAAATTCTTGGCTTTGTCACCCTTCGCCTGATAACAGAAATTACTCGACGAGCTTAAGTAGGCATAAAATAATTCTGCAGAATTCGGAGAATTTTTTTGAAGATTTTCAATTGCTTTATTATTATAATATTCCGCTTTTTGAAATTCAGCATTGTAGGTAAATGTGAGAGCAAGCTGAGTGTATAAAAACCCTAAAGTTCTACTGGTCTCATATTTTTCGACGAGGGGAATGCTTTTTTCCAGCATAATTTTTATAAAAAAAGGATAGCCTTCCTTATTTTTTTTAATTAATCCGTAGTTAAACCACGACAATGCTTGAATTATATCAGATTTTTCAGTTTTAAATCTGCCTAGTTCTTTAATGGCCATCTGAAAATATCCGGAAGCTTTTTCCTTGTCTTTTTCTAAAAAATACAGCCCATTGTAGTAATAAAATTCAGCCATCAGAAATGCATTGTTTTTCGATAATACCCTTCCTGATTCCAAGCATTTTTTACTCCAGGAAGAATCTGTATTTCTGCTGTAGTTAGAGAGTAAATAATATGCATCTGCCTTTTTACTATTGTCTAAATGTGATTTTACAACGATCTTTAAGCTGTCTTCATATCGCTTTTCATTGAGTGGAGAGATCTGTTGTGAGAATAAGCTCAAAGAAAATAGAATACTTAGCAATAGGGTGAGTCTCATCATTACATTCAGTTCTTTTTAATTGTAAGAATTTTTACAATATAAAAAAAAATAAAGAAGTAAAAAATACCTAAAAGCAGGTAGATATAAATACTGTTTTCAATGGATTGACTGCCGAATCGTTATAATTTAGTTTTGTAAGGTATAACTCAATATAATAAAGCTTTAGCAAAAAGAATTATGAAATTAAAAATCACCACCCTATTTTTCCTTATTTCTGCAATTGCGTTAATTAGCTGTTCCAGAGAAGACAATGCAGAGCAGGATTACGAATACACTTATCAATTGACTGGACCCAGCAACAACAAGTTGGTAGTTCAATATACCCCAACGATGACTGATCCCAATATAACGGAGATCCCGGACGACCTTGAATACGAAGAGCAGGTAACACCACCTTGGCAAAAAACTGTCAGACTTCATAAAAATATTGGTGGTGTTGGTTTTTCTGCGAGCATTACCGAAGGGACACCGGGGGCAAGTTATACAATTTCAATTTTAGATAAGGATGCTAATATCCTAAAGACAACTAATTTTATTGTCGATACATCCGGAGATGCAGGTGCACTTCTGAACTACTATAGTGATTGACCGAAACTCGATTTATTTTTATCATAGTATATGATTAAATTATTTTACAGGTACATCAGGAAATCCATTAAGAAACAGAATATTTACAGAACGTGCCGAAGCAGGACTGCAAACAATGATATCAGACTAGCGAATTTGCTGGGTCATCCACTGGCTGAGATTCCAAAACATTAACTGTAAAAATCCTGAATTTATCATAACCTAAAAATTTTAAAATATTATGAAAATAAAAAATATCAGTATTGTCATACTTTTGCTTGCAACGCAACTAAGCTTTGCACAATATTTCAAACTGACTCCAACTGGATTTTTGTCCAATGAAGAAAACGATTTTACTGTCGTAGATGTGCCAAATGTGAAACAAAAAGATCTGTATAGAAATACGCTCAATGCTATCAATTCAATTTTCAAAAATCCACAAAAAGGACTTAGTGTCGTTGAAGGTGAAAGCATCAGTATAACAGCATATGAAGAAGAAGTTCTGCCTGTAAAACTTTCTAATGGGCTCGGGAAAACAATTCGTAAATATGATCTATCATATAAACTAACCTTTCTTTTTAAAGATGGCAAAATTCGGATCAACAGTCCTGATTTTGAAGCTAAAAGATATGTTGAAGGTACCTACAGAGGGGCAAGTGGCTGGACTGGTGATGAATGGGTCACCTTAAAACTTTTGAAAATTGGAAAATCTAAATTATATCTATTCGAAGATGATGGAAAAATAAGATTTGAAGATGCTTATAATGGTTTGAACAATCACTTCAATTCCCTTATAAAAGAAATTATTAATAAATCTCAAAGCATAAACAATTGGTAATATTGATTTACAATCAATATTACCAATTTGATTTTTTTTAATTATGTATGTTATGAAATAAAATCACAATAAGCTCTTCTGTTAAGTATATAACAAATATGAGCTTATCATATAGGTTCTTTTGTCCTAGTAATTGTTTTTTAATTTTCAACGAAAATTCAATATTTCATTTCCATCCCACTCTTGTTCTCCATAAAATATAATCTGGATTCTGGTTCTCGATAGATTATATATCTTCTACAGAGGGATCATATCAATTTCATCTTGTGTGAGCTCCGGTAAATTGTATTTTTTTTCGCAATTTGTCGAGTTCATTTTTACTGACAACCGGATAGATGCTGCCCTCTGCGTTGTATTGAGTTACGAATTTCTGTGGTGTGCCCTCAAAAAAGTAGATCCTATCAAAAAGATAGGCCAAGTATTTCAGATCAATGTCAACTTGATCTTCAAGCATTAACTGGTAAGTACTTTTCATCAGTTCCGGGGTCTGATATGGAATTTTGGATGATATATCATCAAAGCAAAGATCAACAATGTGAAAGAAAATTCATTCTTGATAACGGAGCGGGTCTCAATGCTATTTTCACTAAATTTTCCAATAAAATTAATTTAGATTTTTATAGCCAGGTAACAGACAATCTTATAATTAGATAATACATTATCATTAAAGCTTACATGCCTGCAGCATTTTCCACTGTATTTTTTTCAAAAAAAAACTTATCAAGATTGCTTTTATTAAACTCCATATTTCATTTACGAAAATCAAAACCCGGAATATAAAGATTAAATTTTTAAACCATCCTATTAAAACAAGAAGGTAATAAATATTTTAATTTTACAAATCAAAATGTCTTCCAGCCATTGTATATGGAGCGTAACAATTTATGATTTTGGCATTAGGCCAATGTATTCACAGGTTTCTCAATAGCTCAAAATCCCAAGAAATCATCTGCTTCTCTCTAGCAGTACCTGAAATTTTATTACCTATCAGAGTTTAAAATTTAGCTCATTATATTTTTAGCACAGCATTTGCTATGTGAAACATAACAGCAGGAATTTAGTGATTGAGAGGAAGGGTCTGTACAATAATAACAACTTTAATATATTCTTTGTCGAATCATGAAGATCAAGCAATTACAATATTCAGATACCGAATTATTTCTGTTACTTAAGACAAGAGAAACAAAATATTTCAATTATATTTATGATTTTTACAGCCCTGTTTTATATGGTTTTTTACTAAACTCAGGTCTGTCAGAAAAATATTCAGCAGACATTTTGAAAGAGACCTTCGTCAAAATCTGGAATAACCCCTCAGAATTACCTTCCCATAATAACTTTCTGCTATGGCTGTTACAAATCACAATCGAAAACATCAAAAATTATTTACAAAATCATCATAGAAAGTTTACTATTGAGATTAAAAACTGTGCAGCAATTTCAATCAAATTCACAGATGTTATAGAACCTGCCCTCACTAATCAGTCCATTGCGTAATACAAGTTGTAGGTTATTAAATCGTTGATAAATTATCAATTTTCTTAAAATTATATTTTATTTGGCTTATATTATTTTTGTAAAAGGAGTCCATATAAAACAAGGATTTAGATTGGTGTAATCCATAGTTTTATTGAAAATATTCACATAAAGGACTTCGTATTTATCACCAAACAAATAGGAGAATCTGAGCAGCCGTCTAAAATAATGCAAAAAAAAGCAATTCAAAAAGTTTCGCCACTAAAAAAATCAGCATTATGGCTTCAACATTTTAAAACAATTGTCATCTAATTATACACTTTTAGTAGGTAAGTAATCTACACAATATCCTCAATAAAAATTTTTCTTTTCAAATACTTTTTAAATACGTAATATTTAACTCTTATATACTTCATAACGAATAATTTTAACACAATACCACTTTACAAATAATATACCATACGATAAATCTTTAATTGACGTAAAATTTCAACCAGAATAAGATTGAAATAGGAAAAAGCAGTTCACTGTTTTTAAAATCTGTTACTGAATTTCGATAGTTTTATTGCTCATCAACTTATCATAAAACTTTGAATAATATAGCACTTGTTTGGAAGACCTTCAGGATAAAAGCTCATCTAACACTTTATAAAGCAATCCTAAAAATACCATGTAAATTGTTCAAGGCATTTTATATTGAGTAAAATTGCTCACATACATTAAATTTCATCTACTATTTAAAGGCGATAAGAGGCGCCGATAAAATAATGCTTAGCCGCTGTATGCTGTATACCAATGTTTAGACCGGCATCCAGTTTAAAATCTTTGGCAACATCCAACTGAAGGGATGCGTTGATGTAGTTCGAAAATTGATGCTCTTTGAAATCGTAGGTGTAGTATGTTTCTGCGATTCCGTCTAACCCTTTTATGATGGAATGACTGATGGTCAGAGTCTGTAAGAATTCAGTATGCATGGATTGCTGATCCTGATCTTTGAGCCGGTCTATTTCTACCTGAAATCCCAGATTCCATTCTCCGGGGAGTTTATATTGCATCGGTACGATTAATCCGCCTTCGAGTCTGCTGTCCTCATATCCGGAAATGGGGAATTTTACGTAAGGTAGTAATGCCAATGCGAAGTTACCACCATCATTTCCTATAAGATTTTGTTTGATTCTAAGAGTGAGATCACCATGACCATCATTAATGGTTTTAGAATCTGAATCCAATTCTTTTTCGCTCTGCCTGCCGTAAGTTTGGTAACCGATCTGTACCGCTGTTGAATTGGTAAGCCCGATCTTAAGATTCATCTGGTTAATCAATACGGTATGAGTCTCTTTGGATTCACTTATTTCCCTGATGGTTCTAACCAAATCTGTTTCTAACTGGAAATGTCCGGCATCTACAGTATAAGGAGACTAGGTGACATCGGGACGGTCGGTTTCCATGTCCCGCATCTGTGTTCGGGGCACAGGGCTGAACAAGGAGAAATTTTTTTTTGAGGCTTTCTGACCAAATCCTTTTAAAGGAAATAATATTCCGCAAAAGATCACCATTATAGTCGTAAAATTTTTATTCATATCAAACTTTTTTACCGATATTACTTTTAAAACTAAAATATATTGGTTAAATTAAAAGTTGTGCCGTTATTGATAAATTGACTGAACATTTTATTTTTATTTACTAGCTTATCACCATTGATGACAAAATGTGAATTCTATTCATTAAAGATAATATCCAGTAAGTCTATTTTCTACTGATATGCTTAAAATCTTGAGATTCTAAGTCTTCACAAAATGGTCAACACTATTATATGCAGGCAGAATCTAAAAGACCCAACTAATAATAAAGTAAATACTTTTTATAAAAGAAGGATTCAATATTTTGAAACAAGCAAATCAAGCTTTAAAACTTAAATTGGGAGACTCTCAGATTAAACAAAATATATGGATTTTTAATGGATTATATATTAATGTTGCAAAAGATGGAAAGATTATTCATCGTGATACAGAAAAAAATAAAGTATGAAAATCATAAATATTTTACTTATTTGTATTATAACCATGATCATTTCATATCAGTCAAATACAAATGAATAATTTGATTTTGACAAATGTAAAATAATGACCAGGATTTTAGATAATAATTACAAAATCAAATCTATTATTGCGACTACTAAGGCTTCGCGTATTTCATTCTTTTAATTAATTGGGTGGTATGATAACCATCAAGAGAAGAGCCGGCAATGGTTCCTGCCTTTTCAATATCAATAATATCGTTGTATTCCCAAATTTCACCTGGGAAATATAAATCCACAATTTCACCAACAATCAGTTGCGTACCATTGCTTTTGATAGAAACAATTTCTTTCAATTTTAAACCCATTTGTATCGGCGACTCCAGAACAAAAGGCGCAACAAAATTATTTTTGTAATCAATGCCCAGTCCTGTAGCATCAAATTCTGACTGTTCTCGCTTGTATCGTGCCGATGTTTGATGTGCTTTTTCAAAAATATCTTTATTAACGTGGTTAATTGTATAATAGCTTGTTTGCTTTATATTTTCCAAGGTGTGTCTTTCAACGGAATCGGGGCGGGAAATAAACCCTATCAAAGGAGGATTTGCCTCAATGTGCATCACCGAATTAAATATAGCAAGATTGGTTTTTCCTTCTTTGTTGAAAGTTCCAATTAAATTAAGACTTTTGAAGCCGCTCAGGGAATTGATCATTGCAATTCTTCTCCTTTCCTCTAAATCAGCTATCTGTTGATTGGTAAAATGAGTTAACATCAATTATTTTGATTTATTTTTAATTATAATATATTTATTATGTTCATATGATAAGTGATCTTTAATTTGAAACCTCCTGGTATTTAGTGTTTTAATTCCTTAGAAAATATTTTAATTTACAAAAACTGATAATAAAAATATCACAATCAGACTGTTATTTTAAAAGCGGAAATTTCACATAAAAAAACATTAGTTTAAGGGTGCGGTTCTTTTTTTAAACATCTGAAAACAAACATTTACAAAAATGAATATTGCTGTAATGATAGCCGCAATGTAAACTGTCTGGTTGGAATCCTGATTCGCTACCGCAATAGCAATTAATGCCCAGACCGCAACCAACGCAAATGCGCTCATGTTCATCTTCCAAACCATATACAAATGAATAATTGTTGCAACGGCAAACATCACAAGAGTCCAGCTAGCCTCCGAAATTCCAAACCCTGACCATTGTATTTTTTTCAAATAGGCTGCTACATCTGCTATTAAAGCGACAGAGATCCAACCTGAGTAGATATAAAAGGGCAGACGAAGGAAAATTCCCGTTTTGAAGTCTTTAGATTCTATCAGACCACGATTATTTCCAATAATTTTCAGCAAAGAGATAAATAAGAGAACCATGATTGGAATGCTAAGAAAAGTATATTCGTACAACCAGGTCAATACCCATAGACTATTCGCAATGCAGGAAATAACAAACCACCATCCAACATTTAAAACAGTCTTCTCCTTGGCATCTGTATTTTTTGTAAAAGGACCGAAATAAATTACAAAACCAAGAAGCCCGAGATAAATAAGTGCCCAAATGGAAAAAGCATATCCCGCAGGAGTAAACAGATTCTGATACTTGGCTGAAATGGTTGCCATCGTTTCATTATTAAAAATTCCGGTGTTGGATAGATAGTTGATGCCAATTGTTACCACCAGAGCAACCATATTTAAAATTTGAAATCGCCTTGTCATAGTTTATTTTTTAAAAGGTAATCTTTTATTTTATATTTCAGTTAAATTAATCAAATTTCATCAAGCTAAGAAACTCTATAAACAAAGTTTACTATATTAAACTCGATTAAAGTTTAGAGAACATACTTATGTATCCACTTTTTTGTCTCAGAATAAATAAAAAAATGTAACTTTAAGAATCACTCAATTAGATCAGCATTGCTCAACTATGTATTCAATTCTTGAAAAATTTATCCGGAGTAGAAGTAATATCTCGTTAGAAAAACTTGAGATGATAAACTCCTTCTTTAAACCCCTTAAAACGAATAGAAATGAAATACTTCTCCAATATGATCAGGTATGCAAATGGTATTACTTTATTAACAAAGGCTGTATTCGTTTATTCACAACCACAAAAGAGGGTCTAGACAGCTCAAGGTATTTCGCTTTTGAAGGAAATTTTGCAACGGCTTTGCCTAGTTTTATTGACCAAAAACCGGCAAGAGAATATCTGCAAACAATTGAGAAATCAGAATTGCTTTGTATTTCGAGGAAGGACTTTTATCATCTCGTTGAAACAATGCCTGAATTTGCAAAAATATATACTGAAATTTTGGAGCTTGGATTCATCATCGCACAAAAAAGGATCTATGGATTTCAAGGGTTTCACGCATTAGATAAAGTAAAATGGCTCATCGAATATCAACCACATCTTTTACGTAGGGTATCCAACAGGATGGTCGCTTCGTATATTGGAATCTCCCCTTCCACCCTAAGCAGAATCAAATCTAAACTCTGAAAACCTTGACATAGGACAACGTTTTTGATTTTTCTGGTCTTTAACTTTGCAGCAAAAGAAAGGATATGAAAATACAATTTTTGTTTGTCCTGCTGAGTTCATACTTATGCTTCGGACAAAACAAGACTGAAAAAGCGATACAGCTCTACTCTATTGACCAATATGTAAAAACCGTTTTAATTTGATGATTGGATCGCTCAGTCTGCTTCCATCCCTGAAATTGGAATCACCACAGCAAAAAAGTTTTAATTTAAAATAATAAGAAATGAAATCATTCATCTTTACCATCCTTTTAGGACTTTTGTCTATCGGGACTTTTGCTCAGAAAAATACTTTTCAGCTGTCAAGTCATATCTTGGATGTATCTAAAGGTATCCCTGTTTCAGGAGTCAAAATAAAATTAGAAAAGTATAATAACCAATCGAAAATATGGACTTTTCTAGACGAGAAAAATACTGATACAAACGGCAGGATTTCGGACTTTCTACCTTCAGAAAAAGATAATCTCGGGATTTTCAAATTGACTTACTACACCAGCGATTATTTCAAAAAAGATAATATAGAAAGTTTTTATCCTTTTATTGAGGTTGTGTTTAAAATCAGGGATAAAAATCATTATCACGTTCCGATTACACTTTCTGCTTATGGCTATTCGACGTATAGAGGCAGTTGATTAATGAATTAATTTCATCCATCAGTACTAATAGATTTTGGCAACTATATATTTAAATGTACCATTTAATTTTTATTAGGCTTTTTATGAGAAGAAGATATTGTGATATGTTTTTATTTATCAGAAAATTATCATTTATAAACAGAAAATTTTCTGATTTCATTTTTATAATTTAAATACCAGTTAACACCTTCAAAATATTATCAATATCCTCTACTAATTGGCTTGAATAGAGTCCTTTTAAGTTCACAAACACCCAAATTGAGCCATTTTTTTTGCTTTTTGATTCCAGAATAATCCAGATCAGGATTTTATTGTTTTATTAAATCTATTTTGAGGAAATAAGAAATGGCAGTAATATATTTGTATGTATAAATCAAAAATAAGACCTATACACTTAAATGTACCAAATAGATGATATTTTTCAAGGTCTCTTTCTAATTAGGGATGATTATTATTTACCTTCAATAACACTATCATAAAGGGGTTTGCTGATCTACGTTTCCTGTGTTCAAAAGGTTTTTTATGAATTAAACTCATTTAATGCCTCGCAGCCAATTTTCTCACCATCCCTTTAAAAATCAATCCGTGAAAAGGCAATACAGAAAACCAATACAATCTTCCCCACAATCCTTTTGGTCGAAAAACTGCCTTCTGCCAGAGTTTGCCCCTATATAACTTGAACATCAGCCAAGCTTCTCCGGGTAGTTTCATTTCAGCAATAAGAATCAATTTACCTTCTTCCCTGCTGGCATAAAGCACCCGCCAAAAATCCAAAGCATCACCTTCGTGAAGTTGTAAAGGGTGTGTTCTTCCTCTTCTCAATCCGGGACCACCAACCAAGACATCCATATAACCTCTTATTTTCCAAAGTTTTTGTCCGTACCAACCATTGCTACCGCCCAAACCAAAAACACGGTCAAGACATTTTTCCCGGTCGTCATATTTTTCACTTCTAATATCTTTAAAACAGCCAAAATGCGGTACTTCTATAAATTCTTTTAGTGAAGAATCGTTTCTGCTGCTGACAAAACTATCTTTCCAGCTGGAACTTATTTCGTTGGCCTGAATCTTTGCCATCGTTCTCTCCAAAGCCTGTTTGTAAGAAAATGGCTGTATTCCGGTTATTTTTTTAATCTCTGATAAACTTTCTTTGTTGCAGACCACCTCAATTTTCATACTTCCAACAAGTGAACTTGCTAAACTGTAAGTGGTTGAAGTAATGAAATATAACCAATAGGAAGACAATTTCGGTGTCATTACCGGCAATGTGATAATAGTTCTTTTCAAACCTCTGATTTTCGCAAAGCCGAGCAATATTTCTTTGTAAGTCAAGACATCATCGCAACCGATATCAAAGCTTTTACGGTAAGTTTCTTTTTTGAATAAAGTGAAAATTAGAAAATCCAGAACATTAGCAATACCAATAGGTTGACATTTGGTAGTAAGCCATTTAGGTGTAATCATTATGGGCAATTTTTCTACCAAATCACGGATAATTTCAAATGACGCACTTCCGGAACCGATGATAATCCCAGCTCGTAAAACTGTTGTTGGAATTTTAGATTCAATTAAAATCTTTTCCACATTAAATCTTGAATTCAGATGTTTTGATAATTCTTTCTGATTCACCAATCCGGACAAATAGATAATATGTTCGCACTCCGTTTTCTCAATCGCAGAAACAAAATTCTGCGCACAAATTTTCTCCGATTCTTCGTAATCACCATTCGCACTCATAGAATGCATCAAATAGTAAGCACCGGAAATATCGTTCGGAATATTCTTCAAAGTCTCCTCTTTCAGAAAATCAACTTCAATGACTTCAATTAAATTATCATCGATGCCTGCAGGTTTAGAAAATCGGCTGACGTCACGGCTGCAGCAAACCACTTTGTAGCCTTGCTCAGTAATCACGCTTATCATCCTTTTGCCGATGTAACCTGTTGCTCCTGTTAATAAAATCTTTTTCATACGAGTTTAATTTTGAATCAGTTAAATAATTTTTTTATGAATTTAAAACTGAGTTTAAAGCTTTTCTAAAAGATGACCGAAATAATCTTTCTTTGTAGTAAGATAAGACGCATTGACAGGATTTGATTCAATTTCCAAAGGAATTCTTTTGTTGAGCAAAATTCCACTTTTGTCGAAAGCTTTAAGTTTTTCAGGATTATTGGTCAGTAAATTAACTTTATTAATTTTAAGAATTTTCAACATCTCAATGCCTACATCAAAATTTCTACCATCTGCCGGCAAACCCAATTTTAAATTAGCTTCTACCGTATCAAAACCTTCTTCCTGAAGAGCATAAGCCTTTAATTTATTGATGATTCCAATATTTCTGCCTTCTTGTCTGAGATAAATAATCATTCCTCCGTTTTCCGACATAAATTTCATCGCGGCATCCAATTGTTGTCCGCATTCACATTTCCTCGAATGAAAAACTTCTCCTGTAATGCACTCCGAATGGAAACGTACATTGACAACTTTATTAAAATCTGTTTTTTGAGCAACCCAAACCAAATGTGGACTCCAGTCATTTTCATTTTCAGAAAATGCGTAGACGGTAAACATTCCAAAATCGGTCGGTACATTAGATTGAGCCTGTATTGTAAGCATTAGTTATATTTTGAATCACTGTTATAGTACAAATTTATACTTTATTTATTTAATTAGTAAATTTAATTACTAAATTTGTTGATAAATAAAATCAATAATGGAACCAAAAAATATAATTACAGAAGATAAAATATTTGAATTGTATGGCGATTACATTTTGAATCACGGCGAAAGACCAAAGAATATTTACCGCTTCGCAAAAGACAATGAGTTCGAAGAAAAAGACTTTTACGATTACTTTTCAAGCTTTGAACAGATTGAAAAATCAATGTTGGTCAATCTTTTTGAGAAGTCTGTAGAGTTGGCCTCAAAAGTTAGCAGTTCTGATGAAATCACTTCGAAAGAAAAACTTCTGAACGTCTATTTCATCTTTTTTGAAAATATGACGATGAACCGTTCTTTGGTTTTGATGATTTTGGGAAATGACAAATTACATTCGGCAAAAATCTTGAATCAGCTCAAAGAAACGCATCGACAATTCATCAAAACTCTCGAGTTCAACGATTGGGAAATAATTCAAAAAGCGAAAGATGATGTAAAAAATTTCCACGAAAAAGCCCGTGAAGAAGCATTGTGGATTCATTTGGTTTCCGCCATTGAGTTTTGGGAAAAAGACACTTCTCCAGCCTTCGAAAAGACAGATATTTTCATTGAAAAAACCATTGATACCGGGTTTGAACTGATGGATAATGAACCTTTAAGAAAAGTTGTTGACCTCGGAAAGTTTTTATTCAAAGAAAAATTTAAAAAGAATTAGATGAAGACACTTAATAAAATACCAACCGGAAAGTTGGAAAGAACAAGCAGTTTGCTGAAAGCCGGTGCAAAAGTGGGTGTTAATTACATCAAATATTACGGAAACAAAATCACGAAAGATAAAGACGAGGACGAAGCAAGAAAAACTTTAAATGAAGACAACGCAACCGACATTTACGATTCTCTGAAAGAACTGAAAGGTTCTGCGTTGAAAGTTGCTCAGATGTTGAGCATGGAGAAAAATATTCTTCCGCAAGCTTATGTAGACAAATTTTCTTTGTCTCAATTTTCTGTTCCGCCACTTTCGGGAGCTTTGGTAAAAAAGACTTTCAGAAAATATTTTGGTAAAAATCCTGAGCATATGTTTGATGAATTTACGAATGAATCTGTCAACGCAGCAAGCATCGGACAAGTTCATAAAGCGAAAAAAGATGGTCAGAATTTTGCCGTTAAAATTCAATATCCTGGCGTGAGAGAGAGCATTTCGAGCGATTTAAAAATGGTAAAACCGATTGCGATGAAAATGTTTAACATCAAAAAAGAAGGTTCGGAATCTTATTTTCAAGAAGTGGAAAATAAATTGTTTGAAGAGACGGATTATGATTTGGAGCTTAAAAGAAGCCAGGAAATTTCTGAAAAATGTGCTCATCTTCCGAATCTCAGTTTCCCAAAATATTATCCGCAATACTCTTGTGAAAGAATCATCACGATGGATTGGGTGGACGGAAAACATTTTTCGGAATTCACAAAATTGGATAATTCTCAGGAAGATCTGAACAAGATAGGACAGACGCTTTGGGATTTTTATATGTACCAAATGCACGTCTTGAAGCAGGTTCATGCTGACCCGCATCCCGGAAATTTCTTGGTTTCGGAAGATAAAAAATTACTTGTAATTGACTTTGGCTGTATCAAAGAAATTCCAAATGACTTTTACAAACCTTATTTTGAATTGGCAAAACGTGATAATCTAAATAATCCTGAATTTTATAAAGAAAAATTATACGAGCTTGAAATCTTGAGTGATAATGATTCTGCGAAGGAACAGGAATTTTTCACCAAATTATTCTACGAATTGCTGGAATTGTTCACAAGACCTTTCAACGCAGAAATCTTTGATTTTTCTGATGAATCTTTCTTTCAGGAAATTGCAGATTTGGGTCAAAAATACGCAAAAATCAGTGATATGAAAGGGATGAATACCAATAGAGGTTCTAAACATTTTATTTATCTGAACCGAACATTTTTTGGTTTGTACAATATGATGCACGATTTGAAAGCCAAAAATATCGTCATCGATCAGTACAAAAATTTCATCCAATAATGCCTGCCAACTTACCTTCAAAGATTTGTGAAGTCTGCGGATTGCCCTTCAATTGGCGGAAAAAGTGGAAGAAAAATTGGGACGACGTAAAATATTGCAGCGAAAAATGCCGAAGAACTAAATGTTTAAAATCTTCAGATTAAGTATTAAAATTTGAAAAATATGCCATCAAAAAAAGTAAGTACGGCGCAGTTGATATTTCCGCATCAGCTTTTTAAAGACACGGATTATTTGGATAAAAATCAACCGGTCTTCTTGGTGGAAGAGTTTCTGTTTTTCAAACAATACAAATTTCACAAACAGAAAATTGCCTTGCACAGGGCGAGTATGAAGTTTTATGAGGAATATTTGACCAAGAAAACATTCAAGGTTGAATATATTGAAAGCACTTCCCCACTTTCTGATATTCGGAATTTAATTAAACATTTAGAAAAAGAAGAATTTGAGAAAATTCTCATTACGGATGTTTGCGACGATTGGCTTGAAAAGAGAATTAAGGAAACGATATTGAAATTAGAAATTCTTGAAAGTCCTTTATTCATAAATACCCGAGAAGATTTAAAAGACTATTTTGAAGATAAAAAATCTTATCATCAAACCGATTTTTACAAGCAACAGAGAATTTCCCGAAATATTCTGATGAAAGCCGGAAAACCAATCGGTGGAAAATGGACTTTCGATACAGAAAACCGTAAAAAATATCCTAAAAACAAAAAAGCACCATCTGTTCATTTTCCTCAAAACAGCAAATATTATGATGAAGCAAAAATTTATACGGAGAAAAATTTCAATGAAAATTATGGCAATTTAACTTCCTATCAACTCTATCCCGTCACTTTTGAGGAAGCTGAAAATTGGTTGAATCAGTTTTTTGAACTGCGGTTTGCCGATTTTGGAGTATATGAAGACAGTATCGTGGAGTGTGAACATTTTCTGCATCACAGCGTGCTTTCGCCATTGTTAAACATTGGACTTTTGGCTCCTGAAAACGTTTTGAAAGAAGCTATTGAATATGCGAACGAATATAAAATCCCCATCAATTCTCTGGAAGGATTTGTGCGTCAGATTTTAGGTTGGAGAGAATTTGTGAGGGGGATTTACCTCTATCAGGGAACTTTTCAGCGGAATAAAAATTACTGGAAACATCAAAATCCACTACCCGAATCTTTTTATACTGGAAAGACTAAAATTAAACCGATTGACAGCACAATTTTGAAGGTCTTGGAAAGTGGTTATGCGCATCACATCGAGCGATTAATGATTTTCGCCAACTTTATGAATCTGTTGAAAATCAATCCAGACGACGTTTATCAATGGTTTATGGAGATGTTCATCGATTCTTACGATTGGGTAATGGTTCCGAATGTTTATGGGATGAGCAGCTTTTCTGACGGCGGAAAAATGAGTACAAAACCGTACATCAGCGGAAGCAATTATATCAAAAAGATGAGCGATTACTCTGATGACGGCTGGACGGAAAAATGGGATGCCCTCTTTTGGAATTTTGTGAATGATAACAGAGAATTTTTCAAAACAAATCCAAGATTGGGAATGATGTTGCGAACTTTGGATAAAATGACGGATGAGAAAAAATCTGAACACTTTAAAATCGCACAGCACACGATTAAAAATTTAAAATAATTGTGAAAGAATTTAATTTAATACAGACAGACCGTATCATTGAAATGGCTTGGGAAGACAGAACGCCGTTTGAAGCAATAGAATTTCAGTTTGGAATTTCTGAATCTGAAGTGATTGACGTGATGCGAAGAGAATTGAAACCTTCGAGTTTTAGACTTTGGAGAATGAGAGTGAATTCGGGAGTTAGCCAGAAACATCTGATGAAGAGAAATCCTGAAATTGAGAGATTTAAGTGCACTAGACAACGGATGATAAGTCATAATAAAATTTCGAAACGGTAAAAATATTAGAAAAATGAAAAACATAGTCATTATCGGTTGCGGACAGGGAATTGGATTTGCTGCTGCAAAAATATTGTCGGAAAACTACAATGTAATCGGCATTTCAAGAACAGAAAATCCTAAAATTGAAAATTTAAATATTGAATTTCATCCGATAGATATCATTTCGGGGAATCTGGATAAAATCACATTCCCTGAAGTTATTGACGGATTGGTTTATTCGCCGGGAAGTATTAATTTAAAACCATTTAATCGGCTTTCGATTGAAGATTTTAAGAATGATTTTGAAGTCAATGTTTTGGGTGCGGTGAAAATGATTCAGAAGCTGTTACCTAATTTGAAGAAGTCGGAAAGTGCTTCTGTTGTATTGTTCAGTTCGGTGGCTGCAAAATTAGGAATGCCTTTTCACGCTTCGATTTCTGCAAGTAAAAGTGCTGTTGAAGGTTTAACGAAAAGTCTGGCGGCTGAATTGTCTGCTCAGAAAATCAGAGTTAATGCCATTGCTCCCTCTTTAACGGATACTAATTTAGCTTCACAACTTCTTTCAACACCTGAAAAAAGAGAAGCTTCGGGAAAGAGACATCCGTTGCAAAAAGTTGGAAATGCGAACGAAATCGCAAAAATGGTTGAGTTTTTATTATCTGAAAATTCATCTTGGATTACAGGACAAATCATCGGGATTGACGGCGGAATGAGTAACATCAAATTGTAACCATTCCCAAAAACTAATATCTTTACCATAAATTACAAAAATGCAAACTGATTTTATCATAGAATTACTTCATCAAGTCAAAGAATTTGAAAATTCTGATGTGTGTAAACATAACTCGACTGTGGACGATTTTCGGGTGTGGATGAATGATAAAAAATATTCCGACGAAAGTCCGACTAAGCTTTTTAAGAATGAAAAACATCAGGTTTCATTTACCGAAAATGAAATTTGCAAACAGGTTCTCTTATTAGGACGATATTCTAAATTACTAATCAGAAAAGGGTTAGGAGATTTTCCTGAATTAGCGAATGAAGAATTTACTTATCTGTACCGCTTAAAAGACGAACCTTTTTTAACGAAAATTCAGTTGATCGAAAAAAACGGACACGAAAAACAGACCGGAACTCAAATTATCAAAAGACTTTTGGAAGCAGGATTTCTAGAAGAAAAAAATGACTTAGATGATAAGCGCAGCAAAAGACTCAATTTGACCAAAAAGGGTGAGGAAACATTTCATCTATCGGTAGCAAAAGTCAACCAAACATCAAAACTTTTATCCGGAAAGCTTGACAAAGATGAGAAGAATGAACTTCTGAGGATTTTGAAAAAACTTAATGAATTTCATTCTCATATTTATACCGATTATAAAAGCACAGATATTGAAACGATTGTAAAGGTCTTTGGATAAATTTAAAACTGTGACAATTCACTTGGTAAAATAAATCAATTTTTTATTCTATTTATGATAAGGTAATTATATATTTAAATGTACCAATTTAATTTTCAATAGGTTATTTATGAGAAGAAGATATGATGATATGATTTTATTTATCAGAAAATTATCATACTATATTGGATAAATTTAAAACTGTAACAGTTCATTCGGTAAAATAAATCATTTTTTTCTATTTATAATAAAGTAATAATATATTTAAATCTACCAATTTAATTTTCAAGATTATTTATAAGAAGAAGACATTATGATATTTTTTTATTTATCAGAAATTATCATATATATAGACAATTTTCTGATTTCATTTTTATAACTTAAATACAAGTTAAAATGAATATGAAGATGATCAACCGTGTTAATTGTATTTAAAAAAAAGGCCTGATTATCTTAATATTTCCAAAAAATGAAACTATTCTACAGTAGAAGCTCATACGTCTCATCTTCTATGATGAAGCCTAAATCAGTTTTAAAAGTTCCTCAGCCGTTTTTTCAGATGAGGCAGGATTTTGTCCTGTGACCAGTCTCTTCCGTCAACTATAACATAAGTACTCCAATCTTCTATTTTACTATATACACCACCATTCTTTTAAGCATATCTTCAACCAAAAAAGGAACAACATCGGTCAGTTGAACAGCATCTTTCCTCAGTATTGTTGAATCCAGTGACATTTTCACCCTTTACCAGATATTCTCCGTCTATTTTTTACATCCTTCAAGGCCCCAGGCGCATTGCAAACAAATGCTAGGTTTATTGTTGCTATATTTTTGTGATCTTTTTAAGGTATAGAGCATGAGAATTGTGTTCTAACGAAGTTAACCAATCCATTTTTAGATGTTTATCTTTTGAGAACATCAAGCAGTTGAGAAATTATTTTAAAATCTGGATTTGGACATATAATAATGAGCCTCTCACACCAACAGATTTTTTATTTAAATATAGAAAACTCGCCCAATCTAGAGCCAGAGCCAATGATTTTACAACATTCCAATAATATTTTAACAACGACAACAGTTCTTTTAAAGAATCGTTATAAGAAAAAAAGCCTGACCATTGGGTCAAGCTTTTACATAATACATACTCTTCTCTTAAAAAGTTTCACATATATTTCCAATTAAGGTAGCTCCTGCGTTTGCCATTACATCAGACTTAACAGAACCTACTGTAAGTTTTCCTATTGTATATGGTGGAGTAAATGCAGTACCATTTCCAACTTTGTTTCCGGTCACGTTGGTAAAAGTGCTTCCGGTTTCAGTAACTGCCGTATATCCACTCATTAAATCTATAGGCTGCTTCACATTTTCAAAGACATTTCTCTCCACTAAAATATTAGCTTGAACACCAGCGGCAATACATTTATTGCTTACTGTACTGTTGAAATAACTGTTAAGAATATGAATTTTTCCAAAACGGACTCTCGGCATACGTTCTCTGCAGCCTTGTGCCCACCAGCAGCGTACGAATGTTACATTTAATTTACCTGCATCGGCAGTAGCACCATCACTAGAACCAATGAGATTAGAGAATCTATGATCATCAGTCCCTCCTGAACCGCCTGCTTTTGGAGTTTTTAGATAGTGGAATTTGGTATATGATACCGTAATAAAATCTGATTTATTTTTTATATCAAAATTACCATCTACTCCATCTCTGAACTCACAGTGATCGATCCATACATTTCTGCAATCATCAAGAATTGCATTATCCCAACCATCAGTATCATAAGCTCCGGGGCCTTCAAAAATAAGATTTCGTACAATGATATTATTACATCTCTTAATATTGATAATTCCTGAACCATCCTTAGTCTGATTGGAGGAAACCAGCTTTGCTCCACTTACTCCATAAATTGTTTTCCCTGTTTGGTCCTGAAGAGATAAGCGTGTAGTTAGCGTAATGGTTCCGACAACCTTTACTACTTTAACATTTGAATTTTCAACAGCCGATTTAAGCTCAGAAAAATTTGTTACCGTTGTTTCAGCAGCCGTTCCGCCACCATTAGTACCACCATTTTGGGAGGCCCATCCGGGAGCTACACAATTTGCTAAAGGAACAACAGTTTTGGAAACCAGTGAATTTGGTGATGTCCCAATTGAATTTTCTGTCTGAAGCATTTCAAGCTGGGCGTTTGTACATGAAGCGAATGCCAGTATAGCACCCATTGCAACCACAGATAATGTGGTTTTGAATTTGAGTTTCATAGTTAATATTTTTTTGATTCAGTCAAATTTATAAATTTTATATAATTCACCAATAATTTGATTAATAATTAATCATAAAACATTAATGCAGAACATAACATCAATGTAAACGATTGCATTTTAAGAATTATGTATTTATAATTAAAGTGATTCAATAATTTACTATAATTCTTTTCTTAAGAACTCCATAACATATGGTGCTACTATCACTAAATAAATTTTATGAATATATAAAACTTCATTAATAAACTAAAAATTGATTTTATCAGATATATGAATCTTATAATTTTACTTAATTCAAATAAAACTTTTTACAATTTTCAAGTTTTCTCCGGCAATTGCATTTTGACCATCTTAATTTTAAGCCTATCACAGCACGTTATGGAGGATCTGATAATGACTATTTATTTTCTTCAGATACAACTCCAGACGGAGGTTATATATATGGAGTCAAACTGCTTGAAGAAAAGAAAGGCATTAAAGTGGACATAGAGGATACAACAATTTCAAAGAATGAATCAAGATGCAATGAATTATTAAGTATCGGAAAGACCATCGGCTGTTTTTATATTGAATCTCCGGCAATGCGCGGATTATTGCGAAGACTGAAATGTGATAACTACAAGGTATTGGTTGCAGCATCGTCTATCATTCGCCCTGGGGTGGCACAAAGCGGCATGATGCGGGAATACATCTTCCGGCATAACCACCCCGACCAGTTTGAATATTTTCACGAGGTCTTTGAAAAAGAGCTCGGTGAGACCTATGGGATCATGGTCTATCAGGAGGACGTGATAAAGATCGCATTACACTTTAGTGGAGTCTCTGCAGAAAATGGTGACGTCCTTCGAAGGGCGATGAGCGGAAAGGGACGTTCACTATCAGCTTTACAGAAATTACAGGATGATTTCTTTGAATCCTGCAAGAGGAAAGGGCATCCTGAACAATTGTCTCAGGAAGTTTACCGGCAGATCGAATCCTTTGCAGGATACTCATTCTGTAAGGCACATTCCGCATCCTATGCTGTAGAAAGTTATCAAAGTCTCTATTTGAAAGCCTACTACCCTATAGAATTTATGGTATCTGCCATCAATAACGGCGGTGGATTTTACAGAATGGAAGTTTATGTCCACGAAGCTAAAAATGTCTGGAGCAACCATTCACAATCCATGCGTCAACCTTAGCGAATTTCAGACGACGGTCTATGGAACAGATGTATACTTAGGTCTTATGCATATTGAAAAAATGGAGGCCACTGTCAAACAGTTCATTCCTGAGGAAAGAAAGATTAATGGTAACTACAGGTCGCTTGAGGATTTTGTCAAAAGGATCAATATTGGTATAGAAACTTTACAGATATTGATCTTTGTCGGTGCCTTCAGATTCACTGGAAAGCAAAAGCATGAACTTCTGATCGAAGCAAGATTCCTGTTCTCAAAAGGTCAGTATAATACCAAGATCATTTCCTTGTTTGAGGAACCTCAAAAGGATTATCATCTGCCTGTCATTGAAAGAAACGGATTTGAAGATGCTTTTGATGAGATCGAAATACTGGGATTTCCTGTCTCCCATTCTATCTTTGACCTTTTAAAAACGAAATACAGAGGCCATGTGATGGTAAAGCATTTACTGAAATATCATAAAAGACAGGTTAAAATGCTTGCCTACCTGATCTCAAGAAAGCACGTTCCTATCAAAAAGAAAAACCAATCTGGTAAAAAAGATGATATGTTTTTCGGGACCTGGATTGATGCTGAAGGACAATATTTTGACACAGCCCACTTTCCTGACAGCCTTAGAAAATTTCCTTTTAAGGAAGGCGGAATTTATTTGTTGTTAGGTACTGTGGAGGTGGATTATCATTTTCCCACAGTCACCATCACAAAGATGGCGAAGATGCCATTGATTGCCGACCCCCGATATTCAATGGATCAGGACAGAGCCAGGGAAATGGAAAGAAGTCTGCGGGAGGATGTAAGTATGACCTCACGCAAACCATACCCACAAGAACATGAAATTAAATTATCACGAAAAAAAATGGGATCAAAAACTATATTTTTATAAGTAATTTATCATTAAAATCTTAAGTAATTGAAGAATTTCATAGTTACTTTGTCTAAGGTCAGTCTCTGCTAGCTAGATTAATTGTAAAAAGCCTTGCATCATAAATTGCAAGGCTTTCAAAGCATAATAATTTTAAATATTTATATCTTCAAATATATTTGAAATTTAGAGTCCTTTAAATTAATTACTAATCAACTACTTTAAAGAAACCTGTGGCAACTTTGATGAAGGCCTGCAGCTTTTTAGGAACAGCCAGCTCATCGGCCTTCGATAAACTCAAAACTTCATCGACCTTCTCACCATTTTCCACACGTTCGACCCAATCAGGGTTTATAATTAATCCGTGTCCAACAGCGACCAGAGACAATCCCATATTAATTGCCTTTACCGCATCATCGCCTTGTTTGATACCGCCTGCTGAGATTACAGGTATTCTGTTGTAAACGTGATCAAGTATCAAACTTAATATCGTTGCATCACCATTTTCTTCACCAGCCGGTTTCTGATGAAGCAGATCTGCCAATGACACATGAAGATAATCAATTCCTGAATCAATCAGCTTATCAATCAGTGGAAATGTATCTCTTATTCTGTAGCTTTCAGGCTCCTCGGGAGATATCCTGAAGCCTATCAGAAACGGACGGTCAGCATATTTTGTAATGACATCCTTGACCTCTTTGATAACTTCCAGTGCAAAGTTCATCCTCTTTTCAGCTGTTCCGCCCCAATGGTCGTTTCTCTGATTATAGTAGGGTGAAAAGAAATTCTGCGAAAGAAATCCGTGAGCCCCATGTAATTCAATTCCGTCAAAACCAGCTTCTATCGCTCTGCGTGTTGTCTCTCCGAAAGCCCGAATCATTTCCAAAATTTCCTCATTTGTTAATTCCCGTGATACGATACCACCTGCATACAAGGCAGATGGTGACAAAGCTACAGCACTTGCACTTACGGGAATACCATCTGGAATCAAATCCGACACTGCCTTATTACCTGCGTGATAGATTTGAAGAATGGCAGGTGCGCCACCCTTTTTAGCAGCAGCAGCCAATTTTTTAAGACCGGGTAGAAAGAAATCATCGTAAGCCGCATATTCATTTGTAAAACCAATACCATTTGCGAGTATTCTTGTACAGCCAGTGATGACCAAACCAACGTTTCCGCTACGGGCTTCGTAGTGGTTGATCTCATCCTCTGAGACGGTGTAATCCTCATTGCTGGCCCAGGTTGTCATAGGTGCCATTACAATTCGGTTTTTGATTCTGATCCCTTTCTTAAAGGAAAATGGTTCGAATAATTGTTGTGTTTCTGTATTCATTATTTTTAAATTTAATTTTATTATTTATATGATGTACTATTTAGCATTAGACAAAGCGCTTCCCGCCCCAGTTGCCTTAAGGTAAGTAAATCCGTAATAAGATTCTAGTTTAAGCCAGTTTCCCGGAATGCATTGGGTGAGATCCCGACCTCTTTTTTGAAAAGTCTTGCGAAATAATTGGAATTTTCAAATCCTAAAGAAAATGCAATTTCAGTAATGTTCATTTTCCCTTCAATCAATAGATTTTTTGCTTCTTTTATGAGGTACAAATGGATAAGCTCAATTGCTGTTTTACCCGTTTCCTGTTTGAGAAGGTCACTTAGATACCGGGAAGACAGATTAAGTTTCTCTGCCATGTAGGATACCGTCGGAAGACCTGTCTGACTCATTATTCTTTCATTGTAGTATTTATCAAGTTCCTGCTGAAATCTGCCGGCATAAGCACCAGTCGCTTCAATTCGATTGATAAACTGTCTCTTATAAAATCGCTGGGAATAAGTCAATAAAGTTCCAAGATGCGCCAGAAGAATTTGTTTGCTGTAAACATCCGTATTATTATATGATTCTTTATGCATAGTAAGTGCAAGATGCCAGATGGTCTCTTCTTCACTGGGTGTTAGATACAGGGCTTCCTTGGTCTCATAATCAAAATAGCCATAGCTTTTCATCTCACTGAATAAAGAGGTGCCGGACAGAAAATCTTCTTTGACCGCTATCAAAAAGCAACCATCCTCCACCTTTACATTTTTAAATGTAACCGTTTGATTAGGCCGAAAAAAAGTCATCTTTCCCCTTTGATGGTCAAATTCTTTCTTCCCGTAGGTAATGTCTCCTGAAATAAATGTCTGAAAAGAGATGATATAAAAATCGGCACTGAAAATAATATCCTCAATTCCACCATCGCTTTTGTGACCAAAAGTTACGCTGAACAAAGGATGTTCCGGGGTTTCCACTCCGATATCCTTATTGAAGCTGCTGATGTCTTTATAATGTTTCATAATCTGTAAATCATTTATTCTTGTTGACAGTGCAAAGTTCGGACTTTGAATGACACTTTTATGGATACATAAGTAGTAAGTTTTAGCACAATTTTACGAGAATCAAACTCATGATTACCTGTAAAAAGTGTTATAGAATTCTCTACAGTCTATAAAAATAAATAGCACCGCTTTCTAAAAATGACGCTAGTAAAAATAAATTTAATGCTCATCAGCAAACAATGAGCTATTGGATACTCATCCCGCTGTCTATGACCTGCTCTGTACCTGTAAGAAAAGATGATTCATCAGAGGCTAAAAATACGACCAGATTACTAACTTCACTTGCATCTGCCATTCTGCCCAGAGGCGTAACATCTGCTGCTCCGCTTCCGTCTTCGCCAGTAGCCTCCACCATCATTGGAGTTTTGATATATCCTGGATGCACTGAATTGGCTCTGATATTATCTTTACCATATTCTACCGCTGCTGCCTTTGTAAAACCTCTGACAGCAAACTTACTACCCGTGTAGGCCAAACTTGGATATCCAGGAATTGCGACAATTCCGGCAACTGAGGAAATATTCACAATGGAACCGACACCAGCTTTTTGCATAGACGGAATCGTACACTTCATTCCGTAGAAAACAGCATTATGATTGATTTCAACTACCTTCAGATATTCCTCTTCCGTTATTTCGGTTACCGTTTTTATCGGACCTAAAATTCCTGCATTGTTGACCAAAACATTAATGGGTCCAAACTTTTCTTCACCTTTCGCTACAACATCTTTCCATTGCTCCACATCCGAAACATCGTGCTTTATAAACAAAGCATTTTCACCTAATTCATCAGCTATCTTTTTTCCCTTTTCTTCATTAAGGTCCGTAAGTATGACCTTAGCTCCTTCTGCAATAAATTTTCTTGCGTGCAACTCTCCCATTCCTTGGGATGCACCTGTAATAATGGCTATTTTTCCTTTTAATCGTTCCATACTAATTGAATTTAATTATAAAATAAAATTAGCGATTGATTATCTCCTATTGCTTACCCGAAGTTGGACAAACTTTATCATTTTATGGATTTATCAATACTGTATTTACGGAATGAAGTGGGAGTCTCGCCAGTCCATAAACTTTTTCGTAAAAAGTACAAACATTCCCTTTGTACCTGCTTCTATCTTTATGACCTTTACATTTTGTTCAGGACGGTAGATCAACAAGGAACGCTCATCTATCAGAAATTTCTGGTAATCTACTTCGATCGTGATACTTCCCGAATTGATGATTCCATAGGCGAAATAATGCGGTTTCATTTCAAAAGGCTCGAAGATCTCCGGTACATCTGTAAGATACAGAAAATCATCTGAAATACTCCAATCGAGCTTTCTGTAGTTGATGATGTTCCTAATGGTGTATGGCTTGATGACATCCTCGTTTTTCATCGACTTAAGATATTAAAAATATCAGACATTTTACTATTTTTTCAACGTCTTTAGTACCAAAACTTGGTAGAATATTTGTGGATCATAATATCAAAACCCGCTTAAGAGAGCGGGTTTCTATACTTTAACATAATTTCAGGAGATCCTTTACATATAACCTCCCGATACTTCGATTGCCTGCCCGTCGATCCATGCAGAGTCTTCACTGCATAAGAACGCCACGGCAGAAGCAATATCTTTTGGCAAACCTACCCTACCCAATGCGTGCTGTTGAGCGATCTGGCTATTAATCTCTTCAATATCACGTACGGCCCCACCTGAGAAATCGGTTGCAACCGGTCCTGGTAAAATACTGTTGGAACGGATCTTTCTCGCTCCCAATTCTTTGGACTGATATAATGAGACGGTTTCCATAGCTGACTTCATTGCAGCATACACAGAGAATCCGGGAAGTGCCACACGGGTTGCAGTGGAACTGATATTGACGATGCTTGCGCCGTTATTGATTGATGACAGCAATTTCTGGGTCAGGAAAAAGGGACCTTTAAAATGAACATTCAGCATTTCATCGAACTGAGCAACCGTTGCTTCTTCAAATGGTACAAAAAATCCAATTCCTGCGTTGTTTACAAAAGAATCGATACCTGTAAACTGCCATTCGTTTAGAATTGATTTGATCGACTCAGAGAAACTCTCGAATTCTTCGATTTTCGAGACATCCAGTTTTAAAGCCTTTATGCGAGTTCCTGTGGATTCAAATTTTGCGATAAGGTCTTCCGCTTCCTTTTCATTTGAGCGATAGGTAAAAATCACCGCATTGCCTTTTTCTATTAACTTCTTTACGATTTCCTTTCCTATTCCTCTGTTACCACCGGTAACCAGAGCTACTTTTTGTTGTGTCATTGTACTGATTTTTGTTTGATGCAAATCTCAGTCTTTATTCAATCCGAGTTATAGCGACAATGCAACCAATGCTTACACAATTCAAACTTTGGAATTCCTATATTCCGAAGGTGTCACTTCAGTATGCTTTCTGAAAAAGGTATTAAAATGGGAAGCTTCCTCGAAGGCCAGCGCAGAAGCAATTTCGCTGATGTTCCAGGTTGTCGTTCTGAGAAGGATTTTAGCTTCCTGTAACACTCGTGACGCAATGAAATCACTCATCGTGCGACCTTTGGCTTTCTTCACCTGTCTGTTGAGATAGACGGGATGCAAGTGTAGCGCCTCAGCAAATTCACCGGGGGTCTTTATAGCAATGGTTTTTGTAAGCTCATCAATAGGAAACTGATTCTCCAAAAGTCTTATAAACGAGCAAGCAACAACTTCTGCGGTATTTCTGCGATTGATATACGATGCGGAAGGCTGTAATTTTTGCCCGTTGAGAATCAACTCCATTGTATAATGCCTCAATAATGATGTCTGCAACGGATTAACTTCATTTGAATCCTCTTTCGCTATTTTTTTGAAAATTGTCGAAAACTTATCATATTCAAATTCATCAAGAGTATAGATAAATTGACTTCCAGGTTTATAAACGCTGAAAGAAAGCAGTTCATAACCTGAATTTGCCTTTGTAATAAAGTCTTCTGAAAAAGCACAGGACCGAGCAGGTTTATTTTCCTTAAAACAATGGATACCGAAAGGAACTTTTGTTGTGGTGAACAAAATATTTTTTCCTTCCAAAGGCAGGCTGGTTTCTTCAAAATCAATTTGGTAAGAGCCATCAAGAAGAATAACTGAATAAAATTTCTTACGTGAAAAACTGATTATTTCTCCGACTTGCGACGGTTCAGTAAATGTTCTGAAAAGTTCTTCAGTAGATGTTGGGGAAAAATTGTTTTCTGTAAATAAGTGGTTCAGCATACTGCATACAAAGATAAGGGTTTCGATAAACCAGATTTAAATGTCAACTGTATTTTTTCAATGAAATGTTAATTACTAAACTATCGATATCAAGTTAAAAGGCCAGCTTGTAGTTACATCGATATTTGTAGATTATTTCATTATTTCTTATCGGTAAAAAGATTCCTGTTAAACTCAATAATCTCCTGATGTGAAGGGTAAGTTGTTCTACTGCCAAGGTCTTTAATCGCTTTATCCCTAATTGTAGGCGCTTTTTCTTTATGTGCTTTGTCCAATGAAATCCTCAATTCTTCCTTATTAAGCTCTGTACAATATGCCGGCGTTCCGGGCTGATGTCTCCAGGAATTTTCCAGACTACCGGAATCAACCGCATCAAATCCTGCATCATTAACTAGACCTGCAATTATTTTCTTGGCATTTGCATCATCTCCGGCAATAGCCATTGCAATTCTGTTTTCACTTCCTGATTCTTTTCCACCGCTGAGTAATGTTTCTGCCAGCAGATTATTAAAAGCTTTAATCACAGGTCTGCCCAAATGTTCCGAAACCCAAACACTTTCAGTTTTACCGTTTTGTAAATCCTCTATTTGAGCATCACGGAAAGGATAATAGTTGGAAGTGTCGACAATGATGACCCGATCATCAATGTTGGAAAAAATATTTTTCGGTAAAGTTGGAATCGCCACCGTTGGCAAGGATAAAATAATGACATCCACATTATTGACTACATCTTCTAACGAAGAAGGCTGAGCACCCAATTCCTTGGCACGGGTCTTTAATTTATCACCATTATCTGAGTTAGCTACTTTTACAGTATGACCCGCTTTTACCATTTTTTTTGCAATGGTAACGCCAATGGCTCCTGTACCAATAATTCCTATTTTCATAATAATTTTTTTTAATTTTTAATTAATTTTTCTGAATGCCGGATTTGGAATTTCAAGATTACCTCTCAACGTATCCGCTTCATATTCTGTTCTGAAAATGCCCCTGTCCTGTAAAATTGGAACGACCAAATCAATAAAATCACGAAGACCGTGCGGATGGTCCTGTCGTATTAAAAGCATATCCATCGCTCCTGCTTCGTGCCATTTCTGAATCTGGTATGCCACCATTTCGGCTGAACCAAAAAATTGTGGTCTCGGGAGACTGTTTCTCGGATTGAGTTGCATCAGCTCCATATATTTATCAATCGCATCTTTTTCAGTTTCACCCACAATGGGATTTTGTGAGATGGAAATAATGAAATCTTCCGGTCTTCTCTGTTTTGCAACAAGTTTCTGCCTGATTCTGTGTGCCAACGCCGAAGTATCTTCCAAATCAATACCGTGTGTGAAAACGCCATCTGTATAACTGGTGGCAATTTCCATAAAGTTTTCAGAAGTTCCTGCGGTATAAAGAACAGGCCTACCCTGAACCGAACGACTGATATTCAAAGGACCTTCTACTGAAAAATAATCTCCACGATAGTTGACGTGATGCATTTTATGGTGATTCAAAAAGATTCCTTTTTCCTTATCACGGATAAAGGCATCGTCCTCATAGGTATCCCAAAGTCCAAGTACAATTTCAATAAATTCCTTGTTCATCGGGTACTGGTCTCTCTTCGTCAAATGTCCACGGCTGAAATTGACCATTCCACCAGGATTGGAAGTGATGGCGTTGAGTGAAGCACGTCCTTTGCTAATTTTATCCAGCGACAATATCTGCCTTGCAGCACTGTAAGGGTCTCCGTAAGAAGATGCGATGGTAGCGGAAAGCCCAATATTTTTGGTCATCACACTGAGTGCAGACATTATACTAACGCCTTCGAACATACTGAGGTAGTGCGGAATATTTCCGGGACCAACGTGGCTGACATCCACCAAAAACAAAGTATCGAACTTGGCAGACTCCGCCAACTGAGCCTGCTTGATGTAAAAATCAAGGTTTTCGCTAGCATCAGAAGGCATCGCGGGATGTTGCCACGCCATATGATTCCAACCTAAACCGTCAAGAACGGTTCCTAACTTCAACTTTTTTCCGGTCTTATTCATTTCGTTTTTAAATATTGATGAACTTAAATCTTACCTTACAATATAGATTTTAAAACTGTATTAATTAAAATCATACATCAACTCTTCGACAACCTCCTTTACAGGACGAATATTCTTTATGTAAGAAATTCCATTGCCAACTGTGATATACCCTCTATGAATATCCCCATCCAGCATTCCAACTTTTAAGCCCTGCTCGCCATACATTTTATTGGCAATTTCATCCCGAGAATCACCCCGTTCGTCCATTTCCAAAAGTTCCTGACTGTAAGGTGTTGGAATTGAGCGGTAGTAAGCCGGATTGGTTCTGAAAATCAATAAGTCGCTGGCTGTATGGTCAACAATGAGTTGTTTCACATTTTCGGCCGCAGGATTTTCCTCTGTTGCAATAAATACTGTTCCTGCAAATACTCCTTCAGCCCCTAATGCAAACGATGCACGAACAGCACGGAGGTCAGCAATTCCTCCGGCAGCCATCACCGGAATATTCACGGCATCTGATATCATCGGTATGATGGAAAACGTACCAATGATTTTATCAGGCACAGTACCACCTTCATCAAATCCGGTGGCGACAAGAATATCGGCTCCAATTTTTTCTGCATATTTTGCATTCTCTACACTTGGATTCAATGCACGATAGATTATTTTAATGTTATTTGATTTAAGTTTTTTCGCCAAAGGTTCAAATTCATAATCTTCAATCCCGTTGATAAGAACCACTTCAACACCTTCTTCAATGAGCAGATCAGCGATGACATCAACGGTAGTCAGGTCATTAGACAGCATTACCGGCACTGCAAAAGGCTTATTGGTCAACTGTTTTACCTTACGAATTTCCTTTCTGAGCCTATCAGTAATTTCGTCCAAAGATTTAGGATTTGTTTTCTGACCTGCGTGAGGACCCAGCATTCCCAGACCTCCGGCATTGCTCACTGCTGCAACAAACTCAGCATTGGTCACCCACGACATTGCCCCTTGAATAATTGGATATTTGATTCCTAAAACTTCCGTAACACGGTTTTTTTTATTCATTGTCTTTTGATTTTAAATCTGTATAATTTAATCTGTTTTCGATGGGACAAAGTTAGGTTAAATTTACTTTCATTTTGATAGTACTTTCCTTTAGGAAAGTGTATTTTTAATGATAGGACTCATCAATATTAGCTATCTAATTTATAATCACTTTCTTTTGTAAAGTATTTTGTAACTTTGTGCTGTTAATTTTTTCAAGTACGATTCGAACATTACAAAGAAGTATAATGAGTAAAAAAACATCATATTCAATTTTAGAACTGGCCATTGTTTCAGAGGGCAGCAGTTTTAAAGAAACTTTAAATAATTCGCTTACACTGGCGAAGGTTGCAGAAGAGAATAATTATTCCAGATATTGGTTTGCAGAACATCACAATTCGGAATCAGTGGGAAGTAGTGCTACCTCGATTTTAATTGGTTATGTCGCTGAAAATACAAAAAATATAAGAGTCGGCTCCGGCGGAATTATGCTTCCCAACCACTCTCCGCTGGTTATTGCAGAACAGTTTGGAACTTTAGCACAACTCTATCCCAACAGAATAGATCTGGGATTGGGAAGAGCTCCGGGAACTGATATGCCGACAGCACAGGCAATCCGTTCAGATTTTATGAAAGCAGCGCATTCGTTTCCTGCTGAAGTGGAAAAAATCGAGGAATACTTTTCAGCAGAAAATAAAACTTCTAAAGTGAGAGTTCCGATTGCGGAAGGCGTTGAGGTTCCCATCTACATTTTAGGCTCCAGCACAGACAGCGCTCATCTCGCTGCAGCGAAAGGTTTGCCTTACGCTTTTGCCAGTCATTTTGCATCCACCCATCTTCACCCGGCTTTGGAAATCTATCGGGAAGAATTCCAGCCATCGGAAGTTTTAGACAGACCGTACACAATCGCCGGCGTCAACATCATTGTTGCGGAGACAGACGAAGAGGCGGAACGTTCATTTACTTCACTGATCAGAATGTTTTTTGGTATCCTGACCGGAAATTCAAAACCACTCCAACCTCCGACAGAAATGACAGAAGACCTTAAAGAGGTTTTGAAACACCCAAGTCTACATCAGATGCTGAAATATTCGTTTGTGGGAAGCAAGGAAACGGTTAAAAAACAGGTAGAAGATTTCCTAAACAAAACTCAGGTTGATGAAATTATTATGGTTTCCAATATCTTTGCACTGGAAGACAGAATAAAATCGGCACAGCTTTTTGCTGAGTTGATGGATGAAATCAATGCAGAACGTTCTTCGGATATTTAATACATCAATATAATGGCAAAAAAGAAACCATACAACGATTGTCTCAACACTGTGAAACCTGTTAAAGATGCGCTAGAAGTCATCAACGGTAAATGGAAACTGGCGATCATCATCTCCGTTGGTGTCGGGAACGAGCGCTTTACCGATATTCAAGACAGTATTGAGGGAATTACACCGAAAGTTTTAGCAAAGGAGCTGAAAGATTTGGAACAGCATAAATTAATCAAAAGAATTATCATTGATGATTATCCTGTCAAGATAATTTACAAGTCAGAACCTTATGCAGATACACTGACACCCATTATCTACGCTTTGAAGGAATGGGGAATCAATCATAAAAAGATGATTGCTAAATAATCACTTTTTATGTAAAATTGTCGATAGTGAACGTAGTATTATAAAAATCACTCAAAAGGTAATGAACTGGAGCCACTTACCTTTTGAGATTTATCTGAAACTTGCACGGTTGATTCTTTATACATCAAAAATCATCCTATAATTAAACTACTAGAACAATATCACATCTTACTTTACTGAAATCTATTTTTAAGTACTTTTCGCCAAATTCTTTTTAATCTTCATCATCAGAAAATCCGGCATAAACCGTGGAAGATTGGACAGAAACCAATTCATAGAACCAACGATTTTTTTGCCTTTTCCGTTTAGCAAAAGTTTAACACCTTCTTCAGCGACGACTTCAGGATGTACCGGCTTGTTGGTTTTCACCATTTTGGCCTTGAGCATTTCCTCGGTGTAAAATCCGGTATCGATCGGTCCCGGACAGAGTGCAGTAACCACAACGCCCGTTCCCTCAAGTTCGGAAGCAAGTGTTTCCGTAAAGGCCAGTACGAAACTTTTCGTTGCAGAGTAAACCGAATAATACGGAAACGGCAGAAATGCCATAACTGACGATACATTCATGATCCGTCCTGATCCTCTTGCCACCATATCAGTCGCAAAAAGTTTGTTGAGTACTACCAGACTGGAAATGTTCAAGTCGATCATCTTCAGTTCCTCTTCCAGGGAAGTCTCTATGAATTCTCCATAAGTCCCAACACCGGCATTGTTTACAAGACCCGTAACCAGCAGATTTTTCTCAAGAACTTCACCGTAGAGCTCTATTGCATTATCCACCACAGACAGGTCTTTGACTATGCAAAACACAGAGATCTTGTAGATACTGATTAATTCATCCTTCAGTTTTTTCAGCTTTTCCTCACTCCTCGCCACCAAAATCAGATTTTTGCCTTTTTCTGCCAGTTGAATAGCCATTTGGTACCCTATTCCGGATGATGCTCCTGTAATTAATATGTACTCTTCCATTTGTTTAAATTTTAATGATTAATTCTGATTTTGTTCGTTATCAGTTTCAATATCCAGACTTGGCGGGATCAGTTTGTACATTACGGGGGTCACAATTCTTGAAAGAATCGTTGAGCTTATCAAACCTCCGATCAACACTATTGCCAAAGGTGCGATCAATGGATTTGAATTTAAGGCCAAAGGAATCAATCCACAGATTGCTGTAATGGAAGTTAAAACCACAGGAAGAAAACGTGTTTCTCCGGCAATGGCAATGGCTTCGTCGATCGACTTCCCTTCCAGTCTGAGCTGATTTGTGAAATCTACCAGCAATAGAGAATTTTTAACCTGAATTCCCGACAGTCCGATGAATCCGATGATCGCAACCATCGACATCGGGCTTCCGTCGATCAGCAGGAAAATAACGCCACCTAAAATTCCCAATGGAATGATGGATAAAACGATAATGATCCCTTTGAATGTTTTGAACTGTAACAACAAGACCGCAATGAAAAGAAATGTGCTTAAAATAATGACCGAGATAAAGTTACCACCCAGTGCATCGCCTTCAGATTCTTTTTCACCAGCCAGTTTGTAAGAATAGCCTTGCGGCATTTTCAGTTGATCAAGCTGAGGAACAATATCCACCAGCAGGTCATTGGCATAGTATCCTTTGGCAGTCATTGCCGAAACTTTGGCAAATCTTGACTTATTGAAGTGGTTGATCGCTGTTGGCGAAGTTTCAAAGGTAACCGTCGCGATCTGATTCAGTGCGATCGGTGCTCCCTGAACATTGTTGACATAAAGATTTTTCAAAGCATCAAGAGTGGAGAATTTTTCCCTTGGCAAAGTTAAGGTCACGGTTCTTGAATCACCCCGGTCATCAATGTAATCTCCAACAGGAAGTCCGGCAATGGCAAGGCGGATCACTTTATCGACCTCACTGGTCATCACGCCTAACGTTCTTGCTTTTTCTTTATTAATCTTTACCTTGACATCTGTTTTATAGGTATTCAACTCATTGTTGACGTAAACTGTTCCTTCCTGTTTTCTCAGAATATTTTCAACCTGTGAAGAGAGTGATCGCAGCACCGCTGGATCTTCACCAAAAAGGCGAACTACAATATTGGCTTCAATCGGTGTTCCCTGTTCGAAATCTTTGACCTCAATTTTCGCGTAAGGTATTGTCTTAAATTTTTCTCTCAAGGTTTCAATCAGTTCGGTCTTTACAGCTGGTTTTGCCTCGTCATCCAATTGAACAAAGACTTGTGCGAAATCAGGTTTTCTGTCCTGTGGATGCACATTGTAATAGATCTGCGGGTTTCCTTTTCCAACATTTGAAGTGTAATAGGTGATTTCCTTGTGATTTTTTAATTCAGACTCAACGATCTTCGCCACACGGTCACTTTCGGAAATGTTGGATTGAAGAGGCATTTTGATATTGATCAGAAACATCGGTTTTTCAGAGGTCGGAAATAGTTTAAATCCGGTGAAACTGAATAACGCAAATGCCAAAACACTCAAGGCCAATGAAATTCCGATCGTTATCTTGGGATATTTCAAAGCTCTAGGCATAATACCTTTGTAGCTGTTGGTCAGGAATTTCTGAAGGTATTGAAGAAAGATATTTCCGCCTTCGTGGTCGTGGGTCTTCAGAAACTTGCTCCCCAGAAAAGGAACTAACGTCAACGCGACCAACATCGAAGCTAAAACACTCGTGATCACGGCCATCGGAAGACTTCTCATAAATTCTCCTGCAACATCAGGAAGGAATGCCAAAGGCAGAAACGCAATGATCAGCGTAGCGGTACAACCGACGACTGCTAAACCAATCTGTCTGGTGCCTTTCAGGACCGCATCTTTCTTGGAATGCCCTTCACGCAGCCATCTTTCAATATTCTCGACGACCACGATACTGTCATCGACCAACAGTCCCAAAGCGACTACCAAACCAACGATACTTAACTGGTTCAATGAAAATCCCAGTGCGTTCATTGCAATTAATCCCAGTGCCAGTGACAAAGGAATGGAGATCATCACGATCACCGAAGCGCGCGTTCCCAAAGGCAATAACGTGATAATGACCAATATGATCGCCAACCCAAAGTCAAAACCTAAATGCCCGAGACGCTGCGAAACCATATTCGCCTGATCGAAATTTTTAACCAATTTGATATTTTCGGGAAGCTCCTTTGCAGTCTGCTCAAGGATCGGTTCAAATTCTTTCTGAACATCGGTAATATTGACATTATCCTTCATCCCTGCACTGACAAGAACACATCGGTGTCCGTTGATCCTCGTGATATGATCTACCGTTTGAGATCTGTAACCCACTTCGGCAACATCTTTCAGATAAACAATCTTTCCGTTGGCATTGTAGATTACAGTATTGGCTACATCCCCTTCATTTTTGAACTTACCACTCGTTTTTACGTTGAAAACTTTAGTGTCCATATCAATACTTCCACCCGGAATGTCGGCAGCCTCGCTCTGTAAACTTCCCATCACGACATTCAGAGGGATTCTCAGCTGAGCCAATTTATCCAGTTTCAGATCTACCCTGATCTCCTGCTCCGGAATCCCTGAATAGATCACGTTTTTAAGATTGGTGATCTTCTCCAGTTTTGTTTTAAGTTTGTCTGCTTCGTCGTGCATTTTTTTCTCCGAAGCATTTTCAGACACCAAGGCTACCTGAAGAATTTTGACATCGGCCGAGGATATCTTTTCTGTTTTGATCTGATAGATGTCTTTCGGAAGATCGCTATTTTTTAGTGCATTGATCTCTGTGGAAATTTCCTGGTACTTGTTGTCCACATCAACGCCATATTTGAATTTGACCTCAAAGGCGGCAACACCATCTTCCACAGTGGTCAGGATCTTATCGATATTCTCCAATCCGTAGATCTTATTTTCAATAGGTTTAACCACCTGTTCTTCCATATCCTTTGGACTTGTACCTGGGTAAATGACCGTGATCAGATATTGAGGCGGATGCGTTGCCGGATCTTCCGATCTTGGCATTGTGAACAGTGTCAGCATACCCACTACGGCAACGAGAAGAAACATGATCAGTGTGAACTGATAGTTTTTTACAGCAAAATTTGTAATTTTCATCAGTTGTTATTTAATGATTTTAATGTTCGACTGCTCGTTCAGATAGGCACTGTTGGAGATCACTATCCTATCGCTTTTCTGAAGTCCATCCTGTACGAAAACTTTGCTGTTTTCGAATTTGGCGATCGTGATCGGTCTTTTCTTGACCTTGCTGTTCTCAACAACAAAGACAAAGGCTCTGTTTCCGTCAGCTTCGAGTAGAGAATTATATGGGATCACAATAAAGTCTTCGGAATGATCGGTTTGGATCTCTGCCTTTCCGAACATTCCCACTGCAGGTTTGCTGTCATTCATCGTCAGTTTGAGCTCCACCTGAAAAGATCCGAGCGCCATATCGGCTGCCTGTGATTTCCTGAACACAAAGGCATCGAATTTCTTTCCCGGATAACCGTCGAGTGTAACCACTGCTTTTTGCCCGATCTTTGTGGATGCCCATTCGGTATCTGTCAAACCGACTTTCAGTAAGTAATTGTTGTTGTGAGAAGTTTCATTGATCATCAGAACCGGAGAACCCGGACCAACGATCTCGCCTTTATTGGCTATTTTCTGCGAAACGAAGCCGTCAGAGCTTGCATAGATCTTTGCATATCTGGCGTTGAAAGCAACGGCATCTTTTTGTCTTCTGGCAATGTCAAGGCCTGTTCTTGTGTTCTGAACCTGCTCTAATGTGTACACACTGTCCTTGTATAGATTGGTTGCACGTTTGTAATCACGCTCATTCTTCTGAACATTCAGATCGGACTGATTCAGACCGGCACGGATCTCGGTCTCATCCAGTGTTGCCAGAAGCTGACCCTTTCTGAAAAACTGACCTTCCTCAACATACACGCCGCTCACTACTCCACCGATCTTGAAGGAATAGGTCGTTTCGTTTTCTGTCGTCACCAAACCTGATGCGCTGATGTTTCCGGCAAGAGCCAGAGATCCGACCGATGCAGTCTTTACAGGAATGATCTCGCCACTTTCCAAGGGTTTGACTTCTTTTTTCTCTTCTTTGCAGGACATGATAAATAAAAGAGAAAGCATTGATATTTTTAATGTTTTATTCATGATCTTTTAGTTTTTATCTTTTAAAATTAAATGTAGCATTGGCTCTTTCCAGTTCTGCAAAGGCGATCCAGGAATTGTACAGGGAAATATTGGCATTCAGCTGAGTATTGACCACCTGATTTTGGGCATCCAGCAACTCGATATAAATGGCCATTCCTTCTTTGTACAGTTTGGTAACATCTCCGTTGTATTTTTGGGCAGTTTCTTTTTGCTTACTATCGGATTCATACTGTTCCAATGCCGATCTCAGATTGTTTTGGGAAACCTCGAACTGCAATAGCAGCTGCTGTTTTACATTGTCGATCTGAGAACTGATCTTTTTGCTGTCCTCATCCACCTGCTTCAGCTTAAATTTGTTTTTGTTACCTGAGAAAATATTCCATTCCAGACTCAGACCTGCAAAATAGTAGCGGGACGACCTATCCACTTTAAAATCAAAATCCTGCAATCCCAGATCTGCAAATCCGCTTAGTTTTGGAAACCAGTTGGACTTTGTCAATTGATAAACATTTTCGTTGATCTCTTTCGCCTGTCCTAGTTGTTTCAATTCTTCTCTGTTGGCAGTATTTTCTGCAATCAGTTCAGTTGGCAATTCCATATTCTCATCAATTTCAATCTCTGAATCCAGCTTTTGATTGAGAAGAAAATTGAAATAGGATCCTGCGTTTTTGCTTGTGTTTTTTGCCGTTTCAAGATTCGCCTCGATTCTAGTTACCTCGTTATCACTTCTGAGTACTGCAGTTCTGTTGATCTTGTCATTTTTAAAAAGTGATCTGTTGACCCTTTGATTTTCTTTAACAATGGAGAGTGCATTTTCATAGATCCTGATACCTTCCACAGATTGCAGATACTTGTAGTAGGCAATTTTTATTTCCTTGACCAATTCCCGCTGATAAATTTCAAGTTCGATCTTCAGCAACGTGGTTTGTTGGGCCTTGATCTTTTTATTGTAGATGATCTCATAGTTTAACAGAGGCATCGTCGTGTGAAGCTTGATATCATAGAAATTGTTTGGATTGATCAATACCGACTGATTCTGGAATTGTGGAAAAGCGTTAGAACTCGTGATCTGATTCAATGTGCTGTACACCGGATTCAGCATATCCCCGATGGGAATGTCAATGGTTCTTCCTCCGTCTGCAATGGTGTAATTGGTAACAAAGGCGACGTTCGGCGAAAACAATGATTGTGCTTCCTTCAGCGCATATAAACTTTTATTGATGTCAAAGTTTTTCTGTTTGATCACTTCGTTGTTTTCAAGACCGATTTCTATATAACGGTCAAGATGTTTTTGACCATACCCAAGAAAACCAAGGCATGACAGAAACATTACTGATAGATTTTTACTTTTTAAATACATTGTTTATAAATTGAACATTGTTCATAATTTTTTCAAAAAAAGGGTAATTATTCTAATCATTTAGTGAGACTAAATTGACTGTTTTATAATTTCCATCAAAAGACATCAACAAAATTCTCTCGAGATTGTAAATGTGGATCTAATTTTATTGGAGCATAAAATAAATGGCTTGCTTCAGACAGTTAGCATAACCTCATCTTATAAATTAAGTGATTTATTCGCTAAACATGTCAGCAGACAACTCTCCATTGATTTTCACTCCCGCTACCGACCCGGATGATACTGCCAATGAAACTGATCTTAACAGGTTACTGTTATCACCAACTGCATAGACACTATCTACGGTAGTTTTATGAGCTTCATCAATTTTGATAAGACCTACATCAGTCATCTCACATCCCAATTCCTCCGGAATACCAGAGTGTTGTTGGAATGAAACCGGTGCATACATTGCTTCAAAGCTTTCTGATGTTACGTCAGAAAAAATGACCTTATCAATATATCCGTTATGATGTTGTATCTCCGAGATCTTTTTCTCAATTATTTTGACACCATTTCTTTTAAGAATTGCAATATTGTCAGCATTACTGGCATTTATTTCTGATATAATCAAGGTTAAATCATCGGTCAGATTTTTAATTAATGAAGTAAAATAAACCAAACGATCTCCATCTGCTAAAATTGCTGTTTTCTTGTTTCTGACTTCATATCCATGACAATAGGGACAGTGTATGACAGATATGCCCCAGCATTCTGCGAATCCTTTGATATCGTGTAGGGAATCTAAAATTCCGGTGGCAAAAATCAGTTTTTTACCTTTAAATAAATTGCTATCTGAAGTCTTTATCATAAAACCTTCCGATATTTTGCATCCATTCACTGCGAAACCCTTGTAAAGCTCGATGCTTGGATATTTTGAAACCTCATCTCTAGCAATTTTCGCAATTTCTTCCGGAGGTACGCCATCTCTCGTTAAGAAATTATGTGAATTAGGGGTTTGTCTATTGCAGGGATTTCCACTGTCAATAATTAAGACATTCCTCAAAGAACGTCCGAGTGTCATGGCAGCAGAGAGTCCTGCATAACTGCCACCTACGATAATTGTATCGTACAATTTTTGATTACTTGAGTCCATATCAATGTTTTTAAAGAAGACAGAAGACGTGGAAATCGCCAAAAATGCGAGGGATCCTTTTTAATAAAAATCTTCTGTCCATTATTATTTTAGATAGTTTAATGTGTCTTGAAATTTCCTAACAAAAACTAATAATCTCCTGTTACTTACACATTGTTTTTATTTTGAACAACGTTCATTTTTTATTAAAAAAAATTACATTTTTTCTAATATTTTTAAATATTCATTATAGCCTTCTGACATAATAGTTTCCGGACTGCTGAATTTAATGCCTTTGGTTCTGTGACGAATCTCCAGACAGCACATACCGTGAACCAAACTCCAGATCATGAAAGACAATGCTTCCGAATTATGACCATCAAAATGGCCTTGCTTCATGCACTCCTCCACTGTTTTTTTTAAGTAGCCATACGTCTCAGTTCCTTCTGGCCACAGATTATTCTTCTGTTCTTCAAGATAATCCATCGGAGCTTTCAGATTGAACATCAGATCATACATTTCAGAATTTTCCATCGCAAATTTGATGTAGGTAAATCCCATTTTTCTCAGTCTTTTCATTGGATCCGCTATTGCAAAAAGCTCATTGAAGTACTGTCCCAATTCCTGAAATCCGATGGAATGCAGGTCATGGAAAATCGCATTCTTATCTTTGAAATAAACATAGACCGTCCCAACGCTGTAATTGATCTCATCTGCTATATTCCTGATCGTGGTATATTCAATACCTTTTTCAACGAAAAGCTTTTTTGCCCCGTTCAGAATCAGCAGTCTTAGTGCCTCCTTTTCCTTCTGTTTTCTTTCGCTGATACTCATAGAATGATTTATCATACAAATGTATAAATATATTTTGAACGTTGTTCATTTTTTTATTGAGTAAATCAATTTATTTTATATGATTATTATTTTACAATTAACCAATTTCAGTTACCAAAAAGTATTTTAAGTAATTATAGATAATATTGCCGTCACCAAAATATTAATATTAATCCCTATATCAGAAATGAGTCTATGATGATTAGTTACCGTAAAACTTCTAAAATATGGTCTATATCTGATAGTAAATGATTTGGATAAAGTCCTGTCATGTTCTCAAGACAGGACTTTGACATTAGTAATCTTAATTTTCCAATCTTGAGCTTTTTTTATTTAATACCTCTTTCAGTATTTTCATATCCGTAGATATCTTTGTTTCCTGAACTTTCGCATAATGCTGTGACATACGAATACTTTTATGTCCTAGCATCTTACTTACTGTTTCGATTGGCACACCATTATTAAACGTGATACTAGTTGGGAATGTATGCCGTGCTGTGTGAAAGGTAATATCAAAATCAATTTCACAGATAGCTCCGATTTCTTTTAAATACTCATTTGTTTTTTGATTACTTATAACTGGCAAAAGTTTATTTGTGTTTATACATTCAGTTTCGTTTTTATATTTTTCTAAAATCTCTGCGGCTATAGGTAAAATTGGAATCTTTGCCTCAGTATTAGTTTTCGTTCTTTTAATTTTAATTAACCTTTCTCCGTCATCTTTAATCTTAATGTGGTTACTAGATAATTTTTTTACTTCAGCATAAGACAACCCTGTATAACAGCAAAAAATAAAAATGTCTCTAACTCTATTAAGTCTTTCAGAGGAAAAAATTTTATCTCTCATCCTTTTTAAATCTACTTCTGTTAAGCATAAAACATCCTCAATTATTATCTTTGATTTATAATTAGCGAAAGGATTTTTTGTCATCCATTCATTTTCCAAGCAGATATTAATAATCTTATTAAGATTCATCATATACTTAGAGTCTGATAAACAAAATAAAAGCAGTAACTATTTTCCTAACTGTAAAGCCATTTCACTTAATAAATAAAGAAAAGGACGGCAAAAACCATCCTTCTAAGTTTTGTTTCTAACGGTGATTAAATTGCTGGCTAATAAATAGATGTACTCAATTTTTATCTAAAAAATAATTTTGATTTTCTACCATCATAATTCGTTTTTCTTTCGTTACAATAATATCAGTCCTTAATTCTGAAAAAATTGCCAATCCGTAACGTAATTATTACAGCCGCTAAACACATAAGTATCAAAAGACAATTTAAATCTATACTTTCCTGACTTTTTAAAGGCCTTTGAAACTATTCCAGGAATAATTTTAATTACATATCTCTTCGAATCACCTTTCTTAAGAAAAATCATTCTTCCAAGACATTTTTTCGTATCGAGGCATGTTGCATCATCAAAAGAATATCCGGTCATTTCATACTTCCTGTTGATATCATTATAAATCTGAATATCTACAGCCCTGATCCATACAGATGCATAGTCTGCAGGAATTCTAATTCTACGATCTGTATTATTCTTTACAATAAAAATTATTTCATTTTCTTTTGTTAATGAATTACTTTCAAAAGAAAGTTTGCATGTTTGCTGCGCTGATACAAGACCAGCAAAAAAAAGCAGAAGGAATTTCCACATAATTATCATCTGTTAAAATATTCTGTGTTTCTAAAATCGTTATATTGCAATTGGTAAGCTTTGATAAGAGTCGGATTTGCTGTCATATAGTTGTAGAACTGTTTTGCCTTACTCCAGTATCCTTCCATTGAACTGAATGAAGCACTTGGAAGACTATTATTAAATATGGTGTCATGATACGCTAGGAATTCTCTGACTTCGTAAATTCCTAGATTCCCAGCCATTCCCATTACAGCACGTTGGAAAACATGTACAAATTCGTGATGAACAACTCTAGCAAAAACAGCTACAGATCTATTAAAAACATGCTTAGCAATAGTAACCTCCTGCAGGCTATTTGCTTCTCCACCAGTAAGTCCGGAAAATTTATCGCTATCGGCGTACGTCATCGTATACTTACCTTCTATACCACTATCCAAATTATATTGCGAATTAACCAATTCAAATGCACACTGATAATCTTTATTTCGGACATATGCTCTGAATTGTTTTCTAACCGTTTTATCAACTGCCAAATTTTCACTAATTCTATGCAAGCCATGATTAAGGCCTGCAACTACTCCACCTATTAATGCTCCCTGCCAGAAGTTGCCGCCTGTAAGTTCAGCACCAACGCCACCAAGAACTGCACCTGATAAAACCATCCCCCCAGCACTCTTTGCAAATTCTTTACTGATCATGCCAAAAGCGGATGCTCCTATGCTACCTAAAAAACCTGAAATCATACCTGATTGGTGAGTCCCCCCCTGCATCAGTGACAAGGTACCTTGTGCAATACCGTGCGCCGCAGCTTGAAGAAACGCAGAACCAACCCTTCCAATACTCGTAGCAAACTGAGTGGCAGCTCCCGCCGTAGAGGTAAATATACTACCAATTCCAAATGTTACGGCACCTGAAATTGCTCCAAATGTACTTGCTTTAAATAATCCTGCTAAAGTAATTTTTTCACCCGTTATAAGTGCTCCAACTACATAACCAGCAGTACCAATTATTGCTCCAATAACAATTGCTGATACAAGTGTTTCGCCAATTCCAAAAATTTCTCCGCTTGGATCGTTGAACATTAAAGGATTGTTTAGTACATAACCATACTTATTATAATTCTGAGTATTAAATGGCTCTTGTATATTTTGGTCAGCATTTAAAAATCTTCTTAACAAGGGATCATAAAGTCTTCCATTCATATGGATGATTCCCACCTCTACAAAATGTTCATGACTGGTAAATCCCCTGTCTACAATTAAGGTGGATTTCGAAATAATATCGCTAATAGAATTCTTATCTGTTAAAACCGAACCAGTACCGATCTGAAGATGAGTAATGTTACCCCAAGCATCAAAATGTCTTTGCTCAATCTTGTAACCAGCCGCATCGCTAACAGCCAAAATACTTCCAAGATAATCCTTGTGCAAAAATTTGTACGAAGCATTCGTATCTTTATAATTTTTCACAAATAAAATACTGCTTTCATATGGTTCTCCGGCGATATATAAAACATGTTTCTCAACTTTGTTTTTATTATCAATAGTAATCTCAAAACTTCCGTCTTCGTTATATAATTTTGTATACTTTCCATCTTTGTTCGGTTCGAAATTTCCCCCATAAGTAACTCTCTGCCTCATTGCCGTTAAGCCATATTGAAATCCTACATCACCTTTTAGTCCGTCAATGTGGATTGGATCATTATTTTCATTATAGCTTATATACTGTATCAGATCATTCGTATAATTCTGAACTCCTGCCGGGTTTAAATCAATACCGGTTGATTGATAAATCTTATTGCTATTCTCATATTTAACCTGCCCCAATTGATCATTTACTGTAATTCGGCCTTTAACATCATAAACGTTGCTTGAAGTTAACCCTGTTCTCGGATCTGTCCAACTGATAAGACGATTGTTATCATCATAAGTGAAACTTTCAAGAATGTTAAAATCACCACCTGTAGTCCTGTTGGTTAACTCATTTTTTATAGCATCAAAAGTATAGGAAATTTGTAGAATACCTGGTTTTACAGCGGAAGAATGATTTGTACTTGTAAGAAAACCATTAACACTATATAAATTATTTATAGTTGATGTACCTAATTTTGAGGTAAGAGTTTGACCTTTAACATTGGTATTTTGAAGCTCCCATAAGACCAATCCAGTCTTTTTATCTTTCAGCTGATATAATTGACCATTCCAATCATTATATGCATGCATTATTGTTACTTCAGTCAAGATACCTGATGATTGCAAGCTTTTTGTGTATGACTTTATTCTTGACTTTTCATCATAGAAAAAGCCTTTTTGTGTAAATGTCCTTCCATTGCTGTTCTCTACATTTGACTTAACTCTGCCGTATGTATCAAATTCAATATTTGAATTATAATGTTTTCCATTTGCAGTTCCTGATTTTGAAATCAGCCTGCCAAAGCTGTCGTAGCCCAATGTAATGTTTTTATTTGTCGAAATTCCATCTGAAGAAGTTTCAATCTGAGTAATAAGCTGACCTAAATTGTTATAACTATATTGCTTCAGACCTTTTGGACTTACAATTTTTTTTATGTTGCCTAAACCATCATATTCATACAGATATTTTCCATTGGAGGGATCATTAAATTCTGATTTTCTACCCCATACGTCATATTTAGTTTCAACGATATTCGTTCCATAAATCGCTTTGGTCTGTTCACCGGCAGCATTGTACATAAATTGTAAAAAACCACCTTTATCAGTAGAAGAAATAACATTTCCTATGGCATCAGTAGTTTTTGAGGTCGTTCGAAGATATCCATTTGTCTCGCTGACCGTCGTAGTTAAACCACTAATTACAGTTTCTGTTTTTTTTCCGTTAAATGAAGTAGCAATTGCGATTGGAGGGTAATAATTATCATTGTACTCCACAGTATTCCACTGAGATGCGCTCTGACCTTCATAATAGGGTTCACTTTCAGAAATTTGTCTTCCCATTGCATCATAGGCAAAGTCTGTAACGACATATTGCCCTTGATTAAACGCTTTAGTGATTGTTTTAAATTTCTGACCTATATTATTCGTGTAAGTGATATTTTTATTACCGACAGGATTGGTCTCTTGAACCTTTATTCCAGCACCACCAGATAACTTCTCATAGTCATAGGACGAGGTTCCTGACAAATTTGAAGTTGTATTTAGGATTTTTCCCCATCCATCGTAGTTCGAAGTAGTTGAATTTCCCTGGGGATCAATCTGGCTAGTTATTTGTCCCCAGCTATTATAATTTATTGTATTTATTAGACCTAAATTGTCCGTACGCTGTATAACAAATCTTCCCATAGTATCAAAAGCTACACTTGTGCTTTTTGTTTGAGAATCAATACTATTTGAGATTGTTTTACCAAGAACATTTCCAAACCCATCATAATCAAAAGATTCCTGAAGGTAGTGAGTATTATCTCTATTCCATGATTTTAAGGTTTTTATTAGATTACTATCATAAGTATATTCTTCTTTGCTTGTCTTGGTATCATTATATACCTGAGCTGTCGTAATTTTATTTTTTAATCGTCCGATATAGTAGTCACTTCCTTGTCCTGATATATTATTATAATATTCATAAGTGTCAGTGGAAATCGCAAACCCATTATTAGTATTTGATATATTCTGCGTAGGAAGATAATAATCTCCGTAAACTGTAGAATTTTCAGTAATAATACCTTTCAGAAAATCTTTCGATCTGGAAGTTTCTAAAAGAGTTGCATTCACCACCTTAGGTTTATCAATATCTGCAACTGTAGTACTTACTTGCCCATTAATAATTTTCTCAACTTTATAGGTATTGACTTTTAAACTTAACAATTCATTATTAGATTCTGTCAACATGACAGGGAAAATCTTACTTTCATCATTTGTCCTGATAGCCCATTCTTTAAGAGGAACGGATTCGTTCAGTAAATGTATTTCGACACCTGACCATATTTTTGTATTTTCAAAACCAGAGGCGTACCAGGAACTTTTTGCAATCTGTCTGAAACCGACCATCCCTCTGCCATGATAATTAGATAATAGACCTCTATATCTAAAGTCTTGTGAGAGCAATAAACTACTGTTTGTAAACTGTGAAAGTTTTGAAACAACTGACGACATAGGAATTTGATCCAATTCCATATATGGATAAGGCTCACTCTGGATTGTTTTGTAAAAATTAGAATCTGCATAGCTATTTATTGATTTATAATCAATAATAGTTGTAACATCCCCTTGCTTGATGTGAGTTATTTTTGCTATAGTAGGAAGAAAAGTATAATTATAATGCAACACATAATTCTGATCACATTCTGCACCCTGACAGTCTACAGGCTTGCCCGTAAGAATAATCTGCTGATTTTCTCTGTTAAGACTTAATGTACTGAACGGAATTACTTTCTCATTAAATCCTTTAAGCCAGTATTTGGTTCTAAAAAAATTAATTTCGCTGTTCGTCTGGATTGGACTACTGTTATCCGTATTATATAAAGCATAATAAGTTACCCCGAATGGTCCGCTTTGGGAGGGATTATAGACAATACTCTTATTAATTGCTCCCGTTAACTTATTAGTCGAATAAACTGCAACAGTAGTGGTTGTCCATTCCTGATCTCTGTGAGCATTCCACTCATGATCATAGAGTAACACATTAGAAACGATGACTTCAGATTTTCCATCTCCGTCAAGATCGCCCGTTTGATACTGAAACATTCTCAACATCCCATAAGTACATCCGCTTTCATAAAATGTATTATGTGTACTTGAGGTTAATGTTTCAGTCCCGGCCTGATAAAATACAAAGTTGTTGATATATGATTTGATAAAGGACTTGCCTGTCGATGTATATAAATCCCAATTGTAAGATTTATTAGCTTGGGGTACAAGTATATCCATTTTTGAATCGCCATTGAAATCCCCAAACAGCATAGCATTATAGACAGATCCTACAAAGTTTTGACCTTCAAAGTTTCCAACAGTAGCTGTCGAGTAATTTAAGGCTAGATCTCTCTTTATATTAAGAACTCTATTGAATTGAGAATTAATCTGGATAATGATTTCTTGTATACCATCTCCATTAAAATCAGCAAATTTTAAAGAATTTGCCGTACCTCCGATACCATTATCGAAATTGTAAACGCTCTGCGGCACAGCTATGTTCTGATCCAGATCAATAAGTACGTAAGAATAGTTTAGTTGGAAAGTCTGACCAGGAATGATATTAATTGGTTCTGGAACCTCATCATACCCAAGCTCTGTATTTGTTTGATCAATAGAAGGGTTATACTTTGAATTTGATATATCGTCTGATTCATTTACATCATCAGATGATGATTTACCTGATAAGCCAGGATCTAAACCACCACCGCATATCCTGCTGGACTGAAATTTCATAACAAGTTCGGAAACTCCGTCACCATTAAAATCATAACTAACAGCATCCTTAATAACAATTGATGGATTATTACATGATCCCAATTCGTCATCAAATACTAGAGGAGTGTAAGAATCATAATCAATTGTCTTTGAATATTCGAAATCTAAACTTTGATTTTGGATATTAATCGAATACACCTGAAATTCATAATTTTTTTTATATGATACGCTTGTCGCCTTAGGAACAGGTATTACTAAACCAACTTTATTTTTTACGTAATTATTGTTCTTAAAAGTTACAGGGACTGCATTTTTAAAATCGTTTGCCGAAAATTTTGAAGAATCATATTGTAAAGAAATAGGGCTGACACTGGCATAAACTGAACTTTTATAATTGATTACCCCAACTGATACAAATTCAATAAAATCTGCAACACCATCCATATTGAAATCTGCATATTTCTTGGTATTGAAATTAGTAATATTATGGTGATAAGAGGTTTCTTCTGATCCCATCTGATTTGGAGCATGCGTAAAAGATACGGGATTTGCAGGTTCGTTAAGAGAGTTATATTCTGTAATTTTATTAATAAATTGGTAGCTCGTACCGTTATCAATATAATCGACTTCGTATCTTCTGAACTGAGACTGATTTGTAAGGACAATAATTTCCTTTAAAATACTTTGTTGAGTATGCAATATACCTTGATGATAAGCTGTTTCTTTTACAATTCTATCAATGTAATTAAAATTTATGGTATTAAAATTTGGCTTGTTTAAATTTTCATTACCACCCCATTTTATACTTTTAATTAGTGAGATATTATGACTGTTGAGATCAGTTTGGTCGTATTCATATGTAATAATATTCCCACTGGTGTCTTTCCATTTTACAATATTATATTGCAAATCTGTAGTTGCTGCTAACAAATTTGGTATTGTTCCATACCATGCCTGTGAACCGTCTTCAAAAGTAATTTCCCAGTACGCAGGTCCCTGCCACGGTTTTCCTGCAATACTGCCATAAGATTTAATTTTCAGGTTTGAAAATTTTTCTGTCGCATATACAGCTCCGTCCTTACCATATTCCCCTGACTTCAAAATCAATCTTTGGCCATTGAAACTGTACAAATCTGAATAGTCAGACTGGACACCAATAATTTCATTATCCTTCTCAATATTCCTGCTGACTCTTGATACGGCAGTGATACCACCGACATTCCATCCATAACCTGCAGTTCCATTTCCTGAACCACTTGTGTAGGAGAGGTTGACTTGGGGAGCAACAGTTTTGACACCAGGTGGAAGAGCAATCGGTAAAGTATACTGCAGCTGACCTCCACTATTTACATCAATCGAACCTTTGGTATCGTGAAATTTATCATCACTTTGAGCGTAGTTAGAAATAAAAAGCAGCAATGCAATGAAAAGGAAATTTTTTTTCATATCAATAAAGTTTTTTGAGAATTATTTTGTAGAAGGTGTTGAAAAGCGGTCGCTTTAAAGTTTGGTAATGTTCTTACTTACTCGCCTACCATCTTTAAGGGTAAACACTAAGATATAAACTCCCATGTACTGCTTAGACATATTAATCTGAAGCTTTCTATTTAGACTTGGTATTTTTTCGCTTTGGAAAACCCAGTGAACAGTACTTTGTTGATACAGACCAACACTTGAAATTAAATCATTCACATTCTCCGTCCAATCTATAGTAAGTATATCTTTCACAGGGACTGGATAGATTCCGATATTATTCCAAAATTCTTGCTCGGTTAACACTGCGGAAGTTGTTGGTGCATCACTTGAATCTAAAATATAAGTCTGTTCTAAACCTACGTTTTGATTTCGTGAGAGCACACCATCACCTCGGTATTTTTGATTTCCGGCTTCATCATATTCAAAATTTACAGATGTTGGAGGCTGAATGATTATCTGGCCATAAGCCCAATTTGCAGAGAAAACCGCAAAACAATATAGAACTTTTTTCATATTTAGGTGATTTGGTTGTTTGTTTTTGCTAAAGTAATAAATTTTTAATAATGAAAATTTAATTTTTATTAATATTTCAATCAATATAGATTATGTTTTTTAAAAAACTGAAAACCAATTATTTAAAAGTTAATTAATAAGCTCAACTAATCTTAGATGTTAAAATTAGTTGAGGGCTTCGCTACCCTGTACTTCTGCTCGGTTTTGTCCTTCTTCCTCACTTCTATTAGCTTCAGCATCATCAGTATGGGAGTTTTCTGTATCTCTAATAGGACCATCTGGTTAGTTTTTTAGTCCACTCTAATTTTCTATGCATAAAATATAAAATCTTTTAAATCATGAAAGAAAAACACAGTTCCCTCTACCACTATAAATAAAGCAAAGGGGAATGAAATTTGACTTGGTTTTGATAGTTTTAAGTAAAAGTAGTTTGTGAGAACGACTATAATGATTAGGATTTATTGTTATTGATGGTTCACCAACCGGAAAAAAAAAGGAATGCTTTAACAGCATTAGAGGGAACTAGATATTCGTTTGCATCAGTAAACCCAATTAAATTATCTTGAAAAAGTTGTTATAGTCTTTGAATATTTTTGTAATTAAAATTGGGAAAAAAGATGTAATTGCAAAAAAGATTTTAATCTTATGACCATCTGGAAATGGTCTTGGACAATACCTACAAATACATATTTATTATTCGAAGAGTAATGCGATTTTTTTTCCATAGAACTGGTAGTATCTTACATTCTCCTAGCTTTTCATATTTAATCTTTCCTCCTGAAGATCAAGCAGCCGAAGATGTTTTCTGATTATTTCTTCATCTAGCAAAAGTTCCTCACGGTTTTTATTGATCAGCCAGCTTCTTTGAGTTTCGAGAATGTCTATATAAATATTTCTGTATTCATCAAAATTAAGAATAATCTCAGAACTGCTCAATTGGTTTTCATATTTCTGTAATTGATCTTTTAATGCCGGGAAACTTTCTATCTTGTGAGCATAATCGCTGCGAATTTTATCAATCGCCACTGCCGCCAGACTGTTTTGAATTTCGTAATCTATCTCTTTCTCACTTTTTATAAAGTCCCGGTCAATTGGAGGAAACCTTTTAAGTAAAATGGGAAGTGTCAGCCCCTGAAGAAGTAGTGTTAAAAGAATGACAATAAAGGTCATGAAGAGTATCATATTTCGTTGTGGGAAAGGAGTTCCGTCATCTAAAGTCAAGGGAATCGAAAGCGCTGCTGCCAAAGAAACTACTCCCCTCATTCCAGTCCAACCGATAATCATGGGCGTCTTCCAGCCGGGTGATTCTGCATCTGCAACAGTGATAAAATTTCTCATAATTAAAGTTGTAATCACCGCTGCGTAGCCCGCAAATATTCTTACAATAATCAGGACAACAGTAACTGCTATTCCATAACCGATTGCAGTGAATATATCTGTATCACCCAATCCGGAAACAATTTCTGGCAAATCTAAGCCGATGAGCATGAATACAATCCCATTTAACAAAAAGCAAAAACTTTCCCAAACTGTTACCGTACGTATTCTTGATGCACTGCTTAAAAAGTCATGACTGCGATAAGAAAGAAATAATCCACCGGTTACAACCGACAAAACTCCGGATGCATGTAGTTGTTCTGCTGCCAAGTACATTGAAAAGGGAGCAATAAAAGTAAGTAGAATATCAATATTTGAATCGGTAGGTAAAATTTTGTGCATTTTCATAAAAATATACGCAATAACAAGTCCGATTCCCACACCACCAAAACACATCCATACAAAACTTCCTGCTGCTTCGTGCCAAACAAATTGTCCGGTAGCCGCAGCAATCATTGCAAATCTGAAAATGATCAGAGAAGAAGCATCATTGAGCAAACTTTCACCTTCGAGAATTGAGGCCAGTCTCTTCGGCACTTTTACAAATTTTAATATTGCCCCAGCACTCACTGCGTCCGGTGGAGAAACAATTCCACCTAATAAAAAACCCAGGGCTAAGGAAAATCCGGGAATAAAATAATTTGCGAAAACAGCCACTGACAAAGCAGTAAAAAAAACGACAACAAAAGCAAAGCTGAAAATAATCCTCCGCCATCGCCACAGTTCTTTCCACGAGGTTGACCATGCAGCTTCATAGAGCAACGGAGGTAAAAAAATGATGAATAATAATTCGGGTTCTATTTTAATAGGTGGCACACCAGGGATAAAACTGATGAGAAGCCCCGCTAACACCAATAATACAGGATATGCAACCTGAATTTTCTTAGCCAGCATAATGAGCAAAGTGATAACCAGAACCAAAAAAAGATAAAATTCAAAATTTTCCAGCATCTTGAAATTTTTAGATATCTAATATAAGTTAAATTTTAAAATTATTTATTGTTTGTTAAAAACAACAGCGCTCATCTATAAATCATCGAAGATTATTATTACTTATTTTTTTTGCAGATTTAGTCTATCGGTTTTCACACATAATTCCAACTTACCTATAATCAATAGTAATTAAGGATAAAGCTTTAAACATAGTTCCAGAGATCCAAAATACAACTTTATATGCAGATGTCTATTCAAGGAAGCAAAACGGAAATCGATTCGTCAAAACAGATGATAAGAAAGAGGGTATGAGATCTGTAATTCTTGCTACCCATCTTTTTTCAGCAGAAACATCGGAATATATGTACTATAGAGTCGAATAGCCTTGCAAGCAATTCAGAACTTAGAAACATGCTCTCGATGATCCAACTCAATAAGGAAAAATGTTAAGGATATTTTAAAATATTAGTATTAATATGTTGGCGTAGAATTTTTAAATCATTGATCACCTACAATTATTTTATTATTATGAGAATTACTACGGATATTAAAGATGAACTTCTTACTCATACTAGATTAATACTTGAAACTACCTAAGAAACAGATGATTTAATACACACCAAACCACATCATGTAAATTGAAAAATTACCCTTTATTCTCAGTAAAAATCTATACCTCGCAGAATACAACAATTCAAATTCAACATTAAATTATTTCTCTAAACTTACGCTGATTCCACTGTCGTTTAAAAACCTTTCCATCTTCAAATCTGTAGAAACAAGTCTCTTTTTCTTTTTCGTAGGGTCTTATCAGAGTAAAGCACTCACCTTCCGGTAGCTCAATGATTTCATGTATTATATAAGCAGATACAAAATGTGAAGTTCCCTCTTTTCTGTGATGTATGGATGAGATATAAGTTCCATCTGCAAGAATCTCGTAGATCTTTTCGACATAACTCCCCTTTAAAATATGTGTTGTAAAACTAAACGGATGATCGTGTATATGTTCATTCTGATCTTTATCGCTGAAATGGTGAATGACCGCATCAAAGGGCAACCCCATCAGATGATGTTTCATAAATACGGTATTCATTTTTTCGCGTTTTACTTTTATATTAATCATATTTTGTAAGTGTTTTTACGTTGATCTGAACTTTTTACAATAAAATTTTATAATTTCTTGATTCAGAATTAAAAAAAGGAACAAATAAATATGTGTAACCTTTTAATACGGCAAAAGTTATACTTGATAAAAATAATGAAAAAACCAGAGTTAGAAAGATAAGTTTCATTTTTTGTGTTATAGAATTATATTTTATCAATTTTACCTCTAGCTCATCAATTATCTCATTTCAAAAAAAAAATTGCGTGAGTACCACATCACAAAACTAAAATGGTATTAGAATTGCAAATATCTGGTTGATCATGCCGTTAAGAAAACCTCTGTATTACAGTGTTTTCTAAAAATGTAGATTTGAATATTTTAATCAATAAAAATAGTTTACACCTACTCGATTAAAAAAAATAAGATGAAAAATCCTACAGAGAGTTCCAGTGAATTTTTATTCTCCAGATTTAAAATTTCACCCACTGTAAAATTCTGCATAGTCATTCCTGTAAAGGATGAAGAAGCACATATCTTAAAAACACTGATTTCGTTTCACAATCAGGTTGATATTTTTGGCGAGCCTTTTGCTTCCGATCATTTTGAAATTTTAGTTTTGGCTAATAATTGTACTGATAATTCTGTAGCACTAATTAAGGAATTTCAGGAGCATCATCCACATCTTAACCTTTATTTGGATGAGGTAAAACTTTCGCCTAAACAAGCAAATATTGGCTATGTACGCAGGAAATTGATGGAATGTGCCTATGCAAGACTTTCGAAAAATGGTGGTGGTATCATAATGACCACAGATGGTGATACGATGGTAGCATCAGACTGGATTGCGCAGACCCATTGGGAAATCGATAACGGAGCGGAGGCCGTAGGAGGCAGAATTTTACTTTCTGAAGACGAACTCGCAGGTTTAGACGAATTCACACGTTTACATCATTTTAAAGACGAAAAGTATAGACTTTTGCTTGCTGAACTAGAAGGAAAGATCATTAATTCTGAGTTTGACCCTAACCCAAGACACCATCAGCATTTCAATGGCAGCTTTGCTATTACCACATTTTGTTATGAGAAATCAGGAGGTGTACCAAAAGTAGAACATTTAGAAGATTGTGCTTTTTTTGAAAGATTGGAAACTGTAGATGCCAAAATTCGACACAGTAATAAAGTAACAGTACATACTTCTGCAAGATGCATCGGCAGAACAGAAATTGGTTTGTCTTATCAACTCAATGTCTGGAAAAATCTGGGAAATCATGCTGGCGATTATTTTGTAGAATCTTGTGCTTCCATGTTCCACAGACTTACTCAAAAGAAAAATCTGATGACGTTGTGGGAATTAAAAGACCAAACAGTATCTGAATTCTTTGAAACAATGCAAAAAATAGCTCCAGAAATTACTGCCGATGAGCACATTTATAAATCATTACTTGACAGTCGATATTTCGGGGAATGGTATGAAAAATTAATTCAAATGGAAAAGATTAATTTGGATAAAAAATTTCACAATGTGCCTATCGACACGGCGATAAAAGATTTACAAAATAAGCTTCAGGAATATTCTGATTATGATTTTACCCAAACATCAATTCTATAAGTTTCTGCTCGTGTAGAAAAAACATTCGTCATTTTATCTTGCATTACTTTCTCAAAACTGTCATGAACCTCATCGCCTGTCTGCGGATAATCATGAACAACTGGCAACCAGTGAACCAGAACGATATTTCCTTTGGGAAGCAATCTCTCATATAAACTATTCATGGCAAATTGCCAGTCAGCAGCTGACAAATAATAAGCTACTTCTGAAATCATGATTAAATCGTATGATTTTTCTGGCAATTCTTTGGGAAAGCTCATTTTTTTAAAAAATGTATTGCTTAAATTTTCACATCGTTTAGCAGCAAGATCTAACGCTTTTTGTGATACGTCTGTTGCCAATAAATAAATGCTTTTTTTTGCTAAAAGCTGGGTAAGAACACCAATAGAGCACCCAATTTCTAAAACTTTTTCATATTGCTTTCTCGGCAGAGCTGAGATCGTCGCTGCATATTTTGCTGCCTCATATTCGCTTGTTTCGAAATTCCACGGATCTTCATTAGCATCATAAACATCTTTGAAGTATTCTGAATCTAAAGATTGTTTTTCGTTCATTATTTTGATATAAAAAAAGTTTCGTAAGGTACATTAAATTGACTGAGCATCTCTTCAGAAAGCCGAAATCCTTCAGGATCGTCGCTGATAAGATCTGTAATCTGAGAACGATGTTGAGAGATTGCACGCTGCTTTTTGTCAAGCACATTGGCGATATTTAACCGAAAAGGCATTGCTTCTTCCGCAGTTGGCAAATCTTCCTGCTCGCCAAGTTCTTTCAGCCAAATAGGATATTCATATATTTTTGCATTCGAAGTTTCAGCATTGCTTATCAGCTGAAAAGCAGCCTGATGATCAGGATGCGGATCTCTACGCCAAGGAACAAAAATACTTTGTGGTTTAATTTTATCCATCAATTTAGATATGCTGGCTACAGAAGCGTCAAAACCTTCATGCTGAATTGTGGGCACATTTCTGTCTGGATATCTGCAAAAAATAATATTTTCTGCTGTTACACCCAGAATTTCAGCTGCATCCAGCATTTCATTTTCCCGAAGGTCTCTTAGTTTTTCGGCTGGATATTCTTTACTGTTAGGGTGAGACAGTGTTCCATCGCTGAGCAATAATATATAAACAGTCTGTTCATATTTTCTTAACAGCGAAATGACTCCCCCGCAACCTAAACTTTCATCATCTGCGTGTGGAGCCACAATAAGTGTTGTCCCAAATCCTGTGACACATTGTTCGGGTGCCAGTGGTATATTCTCAAAATTTATTTTATGCATGTTTTATTTTTTAAAATTCAAATTCCATATTTCGTTTGCAGGAAAATCATTATTCAGAACATAACCGCCAACATCTGCCAATACTGCATCGGGAGCAGGCTGACGTAAATAGGTACTGAGATCACGGATAATTCGTTCAAAATGATAAGGTTTATTGAGTCCGCGAGCACCGACACATTTTTGACAAAGATTCATTACCTCTATGCAAATTTGCTCTATTGCGGTTCGCACCATATTAACATAAATGACATAGCTTTCGCCCTCTTTTACTGAGGTTTTTTTCATATAATGATCTATTCGGATAGAAGCAGCATTCAACCATTGGTTTCCAGATTCTACAGCAATAGCCATCTGACCTAACCGCATTTTCTGAAAAGGATCCTGGGTTCTGTTTAAGTTTATAAGGTATTTTTTTGTTTCATTTAAAAGTTGCTCAGCTGCACCAAGCTGTACCGCAGCAAAACGTACCGCACCGCCACTAAAACCCGGCTGTTTATAATATTCTCCTGCTGATCCTAAAAGATTTATTTTTGGAATATCAGCTTTTAAAAAAGTCATTTTAAAGCTTCGGCTCGCCTTCATTCCCATAGGATTCCACCAGCTTGAATCGGTTTTTACCGTTACTTTATCTAATGGAACTACGCACATTTGCCAGCCTCCATTTTTCATCGCAGCGGTGACTACAGGTCGGGTAACATAGTCGGTTGCGGTGGCAAAAGTTTTTGTACCATGTAGTTGATAACTTCCTTTCTCTATTTTTAACAATACAGTGCCAGCTTCTGCTTGCGTATTCCAGACACCAAAGAGTCTTCCGTCAAATGCTTCTTCCGCAAAAAGTTTTTTTTGATTATCGCTTCCAAATTGATGAATTAAAATCTGAGCATTGATGTGTCCTTCCAGTACTCTTCCCATTACTAAATTTCCTCTGCCTATATTTTTCAGTATAGTAAGCAGTGCTAAATTTGTTCCTGATGTTAAACCTAAATTCTGACCACCATATTTTTTAGCAATACTTGCTGTTAAAAGATTTGCAGATTTCAGTCTTCCTAAAGTTAGTGTAGGAAAAGAGCTTATAGAATCTGTTTCTGCCGCTTCGGAAAGAGATTGATCTCCTATAATTTGAGCAGAAATTACTAAATCTGCTATTTTGGATTTATTTGTTTTGGTGTGCGTATTTTTCAAACTTTAATTATAAAATTATGAATAAAAAGAAGAGCTTATACTATTATCTTTCTGTTACCATATTAATGCCATTAAAATGCACCAGATTTTGAACACAGATTGATATGACCTGATTATAACTTTAGATATATTGTTTTTTGGGTGTATTAAATTCTGTCAAAGCGTAGATTCTCAAAAAAGACCTCTTTGAAGAGAGGTCAATCGTAAAAAATAGATATCTAGTTCTTAACGTCAAACATGATTTCGTCCATTTGTATTTTGAATTTCTTTATAGCATCAATACTGTCTGTATCTGGTACTCTTTCCAAGGTTGTTGTATCAAAAATATCATAAATTCCACTGTGATGCCAGTCTACCAAATCATCCCAATCCGGACGGTCTATCAAAGGATAATAACAGCATCCCAAAAGTGGAAGTTCAGATCTCAAAATGGAAACACATTCCTTTTTTATCGCACGAATCCATTTTGCTCTGTCTTCGCCTGGATGACTGGTTTCAGCTATAATGATAGGTCTACCATACCTGATAAAAACAGTTTCAATTAAAGAATGAAGCGGCCTGAATAAAGCATGTGGCGGTTCTTCTGCCCAAGGTAAAAATTCGTGGGTTTCATTAATCCATTGATTATTGTAATAATAATTCACCCCAATAATATCCAGATATTCAGGTTTGCCTCTTAACTCCGGACACATTGCTCCCGAAAGAATATCATGAACCTGAAACTGCTCAAAATGTTTCTGTTCGGAAATTAAAACTGCTTCCGGATTATTTGGATCGTTCGATACAATACTTACCAGAGGCTCAGTGATTAAAATTCGCACTAAAGAATCCACTTCTTTCATCTTTTCAATGCCTTCGATATAAGCTTTCATCAAATTATATTTCACTTCCCAACCCTGACCAATGCAGTATGGAGAAGTACCTCTGACATCACCTCCCAGCCAGGATATAAAACTGACTTCATTAATTGGAGTTATAATTAATGGACCATTGGGAACCAGGCTTCTGTATTTCAAAACAAATTCACGGCACAGATGACTGAATCTGCCCGCAAACAGTGGATGAAGAGGAGTAAGATCATCAGGAAAACCAAAGTGGCAGACATCCCACACAACCTGAATATCCTTTGACTGAGAAGCTTTTATTATCCGCTCTACTTCCGTCCAATCATATTCATAAGGTTTTTTTTCAACCATACTCCACCGGATGCCTTCGCGGATCGTTTTAATTCCCAATTCATTCAATTTATCATAGTCTTCCTCCAAATATCGTTCATGACCGGATGTTTTGTATAAATCTACCCTTTTTCCGAAAGCATTCTGGTGATCTGCACATTCAAATCCGCCCATCAGAAAACTGTTGAACGGACTGATATTTAACGCTTCAAAATCATTGCTGAACATACTGCTCTCTGCTTTTTAACTTTTTGAAAAGTGCCAGTGACTGCGCCACTACCTGATCCATGTTGTAATATTTGTAGGTTCCCAAACGACCTGTGAAAAATACATCAGGATGTTCTTCAGACAACTTCTTGTATTGATTGTAAATTTCCTGATTTTGTTTTCTCGGAATTGGATAATATGGATCCCCTTCGGCAGTCGGATATTCGTAGACGATGGTTGTCTTTTCGTTTTTTTGTCCGGTTAAAAATTTAAATTCTGTAATTCTTGTATATAAATTGGAGGTTGGATAATTGACGGTTCCCGTTGACTGATAATTTTTCTGATTCAAGGTTTCAAATTTAAAATCAATTGAACGATACGGTAATTTTCCGTAGCAGTAATCAAAATACGAGTCGATAGGACCTGTATAGATTAAGGTTTTAAAAGGAATTACATCCACAATATCTCTATAATCTGTCTGAAGCATAATGCTTATGTTTTTATGGGACAGCATTTTTTTAAACATTTCAGTATATCCGTTTTTTGGCATCGCCTGAAAAGTATCTGTGAAATAGCGGTCATCTTTATTGGTTCTTGTCGGAACTCTTGCAGTAACCGAAGCATCCAATTCTGAAGGATCAAGATCCCACTGTTTCTTTGTATACCCTTTGAAAAATTTTTCATATAATTCCTTCCCTACTACATTCAAAACAACATCTTCTGAAGTGAGAATAGGATTTCTTTTTTCGGCTTTTGAAGCTAAAAAATCTGTAACTTCATCGGAGGTAAGATTTTTACCATACAATTCATTGATTGTGGTCAGATTAATAGGAATCGGAACCAATAGACCGTCAACACTTCCCAAGACACGATGTTCATAAGGTCTCCAGTCTGTAAATCTCCCTAAATATTTAAATACATCTTCAGAGTTTGTGTGAAAAATATGAGGCCCGTATTTATGAATCAGAATACCCTCTTCATTATAATAGTCATAGGCATTCCCTGCAATATGATCCCTTTTATCTACAATTAAAATTTTCTTTCCCTCATCAGCAAGGCGTTCTGCCAAAACTGCTCCTGCAAAACCGCAGCCTACTATTAAAAAATCATACATGGTTAATTTGATTTTGTGTATTTTTAATTTGAGTTTGATCTTTTTTCACATTATTAATAAGGGCATTCATTTTATTGAAAGTATGATCCCAGGAATCATTTTCGAGAAAATGATCAACCGTTCGCAGCCAGTAATCTTTTTCTGTATCTGTGAATATTTTTTCAGCGGCCAAAATAAATGAGGCTGCATCATCAACGATCTGCACCAGACCGGAATTTCCATAAGGTTGTACAACATCTGTTATTGCTGTCGATATTACAGGTTTTCCGGCTGCCAGATATTCAGGAGTTTTGGTAGGACTGATAAATTCTGTAGATTCATTTAAAGCAAATAAAATCAACGCAATATCCCAATGAGCGATATATTGAGGCAATTCTGTATACGTTTTTGGTCCTAAATAATGAATATTAGAAGCACGGGGCAAATCATCCGGATTGATCTTAACAATAGGACCAATAATCACAAACTGCCAGTCCGTGCGTTGTGCAGAAACTTCACGGAGAAGTTCTATATCAAACCTTTCGTCAACAACCCCAAAAAAGCCTAACCTTGGAAAACCGATTGACATCTGATCTTCTGGTTCATGCTGAATCTTTCTTGCTTTTCCGAAGTGAGCTTTGTCAATACTGCTTGGCATTGCATGAATGTTGTGGTGGCGGTTTTTCTTAGCCTGATAAAGTGAATTACCACCCGTGAAAACAACGTCAGCTTTTTTGAAAAGTTCGTCTTCTAATTCCAAAAGCTGTGGCGGAGCAAATCTGAACGCAGACAGCTCATCCATAGAATCATAAATAATTTTTCCCGGATTCAGATGATCGGTAAACTGCAACGCCATTGGCGTATAATACCAATTGATATAACTTTCAACATTATACTCATTTAATATCTGATTAATAAGATCCCGGATTCTATCATTGGTGGAATCATCATGCCTGGTGATAAACAATTCCACAATAGAAACTCCGTCCTGAATATTGACAGTGTACATATCTGAGTCACCAATCTTTGGTTCTTCGAAATAAAACACATGATAAAACTTTGAAAACCTTGTTAGAAGGTGTTGAGGTCGTTGGTAAACAAAGTTCCACGACAGATGACTAAAACATAATAAGTTCTTCATTTTTTTAATGTGATTTGAGAAAACAATTTAGATAAATAGATATTATAAATTTTATGACGTTGATCATAGTAATCATAATTATAATCACACGATAAAACTGTTAATAATAGGAAAATCACAGTTTGGTTGACTGCATTTTTTTTAATGTAGGATCTCATTATAAGATAGCATTGCGAAAACATCAATCCAATAAGAATCAAATAGTTTATTTGCCTAGTGGCACTGGCTGAATTTTATTACTTGCCACCGCCTGCAGATACTTATGTGAATATTTCTGACATTTTGATGGTGGCTACTGATATAGCAGAACAAGTGAACGCCCATAAGCAGATTGAAAAAAACGAGGCATACGTTAAAATGTCAGCAGATCGAGTACCTTCTAACATATCTAATGCACTTCCTAACGGTAAGGTTCCATTTTTTAATAAAAAGTGGCTTGAATTTGCAGACCTGAATTTTGAGGATATGCAGGATTTCCGCTGCCATCAAATGATGCATCCTGATGAAATTTTTAGAATGAATCTCATTATCTCGTTCTGGAGAATTTCTCTAGTAATAATCTTGTGATCTAAATAAAAATCTTGTGATTATGAATCTTTAAAAACTTCTCTCTCTCCAATTTCTTTATACATCTGATAACAGTTTCCGTACGTAAACCAGTTATTGCAGCTAATTGCTGCCGGGTTAAAGGTACTTGAAAAGAATAATCGGTTTTATCATTGTTGTTTAAATCCTTAAAAAAATTCAGCATAGCTTTTATGCGCACTTCTGCAAAGGGGGAAGTAATATTTTTAGTTTTTATAACATTATGATGCAAACGCTCGGAAACGAATTTACATACATCCAATACGATCTCGGGATGAGAATTTAACATCTCTGCAAAATTAGCTTTTGTTATTTTCAATATTGTTGACTCTGTCATAACGGTAGCGTTGACGGGATATTTGGTATCAAGTAACAGAAGAAATTCACAAATACTATCCCCTGTTTTCAATAAACTGATGATTATTTCACGTGCATTTTCATCAATATGATTGAGTTTAATGTCTCCGGATATTATTTGATAATAATATTTTGGCGTATCTCCTTCTCCGAAAATGATATCTTTTGGTTTATATAAATCGGTAGTTGCTCCGTATCTGGAGAGTAAATTTTTGTCAATGAGCATAATTTTGTTTGTCTTTTTGGACATTGGTAAGGTACAATTAATAAACTGGTATATAAGCCGACCTAACCTATTATAAATTTTATATTTTGCTTGATCTGAAACTTTAGTGATATTTAAGATATGGTTGACAGGATTAGGATAAATTTCAAACATATCTTTCTTAATGTCAACAGTTAATTATATTGTAGCAGGAATACCTTAAAAATTCAGGTTAGAATATTTGTAGACCCATTGTCAGAAATCTTACCTCATCAGCAGAAGTACGTACCTAAAATATGTTTCAACAGTGTTTGTAGGATAATTTGGAGAATTAGCTACACTAAAATTTTAAGTAGAAACATTAAGAATGACCTATTTATAAAACAGATAAGATTTGCTTTTCAATAAGAAAATTTGTCATCGTCTTTTAAAACTGTCTCTAATCAACTGATGAACATCGGAAAGTTTGTAATAATGTTTTCCAATGATCGTGTAGTATGGCAATTTCTCATCAGACCGGTATCTCTGAAAAGTCCTTGAGCTGATTTTAAGTAATCTCAGTACATCCTTATTATCCAATAACTGCTCCCCGTCAATACTGTTAAGTTCATTCTGATTTCCTTCATCTTCTTCCCAAGAAGATCAAATCTCGTCATAATTCTTTCCATCCATGAAATAAATCCTGCTGTGTCAATATTCATAATACTTTGTTTATTTGATTGAGACAAAGTATTAGAAATAGGATAAGAATCTTTCGTTAGTTTTTCGTACTACTGAACAATTTTGTCGCAGGAAAAAATATTGACTGGGAAAAACATCAACTGCTAATTCTATTCTTCTTCTAAATTTCAAGATTTTCAGTGAGCAACTGAAGAAACTTGGTCTTAACTGATTCGTGTAGTTATTTTACTACATGAACTTCCATTTTCAACTACAAAGAAAATTTTAGCGCTGCCGTAGATTTGTAGTGCTCAAAAGAGAACAATTAAACAAGAAATAAAAATTAAATATTACGATCATGACAAAATTAATCGCAATCGCAGCCTTAACTATTGGAGCAACTATATTAGGAACTAACACTGTTAATGCTCAAAATACAACCGCAACAACAACCGTAAATATTACGCTAAACGATGTGATCTCTATCGATCCGGGAAGTACTGCAATTGGTAATACGGTTGATTTTACCTATGCTACTGCAGCAGACTATAACTCTGATCAGACGGTTACTAAAGCCAACTCTTTAAAAGTTACTTCAACCAAGAACTTTAACGTCAAAGTAAAAGCAGGCGGTGCAAATTTCCTGAATGGAATCAATACAATCCCTGTTAATGTTTTGACCATCAAAGCAGCTGCAGCATCCGGAACAATGGGCGGAACAAAAAACACTGTAGTTTTATCTGCAACAGATCAAAATTTAGTTACCAATGCTCCACTTGGAAGCGCATTAACATTGAACTTGGATTATACGATTCCTGCAGCAAAATCGTCTTCTGCCGACATTTTAGGTAAACCGGCGGGAACTTACACGCAAACAGTTACATATACAGCGACAGCATTGTAATAATTTTTTTCATATTAATATTTTGTGATTTGGTGTTTCGAAGGCTTCCTACAGGAGGCCTTTGATTTTATATATATTGATAATTATATAGAGAAAATTCAAAATCCGGGAATAAGTATCTATCAGCTGTAAGGTAGAATCTAAGTTTTAGGACATTTAAATCTAATTCATACATCACACCAGACATTCAGTAATTTATTAAGCCGTTTTATATCTTTTTAAAGTTGTCGATCTCAAAAAACGATATATAAATCACTAAAATAATAAGAAATAATATCTATTAACCTATCCGAATATTCAAAATAACTAAAGAAAAAAATATGAACAAAAATAATATTGATTTAATTTTTCTTGGTTTTAATATGCTTTTTTGCGTATTCTAGCAGCCTTTCTCAATCTAAACCATACAATCCGCTTTCAAAAGAATTATATGACACGGTTATGAAGAATAAAAGTTTGCTTTTCAGCGCTGCCAATATCGGGGATATTAACATGCTTAAAACCTTTTTCACTAAAGATCTTGAATTCTTTCACGATGTTGGTGGATTGGCAGGTATGAAAAGACCACTGATAATTATAAAAGAGGGACGAAAAACTATATATATACTCGGAGGGTTCTTGTAGTGGAGAGTGTGGAAGTATATCCAATTCTAGATTACGGAGCCATCCAAACCGGAATCCATCAATTTTGCCGTTTGGAAAATAAATTTCTTATCAATTGTGGAACATTTAAGTTTGTACACATTTGGAAACAAAGTCCTGATAATTGTAAAATATCAAGAGTAGTTAGCTATGGACATTAAATATATTTTTACTATAATGTTGAGTAAAATAGCACCAATGACTTGTATTCAATTTGTAATTTTTTTTGTATTTAATAGAAAAATAAGTAATATTAAAATTCTTATCGTTTAATATTGCACTGTGGTTAATAAAATCTCAAACAACGGTGATAATAATTTTTATAATAATAGTAATAATAACACAAAATTGCTTTACGAAAATTATATAAATAAGATGATGCAATGCATTAATTTGAAAGATATCGACTAAAGTAAGACACCTACAGACATAGAAATTTATAATGAATTCGTTTAATACTTATACCTACATTTCGGACCGACAAACACCAAGAAACAAAATTTTTCTTCCGCAAAATCTTATTTCGTTTTTAGAACATGGCGAAAAAGTTTTGTATTATGCTGACAACAAAACAACAATTACAGAAGACCAATTTGCTATTCTATCTTCGGGAAATTGTCTAATGACAGAAAAACTTCCTGTAAACAACAGTTATCGCAGCACAATGCTCTTTTTTGACAACACAACAATAACAAATTTTTTTCTAAAATATGCTTCTATAGTTGACAAAATTTCAACAGGATCTTCAAAAACAAAAATGCCGTTTTTAGTATTTGAAAAAGATGAGTTTATTAGAAACTACATTACTTCTCTTAAACTTATTCAAAAAAAACCAGCTTCTTTTTCGGACAAAATACTTGAACTAAAATTTGAAGAATTAATGCTTCATCTAATTGAAGAATATCCGAATGAAATTCTTTCATTCCAAACAAAAAATAATGAAGAACATTCCGATTTTGAAATAAGAAAAGCGGTTGAACTAAATGTAACCAGCAATCTTACATTAGAAGAATTAGCGTTTTTGTGCCATACAAGTGTATCCACTTTCAAACGTAAATTTATAAAGCGCTACAATGAAACACCCAGCCGATATTTCCTTCAAAAAAAGATGGAAATAGCAAAATCATTGTTGCTGCAAAATGAAATCCCAAGTGAAATATTTTATAAGGTAGGTTACGAAAATCATTCAAGTTTCTCGCAATCTTTCAAAAAAGTTTACGGCATTAGTCCAAAAGAATTCCAGCAACAAAATCTGACTGTTTCCCGACAACTTTTGGACGATCAGCAATAATTCTATATCCCACTTCCTATCTAACTTTGCGCTGAATTTAATACGTAATGAAATGACAAAAAAGTATTTCACAGAATTAGCCAATTACAATAATTGGACAGACAGCATTATCATTGAATGGATAAAACAAATCGATAACGAAAAATGGGAAAAACCTATTCTGAGTAGCTTCAGAAGCGTTAAACAAACTGTGGTTCATATTGTAAGTGCAAAAAAAATATGGATTGATTTTTGGACAAAAGTTTCTAACCCAGTTTATTTATCTGCTGAATTTAACGGCACAAAAAATGATCTGATTGAAATTTGGGAAAAAGCATCAGAAGACTTGCAAAACTTCATTGAAAACTATCCAGAAGAAGACTATCAAAAACCTGTTTCATTCACTTATCCTAACGGCAAACAAGGACAAATGATTTTTTGGCAAACATTTCCTCACTTCGTTAATCACGCAACTTATCATCGTGGTCAATTAGTGACGCTGTTACGACAAGCAGGCTTTATCAACTTTTCTAATACGGATTTACTGACTTTTTTTATTAAATAACAAAACACAAAATAAATTACAGCGTAACAACTTCAGGAAAAGGAAAGACAATGAACAGATAAAAATACAGATTATAACAAAAAGTTGAGAAAGAATTAAAGATGTTAAGTGATTATACTAAAAATTAACACTGATCTTTTTAGCACAATTGTTTCCAACTTTAAAGTGCTTTGCATAAGAGAATTTTAAACGGGAAATGGAAGATGTCCATTATCGCATGTCTTTGCTACAAGCCGATGCGTTATTCTGAGCTTTTAAAAGAGGTCAAAGGCATTTCCGGAAAGATGCTCAGCCGTGAGTTGAAAGATCTGGAGATCAATGAATTGATCGACCGCCATGTACTAAATACTTCACCTGTTGCTGTGGAATATCAAATAACTGATTACGGAAAATCCCTGAAACTACTGACAAACACCATCGCTGACTGGGGCTTTATCCATCGAAAACGTATCATATCGGGAATGAAGAAAAAAATGGACAGCAAATTGTAGAATGACCTAAACATGCTGAAAAGTTAAATGATTCTATCTAATACTTAGTTCCATCAAATGGCCAATAATCGTAAATCAATTTACAGTGCACTTGCCGCCAACCTGCTAATCGCGTTAACCAAGTTTATTGCAGGGGCATTCACCAACAGTTCTTCTATGATCTCTGAAGGGATCCACTCCACTGTTGACACCACCAATCAGTTGTTATTGTTGTATGGATTGAAAAGGAGCAAAAAACCGGCAGATGAATATCATCCTTTCGGCTATGGCAAGGAATTATATTTCTGATCTTTTGTTGTCTCGATATTGATATTTGGTCTTGGTGGTGCATTATCCATTTACCAGGGGATCCTGCATATTCTGGAACCTGAATTGATGAAAGATCCGTTCTGGAATTATATCGTATTGGTACTCTCACTCATTTTCGAAGGCACTTCCCTGTATATTGCAATCAAAGAATTTAATAAGACCCGCAACGGCCTGAAATGGTGGGATGCGATCATCAAAAGCAAAGACCCCGCAAGCTTTCTCGTAGTCTTTGAAGATGGTGCGGCAGTCGCAGGTCTTATCGTTGTGATGGTATTGATGGGAATCAGCCATACCTTCCAGATCCCTGAGCTTGATGGGCTCGCCTCGATCATTGTCGGATTGATACTGGTTTTTGTTTCTTTTATCCTGGCCAGAGAGAGCAGAAGCTTATTGATGGGTGAAGGAATAGCGCCGGAGACGAGAGAGAAGATCGCAATATTGGCTGAAAAAGATGTTGCCGTGGTCAGAACGAAAAATATATTATCTACCTACCAGTCACCCGAGGAAGTCGTATTGATGCTCATTATCGATTTTGAAGACCATCTTGATACCGAGGAGATCACTGAAGCCATTAAGCGTATTCGTGAAAATATAAAGAGGGAATTTCCACTGGTTCATTTTGTTATTATTCAGCCGGAATAAATAATACATTTGAGATTTGCAGAAATTTAAGCTTAAATCTCCGACGTTATCCGTTTTTTATGATTAACTGCCCAATTGCCTAACATATACACCAACTCTTTTAATGTTTCTGCATAATCAGTTGGTACGTATTCAACCAATACCGGAAAATTTTCCGAATTAACCGTCCTTTTTACCAGCCCGTTAAGTTCCAGTATCTTCAGCTCGTTTGACAAGACTCTTGGAGTGATTCCCTTTACAGCTCTCTGGATCTCATTAAACCGATGATAACCACTTACCAAAGCAACTATGATCCTAAGTTTCCATTTGCCTCCCAATACATAGATCGCATCTTCAACTGCTGAAAGATTGTCTGCGCATTCAATTTTTGTAAAAGCCCGCTTTTTATCATTTCCTTTCATAACTATCCGAGATTTTACTACTATCCTTTTATATACTACTATTAAAACAATAGTAAATATAAAATAAATTTGTGGAAATAAAATTATCTAAATGAAACAGTTATTGCACATTATGTCAAGTCCGAATACTAAGAGTTCTGCAAGCAGAAAATTGGGTCGGATAGTGATTGAAAAGATCAAAGAAAAATATTCTGATTTACAGATTACTGAATATGACCTTGCACTAAATCAACCAGCACATTTGGATGAAGATCATATTGAAGCATTTTTTACACCTGCAGAAATTCAGACAGAAGCACATAAACAATCTTTAGTACAGTCAGACCAGACAATTGAAGATCTTTTAAAAGCTGACATTATTGTGATCGAGGCTCCTATGTACAATTGGAATATTCCCAGTACGTTAAAGGCATACTTCGATCAGATAGCACGAGCTAAACTAACTTTCCAATATACTGGTGAAGGCTTGTTGCCAAAGGGTCTTTTAAAAGATAAAAAAGCTTACATCGTTACTTCATCTGGCGGAAAGTATTCTGAAGGTGAACTGGAACCTTACGATTTTACAACAAATTATGTTCGTTTTTTTCTGAACCTTTTAGGAATAGAGGTCGTCAATATTTTTCGTGTAGAAGGGCAGGCCATTTTTGGATCTGAGAACGCGCTGGTAAAAGCCATTGAAAGCGTTGCTATAGATGACCAGTTATAGTTCGTTGACCTTAAGCTATTTTTTTTGGCTGAATCAAATCTCTATTTACACCAGGTAATATGAGCAAATTAAGACTAAAGACACTCTAATTTATTTCATTATACAAGCTTTTCCAACAAAAATCCAATAATATGCGCAAGAACAAATGCGATTATGATCTTGACATAATCAGTTTTACTATTTTAAACCTCCTGATTCAACCTGACATTTCTATTATTTGGAAGAGTGATCAGTAAGTCCAAAGTTTCGGCTAATGTTTTCAAATCACAAAAATGAAGTTTGAAAAAGGACTCTATATTTCAGATATTCCATTTATAATTTTGCACTCACAAGTTTCTTAACTGATCTGAAATTAGATCAGTTAATTTTATAGCTGTAACTTTTTATCAGATAAAATTAAATCTATTAACGGACTACAATTTGCTCAATACATTATTTAAAAATATTTAGGTGAATATAATTTCTTTCGAAAACGACATCCCTCAGGAAACATTCGACAAAAACGCAGAAAATTTAAAAATGGCTCAGCTCAATCTTTCAGATTTCAATGAAAGAATGGGTAAAGATTATGATCTTGTTTGTAAGTTTACAAACGGGCATCCACGTTTTTTCTTAAAACAAGAGTTGAGATACCCTGAAAATACAAATACCATAGCAAGTCAGATTAATTGGCTTCTTAACTGGAAAAGAGAAATTAAAGACAGAGTCTACTTTAAAATATTTTTCAATGATATAGAAAGAGAATTTGAAAAGATTGACCGTTATCATTCCCCATATGTTGAAAAAGATAAAGTATATGATAAATTGGTCGAAAATTTCAAAAAGAAATATACAGAATATTCACCTTTAGGTTTTTTAAATAAAGAAGATGAAAATTATATAAAGGAAGAGATAAATAAAAAATTTTTGCAGCGCATTGATTAGCGATCAAACCTTACTCTCTATGCGTCAGATTACAAAATAAAGTCGGAGAAATGAAAATTTTCCGACTGTACTTTTTATGTTATATAGTTCTTGGAAAGTGTCTTTATCAAATTTGGGAGCAATAAGTTTAAGACTACTCGTTTAAGGATTAACAATGTTCCAAAAAACTATAATACAGTAGTAGCTACATGAAGTTTTTTTTATTTCTGCTGTTACTGACCTCTTTATTTAGAAATAATACAGAATAAATGCTGATGTTGAATAATTTAACAAAATAATTGGATACCATCTCTTTGAATTATCTCGGATATCAACAAAAAATAATTTCCTATTTTGAAACAACTTCTCCATTTTTATAAAATACTTCTTGACCACCTCATTCCAGAATCCTTCCTTTGTATGATTTTCATTAAAATTACCTGTACCTACTCCATAATTTAATTTAGAATTGACCGGAATGGTTCTATGATGGAAAACTTGCTCATTATAATCTAACCTTTTCGAAATATATTTTCCAATAGGTAAATTATTTTCATAATTGGCATAAAATAGAGTATCATTATTTTTCGCAATGATCTTAAAAACGCCAGTAAATTTTCCGTTTCGCAAATTATATTCCATCCCCAGGTTTGGATATTGAAAAGTACCTGTTTTTTTTGAGGAGATATTATTTTTAATATCACTTTCTACAGTCCATGTTCCTTTTAGCATCGGAGCATCACTCACAATAATTTTATTTGTACAGCTTATAAAAGCTAATAAGAAGATCACTTTATATGTGGTTAAATTCTTCATGTAATTCTTTAATTATATTGTATTGGTAATTAAAAAAGCCGTGTTTCATACCGGAATAATCCATAAGATTGTCTGTTGTACCTATCTTAAAAAGATTTTACTTGTAACTTTTAAAAACTAATCTCTAATGCATTTACGGCAATCTTTTGATCTAAAAGTAGATAGTCTAAATTATCATCAGATAAAAAATCAGTTATAAATTTAATTTCAGCATCATGATTGATATCTTTTAACATTTTGTAAAGCGATTATGTTTTATAAGTTGATACATCTTCATAGGTGTAATTTTGTCTGTTGAGATTTGAAAACTCAACGCGATCACCATCAACAATAGTCAAGTTCTCAAAACCAAATCTTAAAGCACATTCTGCAATATTACTCCCGATACCGCTTCCAGCAAGAATGATAGGATTTTTTTTAAAAAATTTTGTTCATCATCACTAACGTACAAACTGTTTCTAGAGTATATTTCCAATTTTTGATCAAATCTAGTAATAATGAAAATCTAACAAACTACACTAAAGTGTAAAATAGAACTTTTATTAACGATCAAATAGAATAATAGTTTTCAATTTTTGTTTATTTATTTCGGATTCAAACTTTGTATTTATTTGAATGTACTGGAAAAATATATAAAATCTAGGTGTCTAAGTTCAATCTAAAAATGTAGCGTAAAGAAGTATATAAATTTAGTCTCATAAATAGTTTCAAGTTCAAAATAATCTTTCTGTCTAATACCTTATTTCCATAAATAGCCAACAATCATTAATCAATTTACAGTGCACTTGCCACTGCCCTGCTGATCGCATAGATAAAGTTTATTTAGGGGCATTCACCAACAGTTCTTTTATGATTTCTGAAGGGATTCACATCATGCTTTCGACAGATTCGGAGAAACTTACAATGAATTGGGAGAATACCAAAAATCTATTTTATTTTTCTGAATTCAATATTGAAAATATTTGCTCCGGATAATTTAAATCCGATGATCTCATCAATATTATCACACTTGAAATCAAGCTGAAAAGAGCTTGAAGCAAAACTTTGGGCAACACACACGTTTTCACCCAAATCCACAAATAACTGACGGATTAGAGAAAAGAACTTCACTTTTAAATTTTAACTATATAATGATATTCAAAAAAATGTCATTCTTTTAAAAAGAAAAAGAGTATGTGAAATGATTTATTTTTCAAAGCTTAAATAAAAGCAGAATTAAAAATATAAAAACCCAAGATTATGATTATAATCATACGAATCTAAATATCAATATTTTAATCATTCAATTCGCTCATAATGGTCTTGTATTTGCAAAATTAACAATACTTCATGTTACTGCAAATTATCAAAAAAAATTACTATGCATCTGGATGAAAACACTCAAAATAGAGGTGGTCAAGGACAGGTTCTGAGCCCGGAAACCTATCGTGACTCAATTGGAACAATGGAACAATCGGGAAAAAGAAAATGGGTTTTTCCGAAGAAACCACAAGGTAAATACACCAATTACCGAACTATTGTTGCTTATATCTTACTTGCAGTTTATCTGGCGGTTCCGTTTATTAAGATTAATGGAAATCCATTCATATTATTAAATATTATTGATGGCGAATTTTTTATTTTCGGACAGCCATTCTACCCTCAGGATTTTTTTCTATTGACTTTAGGAGCCATTGTAGGATTGGTTTGCATCATCATTTTCACGATTGCTTTTGGAAGAATTTTTTGTGGCTGGATTTGTCCACAGACCATATTTTTAGAATCTGTTTTCCGGAAAATTGAGTTTGCGATCGAAGGCGACCGCAACAGACAAATGAAACTTGACCGACAAGAATGGAACGCTGAAAAAATTTGGAAAAAATCTTTAAAATGGTCAATCTTTTTTATTCTCTCGTTGATTTTCACTCATTTTATGATGATGACCATCGTTGGTTACGAAAAAGTATTCCAAACTATTGCAGAAGGTCCGTTCGTTCATCCTACAAATTTTATCGTGATTATTCTTTTTACAATTGCTTTTTATTTTGTTTTTGCGTGGTTCAGAGAGCAGGTTTGTACCTTAGTCTGCCCTTATGGAAGACTTCAGGGAGTTTTAATAGATAAAGAAACAATTAACGTCTTTTATGATTTTAATCGTGGCGAAAACAGAGCAAAATGGAGGAAAGGCGAAGACCGAAAAGCAGCAGGCAAAGGAGATTGCATTGATTGTTTTCAATGCGTAGTAGTTTGCCCAACAGGAATTGACATCAGAGATGGTCAACAGTTAGAATGTGTGAACTGTACCGCTTGCATCGATGCATGTGATGAAGTAATGCTGAAAGTTGGTTTGCCAGAAGGTTTAATACGATATGCTTCAGAAAAGGAAATCGAAACCCAACAACCTACAAAATTTACAGGGAGAATGAAAGCTTTTGTGGTTTTATTAATCTCATTACAGTTGTTTTTAGGCTTTTTACTTTACAATCGTGGAGATTTAGAAGCAAAATTTATTAAACCGGCCGGAAGTACATTTTTTGTTCGTGATGGACTAATTACAAATATTTATAATTACACTTTCCTGAATAAATCTAATGACAAGAGAATTCTAACAGTTAAAGTAATTAAGCCGGCTCACGGAGAAATTATTTACAGCGGCTCAAGCAGAATTAGCATAGAAAAAGATAAAATTACCAAAGGAACAATCAGCATTTCTTTTCCGGAAAAAGAGATGAATTTATCTAAACAGAATATTACAATCGGAGTTTATGATTTGAAAGGTAACCTTATTGATTCGTATGAAACTTATTTTGAAGGTCCATTTAAATTACAATTTTAAGCAAAGCGTTAATACATAAATATAGTACTTTAAAAAATAACACATTAATGTCAAAAAAACCAATTGAATTACTTCTAATTGTTTTATAACACATATTTTGATTAAGAATTATTTAAAATTTATTAATCCTTTGGCTAAACATTTCCACTGTATTTTTGAAAAGCCGAGCATTCCACCAAAGGCAATTGTTATATTTCTCAGACAATTGAAAAATCCAGATTTCAAATTGGGATATTCATTTCTGCCATAAATTCCAGCCTTCAAAACGTTATTATTTTTTGAAACAATAAATGTTGATGTGGCAACATTTGAATAAAAATGAGCAATTTTTGAGTTATAACCTTTTACAGGATCTTGGGAAGGTCTACACTGAATTATAACCATGTCTTCTTGAGCAAGATCAATTGACACAATTTGAACCCAATCAAAAGACCTACCTTCACGTCCAGCGTGGCCGGAAATATCAATTCTAATATAATCGCCAATTTGTGGTAAACGTTCTACAAGTCTTCCCGAGGAGTCACAAAGTTTAAAATCAGTTGTACTTTCACGACAATAATCTTTCCAATGATTGATGGACAAAAGTCTTTTTTTTAAAATATTAAATTTCAGATCGAGGCTGTCGGAGTCTCCAAAGCATTTAAAACTTTCTGTATCGTGAAAACTTCCTTTAAATTGTTTAGGTACGCTCGGAATATATCGGGGTTTCATTAAATAAATTTATGATTAGGTATTAATTAAGGGGTTTCATTATGCGGCATATCAACGGGTTTAGATTCAGGCGAGCCTTTTTCTCGAAGCCAGATTGACAAAACAACTAATGAGAAAACTGCTAGAAATTCGCTCTGCCAGTTTTGTAAGGATTCAAACCAAAACCTAGATTCTGAAAGATAATCATACCAGTTTAAGAGCGGTTCGTTTTTCATCAATTTTTCGGTATTTTCGTCTTTCAAACTCCCGTAAAAATGTAGGACAAAACTGATAAAAAATAGAATTACAAATGCAATAGATAAAGAATGCTGATAAATTTTCAAATATATCCCGCCTTTTCTTACCGGCCATGGCGCATTTGGATTAGGTTGGGGTTCTCTGTCAACATTTTCTGGTTCAGTTAAAGATTTAGATTCACTGGAACCTTTTTGCCTTAGTGAAATGGTTAAAAGTACATAAATCACCATCTGTAGAAATTCACTTTCCCAATTTTCAAATGTTGCCTGAATGAAGTGTCCACTTTTAAAGTACTTGTTAAAACTCAAAGTAGATTGTCCATGTTCTGCCAACTCTTTATTTTCTACGTTAAAACCCGTAAAAAACTGACCAATAAGACAAAGAATCATCATACACAACAAAACGATTCCTAAACTATTCCGATAAAAAAAACCTGTTTTAATTTTTTTGTTCTTTTCCATTTTCAATAAAGTATATTCTTTGTAAACCCACTGTATGTTTACCCATCTGCCTCTTTGTAAATGGCGTAAGAGTCGCCTTCGTATCTTAAAACCTTAGCTTCTTTACCTTTTAGTTCTGCAAGGCTATCTATATTTCTTTAAATAATTTATCTCTATAAAATTGGTTTCAGAATCTGAATTTTCTTTTACAAAACTGGCAAATCCTTCCAAAGGTTTTACTCGTACGGTATTGAAAAGCTTTTATATTTGCTAATATTTTTACTAATCAAATGTGCAATAACCTGCGAATTGATGTTCCGAATATCATCCCGTTATGATTTCTCCAATGGCTTTACATTTTTTCTTTTCAGGTATTTCATCGATAGACCTAAATACTTTTTTCCAATCTGCTGATATGTTTTTTGTCTGGGAGCTATGGTATTCAAAAGCATCCTTTCAACTCTTCGTTCCCTGTGGTGTCCTGCATGTTTTTAAGAGCTTTCACGATGCAATCTTCAGCATACTAGATGCCTTTAAAGCATCTACAAAAAATTTGCGTAACGAAGCGTTTTTCATTTCGCATTTTTTTTACATTTGCATTACCCATTTTAACCTTTACTTCTTTTTCAGTTTTATTGTACATCTGCTGATGTTTTGTCTTATATATTAGCGGTTGTTACGGTATTTTTAATAAAATTTTGAATGTCCAAAATAACCTGTACGGAAACTTTAGGTAGCAGAAATGCCGAAGAATCTAATGAGTTCATAATCTATCTTGTTTGGTGTTTACCAAAGTTACAAACCTAATATATACAAATACTATGATTACAATCATAGGTGATGATTTGTTAAATAAAATAACTGATTAAAACACATATTCAATATGTTTAACGTCGAAAAAATCAGACCTTGATTAAAAACAAATTTGAGTCTAAAATGAATGCAACTAAAAGTTATATTAATCACTAATGTCTTTAACAATCTTTATGGCTCATCAAATAATTAACCGGAGAATTTTCCATCTTTTTTTCACTTGTACTAGAATTATTAGCACTCCATTTTTTAAATAAGTTGTGATTTCCTCATCATTAGGTGTAAATTATCTTAATTAAAACAATCCTAAAAATAGCTTTTTAAGATTAAAATGTGTAACATTAATTATTAGAATCCATTACTTCAAAATAATAAATTATTGATCATCATTAAATTATTTTTTTCATTTCTTCTACTTTATTGAATTTACTGTAAGATGATTTAAAATGATGCTAGAGAGCATTCAATACCAAAAATTTTCACTATCTAATGCATCCTGGAAACGCATTAATTTTAGTTTCTTCAATGTTGTCTCAACCTCACTGACATTGTCATGGTCTACTTTTTTCAGATTGCAAGAATCCAAAATTTTGTATTGTACTTTAGCGAATCCCTGAATTCTGTCATTGGCAATTTTTAACATATTTGTAGTAGTGATACTGTTATTTCATTATCATAATAGTATTTTTTTGATATATTATAATTTTTATAACCTCTATAAAAGTTGAGGTTCAAATATGATGAATTCTATATAGGTGGAACTTTTAATTATTGATTAATCTTAAGGCTGCCCGCTTCCACCGGCAGAACCATAAATCTGACCTGTTGCAAAACTTCCTACATTTTCTGCAAGGTGTACAAAAATCGATGCAAGTTCCGCAGGCTGTCCTGGTCTGCCAAATGCAGTATCTTCGCCGAAAACTTCGATTTTTTCTTGAGTTTGGCCACCGCTTATTTCCAATGCTGTCCAAACCGGACCTGGTGCTACTCCATTTACCCTAATGCCTTTTGGACCTAATTGTTTTGCCAAAGATTTTACATAACTTGTTGTTGCAGCTTTTGTCTGTGCATAATCATATAAATCTTCTGAGGGATCATAGGCTTGAACTGATGATAATCCGATAATGCTTGATCCTGGTCGTAAATGTGGCAAAGCCGCCTTGATAATCCAAAACGGTGCATAGATATTGGTTTTCATCGTTCTGTCGAAAGCTTCCGTTGATATATCTAAAATAGATTCATTCGTTTTCTGATGTCCCGCATTATTTATTAAAATATCAAGTCCACCAAGCTTTTCTATAGCTTGTCCGACTAATTCTTTACAGAATGATTCATTACGAAGATCGCCAGGAATTCCGAAACCTTTTTGTCCTGCTTTTTCTATCAGTTCGAGCACCTGATCAGCATCTGACTGTTCTTCCGGAAGATAATTAATAACAACATCAGCCCCTTCTCTTGCATAAGCAATAGCGGCAGCTCTTCCGATTCCGGAATCCCCACCTGTAATTAGAGCTTTTCTGCCTTTCAGTCTTCCTGCTCCAATGTAGGAATCTTCTCCATGATCCGGGACAGGATTCATGTTGTGTGCCAACCCTGGAAAAGGTTGAAACTGTCTTTCAAAAGGTGGTTTTGGATATTTTCCCCTTGGATCTTCTAAGGGTTTAATCTCTTCAAAATTAGATTTAATCTTTTTATCCTGAGTTGATAATTTCATAGCATCTTCTGATGTTAATTTTTCCATAATAATTTATTTTAGACTAGGGGTGATGATTTTACGAAAATGTACCGTTATGAATTAGAGATACAAGGACTATTCCATCATAGTGTTTTGTGGTATTGGTTATTTATATCATTCTTATATTTTATTATTAGCTACTGTGTACAGTCATAAAATAATAGATAAGGGGGGAGGGGTAAATTGGTAAAGAATTACAGTTGGATTTATGTAATTATTAAAATACATTCTGTTCGTTCTTTTTGCAGAAAAACCAACAGAATTTTGTTAAATTTCCCTACAGTAAATCAAAAATTAGAAAAAGAATTGAGACCGCTTTTTCGCAATTGGCAGGTCAATTTACAACCAATGTAAATTTTACGAAATCATTTCAAGAATTAATAAAAAAAACTCCTCAAAACATTATTTTTCAGGAGTCTAACAATGTATTAATTCAAATACATTCTAAATGTAGTACTATTATTCTGTAGTTTTTTCTATACTTTTAAATTTCTCATAGGAAGCTTTCAATTTTATTAATTGATCTGCTATAACTATCGTACTTTGCGGACATAAGTCTCCACTTTCCAGAGCATCCTGATAAGAATCGATTGCAGCTTTTTCTCCAAAAACAACATTCTCCAAAGTTGATTCTGCATGATCTCCTCCAAATGAGTTTTTGATATCAATCCATGTTCTGTGCAGTGCTCCTGCAGTGGTTGAACTGTCATCGGCGTTTCCTCCTCGTTCGGTAATCAACCCCATCAATTCTGATTTCATTGTTTGAGACTCGCGTACCATTTGGTCATAATCACTTTTCAGTCCGCTGTAAGAGCCCCATACTTTTTCTTCGACCTTAGCAAATCCTTGGACTCTTCATTTAGTGGATGCATACGTTTCTCAAAGATATTATCATACAACAAGCGCAGTAAATAAAAAAATAAAGAGTTTAAAGCTGTTGCCAAGTACTATGCGACCTTGCTTTAGTTTTTGAAAAAATTCCTCTATATGTAAATCCTCCTATTAAAAATTTTAAGCCTGTGCTGTGATTCTAATTTTTTTACTGCTCTGATAACAGTTTCAACTCTAAGACCTGTGAGATTTGCTAATTGCCTTCTCGTAAAAGGCACCTCAAAACCAAATTGCGGAGAGTTTTGTTCATTTTTAAAATGACTGATAACATTTTCTATTTTGCTCGAAGGATCTGTATTGAACAAGTTGGAAGACATCATATATTGATCAGCCATCTGCTTAGAGATATTGACCAAGAGACTGCTATTGATTTCAGGATGCTTATGCAAAAGATGCATAAATGAACTTTTACAAACCATTAAAATTTCACACTCTGTTATTGTTATTGCCGAACAAGAAAATCGCCGATCGCTCAACAGGAAAAACTCTCCAATACTTTGACCGTCTGAAACAATGTCATGGGTAAATTCTCTCCCATTAGGGGTATTGTGAGTAAGTTCTACAGAACCCTTTATAATTTGAAAGTAAAATTGTGGACTACTGTTTTCTGAAAAAATTATTTCATTCTTATCGTATAATTTGTAAACAGCACCGTATTCCAATAATAAAGTTTCACTGATTATCATCTTATAAAATTTTAGTCAATAATATTTTTTTGTGTTTTTTTGTTTACAAATTATAGACCAAAATTTTATTATACAAACTTTTGAGATTGATTTTTCCTTAAAGCAACACTAAATATCTTATGATCTAAAATGTGTCAGATATTTAAAGTAAAAACTTAATATGAAGGTAAAAAAATAAAACTGTTACATCATCACAGGCGATGCCGGAATAGGAAAAATCGCGCGCATTACTGAGTTGCAGAAGAAGAAGAAGAACAAAACTATTCTCGAAAATGCACAAAACATAATAGAGCAACAGATAACAGACGGTGACACAGTTATATGGAAAAACGAAGAACGCTGCGCAGAGATAATGTTGAAAGCTTCATTACTATATATTAAGTCAATTTCTCTATATTCAAATATAACCTTCTTGAGGAATATCGGATTACGTTTGATATATAAAAATGATCGGTATATTTTCGAGCTGGCAAATGCTGTAGGTCATGATTGTGTCTAAAACAAAAGGTATTTAGTTTGCTATCCTAACTGGATATGTATCAGAGTGACAAAGAACGGAAGAAGACATGGGAGGAAGCCCAATTTACATATACCAAAATGCAAAAATATCCCGTATACTCATATAACGTACTGTTTTTTATCTTATTTATTTCTTGTAAAATAAATATAATTAAACATACAAAATGTTGCAATCGCTCCAAAGGTATGCCATAGAAAGTGGGTTCCAAAGTGGAACAATTCCCACGTATCAGCTATACGAAAAGTTAGCGCAATAGCAAATGACAATAACGCAAAGCCTACCCATTTACCAGCTTTCCACTTGGTATAGATCAAATATCTTAATACTGAGAATAGTACAAATGAAGCCATTAATGCATAATTTAGGTTGATAAAAAGAGAGGTGCTATAGAATAAAATCCAGTTTCTCAATGCAAACATCACGATCAAGTATAAGAAAATTGTTGCAGCACCATAATACAACTTAGTACTTTTAGCCACAAAGTAGAATCCAGCAGACAAACAGAGTAACAAGATAGGCATCCAATCCATCATAATAAATACCGGCCATTGTCTGAATGTATGATAGATTGTTCCACCTATAGCACCAATATATAATAGGATTAAGCAATAAGTTAAAAAAGGATATTTCCTGAAACTACCCTTTATTTTAATGGTCCAAAAAATTGCTATGGCCAGAAATAGTATGGAAGTTATTGCATTTAACGGCTCGGGGAATAACTGAGCCATATCGGTTTCTTTATATAACATTCCTCCATCCGGAGGTAATTGAATTTTCAACATTATTATACTATTTTCATTATTACAAATACAAACTAGGAGCTGCTCAATTTGGGTAGATTTTCTTAAAAACAGAATAAAAGTACTTTTTTAAACCCAATCATTTATTTACATATTAGAAAATAATTTTTGTAAAAAACTGTTCTCCAAAGAAAAAATAATAAGCTGTCAAATATGACAGCTTATTATTTTATTTAAATATATTTTCTTTTATTTCATAGCAGCTTTCACTTTCTCAGACTCCTTCAAATGATTTTCTAAAGTCGGAAGAGTTTTAATTGCAAATGCTTTTAAGTTTTTATCAGCACCATCTGTAGACTGTTTTTTAAAAACCGCAATATCTTTTTTATGATCGTTAACCATCATATCAACATAAGCCTTATCAAAATCAGCACCTTTTTTTGCTTTCAAATCATCATGCATCTTCTGTTGCGAAGCATCCATTGATGAAGATAGAGAATAATTTACAGTAGCAGCCCACTTTTTAAGTTCGTCATTCGCCATTTTGTGATCCTTTGCAATCGTCTGCCCCAAAGATTTTACTGATGTATTTGAAGCATTTGTAGCTGCAAGCTCTCCCATCATTACTTCCATCATTCCACCTTTAGCAGCGGCATCAACAAAAGTTTTGTCTTGATTACTTAATGCCTGCGCATCAGTCAATGTACTTGAAACTGCTGCAGAATCATTCTGGATCTTTGGAGAGTCCATAGGAGCGGTCGATGACATATCTGTTGAATCTACCGAATTGCTTGTTGAAACAGAATCTTTTTTGTTACAAGATACCATTGCAGCAACTGCCAACAATGTCAGAATTGAATTTTTCATAATATATATTTGTTTGGTTAAAATTGAAAGCAATTTATTTATTACTTTTTGCTACAACTAACAATTTTTCTGCCAAAGAGTTCATGTCTTATAATTTACTAAGCAAAATAAATTATTAATAAAAATATCTTAGAAAAACAGTAGTTTATGAGTACTGTTCATGATAATAGCATCTTTTAAGTGATTCGCAAAGTTTTGATAGCTTTTACCCATTCATTCTTATGACAGCGTTCACAGTTTGTTACTGATTTTCCCAAATACGCTGAATATCCACAATATGTACAGGCATAAATATCATCCTTTTGAATTTCAGTTATTTTTTTTTCATATACTTTAGGCAGTACCGGAAGTCCAAAATGTACCTCTTCGTCTCGGTAGAAAAAAAAGCTGATGTTTCCGGTTGTTTCTAAAATTGCTGTTTTAACCTGTCCTACGTGTTCAATTGATTCCTGTCTCATTTCAGCAAAAAATTCATCTTTTGCAAAAGTATGATCATCCTTAACACCCAAAACAAATTGTCCATCCTCTATTACGTACAGCGGTTCACCTTCTATTACATCCTCAAACTTTTCACTTTTACTCGCAAAGTAAGTGATTATGCGATATATTATGATGATAACAGCAAATACTAACAGAGAAGGAAGAATGGGAGTATCTTTATTAAACATCGGATCACCAGCTGCAGATCCCAATGCAATGATGATGGCCACTTCGAAAAGAGAAAGCTGCCTTACCCCCTTTTTGCCCGATAACCTTAAAATGACTAACACCATAATAAACATGAGTATGGTACGTAAGGAAATTTCCAAAACATAATTTCCATCTAAATCTCCAACAAAAATTTCATTCCAATTTAAATTCATATTGTATTCTATATTATTTTGATGATTTTAATGACCCCATTATGCTGATTGATATCTCATCAAAAAAAGCCTTTTGAGACTCTTTTGTTAAAAAGCATAAGCTTTTTAACACTCTAAATTTTAAAATTTTATTCTGAGATTAGCCGGAAATTGCAGTAAAATGGTAAACAAGAGATTATCTTCTGTAATTTCGCACAGCCTCGGAGAAAGTTCCATCCTCATTGACAATTTGGACAGAATTTATTTTAAAGCCTATTTCTTCTTTTGGAATATCAATCCAGTATTTCTGCTGTTCTTCATTAAATGACAGATGTTCCTTTGTAAATTCTATAAAATTCATTTCTTCGTTTTTTTATATTTTATGTAATTTTTAATTTGGCAATTATTTACAAACTAGTATTTATCACAGAAAAGTACTTCATAAAATAAATTTAATTTTTGTTTTATTATTTTGATGTAAAACGTTTGATAGGTTTGTGATCTGTTGATGAATAAACAAACTACAAGCCACCCTCTCGTATTATCAACGATGTGGTATATAAATATTCAGATGTCTTTATGCCTAGTAAGAAGTCACATATTCAACAATTAGACGAAGTGCTAATCGTAAATCTTTCTATAATCAATTTTTAGAAGTTGTAAATTCTCCACTTATAGTTACCCGAATAATTTTTTCAACGCAAAGACCTGTCAGGCTTACCAACTTATTTCTTGTGAAAGGAACTGAGAAATTATAGGGCTCAGATAACCAAAATAGCCTTTCAAATGATTCAATAATTTGTGAATTTTAATCAATGGATCACTTATTTTCAAAAAAGAAGAATTAAATATCTGAAAATGAATTTCTTCCGATATATAATGGTTTACATCTAACCTAAGGATTTTTATTATAATAAGTTGACCAACCGAAAAGTAAGAGTAAGACGCTCTTTCATTAACGAAGACGACTTAGCAAGACGATGCTCCCAATGCTCCTGAAGATCACCCTTCATCATAAGCACCGATCCATTAGGAAGTGGAATACCATGTCTGCTCTGATGACGGCTCAGCTTTCTCAAATTAAATTTTCTCGTTTCTCCAAGACTTAGTGATGCAATAACCGGACGGTCACTGTATCTGCTTTCTTTATCCCTGTGCCATGCGACGGAATCATTATGATCGCAATATAAATTCAGCAACAATGAATTAAACTCATAACCAAATGTGTGTTCAATTTTGTTCATCAAAGAAAGCAGTTCATGAGTCTAGGCGTTAACCTCAAATTCACGACCTCCCAATTTGTAAGATTTCTCAATGTCTCCATACCAAGCTGTAAGACGTGGAGTCAAACTTTCTTATTATACATGGTTTGAGTTTTCTGATTTCAAGGAGTATTTTCCAAGAGTCGAGAAAAAAGCAAATCTGACTCTTTTGCTGTTAAGAAGTGTTCTCTGAATTCCAACAATTTCTTTGGAAACGTATCGAATTACTCTGCACTGAATAAACTGAGATGCTTTAACATTATGTCTGGCTAGATTATGATTGCAATTCATGATTTTATTAACTCTTTAGAATAGATGCTCACTACCTCTGCTATAAAATTAATCAGAAAATAAAAGTCATTGAAAGACAGTAATAAAAAACCTTATGACAGCAAGATATTTTTGTGCATAATAAATTTAAACAGAACGTTATGCAAGGTGAAGATGATCTAAGAAGCTTAGCTAAAATCATGGGTTTTATGAGAGCGGTAAGTATTATATTACTCTTAATCCATTTCTACTGGTTTTGTTATACCTTATTTCTTGAATATGAATTGGTTTTAGATATTATTAATAGAATTTTATTCAATTTTCAAAAAACTGCGGGATTATTTTCTTATCCTATATTTACAAAGATCTTTTCTATCTGCTTACTTGCGCTAAGTTGTTTAGGAACAAAAGGTGTTAAAAACGAAAAAGTTACTTGGAAAAAGATCAGCGCTACTTTAACAATTGGAGTAATACTTTTCTTTTTTAATGGATTCTTGTTAAATTCTCCTTTTAGATTTTCAATCTATTTTTATATCGTTACAACATCTGCCGGATATATCTGCCTTATGGTATCGAGTGCTTGGACTAGCCGCCTTCTAAGGACAAATCTAATGGAAGATGTTTTCAATAATGAAAACGAAAGCTTTCAGCAGGAGACCAAACTTATGCAGAATGAGTATTCGGTTAATCTGCCAACCAAATTTTACTATAAAGGTCAATGGAATAACGGGTGGATTAATATTGTGAACCCCTTCCGGGCAACTATTGTTTTGGGTACTCCTGGTTCAGGTAAGTCTTATGCGATTATCAATAATTATATAAAGCAGCATATCGAAAAAGGGTTTTCAATGTACATTTATGATTTCAAATTTGATGACCTCTCTACCATAGCTTACAACCATTTGCTTAAACACACTGACAAATATAACGTAATACCTAAATTTTACGTTATAAATTTTGATAATCCGAGCAGGAGCCATCGCTGCAATCCACTGAATCCTGATTTCATGACTGATATTTCAGATGCTTATGAAGCTGCATACACCATTATGCTTAATCTCAATAGAAGTTGGATTCAGAAACAGGGAGATTTTTTCGTTGAAAGTCCGATCATATTGCTCGCTGCAATAATTTGGTTTTTAAAAATTTACGAAAATGGTAAATATTGTACATTTCCACACGCCATTGAACTTTTAAATAAAAAGTATGCTGATGTTTTTACCATCTTGACAACTTATCCAGATTTAGAAAACTATCTTTCACCTTTTATGGATGCTTGGCAAGGAGGAGCTCAAGATCAGCTTCAAGGACAGATTGCGTCAGCTAAAATCCCATTATCACGAATGATTTCACCACAACTCTATTGGGTAATGACCGGCGATGATTTTACATTAGATATTAATAATCCAAAAGAGCCAAAGATCCTATGTGTTGGCAATAATCCGGACCGTCAGAATATCTATTCAGCCGCCTTGGGTTTGTACAATTCTAGAATTGTGAAACTAATCAATAAAAAAGGGCAGTTGAAAAGTTCTGTAATAATTGATGAGCTGCCAACTATTTATTTCAGGGGACTGGATAATCTAATTGCTACGGCGAGAAGTAATAAAGTAGCTGTATGTCTAGGATTTCAGGACTTCTCACAGCTTATTCGTGATTATGGTGATAAAGAAAGCAAGGTTATTCAAAACACTGTAGGAAACATTTTCAGCGGACAGGTCGTGGGGGAAACCGCTAAAAATCTTTCTGAAAGATTTGGAAAAGTACTTCAAAAACGACAAAGCTTAAGTATTAATAGAAACGATACTTCCACTTCTATTTCAACACAATTAGACAGTTTAATACCAGCTTCCAAAATTTCGACATTAACTCAGGGAATGTTTGTAGGAGCTGTTTCAGATAATTTTGATGAGCGCATTGAGCAAAAAATATTTCATTCTGAAATCGTTGTTAATAATGACAAAATAGCTTCAGAAACAAAATCATATCAGAAAATCCCACAGATTATGAACTTTGAAAATGAGTTTGGGCAAAATACCATGAAAGGAGAAATTATAGCTAACTACCATAAAGTCAAATCAGACATTCTGTCTATTGTAAAAAAGGAAATAGAACGAATTGAAAATGATCCTGACCTAAAGCATCTTATACAAAAAGATTAAAAATAAACTTTGAAAAAAGGATATTTTATAAAAATATAAAAGACCGAAATTTTTTAAGATTCTTCCTGGCCTCCAATTCCAGATATGAATACAGCATTTTCTTAATGTTTTGACAGTATTATATATTAATAATTTGGGAGATGCCAAAATACTTCATTAAATTGGATAGTAATGTTACTCTCTAAAATCAATTTTACAATTTTCATTGGAAACTATTATTAAAAAGTAGACATTGTTGAAATCATTACCATTAAAACATTTTGTCTTATTAGAAATAGTAAAAGACAAGTATGGTAGTGGTATATCTTTAGATGGAAAACAATTAATATTTAATGTAGATATAAAATCTGCATTTTTCTCTTTAGCTCTAACAGCGATTCTAAGATTATCAAATTTTTCAGAACATTAGCAAAACAATATAGCAATTACCAATATAATAACGACTTTAAATACTTTACTTTCCCACTTCATTTTCATAATATCTAGTTCTGTAATAGTAATACCCTGTCGATGAATCAAATTCTTTTGCATTGTATTTATAAGGATTATCATAATCAAAAGTAGTGTTTTCCATCAATAATTCTCCATAAGGCATATATTCATACCAAGTGGTAACTTTTCCTTCAATTTTTACCAATAAAGTTTGCAGATTTAAGTAAAGTGTCAAAACCATAAATTAAAGAAAGGCTTCTATTTAAAATTCCTGCAATAAAGTAATCTAGTGGATATGTACCTTTACCACTTGCCATCACACATTCACTTAGTTTTTGAATTTTTTTTTCAAAATATTGAAGTTTTAGCATATACTCCCGTAGGCAGTCTGAAAGCACCTTTTCGTCATCAGTATCTGGAATAGAAAGTGCCTTTTCATTTATATATGCCCAATATGTTCTAGAAGATAATGTAATTACATCACAATCATTTCCTACTAACCATCCTACTTCCCCCGAATCTTCGTGTATTATCAATGAACCAACTCTACAATTATTAATTAAATCTTCAGTAGGTTCTTTATCAAGTAAAACGGGTTCTTCGGCTTCTGGCCGAAGCCCATCATTTATACTGTTCCAATTAATTGATATTATAATTTGATTTTTAATATATAGTATTCAAAAATATATTTTTACTATGCAACCTATTGGCGCATTTTATTATTTTTTAATTGCCATTTTCTTTATTTCTTCATTCGTACATAATTTGGTAAAACACTTAGAAAAAAATATTTATAATTTTCTTGTATATTCTCTTCCATAATCATAATAATTCAATTGATAATATTAATTCCTCCAGTTCTTTGATTTCTTTAGTGTGCGACTGAATTTTATTATCTAAATCGGTTTGATTTGTTCCGTTCTGAGCTAATTCATCATCAGACTTCAATTTGATTTGTTTAGCCAGTTCCTTATCGACTTCTAAAAGTTGACGAAATTTGTTTAATTTTTCAAGTATTAATTCCTTATTCATAATATAATTTTTAAATTCATTATTTTATAGATATAAAAATGATTTGACATCAACTCACGAATGTAATAATAAGAAATATATCGTGCTTACGGCAATCCGTATTTATACTGAATTAATTACAAATGTTATTTTTTAATTCCAATTTTTTTAACTTCTTCATCCGTAAGATGATCCAGAATTTTAGTGTACCGATAAAATGTTGACCTAGTTATTCCTAATGGCTTATAAATTTCTTCCGGACGCTTGCTCCGATCTTTATAAATCTTATTTAACAAGACTAAAAAGATGATAGAAACATAAAAAAGAGTGGAAAATTGTAATTCTCTACTCTTTTTAAATATTTAGTATTTAGTTTCACAAAATTGCATTAGCTACTTTTTCCTAGTTGTTTTATTTTTATCAAACTCAAAAACAGTTTCTCCAGCATCATTTAGAATCATGTAAGCATCGAAACTCTTCCCAGCCTTACTTTTCAACCCTTTGATCAGTGAGGTCTTTCCTTTTTCTATCAACAATTGAATATCATTGACTGTCAATAATTTTCCACAAACCAATCTAAATTGCATCCAATTACAGGCATCATCTTTACATTTAATAATCTTATCAAGAATGCGAAGTCTTTCTTTTTTACACTTTGGGCAGATCAAATCCGGTAATTCTTCTCTGATAATTTTTGTCTGAAGTAATTCATCCGTTATAACTGAAGTATAGGCTTCAATCCTTCTCTGAAAATTTAATAAATCCTCCTCATTATTTTCAATCTTTTGCAGCTCTAATTCCCATTCTGCTGTCATTGTCACATCAGCAATCTTTTTATCCTTAATAAGTCTGTAGACTTGCAGCCCCTTCTCTGTTGGAACTAATGATTTTTTATCTTTTTGAATATAATCCCGATTAAAAAGAACTTCAATAATGGCAGCTCTGGTAGCCGGAGTTCCAATACCTATATTCTTCAAGATTTTTCTTTGTTCTTCTTGCTCAATTTTACTTCCTGCATTTTCCATTGCCGACAATAAACCCGATTCAGTAAACAATGAAGGTGGTTGTGTTTTATTTTCTAATATGACTGACTTTTTGATTTTTATGTCATCACCTTTCAAAACCTGTGGTAATTCCTGAAGTTCATTATTTTCATCTTCAGAAAAATCACCTTTCATTATTCTCCATCCAGGATTTATGATTCTACTTCCTTTAGAAATAAAAACATAATGAAGAACTTCTAATGAGATTTGAGTTATTTCTTTGAGGCAAGCTTCTGAAATTGCTTCGAGCAATCGATATGCAATCATATCATAAATTGCATTTTCTTTCGCAGATAATGCTGATGGAATTTTCTCTGTAATGAGCAAGCCGTGATGGTCTGTTACCCCAAGATCATTAACAATTCTTTTATTGAACTGTCCCCATTTAACATTACTAACAGCCCGTTTAAAAGAATCTGTGTCTTTTAAAATCCTAATGAGATTGGGTATTTCCTTCCACATATCCTCAGGAATATGTTTACTTCCTGTTCTTGGATAAGTGATAAACTTCTTTTCATAGAGACTTTGGGCAATATCAAGGGTTTCAGACGCTGAAAGATTCAGTTTTTTATTCGCTTCTTTCTGTAAACCTGTCAAATCAAATAAAAGAGGAGCCTGCTCTGTAATTGTTTTAACTTCTACAATATCAACTTTTACATTCCCATCTCCCCTTTCAATGGCTTTTAATAGATCATTAGCTTTTTTTTGATCATCAAATTTCAATTGAGAAGTACTTTTAAAATTTAGCATTCCCTTCTGATGAGTTAAATGAATCTGCCAATATTTTTGAGCAACAAAATTTTTATATTCCAAATACCGATTGCATAGTAATGCCAATGTGGGCGTTTGAACTCTCCCAAGAGAATAAGAACCATTGTCAGCAGCGATAGATAGAGCTTGAGAAGCATTGATTCCCAGAAGCCAATCCGCACGACTTCTTCCGACAGCGGCATGATATAAACCATCAAAATCACTCCCTTTTTTGAGATTTTCAAAACCGGTTTTAATCGCCTTTTCTGTTAAAGAGCTGATCCATAATCTTTCAAACGGTTTTTTACAATTTAAATACTCATAAATATATCTGAATATCAATTCTCCTTCCCTTCCTGCATCGGTTGCCACAATGATACTGTCACAATCATTCATTACCTTTTCAATAATTTTCAATTGTTTCAATGCTCCCGAATCACTTACATAATTTTTTCCTTTTTTAATTTTCTTGACAATCAATTTAAAAGGATCTGGAAATATCGGTAATGAAGCCCTTTGATATCCGGAAATCCCATAATCTTCAGGCATGGCTAAACTTACTAAATGTCCGAATGCCCACGTTATACAATATCCGTTTCCTGTAATGAAACCTTCTTTTTTATCGGTAGCACCTAAGAGCAATGCAATTTCTTTTGCTACACTTGGCTTTTCTGCAATAACTGCTTTCATGTTTTTATTTTTTTTGATTAATAAAAAACCCAATGAGCTTTATTGATCCATTGGGTTGCTTAATAAATTCGTTTATAATTTTCTTCTTCGAGATCTGGTTGGCTGTTTAGTTTTATGCTGATCCTCTGCCTGTTTTTTATTAAGAGGATTAGTTTGAGCTGATTCCAAAGGCTCTTTTATATTTTTCGTTGCCTCATTGGTCTTTCCTTCTGAATTTACGGCTACCTGTGTTTTATGAGCTTCGTCAGGCTTTGCCTGTTCAACAATTTTAGCAGGATTTTGAAAAGAAAAATCTGTAGTTTTGTTTTCTTTACTGTACGTAATGTAACCGTTGTATGTATTTCCTTTTTGATCAATTAATCCACTTAGGTAAACCGATTTTCCCTCTTTCAGATTGTTAAACTGCTGATCAGTTAACTCTTTTCCTCTGAAAACTTTTTGTGGCTCTTCGTTTACAGTTTGTTGCCTGTTTTGAACCTGATCCAGCTTTTTATTAGGATCTATCAGAAACTCAACATACCTTTTTTCAGCATTAAACTGTACAGATGCATTAAAAGAATCTCCTTTGCTTGAGATCATACCTTCAAGATAAAGAGGTTTCCCTTCACTAAGAATTTGCTTTTGCTCATCATTAAGTTTCAATCCTTTTATTTCGTCGGGAATCTTCATGTAGTTGGTATTTAAAGCAACCAATTCATTCGTTAACCGGTCTTTACTGATTATGGAAGGAATAATCTCGTTGGTTTTGGGATTGACTAGATCAACGACCCTTCCCATGTTACCGGTATTTCTAAGATTTTCTTTATCCTGCTCAGAAAATTCGTGTCCTAAAAACTTCATTTTAAAATCAGGTTCTTTACGGATTCCATGAAGATTGATCAGCACCTGACCACTATCGTTAGTTTGTAGAGAAAGACGAACATCCATCCTGCTGACGGCATTCCCTAAATTTATAGTGATGGGTACCAACTTGTGTGATTTAAATCCTCTGAGCAGACGATCCAAGACGTTCATCTTTGTTAGCTTTTCCTGATCTAATCCGAACTTTGCCATAATCTGCCAGTCGATTTGTTCAGGTTGATAGCGATACTGCGGGCTTTCCTGTTGGGTTTGATTTTCTGTTTCTGTTGATTTTGTTGCCATTTTGTTTTGATTTTTATGGGTTAAACTATTTTGAATGATGATTTCATAATCTTTTAAGGTCTCTAATTCTTTGGGTGATGCCGTATCGACATACTCCTGCAGCTCTTTTGCAGTTTGCATAGCGCCGAGTTCTGAAATTTTAAAAAATGAAAATTCAGTTGGATTTTTGAGTTGACTGATGAAATTTGAAAAGAAGTTGGAGAAGAAGTCTCCACCCCTATCAATGCGAATAAATGGTTTGGAATTTTTCTTCTGAGAATCTGTTTTTATTAAATTTCCATTGGTATCTACTCCATCGACGAGGTCTACTTTATTTGTCTTCTTATCTAATGCGAGTAGTGTATCAGATAAGTTTTCCTGCAAGGATTCTTTTGACTTCGCAGCCTTTTCCTTATTATTCATTTTTCCTTCAATCGAATCGCTCATAAGTAACTTATTAATTATGACGATGAAGGTAGAGAACCGTAAAAAATGGATTTAAAACTTTGTAGTAGATGGTTTACAATGTCTCTTACTGACTTAATCAGCTTCTAGAATTACCATTAAAACTATCCCGTATAAACTGATGTACATCTGAAAGTTTATAATATAACTTACCGCTTATGGTATAATATGGTAGACGCTTTGAAGTGCGGTAGCGTTGAAGTGATCTTGAGCTTATTTTGAGCATTTGGAGAACATCCTGATTATCGAGAAGCTGTTCGCCATCGATTTCAAAATTCTGGTTTTTCATTTCTTTCACTTTATCATCAAGCAAGTTAAAACGCTCCATCAGTCTTTCCATCCATGAGTTAAACTCTATTCTGTCAATATTCATAAGATTTGATTTTATTGTTACACATTAGCAGAAATTCATTGATTGTCTCCGCTGAGAAGTTTTTCAATATTATGATATTTATAATACAGTGTACCTCCAATCTTTTTAAAAGGTAAGGTTCCATTTATTCTGTAATTCTGAAGAGTTCCTGCTGAAATTTTTAAAAGATTTTGTACTTCAGAAGATTTCAACCATTCTTCTTTTCTAATCTTTGTACCATTAAGCAGTGCCAGAATCTCTTTAAGAAGCTCGTCTTTAAAATCGAGTAAATCTTGTTTTGTTACAATTGAAATTGTTTGCATTTTGTTGTATTTTGTTGGGACAAAGTTTCAAAAATGCACAGAAAATCTCTCGGTAGGACAACGGTACTACCGAGAGAAAGTTTTAAAAAAACTATGAATCAAATAGATACAAAACGCACTGTATCATAAAATCTACAAACAAAGTTGTTTATCAAATTAAATTTCATCATCAACATTTTTAAAATGCTGATCGAGATTATCGGACAGCCTATGTAAAAACTTTGTTCTGCCGTTTTTCCTGTCTTTAATTTCAGTAACGGTCTTATAGTAATTTCCTAAATCGATATCTAACGTTTTTTCGAAGGAGCGCATAATTTCACTGAACTCTATGTTTCCTCCATTGAAACAATTGCTCTGATGCAAAGCATAGGCAAGCTCAATCAGTGCCACCTTGGAGGCAGACCATTTGAGAACAGTTAAGTGATCTTCTTTTTTAATCATAACATTAAACTCCTTCTCAGATTCTTTTCTTAAAAAAACTTCCAGCAAATCATTGGCTAACACATGAGCAACCTGATGACAGTGAGAGGTGGTAAAGTTTTCATCAAAATTGTACAGATTGAAGGAGAGTTTCATTTTGAGGTCAAATGAATTTCGTACGAAATATTTGTGATCCATGTAGGTTGCATTTCTACGGTAGTAATTGTAAAAATCAGAATTTTCACTATGGTATTTTTTAAGTTTTTCCCATTCGTTCTCATAATATTTTTTAAGTGTTTTTTCGCTCGAATGAGGTAATGAAGAAACAATGCTTAGTACTTTCATAAAGTAAATATACTTTGAGATAAATAGCGGCTTCAGATGTTTAAAGAAATATATTTCTTCACCTATTCCTTCAAAAGTAGTGTGATTAATTAATTTCTTCAATTCTCTGATGGAGAGATCAATAGTCAATAGCGATTCTTCAGCAATTTTAATAGGATCATCGTGTGCATCAGCAATTAATTTTAGATCTCGCTCAAGATGGTCTTGCATCTTTGTAATTGTTGTAAAAAGTTTGTTTACCATGTCCTTTTTAAGAAATTTACAAACTTTTAAGCAATTAGAAAAAGAATCAATTATTATTTATCTCCTTAAGCCTCATTTTAATGAAATCTGTTGGTCTTATCCCGTTAATTTCGAAAAATAAATCAGAAAAGTTCTGGCGGGAAGCGATTCCACATTCTGCCGCCAAACTATCAATTTTATAGTTGAGATACTTGCGATCAGAGTTCAGAAGATTAGTGATATATCTGATTCTTAATTCAGACAGATACTTATTAAAATTTGTCCCTTTTACTTCGTTAATATAAGTGGATAGATAATGAGTATTGGTTTTAAATTGCTCAGCAAGTTTTTTACAAGTAAGATTTTTTTGGAGAAATTGATTTTTTTCTTCAAATGCTGCTAATTTTTTTGCTAATTCAGCAGCCTTTTCGTCACTTACAATTTGTTTTTTTAATTGCGTATCATCTTCAGAAATCTGATTGGTTGATTCAAGTTTATTTTTATAAATAGTTAGCCGCTCCTGTAATTCGATATACTTTTTTGTCAACACTTTTTCTCGGTGGCGACGATAAATAAGAATTGCTATTGTACAACTTACCACAACAAGTGCTATAATTACAGTAAGAAACTTTGAACTTTCCAATCTTTCTTTTTCATCATCCATCTTTCTCCTGTCATATTCACGAAATATTTTCTTGGACAAATATTTAAAATCCTTAACAATAATATTGTCAGCTCTTAAAAGCTGTTTTGTGTAGTACAGTTCTTTCGCAGCGTTATTCTCTTTTTTGTAATGCTCAATTAAGAACTCATAATTCCTTCTTACTTCCGGAAAAATAAACTGGTGTTTATTAAAAATAGAATCGATTTTGGTAAAATAAGCGATTCCTTTCTTTTCATCACCATTGTTAATAAAAACATTTCCTAAGTAAAAATAGATAACACTTGCCCATGTAAAATCATTCTTCTTGAGTATTGGGGGTAATGCCTTATTCAAATAATAGATGGCATCATTCGGTTTGTTTTTATGAAAATATAATATGCCTTTGCATTTAAGAAAGTAAGAATATTCCAATTGAAAATCACGTTGCTGTCTTGTTAAATTAATTCCTAATTCGATAAGACTATCTGATATATTGGAATCATTAAGATTCCTGTAACAAATCGTCATTTGATGAAGAATATTAAAATATCCCTTTTTAAAATTGTAATTAGTATTTGGGTTTGCAGAACGCTTCGAACCTGATTCAAAATAATTAATAGAATTATTGAAATGCCCAATTGCCTCTTCATAGTATCCAAGATAGCTTTTTACATTTCCCAAATGATAATTTACTTTATGTTTTAAGTATTCATCTTCGCTATCACGAGAATAATTGTAGGCTTTCAAAAACTCATCCAAAGCAGGCTGGTATTTTTTCAAGTTAAAAGAATACAAAATTCCTTTTCCCAAATAAGCATCACTGATTAAATCATTATTTTTTGTTCTTAGGGCAGCATGAATCGTACTGTCAGCAAATTTCAGTTTAACATCAACAACTGACGAGTACGCGACGGCATCACGATATCCTAAAGCCAGAGCTCTATCATCATTACTTGCTTTAGCCTTTTTAATAAAAGTATTGACAGCAGGTAACGCAGTTTCATCATTAAGCTCTTTTGTTTCATAGTATTTACGGATCTCCTGATATGATAAAGAACTTTTAACCTGCGAAATACAGATGATGTGATACATCAAAAACAGCAACGATAGTGTTTTGGATTTTGTCATTCGTAATATTTTGATCTGGATGGTATCAAAATTAAGCAAAATGCTCTAAAATAAAGGGGATTTCAAACTTCTATCGACTTATTATTCACAAAAGCCAGATAAACTTCACTCAGACCCTTCTTAGCTCCATTTCATGTCTGTCCTAATTTTAAAATTGTGACGTCTTAATTTTAAAATACAGCCACAATAGGCTTTTTTCGTGGGTTTCAACCTTCTACATTTGGCTTAAGAATTCTTTCAAATCCGGCCGGGATAAACTAACAAAATATTAGAAAAAATGACAAAATTTATCCCAATATCAATGATAATGCTTTTTGCCCTAATGGCAACGAGCTGTACACGAAGCTTAGACGTTCAGGAAGATTTTCAGGAAGACATAAATCTAACTCATCAGGTAACTCTTAAAATGCAATCCAGAGAATCCGATTCTACCTCTTCAACCAATGCTGAATTATATCCTGATCCTGACGTACCCATAAAAGATACTCATGACTGGAAAATAAAGCCATAATGGTTGATAACTGAGAACACACTATTAACAGTCAAAATTAAATAAATGATTCCTCATACCTCCATATTTTGCATGACCGGTCAACCATGTCCAATAGGTGGAATATGGCAGAGTATGGGGAATTTTAAAACCACATATCCAGCAATGAAAGGCTGTAAAATGCCTGACTATTGCGGAAAAAAAATAGAATGGGTTCTCATTCTTGAATGTTAGAAAACTAATCATCAAATCAAAGAACAAAGCCATGAAAAAACTAATCCCATACATTCCGAAAATTGTAAGTTACTTTTTTATTCTACTCTTTTGCTATGCTGCGATCAGCAAAGCACTGGATTTTGAAAACTTTCAGATTCAGATTGGGCAATCTCCTCTTTTAAGCGCGTATGCAGGATTTGTTTCTTATGCAGTTATTATTTTAGAAATCGTCATCGTAATACTGCTTATTTTTCCGAGAAGCAATCTATTGGGATTATACTCATCAACATCACTCATGTCTGCATTTACGATCTACATATTCTTAATATTAAACTACAGCGAATTCGTCCCGTGTTCATGTGGAGGAATTTTGGAAAAAATGGGGTGGACTGAACATCTTATTTTTAATATTACATGCATTATACTTGGGTGTATATCTGTTATATTCAGTGAGAAAGAAAAATATCAGTCGTATATAAAAACAGCATCAATATTATTAATATCCAATGTATTAAGTAGTGCAGTCGTCATTATATCATTCATTAGATCAGAGCATGTGATCAAAAAAGAAAATAATTTCACAAGAAGATTTTTACAGTTTCCGGTTGTTGAAGATAAATCCTTGCAACTTGTTAATGATCGGTTTTATTTCGCAGGAACTGCAGGTAGAGAAATTTATTTAGGAAGTCGTTATAACCCGTTAATTATCTCAACAGTAGATGATCAATTGGAGAACATTCAAGAAATGAAAGTTCATCCGGACAGGATGAATTATGATTTCAGAAACTTACAGGTTAAAGTAAAACCACCATATTATTATCTCGCAGACGGTACAGTCCCGGTCATCTATCGAGGATTGATAGGAAATTCAAAAGCAAAATTAATCAGTTATAATGATGCATTTTTCAGTCAGATCAGCATTATTGATTCTACGAAATTTGCCATCAGGACTCAAAAAAGCCAAAATACACAGTTAACTGCAGCTTTATTGAACCTGCATACTAATCCAAAGGTCATCTTCAAAACATCCATTTTAACAAAACAGAGTGACGGGGTTTTCGACAGTGATGGTCAGTTGATTAATATCTCGGGTCCTGATCGCTATATTTATCTGTACGCCTACCGCAATCAAATGATGGTCATGGACAAAGAACTTCATCTTATCAAAACATTGAAAACTATCGACACAACAACAATTGCTAAAATTAAAACCATCAAGATGAAAGATGGACAGCACAAAATGACTGAACCTCCGCTTGTTGTCAATCATAAAATTACAGCCTACGGAAATCTTGCATTTATTCATTCCAACCTCAAAGGTCGGTTTGAAAAAAATAAGACCTGGCAGTCATCGAGCATTGTAGATATCTATAGAACCGACCGTCAAGAGTATGTAGGAAGTTTTTACATTGATAAGCTGGATGGCAAATCGTTCACTGATATGATAATGACTGATCGATACCTTTTTGTATTGAATGGACAGAGATTAATACGATACAGCTATAGATCGTTGTTGACTCAAATACTACAGGGGAAGCCGAAAACCTGATTCCAGAGTAGGCAATCAAAATCCATATTTATTATGAAAAATTTGTTTTTATCTGCTTTTGTGGTACTGATAGGTACCGGAGCAGCGTTTGCAAGCAATGCAGACAAGAGTAAAAAAAGTGCAGTTGTTGACGGACACTATTTCGACAACAATCTTAATCAGTGCGTCAACGCCCAAATAGACTGCAGTACCATCGACACCGGTCAGATGTGTACATGGGGAGCTGTTGGTGCAGAGATTGTACTGAGAGAAGCTGGAGACACTTCTTGTGGAAATCAGCTGTTTAAGGCTCCACAGCCCTAACATGTAATAAATGAGGACGCTAAAAAGCGTCCTTTTTTATTTGTTGATTTATCCAAGGTATATCATCGACATCCTTCAAAAAATAATCCCACCATTCCAGTGAACGTTTGGTAATGTCTTTATTGTTATCGGGAGTTTCGTAAAAAGTATGATCTCCGCTTTCATAGAATAATGCGATGACTTGTTTATCAAATCTTTTTAGTCCCATAAAAAATTCCATGGTCTGATCCCATTGTACGTTCTCATCTTTTTTGCCTGTCCATAAGAGAATAGGTGCGCTCACCTGATCCACATAATGAATAGGGCTGTTATTAAAATACCTTTCCTTATCTTCCGCAAAAGATACACCCATCTCATACTGACCGGTTTCTATCCGCCAAATCTGTGGAATATGAGTATTGTAATTATACGAGAAATAATTTCTGACCAGATCAGAATGGGCAGAACCTGAAATATAGGCCGCAAAACGATGAGAGTGCGTGGCAATAAAATTGGTTTCATAGCCTCCCATCGAATGTCCTGTTAGCCCTATCTTTTGTCTGTTTATTGCAGAATGATCAGTCAGAGCATCGATAGCCGCATGGACACAGTCCAGTGCCGATCTGCCTGCTCCTTTCTCACCGTATACAATATCAGGAAGATACACGAAGTAACCTTTTTTCAGCAATGCTCGCAAATCAAATCCAACATCATCTCCTCGGTAAGTGTACACATTGGAGTCATTGCTTCGCACCTGATAAATATGAACGATCATTGGATACTGTTGATTTCCTTTAAATTGTATTGGATAATACAGCAATCCTTTTAGCTCTATCCCTTCACTATTTTTATATTTGATTATTTCTTGACGGATTGCGGAAGATTCTCGATCTGCATCAAGATCCGCATATATCAATTTTTTATTGCTCTTCTTGATCTGGGTTTGATAAAGTCGAGGTGGCATATTGTAGTTCTCCTCTATCGTATATAGTTGTTCATTATTTTTAGTCATCTGTGCTGCCGTGATGCGGTTAGGAGTCTGTACGCTAAAAGAAAAAATCATTCCTTTTTTATACAAAGCATATAGTGTTTGATTCTTTTCATCTTTCATCGTCAATAGAAGATTTTCATTTTTGCTGAATGTTCTGCCAGAGATATGATACTCGGCATTGAAAGTTTTCTGATCGGAAGATAATATAGATACTTTTTTTTCTTCTGTTTCCTGTATGACTGAAAGCTCCTTTTTACCAATGGTGTATTGCCATAAACCTTTATTACTCTCAAAAATAATATGATCTCCAGAGTCTTCAAATACTGGTCTTTTTAGATCATAACCTCCGATACTATGTTGGATACCAAGCTTTACCTCGTACAATATCCATTGTTTTTCTTCTGAGTCGTAACTCACCATTATTGAACCATCATCTGAAATAATGGTTTCAAGTGAATGATGAAAAATAGTCTTGTAGGTCTTATCTTTCAAATGGTAGAGGTAATATGTGGGCAGTGGTACTCTAGTTCTGTATTTAAAATTAACTCTGGGATTAAACGCCAATACATATTCAGTATTTTGAACAGGTACCATCACTGGAAATTTTTTGTCATTTACTAAAATCGGTTCTTCCTCCTGATGTTGCCACAAATAGTAATCATGCAACGTAGCATACCCATTGTGTTTGGCTTTCAGATCACCGTCATAACCATACCAAATGTCAGGAATTGTTTTCTCCGGCATTTCTTTTTTCCAAACATCAATCCACAATGATTTTCCATGATCCAATTCATAAACCTCAAACTTTAGAAACGAAGTAGCCTCTCCTATCGAAAACGATCTTTTTTTACGTGTTTTCAGATTAATTGCCATAATGCGAACATCTTTTTCATCAACTCTTTTTTCCGTTAGTAGCAGATAGGAATTATTTTCTGATAGCTGTATCTTATCCAGCATATTCTTATTTCCATATAATTCTGCAGGTACTTTTCCTGAAAGATCAGTAAGTACTGTAGTTTTGATTGAAACACTGCTTTTATCTTCTAATTCACTTTTGATCTCTTTCAACTCTGATATCCCAATTAGGATTTTTTCTTTATCACTAACGAGCCTTTCAATTCCCTGAAATTGACGGCTGAGTATTCCTTTTGAAGTGTAAACAGATACTTTTTTGTTGTTATCCAAAACATAGACCTCCTTACTTCCTTTCAGAATTCCTGATTGCTTAACATTATCCAATTCTTTTCTAGATTTGGTAATCAGATCAATAAACAAGACCTTCCCTTTAACTGTTGCATACAAAAAGTTGTCAGGCAGAAAACTAATGGGTGAGCTTAATCCAGATAATTTCATGACAGGATTTTTCTGTCGGCTGTCAAATATTAAAAGTGAATCCTTTCCATTGGCATAAAGCTGGGTAACTGCAGACCATCTCCCATCTTCTGAAATACTTAATCCTCCTAAAGTGTACAGTTTGTCCTTATAAGAATCAACAATATTTTTTGTTTCTTTCATTGAGTCAGCAACAGTCTTCGTCGAATCTTTTATAAAAAATGACTTTCCGTAGCAATTTCCTGTAAAATACAGAATCATCACCAAGATGACGGTTGTAACATTAATATCCTTCATTCTGCGGGTTAAGTTTATTGTTGAGCAATAGTTCTTTCTGAGGGATAGGCCACACTTGGTGAAAAGTCTTCCAATTGGTTTTTACTCCGCTTAAAATAGTAAGCTGGTTATTTCTTTTTAAATCCATGAAGCGATGTCCAAATTCCGTAAAAAACTCTTTTCTGTTTTCCAAAAGAATTTCACTCAATAGAGCTTCCTTCGTTAATGGTAAAGTCAACACACTAATATTAGCTCGCTGTCGGACTGCATTAATTAATGGCAGAGCTTCAGAGGTTTTATCCTGCTGCGCCAAAGCTTCTGCCAAAAGCAGATACACTTCTTCAAGGCGAAGAACAATGGAATACTCAGTCGTATTGTTGGTGGTGTTTTTGTACTTATTAACTCTATACCAGGTATTGGAGCCAACAGTCACCGGGGTAATCCAATTAAGCCTCCTTTTGTCAGACGCATCAAAAATATTGTAGAAAGCAGGCGTTAGCGCTGCATTTAAAGGTGCTGCGTTGGCAAAATAGTAGCTTGACATTTCCTTTACGGGATCTGTATTATTTTTAGGTTTCAGCTGCCAAATAATATGCGTTCCTGATTTTTCAAATACTTTGGTAATATCATTTTGAAATACATACAGTGAACTTTGTCTTATCTCTTTTAAAACGATTTCTGCCTCATTCCATTTCTTTTGGGTCATCAGTACTTTGGCTAAAAACAGCTGTGCAGATTTTCTGTTTAGAAAAATACGCTCCACATTTCTATAGCTATCATTCAACAAAGGAACTGCTTCTTTCAGGTCACTTTCAATACGCTGCAGTACTTCTGCAGTAGGAGTTTTTTCTATCGTCTGATTGATCATGTAATTGGTGGTCACCGGATATGGAATATTGCCATAGACTTGCTGAAGATAGAAGAACAATATAGAGCGAATGGTCAAAGCCTCCCCTTTCAGCCTTTCTTTTTCAGCAGAAGGTAACGCTGTGGAATTTTCAACCCCTTCCAATATTGCATTGCTCATATAGATCTTTTGATAGGCGTTTGTCCAATAACTGTTCACCAATGGATTTGAGTCGATCAGTGTATTTTGGTAGATTTCAATAATACCCGTATTGGATGTTGCCTGATAATAATTCAGTTCATCCGTATAGAGCGCAAGGATTCTTCCGGTCTGGTCTCCCGACAAAGGAGAATTATCATAAAGACCCGCATACAGACCTGAAAGGGCTGCATTGGCGGTCTGTATATTTTCAAAGATCTGATCTGAATTAATTTGATTGGTTGGCATATCAACCTCTAGCATCTTCTCGCAGGAAATACAGGTGGTCAACACACTGAGAATTCCTGTTATTAATATATTATGGATTGTTATTTTCATTTTGTTTTGTTTTTAAATTTTTGCTTTTACTCATTGTCTTCGTAAAGTATCTATAGAGTATATTACCTCTCTTTGTTTACTTTATCTTTTATCAACTACAAACCTAACTGTACTCCAAATGAATACGTTTTAAGAGGAGGAAGGAATGCTCCTGATCCCGTTTCAGGGTCAATCCCAAAGTAATTGGTAATGGTCAACAGGTTCTGACCCTGAATATAGACTTTGACATCCCTGAATACCGACCGATCACCCATTGGGATCTGATAAGTCAGCTGGATGTTTTTCAGTCGGATAAAAGAACCGTCTGAAACACTTGCATCACTAAGCTGCATCGTGGAATGCAGAGGATTGGATGCATAGTTGTACGGCATGTAGAATCCGCCCGGGTTTTCAGGAGACCATACGTCCAGCGCTTCAATAGGGAGATTGTTCATCTGTCCCGGAGAAGGCATCGTCGCATTATAGTTCCGGCTTCTCTGTTTAACGAATTGAACGAGAAAAGACAGATTCAGGTTTTTATACCTCAGCTGATTATTCCATCCCCCGAAATAACGAACTCCCAATGCTTCGATGATCTGCCTGTCCTGAGGGGAACTGATCTTTCCATCCCCATTGAAATCCGTGAACTGATAGGCACCGGTCTGTGGGTTGATGCCTTCGAGATGATACAGCTTGATGATATTCACAGGCTGACCGATCACATACGTATTGGCATAGGTAGAACCTTCAAGACCCGGAAAGCTGAGGAGTTTGTTTCGGGGAATGGTGAGATTGAAGCCGGTTTCCCATCGAAAACCTTTTCCACGAAATACTTTGAACTGTGCATCGGCTTCAAAACCGGTATTCCGAACTTCGGCATCAAGATTGGCGTTTACCGTTGCAAATCCTGTAACTGCCGGAAGCTGATAACCTACCAGCTGATTGGTGGATGTGTTCCGATAATACGCTGCGGTAACATTCAGTCGATTCTTAAACAATCCCAGCTCAAGACCCAGTTCTGACTTTGTGGTTTTCTCCCAGCTGAAGTCAGGGTTATACAATCTTGACGGAATGATTCCCGTAACGCCATTATAGATATTAGCCGATGAGATGGAATATGTATTGAGATACTGATAATCTCCGATATTGTCACTGCCTGAGGTTCCGAAACTTCCTCTCAGTTTTCCAAAACTCAACCATGAAGAATCTTTCAGCAGGTTCTCTTCAGAGAAAATCCATGCCGCACCGACCGCTGCAAAGTTGGCGAATCGATTGTTGGGACCGAATCGGCTGCTCCCGTCTCTTCTTCCGGTGATATTCAGAATGTATTTTTTACTGAACTGATAGTTGATCCTTCCGAACATGGCGACATAGCGGTATTCTGAAGTAATCTGATCACCGACGGTTCTGGTTTGTGCAGCGGCTAAATTTTGAATAAAGACATTGCTCTCAAACCCGCTTCCCCTAAGTGAACTTGTCTTGGTGACATCCTGCTGGTAGGTTGCGCCTGCCAGTACATCCAGTTGATGGTTGCCTCGCTCAACTCTCCAGTTGATCTGCGGTTCCATAATGTAAGAGAACTTGTTGTAGTTCGACTTGCTGGCTTGTGAAAAAAGGCTGGACTGCCCTGAAAGATAGGCAGGATTGTTGATGGTATTGGGACGGATCGACCACTCTTCAAATGCCTGATAATTGAGTCCCCCATTCAGTTTAACCCGAAGATCCTTAAAAAGTTCGTATTCCGTAGTGATGTTGTTCAGAAACTGTACGTTGTCATAGGAATACGTTCCGTTATAGGTAGCTACAGGATTGTTGAAAGTATTGTTCTGCCAGTTCAGACTTCCGTCAGCATTGTACAAAGCGGGCGCAGTAGGCGGAAGGATATAGGCCAGCCTCGTAACATCCTCATTGATGACATTGTTCTTCTGATTGGAAAAACGATTGCTCATATTCATCTGAAAACGACGATCTGTTGACCGATGGCTCAGGTTTCCGGATATGCTGTTCGTCTTGTACTGAAAGTCCTTAGCATACACTGTGGTCTGTTCCTGATGGCCGAGACTGACCATAAAGCTGGTGGTTTCACTGCCTCCATTAAGAGACAATCTCGTATCCGATGAAGTCGCATACTGACCCAGCAGTTCTTTTCTCCAGTTCCTATCCCCATTCGTATCCCATGCTCCATTCAAGTCATAGGAAGTAGCAGGATAGCTCGTAAGTCCGGCATTGGTATGTGCCTGTCTCCGCATATTCAGATACTGTTCACCGTTCATCATTTCAAGGTTGAACAACGGCCTGCTTAAGGAATACAGGGAATTGAAAATCAGTCCAACCTTACCTGATTTTCCTTTTTTGGTCGTAATCAGCACAACTCCGTTCGCTCCCCTTGATCCATAGATCGCAGTAGCATCGGCATCTTTCAACACTTCCATGCTCTCAATATCCTGAGGCGCAATGCTGTTCAAAGGATTAATACTGCTTTGGGAAAGGGCTGATCCTGCAAACTGTGCGGTCACCTCTCCTCCTATCGGAACGCCGTCCACTACATACAAAGGAAGGTTTCCATCGGTACCGCTGTTCAGAATAGTTCTTAAAGAATTCTGTCCTCTGATCTCCACCTTAAATCCTCCTCCCGGAGTTCCTCCGTTTTGGATGATGTTCACTCCCGCCATTCTACCCTGCGCCGAAGCAAGAACATTAGTCACCGGCTGGTTCTCAATATCCTTCGCAGAAATCTTCGCAATACTCCCCGTCCTCTCCTTATCCCGAACCTTATAATATCCCGCATTCAACACAACTTCCTCAATACCCTGCAACTTCCCAGCAGTAGAATCAGAACCAACCCTATCACCATCACCTCCACTTCTAACAACCATCCAAACATCAACAACAGACTGACTACCCAAAGGAACCCTCTGCTCAGAATATTCAGGATACCTAAAGACAAGGATAGCATTCGTACTTCCATTCCCGCTCCCATCCCCATTCTCATTCCCATCATCTCCATAAATCTCCAACCGATAAACACCTTGAGAATTAGTAACCGAAGTCTGATCACTTCCAACTTGAGAAACACTGACTCCCGAAAGAGGCAACACCTGATCTCCTTTCCATACGGTAACCTTTCCCGTAACGGTCTTGGTCTGAGCCTGAATTGAACCGCAGACAGCGGTTAATATCAATGCAAAGCCAATACTTCCTATAGTATTATAGGATTTTTTCATAGTTTTGTAAAGTTTTTAATTAAACGATTCAATAATCATTGCTCCTTCCTGAGTCTCCAAACTTATGGGAAGGGGCATTTTTTTATTGAATACTTTTCTTCTCAGGCTGAGCCTGTAGAAGTGCTATTTCATTTTTTATATTATCACTACCGAATTCATGTATTTGAAAACAAAACTTCCCTAAGTGCCTTTCAGTACAAAAAAAGACATGGTAAGGTCTAAACCAATGACCGAAAGACACCGGAAAGCATTAATTAATATGAATGAAAATTTATCCCGTGTAAGCTTTAAAAGCCGCAATAGGTTGTACACCCTATTGTATCGTGTGAAGATACTCTATGTGGTGAAGCGGGCTTAGATTATTTTGTAGAAAAATCGACGACATAAAAAAGACGGCATGGAACTCTACATTATCCGCTCCGAGGCACTGGTATACCTATAACAACAGATAAGAGAGCCCACGCCTAGGTCGTGAGCTTAATACTTATCCTCTCGTTGTTATTTGAAAATTACCAGTTTTCGGAAGCGAGATTCTAAGCAATAGCTTCTAATAATCTTTGAAGTATCGCAAAAGTACATCAAATTTATGTGATGTACCATTTTGCTAATATACAAATTAATTTACACATGTGTAATTGTAGCGCTAATTTTTTATTAGTCCTTTTGTTTTTATGAAAAAGCAAGTCAAAATAATTGAATTAACACAAGCAATATCAGATGTTATCAAAGATCTTTATAAAGAAAAAGGTACTGCTTTATTAGACGAAAACAATCAATATTTCAACGAAGTAGGTAAAAATCTAGGCTTGGAGAGATACACATCTACTGATCACAACGTAACCTGTAGTAAACTTTTTGCAATATGTGACTTTTTTGAAATTTCATTATCAGAATTTTTCAAAAGGGCTGAAGAAAAAAATGAATTGCTTAAATTTGACAAAGAAAGGAAAGGTGATTTAGTATCAAAAGCATATCGGAAAGTTTAATATTGACAATGACAAACCACAAATAAAAAAGATCTCAATGAATTTTTAAACCTTCTCTTTGAAATATAGTAGTAAAGAAGGTAAAGCCTGACGAGAGTTCCTATCTTTTTTAGCTAGATGATGCTTCGTTTAGTATGTTTGGGAATTGACAATAATAATTACATTATGAAAAAATTCTTTAGAAATAATGACATTTAACAACTTTTTAAATTGGCTTTCTGCATTAATTTTATTTTTTGCAATAGTCTTAGTCTTTCTAATAAGCTATTCTCATTTAAAAAAAGAGAATTTAAATAAAGTAGAAATAACATATGAGTTTATTGGTAAAGATTCGGTAAAAATAGTAAACAGTGAAATAGAATTTAAAAAAATAGATTCTACTTTAAAAAAATTAGAAGAGTTTTCTCATAATATAGAAAGAAAACAGTTAAAGCTAGTAGAAAAACAAGAAAATACCGATTATTTTAATAAATTTTATTCGATTATTGTTGCCGTAATTCTGGTCATTGCTGGCTTTTTCGGCTACAAAAATGTTGCAGAAATAAAACAAAGAGCAATTGAGGAAGCAAAAGAAGAATCAAAAAAAACAGCAGATGATGTCGCAAAAAATGTAGCAGTTGAAGCTTCCAAAACAGAATTTAACAATATTTTTACCGCTCAATATAAAAATGAGGTTTTTACACAAGCTACAGAAGCAACAACTAATTTAATTAATGGAGAAATAGAAAATCTAAAAAAAGATATAGCAGAAATTAACATAAAAATTGGAGAGTTAGAATTAAGATCGTCAGGAGCTTCAGGCAATGTGACAGATATTATTCAAGATGAACTGAGAAATATAGTTGAACCAGAAAATCCATTTGATGACAATGACCAATAAACTGTTAAAAATTAGCGGATTCCTAGTTAAGCAACTGACTTACAAGCCAATTGCTACTTCTTCTATTAGTTTTAATGAACTTAAAGAAATTGTTAAATTTACATCTAGGGAGCCAAGTTCTTTTGATCCATTTGATCCAATCCAAAACAAGGATTTGTTTACAACTCAAGCAAATCACGAATATTTTCAAAGGTTAACAAGCGAAGAAAGGGTTATCAATATATATAAATATCTTTTAGAAGAAATTAATAAACGAAACACTAAAAAGAGTGAGTTGGGCACTTTTCCGACATCTGTAATCATTTCAATAGATATAAATGAGCAATTTGATAATGAAGAAGAATATAAATCCCAAGTCCTAAAACTAGAAGAAAATGATATTATAGGTGCGTTTTATAAAATTACTGACGAATCTAAATACATAAATTTTGAAATATTAAATCGGAAAAATTCGCTGATTGTAGATGGACAACATAGATTGGCAGCTATGTTAAAATTATATAATGATGCTAAAAATAAGTCAATTAAAATAGGAAGATATAGTTTAGATGATAAGTATCCCAATCTTGAATATAATACTATAATTAGCGAATTAGAAAATTTTCAATTAAATTGTACACTGCTAGTAGGTTTTGATAAATGGGAACAAGGTAAAGTCTTTGTTGATGTTAACTTCAATCAAAAGCCAGTAAATAAATCCTTATATTATGATATTTTTGGTTCTTATCCTGAACCAGATAAAAATGACATTTTTCTTGCTCATATGCTTGCAATGCACTTAAATAACAATTCTAATTCAGTGATTAAAGGTTTTATTAAGATGCTAGGTAAGGGTAGTGGCTATTTTTCTCAAGCATTTTTTGTGGAGTCAATTTTAGAACATTTTAAAGCAAATGGAATATGGGCTGATATTCCTTTAGACTATTTAAGTAATGGAAAAAAATATGAAATTTTACCATTGTTTCTAAAGGCTTATTTTAGATCAATTAAGAAAAATTTCACTGATTATTGGCCTAAATCAGAATATGGAAAAGGTGAGAAATATAAAGATGTATTGGTTAAAACGACTGGTATGGGTGCTTTATTAAAACTTATGAACCCTATTTACAAGCAATTAATAAGAAACCATATTCAACTAAATAAATTAAGTGAAGATGAACTTTTTTATGAATTTAACTTAATATTTGCGAAAATAAAAGATCACGGTGGAAAATACTTCTCTTCATCTTCTGATTTTTCGGGTGCTGGTAGTTTAGGTCTGCAAAACAAACTTTATAAAGAATTGGGCACTGAATTAGGATTTTTTAAAAAGTGAATTTATATACTAAATTATTATTTTATATTGTTAAATATAATTTCAGTAGATACGAATAAATCCTCAAAAGTAAAAACAGAAAAATAGCAGTGAAAATTAAAAAGTAAAAAAAATCCTGACGACAGTCGGGATTTGCCGTTTAAGTTGGTTTTGGTTGAACATTGGAGGTCATGTAGAATTTAACAAAATAGAACGTAAAAACGTGAGATTAGTATTTTTGTTACGCTTTAATTAATAGTTATCAAGTAAGATTAAGTGATAAACATCAATAATGTTCTCTGCAACTATGTACTGTTATCATAGTTTCTGTATAACTGTATACAATTCTATCTCTACCAACTATTCTTTTTGAACACTTTCCTGATAAATTATGCTTTAGCACCTCAGTTTTGCCTAAGCCTCCGGTAAATGGGTTAGTAGGAATGTCAGATAGTAATTGTATAATTCTTTTAATATATCTTTCATCATCATAAATCCATGCATCAATATCCTGTATTGCTTGCTCGTCAAAAGTATATAATTCTCTCGAAAAAAAATTATAAATATCTTCTGCTTTAGTTATTGTAAAGACAATTTGACTTTTATTAATCAGCCAATCGTTTAGCAAAGTATGATGCTGATAATTGTTAAATCCTATATTTATGATATCTTCTAAAACTTCACAATTGTTATCTACTGTATTATATAGTTCCAAGGCATAATTATTCCAATAATTGTGACTCTGAATACTTACTACGTGAGAATTATTAAGATATGCAGTAGCTACGCCTAGCGAACTTGTTTTTGTTGAATTATGATTTTCAATTTGATAGTTTGAATTTATAAAGTTTTCAAGTTGATCATCATTTTCAATAGCTGGATAAGCTAAAATAGACAGGAATAAAGTTCTCAAATTAATATCTACAGATATATCAGAAAGAAAGTTTGAAATACTATAATTACCGCCTAAATCACTAGCAAAAGTTATCTGATCAATTCTTAAAACATTAATATCTTTTGTATTCAAATATTTCATCACTTGTAAAACCTGTAATATTCTACTTTTACTATCATTCATATTAGAAGCTTTAGGTTCTAAAGAGATTTCGTTGAAGAAAATTTCCATTACATAAGTTTAAATAATTGATTGCTCCACTCTGATAAAAAGTTTTTTGGATATATATCCAATGAACCATTTTTATCAACATTTATATCAGTGATCTGCGAAAATTGTTCGTCGCTATTGAAAAGTTTTTCAAAATAAAACATAATAACCCTATCAGATAAATCATTATTCTCTTTCACAGCAACTCGGATTCCGTTTATAATGTGATCACTATGAGTTTCAATAATTATTTGTACATCATTTTGTGCAGCTAGAGCAATCAATTTTCCTAACTCTGCTTGCCCTCTAGGATGTATATGGCTTTCAGGATTTTCAATAATTACTAAATCTCCTTTTCTAGCCTTTAAAATAGCAGTAATAACATGTAAAGAATATGAGATTCCGAACCCAACATTTTGTGGTGCAAATTCATTAGTAAATCCAACTCCTGATTGAGCAAATTCATAACCTAATAGTACTAAACTATTTGTTATTTTTTTTGTCTTAACAGATACTTTAGGAGATATCTCTCCCAACCAAAAATTTATCTGTTCAAGTAGGGAAGATTTTATTAAATCTTGTTCTAGTATCTCATCTTTGATGAAAGAATTTGAATGTAATAAATTGTCAAAAGCTATAGGCTTATCTCCAAATTTATCTATGTAATGAGCTGTATACTGTCCGTTGATGCCCAGATCATCATTTAAAATTACTGAAGTGTAACTTGCACGATTCTCATCAGAGGGCTCAATTCTTTGAGCATTTAAATATTGAAATCTTTTAGTAAACAAGGGTTCTTTGACAATACTTTGCAAAGCTATATCAATGTTTGTATTGCGATACTCAATTGGTAAAATATCAGAATCAGCGTTATAAGTAGTTGAGAATTCCAACAAATTTTCATTATCGAACGTAATACTATAAGAAACAGACTCTTCTTCTGGGGCATATTGATATAACACGTCCTTTGCAGAACCTAAGTTTATAATTCCAGTATTTCCCAGGTTAAGTTGAAGAAGTTGGTCTTCAAAAATATCGGATTGCCTTAGTAATAAAAGTGATTGAATAAATGACGATTTACCTTGCCCGTTCATTCCAATTACAACATTTAAATTTCTTAATTGAAATTTTTTTGATTTAATTGATTTGAAATTTTTAAGATTTAATTCTGTTATCATAAAACATCATTATTTAAAATACTCTCGATTATTTGTTTTATTTTATAATGCCTTGTTAGTACATTATTTTTCGTACCTGTAGAGTTTGAGACAGAATCATAAAATTCTCTATCTGATTTCAACTCATCAATTAGTTCAGTCTGCATTAACTTTCGAAATAATATAAGTCTTGTGACTGATTCATTTTCCAAAAATGCAAATTGAGTAGAAAGCGCATCAAATAAGGCCTTATTAATCGGTGGAACTCTTTTATTTAGTTCAATAACTTTTCTAAATGCTGTCTTTCCAAAAATCTCAAATGCTAAATTCATAGATTTAGAGAAATCTTTTTCAATTTTAATTAAATCAATTGATTTATCATTAAGTTTAGACATGGCTCTACTCATATATGTCTCTAAATCTGAATTATAATCTTCAATGCCTAGCAAATAAAAGCATAAGAATCTTGTAACAAAATCACGATCCTGCATTCTATCGGAAGGAATTTTATTATCAGTCGCTAACTTAAAATATTCATTATTTGCTAATTTTTTAATAAAATCAGCCGGAATGCCTTGAAATAGAGCATGTCTTATTTCTTGCGGCTCCAATACTAATCCACCAGTATTAATACGTTTAAAAATATTAAACTTTACATCTACGGGAGTACCTGGCATAATTTTATAAATCACAACTTGTGATTCCTTTAGAATTCTTTTTAGATCGCCTGGTAAATCTTCAAATCCCAATCCATTTAAATGCGGAAGAAACTCTAATTTTTGAAGTCGCAATGATTTATTGACGCAAAAATTACGTATTGAACTCAATCTTTGTAAACCATCAACCACTAACCAATTATTATCATCAGAAGCATCAAAAAAAAATGCTGGTAGAGGAAAACGGATTAAAATAGATTCAATAAGTTGACTTTGTTTATCAATGCTCCATAACTCATTATTTCTTTGAAAATAAGACTCAGTATTCATCTCAATCTCATTTTCTTCTATTCGTCTTATCAAAGTGTCTAGAGATGGAGTTTTCGTCTCAATGTTTACTTTAGCCGCATCGAATGGCTGTTCTCTTGAAGTATTTTCATCTAATTCTTCTATTTCATTTTTTTTAAAAACAGTTTCTATATCCTCATCATCTAGATCATGATTAATTGTATAAGATTTTTCATTAATAGAATTTCTTTTTAAACCTTGTAAAATTAATTCTGTGTCTAAAAGCCAACTTACTATAGTATTGTATCTCCTTCTAATAGTTTCCTCTGCTCCATCTATAATTTTCAGCAACAAATCTAAAAGTTCTGATTTACTTATCCCTTCATCTCTGCTTCTTATCTCAAATAATATACGTTGAAATAAGCCGTTAGATCGAAGTACACTTCGAAGAAAAATCATTTGATCATTTGAGTTTAAACCTACGATAGTGCGTCCTTCAAAAGTTAGAATGGCATTATTATTATCATTTTCTAAAAACCCTAAAATTATTGCAGCTAATCTATAATATCTCCCTTGTCTCTCAGTAAAACCTACATAATCTGCAATTTTTTTAAAAGTATTATTGTCATAATAAACTGCTTCAACGGTCATTATCACTTTTTTAAGTTCGTCAGCTTGTGGAACCTCAGATATAGGTATTTTCATTTTTACTTCGCTATAAACAAATATTCTTTTACTTCATTAGCATTATTGCCAACTTTATGATTTTGATTACCAAATGAATATTTGTAATCAATTTCTTTCAATTCAATTTCTTCCTTATATTTACTTAACAATTTTATCATATCCTCTTTTGAAGGTATTGAATTAGATGAATACGACACCACTAATATACTATCTTTAAATTTGTAAAACAATCTGTCCAGAGCATCATTCATAGTAGCTTTTGAATCGAATGGAGATTCATATTTTTTAAACTTCTTTGTTTTTGTAGACTCGTCAATTTTTAAGCCTTTCCAATTTTTTACGAGCCCTTCCACAAAATGATATCTTCTGGTGTAATCATTATCTGATTTTGATGTTAAATATGGTGGATCAAAATAAACAAGATCAACATTTACATCAACATCAAAAATATCACAGTTAAAAGATTTATTTCCCCATCCATTATCGAAAACAGCACTGTTAAAGCTTTCAACATTCTCTAAAAAGTGCTCCTCTAGCGTTAATTGTAGATCTCTTCTTCCATCGTCGTATCTAGCCCCGGTATAAGTAAATATTCCTCGTGGTCGCTTTTTTAAACAGGCTCTACTTATCGCTGCCAGAGCTAAAGATGTCTTATAAGCATTGGACAACAACTGAGAATTAGCAATAATCTTGTCAATTAAATAGTTATCTTCATCATCAAAATACAGATCTTTAAATGTTTTCCGTACAAAATTATCGATTTCTGTTGTATCATCTAATAAGATTTCAAGATCCAACTCATCTAAATAAGTGTCAGAATTTTCGATTAGAGCTTTTGTAAAATTCGCAGAAAAAGCCATAAAATCATTAGAATAGACTTCAAATCCTTTCTGTTTGAACATGTATGATACACATGCACTGCCACTAAACGCATCTAAAACAGTTTTAAATTCTAGACCTTTTACATTTTCCCATAAAAAAGATAAAATTTTATATTTACTTCCCATGTAACGAGTACCTGGGAAATTTTCCAATAAATCCTCTTTATAAATTTTTAAATTATCAGAGGACTGAATAATTACATCTTGACCATTTCGGGTATTAAGATCGCTACTGATATATCTTTTAGTTTCAAAAACATTTATTTCGTGAGTCTTGTAAAGTTCATGTACAAAATCTGCATTCGAATTGGTGAGTATTACCTTAACACCGCTTCGTTCTAATCTTTTAAATTCATCACGTAATTCTATTTGATCATCATCATAAAATGAATCTTTTGTATATCTTTGAAAATCGGAAAACTTTCCTACAGGAACGTAAGGTGGATCTAAAAAAACGAGATCACCTGCCTGAGCATATTTTTTCAAGACTGCTTTGTATCCAGAGCAAACTATTTTAACTCCCTGTAATGCTTCACTAGATTCTCTCAATCTAACTTCATCACAAATATTTGGGGTTTTGTATCTTCCAAACGGTACATTAAATTCTCCTTTTTTATTTTCACGGTATAACCCATTAAAACAAGTTTTATTAAGATATATAAATCTGACAGCTCTCTCAAGGTCGGATAAAATTGTGAGATCTTTTGACCTCATTTCGTAATAGAACTCTTCCGTGTTTAAGCATTTTTTTAACTCTTTTATTAAAATCTCTACATTATCTCTGACTTGTATATAGCTATTTATTAATTCCGGATTTATATCTGATAAAATTGCTTTTGATGGTCGTAAATGAAAAAATAAGGCACCTCCTCCTAAAAATGCCTCTATATAAGTGTTATATGCTGATGGTAGAAACCGCTCTAACTCTTTAAGCAATTGTGTTTTTCCACCAGCCCACTTCAAAAATGGTTTTACTGATTTTACTTTCTCTTCTGATTTCTGCATTTGTAGTCTCCCAAATTTCTACTTTAATCTATATTGAATTACAAATTAATTAACAAATATACATCAAAGGAAGATATTTTAACAGACGAAATGTTACAATTTTTTGACTACATTAGAACTCTGGAGACAATTCTTTTGTTACCAAATCATATGTTTGAAAATATATTGGTAAGCTGTATAAACTTCTTAAATGTTGAACATACTTAATAGAATCATCTGTATCTCCAAGTTTTTGTGAAACGACAACTAATTTAGCTGCTGTGGCATTATTTATCCAACAAGAATATTCTAGTAACTGTCCTAATGCTTCTCTAATACAGGATCTCGATGAGTTATATGCTTTGATTTCATAAAAGATATAATGATCTTCACATTTCACCACCATATCAATGCTATTGTTACCATAACCTGCTCCATTTTCTGCACTGACATTTTTCTCGCCAAATTTCCTTATGAGTTCACATTTTAATCCATCACTAATTGCTTTATGGACGAAAGTAATTTCAATTGCTTTAGGTTCTCGGTAATAAGTAGTTTTTCCAACACCATCTATCTTCTCTTCTTTTGTATCATCCGAAACAGTATCAATTATAAATTCAAAACCTTTTAGTAAAGAATTTGGAGAAAAACCCTCTGTAAATTTCGTGAAATTGTATCGCGATTGAGCGTAAATATGATTGTCCTTTGATAACTCAATGTAATCGCTATTGAATCTAACATCTTTTGGCTTAAATCTTACGTTAAACAAATCAATCCCATTCCATTCAGAAAATCCTTCGTCATTAGCTTGACATTCTATGATTTGTGAATGCATTTCAGAGTACCATTTATTTTTCAGATAGATTTCTTTAATATTTTCTGCCTCTGTACCATTAATGATTTCTACATTATCAATCTCGCCAATCCAGTACCTTTTTTTTGTCGTCGAATCAATTGTATATAACCAAATATTATATTTTTTTCGTTCAAATGCTTGCTGTTGCTGTCGAATAGGCTCAAGAAAACCATAGTGAAAACCATCAATAAGTTTACTTGTATCTAGTAACCATTCTTCATGTCCGTATCCATACCTACCCTCATGCGTTTTATTATTTTTACTTTTTCCCGTTTCTCCGGAAGGCTTTATCCAACCATTAGTATTCCAAGTTAGCCTTGCAATTCTTTTTTCGATTTCCTGATCTCCAAATTCTACTTTCTCATAAATATCCATTATACTATCAAAAGTTTTAAGAATATTCTCAATATCCTTAAAATTTATTTCAGTAATTTCTTTCGATAGATATTTACCTACAAATATGAAATTTTCTGCTTGAAACATTTCGTCATCAATGGGTTGTACTTCTTTATAATATTGGGCAAAATCACCTTTTTCATAATACCACATTGACATATCATCAAATCTTGCAGGGTTAGTTTGTAAAAAGTCATTGAATCTTTCAATCTTTGATCTAAACTCTTCGTCAAAATCATTCAATGTTCTGTCTTCATTAAGAGAAAATGCCAGGCCATATCTTAATACAGGTTCATCCTGAAACCAATCTTCACCTATATTAAATTGAAACTCTTTTCTGCCTCCTGAATGATATGCATAATCATCTTTGATTGATTTAGTGGAAAACATATGATATGTATATGGTCTCTTATTCAAATGTTTTTGTCTTATTTCCTGAAGTTTTGAAAAGGGTGTATCCTCTTCAAAAGCCATATCACTTAATGTGGTAACAATTTCACGTATAGTCATTTACTTAAATTCAGTTTTGATTTTTTAAATTTCTTTATATGCCTTCGTCAAAAACTCAATCTCGAAATTCTGCTCCTCAATTACTTCTTTATAAATATTCATTATTGTAAGATTAGAATCGTAATACTCAGAAATCAGTTTATTCTTCAAATGTAGTTTTCTGGTCAGTCTTGCGATATACCAAAATAAAACCACAGCCAACAGAAACATTATTCTTCCAGCAAGCAGTGAGTAATCATAAACCTTAGAACTTATGTTTTTCTGAATATCTGCTCTGACAGGTTTTGAAAAAACCGCTTCTACCTTATAAGAATCTACCGCACTGGTTTCTAAAACAGATACAGAGCGATGAGTACCAAAGGTATCATTAAGACCTTCGGAAATAATACCTTCAAAATGTTGAGAGAAATATTTTCTAAAAGTATTTTGATGTGTAAAACTGCTTAATAATAGAAATAATGACAGTATTGATAAAGTAATGAATATCGACCTTTTAACAATATAATAGAAGTTGTTGTACCACTTTATTGGTTTTTCTGCTTTTAAATGATCTGTAAGCGTATTAACATAGCGCAGTTCCTCTTCTATATGGGCTTTACGCTTTTTTTTAGCTTCAATAAAGGAGCTAATCTCAAGATAATTCATTGATATTTCAGGTTGTTAGTTTTTATGCTGAGAATATATCACAACACGATGTCCCAAATATATTAAAAATATTTGTTTCACAATTACGGGAATGTTTAAATAATTGAAATATATTCTATTACTATTAAAATCACCCTTTTGTGGTATTTCCTTATCAAAAAGAAAGATATACTTTTATCTTAAAACTATAAGTGATTTTTGATCATTTACTAATTAAAAACTAAAACAAAAAACCATGAAAAAAGTAACTATTGAAATTAAAATCGAAAGTACTGCGCATCGAATTGATTACTTACTGCTGGAAAACAAAAATCTCAATCCACAAACACATTTTAGATTTATAAATGGTGATTGGGTGGCAAAACTCAGTGACTTCCCTATTGACAATGATTATGACTTAGATGTTTTAATTATTGCAATAGGCAACCCAATGACTACTTCTGTGATGAGTGTAACTATTGATGGAATTTCAAAAGGCACTTTTAAATTATATAAACCATTTAACAAAAACGGTTATGGACAATTTAATCAAGCAATACCAGTATAATATTATCGTAATTTTCATACTTTCGATATTTCCTCAATTCCTACTTTCACAAAATATAATTAATGGAGGCGGAACTTCTTCCATCCCTTTAAATCCCGGATTTAAAGAAACTAAAAAGGAGGACAGTGAAAACAAATCGAAAATTGAAGAAATTCCTTTTAATTTAGGAATGATAAAGTTTACAACACTTGAAAAAAAATTAGAACTGAATTATTACAGTTATTTTGTTTCAGAAAATTTCACTGATTATTTCGTTGGTATTTCAGGCTCCGGGGAAATCAAAAATAGTGTAACCAATCTTTTTTCTACCGGAAATATTGTATCAGGTGGTGATGCAAATATAAAAGTTGGTTTTAGACTTTTCAAGAACAATACAGATTGGATGAGTTTATTAGCAGGTAAAAAAACTCCTGAGGAAATTCAGGAAATCCTGGATAATAAAACAAAACCTGCATCCGATTTATGGTTAATAGCTAGTGGTGGATTTACTGGTTCCTCTTTTAAGCATTTTCAAGCTGATTCTATATTTTCAAAACAAGTAGAGAAAATAAATTTTACAGGAGTAGATATGAATATTGGTTTCAATTATTGGAATGCTAGAATCTTAAATAATACAATCCTTGCGGGAGCAACAATTGGAATTAAACAGAGTAATAATTTTGAGGATCTGATTGAGAGTTCCCAAGAAGATACGAGGACAATTACCGATAGTGATACTGGAACTACAAGAAAAGTAGTTATAAAGCAGACGGTTTACAATGGGTTCTATAAAGAAAGCACAGTTTATCCACTAAACTTAGATTTATATTTTGTCCCTCAGAATCTTCAAAACCTTGCATTTTTAGGATATAGCAGGACTGATATTTCTAAATTTTTAAAACCTAAAACAAAATTTGGATTTGGGATATTTTTTCTAAAAAACCAAAATGCATTTAATCCGATCGCTGGTTTAACCTTAGATTATGCTGATGTTTTTAATGTTGATCCAAGTGACGATGATAAGAGCAATCTATCAAAATTTAAAATCGGTATTACAACAAGAATTAATATCGTTAATAGCAGATCAAGAAAATAAACGTCAAAGAACTCACAAATTTACTCTGCATTTTTTAACTCTAAATTTTGAGTGTAAAACTGATTACGAGTGATTACTATAACCTTTTTATGAAGAGTTTAAAATTTTATAAATATTAAAAATTGATAAGTAACTAATAATAAATAAAATGAAGACTAAATTAACATTTCTAATCCTTATAATTATCGGATTTTATAATCAATTTCATTCACAGTTGAAAAGTAACGACACTCTAAAAGTTTGTACTGAAATTAAAGAATATAATTTTAGTGGACAAAAAATCGCTGTTTTAAAAAGAGAAAAATGGTCAGCAGGACAAGTATTAAAAGTTAAATTTTTAGGTGGAGATAATTTTCTTCAATCAAAAGTAAAGCAGTATGCTGTTGAGTGGTCTAAGCATTGCAGTATTAAATTAGAATTTATTACTTCAGGAACTGCACAAATTAGAGTTAATTTCTTAGCTGGAAAAGGTTCTTGGTCAATTATTGGAAAGGCATCACAAACTTATTCTATCAATCCGGAAACCAACGAGTCATACTTTTCCAACGATGGTACAACAATGAATTTTGGTTGGTTTAATTCAGATACCCCAGATATAGAATTTAGCAGAACTGTTATCCATGAATTTGGGCATGCTTTAGGTTTAATACATGAGCATCAGTCTCCATCAGCTGCAATTCCTTGGGATATCCCGAAAGTTTATCAATATTATCAAGAAACACAAGGGTGGTCAAAGGATGAAGTGGATAATAATATTTTTTTCAGATACTCACGAGGCTCTACTCAACATTCTTCATATGATAGATATTCAATCATGCATTATGCAATACCAGCCTACTTACTATTAGATGAGAGTTTTTCAGTAGGATGGAATACCTCATTATCAGATTTAGATAAATCATATATATCTACTATTTATCCAATAGCTACTAAAAAACCAAAACGACCAAAGAATAATAATGACGATAGTCATGTTGGCGATGTAAGAGGTGGGATCCATTAAATTTAGCTGTGTTCTGAGATCTTAATTTTGTATGATATGTAAGTAATATTCAATAACTGGGTGAAAAATACAACTTGCTTTCTTGAAAAAATATTAAGCTTCAGCTAAATTGGTATCTTGGATACTACATTGGTTATGCGTTTATTACGTACTTTTTATTTCTGATAGCATTGACCCGCCTCAATAGAACCTGTAAACTCCTTTAAATATGGTTGTTACACCTCCTAAGAACAATTAATATACTCATGATATAGAACTGACAGGACATGAGGACGAATTTGAATTGGTTAATTTTCAAAAAGAATGTTTAAATCAATTGATCTTCAATCACTCGATAATTGAAAAGCTACAGATGAAATAATGTAGCTCAATGGAATTAATTTAAAAAAAACAAATTCTGCTTTAACTGATTTGTTTTATTTTCACTAAATCTCCGCAATCTTTTTTCAAAACATGGAGAAGCTTACACGTGGAAATGTTTTAGAAATAGGGTTGCTCCCAACTCCGCAAAAATGCGTTTCCTACCAACGGGAGGAATTGCATTTTTGCCGCCCGATTTCTTTCAACTATGCCTTTGTTTTAAAACTCTAACAAAGTAACCTGCAAAGTCATTTGACTTTGCAGGTTACTTTAAAAATTATACAGTAAGTTACTTACTCCCTTTTTTCAAAGTCCAAAAACATCTTCACAACTCTCCTATTTCTTCTTCGGATTCTTAAAAGAAAACACAATTCCCCCTATCGTCTTATCGAAACTTATATATCCCTGATACTTCTTACCATTCTTATTCACTAACTCATTAATGTATGCAGTCTCCCCTGCTCTCAACTTATCCATCTGCCATTTATGAAGATACTTCCCTCTAAAAACAGTAGGAACCTCCCTTTCAAAATTAGCTTGAACAACTCTCCCATCAAAACCTTTCAAATTCTTCTTAAACAAAAATTCAATCCACTGCTTATCCGTATTAAACTGCACCGTAGCAGAAAAAAGTCTTCCCCTCTTCGACAACATATTTTCAATAAACAAAGGTTTCCCATCACGCAGAATCTTCACCTGCTCCAAATTCAAAGTCACCCCACAAATCACCGCAGGAATTCTGACAAATTCCATCCGCAAAGGAATCAACTCATTGGTCAATATATCCATACTTATCAGAGAATGAACCACTTCCTCTGTCCACGGATCAACAAGACCAACCACCCTGCCCATATTCCCCGACTTCAACAAATTCAACTCATCCTCCTTCGTAAACTCATGCCCCATAAACTTCTCCTTAAAATCAGGTTTCTCAAGAACCCTGTGAATACGGACAACCACTTCACCTTTTCCATCCAACCTCAACTGCAACCGTACATCAACCATACTCACAGACTCTCCATCACTCAGCGGTATCGGAATCAACATCGGTGTCTTATATCCTTTCAACAAAGATTCCAACGCTCCTATACTTTCCAACTTTTCCCGATTAAGATCTAATTCAGCCAACGATTCCCAAGGAACATCCGTAATTTGATAACGGTATTGAGAACTATTACTAATTATGGATGACTCATTTCTAAAACCATTCTCTACAAAAGAAGACTTCCTATCTGCGTACTTTTTATTTCTGATCGCATCTACCGCCTTAATATAAACTTCAAACTCTTTCAAACCTTGCTTCTCTTCCTCTGAAGAACCATCAATGTACTCCTGTAATCCTCTCGCTGTTTCCTGCGCCTCATATTCCCTCACTTTAAAAAACGAATACTCTGCAGGATTTTTAAGCTGATGATAAAAATCTGCATAGAAGTCCATAAAAGAACTTTCCGCAGAATCAACACGGATCAACGAATTAATTTTGTTCATATCAGGTTTCACATCAATAAGATTTCCGAATTTATTGACAGTTTGTACAATTCCAACGGATTGAGTACGGTGTCGAAGTACCAATAAAGTACTCACTTCTGAAATTGCTGTTTGATTTCCTATTTTATTCATGACTATTATTTTTATTTCATTATTATTTTTCGAGTGAGCATTACTTTAAAATTCCTCCCTCCACAAATATTTGGGTTGAGGCTATCAAATCCATATTGTTCCACAACTCCTTAAAAACCTCTTCAATTTGTTTATCAGAAAGTTTATTTAAAAGAATCGCCTCCCTATACTCCTCATACATCACAATTTCCCGACCTGGAAAACTACCTGTTGCAATCCTGACTGCACTTCTTACACTTCTGATACACACGTGTAACACACTGTCATTCCACCCATCATACCCAAGAATCAAGGTTTCATCCAATGAAACCGCCCCTGCCCATGCCTGATTCACCGTAAAATCATTAAATGTCAATTTACCCAGCCGATTGCAATTCGGCATTCCTTCACATTCCGCCATTTTCCCGGCAAACAAAACCTGCTCTATACTCCCTTTAGAATTCTCAATTCCAAAGAGCAGTGATTCAATTGAAAATTGCAATGTTGTTTTCATCTGTTAAAAATTTATTTTCATTTTAGAGTAAAAATATTGTCCACATTCCCAACACCATTCTTACAAGACGATTTGCCGTTACCTCTTTCGAAACGACCAACCAACCAACCAACCAACCAACCAACCAACCAACCAACCACCCAACCAACCAACCAACCAACCAACCAACCAACCACCCAACCAACCAACCAACCAACCAACCAACCAACCACCCAACCAACCAACCAACCAACCAACCAACCAACCACCCAACCAACCAACCAACCAACCAACCAACCAACCACCCAACCAACCAACCAACCAACCAACCAACCAACCAACCAACCAACTAATCAATCACTCATTCACATTAAATCATCCCATCATCAGCAAAAGAATAATGTGAATCCGAAGTCAATATCACATGATCCAACAAATTCATACTTAGAATTTTTGCAGCATCTTTAATCTGTGTTGTCATCTTAATATCACAACTTGAAGGATTCAGATTTCCCGAAGGATGATTATGAGAAAAAATAATCCCCGAAGCATTACAAAGAAGTGCCGCCTGCATTACAATCCGAACGTCAACTAACGTCGAAGAAATCCCGCATTCAGATATTTTCTTAATTCCCAAAACCTTGTTTGCCTGATTCAGATAAAGCGCAAAGAATGATTCCCTGTAGTCCATTTCCTCGGCATCAAAATGCTTCCTGAAAATATCTACCGCATCTACCGATGATGAAACAGACCTTTGACAATTTCCCTTTCTTGAGTAGCTCAATTTAATTTCGTTTACAATATTGAATTTCATTTTGTTCGCTCCGAGTACGGCGGAGACCTGTTTTTCCCGCACTTACAATTAAAAACCTTTAGGATCCTGTTATTTGCAGATTGAAGGAAATCTTGACCTTTTCTATTCTTTACTTCATCGTATTTTAAAATGACTTATAATCAGACATCATCAATTGGTTTATAAATGGCAAAATCAAAATGATTTTATACTTAAATTTTATAAATGACTTATAATTTCATTTTATCAATTGATATATTCTGAAAGAATAATAAGGATCAAAATTTCAATCAACTGCATTTGCATCTTGTGAGGTTTCTGACTTTTCTATGCAGATTACCATTCAGGCAGGCACAAGGAAAACTGCGATCAATTCCTTGAAAGCAATAAGAAAGCACATTGATAAAGCTTGAAATATTTTTGCGGAGGTTCTGTAATCTCCGGTTACGGATACCAAAAAAGATTTTTTTCCGCAGAGACAACGGAATATATTTGCTATAGAAAATCGGATAGCCTCACTGGCAATTTCATTGATTTAATCTCTTAGTTTTTGAAATGAACCTGGAGAAATAGAGATTATAGAAATTTTAAATTTAGATATGAGAAAATTGTTCTCAATTTATATTCATATCATATCAGTTTATAAAAAAGGTAGTATTATGAGATTTTATAAGTGATCGGATTTGATCACTTTATTTTTTATTTTTATTTTCTCAAAATCTCATATCATAAAACAATGTTTCATAAATTTACAAAGCATGAGTTTAATATAACAAAATATGAAAATAGGATATGCCCGGGTTTCGACCAAAGATCAGAATCTGGATTTACAAATTGAACTTTAGAAAAAGCAGGATGTGAGAAAATTTATCAGGAGAAAATTTCCGCAACAACTAAAAATCGTCCTGAACTTGATAAGATGATCGAACAGTTCAGAGAAGGTGATGAATTGTATGTTTGGAGACTGGACCGATTAGGGAGAAGCCTGAAAAATATTATTGATCTTGTTTTAAGTTTAAGCGACAAAGGAATTATTATAAAAGGAATTACCTATGGAGTAGATACTTCTACGATGAATGGTCGTCTCTTCTTAAATATAATGGCGTCGTTGTATGAATATGAGCGAGAACTTATAAGAGAAAGAACAAATGCGGGTTTACAATCTGCTAGGGCAAGAGGTAGATTGGGAGGCAGACCAAAGGGTTATACTGCGGAAACAATTTCTAAATTATTACTTCTACGTACTGTATATAAAGACGTCACTAAACGTCCGGAAGATATTTATAAACCATTTGGATTGACCAGAGCGACGTTCTATCGTTATGCTAAAATTCTGGATCATCATACGGATGAAGAAATTAAAAATATAGGAATTAAAAAGTATTAATGTTAAAATGAACAACTATTATAATTAATCACTATACTCAGAATTTTTTTCTTCATAAGAAACATTTTTATTATATTTCCAGAAACTAATAAATATGACAAAATTTGATATAGACAATGAACTGTTATTATCATTAGCTGATATTACTAAATCAGTAATTCCTCTTTTCGCAGCTATAATTGCATCTTATCTTACGTATAGTTTATTTTCTAAAAAAGATAGAATTTTTCGATCACTTAAAAACATGATTGATCTAATCGAAAAGTTCAATGAAAAAGGAATACTTTTTAAAAGCATCACCGAGCCAGCATTTGACACAACTTCAGCAAATGGAAAATTTATTATACAGATTTTTGGAGCCGTTGCTGAATTTGAGAGAAACTTAATCAGCGAAAGAACAAAATCTGGCTTGGAAGGAGCACGCAGACGAAAGAAACTATTAGGTAGACCAAAAGGATCAAGCCAAAAAAGTATTGAAAAGTATCAATTCGCAAAACATTTATATGATAACAAGAATACTTCTATTGATAAAGCCTGTAAACAAGCTGGAATTAGTAAAGCTACTTTTTATAGAATTGACAACACAATTAAAATAAAACTAAACCTGAAATAAACAAACTCAAAATATGATCAAAAAAAACAGAGCTATAAAAGAAAGTATTAGGTTTTCCCGAGCTCGATATCAAATGATAGTTAGTGAAAAAAAATTAAGAAAAAAAGCCTATAGTCAAATAATAAGTACTCTTGCTTTCCCTAAATTATGTGAATCCATTGATTTTCTAGAAAAAAACATACCGGGGAATAAACAAACTCTTATTTGGGGGAACCCTCTTCCAAAAATTTACTCTGAACTCGGAAATGTAACCGAAATACCTTATTTAGGTGATAACTTAGAAGCTGAATTAAACCTTTGCTTAATAGGCATAAGAAAGTTTAAATATGAAATAAGTCTTTTTTTAAAATATAAAGAAATTTTTGAAAACTATTTAATTTTAGGAGAATACATTAAGGCAGAAAAACAACTTTCTAAAATTGAAGAAGAAATATGTGTTTCACTTTGGAGTTTAGAAAACAGGTTTGTTCTAAAAGAGCTTTCAGGAAAAGCATCTGAAAATAAAGAATATTTAAGTTCATTCAATAAAGAAAATAATTCTTATTTAGGAATCACTAAATCCTTAGCCCATTATTTAAGCCTAAGAGCTGAACACTCTCTATCTGTCAATCGATACTATAATGAACTAGAAGGTTCATTACTGAATATGAAAGATAGCAAGAACAAAGAGGCTTTTCAGAATTACTATAGGTTTAAACTAACCTTCAATAATCACACTAATTTCAAGAATTATGGTGAAATTATATCTTTAGATTTCTCCCATAGCATAATTGATCGATATCTAACAATTGTTAGAATAATTACTAATTTACTAGCTGTATCTAATTATTTAGAAACTGAAACTGAAAAAACACATTTACGAAATTATTTATTAAGTAGAATTAATTATTTGATACGTAAAGTTAATGATCCTGTTCTATTCAAATTGAAACTTTTATGTGGTGATAGAATATTTCCAGCATTCGAAAGTAAAAAGGGAATAGAAGAAATTAGAATAATCGACAATTATACAAGTGGTTTATATGACGTTGCAGAAAAAGAAATAAAAATACAGCTTTTAGAAAATCCAGCACAATTTGACTTATACATCTTATATATAAAATCATTAATATACCAGAAAAAACCTTTCATTTATATTGGAAATAAAAAAAGTATCCAAAACGAAATACTAGAAAATTTATATCGGATTATATCTGTTAATTATAACCCTCATCAATCTGCTGCACAGCTATTAAGAATTGCTAACAATATTATTAGTAGTAGTATTAGTTATGGAATAACCGATTTTGTTTTTTACCAAACACACGGAAAAGATGAAAGAAAATTACTTTCAAAGCTATCTTATAGTGCCGCTAATCCAGCTATTCACGAAGTATTTAAAACTGATGAAGAAAAGCTTTCTTTCTTACATTTATTACATGAAAAATTTCCTGATTCTTTAACCATTAATTTTTTCTTAGAAAAACTTAAAGGAATTGAGGATATTAAAAAGTTTGAAAAGAAGATTCCTGAAGTAAAATATAAAGTAGAATTAGCAAAATGGTATCAAGAAAATGACAATTTCATCGACGCAATTACAGAATGGGAATATTTAATTAATCATTACAAAGAAACGCCTCCAATACTTGAAACAGCTGTTATAAATCTTTTTCATTGCTATCTAATGCTTAATCAACTAAACAAATGTATTGATTTATACGTAAATAGTTTTTTCCTTAATAATTACATTGTAGATAAAATAGAAACAAAAAATCTCCTTTTAAAAATTAGATTAAACAAATTTAGAGAAGTTGATAAGGGAATTAATCTCCCAATTTTTTATGCATTAGTTGATGCTGATGAAATTGAATCTCATATTGCCTTTGAACAATTTAACAGACATAATGGAGCAGAAAAACCTTCAGAATTAATAAAAAATATTTCAAATTTTGAAGAGTCTAAATTTCTTTGGTTTTTACTAAATTGCTGTGTTCCTAAAATTTTAATGCATTCCACATTTATAAATAATTCAAAAGAAAGACTAGAAGAAAGATTATCAATTATGAATTTTTTGAAAGAAAAGATGCCTGATAATAATTTTATTCTATCAGAAATAAAAAGCATTGAAAATATTTTAGTAATACAACAAGGGCTAATCGATCTAGATGAAAGCAAAATTTATGTAAATGAACAAGGAATTTTTGAAAACGAATTACAAGAATTTAAAGCTATTTATGAGCGTTTTAAAATAATTGCGGATATAACAGGAAATAATAAACTTCTATTTTTAGAAGGAGGGAAGTTAACAACTTTTATTTCAAATGAGAATACTGAATTAGAAAAAATTGAATATTCCAACAATCCTGTTTTTGAAATATATTCTGAACTCTTTACTGTAATAAAGGACAAATTTTTAAATAGTCAATTTGGCATTGTTGCTTATCTAAGTACAAGAATAAGACATGGAGTGCTGGTAGGCGAGTTACGACCTGTTTTTGAAACTCACAAACTAATTACTTTGAAAGAAGGAAGTAGTTCAAATTATCGAAAAAATTTGTATTGGGATGTTATTTATAGTGATTTACAACCTGATGTTAAAGAACAAATCCAAATTATATTAAATGATTTTTCAAGTAAAATTGATGGATTAATATTTGACTTGATAAAAAAGCATTTACAAGTTTATAAACCAGAAATTAATGATGAAGGCTGGTTTAATTATGAGTTTGATGATAATAATCTATGGTATCATTCTATAGTTGCTATTGGTAGCGGAAATTTTGAAAATTTTGTACAGGGAATATTCAACGTTTTATGGGAAAGAACAGATGAAAATTTAACGTTTATAAGAAGTAAAATACAAGAGGATATCTTAGTTCTTTTCAATAAATACTTTAAAGAGCTTGAGTTATCAATAGTTCATTTACTAGGAGATTATAAAAGTCAAGAGCTTGTTAAAGAAATTAAAGACTGTTCCACCGAAGTGCAAATGATAATCAACAAAATTAGTCGTTGGTTTAAGAGAAGCGAAGTAAAAGCATCAAACTTTAGTCTTAGTGAACTAATTAATATTGTTTTAGAATACACTAATAAAAGTAGTTGGCATAAAGAATTAATAGTTAGTCAAAACATCCAGTATAATTGTATAATTAGAGGTGAGTTTAAAACTCATTTTGCAGATTTAATTAGAATTTTTTTAGAGAATATCATAAAGCATTCAACCGAAAATATATTTGATATAGAATGTAAAATTACTACTGATATGGCGAATGATATTTTAACAATTATTATTGAAAATGAAATATCTGATATGAACCAACTTGATCATTTAAAAAATATCTGGAAAAATAATCAGCCAGATGTAAACAAACTTCTCAATGAAGGAAAGTCAGGATACCATAAGGCTTTTAAAATCTTAAAATCTGACCTAAAATGTACTGAAGCCGATGCTATTTTGACAAATGTTTCTGAAGATAATAAGATATTTTCTGTTAAATTGAAAATAAATATAAAAGAACTTAAAGAATGAAAATACTATTTATAGAAGATCATCCCTTAAAACAAGCCCAGATTAAAAAATTCCTACAGGAGGAGTTTCCTTATTTTATTGTTGAATTCAGAAACTCATACATAAGTGGCTTAAAAGAATTAATTAATAATTATAGTGATTATAAATGTTTACTATTAGATATAAGTATGCCAAACTATGATATTTCTTCTGAAGATAGTGGAGGTGATTGGATGCCAATGGCTGGCAAGAAGATCTTAAAAGAAATGTTTTTACGTGATATTACAACCAAAGCAATTGTAATTACAATGCATGGCAGCTTTGATGATGGTACTAAGATTACTGATTTAGATATTGAGCTGAATGAAGAATTTTCTGATAATTATATTGGATTAGTATATTATTCTCAAATTAATGAAGAATGGAAAATTAAATTAAAAGAATTGTTAAACAAATTAATAAATGATTAAAATTCTAGTTATAGATGATTATAAGGTTAAAAGAGATAAAATTATTAACTCCATAACAACTTATCATGACATTTTACCAGAAAATATAACGCAAGCAACTTGTGTTAAAGACGGTAGAAGGGAACTTTATAATCAGCATTTTGACTTAATGATTCTTGATTTAGTTTTGCCTATTGAAGAGGGAGGTGAGTGTGATGCAATAAATTGTATTAAATTTTTAAAAGAAATAAGTATTAATCCATCAATTAATCCTCCTATTCATATTGTGGGTATTTCTGGATATAAAGATAAAGTATCAGAATTCAATACCGACTTCACTGAAAAACTTTGGAATCTTATAAATTATGATGAATCTTCTGCTGAATGGGAAGATAAATTAAACTCTTTAATATTTCATTTATTAAAGACTAGGCAACAGTTTCTACAAGCAAGTTTTTCAACTCAATCAGGAGCAATTATACAACAGTTAGAACATAATCAATTACCTAATACCATACTAGGCTTTAATTGGTCTGAAGTAGCAAATGGTTTGGCAAACATTGTAGAGAAATCATTGATCATACCTAGTAAATTTTCAAATGGATCAAAAGCTAAGAATGTCAATTTGACAAATATTAAAATTTCTAGTGAATATGATTTTCAAAATCTTATTCATTTAATATTAAGACCTTGGATTCCAAGTGTGGAAGCTGAAAATATTGCTATAATATTTGACGGCAATACCAAAAATGCAGATTTTTCAATAAAAGGAAATTCTTTAATTATAGAAGCGAAATACATTGACACAACTGGGAAAAAAAATGATGTACTAAAAACATTAGATGGTTTAGCAAATTTCTACAGTAAAAACGCAAATGTTAAAGCCCTACTATTTTTAATATTAATCAATAAGAAAGTTGAAATTGATAAACACAAAATAGAAACTGAGTTTAGCAAAAATACTTCACCTTCAATTACCGTAAAAGTAATATACAACGAACTTGAGTAATTTTCAATCTGACAAATCCGATTACAGATTTTATTTTAATCGGATTTGTTATTTTATCATCTTAAACTGTAAATTATCATCTCCCCTTGTAATTGACACAAATTTTGAATGATGTAATGGCTTATTCTCAACCGATTAATATAATTGAAAAACTCTTTGCCTTGTTAAGATTAATTTTACAAGCAGAAACAGGCTATTGTCAAATAATTTCTCGTCCAACAGACAGTAAGAGACTTTTCAAGATATACTTAGGTGATATGTATGTTGTAACTCAACGTTAATATCCTGATAAATTTGAAAATTTTGGTTGGTTAAATAAGATAAAAATGATAACGGAGTTAGATTTAAGTCAATTTTCAGCAATTTTCAATAAATTAATTAATATTCCCAAGTATGAGTTTGCAATTAAAAAAATAAACTCGGTATCACTTAGAAAAAATGATGAAGATAGTATACTTGATATTACTAGTGCTTTAGAAAGTCTCTTAACTAACGATTCTAAGTCAGAAATTACTTATAGACTTTCTATAAAAGCCTCTCAACTCTGTAAGATTAAATCTTTTAATAATTTTAAAACTAGAGAAGTGTATGAGCTTTGTAGAAAGATATATGACTATCGAAGCGCCGTTATTCATGGAGAGGTAAAACGAATTGAAAAAACAAAAAAGATTACTCTTGAAAATTTCGAGGATTTGGAAATAATCAAAATTTCATTCGATTTACTAAGACATTGTTTGCTTGTTCTATTAGAAAATAATCTTGATGATGTTAAAGCAATTGACGATATTCTTTTTGAATAATTTTTTGAAAATATATTAAAAAATGAAAGCAAATAAAGATAATATTGACAATATTAAATTGCTGAATGTTTGGAATACTTGTGAAAATAGCTTTTAACATAAAAACGATATGATGCGCTAAAAGATTACGTAGTAAGTATATATTTTTGACATTATAATTACTTAAATATTTATTATGGATAGTGTGTTAAATAAAATGTTAGAGAATGCATCATATATTTATACGATGGCTAATGAATCATTCAAGTTTTCAAAATATTTTCATACAAGTAATAATGAAGATGAGCAAAAAATAATTATGAGCCCTCCTATCAGATTTATCCAACATAGTATGTGGAGAACTAGTATAATTGAATTAGATAAATTATTTAATCATTCAAATGATCAACACTTTTCTTTTTATAAAATATTAAATGAAATATAAAAAGATCGTGCGGTAATATTTGGAGAAAATTTGGATTGTAATGAAATATTACAAAATTGGAGAGAATTACTAAAAACACATAAAACTCAAATTAACCAAACAAAAAAAATAAGAAATAAAATTTATGCTGATACTGATACTGGCAGAATTGATATTTTAAAAGAAATTGATTTAAGTTATGAGCATGTAGAGCAACTTTTATCTTTGAGTATCATTTTATTAAAAGATATTAATGAAAAATTATTTGATAGAGGTTTTTTAGATAATACAATCTTTTTTAGAAATCCGCAAATAATTGAGATTCTTGCTGAATATCATTCAAAGAAGAGAAAACAGAGAATTTTAGATATATTAAAAAAATAAGTTAATATAAATACAGAATCAGAATTTCTTTGAAAATCAATTTCCAATTTAAATTTTAAAATTAATATATCTATGAAAGAAAAAAAAGTCGTTGAAAAGATCATTGCAGGAATAAATAAAAATGTGAGAGAAAAAAAATGGAAATGCATGTATAAAGACTGTAGTGAAAATTCAATAAACTCTCATATATTACAAAGGAATGGAATTTTGAATCAGATAGCTACAGACGGCTTTATTTACGAAATAAAGCCAAAAGATGTTTTTTCATGGAAGAATTTAGACTATAAAGAACTAACATATTTAAAGAGAATAAGCACAAATAATGCTCATTCATTTCCAACATTTTGTAATAAACATGATACTGAGATATTTAAAGCAATTGAATCACACCCTATCGATTTTACAAATTATAATAATAACTTATTATTCGCTTTTAGAACACTTCTTTCTTTCATGAGAAGAGAAGAAATAATATTAGAAAAGCAAAACAGGCTTTATAATTCCAATACTCTTCAAGCTAGTCCAAGTAATAAGGAAAGTATGATAGTTACAAAGGAATTTATTGACTTACATAATGCTTTAATCCCTTTTCGTAACAAAGAATATGAATTGTTTATAAATGATCTTAAAAATTCAGAAAGGAATTTTACTTGCATTGAATTTACTTATCCATTAAAAGAAACATATTCAACTTCAATAATAAATTCTCCAAGCTTTAATTCAATTTATGTAAATATATTTCCTTATGATTCTCACTTAAAAATTTTAATGTTTTATCATACAAAATCAGAAGATGAATGGACTATTGATTTTATTAATAGTTGGAAAGATTTAGATGAAAAAACATTTGAGTTAAAATTAACGACTTTCCTACTTACTAAATGTGAAAATTGGGGAATTTCTAAGAAAGTATATGATCAAATTGACTTAGAAACTGAAACCAAAATTATAGAAATCACTCAAAATTTTTCAAAAAAGCATTCAATTATGTTTAATCATAATTATTTACTTGATTTTACAATTTTTTAAATAAAACATCAGCTAACTAAATCTCAAAAAACGATCAAAAACAGAGCATTTGGCTATCACAAGAAAAGTACAGGTTACGCTAATAAAACAGTCATTAATTTCAGCGTTCCTTTTTCTTCAGGTTCATTGATGTCTACTTTGGACGATATGCTGAAATGGCAGAATGCTTTAAATCAAAACCTACTATTAAGTTCTAAAGAAGAGATAAAAGCTTTTACCAAGTACAAACTCAGTAGCGGTCAGGAAATAGAATACGGCTATGGTTGGCATTTGAAAAACATCAGCGGAATACCTACCCGTGAACACGGCGAAAGTATCTTCGGATTCAAATCGATGGCTGTCTATATTCCAAGTGAAGATATCTATGTGCTTGGATTCAGCAATTGTGACTGCAACTCTCCCACTAAGTTGGTAAAAGATATGGCTAAACTGGCTCTTGAAAATCTTAAAAATAATTAATGCCGATTCTCAGCAATTACAAATCAAAGGACATTGATATGATGAAAAAACTTAATAAAAAACTTTTACTGATCTGTTGCCTGACTGCCCTATTTTGCATCCAAAATCTGTCGGCACAAATTAGTACCCCTATTAAAAATAATAAGAAGAATTCCATTGACAGCCTTATCGAAAAGAAAATGGATCAGGCGGGAATCGTCGGCATCGGAGCCGCCATTATCATCAACAAAAAACTGGTCTGGACAAACGGTTATGGTTTTGCAGACAAAGAAAATAAAATTCCTTTTTCCCCCACAACCATTATGAACATTGCTTCCATAAGCAAGACTTTTACAGGATTTTGTATAATGAAAGCAATTGAGGAAGGAAAGGTCGATCTTGATGAAGATATTAACCATTATCTGCCTTTCAAAGTGTTCAATCCGAATTTTCCCGATGAGAAAATCACCTTGAGACATCTGGCGACCCATACTTCAGGTTTGGCAGACCGGTATCCTTTTTATACGGACAGCACCTATGTTTATAACGGGCAAAAACCAGAGCCCTTAGGTGATTTTTGAAAAACTATTTTGTAAAAGGTCGTAAATATTACGATAAGGATAATTTTCTAAATTCTAAACCGGGTACAAATCGCGACTATTCCAATATAGGTGCAGGGCTTGCAGGCTATATCATTGAATTGAGAACGGGACAAAAACTCTATGAGTACAGCAAAAAACATATTTTCAGACCGTTAAAGATGAAAAATTCGGGTTGGAATCTGTCCGAAATCGATTTAAAAAACCACTCCAAACTTTATCAAAAGGAAAACAACAAAATAAAGTCAATACCGCTATACGAAGGTACAACTTATCCTGATGGCGGCGTCCGAACTTCTGTAGAGGAACTCTCAAGATTTTTTATCACCCTGCTTAATGATGGAAAATACAATAACACGAGATTACTGAAAAAAGAACTGTCAGAAGAAATGCTCCGTTTTCAGTTCACAGAATCTAATAAACCTGATAATGTCAAAACTGATAAGCTTAATTCAGGAATATTCTGGACAACAAAAATGGGAGGCAAAAGAATTGGACACAATGGTTCTGATCCGGGCGTAAGAACATTTATGCTTTCTGATATAAACAAAGAAATAGCTGTGATCGTATTTTTCAACACCTCATTGGGTGAGGCAGATGAAGACAAATTTTTCGACATTTATGAAGATTTATATAAATACGGTTTTGAATTGAGATCAAAATCATTAAAGAACTAGTTCTAAAAAAACAATAATTAGTCAGATAAACTTCTTTTAAACCTATATTTGATCTTTCAAAACGCCATTGAAACAACTAAAAACCGAGATCAAAGCCTTAATTAGCCGACAAAACCAACCCTAGCATTATATTCTAATTTCACCCCTAAAAAATAACTATGAGAAGATCAATATTCACCTACAGCATTTGCCTTGTATTCATCTTATTATCTTTTAAAACGATTGCGCAAATTCCATTTGAGGTCAACAGTAACGGACACATCATCATCAAAGCAAAGATCAACAATGTGGAAGGAAAATTCATTCTTGATACCGGAGCGGGTCTCAATGCTATTTTCACTAAATTTTCAAATAAAATCAAAAATGAAAAGACCCCTAATTTTTTTGTCGGACACAGAGCAACCGGTGAAGAACTGAATGTAGATCTCTATAACGCCAAAAGTATGGAGATCAACGATAAAGTATTTAGTGACCAGCAATATACGATTGTAGATCTGGAATTTGGAGACATTGACGGGATGATCTCATTGCAACCTTTCAGAAATACACCTATCACCATTGACTATAACAACAAAAAAATCCTTTTCGACCGACCTACAAAAGGTGAAAAAAGCGTTGATATTCAAATAGCAGATTATGCAGGGAAAGCAATTGATATTTTCACCTTTGTCGAGCTGAATGACACCTTGAAGATCCAGAGTTTACTGGACAGCGGCGCCGGAAAAAATTCCTTTTGGTTCAGTTCCAAGTTAATGGAAGCTCTGGCTTTGAACAAATCAGATTTTAAAGCAGTTCCTATCAAAAGCGATTTTAAGAAAGAAAATAATTATTATATCGGAAAACTGTCAACAATAAGTACATTAAACAAACTACGCAAAGTGGAAAACTTAGACGCCGCCTTTATTGACGAACTGATCTACGAAGGGAAAACCAGCATTGATTGGCTGGGACATGTTCTGACCATCGATATAGCCAAGAAAAAAATATTTATTGCTGATTAAAAGTATCTAAGGTCAAAAGCTATTGGAAGATTTGAAATCTTTTATATATTTGGTGATATTAAAATCACCCATAATGCTGGCAGAATTTGTAGATTTTACTGATGCTGAAATACAGTTATTTAATAAAAATATCTGTAAAATGAATCTGGACAAAAATGCGGTTCTAAGCAAAGAAGGTGCTGTTTCAAAATCCATATTTTTTATTGTTAAAGGCTCTTTTTACAAACATTACCACGATAAACAGCGTGATGAACAGATTATTATTGATCTGTTTATGGAGAATGAATGGGTATTCGACCATGAAAGCCTCATTAGTCAATTGCCTGCAACAGCTACTATTAAAGCCTTTGAAAATTCCGAAGTATTGGAATTGACATTAGACAGTCTCCATTATCTTATTAAGGAATCACAGAAATTTCTTCAATTTAATAAGCTTTTGAATACAGAAACAAAAATGTCTTATTTTAATAGAAATATGAATCCTGCTGAAAAATACAATCATTTGCTTAAAACCAAACCGAGGCTGATTCAGACATTCCCTCTAACAATGATCGCTTCCTATCTTAAGATCAGACCTGAAACCTTAAGCAGAGTAAGAGCCAGTGTTTCTTTTTGATTTCGATCAAGTGTTTCTTTAAAAGATTATCGTCAATTTTGAATAAAAAAATATGATAAAAGCAATAATCCCAAAACTGCCGATGCGTAGCAAAGAAACTACCAGAAACTATTACGTTCAATTAGGATTTGAAGTTTCTGTAAATGATTTTGAAGGCTATCTAATGATGAAAAATAATAATCTGGAAATTCACTTTTTTGAATTCAAAGATTTGACACCAACAGAAAATTATGGTCAGATCTATATCCGGACTTCTGATGTTGATGCTTTATACAACTATTGTTTAGGTAAGAATATTAATATCCATCCGGCAGGAAGTCTAAGCGAAAAATCTTGGGGACAGAAGGAATTTTCACTTCTTGATCCCGACAGCAATTTAATCACATTCGGACAGGCCCCATTGTGAATTCATAACTGACGTTATTTTATAATTTTCCCGCAAGATCATTAAGATCTCAAATACTATATTTACCCTTTATCATAATGAGTTTAAATGTAAGAAGACAATTGACCCTGTTCATTGATGATCAGCAATCACAGGACATCGAAGACATCAGGAAAAGATATAATCCTGTTCAGTTTCGTCTGATCAGATCCCATGTCACACTTTGCCGTGAACATGAATTGGAAAATTTCGATCAGATCAAGGAAAACATAAAATCTCTTCATCTGGGTTCAATCGTTATTCATTTAGACAGGGTCGTTCGATTTTCAGATGGTAAAGGCGTGATGATCGCTGCAGATGAAAGCAATCCTGGGTACCATCATTTACGACAGTTGGTTTTAAAAAACCTCGGTTTTGAAATTAAATTCCTACAACCTCACATTACCTTAATGCATCCTAGAAATTCTATGTGTACAGATGAAATTTTTGGCGAGATTAATAAAATAAATATTCCTGAAACGCTTTTCTTCACAGAAATTTCATTGATTGAGCAAGAAGAAGACAACGAATGGAAAATCATACAAACTTTTAAAATATAAGATCACTTCAGAAACAAATAAATCTTCGTATTTAGAGAGAACACAAAGACAGAACAACCGTAAAAAGTATTTAGAAAATGACAAAATTTCTTGTAGGAAGCAAACAATTGACGATTAAAGATGAAATTAAAAATATTTCATTCCCCGTTTTAGTCCACTACCCGACTAATGAAATATCAAGACCTGTCTCATTCGGACCCTAAATAATGAATGTAAGTCCTGACGCAGAAATTATCGACAACGAATTTCCGTTGATCATCATCTCGCACGGCAACGGAGGTTCACATCTTTTGTACAGAACAATGACGGGAAACATTTAAGTATATCGATCATCAATTATGATCTGTGGATTAGACACCAAAGCTTCATTTTTTAAATAGATCCTTTGAGTCAAATTTCCTTGCACATTAAAATGATGTTTAAGACCATTGGCCATTTGAAAGGTGATTCTGCAATCTTGTCTGCTTTTTGTAAAATTGAATCTTTTAAATTGGATACTTTTTATATCAGTAAATGCATACTCAGGTTGTTTAAGTAATTTAAAAAACTTCACTTTATCCTTATAAATAATAAAAGAAGGCAGCCACTGTTCTCCAAAAGACCGCAAGGCTCCCTGTTCAACAAATATTGATGACTCCTGTTCGCTCAAATCATCGACAGTATTTTTATAAGATTTAAAGAATTTAAACATAAAGATTCCCAGAATACTAAACAATATACAGATAAAGAAGATAAGAAGAAGAGGAAAATGTAAATAGTTATTGTTATTATTATCACGTGATATATAATACAATAAAATGAACAGACCTGCCCACATGAGTACAAGGCAAGTGATAAATATTCCTAAACTCCAACGCTTACGCAGAGCAATTTTTTTCAAAATAAGTTCCTTCATTTTTTTTCGTAGTTTATTTTAAAATTCTTCAAAAAAAATAACACTTACTCAAGTATCGACCTATCTAATAGAATAACAAATTCTGGTATGGGAGAAGATAACATATTTATCGTTTCCAGATTTCACTTTTCTCCCAATTGATGATATCAATTCTTGGGTCAGTCGTCAAATAATGATTTCCGTCTTCCAATGCATCCTCATCTAATTGATAAAGATCATTTTCAAGATCGTTCTTAAAACTTTTCACTAACTCTGCCGTAGAATTTGCTACTACGATCCCTGTTTCATACTCATTATCTATAAAAATGATCTGACCATAATTTCCATTGCTGCTTGGTGAAAGATCAATAAACAGACCGGTATGCGATCCGTCAAAGGCAAATTTTATCCAATCAATATTATCAATGTTGTCCGGGTCAATTTCCTTATCTGCCCTTTGTAACGGCGTACTTTCGGAAGCATCACTGTCTCTTTTGTACAGATATTGTTCAATTATCCGATTAACAGGAAAGAAATCCATACCATAGAACAGGCTTCCGAAGTTTTCCTCATCATCTAATCCGTTGTGCCATAAATAAAGCGCTTTAAAATCGGCCGGTAAACTTTTACCAATGGTTTTTTCAAGTTCATCGAACTGAATTTCTGTAGCCGGTTTTTGCAATGAGTGTTTAAAAATTCTTTGTGCATGTCCCTTTAACCAATTTTCTATCTTTTCAAGATCTTGTTCCATATGTGTATTTTTTGAAAAATTATTTCAATATCAATTTTGCAAAACTTTGATGCTTATGATATTGTTTTTATTTCATTTTGTCTTGCCCAATTTTTTTAATTTCATTTAAGAGGTCGTCCAGATATCTTTGCTGTTGGGAATCGTCCTTAAAAAAACGCTGATAAGTGACACTGCAATCTGAAATATCGTCAATATTTTTTGTGTTAAAAGTCCAGTCATCCGTGTTTCTGACCAGAACGCCTAATTCCCCACCACAACTTTGCCACATCTCTGAAAACTTGGTTTTTTTGTCGTGACGTAATCGACCAAAATCTGCATTGACTGTAAAGCCCTTCATTTCAGGATTGAAAAATTTTGTGATCATATACACAGGCACACCACCCCAATCGATCGTTTTTCCTTTTGGGAGTTCTATACCAGTGAGTTTTTTTTCATTCATTATTTTGTCCTGTCTACCCTTCTTAAAAAAATGTTCTTCATAAGTCAGTTTTGTTCCTTTAGGCACTTCTATATTTTTGATACTTATTGGACCGGTGGTAATAAAATAAGGATAATCAGGCCCTCTGCTTCCATTGGGGTTTCCCATACTGCTCAATCCATCAAGTACTATGAGTCCTCCGATCACTAGGACAGCGATAAAAGACAGAACCCCTATTATAATGTAATTTCTCTTTCTCATTTATTTCTTTGTCTGACTGTCACTTGTGAATCTTTTTAGATGATCGGCAACTGCGATCCCCATCATTGAATTCAGGCTAATTTACTTCATTTTTTATATTAATTAAAAATTATCTTGGACCATCAAAACGTAAAAGTTTAAATGAAAAGAACAGTGTTAAAAATAAGGTATTATATTTCTGTTCTTTTTCTGGAAGTCAGATCATTCAATACCGAAAACTCAGCATCGAGTTATTGTACGGAAATCCGTAAACAGATATGCTTCAGCGCTCTTACTTTTGTTAAAAAATATTTTTATTTATGAAAAAATTCTGTTTATTTTCAGTCCTTTTATTAATTTTATCATGTAGTGCTCCTGCTGCAAAAAACACACTAAAGTTCACCAAACATGACTATATTGGTGAGTGGCAATTTGCAGTCAATGAGATCGAGGTCTTGTGTTCAGGTTACAAAGAGATCTACGGAAGAACAAACGATGGTAAGATCTATGCTCTCAATGGTTCGGCAAAAGGAGCATCACGTAATGACCCATCTATCAGCAAGGTCGAGGATATGTGGCTGGATGACCCGAAATGGGCCGGGCTGAAGATTTCCTATGGAGATTTTATAACGCAGGGACTAACGATCTGTGAGAATAAATAAGTCAGTACATACTTTATGACCAATATTTTACCAAATCACAAAAGCCCCGACAAATGTCCGAGCTTTTTTGATAGGCAATCTTAAAGTTATGAGATCTTTAAATATCATCTGCCTGTGGTGTATCACTTTATTCTGGTAAAAAATTCATCGACCGGCAGCCTGGCTTTCGGAACTGCTACGAGATAATCATTTGCAGCATCCCGATAGCCCAATGACATGATAACCGATGCATGAAGACCCTTTTCGGATAAACCTAAAACCTCATCAAATAATTTCGGGTCAAACCCTTCCATAGGCGTAGCATCCACTTTAAGTTCTGCCGCAGCAATTAAGGCTGTTCCCAGACCGATATAAGCTTGTTTATCCGACCAGATCACATTTTGTCCGGGTGTCTGGACAGAGAAATAATCGATCAGCGTATCCTTCAACACGTCCAATGTTCCCTTTTCCAAATTTCGTTGCCGTTCCATCATCTCAACATAGTCTCTGATGTAATCACTCGTTATTTCATTGAATCCGGCAAAGACCAGTAAGTGAGAAGAAGCATGAATTTGCGCATTGAATGACCCTTCTCCCAACCTTTTTCTTACTTCCGGATTGGTGATGACAAATAGTCGGTAGGGCTGTATTCCGCAGGACGAGGCGGTAAGATTGATGGCTTCGACAATTTGGTTCACCTTGTTTTCACTGATTTTCTTCTCTGAGTATTTCTTGACGGCATAACGCCATTTCAGATTTTTGATTAATTCCATTTTGTTATTTATAACTTGAATAGCAAAGTTATCTCTTCATTATGTATATTTGTAACTAAGTGACAAAAAGTTATAGTGACAAAAAGGTAACCAAGTGAATGGTATGAAACAAGAATTTGATCTGGTAAAAGATTGCAGTCAAAAAATACTGGCGATCAGTGATACAATGGAAATTTTAAACGGGAAATGGAAAATGTCCATTATTGCATGTCTGTGCTATAAGCCGATGCGGTACTCCGAATTGCTGAAAGAGGTTAAAGGCATTTCCGGCAAGATGCTCAGCCGTGAATTGAAAGATCTTGAAATTAATGAATTGATCGACCGCCATGTCCTCAACACGGCACCTGTTGCTGTGGAATATCAGATTACGGACTATGGTAAATCTCTTCAACAGCTCACGAGCACCATAGCAGATTGGGGATTCATTCATAGAGAACGCATTATTTCTGGAATGAAGAGAAAAATGGAGAGCAAATTGTAAAATGATTTTAAATCGTTTTTATCCTTTTCATATTTTACACCCTAAATTAATGGCCAACAATAACAAATCAATTTACAGTGCTCTTGCTGCCAATCTACTGATTGCGTTAACAAAGTTTATTGCTGGAGCTTATACCAACAGCTCTTCCATGATCTCTGAGGGTATTCATTCAACGGTTGACACCACCAACCAACTTTTGCTTTTATACGGAATAAAAAGGAGTAAGAAAGCAGCAGACGAATATCACCCTTTTGGATATGGCAAGGAACTCTATTTCTGGTCGTTTGTTGTTTCAATTTTGATATTTGGACTAGGTGGTGCTTTATCTATTTATCAGGGAATTTCACATATTATAGAACCTGAATTGATGAAAGACCCGTTCTGGAATTATATCGTATTGGTACTTTCCCTAATTTTCGAAGGAACTTCCCTTTTTATCGCAATCAAAGAATTTAATAAGACCCGTAACGGCCTGAAATGGTGGGATGCGATCATTAAAAGCAAAGACCCCGCAAGCTTTCTTGTGGTCTTTGAAGATGGTGCGGCAGTCGCAGGTCTTATAGTTGTGATGGTACTGATGGGAATCAGCCATTCATTTCAGATACCTGAATTAGACGGACTTGCATCGATCATCGTAGGCTTAATATTAGTTTTCGTCTCATTTATCCTGGCCAGAGAAAGCAGAAGCTTACTGATGGGAGAAGGTATAGCGCCTGAAACAAGGGAAAAGATCGCAAAATTGGCGGAAAAAGATGATGCTGTGGTCAGAACAAAAAATATACTCTCCACTTATCAGTCACCTGAGGAAGTCGTATTGATGCTCATCATCGATTTTGAAGAGAATCTTGATACGGAAGAAATCACCGAGGCTATACAACGCATTCGTGGACATATAAAAAGTGAGTTTCCATTGGTAAGGTTTGTTATCATTCAGCCGGAATAGATGATGATAAAAAATCTGTGACAACTGCATTATATTGGTTTAAATCAGGCTCAAGGAAAAAGAAGAGATTTTACTCCGTCGTTATCAGCGGCATAAAATATGTGATAGATTAACATCAATAACTCTAAGATATAATTATGAAAAATTTAATGATACTTCTTATGCTGATTTCTAATTTTGCCATTGCTCAGCAAAAAATACCGGTTAAGGAATCCATTCCCAAAGGCGGGCTTTTGAATAAAAAAATCAAAGGCACAATATGGTATTTTGACACCTTCAGTATCGATGAAAATAAACTTGACCTTAATGGTAACGCCGGTCCTGACATCGTCAATTTTATTGATGAAAATAAATTTCTTATTACTCTGGAAGATCAGACGACTCTGAGCGGAACCTATCAGATTTTTGACCTGCAAGATATGGGAGTTCATCATAGTCCGGCAAAATACAAAACATTTAAAATCAATAAGGTAAAAGATCCAGGCTCACGTGCAAAGAAGCTAACGGTATTTTTGGAACAGAAACTCAATGTACATTATGATCTTGACCAGAGGGTCATGGATTTCATAAGTGACCAAGTCCAACCGATTGCTCCGGCAAACTGATCTTAACATGTCTGTATTGAAAATTTGTAGAGACTAATGGGTAACATCCTGACAATTGCCCTTTAATATTTATCCGTACAATTAATGTCTGCATATCAAATACAACTGCCTTAAGTTGTTACACGCAAAGTAAAGCAGGTTTTCTCGTCATCTGAATGAACAGATAATAAACCATGATGTGCTTTTGCAATTTCAGATGAAATGAATAATCCCAGTCCTAAACCGCTGTGGTTAGCTTCTGTACCTCCGCGATGAAAAGGATGAAAAATATGCTTTATTGTTAGCTCAGGAATTTTCTTACCTTCATTGCTGACCGAAATTTCCCAAAATTGATCAGTTGTTTCAGCCTGCAGTAATATCGGAGCATTTGATGACCCGTGCGATATAGCATTAGCAAGAAGGTTAGACACCAATTGCGAAATCCGTCCTGGATCACACTCTATCGAGTTATTGATTTTAAAATGAGAATTTATGATTCTTTCGGGATGTGAAACTTTTAATTCATTGCTCACTTCATTGAGTAAGGCTTCCAAATCAATAGCAGCAGGAGTGATTGAAATACCGCCGCCAAGTCTGCCATGGGCTAAATCCATGATATTATTGATCATTTCATACATTCTTTTTGAACTGGAATGTATAATGTTCATTAGTTTTTTATCTCGTTCCCTCAATTCAGATCGAGCCAATAACTGAGCTGCACTCATAATTCCACCTAAAGGATTGCGAAGGTCGTGCCCAAGTACTGCAATAAACTGCTCACGAATAATGGCCTGTTCCTGTTCAATATTCAGGTTTGTTTCGGCAAGCTTTCTGGCGATCTGAAGATTTTCCTCATATAAGCGTCTGTCAGTAGCCTTGAATAAAGTAAAACGTATAAAAACGGGTTTATCATTTTCATCTGTCCGCTCATACCCATTAATATATACTGGAATTTTGCCTTTTCCTGTATCAGTCAGTTCAATGGATACCTCATCAAACTGTCCTTGTATACGAAGCAGTGGCCAAAGATGTGTTTCGAAATATATTTTACTCCCTATCGAAAGGATGTCTGAGATACGTCTATTCACAAACTGATCGGGAGTGCTGTTGAGCCAACCGGCTGCACACTGATTGATCCTGGTGATTTTTCCGCTACCGTCGGTAATGACAAATCCACTTAAGGGGGATTCAAAAAAATCATCAAAATCTTCTGAAAGATCAGGGGAAGGTCTATTAATCATTTAAAAAATCTCTTATCGCTGCGATGGTTTCTTCCGGCGCACTGAGGTTAGGGCAATGTCCTGTGGCATTCATAATGACCAATTTACTTCCATCCATCTCCTTGTGCATATAATGACCAACTTCTACAGGAGCAACGACATCGTGACTACACTGAAGGATTAAAACAGGTACATTTGATTCTTTCAAAATATCCCTTTTGTCAGTCAAAAATGTAGTGCGGGCAAAATGTCTGGCGATCTCGGGATCAGTTTTACAAAAACTATTGGTCAATTCTTTTCCCAATTCCACTCTGTCAGGATTTCCCATGATCACCGGAGCCATTGTTGCTGACCATCCCAAATGATTTTCGGTTAGTGATTCAAGCAATTCATCAATTTCCGATTTACTAAAACCACCAATATAATCTTGATCATTAATATAAGAAGGTGAAGGTGCTACCAGCACTAGTTTTGTGAAAAGATCCGGAGCCATTTTCGCTGCCAGAAGTCCCATTATCGAACTAACCGAATGTCCTACAAAAATGGCGTTTGAAATATTCAATTCTTTTGCAATTTCAATGATATCTTCGGCATAGCCTTCCAGTTGATCGTATTTAGTAAAGGAATATGCGGAAAGATCTGAATTACCGGCACCCACATGGTCGAAAAGAACAGTTGTATAATTTTCCTGAAAAGCAGGTGCGACAAAACGCCACATATTTTGGTCACAGCCAAAGCCATGGGCGAAGAAAATCACGCGTTCTCCAATTCCATCTATCTTGACATTATTCCTTTTGAGGACGCTCATTGAGTATATAGTTTTGGTAAATTTAATCATTTAATTCAGATCAAATCTATTTATTTATAAAGTGAAATATACGAAATTTTCGAAACAGTCTTCCTGACACCGTCCGTATTAAAGAATAAATTTATTTCTTCTCTATAATGTCGCGAACTTTAACGAGCAATTGATCAATGTCAAAAGGTTTGGGAACAAAGTCATCGGGTTGACAGGTGTCAGTAATATTTTTTAAATGAGCATGAGCACTCATAATGATGACTGGGACATTTTTGTTGTGAATATTGTTTTTGATTTCCTCACAAAGCGCAATTCCAGATCCGTCAGGAAGCATAACATCAAATATGTAAAGGTCTGGTTCTATACTTGTATCTCTCTCTGCAAATTCGCTGACCTTTGAAAAAGATTGCACTTCATAATTTTCAAAAGAAAAAACTACTTCAAGTATTTCCCTGATCGCCTGATCATCCTCGACCACAAAAATTTTTCTCATATTCCAACAGTGCAACAATAGAACCAAAAAATCTTAATTATGATCAACAAATCACAATATTTTAAATTCATTTTACCGTTTTACGGAAAACCGTAAAAAATGGAGTTTGAGTTTAATTAATTTTGCCTATATACTTTTTTAACTATGAAAAACTTCACTCTGTTTTTGGTCTTTCTATTAATTTTATCCTGCGGTGCACCTTCTTCAAGAAACACCCTCAAGTTTACCAAACAGGACTATGTTGGCGAATGGCCGTTTTCTGTTGATGAGATCGAAGTTTATTGTTCAGGATACAGAGAGATCTACGGAAGAACAAACGATGGAAATGTCTATGCGCTCAATGGTTCTGCAAAAGGAGTTTCTCATAATGATCCCTCCATCAGAAAGGTTGAAGAGATCTGGCTGGATGATCCAAAATGGAACGGGCTGAAGATCTCTTACGGAGATTTTATTACGCAGGGACTAACGATCTGTGAAAACAAATAAGGTTTTGAGGATATTGATATCCCTCAAAGTAATTTTGCCAATACAAATCCGATGATCAGTGCTAGTATAAATGCAATGATAATTTTCACATAATCAGTTTTGTTGCTTTGTACTTCTTGATTTAGTCTGATATTATCCTGAGTCATTGTTTCCAGGCGAGCTTTCATTGAGGCAGTCTTTTCATTGATGGCAGACTGCATATTCTTTTCATGCAAAGCTGCGATCTCTTTTTTGTAACTATCCATTTCCTCCTTTCTTTGCTTCTCCTGTTCGGTGAAGTTCTTCTGTGTGTCCTGAAGCTGTTTGACTGAAGATTCCTGAAGTTTTTGAAACTCTTCGTTTCTTTTAGATAATTGCTCTGTCAAGGTTTTAACCTGTTCAGAAAATTGTTTGGAAACATCTTTCTTGACCTCATCGATTAAAAGTGCTCTTGAATTTGAACGTTCGTGAGACAGTTTTTCTGCTATGGAATGCAATCCCGCACCATAATCGTGAGGCAAATGAAAACGTTTGTCTGCAAGTTTGTCAAGCAATGTTTCATCGACCGTATGTCCGATTGCTGTAATAGTTACTGTATTAAGTTCAATGAACAACTCTGAAAGCTGAATATTATTAAACGTCTCCATGCTCTGGCGGTCACCTCCTCCCCTTACCAAGGCAACTATATCATACTCCATGGATGAAATTTCATTCAGTTTGGAGATAATTGCTGTTGAGGAGGTAATATTGCAGCTGTGATCATCAATTTCAAAATACTGTCCCGAAACATCAAGTCCCTCAGAAAAATCTTTCTGGACAATAGCATTATTACCATAAATATTGGCGATTCTGATCTTTTCATCTTTCAGCATCTTATCTCTGATTAGGATTTCAAGATCCTTTGATCCTGTCTCCAGCTTTTTCTGTATCAGCCCATACATTTGCAGTTCTTCTTCAGAAATCGATCTTTCTTCCTGCTGGATAATTTCATCCACTACAAATCGTAATTCAATAGATGAACTCTTGATATTCTTTTCAATATACCCTCTGAGCATGTAGATCTCATTGTTAGTGATCTTGCTTCTTAATAAAGAAGAGATGCGTATTCCAATGGAAATGTTATCACCTTCTGAAAACAGAAGGTCATAAAAATAATTACCGTAAGCTTTACCACCACCAAAAGAATATCTACCCTTCAGATAGATAAGATTGACTGTAGCATTCAGCTTCAAAGCATTGCTAAAGATTCCTATGACGGATCCCGGCGAATAGACCGGATAACTGACCTCATTGCTTTCCATGTATTCTGTGTCGTTTTAAAAACAAGTCTTGTCACAAAGATATTGTTAATTGAAATGACTGCATATTAAAAACATTAAAAATAGTACTTTGTATTGCACAGTATTAAATTAATCACATATCTTTGCATTAAATACAAGTCAATATGCAAAAATTTACTTTATTATGTCTTATCATTTTGTTCTCTATTATTTCAAAAGCTCAAAACCTTGAGTATAAAATTGACAGTTTGATCTCTTCCGAATTCACAGAGTCAAATGGTCCAGGCGGTGTTTTCCTTGTCTCAAAGAAAGGAAAACCAATTTATAAAAAGGCTTTTGGAATAGCCAATCTTGAATTGGATGCTAAACTTAATACCAACAGTGTTTTTCAAATCGGATCGATGACCAAACAGTTCACTGCTATTTCTATTTTGATACTGGAGGAACAGGGAAAATTAAAAGTAACCGATCCAATCTCAAAATATATACCTTCATATCCCAACGGAAATAATATTAAAATTCATCAACTTCTTAACCATACTTCAGGAATCAAAGATTTTACAAAAATGAAATCTTTATCTGAGATTGCTCAAAAAGAAATGGCACCAGAGAAGATGGTTGATTTTTTCAAAAATGAGCTGGCAGATTTCGCTCCAGGAGAAAAATTTGAGTACAATAATTCAGGATATGTGGTTCTGGGTTATATCATTGAATTGGCATCAGGTGAAACTTACGAAGATTTCATCAAGAAAAATATATTTGATAAGGTTGGGATGAACAATTCTTATTATGCAAGTGACAGGAAAATTATAAAAAACAGAGCTTTTGGATATCAAAAAAAGTTCAGCCTATGTCAATAAAACCGTCATCAACTTTAGTGTTCCGTTTTCATCTGGTTCATTAATGTCGACTGTGGATGATATGCTTAAATGGCAGAATGCCTTAAATCAAAATCTTTTGTTAAGTTCAAAAAATGGGTTGAAAGCTTTTACCAAATACAAGCTGAATAATGGGCAGGAAATAGAATACGGCTACGGCTGGCATTTGAAAAACATCAATGGAATCCCGACTCGTGAACATGGCGGAAGCGTTTTCGGATTCAAATCTATGGCGGTTTATATTCCAAGTGAAGACATTTATGTCATAGGATTCAGCAATTGTGACTGCGATTCTCCTACCCAGCTCGTAAAAGATATTGCGAAATTAAGTCTGGAAAATCAGAAAAGCAAATAAAATTTCAGAGAACTAAACTAGAATTGATCTAATAACCAATCAAGAACAAATTTAAATATGAAAAATTATAAAAAACTAATCTCAATTTTCACGATTTTATTACTTTCTGTGAATAATGTATTTGCTCAGATAAAAAAAATAAATCAAATTGATTCTCTGATGAAGTGGTCAAACAAAGCAGGTTTTTTTAATGGTAGTGTGCTCGTATCAAAAAATAATAAAATAATATACAATGCTTCTTTCGGATTTACTGATGCTACAAAAACAGTAAAATTAACTCCTGATCATCGATTTAATATTGGCTCTATTACCAAAGAATTCAGTGCCGTTGCATTACTGCAAATGCAGGAAAAGGGCAAATTAAAATTAGACGATAATGTTTCTAAATTTATTCCCGAATTACCCAAATGGGCCAATGAGGTTAGAATTAAAGATTTGCTACAATATACAAGTGGACTTCCAAATGTCAACTGGAAAAAGATTAAAAATGATAAAGATCTTTTTGATGGTTTAATGATCATTGACACTCTGGATTTTAAACCCGGCACTCATTACGATTACAACAACAATAATATTTTTTTGAGACAGTTTATTGTTGAAAGATTAACAGGAATGTCTTATAAAAAGTACGCAGAAAAATTCATCTTTAAGCCCTGTAAAATGAATTCATCTATTTTAACTCCTTTTGAAAATGAAAAGAATATTGCACGGGGATTTAATAATAATTTAGTTCAGGATAAAGCTGATCTGCCGATAACTGGGGGAACTTATTTAACAACAACTGATCTTTTGAAATGGGCAGATTGTCTTCATCAAAATAAAATAATTAATGCAAAATCGGTTTATGAGTTGGGACAGCAATTTGATTTACCGGAAACTCAGTCAGCGCTGGGACAAGCGAAATATAAAAATGAAAAGTTAACAGCACATCTACACGATGGAAGAGCCGGGAATTATGAAGCTATCTTAGTTTCGGACATTGGAGAAGAATTTACCATAATTCTATTGGACAATAATTATAACGGGAAAGTATTTGAAATATCAGATGCCATTACAGCTATATTGAAAGACCAAAAGTACAGCTTGCCTCAAAAAAAATAATTTAAAGAAGTGTTAATAATATCTTTTTTATGCTTACCAGTATAGGTTTTAATAATTGAATAAAAATCTTTCACCTCCATTTTCTATCTTTGACCTTTTAAATTTTTAAAATCGCAAATAATTCTCAATAGTTGATTGGAATTTTAAATTTTGAAATTTAAAATATAAAAAGCGGCAAAAAGCCGCTTTCATGTTTTAAAAATCTTTAATTGATATCTCCTTAGATAAGCTTTAACAGCTCCTCTGCAACTTTTTCAGAAGAAGCAGGATTTTGTCCTGTAACCAATCTTCCATCCACTATGGCATACGGACTCCAGTCTTCTATTTTATTGTATACCCCTCCATTCTTTTTTAACATATCCTCTACCAAAAAAGGAACAACATCATTCAGTTGGACAGCTTCCTCTTCAGTATTGGTAAATCCGGTCACATTTTTACCCTTAACCAAATATTCACCATCTATTTTCACATCCTTCAGAACGCCAGGTGCATGGCACACAAATGCTACAGGCTTTTCATTGGAATAAAAATCAACAATTAACTGTTGTGAAACTTTATCTTCAGCAAGATCCCATAATGGACCGTGACCTCCCGGATAAAATACTGCATCAAAATCTTCACTTTTGACCTCCGCTAATTTGTGTGTATTTTTTAATTTATCCTCTAATACCTCATCTTTATCCATTCTTCGTGTTGCATCCGTTTGAGATGAAGGATCTTCACTTTTTGGATCGATTGGTGGAAGACCTCCTTTTGGAGATGCAAGAGTGATCTCTACTCCCTTATCAGACAAAGCATAATAGGGAGCTGCTAATTCTTCTGTCCAGAACCCGGTCTTCAGACCAGTATTACCTAATTCATCGTGACTCGTAAGTACGAATAAAACTTTTTTGCTCATTGTTATCTTTCTTTAATTGAATACTACAAAGTTGACATTATCTGTCTTTTAAAAACAGGACTTAGGTCACTATTACTGTGTGATTCAAATCACATTTTTTTAAAATAAATTATTTTATTTTGTCGTAGATCAGCTTCGTCACTATCGCACCAAAAAGATAATATCCAACTGTCATGATCTTCTTTTGGTTGGTTTCCGCAACCGGAGAATCATCAAGCCCCATTTTTTGTGGTAGTACGACAGCTCCCAGACCTGCTGCTAATCCCGAGGCAATATTAAAACCACTCGTTGCTGTCGTAGCATAATAGATCCCGTTGCTGATAACATCTCCGGCCAATGTTGCTGCGTAGAGCTGATTCTGATCGGTGATCTTTAAATCGATTGTTTCCAGCGTTTTATTCAAAGCCTCCTCTCCCACTTTATTCACTTCAGGAACATTATCAAAGTTTTTTCTGATGATCTCATGAACAAGGTTAAGGGCAATGGCACCTCCTAAGCCTGCAAGAATTTTCTTATAGATATTTTTAGTTGCATAAATTAAGCCATTATAAGACTTTCGTTCATCACTTGATATTGGCAATTGTTGCAGTATCTTTTTATAAGGCCGTAATGAATGCAAAAAGACCGAAGAATATACCCGGCGAATTCGCTACCACAATCGGCCAGTCGCTTTTAGGTTTTTTAATATAACCATAAGTTACCCAAAGTGTACAATTGATTGCAGCAACCAAAGGCTGCAGCCAATCGCCTTTATATCCGTTTAAATTATGGGCGATCTGCGGGATATATGAAAAATACATTGCCATTGCGGTCACTGTTGCTACCCATCCTAATACTTGCATAAACTTTCCATCCATCATTGTATAATTTTAAGATTAAAATCAAAAATTGAAATTATTATGCCAATGTGAAGGTTTAATATTCTGCTTACTAAGATTGGATCAGAAAATGGTAAATTATAATATTTTTAATAATAAGTGGATCATTGCTGTTTAATGATAAGAATCTTTTACTTTAAAGTGATTCGTAAAGGTACGTTCGGTTATTGACCGTGATTTCCCTTATTTTGAAAAACACTCAGACCGGCAATTTTATTATTGTTTTTATTATAAACAATCTCAACGGAAAAAGAGGACATCTCATACAACACAAACTTCAGCTCATTTTTATACGTTTCACTGATCAGCTTCCCTTTAGCCAAAACTAATTCTTGCTGCGAGTGATCGGGTAGATTTTTAAAATCATAATATGAAATTGCCATAATTATTGTTTTTGAATATCATGTTTTAGATGAGTTACAACTCACGGATCAATCTGAATGTCAGGTTAATTCTTTGTTTCATCGGTGTTGTGGATTTTGCAATCCTATGTTCCCAATTCTCCTGCAGATTCCCTTTCATGATAAGCAATGAACCGTTCGGAAGCGGTAAGCTGTATTTACTTTGATGGTGATCCTTTTTCCTGAAATCAAAATTTCTGGTCTGTCCTAGACTGATAGAAGCAATGATAGGACGGCTTCCGTATCGGCTTTCTTTGTCTCTGTGCCAAGCAACTGAATCATTGTTGTTACGATAGAGATTTAGTAATACCCCATTGAACTTATACCCAAATTCTTTTTCAATTTTTCCTTTTAGAGCAAGGAGTTCATGTGTCCAGGAATTGGTGATTGATGTATTGTTATCAGCTGATTCATAAGATTTATTCTGATCACCATACCAAGCTGTTAACCTAGGTGTTATAACAGTTTTATCATACATTTTCTGTGTACGCTGTTCCCAAGGAGCAGTTTGAAGTAAATGGTTTTTAAGCTCTTCTGCTTCTTCCCATTGTAGAAAATTCTCCCTATATTCCAAAAGGTCTTTTGGAAACTCATAAAATTCTTCTGAATCAAATAAACTTAGCTGGGTCATTTTCTTTTTTTGATTTTAAATCTTATATTTACATAATCCCATTATTATGGGATATTTTTTTTCATCATTTGTGTTTTTAATCTTCCCTTTTTTAGGGAAGATTTTTTTATCAATTAATGCTTCAAATGAAGGAGCTTATTTTCCAGATTACTAATACTTCGTTTTGCTTCGTTGACCAATTCTGACAGATTCGTATGATCAGGCAGGTAATGAGGTTTATAATCCTGAGGTAAGATACCCCTTACATAGCGCCATACTTGTACGACATCCGTTAAAGAAATGTCATAAGCATCATAAAATGTATTGTCAGCAGCTACAGTTAACGTTTTCTTATTTCTTTTTACGAAGGTTTTGAACGTGTAGCCTTCCAGTGTGATGAACATATACTCCTTTCCTTTTTTTAGATCTTCCAGCTGTTCTACATACTCACCAATGATGCAGGTTCCATCTGCAAATGGCGGCATTGAATCACCGTCAGCCATAAATCCTCTGAATATGCCGTGCCCTAAAAAAGGCAACTGTATCCGGGGAAGGTTTTCAATATATTCAGGATCACTGAATCCGTTCAGATAACCCATTGAGGCTTTTTGCGGAACAATTTCAATATACTTGTTTCCATTAGGATCAACCACAACAGGCAGTAATATTTTGTTTCCAGGCAGGTTAACCATTTTATCCAGAGGATACTTTCTAATGTCCACCGTGACCAGAAGATCGATGCTGATGTTGTAGTATTTTGAAATTCTGATCAGTACTTCAATAGGAGGTTCTGCATTCCCATATTCATACGAAACATATCTTGATCTGGTAAGAATAAGTTCATCAGCCAACTTATGTTGGGTTAGATTTTTTTGACCCCTCAAAAACACGATGTTATCTGCAAAAATTGACATTGTCATAATTTATGACAACAAATATACAAATTTTGTTTAAAAACGTGACTAAGTTTGTACCATGGAAAGAGTAATTGCACATATGGATCTGGATACATTCTTTGTCTCCTGTGAACGGCTGAAAAACTCCCAATTGGAGAAACAGCCTGTAATCATAGGAGGTGGAGACCGTGGAGTTGTTGCATCTTGCTCTTATGAAGCTAGGAAATACGGAGTTCGTTCTGCAATGCCTTTGCGAATGGCTACTCGCTTATGTCCTGAAGCTAAGGTCATCAAAGGAGACATGGAATACTATTCCAATATGTCGCATCTGGTTACTGAAATCATTCAGGAGAAAGTCCCCGTTTTGGAAAAAGCCAGTGTAGATGAATTTTATCTTGATCTTTCTGGAATGGATCAGTTTTTCGGATGCTATCAGTGGACAACTGAAGTCGCAGAGTCAGTCATGAAAAATACAGGTTTGCCGATAAGTTTTGCACTCTCTTCGAACAAAACTGTTTCAAAAATAGGAACAGGAGAAGCCAAACCAACAGGAAAATTAGAATTAATAACACAGAATATCCAGCCATTTCTAAATCCTCTTTCTATCAAAAAAATCCCAATGGTGGGTGACGTAACCTTCGAGTTGCTTTCTAGATTAGGGGTTAGAAAAATAGAAACCTTGTCTAAAATGCCTGTTGATGTATTGCAGCAGCTTATTGGAAAAAATGGACTTACCCTTTGGAAAAAAGCGAATGGTATTGATGAAACTCCTGTGGTTACTTATTCGGAACAAAAATCAATATCTACCGAAACTACTTTTCCTGAAGATACTATCGATATGCAGAAACTCGAAAGCACTCTATCAGGAATGGTAGAACAGCTCTGCTATCAACTGAGACATGAAAAATGGCTGACCTCAACAGTCTCTGTAAGAATCAGATATGCTAATTTCTATACAGAAGTAAAACAATGCAAAGTTCCTTACACTTCAGCAGATCACACCCTACTCAGGTATGTATTGGAACTATTTAAAAAAGTATTCACCAAAAGAATGAGAATCCGTTTGGTTGGAGTCAAGTTTACAGGTCTTGTTCCCGGAAAACATCAGATGAATCTTTTTGAAGATACGGAAGAAATGATCTCATTATATCAGACCATGGACAAAATTAAAGACAGATTCGGTGTCAAGAGTATAGGAAGAGCTTCAGGTTTTTTAAATTAATAAATCGCATATGTTTCTCAATTGCCATACCTATCACAGTTTGCGTTATGGGACTATCTCTCTTGAAGATTTGGTTCAGCTGGCTGTTGACCATCAATTAAAGGTTCTGGCATTGACCGATATTAATACGGTAACGGGAATCTATCAGTTCTATAAACTTTGTCAGGAAAATAATATCAAGCCAATTGTTGGGGTTGATGTGAGGGTTGATAGTAAGCAATATTACATTTGTTTAGCTAAAAATCCCAAAGGTATTGCTGAAGTGAACAGCTTGTTGACCAATTATAATTGTGAAGGAATTGAAATTCCAAAAGTAAATCCTTCATTGGAAAATTGTTTTGTTATTTATCCCTTACAAAACACTCCTGAAAAATTGCTGGAACATGAGTTTATCGGAATCAGACAAGATGAGTTAAATCTCTTAATAAATCCTGAATACAAATCTCTAATTCATAAAATGGTCATTCTGCATCCGGTAACCTTTAAAACCGAGGGAGAATTTGAGCTTCACAAAATACTACGAGCGGTAGCCGGTAATATTTTACTGAGCAGACTTACAGAGAAAGATTATTGTAAGAAAAATGAAACTTTTATTCCTAAAAAATTACTTTTAAATCAATTCGAACATTATCCTGAGATCATTGAAAATACGAAATATATAGTCAATGAATGCAGTTTTGATTTTGATTTTAAGACGCCAAAAAACAAAAAGCATTTTACTGATAGTAAAGAGAATGATTTTAAATTGTTGGTAAAGCTTGCATATGAAGGTTTAACCAAAAGATACCCTGATCATAATCAGCACGCTAAAGACAGAGTCGAAAAAGAACTGATCGTTATTAATCAGCTTAATTTCTGTGGCTATTTTTTAATTACCTGGGATATTATCCAGTATAGCAATCGAATGGGTTTTATGCATGTCGGGAGAGGAAGTGGTGCTAACAGTATTATTGCTTATTGCTTAGGAATTTCTGACATATGCCCCTTAGAACTGGACTTATATTTTGAACGGTTTCTCAACCTTAATCGTAAATCACCTCCCGACTTCGACATCGACTGGAGCTGGAAGAACCGTGATACTATTTTAGAATATATTTTTAGCAAGTATGGTAAAGACCACGTGGCTTTTTGTGGAACCAATGTAGAGTTCAAGAGAAAATCGAGATTCCGAGAGCTGGGAAAAGTATTTGGACTTCCAAAAGACGAACTGGAACAGCTTTCGAAAAAATCAAAAGATCTGCATGATCAAAATTCAGTTGTGCAGGAGATTTATAAATATGAACAAATGTTAGTAGGGTTTCCTAATCAGAGAAGTATGCATTCGTGTGGAATCCTGATTTCTGAGGAACCCATCACCAATTATTCTGCTTTAGAATTCCCTCCAAAAGAATTTCCTATCGTACAGTTCGATATGTATACCGCAGAAGATATTGGATTGGAAAAATTTGATATTCTTTCCCAAAGAGGATTGGGCACCATCAAAGATACCGTTCAGTTGATTGAAGAAAAAAGAGGAATAACAGTAGATATAGAAGATACAAGAATTTCTAAGAATGAAACCTTATGTAACGAGTTCCTGAGTATAGGAAAAACAATCGGTTGTTTTTACATTGAATCTCCTGCTATGCGTGGGTTACTCAGAAGACTCAAATGTGATAATTATAAAGTATTGGTTGCTGCCTCTTCTATAATTCGTCCAGGGGTCGCTCAAAGTGGCATGATGAAAGAATACATCTTTCGACATAATCACCCCGGTCAGTTTGAATACTTTCATGAAGTGTTTGAAAAAGAATTAGGTGAAACCTATGGTATTATGGTATATCAGGAAGACGTCATAAAAATTGCCATGCACTTTGGCGGTGTTTCCGCTGCCAACGGTGATGTCCTGCGTAGAGCAATGAGTGGAAAGGGACGTTCTCTCTCTGCTTTGCAGAAATTAAAAGATGAATTCTTTGAATCCTGCAAAATAAAAGGACATCCCGAACAATTGTCTCAGGAAGTCTACCGGCAGATTGAATCTTTTGCAGGTTACTCTTTTTGTAAAGCACATTCTGCTTCTTATGCCGTTGAAAGTTATCAGAGTTTGTACCTAAAAGCCTACTACCCTATTGAATTTATGGTCTCAGCAATTAATAATGGTGGAGGGTTTTACAGAACTGAAGTCTATGTCCATGAAGCTAAAATGTCAGGCGCAACTATTTACAATCCATGTGTGAACTTCAGCGAATTCCATACGACAGTGTATGGAACAGATGTTTATTTAGGGTTAATGCATGTTGAAAAACTGGAAGCTTCGGTTAAACTGTTTATTCCTAAAGAAAGGAAAGAAAATGGTAATTACAGATCGTTAGAAGATTTTATCAAAAGAGTCAGCATCGGCATTGAAACTTTGCAGATATTAATTTTTGTAGGTGCTTTCAGATTTACAGGAAAACAAAAACATGAATTATTAATTGAAGCGAGATTTCTTTTATCAAAGAATCAATACAAAACAAAAATTATATCGTTGTTTGATGAACCACAGAAAGATTACCAATTACCAGTTATCGAAAGAAATCCTTTTGAAGATGCTTTTGATGAAATTGAAATATTAGGTTTTCCAGTTTCTTATTCAATTTTTGATTTACTAAAAACCAAGTATAGAGGTCACGTATTGGTTAAAGACCTTTTTAATTACCACAAAAAACAAGTAAAAATGCTGGCTTATTTGATTTCAAGAAAACATGTCCCTATTAAAAAAAGAGGTCATCTTGGACAAAAAGACGATATGTATTTCGGAACCTGGATTGATGCTGAAGGACAATATTTTGATACCGCTCATTTTCCGGATAGTCTTCGACAATTCCCCTTTAAAGAAGGAGGTATTTATCTTCTGTTGGGAACTGTAGAGGTAGACTATCATTTTCCAACCATTACAATCACAAAAATGTCTAAGATGCCGCTTATTGCCGATCCCAGATATTCTATGGATGAGGATAAAGCAAAGGAAGTGGAAAACAGTCTTCGTGAAGATGTAAGTATGACTTCCAGAAAACCTTACCCGCAGGAATATGAAATTGACCTACCTCGTATTAAATCCAAAATAAATTGATTAAAAAATTATAGAATGAACTAAATTAAGAATGTTTATTTAAATCTTTTCATAATTTATTATCTTGTTGCTTTTGTAATAAAAAAAAGAATATTGAAAAAAATTTAATCACAAAACATTTTTAAGCTAATGAATTTTACAAATTATGTATCTAATTTTAATCCATCTGAAGAACAGATGGAAGAGATTTATTCTTGGTCTAGTTTTCCAAGCAGTAGCTTTTCATCTATACATAAATGTTATAAACAGAACAATATTTTTCTAGCAATGCTAAATAATACAATTATTGGCTTCTGCACTTACCGACTTTCTCCCAAATGCATATTTATCAATATTGCTGAGACAAGGACAGAATTTCAAAGCAAAAGAGTAATGAGATTTATTCTTCATCAATTATCTGAGCACCTCTACTCTTTTGACTACGTTGCCTTTCACTTATATTGTGCTCCAGAGGAATCACAATATGCTTGGAAAAAGTTAGGCTTTGATTACTATCCGAAAAGTAAATATGGGAAAAGAAGCAGTAAAATTGAAATGTTCAAAATTTTTGGAGAAAGCTGTATTATAAAGCCAGCTACTGAAACTAAGAATCGGAAAACAAAAAGCATTGAAATATGGAATTGTTTAGCTGGGAAAGACGATGGATTCCCCACATGGGTTGCAGAATTTGATTTTATTGAAAGTACAAATAAGCTTAAAAAGCCATTTATTTTTTTTGGGGATGAAGACTGGAACATTAAAATTACTACGTTAGATAATTCAAAATTTTATAGATATAAAGACTATGACAGAAGAAGCGAGGTTGAAGAATGTTTTTATATTGATGAAATAAAAGAGTTTACGAAAAACATTTAAAAATAAATAATATTTAAAAACATACACATGGATCTATTAAAAGTTTACCACGCCAAATGGCAACAGAACCTTTATAATATTAGTACCAACGAATATTGTGATCAATGGGTTCACTACTTTGTCATATATAGACGAAAAAATCATTTAAAAAATGAAAATGTTACAACTCAGGGCTTTTTTACCCATATCAAGTATGAAGATGAAATTGATCTTATGATATTAAATCAGCTCAATGAAAAATTAAGATCGATTGACAACATCAAGAACTTTCATTCACAAGTTTCTGATAGCCTTCCATTAGGGCTTTTTTATTCAGAAGATTTTGAAAAAGCAAGAATGTCTCGGCTTGCACTCGGTTATAATTTTAGAAATTTACAAATTAATAATAATGATCTTAACATTAATTATCTAAAAACAAGGGTAATGGCTGTTGATTACAGAAATGTTAGAGATAATTTCATAAACAATCTACCCTACGAACTAAACTTTAGCTCCTTCGAAGATTTTAGTACTTTACAGAGGGAACCCTTTTTAACTAATTCTGAAGCTGAAAAAATTATACAAGAATATTTTGGTGAAGATGATTAATCTTAAATTAAAATATTTGATGTAGAAGATTACAGAGTAATCCTAAGATTAAAAATTTTTGAGAAAATAGGGTATTTTCAGATAATTTCACATTGTAATAAATATACAAGAGTCTTGATTTTTTTTCAAAACTTTTGTATATTCGTAATTACAATTTATTCAATAATGTCAGACAGAAGAAAACAGAGAACGAAACGAATATTGCAAAGTACTACCAGAAGTCTTTTAAGATCTGCAAGGAGGGCTTCGGAAAATTCTCAGAGAATTTCAAGAGCTTTAGGTATTTCATATGAGGTAATCAGAGATGGTAAAATCTACCGTATCGAAGGAAGTACAACAACAGAGATAGGAAATATTTCTAAAATTGTTACGGAAAAAACAGGTCTAAGAAAAGGAAGTAAAATACATTTATGACCAAAAGGCTTCGTATATTCTGTGGTCCAAATGGCTCTGGAAAATCTACTTTATTTTCAGAATTCATCAAGAATAAATTCAATCCAGGATTATTTGTCAATTCAGATAATATTGAATCAGAAATTTCAGAAAAAAAATTTTTAGATCTATCTTCTTTTAATCTCGATCTCACACAAACTGACCTGGATAGTTTTCTCACTGAGCCTAATTCAATAACCTTAATTGAAAAAGCAAAAACCAAAGGCTTTTCTCTTGAAATCAAAATTTCAGAAAATGTAATTTTAGATATTTCAAAAAACAAAAACAGTTATTCTGCTGCACTTATATCCTCTTTTATAAGAAAGTATCTAATGCTAGACAATAGATCATTTTCTTTCGAATCTGTCATGAGCCATCCTTCTAAACTCTATGAATTAAAATTAGCAAAGGAGCTGGATTACAAAACTTATCTTTATTTCGTGTGCATTGACGATCCTGATGTAAATGTTTCCAGAGTGAATAACCGGGTAGTAAAAGGAGGACATGCAGTACCCGATTCCAGTATTAAAGAAAGATATATTAAAACTCTTGAAAATCTTTATCCTGCCATGCAATTGGTCGATAAAGCCTATTTGTTTGACAATTCCGACCAAATGAATATGATTGCTGAAATGGAAAATCAAATCATTACCTTACATGTTGATGAAGATCATATTCCTAATTGGTTCTTAAAATATCTTATTAACAGAGAATAAAACTTATCCTCTAAATCTCCTGTTATTTTTCTTCCTTTTCCTTTTCATTCGGTTCTCAAAATCTAATTCTTCATAGTCTTCACCCAGAATTTCAGGCATGATACTACCAAATCCCTCTATTACAGAATTCGAATCTTGATGTAAAAAATTAAATAATTCATGAGGTTTTTCAGATTGTAAAATTTCAGAATTACTGATATTCTTGCATTCTTTTTCATCTTCATTATTGCCATCAAGTCCCCCATTCCAATATTGATTAAAAGCATTAGCGGAAAACTCCTTCCCGAGTCGAGAACCATTCCAAACCGACGTAGACTGATGATCGATGAAAGTGATTCCATAAATTCTGCCAGAGGCATTGCGTCTCACTATGGTGTTAATTCCCATCTGTTGCAACTTATTTTTAAATTCGCTTTCATTGGGTTTATTCTTCATTACCAAAGTCACAGTCTCTTTCAATTTATCATGAATAGAACTTAATTTCAAAGTTTCTCTTGATTTCAAAAAATGATTATTCAAAGCTTCAAAGCCAGCATTCTTTCCAAATAAAGAAGCCTTGAACGGTTGGCTCACTTTTTCACCTTTATCATTTAAAGCAAAATATAAAAGTCCATTTTTCCCAACTTCCTTTTCTGATTTTTCAACTTTCTCACAAGTAATATTAAACAGTGAAAGCAATGCATTATATTCTCCTAATGTCTGAAATTGGTAATAATTAGGAATATTCCGTATCACAGAAGCGAGTTGACTTTTCAAATCCCCAACCCGAATATTTACCGGACTAAAAACCTTTTCATTTTGGACAGATTCTTTATTTGAAGCATTAATCAAGTTATATTTTTTTTCCAATTCACGACAAATTTTCATTGACTTTCTTTTCTCAAATTTATCCGATATTTTTTTGCCCTCTTCATCAACTCCAACACTTACAATATGAATGTGGGTACGGTTGATATCTGTATGCTTAAACACTATAAAAGGTTGGTTTCCATATCCCATTTCATTCATATAGTCCTGAGCCATCTGTATAAACTTTTCATCTGAAACGTTGTCTTTGGGATCAGGATTAAGAGAAATATGTAATGCCGTTTTCTCTGCATTCTTATTCGCAGCCAAATAGGGTTCAAATGATTTTACTAACTGAGCAACAGTATATTTTCCATCCTTGGTTTCAATCATCTTATTCATAAACAAAATCTGCCCTTTCTCATCATCTACTTTAAGTTGATTATAAGCTAAAGCACCATACACATTATTTCCTCTACCAACTTTAGCAATCATTTTTATTTATTTTTGAAGATAATTTTGACTAAATTCTTCCGTTAACTCAATGATTTTTTTGCATAGGCTAGCCATTTCAGCGGTTTGCTTTTCCAATTTATAGAGAAATGCAGCAGCTTTTTTCTCGGTAAAACGACTGTATAAAAGTTTAACTACCTGATTATAATTTACACCAATAGCACGAAACTGACCAAAAAGAGAGGTCAATCTCATGTAAAAATCGGTGGTTCCTTTATCAATTTTCACTGCTTTAATTTCCCTATCGAATAGTACAGAAATAATAAATTTGGCTTTATTATTCATTCCAGAAGCTTCAAAAAGGTTTAATAATTGAGCATTTTCATCATCAGTCAACCGAAAAACATGACGATGGATACTCGGATTTATTTTCGGATTTCTCCCACCCTTATTTTGTTTTACATTTTTTTTCTTTTCCATTCCATTTTAAATTTAATTTATAAAAAACTGACTTCGGAAGTTTTTTCCAGCCCTCTGCAGGAGCAAGTTGTTTTGAGGCACAAAAAACAGTTATGAGGCACTCAAAACACAACTTGCTGTGTTCTTTTGAACACCATAATCTGTCATCGGGACAGAATATTAAGTCCATAGTAAAAAGCTTTAGGCTTTCTTTTTTTCTTACTAAAAATTCATTTATAAAACTCATAACTTATTCTATAAGCATTTGGTTTACAAAGTAAAAGAGAGTATATAAAAAATTAGCCACTGACGGTCTTACCAAATCCAACCTTTCACAGTCAAAGACAACCACTTTAATTGAGGCGAAAGAAATTCATGAGTTCTTTGCTAAAAAATTCTGTACAGCAGTCTGGCAATCATGACAGTTGTACAGAAAGATTTTCGGATTGCAAACATTCTGGCAATCAATAAAGCAGGGATGCTGAAATTATAGAAAGACAGCCAGAACTCAATCACGCTGTCCAGAATATTAGCGAACTAAGAAACCAGCAATCCTGCTGTCAAGAAATATTGATTGCAAGGTAAACTGAAGCTCAGAAAGCATCATAGCTTTCTTAACTGACTGACAGTTAAAGTGAGTATTGGACTGAATGCATGAAAACTGGAAATCAAGCTGAAAAATGAAATTAATAATTTTTAAATCTTAATTTTTAAAATATGGACACTAAAAAACAACCTTTATTTATTGCTTTTTCATCACAAAAAGGAGGTGTAGGAAAAAGTACCTTTACGACTCTTTTAGCGAGCATCTTACATTATCGACTTGGCTATACTATTGCGGTATTCGATGCAGACTTTCCACAACACAGTTTAATGAAAATGAAAACCCGTGATCTCGCTATGGTTATGGAAAATCTGCATTTAAAAAAACTGGCTTACAAGCAATTTACAACCATCAACAAAAAAGCTTATCCTATACTGCAATATAAGGCAGATCATATTTTAGAAACTGCACACGAATTTTCAGAAACATCATCTACTCCTGTTGATATCATCTTTTTTGATCTTCCAGGAACCGTTAATACTCCGGGAATCCTAAAAGCTTTGGCAGGAATGCATCATATATTTACCCCCATTACGGCAGACCGATTAGTTATGGAAAGTACATTAGTTTTTACTCAACTTATACAGGATGTTATTATGAAAAAAGGAGAAACATCCCTTAAAAGTATCCATTTATTCTGGAATCAGGTCGATGGTAGAGAGAGTACGCCTTTGTATAACATTTACAATGACTTGATACACCAACTGGGTTTAAATTTAATGGATAGTCAGATTAAAAATTCTACCCGTTTCAGGAAAGAAAGTGAAGAAAATTCAAAAACAGTTTTCCGTTCCACTTTGCTACCTGCGGATGAAAATTTACTGAAAGCCTGCAGGCTTGACCTTTTCCTCATTGAGTTTTTAAAAATCATTCAAATCTAGTTATGGAAAAAAACATCAAGAAAAATATTATCCCAGATATCAACGAAGAACTGATGATGAACATGATGGTCGATGGTGTAAAAAAAGAAGGTTTGGAGATTCCTGAAACTTCTATTTCTGGGATTCAAAACTCAGAAATTAATGAAAAGACTGTACTTGAAAAAAAAGCTGTCCAACATCAAAAAAAGAGTTCAAAGCTGAAAAATATGGAGAGTTATGGTACACAATTTCTTGTTAGCCATTCGATGAAAAAACGAGGAGACAAAACCATCTATATCCGAAAAGAATATCATGAAAGATTATCCCGAATCATTCAGGTTATAGCAAAGGATGAAATTCCTCTTTATGCTTATCTGGATAATATTCTTGAACATCATTTTGAACTATTTGAGGAAGCTATCACTTCGGACTTCAATGAACATTTTAAACCCCTTTTTTAATTATGGAAATTTTAATACTAATCTGTCTTTTGATTATCATTGTATTGATGATGAAAGAAAAAATTGTCTTTCAAAAAAGATCAGAAAAAGAAATTACATCTGAAAATACCAAACCATCTTCAAGTATTATGGGACTGTCTCAATCTGTAAAAAGCCAGACCTTGCCAAACAGCGACGGAGAGTCTCATATTGAAAAACAAACGCATAGAACTTCTAATTTTGAAGAAGAAATCAGCGATAAAACAGTTGATATTCAAATTCCGCAGGAAGAATTAGATGACGTTTTCAGAAGTACTCCAAATTTTGAGGAAGAGGAAGAAGAATGGAGTCAATATCAAATTTTCGATAATGATAACGGTTTAGCCACAGGGGTAACCTTTGAAGACTTAAATACCGTGGAGGTATTTCTGAAAGATCAAAAATCAGAATTATCTCAAAAGGAAACAGCGGCAGATATTATTCAAAAAATACATGGAACCGAATTATTCAATTTATTAGAAAATTCTATTGAAGGGGCATCAATCAAAATAGCAGAGCTAATAGAAAGGAACCTTTCTTTTGAAAACAATTCTAATTCTTCTTTTTACCAAAACAAAAATTTTGACGGATTTGACATTACTCATTTTACTTAACATTAATTTTTAATCAATTTTTAACACTATATAACTATAATTATATTTTTTTTAGAATTTTTAGGCATTCTTATTGCTTCAAAAAGAAACGATTCTCATGTTTAATTTGAGTTTTCATGGTTATTAGTTTTTACCTGGTTTCGGCCAGGTTTTTTTTATGTCAATATTGATAATATTTTGTTAGATATTGGACTCATATTATACGTTGACTGTAATCTATTAGAAGTGTTTTGACAACGAATAAATAAGAGTAAAATTGTCAGAATGATTCATTCTATTTTTTCAACTATTTCCTTTCAAATTCAAAAATCAAACTTAACTGATAAGTGTTGATTAGCTATTTTTTTCAGCCTCAAACTACCTCCACAAGAAATTCTTTACTCTGTAGATAGTATTTTATAAAAACATTAAGTAATTCACTGTTCCACGCAACGAGAAGAAAAAACTTCCCAACCTATTAAAGCCAAGTAAACTCTTCTAAAGCCATATCCTAATTCCTCATAAGCTTACCAATCACCTTTGTCTCCAAAGCCCACATACTGTGGGTAATGCTAACAATTTAAACTGTTTACATTATGGAAAAACAAAGAAAAAAGCTTCTGATTTCAGCACTTGCTTTACTCATGAGCATCCCTATTTCAGCTCAGGGAAATGGAACTGCCGGAATCAATGAAGCCACTCAAATGGTCACCTCCTATTTCGAGCCTGCTACGCAACTCATTTATGCCATTGGAGCCGTCGTCGGACTTATTGGAGGGGTTAAGGTTTACAATAAGTTCAGCAGTGGAGATCCTGACACCAGCAAGACCGCTGCCAGCTGGTTCGGAGCCTGTATCTTTTTAATTGTTGCAGCCACCATTCTCCGTTCATTCTTCCTTTAAAATTAAGTTATGAATACCTATAACATCAATAAAGGAATCGGAAGAACCGTAGAGTTCAAAGGATTAAAAGCACAGTACCTCTTCATTTTCGCAGGCGGTCTGTTAGGACTTTTGATTGTGGTCATGATCATGTACATGGCAGGAGTCAGAACCTATTTCTGTTTGGGATCAGGAGGTATAAGCGCCAGCTTACTGATCTGGCAGACTTTCTCACTCAACAGAAAATATGGAGAACACGGATTGATGAAACTGGGTGCAAGCCAAAAGCATCCTAGGTACATCATCAGCAGAAAGTCAATCTTCAGATATCTAAAATCCAACTCCAAAAAAGCTGCAGCATGAGAAATCAATCGAAAGCAGCTACGTTGGAAAGTAAATTTCCACTGCTGGCAGTAGAAGAAAACTGCATTATCTCAAAAGATGCTGATGTTACGGTTTGTTTTAAAGTGAGACTTCCTGAATTATTTACCGTTGCTTCCTCTGAATATGAAGCCATTCATTCTGCTTGGTTTAAAGCCATCAAGACCTTGCCTGATTTCACGGTCGTTCACAAACAGGATTGGTTTATCAAAGAAAATTACAATCCCGATTTGTCAAAAGACGATCAAAGCTTTTTATCGAAATCTTTTGAAAGACATTTCAACGAGAGACCATTTCTGAACCATTACTGCTATCTGTTTATTACTAAAACAAGTAAAGAGAGAATGAGAATGCAAAGCAATTTCTCATCGCTCTGCAAAGGAAAGCTTATTCCAAAGGAAATCAAGGATAAGGAGCTGATGAGCAGATTTATGGAAACAGTCGATCAGTTTGAAAGAATCATGAATGACAGCGGTTATGTTCATTTGGAACAGATGACGGAGAATGAGATTACCGGAACAGAAAAACAATCGGGATTACTTGAGCAATATCTGACATTATCCCGAGACGTTAACCCTTCCCTTCAGGATTTAAATTTAGGAGCAGAAGAAATGAGAGTCGGCAATAATCGTATCAGTCTGCATACGCTTTCTGATACGGACGATTTACCGGGAACCGTGTCTTCTCACAGCCGTTATGAAAAACTAAGCACCGACAGAAGCGACTGTTTACTGTCATTTGCATCCCCGGTGGGACTTCTCCTCAATTGTAATCACATTTATAATCAGTATCTGTTTATCGACAACAGCGCAGAAAACCTGGCAAAATTTGAAAAGTCTGCAAGGAATATGCACTCGCTGGCACGATACAGCAGAGCCAATCAGATCAATAAAGAATGGATTGAAAAATACCTGAATGAAGCCCATTCGTTCGGACTGCAATCCATCCGTGCTCATTTCAATGTGATGTCATGGTCTGATAATCCTGCGGAATTAAAGCAATTAAAAAATGATACAGGAAGTGCGTTGTCCCTTATGGAATGTAAGCCCTGCCATAACACAACAGATACAGCAACTTTATATTGGGCAGGTATTCCCGGCAATGCAGCAGATTTTCCTGCTGAAGAAAGTTTCTATACGTTCATAGAACCCGCATTATGTTTTTTTACGCAGGAAACCAATTACCAGAATTCACCTTCTCCATTTGGAATCAAGATGGCGGATCGCTTAACAGGAAAACCTATTCATTTGGACATCTCCGATCTTCCAATGAGACAGGGTATAATTACCAATCGGAACAAGTTTATTCTCGGACCTTCTGGAAGCGGAAAATCATTCTTTACCAACCATATGGTGAGGCAGTATTATGAACAGGGAGCTCATGTCCTCTTGGTTGATACCGGAAATTCATATCAAGGCCTCTGCGAATTAATTAAAGGAAAAACCAAAGGCGAAGACGGCGTGTATTTTACCTATACGGAAGACAATCCAATTGCCTTCAATCCCTTTTACACCGATGATGGCATTTTTGATATCGAAAAAAGAGAAAGTATCAAAACCTTAATCCTCACCCTATGGAAAAGAGATGATGAACCGCCCACAAGATCAGAGGAAGTTGCTCTGTCCAACGCAGTAAGCGGATACATTGAAAAAATTAAAAATAATAATGACTATCCTTCATTTAACGGTTTTTACGAATTTGTAAAAGAAGATTATCGATCTGTCCTTGAAAAAAAGAAAGTCAGAGAAAAGGATTTTGACATTGCGAACTTTCTTAATGTTTTAGAACCCTATTACAAAGGAGGCGAATATGATTATCTGCTCAATTCAGATAAACAACTTGATCTTTTATCCAAGAGGTTTATCGTATTTGAGATCGATGCCATTAAAGATCATAAAATCCTGTTTCCTATTGTGACCATCATTATCATGGAGGTCTTTATCAACAAAATGCGAAGACTAAAAGGAATAAGGAAACTGATCCTCATCGAAGAAGCCTGGAAAGCGATTGCCAAAGAGGGCATGGCGGAATACATCAAATATCTGTTCAAGACCGTCAGAAAATTCTTCGGCGAAGCAATTGTGGTCACGCAAGAAGTAGATGATATTATCCAGTCTCCGATTGTCAAGGAAAGTATCATCAACAATTCCGACTGTAAGATTTTACTGGATCAGCGAAAGTATATGAACAAGTTTGATGACATTCAGGCGATGCTGGGTTTAACAGATAAAGAAAAAGCTCAGGTACTTTCCATCAATATGAACAATGATCCGAGAAGACTTTACAAAGAAGTCTGGATTGGATTGGGAGGAACGCATTCAGCAGTCTACGCTACGGAAGTTTCCACGGAAGAATATCTTGCCTACACTACCGAAGAAACAGAAAAAATGGAAGTTATGAACCTGGCCTCCGAACTTGATGGCAATGTCGAGCATGCGATCAAGAGGATTTCGCTAAAGCGGATCAAATCGACAAAAGAAAATTAATCAACTAAAATTTTACAACAATGAAAAATTTAATCATGACCACGATGATGGTTACAGCGGTGGCGTTGACCTCCACAGCAAAAGCACAGTTTGTAGTGACAGACCCAGCCAATCTGGCTTCAGGAATTTTGAATTCAGCCAATGAAATTGTCCAGACATCAAATACGGTTTCCAATGTGGTGAAAAACTTCAATGAAGTCAAGAAAGTTTACGAACAGGGTAAGGAATATTATGATAAACTTAAAGCTGTGAACAATCTTGTCAAGGATGCAAGAAAAGTTCAGCAGACTGTATTACTGGTTGGCGATGTTTCCGAAATTTATGTGAACAATTTCGAGAAAATGTTGAATGACCCCAACTTTAATGCTCAAGAACTGACGGCTATTGCGAACGGCTATTCAACATTACTGAATGAAAGTACAGAGCTTTTAAAAGAGCTTAAACAGATTGTCAATACCAGCAGTCTTTCATTAAATGATAAAGAAAGGATGGATATTATTGATAAAGTATATAAGGCTGTAAAAGACTATCACAATCTGGTGCGCTACTACACGAACAAGAATATTTCTGTCAGTTACCTGAGAGCCAAGAAGCAGAACAACACCCAAAGGGTGCTTAATCTTTACGGAACGTTGAATCAAAAATACTGGTAAAATGGAGCCTACAAACTTACACGAAGTTTTAAGAGCAGTCTATGATGAGATGATGCCGATGTGTGCAGATATGGCAGCAGTCGCAAAGGGTGTTGCAGGATTGGGAGCACTTTTTTATGTAGCCATTAAAGTTTGGCAGTCATTAAGCCGTGCTGAACCCATTGATCTATTTCCTATGTTGAGACCATTTGCTATCGGAATCTGCATTATGTTTTTTTCAACATTGGTTTTAGGAAGTATAAACGGGGTTTTAAGCCCAGTTGTTCAAGGCAGTCATTCCATGTTGGAGGATCAGGTTTTAGATATGAATGAACTTCAGCAGAAAAAGGATTTATTGGAAAGAGAAGCCATGCTCAGAAATCCTGAAATGGCCTATCTGATCTCAGATGATGAGTTTGATAAAAAACTGGAAGAACTGGGATGGTCTCCATCGGATCTGGTGACGATGTCAGGACTGTATATGGAAAGGCAGATGTTTGAAGTTAAAAAACAAATCAGAGACGGTTTTAGAGAATTTCTGGAAATTCTCTTTCAGTCTGCCGCATTGGTCATAGATACCATCAGAACCTTCTTTCTAATTGTTCTGTCGATACTCGGTCCGATTGCCTTTGCCATATCGGTTTGGGATGGGTTTCAAAGTACGTTGACGCAATGGCTGACCCGATACATCAGTGTGTATTTATGGTTACCTGTGGCTGATATTTTCAGTGCTATCCTAGCTAAAATACAAACGTTAATCTTAGAAAAGGATATAGAGATGCTCGCTGACCCTAATTTTATTCCGGATACCTCCAACACTGTTTACATCATCTACATGATTATCGGAATAATTGGTTATTTCACCGTTCCAACCGTAACAGGCTGGGTTATTCAGGCGGGAGGTGCCGGAAACTTTATGCGCAATGTCAATCAGACCGCATCGAAGTCCGGCAACATTGCAGGAGCAGCTGCCGGTTCAGCAACAGGAAATATTTCAGGAAGGTTATTAAAATAATTAAAACAGAAAAATGGAATTTAAAATCTTAAAAAATATCGAAACCAGTTTCAGGCAGATCAGATTATTCACTTTTATTTTTGCCCTGTTATGTTTCGGAGTTGTAGGGATTGTTGTATACAAATCATACGAGTTTGCTGAAGAACAGCGTCAGAAAATTTATGTTTTAGATAACGGCAAATCATTGATGGTTGCCTTATCTCAGGACATGTATCTTAACAGACCCGTTGAAGCAAGAGAGCATGTCAGACGTTTTCATGAACTCTTCTTCACGATTGCACCGGATAAAAATGCGATTGAAAGTAATGTAAAAAGAGCATTCAATTTAGCAGACCAATCTGCTTTTAATTATTACAAAGACCTTTCAGAAAAAGGATATTACAACAGAATTATTTCAGGGAATATCCAACAGAGAATTGAGATAGACAGTGTTACTGCCAACTTTGACAGCTATCCGTACCAAGTTCAGACCTTCTCAAAGCAGTTTATCTACAGATCCAGCAATCTGACCAAGAGAAGTTTAATAACCAGCTGTATACTTGTCAACTCTGTAAGGTCTGACAACAATCCCCAGGGATTTACGATGGAAAAATTCAATGTTATCGAAAATAAAGATATCGAAACTGTTGACCGCTAAAATGTACATTATGAAAAAATTTAGAATAGCAGTTGACCGATATATCGATTCGATCGAAAACCATTGGAAATCTTTAAGTAGCAGCAGACAGAGAACATTGACAAAGTTTTTTTTAGGAATTTATGTACTGTTGACGGTTTTAATGATCACCTACATTTGGTACGAAACATCTAACGGAAATAACATCCTTTCTATTAGTCATATTCAGGGAATTCCTCAAAGTATAATTAATAAAGTCCATCAGAATGAATAACGAGAACAGAACCCAGATTAGACTTACAGAGGGCAATTCCGATAGAATGGCTAACGAGGAACAGTCATTGAGCAATCTTCAAAGATTTGAAAAATTCAAGAAACCACTTATCTATTTTTTAATGGCTGTTGTGTGTGTGGGTTGTCTCTATCTCATTTTTAAACCCAAAGAGAAGAATCTTCTCATTGAAGATGTCGGTTTTAATTCAGCAGTTCCACAAGCAGCTGATGACAAACTGCAGTCTGATAAGCAGAAAGCATATGAACAGCAACTGCTGGAACAGAAAAATGAAGAAAAGAGAAACAACTTGACTACATTATCTGATTACTGGAATGATGGTCAGGCAACCAATTTTTCACCAGGTCAATCCGCTCAATTGAACCCGACCGAACAGTCGGGAATGCTGACACAAGGCGACCAAAATGCTATGAACAGTTACCGTAATGCGCAACAGACTTTGGGAAACTTTTACAGTAGAGATGATGAGGAAGTCAGCAATTTGAAAAAAGAAATTTCAAGATTGAAAAATGAATCTCTTCAGAATAATTCTACACCGAAAGGTAGCGGAATTGATGAGCAGTTGGAACTGATGGAAAAATCTTACCAGTTGGCAGCAAAATATCTTCCTTCATCCTCTCATCAAAATGGGAATTTTGTAGAGACAAAACCATCCGATACCTCTGTAAAATCTGAGCCAACACAACCAAAGGTTAAGATTAATTCAGTAAAGCATCTCAACAAAAATGTAATATCTGCTTTGTACCGTGAGCCTGTTGACAGTGCATTTCTAGCGAGCTTGAACAGAAACAATTTCATAGGTATCCAAGGTAATCAGGACAACAATCAAATAACCCGGAACAGCATACGGGCAGTAATCCATCAAGCCCAGATAGTCACTGCTGAAAGTTTCATTTCACTACGACTTTCTGAACCAATTATGTTAGGTAAAATATTAGTACCAGCAGGAACTGTACTGAGGGCTTCTTGCAAATTTCAGAGCGGGAGATTACAGATGAAAATATCGAGTATCAAATATCGAGGCTCAATACAACCTGTCGAAATTTCTATTCATGATAATGATGGTCAATTGGGTTTATACATTCCCTATACTCCGGAACAAAATACTGTGAATGATATAGTTGCCAATATGAGCCAGTCATCCGGAACAAACATCATGATGACTCAATCTGCAGGTCAGCAAATAGCTTCTGATCTGACACGTGGAGTTGTTCAGGGAGTTTCGGGATATTTTCAAAGAAAGGTCAGAATGCCTAAAGTCACTGTAAAAGCCGGTCATCAAATTTTGTTGGTGGCTAAAAATTAACCAATAATAAATTAAAATTCAATGAAAAATATTTTAAATAAATGGATGACTCTGCTGTTATTTATCATCATCAACCATTCAGTCAATGCACAGGATAAAGATGGTTTGATGTCACTGAATCAGGGAAGACTTGAAAGCTACAAAATGGAAGTTACCTATAACAAAACAACACATCTATTATTTCCTTCACCTATTAAATATGTTGATTTAGGAAGTGAAAACCTGATTGCCAACAAGGCTGATGATGTTGCGAATGTTTTAAGGATAAAAGCATCAACAAGAGATTTTGATGAAGAAACCAATTTTTCGGTGGTCACTGAAGATGGGAAGTTTTACAGCTTCGATGTTTTTTACAGCTCTTATCCAGATACTTTAAACTATGATCTGCTAAAACTACAGCGTAATAATGAAAAGGAATATGCTGCAGATGTGATTTTTGATGAGATGGATGGAAGCTCATCTTTGCTGACAGAAATGATGATGCAAACCTTGTACAAAAATCCGAAAAGAACCATCAAGCACATCGGAAACAGAAGCTTTGGAATTCAGTTTTTGCTTCGAGGTTTGTATGTTCATGAAGGTAAATACTATTTTATCATACACCTAAAAAACTCCAGAAACATTCCCTATCCCGTCGATTTCATCAATTTTAAAATTGTTGATGAGAAGAAAATAAAAAGAACAGTTGTACAGGATAGGATATTGTCTCCGCTTCGGAATTATTCTACAATCTTTAAGGTGGAAGAACATGATGAAGCATTTGATATTTTCCTGCTGGATCAGTTTACGTTGATGGAGGGTCAAATCTTAGAAATAGAAATTTTAGAAAAAAACGGCGGTCGGCATTTAAAAATGCAGGTTACCAACAACGATCTGATTGGCGCATCTGTTTTTAAAGATATTAACCTAAAACTGAAATAGTATGAAAAGGCTACACCTTTATATCATAGGCTTATTTCTGATGAGCATAACAACAACAGCTCAGCGGTTAATTCCTAGACAGAAAGCAATTGAATTGAATGCCGGATTTCTTTTAAATGATTCTAAAAGCGAGAACTATTTTATCAATATAACAGTTACAAATCAGTCAGGGAAAGGAAATTACAGTTTTTTCAGTTTTGAATACCTGAATGAGAAGCAGAAGTACAAAAAGGTCACAATACCCATTGAAACTTTTCTTGCCGAAGCAGGTTACAGCTTTAATCTGATATCAGATCGGAAAAAGTACGTATTATTTAATTTCTCGTTATCTGCAACAGCAGGTTTTGAGAGTATTAATAAAGGAAATGATCTGCTTTTTGACGGAGCTATGATTTTGACTAAATCCAATTTTGTATATGGAACTGGTGGGAAAGTTTCCGCAGAGATTTATATTTCAGACCGAATTGTTTTGATCCCTCATGTAAAAGCAAAAGCCCTGTGGAATTCCTCCCGTGAACTGATCAGACCTTCGGCATGTCTGGGAATAAGAATTAATTTATAAAATTTACCCATGAAAAATATTAAAATCATCATAAAAAAAGGGCTTGCCTTACTACTGATTATTCCGGTCATGATACTTTTTGAATTGAGTCTATCATCCTGCTCGACAAATGATTTGGAAATACAGCAAAATTTCCCATTTGAACTGCATATTATGCCAATTCCAAAAGATATTGCTAATGGAGAAACTGTTGAAATCAGATTGAAAATTATTCCAAAAGGTAATTACACAGAAACTAAATATTATATCCGGTATTTTCAGTTTGATGGCAATGGAACACTGCGCTATAATAATGAGCCGCCCTACAAACTCAATGATTCATATGAACTTAGCGAAAAAGAATTTAGATTGTATTATACATCAACCTCAACTGTTTCGCAGAGTTTTGATGTCTGGATCAGTGATAGTTTTGGCAATGAAAAAGAAATTGAGTTTCAATTCAACAATAAAGATTAAATCTCCACGGCTTATCAATATGATAAGCCGTTTTTTTATGGATAATTAAACCCTAAGCAAAAAAATAAAAATTAGTAACAATAACTTATTGAGAACGTAGAATCAGGCTGGCCATCAATGGGTTATTTCCTTTCTTGAGCGGAAAGACGTTTCCGACCGCCGGAAGGAATTGTCTCTTCGCCCGAAAAAATAAATAGCGGTTTAAAACTGTCGTTTATTACATTTAATTTTCTCCAAATGTCCATCATCTGCAAAAGAAATATAATGTGGTAGATGTCAGTATACAGGATCCAGCAATTGTATATTTAAGAATTTTGACTTTTTTTTATAATTATCAAAAGATAAATCTACTTCCTCTCCAGTAAATAGGAAAACTGTCATTTTGTAAACTCCCGGGATGAGAAAATTTCTCTCTTCTAAATCTTGGGTGTAATAAATAAAATTATATGCGTCATTATACAACAGTTCAAATATAACAAAAGCGACATGCAAAAACTTCCGCTCCGCTTTTGGCAATAACAGGTTGAAATAATCTTCTGTATGTCTGCCTTTGTAAGTTAGTGTATCTAAAAAATTACAATCATTTTATATATTCATATAAATAAATCTATCAGCACGAAGAAATTTCTGTGGAGGAATGCATAATTCCTATCAGCGTTCTTGAGTCAAAATAATTTTACTAAAGTTTGCTTTGATTTTACGTATAAAAAACTTCATCGTATTCTGTGGAGGTTTTTTTGAAAAATTTTTATTATTGACTTTATTATTGCTTAGTTTGCGTTTCTTTTCTCTAATAAAGGCAAAACAATCCTTTTTACCATCGGTTTATCATCTTTCCAATCGGGATCATCCTTAGAGTCTTTCCAATTTGTTACCAATTGTACCTCTCCTTTTCGGTTTAGGAGGATAAATTTTGACATATCATCGATATTTTCAAATTGCGCAGGAGTAATTTTTTTAAGAAACTCTTTATATTTTTTTGATCTCCCTCTACTTTCTATATCTTTAATAACAAGAATTTTTGCATCAGGATAGGTCTCCAAAACCATGTCTCTTGATTGCTTGGTGAAATTATTGTTTTCTTGATCGACCAACAAAACATAAAGATCAACATTATAAAATTTCTGTATGACGAAAAAAGTAGGTATATGATAGATGCAGGGCTTACACCAACTTGCAAAGGTAAAAAACAACGTATTGGGTTGGTATGAATTTTCAGCTAAACACCTCACATCACCAGCCGTTACTGAGTAAATATTTTCGTAATGTGACTGTTGTAATTTGCATTTTTCAATAGGTGTTTGTGAGAATACTAATGAAAATCCAACTAGGAAAAAGGGTATTATTTTTAACATTATATATGATCGTTTTTTCAGATTAATCGATATCTTTTTTATACCATACATTATTTTGATTAGTACTTGCTTAATAACTTGGAAGCAGTTGATTTTTTGATAAAAATAATATAATCAAAATCTTCTGAAATATTCCCGGACTTAAAATCCTTTTTATGTACTGCTGCTCCTACTGTTCGATAATTAATTTTGGTTAGGAGCTTTTGTGCGAGTTTATTGTTCTCTTTTTTGATATTTTTTAAATCTAAAATAAATATTGGAATATCAAATGAGTTTAATAATTCTTCCAAAGAGTTTTTAGAATTTTTCTCTAAATTAATGGGTTTTACGTTTTCATCTTTCAAATCAACAACAGAATGAAAACCTTCATAGAATAATGTCCCGCAATTGATGTAATCATCCTTCAATTTTTCTTTCAGAAATTTACCGGTTTCTTCTCCTGTTTTTTTAATGTGCTCATTGTGTGCCCACAAAACAAAAACTGATTCAGGATATTTGTTTTTAAGCCATAAAATATTTTCTGCCATATATCTATTTCTGTCCAAATAGCTATTATATAGATATTGATTCAAAAGAGTTAGATGCTGTAAGAACCAAGATTTATCATCTTCATCGGATATACTTGAAGAAAATGCTTTAATTTTATTTAATCTGGTTAAAGATTCACTCTGTATACGTTTCTTTTCCAGAAGTTGATTTTTTGGAAGCTTATTAAAATCACTTAAATTCTGGCTTAAAACAAGTAAATCATCAATAGGAATCTTATATTTATCTAATAAAATTTTTAGTTGAACCATTGATCCGATATAAGTGGTATTATCAAATCCAGTAAAGCGTATTTTTTGAGTGTTTTTATCATTGGTTTGTTTCATCCATTCAATCATACTTAAAATTTCATCGGTCTGATAAATCCATGACTTAATATTCATCAGATATTCTTTTCCGGTCTTATTACCGTTGATAATGTATTCATTGAGCAGGAAAGAATTTGGCATGGATGCTTCTATAGAGAATATTCCAACATGATTTCTTTGTAAAATATAACGGGTTAATTTGTCTTTTATTTTAAAAATTTCGCTTGAGCCGTGTGATGCTTCTCCTAAACCAATAATTTTTACATTCGAGAAAAATCGATTAAAAACTAAAGAATCTTCTTTGAAACCAATTTCCGGTTCATAAGAATGCAGAGGAAAAACAAAATTTCTTAGATAGTCTTTTTCATTCTGATCAATTAAAAGATCTTGATTTGCAGACTGTGAGTGTAGTGTCTTTGCTAGCAATAGGATAACAAATAAAACTATTTTTTTCAATGTAAATATTTTCATTTAATTTTTAAGTACTTATTATAATTGTTTTTTGAAACTAAATTTTTATAACAGTTTGAAAGTTGGCGAAATGGCGAAAATCTAAGCACAAATGTTCAGTTTTATACAAAGGTTAAATCGAAGAACTGCCTTAGCTTTCCACTGAGTCCGTCATTTTTGCCAAACTACTTTAGCGTTTCGTTTTCTTTTTTTTTTCGCTCGTAACGCAGTTGTGTCAATCCCGTCTCAAATCTTTTTACTTCGATAAATTTAAGTATTTCATCAGGTATTCCGTCTTTAAAAATTCTAGTTCCATTTTGATTGCAGAATTGATTTTAAATTCTCTGCATTTGAATATCTCTTATTTTGTTTACAATATCAGAAGTTAAATTTTCATACAATATTTCAAAATAATATAGACAAGGTCCACTTAAACTTTTTAGTTCCGAAAATATTGCGTTATACTTTTATGATTTTTAATGTCAATAAAATTAAAATCTTCTAAGTCAGTGCAGTTTAAATAAAATTCTTTGGTGCTTTTTGTTCCATCTTCTGCTATGTTCTGAAAAAGGCAAAATTGATTTTCTGCTTATTCCTTTAATTATTTCTTCCATACTTTTTTCTTTCAGCGGATTTTTTCTACGATTGCCGCTAACTTTTGTTTTTACGCATTTTGTCAATCAAACCAATATGATGTTCACAAGTCCATTTATGGTACTAATATAAAATATTATTTTGATGAATTGATTATTAGTTCGCACCGTCTTATTTCGGTTAAAAATACTTATTACTGCAATTACAGGATAGCGAGGTTAAAAAACTTTTACAAGAGCCAAAAAACAATGAAATTTGAACTCTAAAGAATTTGAATGATCATTGGATTCAAAAAAGTATACCAAGAAAACAGTATTGAAAAATGTAAATGTATGTAGTCTATTTAAAATAAAATTACAAAAAAACATTTCGTAAATATATGTTTTTTAAGGTACAACCATATTAATAATTCACCAATTGAGAGTACGATAAAAGAGTACGGAAATCAACAGTTGCTCAAAAAAAATAGAATTCTATTTAATTACATTAAGTCTATTCTTAATAGACTTTCCCTCAAATTATCAATTTTATAAAACTAATTTTCAATAACAATAATGAAAGTACCATTAAAAACAATTTTTAGCTGGTTTGAAAAGGGTGATATGCCCACAGAAGATCAATTTCAGCAGACCTTTTCTTCATTCCGTCATTTAGATGAAAATATCAAGATGGATGAGGTAATGGGTTTAAATGAAACTTTTCAAAAAACGGTATCCAGCACAACTTTTACAAATCATATACAAGATGAAAACGCACATCATGTAGTGCTCGCAAAACTTAATGCATCCAATCTTTCTGCTAGAAATGTAGAAGAATGGAAAGAAAAATTAAAAATCAAACTAGCAGCCACGATAGACGATGGTGAAGAGACCGGAAATGTCTATACAAAGGAGCAAATCGAGGTAATTGTAAATATTCTTCAGGCAAAGGATAATGAAATGCTTGAGCTGATTGCAAAAATCAACAAAATACTAGATTCTAATGATGATGATCTTGATGAACTTCAGGAAATCGTAGACTATATCAAAGAAAACAGGGAGCAGATAGAATTGCTTAAAGGTTCAGGAGTAAATTTTTCATTTGGAGGAATTTTAAGGCCTACTGATCATATTATTGTTAAGCCGGGTTCATCAAAATGGTTTTGGGCAGGGAGTGGAGTCTACGAAAATGCTTCAGGAGTTACAATTGAAAATTTCGGGATAATTTCCTTTGACGGTTTTGTTTGGTCTGTTCTTGAGGTTAATATGCCTGGAGGTGGAGCAGATGGTTTTATTGATTTAACACAAGAAGATTAAAATGAGATATACAGGAAGAATTTATTTCACAAATTATGAAAGATCAGATAAAGAAGTTGCAGATAATTTCATTTATCCCGTCATGTTCTTCATTAAAAATGAAGATGGAAAAATCATTAAGCAGATCGCATATTCAGCTTTAGGAGAAAAGTCAGAAAGTGAATATGGAACTGGTGGTGGGGGAAGCGGAGGCGCCAATGGAATTGTTTTCCGCGCAAAATCTGAAATACCCGCATCGTTCGTAAGATCATTTGGAAGTGAAGTTAAAATAGTTTTTTCGTGGTCATCCATTGATAGCGTTGATGGTAGTGAGACTGGCGGGGGAACTGCGAGTATTTTAAAAGGAAACACGATCTTATTTAATAAAAACATTGATCAGGGAGTCAATGAGATAGATATCACGTCATCTATTTTGGCGGGAGATAATACCATTACTCTCAGTATAACGGACAGTTATGGAAATAACAGAAAATTAAAATATGATATTCAAACAATAGCACTTGCTTTAAGTACTACATACGACAAGACCACTATTAATTCGGAACCAATCATTTTCCGGTATATCCCAACCGGAAATGTTGAGAAGACGATTCATTTCAAATTAAATGGATTGGATCTTCCGCCAGTAGTTACTTCAATTAATAACAAAGAGCTTCTTTATGAGATCCCTGCACAGTCGCACGGAGTTCATATTTTAGAAGCATATATGACTGCTGATTTATCCGGTGAAGTCATCGAAAGTAATCATGTTTTTACGGATATTATCTGCGTTGTGGCAGGGAATTTAACGCCTTTAGTTTCGTCAGCAAATAATGTTGTGGCAAATCAATACTCTCCAGCTTCAATTGAATATCTGGTTTATTCACCATCGTCAAATTATAGCGATGTTGATATTTTGGTCGATGGAGTGAAGGTTTCTGAATTATTGGTGAATAGAAGTTTGCAGAAGTTCACCTATACATTTACGTACTCAGGTGCGCACACTGTAACTTTTAAATGTGGCAATGTCACGAAAAATACTTCAGTAGTTGTAACTGCTTTCGATATTCAAGTTGAAGCCGAAACGTTAGGCTTGGAATTATTTTTAAGCAGTCGAAACAGAAGCAATTCAGAGATTAACAAAAACGAGTGGAAATACAAAAACCTGTCATGTACTCTTACTGATTTTGATTTCAGCACCAATGGGTGGGTTCAAGATTCAAAGGGTTCTGTGGCGCTTAAAGTGAGCGGAAATGCAAGGGTAGAGATTCCTTTTAAAATATTTGATAACGATTTTAAAACAGGTGGTAAAACATTAGAATTTGAATTTTCAACTTCAGATATTAAAAACAGTGACAGTACAATTCTTTCTTGCAAAAATGGAAATGTTGGATTTGTTGCTACATCAAATTCGTTTTCGTTCAGTTCTGAGCAGGATGGAACTTCAATTTTTTTCAAAGAAGAAGAAAGAATTCGTGTAAGTGTAGTCGTTACAAAGGTTGCAGATCAAAGATTGGTATTTGTGTATATCAACGGAATTATATCTTCATTATATCAGTATAATTCATTAGACAGCTTTTTACAACAAGCTCCTCAAAACATTACCATTGGAAGCAGTGATTGCAATATTAATCTATATAATATTAGGGTTTATAATAATAATCTAAACGCCGATCAGATGTTGTCGAATTTCATTGCTGACATGGATAATCTGGTTGAAAAAGTCAACATTTACGAGAGAAATAAATTGTACGATGCGTTCGGAAATTTGTCCTACGATAAATGTTTACAATCAATTCCATGCTTAACCATTGTTGGAGATCTGCCAACTTATAAAGGTGATAAAAAAACTATTGTAGGGGAATACCAAAATGCTCAAGATCCTGCAAAATCATTTTCGTATGTAAATGCGAGTGTTGATGTTCAGGGTACATCTTCTCAGTATTATCCCCGAAAAAACTTTAAAATCAAATTTAATGGAGGATTTAAAAATGGCGAATTAGTTTCTTCCAAGTATAAGCTTCGTGATAACTCATTAGCTGAAAAGACATTTACTTTTAAAGCCGATTTTATGGAGTCTTCAGGTTCTCACAACATTGGTTTGGCAAGGCTTGCACAAGATTCTTTGAATCAGTTAGGCTACTTAGTGCCTCCACAGTTAGTGGATTCTAATATTAGAACCACAATGGACGGTTTTCCGATGCTTATTTTTCACCGTGCTACACCAGATTCTGAGCGTGTTTTTCTCGGAAAATATAATTTCAATAATGATAAATCGAATGAAGCAACAACGGGTTTTACAGGTGGTCAGGAATGCTGGGAATTTTTAAACAATACGTCAGATAATACATTATTTATTGCTACAGATTTTCAAAGCTTAGACGGAAATGGTAAGCATTTATGGAAAAATGATTTTGAGGGAAGGTATCCGGAAGATAATGAAGATACTTCGAATCTTGAAGCTTTACATGCATGGATCGTGAGTTGCAAAAATGATCCTGCAAAATTCAAAACCGAGGCTCAAGATCATTTTAATATTCAGTTTTTACTGTTTTATTATGTATTCACTGAGTTTTTCGCAATGGTCGATCAGCGCGCAAAAAATATGATGTTTGCCATGTATCCGGACGCGGAAGGAAATAATCGTTGGTACCCGATTTTTTATGATAATGATACGGTTTTAGGCCTTAATAACGAAGGCCACAATGTTTATGATTATTGGGCAGAGGCGCACGATCAGGTTGGTAGTGGTTTTGTTTGGAACGGTGCCTTATCGGAGCTTTGGAAATTGGTTGAAGTTGCATTTGATACTGAGATCACCGCATTATATCAACAAATGAGAACTTCAGGAATTTTAACGTATGATAAGTGCAACACTTATTTTAACACATTAGAATCTGACAAATGGGCGGAAAGTATTTTTAATGAAGATGCGAAATATAAATATATAGATCCTTTGATTGTTGCTGGGAACGGAAGTTACTTATACACTGCACAAGGCTCAAGAAAATCACACAGGAATTATTGGTTATTAAATAGATTCAGATATATGGACGGAAAGTATGACACGTCTACTTTCTCATCTGATTATATCACGATGAGACTTTATACACCTTCTGGCACGCCTGCAGTTCCTAAAAATGCTAATTTTTTGCTAACTGCTCAAAAAGACGGGTATACGAAAATTAAGTTTGGTTCTTACATCAATAGGGCACGATTGCGAAAAAATGTTGCATCCTTAGTTCAAGCTCCGGCTATTACTTTTAACGATACAGAAACCATTATTTATGGTGCATCTGCAATTAAAGATCTTGGAGATTTGTCAGGAAAGTATCTTGGTACTTTAGATGTTTCAAAAGCGACGAATTTGTCAAAATTACGAATAGGAAGTCAAATTTCCGGTTATTCAAATCAAAATTTGAGAAACTTGTTTATTGGTAATAATACAATTTTGGAAGAATTGGATGTAACTAATTGTCCAAATCTAAAACAGTCAATTGATTTAACTGCTTGTACAAGTATTAAAAGAGTTTCTGCTGCAGGAACAGGGATATCTTCTGTATTGTTGCCTAAAGGTGGTTTACTTGTCGCTTTAACGCTTCCTTCTACAGCAAGTACTCTGATTTTGGACAATCAGAAATTTATTAAAAATTCTGATTTAATTTTTACGCCAACTTCCATTAGAACACTTGTTATAAAGGATTGCCCTTTAATTAATGTGAATAATATTGTTTCTTCTTTAAAAGATGTAAGTCGATTAAGGGTTAATAATCTAACTGGTAGTAGTGCTTCGAGTGAGACTTTTTTTCCAATAATTAATGCTAAAGGTATTGATGATTCGGGTAACACAACGCCTCATTCTGTAGTTGAAGGAACATGGAACTTTACTACTATATATCAAGAAGATAAAGATTTCATGGAAGCCAATTGGCCTGACTTTCATTTTACATTTTCAAATGTTGCCACTTTCATTCAAATTTCGAGTGCAACCAGGAAAGCTACATTATTAAATGTCTTTGATACCAACGGTGATGGAGAACTCAGTTTTGCGGAAGCAAGAGCTGTTACCAATATTCCTGCTGACACTTTCAACAAATCTGTTAATATCTCGAGAGATCTTTCTTACAGTTTTGATGAATTTAGATTTTTCACGAATGTGGAGACGATTGGAGATCGTGCGTTTAAATCAAATAGTTTGACAAGCATTATTTTTCCGCCGAACATAAAGAAAATAGGTTCTGAAGCATTTTACTTTAATTCTTTTTCCACTATCGTAGGAAACTTTGATAAGATTGAAGAGTTGGGAGATTCTCCATTTTACGGAAAATATTTAGACATTAATCTGTTTAAAAATGTTAAAACTTATACAGAAAATTCATTTCGATATCTGTATCCGAGAGCGGGGAAATATAGCCTTCCTTATATCACGAGAATTTTCAATGGCATGCTTAGCAATAACATAGATTTTCAGAATGTTGAAGAAGGTGTCACCAATCTTGTTGATGTTTCGGGTTCCACAAGTTTAGAAAGAATAGACTCATATGGAATTGCTATTAGGATGCGTTCGGGTGAAGATGTAATGACGATTATACTTCCTGCTTCAATTAATTATCTGGAGAATTACTGCCTACCAGTTAATGCCAGTGTAGGGCAGCAAGGTGTTACAAAAGTAATAGTAAAAGTTTTGGCAACGACACCTCCAATATTAATAGGACCTAACATTGTTGCTGACGGGATTATTATTGATAAAGTAGAAATTCATGTACCCGCAGCAAGCATTTCTGCTTATAAAACTGCAACAAACTGGAGCTATTTTGCCGCAAAAATTTATCCGATAACATAATAATAAAAATATGACACAGACAGACAATATAATTAAAGCAGAGCCGGGAAAATGTTTTAGAAGAAAAATAGACGGGGTTATTTTCGATGATGAAATCTATTTAGGAACTACCTACTATCTCGATGGAATAAAGCTCGAAAAACCAATTCACGAAAACCCTGATGATTTTGAAGAAATTGACATCGAGGTTCAAACAGAAGAAATTAATTAAACGATGATAAATTTTATTAATTATTTCTCGACCAGAAATTTATAACTAGTCCTGACAATATGATAAAGATCTTAGGACAAAAATAAATAATTAAACCGGAGCAGAAACTTTTTTGCTCCGGTTTTTTTTTTATAGCATCTTAATTTTATAACAGACTGGTTGTGCATTTGGTTGGAAAATTGTTCGGATTTTAATATGATTAATTAATTTAAAATTATCTTTATATAAAAAATAGTTGCCGGCTTTTTCCGATTAAACTTCTTGTTTTTATAGATAACAGCTCATCATTTTCTGGATCTAAAATGTGAGAATATAAATCAATTTCAAAATTCTCATCAATAAATGGAACAATTATTCTATAGGAATCTCAACCAATAATAGTATGTAAAAATTATCAAACTCAATGAAGAAAACTAAGGACAATTTCTGTTGAAAGAAGTTAATACGTTCAATTAATGAATCAGAAAAATAAAGGTAGTGTCTTAATAAAAATAATTTTTGTAAAAATTTAGTTGAGATTAGTCGCGTACCAACTCTCTTTTTATTGCGAAGCAAGGCTTTCTACATTATTAATCATTGAAGAGTTTTAACTTTCTTGATATGTTATTCATCTGAATATTTACAATCAAATTTTAATTGAACAATTTCCTTTGAAACAATCCTATTTTCTATAGCAAATGTATTCCGTTGTTCCTGCTGGAAAAAATCTTTTTGGGTATCCGTAATCAGAGATTCAGAACCTCCGCAAAAATATTTCAAGCTTTATCAATGTGCTTTCTTATTGTTTTCAAGGAATTGTCTGCCTGAATGGTAATCTTCATAGAAAAGTCAGAAACCTCACATGATGCAAATGCAGTTCATTGAAATTTTGAAGTTTCGGATGATAGACTGGTATCTGCCAAAGTGTGTGAAATCAATAAAATAATAGATGATTGCTTTATAATTTTATTTTATGAAACTGCCACATGAACTAGAGGATGAATATGTAAAAGATGTTCTCTAAACCATTCCTTAGAAAACCTTCCTGATGAAGAATGGAAGCCGATTGAACTGCTTAACGAATCTTCCTTGATTTATGGCGGAAGTGGAAAACTTAGTATTGAAGTATATCTGTCTGATCGCATTGTTTTTATTGCTTCTGGAAAAGCAAAGTTATTATGGAACACCTTATTTGAAAATATAAGACCTTCGGCAGGTCCTGGAATTCGGTTTAATTTATAAAAGAAACATAATGAAAAATATCATCAAAACAGCAAAATGTGTTTTAAGCATTTCATATGTCATTCCAATTTTATTATTGACAGAACTGAGCTTATCATCATGTTTCTCAGGATGAATTGGAAGTTCAACAAAATTACCCATTCGAAGTTTCCAGTAAGACAGGCAAAGAATTTCTGCCTATTCATCCGGTATCCGACAGCCGTTTCCCGATTTTTGCACAAACACATATCGAAAAAGCGGGCCTTTACAGGATATGGCCACAGTTTAAAATTGATGGAAAAGTGCATACAGCAGATTTTACCGTTGATGTAACCGAAGGGAAAAAAGGTGATAACGAAGAAAAGTCGCATTCACATCATCATTAAAAAGTTTAATTTTGGATGTTGAATAGTAATACAGCATTTTAAATGAGAATAATATCAGTTAGGCAAAATCCCGAATACAAAGAAAAAGCGATAAAGTACTTGCAAGAAAGTTGGTCAGAAATTTCTCCAATCATTTATGAAGATTGCATTTCAAACAGTATTCAGGCCACACAGTCTTTACCACAATGGTATCTGCTTGAAAAAGAGGGAGAATACATTGTTGAATTTTTCAATTGAAAAAATGAATGTCAAAAAATTTGATGTAAATGAACAAAACGAACAAGCAGTAGATTTTTACAAAAAATGTGGTTTTGAAACAACAAGTCGTTCAGAATTAGATTCCTCTGGGAAACCATATCCAACTTTACATATGGAATTAATAAACTAACTACTGCAAACAAAAAACTTAGCGAAAGTTCTTATTATAATTCTAAGAAATAACTTGTCAGTTAATGTTGGAAATTGTCTTGTATGGTAAAGCCATTCAATACCTAACATTGACTCTATAATGCCATACTCAGTGCAAGTATCATTTTTCTAAGTATGTTAGATATCTACTATGGATTTCTAACATAAATTTATGGATCAATGGAAAGAAATAATGATAAAAAAGATAACTCTTTTATTGAAAAAAATATTTTAACCTTCGAACAGAAAAAAGAAGAGGAGAAAGAGGAACTGTTAAATAAGCTGATTGTAAGAATAATTGTTTCTATAACCTTAAAAGAATATTATGAAACGTGCGATAAGATATCTAAGATTCAGTCAACTGGGACAAAGTAATGGGTCTATTGAAAGGCAAGAGCTGTATACAGATCAATGGTTAGCATTTAATGATGTAACACTAGTGGATACATTTATTGACAGAGGTAAAAGTGCAAGGACATTTGATCGCCCTGATTTTAACAAATTAAGAGAGTTCATCACAAAGCATCACAGCTCAGTAGATTATCTTTTGGTTGACCAACTTGATAGGTTTAGTCGAGATGCTGGTGAAGCGATGAGTTTAGTGAAACTTTTACAACAAAAATACAATATCCAAATTGTTAGTGTTACAGAGGGCATTACCTTCGATTATAATACTCCTGGAAGTTTTTTCCGCGCAGGTCTACAATTGCTTTTAGCTGAAGAGGATAACATCAACAGAAGCATAAAAGTAAAGGGTGGAATTTATACTGCAAAAGCAAAAGAAGGTCGTTTTGTATATAAAAACGCACCATTCGGCTATGTCAAGCAAGGTGAAAGAAAGGATAGAAAATTAGTAATTAATGAAGCAGAAGCAAAAATAGTTCGTTTTATTTATGATTCATACTTGGGAGGTACGCCATTATATCTAATAAAAGAAAATGCTCTGAGTATGGGTTTTAATAGAAAAGGGAATATGGCTGTGGAAAGAGTTTTAAGTAATCCTGTATATGCAGGCTTCTTAAAAGTTGAATCATACAAAGAGTATGCTGGAGGTCTGTTTCCGGGTATTCACGAACCGATAATAAATTTGCTCACGTGGAAAATTGTTCAGGAGAAGATGAAACGCCCTTTGAAGATTAAATCTATAATAGATGATAATATACCACTTAGAGGCGTATTAAAATGTCATTGTGGGCAACCTTTATCCGGAGCACCTTCTCGAGGCAAAGCTGGTAGATACTATTACTATTATAAATGTAAACATTCGAAGCATAATAATATAAGTGCAATAAAGTCACATGAGCAGTTCTTAAAAATCTGTGATCTTATGAGTTTGCCGATCGAAAACATCAAAAAAATTAAATTATCATGTAGAAAATCGCTTGACTCAGAAGTAAAGGAGAATCAAATCGTCCTTAAAGAAAACCAAAAAAAATTATTAGAAACTGAGCAAAACTTATATTCATTAGAAGATAAGTGGATTAAAAATGATATTACAAAAGAAACTTTTGAAAGATGGTCAGATCTATACAACAATGAGATTAAAGTTTTGAACATTAGTATTGAGAGATTAAGTACTAATCAGAATAAAGCGTATAAAATCTTAGAGAAAAATCTCAAGTGCTTAAGTGACATAAGACAAATATATTCAAAGGCAAGTACAATAGAAAAAAGGGAATTTGTAAACTTAGTGTTCGACAGCAATCTTTATTATGAAAACGGTATCTATCGAACACCTACAATGCTTGGTATTTTCTCTCATAATTGTTTGAAAATGAAAGACAAAGGTCTTCTTGTGTATGAAAAAAAAAAGAGTCTTCGTATTGAAGACCCTTTCAGCGGAGAGAGAGGGATTCGAACCCCCGGACCTGTTACAGTCAATAGTTTTCAAGACTATCGCAATCGACCACTCTGCCATCTCTCCAAAAACATCGATTGTATCGTTGTTTTCAGTGGTGCAAATATAGAATGTTTTTAGATTCTGTCAAAATTTTTATTAAATAAATTTTAACAAAATATAATAATCAACTATAAATCAGGAGAATTATTTTTAAAATTATTCTTGATAAAAACGACAAATAACTTTTATAAAGCAAAAAAGCATCTCTTTCAAGATGCTTTAATATGTACAATGTGGAATTGATTAGTGTAATTCTGCCAAGTATTTTTCAGCATCCATTGCAGCCATACAACCGCTTCCGGCAGCTGTAATAGCTTGTCTGTATATATGATCCTGAACATCCCCTGCAGCAAAAACGCCAGGAAGGTTTGTTCTTGTCGAACCTTTTTCAGTTTCGATGTATCCATTTTCGTCCAAATCGATTTGACCTGCAAAAATATCTGTATTTGGCTTGTGACCGATTGCAATGAAAATTCCGTGAACGTCTACTGTAGATTTTTCCTGAGTTTGGTTATTGATAACAACCGCTCTTTCTACTAAATTGTTTTCACCTTCAATTCCAATCAGCTCATGATGAAATTTCACTTCAATATTCGGCGTGTTTTCCACTCTGTGAATCATTGCTTTTGAAGCTCTGAACTGATCTTTTCTTACGAGCATTGTTACTTTGTTTACCAATTTAGCCAGATAAGTCGCTTCTTCAGCTGCTGTATCTCCTGCTCCCACTACAACTACGTCTTTTCCTCTGTAGAAAAATCCGTCACACGTTGCACAAGCGGACACTCCTCCACCGTTATATTTTTTTTCGTCATCAAGACCTAGATATTTCGCAGTAGCTCCTGTAGAAATAATCACAGATTTAGCAAAAATTTCTTTGTTTCCGGCATATAATTTATGAACACCGCCAACTTCTTTTGAAAATTCCGCTTTGGTAATCAATTCATAATGAACTTTTGTGTCGAATCTTTCAGCTTGTTTCTGCAAATCCATCATCATTTCAGGACCTGTAATTCCAGCAGGATAACCTGGGAAATTATCAACTTCAGTAGTTGTCGTTAATTGTCCACCTGGTTCCAAACCTGTGTATAATTCAGGTTTAAGGTCTGCTCTTGCTGCATAAATTGCCGCTGTAAAACCAGAAGGACCAGATCCAACGATTACACAATCTAAAATATTTTGTTCCATAATTTATTTATCAATTTCAAGTGTGCTAATTTCGGAATTTTTAATGTTTTATTAAAAGAAAATTAATGATACTTGTCAATATTTAATATGTTAAAAGTCGATGAATGATAAACCGTTTTTAAACTTTTAAAAACTTCCTCAATTCAGAATTTATATTATTTTTACTCAAATTAAATGTTTTGAGACACTCCTCCACTGAATTTCCATTTTTGAAAACCGAAAACAGTTTTTCTTTACCAAATTTAGAAATAATCATTTCACACAAAACAGCTGAAACTACATAAGGAATTGGTGCTTCCTTTTCAAAATAAAGTCTTTCGTAGACATCTAAATGTTCAAAAGCATCAAAATCAGGATTTTCTGTGAGAAATTTCTTCAATTTTACTGTTTGCCATTGATAACCAAACTTTCCGCTTCCTCCAAAATAAGTGGCAATTCCTTCATCAAAAAATGGGTCTATCTTAGGGAAAAGTTTTGATGTATATAAATGAACAATTTCGTGTGTGTAATATTCTGAATTATTTCCCGAGATGACAATGTTGTAATCTTCAGCAAATCCACCAGATTTATCAGCGAACATCATAGGATGATAGTCAAATCCTTTCAATTTGAAAACTTCTTCGGGAGAAACTGTTGAATAGTAAAAGATGGGAAATCGTTCAGTGTCAAAAAATTCTGAAAGAAGTTTGATATCTGTTTTTTGTTTTTCAACTTCTTCCAAACTGTAATTTTTTGAGGGAGAAATATGATAGGTTATATTATCTTCATTCTTGATTTTCCAATTTCTTGTTGCGTAATCAATGTATTTACTAAAGAAAATTTTGTCCCCATTTTTTACGGCAATCATATTATAGATTGCTTTGATCAGATTAGATTTCGTGTCTTTATTATAGCCAATAAAAGCTAATTTTACAATTCTTTTATCTTCTTCGTGTGTTGGAATTATCTCCATTAATGACGGTTGATAAAATTTGTCTCCTAATTTTCCGCTTTCAATGCCAATAATTTCGTAATAAGGAGATTTGAATCTTTTAAAATCAGACTCAAGCCAGAATTTTGGATTCTGAGTCTCTAAAAATTCTCCGAGAGTTTTAATGATTTGAATATTAAAAGAATCTTGTTGGTCGACAGTCGGTGAAATTGATTTTATCTTGAATTGAGCATGCGACAACTGAAAAAACAGAATCAAAACAAAACACAGAAAATTTACTTTTAACATTGAGTTTAAAATTATTTAATAAATCATTATAAGTTTAAAAAGTTAAATAAAAGTTACTTGCAAGCAAAATTGACCATTACTTCTACACTTTCATTTTAATTTTATCCACGTTGATAATCTTGTACACCAATTCTTTAATAAGTTCGGCATCATTCATATTAACGGCTCCCAAACCTTTTCCTTTCATGTCGAATTCCCTCAAAATAGAAATGACACGGGTTGAATGTTTTAAAGGATACAATCTCGCAGCTTCCGCATAATCTTTGATAAAATAAGGATTGACTCCCATTTGAGAAGCAATTGCTTGTGGCGGTTGACCCACCATCGTGTTGTAAATAATCACATTCGAAAAATAGCTGTATAAGCTCGCCATCATCATCACAAACGGATTGTTTTTAGGATTTTTGCCCATAAAATGAGCAATTTTGAAAGCAGCATTTGCATTTTTTGTTCCTAAAGCTTTCTGAAGCTCAAAAACATTGTATTCTTTACTGATTCCGATGTGATTTTCAACAACGGTTCCGTCTAAAATTTGCCCATCTTTAAGAATAATCTTCAGTTTTCCGAGTTCGTTGGCAATTCTTGAAAGGTCATTTCCAAGATATTCTGCGAGAAGATGGGAAATATTCGGAGCGGTTTTTATACCTAATTTCATGCATTCATCGGCAATCCATTTCGGTAGATTATTTTCCCTTATCGATTCACTCAGAAAAAGTGCATTTGATTTATCTAAAGATTTCGTAACTTTTTTGCGGCTGTCTAATTTCTTGTGTTTGTACGCAAAAACCAAAACTGTGGATGGAACAGGATTTTCAACATACGCTTCCAAAGCTTTGCTTTCTTCATCATTCAGCTTCAAATCCTGTGCTTCTTTTACGATAATCACTTGTTTGTCACCCATCATCGGAAACTGTCGCGCCAAAGAGAGAATTTCCTGATAGGTTGTGTCTTTTCCGTAGGTTACGGTTTGATTGAAAGCTTTTTCGTCTTCCTCGAGAAAGTCGTGTTCAAGAGCTTTTATAGCAACATCAATAAAGTAAGGTTCTTCTCCGTGGAAAAAATAAATAGGTAATACTTCTTTATTTTTAATATTTTTGAGGATTAAATCTAATTCTTTCATCGTATAAATGGAACTTCCAAAACTGAACTTTCAGGAAACTTTTGATTTTAAATTCAAGAAAGACAAAGATAAGTTTTTTATTTATGACTTGGTTCGTAAAACTTACCTTTTGCTCACGCCTGAAGAATGGGTAAGACAGCATTGGATTCACTATTATCTTACTGTAAAGTCCTACTCTACCTCAGCTTTAATAACGGAAAAAAAAATCGTTTTGAATGGTTTAACGAAACGTATTGACCTTTTGATTACCGAAAAAGCACAGCCTAAAATTCTGATTGAATGTAAAGCTCCACAAATTAAATTAACAGAAAAAACCTTTGAGCAAACAGCAAGATATAATTCCATAATCGGTGCTTCTGAAATTATTTTAACGAATGGTTTACAGCATATTAATGCGTTTTATGAGAATGGACAATATCATTTTTATAGACCTGAATAATTTTTAGAATTACAGTTATTATTACAGACTATTAAATTTAATATTTAAGTAAAAACTTTAGCGATTATCACATTTAAATACTTCACAATTTGAACGATATACTACTGCAAAAATATGGTTTGACCATGCAAAAATCATCCAAGAAATTTCATGGAATTATTTCGGGAAATCCTATTGCTAATTACATTTATAATTATAGACATCCTGATGATGTGGATGACTTCATAGCTGACTTGGATTTAGCACTTTCTAGTAATTTTTCATTGATTGAAGATCCAGATTATGGAGGTGGTATGGGAAATTATTGGTTTGCACAGATAACTGAAACCCATTTTGAATTGTGGCAGGAAGGTTATGATAAAAAAATTATTCCATTACAAGATTGGAAAGAAATACTGTTGTCTTGGAAAGAATGTTTAGAATAATAATTAAAAGGTAAATAACATTTAGAAATTATGGAAATCAAAAATATCGTATTCGATTTTGGAGGCGTTTTAATGGATTGGAACCCAAGATATTTTTTCAAAACGTATTTTAATGATGACGAAAAAATGGAGTATTTCCTTGAAAATATAGCACAGGATGTATGGAATATCGAACAAGACAGAGGGAGAACTTTAGCAGAAGGAACTGAAATTCAAATTAAAAAATTTCCGGATTGGGAAAAAGAACTCCGAGCTTATTATGATAACTGGACAGTGATGTTAAAAAGTGATATTCCGCAAAATGTAGAAATTCTTAGAAAATTAAAAAACACTTCCTATCAACTATTTGGATTGACAAACTGGTCTGAAGAAACTTTTCCTTACGCTTTAGAAAACTACGATTTCTTTCAGTTATTTGACGGAAAAATTGTGGTTTCGGGAACTGAAAAATTAATTAAACCTGATCCTAAAATCTGGCAAGTTTTATTGGAGAGATATCAATTGGAAGCCAATGAATCTGTTTTCATTGATGATAATTTAAAAAATATTGAAATGGCACAAACTTTAGGTTTTAAAACTATTCACATTCAGCCTAAAACAAATTTGGAAGCTGAATTAAATAACTTGGGAATAAAACTTTAATAATCTCATTATTTTTTATTAATTAATTAAGAAAAATCCATTTTAAACCTCTATGATATAAAGTGTTATAAAAAATTTAATATGTATATTTAGATTTGTAAATTTTAATTAAAATAAAACATCAAAACAAAATACTATGAAATTTAAATTATTCTTTTTTCTCATATTAATTATTAATTTCAATAAAATTTGGAGTCAATCGCCATCGATACAATGGCAAAAATCTTTGGGTGGAAGTTTTAGCGATTATGGAAAATCTATCCGTCAAACCCAAGATGGAGGGTTTATACTAGCTGGATCAACTCAATCTAACAACGGAGATGTTACAGGACATCAGGGATCATTTGACTGTTGGATTGTCAAACTAAATATATCAGGAAATATTCAATGGCAAAAAACATACGGAGGAAGCGGTAGTGACGGAGCAAACTCTATTGAGCAAACTCAAGATGGAGGATATATTTTTGCCGGTTATACTTCATCCAATAATGGTGACGTTACGGGAAATCATAGTTCTAGTGATTATTGGGTGGTAAAACTAGATCCATCCGGAAATATACAATGGCAGAAATCTTTAGGAGGATACGGTTACGAGGAAGCTACCTCAGTACAAGAGACCTCAGATGGAGGTTACATTGTAGCAGGTAACTCTATGTCTACAGATACAATGGGAGATGTTATGGGAAATCATGGATTCTACGATTATTGGGTTGTAAAATTAAATTCATCAGGAAATATACAGTGGCAGAAAAATTTTGGAGGAAGCAGCTATGAATATGCAGGATCAATAAAACAAACTTTGGATAACGGATACATTATGGCAGGTAGCACAATTTCAAATAATGGAGATGTTTCACAAAATTTTGGACCCAGAGATTACTGGGTTATAAAATTAGACGCTTTTGGAAACTTACAATGGGAAAAATCATTAGGAGGAACTGGTGGAGATGAAGCTTTTGATGTTATACAAAATCAAGATGGAGATTATATTGTTTCGGGTTATGCTCAGTCAGACGGCCCGGTTCCAGATTCTATCGGATCTCGTGATTTTTGGATTGTAAAGCTTAATCCTATAGGCAATGTAATATGGCAGAAAAATTTTGGAGGAACAGCTTTAGATGGAGCGAGCTCTATCTATCAGACTTCTGATGGCGGATATATTGTTGGTGGATATACTCAGTCTACTAACGGTGATATTACCCAAAATTTCGGGAATACTGACTACTGGATTATAAAGTTAGATTCAGCGGGAAATTTACAGTGGCAAAAATCTTTAGGAGGAAGCAATGTTGATCAATTATATGCTGTGCAGCAAACTTCAGATAATGGATACATTATGATCGGAAATACTACGTCTTCTAACGGAAATATTACATTAAATCATGGGTCGGTTGATATTTGGGTCGTAAGATTAGGTTCAACTTTAGGAGTTGATGATTATAAAAATATTTTAAAACCGTCTATTTACCCAAATCCTGCAAAAGATTTTGTGAATATAAACAACCTTCCAAAAGAATCAACTGTGAGCATCACTGATTTATCAGGAAGAAAATTATTCTCTAATAAATATAATGATGAAAAAGTTACTATCTATTTACCAAATCTTATAAATGGAGTCTATTTAATTAAAGCTGAAAATAAAGGAACAACCATTTTATCGGAAAAATTAATTATAAAAAAATAAATGAAGATTATAATGCTTAAATAGATTTCTATTATTTAATTTTGATTATTAAATTGAAATAACGAGCTTGCTCAAGCAAATTTTTCATTATTTTTTTATTTAATTAAATTACAAAATATGATACGCACCATTTTATTATCAGCATTTCTAATATCTTCAACAACAGTTTTCGCCCAAAACCTTAAAACGGTTTCTTATCAGGATGGATCACAAAAGCTTAACGGATTGGTTACATCCAACGCAGGAAAAAAGCTTCCAGGAGTTTTGATTCTTCCAGCCTGGAAAGGAATTGACGATGAAGCGAAAACAGCAGCGGCAGATTTAGAAAAACAAGGTTACATCGCATTTATTGCAGATATTTATGGGGAAGGAAATATTCCAACCGATAATACTTCTGCTGCAAAAACTGCCGGATTTTACAAAAAAGATTACGCAGCTTATCAGAAAAGGATTTCTTTAGCTTTAGAACAATTAAAGAAAAACGGAGCGATCTCAGATAAAATTGCTGTCATAGGATATTGTTTTGGCGGAACAGGCGCTTTGGAATCTGCAAGAGGAAAATTACCTGTTGTAGGTGTAGTTTCAATTCATGGAAGTATTGGAAAAGATCAGACAAGACCCAATGAATCTATTTCAACTAAAATTTTAGTCGAAAATCCTACAGAAGATAAAAGTGTAACTCCGGAAGACTATAATAATCTGGTAAAAGAAATGAATGATGGCAAAGCAGATTGGCAGATCATTACTTACGCCAACTCAAAACACACATTTACTGACCCAAAATCTCCTGATTATAATGAAATAATGGCAAAAAGAGCCTGGAATCATACGCTCTTGTTTTTGAAAGAAATTTTAAAATAGCAGAAATTTCACAACTAAAAAATAACCTCAAATTAATGAGGTTATTTTTTTATATATCGTTGGTTTCATTACAGTTAGAACACCACCAATATTCTTTTTCTTTATCTTTCAACTTGATTTTTGTTGTCTCTTTGCAATTTTCGCAAACCTGCTCAATATTGTCAGTTTGTTTTGCTTCGTAATCACAATCAAAACAACTCCACGTTGTCAACTGGGTTTTTCCACTGATAAACCATGTAAATGAATTTTCCTTACATTTAGGGCAACTTTGTAACGCCATATCTTAGTTATTTTCTTGTTCTCTGTTAACCAATTCCATTGAAAAAGCAGGAAGGCAAATCGCAATATATTCGCAAGGTTCCGAAAACGGATTGCTGTAACGGACTCTCGCTCCTTTTTCAATCAAAATGCTTTGTCCTTTTTCTAAACCCACAGTTTCTCCGTCAATTTCAAATTGCTTTTTACCGGAGATAATGATGGTAAATTCATCAAATTCAGGAGTTTGATGCGGCTCGCTCCAATTTGGCGGAGCAATCATGTGCGCAATAGAAATATTTGAATTCTGGGTTGAATTTCCCCAATGTTCTTCAATTAATTTCCCATCTGTTGTTTGAACAATAAAAGGTGATTTCTGAATTTTATATTTTTTCATTTTATTACTAATTATTTTTTAACGCAAAGGCCAAGATTTTTTAACTACTAAATGTTTTTAAGTTACACAAGCCGTTTCACTTATAAAAGCTCACAAAGTTTTTTTATATAAAACAAATTGTTGACAAGCTATAATTTAAATCAAATCTCTAGCAGATTTTGCCAGTGATGCTGATGTATTTTCAACATTTCAAATCTGCATGAAAATTATTTAAAAATGATTTTCCATTCTGATTTCATACACAAAATTGGTTCTTGTCGGTTCGCCAAAATAAGCAACTTCTTCTTTCGCAATTTTCTTTCCACCTAATCTTTCTAAAGCAGTCTGTGAACGGAAATTTTCTTTTCCTATATGAAAATGAACCGTATCAACATACTGAAAAATATAATCAAGCATCAGTTTTTTAATCTGCGGATTGATTCCTTTTCCCCAAAATTTTGTTCCGTAAAAAGTATAACCAATGAAAATACTGTTTTTAGATTCATCGAAATCATAGAAACGAGTACTTCCTAAAACATCTCCGCTAGATTTTTCCACAATTTTGAAAGCACCCTTGCTTTCTATTGCACCTTTGAAAAACATTTCAAAAACTTCTCTTTCAAAACGGTTTTTATTAGGATGCTGTTCCCAAACTTTTGGATCAGAAGCGACTTCGTATAAAGACTCAAAATCCCCTTGAGATAAGGGGATTAATTGATATTTATCGTTTTCTAATTCAGGTTGAATTGAAAAATTCATTGATAATAAATTTTAACCTTTAGCTTTTGCAGCGTCAGATTCTATTTTTTTAATTTCCTTCAGTTTCTCTGCAATTTTTGTTACAGTATCTGGTTTAGCAGGTTTCAAAGCAATTTCAGCCTGAGCGGTATCCCATTTAATGACCAAATTCCCGGAATTTTCGTCTGTAGGGTTCAAAGTAATTTCAAACCATTCTTGCTTGTCTGCTAATTTATTTACAGGCACCATTACATCTACAACATCTTGTTTTGGATCATAAGTATAAGCACCCCATTGCTGGAAATCTTTATTCAAAATTACTTTCCATTCTTTTTCAGTTGGTACGATAAACAAACCGTAAGTTCCTGCAGCTACTATTTTCCCCCCGAAATTCACAGACTGTCCGAAAGTAATTTTTGTTGAAGAGTTTGCTCCAGCTCTCCAAACCTGTCCGTAAGGAACCAATTCACCGAAGATTTTTCTTCCTTTTACGCCTGGTCTTCCGTAATCTACAGAAACTTTAGACATTGAAAACTGCTGCTCTACTTTCTGACGCGGACTTGCTGCCGGTACAGAATAATCTTGTGCAAAACTTAAAGCCGAAGCCGAGATACAAACTGCAAATAATAACTTTTTCACTTATTTTAAATTTTGGCTAAAATTACAAAATCGAGTTTATAAATCAATTTTTGACTTTGATAAATTTTGTTAAATTAAAATTGATGAAGAAAATCTTTTATTGTTATGATTATATTTTTTAAATCACTTTTTTCTTTTGAAACAAATCTGCATCCAACAGAGTCTGAATAATATTCACAATTTAAATTTTAAGATTAAATAAAAACCTCATAAAAAATATGAGGTTTGAAAATATGCTATCTAAATTTATTCCGGCATTGCTTTCCATTTCTGCAAAACTGCAGTATAAAAATACATGAAAATAAACCCAAGAATTAAAATGATATAACTCAGCGTGAAGCTTAAATATTCAATAATGCTATTACAATCATCATATGGATAATCGTAATCAATGTTCGTAATAGTATCCGCACATTCAGCTTTCTGATGAATAGTGATAATTATAAAAATCAAGAAAATTAAAAGTACAAAACAATTCATCGAAATATTTACCAAAACCGAAGAAACCGTTTTATTAACCATATCCATTTTTAATAAAGGAATCAGCAAAATAATTAGCCCAATAAACAAAACAAAATAGGAAACAAAAAATTCTTCCTGTCCTCTGAATGTCAATCCATAAAAGACTGTAATTAAAGTAACTAAAAGCATTAAAACTCCTGCGCTAATCACGCTGAAAAGCAAAGAACGAAGTCCAGTAATTCTAAAGCTGAAAATAAATGTGGATAGGAAAAATGCGATCCAGATATAAATATGTATGTTTTCTGAAAAGAAATCATCCTGCTTCATAGAATCTACATTCTTCAAAAGATCTTTCATGCTTTCAGAGACGTAATAATAATCAGTCGTATTATTTTTTACATATTTATCTGGTGCAATCTGTCTGTTTATTTCGGGATTAAATATTCTCAACTTTACACTATCCTGAACGCCATCTCCATTATAAGAAGCAGCTACAGAATCTACAGCAACGGTCGATTCGTAATAAGGTTCATCCTCAAATCTTGAACTTGGCACAAAATCTTTAATAAAATAACGGATTTCAAAATTCGGATTGTCTTTTGAGTAAATTAATGAAGTCCATTTTTTGGCATCAAGATTATTTTTTATCCTATATTTTTTAGAAATAGAAAGAAAATCGCTGAATAGTTTTTCAAGCTCTGCAGGTTTTTTTCTGTTTAATAGTTCTGTTGTTGTTTTATTAATAAACGCTTTTTGATTTTTAAGAGTATAATCTGGAGAGTTTTTATCGTAATAATTGTTTTCTAAGGCACCATCATTGTACCCAGTAAAATCATAATCATAGAAAACCTCTGAAAAGTTGTAAAAACTTGGCTGCGTCGTTTTGATGTAAGCGGAAAGATCTACAACTTCTTTTTTAAAATAAAAAATAGAATATTTTCGTTCAATATCCGTCTCTGAATAAGCTGGCTCAATTTTCTCTGAATATTCAGGTTCATTTGGTATAAAATCTCCTGCTTTATTTTTTCTAAAAGATTTTTTTGAGTACACAGAATTATACTGATAAATTCTATTGTAATACACAAAAAACTTTTTGTTTCGGTCTATTTTCTCAATATCATTTTCACAATACAAATCAGAGAAAATTTTTGGAAACAGTCTGTTTTCCAAAGTATATGATTCTATATTTTGAGAAAGAAAAGGTGCGGTTCTGTTGACAATATCAATATTTTTCGCCATTTCAGAATCAGGATATTTATTGTTAATAAACATTCTGAAACCTACCATATAAGAAAAATAAAACGTCGTACATGAAAAAATAATGATAAAATATTGCACAAACTGGCCAAACAATTTGCCTTTCGATGAAGGATAAAAATTCTTGAATCCATTGTTTTTAAACATCATCAACAACCAGCCAACAACAAGAAGTACTGAAATGATAAGATGAATAAAAATCACTCCATTTCTGAAATAATCATCTCTAACAGAATATTTCTGCAACGATACCGGATCGATATGAGAAAGATATCCTATAATAAAAAAGACGATATGAAAAAATAATGCTGCCAAAAGCATCCAGACAATTTTGGTATTCCAGACTGTAGGATATTTCTCGAGCAGATATTGATTTATTTTATTGATTTTCTGCATTTTAATTAAAATTAAAGAAGATTAATTGACGAAAAATCTTCTCGTAGAAGAAGAGATATTTCTAATGTACACGATTTCCGCCTGAGCATTTCCCAAAGCCGATATTACTTGATGAAACTGAGTTTCCGGGCCAAAATAAGCGACGTAAACTCCACCGTTAAAATTCAGTTTTTCGAGACTGAAATCTTTGAATACTTCCAAAAGTTTTTCTCGGTTTTCATTAGTATCAATTTCAATAATCAATTGACTTTCTCCACCCTCCTGTTTTTCAGAATTGTCTTTATATTTTCCATTTTTCAGGAAAATCACTTTATCTGAAATCTTTTCAACTTCATATAATTGCTGCGAGCTTAAAATCAAGGCAATCGGATGATTCACCGAATTAGCAATCGATTTTAAATCTTCCAGAATTACCTGTTGCGCCAAGACATCGAGGTTCGCCAAAGGTTCATCAAGTAAAAGAATTTCAGGTTTTCTTAAAAGAATTCTCGCCAGTTCGAAACGCATTTTGTAACCTGATGAAAGTTCGTTCCATTTCAGATGTTTGTAATTCCACAATCCGAGACGCGCAATCATCATCAAAGTTCGGGTTTCGTTTTCCTCAGGCGCAACTCCATGGTTTGAAAGAACAAATTTCAAATTATCTTTCAGACTTCCGTACCATTTTTCAGTTCGTTGCGGGATGTAAACCAATTTTGTTCTTAAATCGTATTCATTTTTTGGTTTTTCATTAAATGAATAAGTTAAATTTCCATCATTAAACGAAATTTCATTCGCAAAAATTCTTAAAAGTGTCGTTTTACCATTACCATTCTCTCCTACCAAACCATAAACCTGTCCTTTTCTGATTTCCACAGAAACCGGACCAAGCGAAAAACGGTTACTTCCGTAAGATTTTACAATATCTTTTGCTTTTAAAACAGATTGTTCGGAACTATGCTCTTTTACCTGAACTTTTTCAATTTTGGCGAGAAGACTTTTTGATTTATCTATTAGTTCGTCGATAGCGTGATTTTGAGTTTCTTTCCAATCTGTCAAATCAATCGCTTCTCTATAAATCGACATATCCTGAGTATCAATAGCACAGTCTAACAGTTTTCTGAAACCCAAAACGGTGTCTTTATTATCGAAAAAATGATAGACTTCGGCGACTCTTTGCTGATGTTTCGTCATTTGGTTTATTTAATTTAACCGAAGATAATTATTTTTAAGACAAGTTATATCTAAATGATGAGAAAAAATTATTCTATATTTGGGGATATTTTAAGAATAGAAAAATGTTTAAGAAGTTTAGCTGTTTAGCCATTGTTTTATTGAGTTTAAATCTTTTTAAAACTCAGGAAAAGATTCCATTCAGATTAACGAAACATAATAATATCATTGTAAAAACTTTGGTTAATGATAAAGATTCACTTCATCTGATGTTTCAGATTGCGATGGAAGATGCTTCAATTTCACCGGAAAGAATCAGAAAAGCAGACCATATCCCATTTAAAGATGAAATAAGTGATGGAAATACTGTGAAAATTGGCAACAAAAAGTATGAAAACGTCAGATTTTTTGATAATGAACTTACCGGTCACGAAGCCGATGGAAAGATAGGAACCGGAATTTTTAAAGACAAATATTTTAAAATCGATTACGATAATAATCAATTCCTTACTTATGATAAAGAACCAGATTTAAAAGATTATCAACCGATGAATCTGTATGTAAAAAACGGACAGTTCTACATCATTGCAGACAATGTGATTGAAAGTAAACAACAGGAAGCTTATTTTCTTTTACAGTCGGGTTACTCAGGAGGTTTGCTATACAGTAACGAGTTTGCAGAAGCCAATAATTTGAATGAAAAACTAAAAATTACAGGTGAAAAATCAATGAAAAACTCTGCCGGACAAATCATTACAACCAAACAAGGAGTTTTACCTTTTCTAAAACTCGGAAATATCGTTTTAAAAAATCCAAGTGCAGGATTTTTCACAGGTGATCTTAAAACTCAACATGCTAATTATTTTGCAGCCGATGTTATGCGCCGATTCAACTGGATTTTTGAGAAGGACAGAAAGATAGTTTATATAAAGCCAAGTAAATATTTTAATGAACCTTATTATAAGATTAATTAGTTTAAAAATATTTATTACATTCCCATCATCATCGACATATAATAATTGGCGCAATGCAGTGAAATGAGGAGCAAAATATTTTTTTCGTCGAATGTTTCTAAAATTTCGGAAGTCGTCATTTGATACTCGTAGTTCAAACTATTCCATTTAAAATTCGGTTTCATGATCATAAGCTCAGATCCTTTTGGGTCTGTCAATACAAAAGATTTTTAAAAAAAACCTTTGTGACTGAAGGTATAATTTTTCTCAACATCATCGAAAAATGTATTCAATACAATATTTCCGTCCCAATTCATAGCAAATTTTAACAAAACTTTCTTATCGTTTAGTAATTCAAGCGTTGTTCCCCAAAAACCTTTCTGCTCAACCTGATATTTTGAGTTTAAAATTTCAATTTCAGCATTGAATTTAAACCAATTTTTGTAGTGCAATTCTCCTATTATCTTTTCTTCTTTTGTTATTTTGAAAGTGGTGAATTTTTCTGAAGTTGCAGAGTATTCCATAATGTGCTTTTTCAAATGTATCTGAGTCTAAATTACATTTTATTCACAAACTAAAATCAATTATTTAGAAAATTGATTATTTCCAAAAACAAAAATCATATTAAATAATCATTAACAAATTTCAAAATCTCTTGAACTATCTTGTACTATCCTGCCCCATTCATTTTTTATTCGAAAAATTATTATACTTTTAAAAAGTAGAAAGCTAAGGTTTTAATAGCAGGTAGAATTATTTATTTTAAACATAGCGCAACCGATTACTTTTCTGCGATGTCAAACAATAAAAACAAACCCAATCAATGAACAACACCAATTCTGGGAACTCAATTTCTTCTTCCTCAAAAAAAAGAAATTATGGTTTGCCGCTCATTCTGATCACAAGTTTGTTTTTCTTTTGGGGATTTATTCACAACCTCGACCCAATTTTGATCAAACATTTGCGAAGTGCATTTCAATTAAATCATTTTCAGGCATCTTTGGTTGATTCGGCAGTTTTTGCCGCATACTTTTTACTGGCAATTCCGGCAGGGATGATCATTCAGAAATATGGTTACAAAACAGGAATTCTGGTCGGATTATTCTTCTTTGCAGCAGGATGTTTTCTGTTTGTTCCGGCGGCCAATACCGTGAGTTACCCGTTTTTTCTTGGGGCTTTATTCGTTTTATCCTGTGGTCTGGCAATTTTAGAGACGGCAGCCAATCCGTACATCACCGTTTTAGGACCGCCTGAAAAAGCTACACAGAGATTGAACTTTGCACAGTCTTTCAACGGTTTGGCGGCTTCAATTGCTCCAATCGTTGGCGGAATTTTTATCTTAAGTGAAGAACCAAAATCGCAGGAAGAACTTGCGACGCTCAGTCAAGCAGCAAAATTAGCTTACATTCAGGCTGAAACCTCGCTGGTTAAAGGACCTTACATTATTTTAGGACTAATTCTTTTGTTGGTCATGTTTCTGTTTCTCTTCATCAAACTGCCTGATGTGACGGAAAGCGATGAGAAATCTACAAAGAACTACTTTCAGGTTTTAGGCGTGAAAAATGTGGGATGGGGAGTTTTAGCACAGTTTTTTTACATCGGTGCGCAGATTTACATCTTCAGTTTCCTTTTGGTTTTTGCCGAAGATGCTATTGATATGAAAGGTCAGGAAGCTAAATATTATGCGGGTGTAGCAGGATTTTTATTTATGGTCGGCCGTTTTGCAGGTACTTTTCTGATGAAATATATTTCGCCACAAAAACTTTTAAGAGTTTACAGTATGATCAGCATTGCTCTTACGGTTTGGGTTATCTTCGGATCAGGAGTTTCGACTTTGTACGCATTGGTTGGCTTGACGTTCTTCATGTCCATCATGTTCCCGACGATTTTCGCTTTGGGAATTGAAGGTGCCGGATTGGATACAAAACCTGCTTCAAGTCTTCTCATCATGTCGATTGTCGGAGGCGCAATCATTCCACCGATTGCGAGCAAGATTACAGATATTTCGGGGAACATCCATTTTTCTTATGCAGTTCCGCTTTTATGTTTTGTAATAGTTTTACTGTTTTCTTTAAGATTCAGAAATAAAAAGTCTTCAATATAATGAATGTAAAAAATATCTATGATCTTGGTTAAGTGAAACGCCTTTGTGAAACTGAAAAATAGTAATTAGAAAAAAACTTAGAGAAACTTTGTGTTCAAAAAACAACACAACAGACATTCAATTTTAACTAAAAAATGAGCAATTTAATATTAAAAATAAATCCAAAAGACAACGTTTTAGTCGCGCTTCAGGATATTCCTGCGGAAACTGAAATTGTCTTTGAAGGAAATACATACACCATTTTGGAAGCCATCCCTGCCAAACATAAATTCTTTATGAATGATATGAAACAGGGTGACGAAATTTTCATGTATGGTGTTTTGGTGGGGAAAGTTCAATACGATCTGGCATCAGGAACGAGAATGACGACAGATAATACAAAGCATGCTGCTGATCCGTTTTACTACCGTGATGTGGATTATCAGTGGACGAAACCTGACGTTTCAAGATTTTTGCATAAAACTTTTAAAGGATACCACCGTTCAAATGGTGATGTTGGAACGGCCAATTACTGGCTTTTTATTCCAACCGTTTTCTGTGAAAACCGTAATCTTGATATCATTAAAGAATCTCTGTATGACAGTTTAGGGTATGCGGTCGATGCAAAGTACAAGGATTATACGCAACAATTGGTAGAAGCAATTTCCAAAGGAGATAATTTGGATGAAATTGATTTTTCGCCTTCTAATATTCCGGCGAAAGAGAGAGTTTTTAAAAATGTTGACGGCATCAAATTTCTGAATCACACCGGCGGTTGCGGCGGAACCAGACAGGATTCGGATTCCCTGAGCAAACTTTTGGCAGCTTACGCAGATCATCCTAATGTGGCGGGAGTAACTTTATTAAGTCTCGGCTGTCAGCATCTTCAAATCGATAATTTCAAACGGGATTTGTATAACCGCAATCCTGATTTTGATAAACCATTACTCGTTTTCGAACAGCAAAAAGCGGTCAGTGAAGAAACCATGATCAAAAATGCGATTTTTAAAACACTGAAAGGTCTTCAGGAAATTAATAAAATTGAGCGTGAAGATGCACCGATCAGCAAACTTTGCGTTGGCGTGAAGTGTGGTGGAAGCGATGGTTTCAGCGGTATCTCGGCCAATCCGGCAGTTGGTCATCTTGCGGATATTCTTTCAGTTCTAGGCGCTAAAGTTCTGTTGGCTGAGTTCCCTGAATTGTGTGGCGCAGAGCAAGAATTGATAGACCGAGCAGTAGATCAGCCGACCGCAGAAAAATTCATCAGGCTGATGACCGAGTATGATGAATTGGCGCACGCTGTTGGCTCAGGATTTTACATGAATCCATCGCCCGGAAATATTAAAGACGGACTTATTACCGATGCCATCAAATCTGCAGGAGCAGCAAAAAAAGGCGGTTCATCACCTGTTGTCGATGTTCTTGATTATACTGAAGCAGCGACTAAACCAGGGTTAAGTTTAGTCTGCACGCCTGGAAACGATGTGGAAGCAACCACGGGAAAAGCCGCTTCAGGAGCGACTTTGATATTGTTTACCACAGGACTTGGAACGCCTACTGGAAATCCGGTTTGTCCGGTGATCAAAGTGGCGACAAATACTGTTTTGGCTACGAAAATGTCGGATATTATTGATATTGATACCGGTGCGGTTGTTCGTGGAGAAAAAACCATTCAGGAAATGGGCGAAGATATTTTGGATTTCTGTATTGATGTGGCGAGCGGAAATATTATTCCAAAAGCGGTGGCATTGAATCAGGATGATTTTATTCCGTGGAAACGAGGAGTAAGCTTGTAAATTTGAAACTTTAAACGCAGAGATTTAATTTTAATGTGAAAATTAGAGGAGCAAAGGGTTGCGACAAGTCGCTTAAGCTTGAAAACAAATTCAACTTCAGTTATCTTAGCTGAGTGAAACGCCTTTGCGAACGAAAAATATACAGAACAATATTAAAAAATCTTAGCGCCCTTTGCGTTTAAATAAATTACCAATAAAATTTAATATAAAAATGTTTTCATTAAAAAATAAAAAAGCCGTTGTAACTGGCGGAGGAAGCGGAATTGGACAGGCGATTGCTGTTCAGCTTGCTTCGAATGGTGCGGAAGTTCATATTCTTGAAATTACAGAACAGAATGGACAGGAAACTTTAGAAAAAATCAAATCAGCGGGAGGAAATGCGAAAGTTTATGCCTGTGATGTTTCAAAACAGAAAGATGTCTTAGCAGTTTTCGATCAGATTGGAGCGATCAATATTTTGGTTAACAATGCAGGAATTGCACATATCGGGAAAGCAGATACAACTTCTGAAGAAGATTTTGACAGAATTTATAATATCAACATTAAAGGAGTTTACAACTGTCTTTTTGCTGCGATTCCGCAGATTAGAAAATATGGTGGCGGTGTGATTATCAATATGGCTTCCATTGCTGCGTTGGTGGGAATTCCTGACCGTTTTGCGTACAGTACAGCAAAAGGTGCGGTAAAAGCAATGACCATGAGTGTTGCCAAAGATTATATCAGTGAAAATATCCGTTGTAATTCGATCTCTCCAGCGAGGGTGCATACGCCTTTTGTGGATGGATTTTTACAGAAAAATTATCCTGATAATATTGAAGAAATGTTTGAGAAATTATCGAAAACACAACCCATCGGAAGGATGGCTCAACCTGAAGAAGTTGCCTCGTTGGCGCTGTATTTATGCAGTGATGAAGCGTCATTCATCACTGGCGTAGATTATCCTATTGACGGTGGCTTTACTACTTTGAACAATTAAAATTTGTAAATTAAGCTAAACTTTTGATTCGGGCTACACACCCCTAGCCCCGATAGAAACGGCATCATTTTTTGTCATTGCGGCTGCGAAACAGTTCAACTTCTTATCTCAATTGTCCGCAATGACAAAAAAGATACAGTGGATAGCGGGATTAGCTTCAAATAGAATTATACCTTCTAAAAAAAATAATATGAAATTAATAAAATTCGGAAAACCGGGACAGGAAAAACCGGGAGTCATTATTGATGATAAAAGATATGATGTTTCTCATCTGGTAAAAGATTACGATGAAAACTTCTTTTCCAGTGACGCTATTGAAAATTTAAAATCGGAAATAAACACACAGAATTTACCCGAAATTTCTGCCGATGAAAGGCTGGGATCACCTTTGGCCAGACCATCCAAGATCATCTGTGTAGGATTGAACTATAAAGATCACGCAGCAGAGACTAATGCTCCGATTCCACAGGAACCGATTTTGTTTTTTAAGGCTACGACGGCAATTGTGGGTCCGAATGACGACCTGATTATTCCAAAAACCAGTACAAAAACCGACTGGGAAGTTGAGCTGGCCATCGTCATTGGAAAAAAAGCGAGCTATGTTTCTGAGGAAAATGCGCTGGAACACGTTGCAGGTTATGTTCTGCACAACGATTACAGCGAAAGAGCCTTTCAGCTGGAAAGAAACGGACAGTGGGTAAAAGGAAAAAGCTGTGACACTTTTGCGCCGATCGGCCCTTTCATTGCGACGCCGGACGAGATTGAAGACGTTCATAATCTGCGTTTGTGGCTGAAAGTGAATGGAGAAATTTTGCAGGATGGAAATACTTCCAATCTGATTTTTGATGTGCCTTTTATTGTGAGCTACATCAGCCAGTTTATGACTTTGCTTCCCGGAGATATTATCAGTACGGGAACGCCTGCCGGTGTCGGTTTGGGACAAAAGCCTGAGCCTTGGTATCTGAAACCAGGCGATGTGGTGGAACTGGGAATTGACGGTTTGGGAAGCAGTACCCAGAAAGTAAAAGCATACGACGAATGAAAAAATTCTGTCTCGCTCTCGACTTAATTGATGACCCTAAACTGATTGCCGAATACGAAAACTATCATCAAAATATCTGGCCAAAAGTCAGACAAAGTATTTTGGATTCCGGAATTATAAATATGGAGATTTACCGTGTTCAAAATCGGTTATTCATGATTATTGAAGCTGAGGACAGTTTTTCTTTTGAGGCTAAAAATGATGTGGATCAAAACAATCCGAAAGTTCAGGAATGGGAAGAATTGATGTGGAAATTCCAGCATCAGTTGCCCACTTCGAAAGAAGGAGAAAAGTGGCGGTTGATGGACAGAATTTTTACGTTATAAATAAGATTTGAAATAAATGATTATAGATTCTCACGTACATTTCTGGAATTTTAATCCGGTGCGCGATGCCTGGATTACGGAAGAAATGACGGCAATCCGGAGAGATTTTTTGCCGGAAGATTTTTCTTTGCTTTTAAAAGAAAATCAGGTTGATGGATGCGTTGCTGTTCAGGCTGACCAAAGCGATGACGAGACTACTTTTCTGTTGGATTTAGCTAAAAAAAATCCGATGATTAAAGGAGTTGTCGGCTGGATTGATTTGGCTTCTGACAAACTTGAAGAGTCTATTGAAAATTATCAGTCTGAAAAATTAATTAAAGGTTTCAGACACGTTGCAGAGGGAGAAGATATGGGTTTTTTACTGCAGAAGAAGATTCTAAAAGGAATCTCTACACTTCATCAGTTTAATTATACTTTTGATATTTTGTTGAGACAGGATCAGCTTTCAGATGCGGTAAAACTTTCGGAGAAACTTCTTGAGCAACCTTTCATTCTGGATCATTGCGGCAAGCCCGATCTGAAGACCAACGAACTGAAAGACTGGAAAGAAAATATTTCGGAACTGGCTCAAAACCCAAATGTCTATTGCAAAGTTTCGGGACTTTTAACGCAGGGAAACTGGAATTTGGCTGACGAAAAATCCATTTTTGAAATTTTTGATTTTGCCTTTTTGAAGTTTGGAATTAAACGTTTGGTTTTCGGAAGCGACTGGCCTGTAATGTTGCTGGGAGGAAATTATGCTTTGTGGTTGGAATTGATTTCAAAATATTTGGAACAATTTTCAATAGAGGAACAGGAATTTTTTTTCTCGGGGAATGCCGTGGAATTTTATAAACTATGATTTTAAAGGCACAAAAGATTTTGACACATGAGTCACATTAGATTTAAGTTTAATGCTTTGAGAATATTTAGAGCACATAAGTTTAAAAATCAAAGATTTTTATTGCTGAAAAAATCTTTTTACACACTTTAGTCTTGGCTGAGTAGAACGCTTTTGCCTCAATGATATAATTAATTTTATTTGAATCGACGAAACTTCGTTTGCAAACGAAAATACACAGAACAATTCTCAAAAATTCTTGCGGTCATTGTGCCTAAAAGACTTTTAAAAAATTATTTTTAAATTATGAATTTACATCTCGACCATAAAGTGATCATCGTAAGCGGCGGTGCGAAGGGAATCGGAAATGCCATTGCAAAAATATTAGCTGAAGAAAATGCTTTGCCCATTATTATCGGCAGAAATGAAAATGATAACGGAAAAGCAGTTCAGGAAATCGTTAAAAATGGTGGAAAAGCTGATTTTGTGACCGCTGAACTTTCTCAACCTGAAGAATGCAAAAAAGCCATAGATGAAGTCGTAAAAAAATATGGCAAAATCGATGGGATTGTGAATAATGCAGGCGTGAACGATGGTGTTGGTCTTGAAAATGGTTCTTATGAAGGTTTCATTTCATCTTACCATAAAAACGTGGTGCATTACTACCTTTTGGTGCATCACGCACTTCCCTATCTGAAGGAAAGTAAAGGTTCTATTTTAAATATTGGAAGCAAAACTGCAGAAACCGGACAAGGCGGAACTTCAGGTTATGCCGCAGCAAATGGTGCCAGAAATGCCCTGACAAGAGAATGGGCAGTGGAACTTTTGCCTTACAGCATCCGTGTGAATGCCATCATCGTTGCCGAAGCATGGACTCCACTTTACGAATCGTGGATTTCTACTTTTGAAAATCCTGAAGAAAAATTGAAAAGTATTACTTCAAAAATCCCTTTGGAAAGCCGCATGACGACCTCAGAAGAAATTGCAAATATGGCGGCATTTCTTTTATCGGAAAAATCTTCGCATACCACTGGGCAATTGATTCATGTGGATGGTGGGTATGTGCATTTGGACAGGAGTTTGGGGTAAAATGGATACCTTTTTTGGTCGACTGTAATCATTAGTTAAAAGATTTACAATTTATCTAAACAAAAATTTGAAAGTAAGAATTATAATCTTCAATAAAAATTTTTATTAACTTTGATAAAAATATGACCAATGAGTTCTAATACGTTACATATAATCAACCAAAAACTGAAAGATGAACCGGAGGAAATTCTCAAACAGGTTTTAGGATATTTGGATGGAATTGTTGAAAACAAATCTGAAAAAAATTGGTATGAACATAATGTCAATTACCAATTGACAGATCAGCAGAAACGTGAATTGGATGCAATGGAAAATTTGAAAGACGAAGATTTTATGCCTATTGAAGATTTATTTGCTGAAATGAAGGCAAAGTATGGTGTTTAAAATGACCACTACTTCCGAAGCTAATAGAGACATTATAAATTCTTTCGAATATTACAAAAATGTCGCTGGTAAAAAAGTGGCAGATAGTTTTTTCAAGGATTTTAAATTTACAGTGAGCAAAATAAAAAAAATTTCTTACTATGAGAAAATCCATAATGATTTCCATCGGTTACCATTTAAAATTTTTCCGTTCATCATTATTTATAAGATTGAAAAAGAAAAACAAATCATCAGAATTTTCAGAGTTTTTCATACTTCACAAAATCCTGAAAAATATCCATAAAAAAAGCGGAAGAAAAAATCTCCCGCTTTTACTTTATCTCAATCCGAAAACTACATCGTTTCCATCTTAAAGCTCATACTTTCAATCACTTTCAGGATCGCTTCAACTGTATCCATTGATGTTAAACAAGGAACACCGTTTTCAACGCTCATTCTTCTGATCTGGAAACCGTCTCTTTCAGACTGTTTTCCTTTCGTCATCGTGTTGACAACGTACTGAACTTTTCCTTTCTGAATCAAGTCGATTAAGTTTACACTTTCCTCTCCGATTTTGTACCCGATTTTGCATGGAATACCTTTTTCTTCGAAGAATTTTGCAGTTCCTTCTGTTGCCCAGATTCTGAAACCAACTTCGTGGAATCTTGAAGCTAAATCAGCAGCTTCCTGCTTGTGTTTATCAGCTACCGTAAATAAGATTGAACCGTGCATCGGAACCTTTCTTCCAGCTGCAACCAATCCTTTGTAAAGTGCTTTTTCCAAAGTCGTGTCTTTCCCCATTACTTCTCCTGTAGACTTCATTTCTGGGCCTAAAGAGATATCAACTTTCGTTAATTTTGAGAAAGAGAACACGGGAACTTTTACGAAAACACCTTCTTTGTTTGGAACCAATCCGTTTTTGTAGCCTAAATCTTTCAGTTTCTGACCTAAAATTGCTTTCGTAGCAAGATTTGCCATCGGAACATCCGTAATTTTAGATAAGAAAGGAACTGTTCTTGACGAACGTGGATTCACTTCAATTACGTACACATTTCCTTCAAAAAGAACGTACTGGATATTCATTAAACCAATTACATTCAATCCTTTAGCTAATCTTTGAGTATAATCAACCAAAGTATCGATTTCTGCCTGAGAAACATTCTGTGGCGGATACACAGCAATCGAGTCACCGGAATGAACTCCTGCTCTTTCGATATGTTCCATAATTCCAGGAATAATTACCGTTTCGCCGTCACAAATTGCATCGACTTCCACTTCTCTTCCTGTAATGTAACGGTCTACCAAAACCGGCTGATCCGGACTTGCATCTACCGCAAATTCCATGTAGTGCGCCAATTCTGCTTCTGTGTACACAATTTCCATGGCTCTACCTCCCAAAACGTAGCTCGGACGAACCAAAACCGGGTAACCAATTTCGTTGGCAATCACAATCGCTTCTTCTTTTGAAGTCGAAGTTTTTCCTAGAGGCTGAGGAATTCCCATTTCCTGAAGGGCTTTTTCAAACTTATCTCTGTTTTCAGCTCTATCCAAATCTTCCAGTGAAGTTCCTAAAATCTGAACGCCGTAAGCGGCTAATTTATCTGCTAAGTTGATGGCAGTCTGTCCACCAAACTGTACAACAACACCTTTTGGTTTTTCCAGGTCGATGATGCTCATCACATCTTCTTCCGTCAAAGGTTCGAAATATAATTTATCTGAAATCGAAAAGTCTGTAGAAACGGTTTCAGGGTTATTGTTGATTATAATCGCTTCATAACCCATTTCTTTGATCGCCCAAACCGAGTGAACCGTTGCGTAATCAAATTCAACTCCCTGCCCGATTCTGATTGGTCCGGAACCTAGAACGATGATTTTTTCTTTATCGGTTACTACAGATTCGTTTTCTTCCTCGTAAGTTCCGTAGAAATATGGAGTTTCAGATTCAAATTCAGCTGCACAGGTATCTACCATTTTGTAAACCGGCACAATTCCGTTTTCTTTTCTGAAATTGTACACCTCTCTCTGCGTAGATTCCCATAAATGAGCGATATTCTGATCTGAGAAACCTAATTTTTTAGATTCAATTAAAATATCTTTATCGAATCTGTTCGCTGCAATTGTCTTTTCGAAATCAACTAATTTTTTTAATTTCCAGATGAAGAATTTATCGATTTTACTCCATTCTACGATTTGTTCCCAGTCGTAACCTCTTCTTAAAGCGTCACAAATGATGAACAGTCTTTCGTCATCACAAACTCTGATTCTTCTTTCGATATCTTCGTCAGTTAAAGCTGCAGCCTGTTTTGTTTTTAAACCTAAATGTCTCAAACCTGTTTCCAGAGAACGCACTGCTTTTTGTAGAGACTCTTCGAAGTTTCTTCCGATTGCCATTACTTCACCAGTCGCTTTCATTTGAGTTGACAGTCTTCTGTCAGCCGTCTCAAATTTGTCGAAAGGAAATCTTGGGAATTTAGTTACCACATAATCCAAAGCAGGCTCGAAACATGCGTAAGTTTTTCCTGTAACCGGATTCATAATTTCATCTAAAGTCAATCCCACAGCGATTTTAGCAGCAATCTTAGCAATCGGATAACCAGTTGCTTTTGATGCCAATGCCGATGAACGGGAAACTCTTGGGTTTACTTCGATAATGTAGTAATCGAATGAATGCGGGTCTAAAGCCAACTGTACGTTACATCCACCTTCAATTCCTAAAGCTCTGATGATTTTCAGTGAAGCATTTCTCAAGAGCTGGTACTCTCTGTCTGAAAGCGTCTGAGATGGCGCCACAACAATTGAGTCTCCTGTGTGAACTCCCACCGGATCTATATTTTCCATATTACAAACCACAATCGCATTGTCGTTTGCATCACGCATTACTTCGTATTCAATTTCTTTGAAACCTGCGATTGATCTTTCGATCAGACACTGCGTAACCGGACTGTATTTCAATCCCAATTCAGCAATTTCCTTTAATTCAGTTTCGTTGGCAGCGATTCCACCACCAGTTCCACCCATTGTAAAGGCAGGACGAACAATCACCGGATAACCGATTTCGTCAGCAAAACGGAGTGCTCCTTCAACTGTTGTTACGATGTCAGATTCCGGAACCGGTTCGTTTAATTCTCTCATCAATTCACGGAACAGATCTCTGTCTTCCGCTCTGTTGATTGCAGAAAGTGTAGTTCCTAAAACTTCCACTTTGCATTCTTCTAGAATTCCTGATTTCTCCAGTTCTACGGCCATGTTCAAACCTGTTTGTCCACCAAGTGTTGGTAAAAGTGCATCCGGACGCTCTTTTCTGATGATGTGACTCACAAACTGAAGTGAAATCGGCTCGATGTAAACCTTGTCAGCAATTTCAACATCCGTCATAATCGTCGCAGGGTTTGAATTAATCAAAATCACCTTGTACCCTTCTTCTCTCAGTGAAAGACAAGCCTGCGTTCCTGCGTAATCAAATTCCGCCGCCTGACCGATGATAATTGGGCCGGAACCGATTACTAAAATTGTTTTTATGTCGTTTCTTTTCATTTTTAAATTTATCCTTTTGTTGTTGAACCCTTTCGGGTTCGGATGATGATTGTTTCACCAATACCATAGGTTTCACCTACGGCTATTTATATTGAATCCTTCGGATTCTTCTAATTTCCACCTTTAATTTGCAGCGAATTGCCCGCAGCCCGACTTGAGTGGAGCTCTTTTTGTGAGGAGGCACGACGAGCAAAAAAGCGGGAACGGAAGGCGGATAAGCTGCCCAAATAATCTCCTAATTTTTAAAATCCTCCATCATCGTGATGAAATCATCAAACAAATAATTCGCATCTTCAGGACCCGGACTCGCTTCAGGGTGATACTGAACTGAGAAGCACGGATGAATCTTATGTCTAAGACCTTCATTTGTTCTGTCATTCAATGCGATATGAGTCTCTATTAAATCTGTTTCTTTAAGGCTCTCCTGATCAACAGCATAACCGTGATTTTGAGAGGTAATTGCTACTTTGTTTTTTTCTAAATCCAAAACAGGGTGATTTCCTCCTCTATGACCGAATTTTAATTTGAATGTTTTTGCACCGCAAGCAAGGCCAATCAACTGATGTCCAAGGCAAATCCCGAAAATTGGAACTTTACCGAGCAATCCGCGGATCATTTCTAGAGCTTTTTGGTTGTCTTCAGGATCTCCGGGACCGTTGGATAACATAATTCCATCCGGATCCATCAGCAAAATTTCTTCTGCTGTAGTATCATGAGAAACAACAATTATGTCGCAGTTTCTTTGAGATAATTCTCTGATTATCCCTAATTTAGATCCAAAATCCACAAGCACTACTTTAAGTCCTCTTCCCGGATTGGCGTAAGAAGTTTTTGTTGAAACCTGCTCTACCTGATTTGTTGGGAAAGTAGTTGATTTTAATTCTTCAACGGTAATATTTTCGTCTGCATCTGCATTCACGATTTTTCCTTTTACCACACCTGAGTTACGAAGAATTCTTGTCAGCCTTCTGGTGTCAATTCCTGAAATTCCTGAAAGATTTTTCTTTTTAAACAGTTCCTGTAACGTAATCTGAGTTCTGAAATTGGAAGGCAAATCGCAAATTTCCTTTACAATAAGACCTTTAATTGCAGGCTCGATGCTTTCGTAGTCATCACGGTTGATCCCGTAATTTCCGATCAGCGGATACGTCATGCAAACAATCTGACCGCAGTATGACGGGTCAGAAATCAATTCCTGATATCCTGTCATTCCGGTATTGAAAACCACCTCTCCTGCTGTCTCCAAATCTGCTCCGAAACCTTCTCCATGAAATACTTCACCGGACTCCAGTATTAATTTTTTCTTCATTTTAACTTTTATCTTTATTTCTATTTTTTAATCTTTTCCAACCTATCTGATTTTTGATTCCGCCCTTTCAGGGCTCAAGGACATCAATCTCTCCTTTTAACTCCATGGGCTTCACCCATGGCTATTGATAGGTCGCCCTTTCGGGGCTTTCTTCGGCATTATTTCTTTTTGTTGAAATTTCTTAGCAATTTAAATTGAATCTTAAGAAATCTCAAAAGCATTCACACCTGGCTCTTTTAACCTTTACCTTTTTACTTAAAAGAAAAACCTTTCTCCTCTAAAGCATTTTTCAGAATCGCCATTCTTGCGAAAACACCGTTCTGCATTTGTTTGAAAATTCTTGAGCGTTCACATTCCACCAAATCGGTATCGATTTCTACGCCTCTGTTGATGGGTGCGGGATGCATGATGATGGCTTCCTTTTTCATGGTTTTTTCTCTGGCTTTCGTCAGACCATATTTTTTATGATATTCCGACGCTGAGAAACTCATTTTTGAATCGTGTCTTTCGTGCTGGATTCTCAGCAACATCAAAACATCAACATCATGAATCATCTCATCTACAGAAAGATACGTACCGTTAATTAAAGCTCCTTCGTCAAACCACTGTTCAGGTCCTGAGAAGTAAACTTTAGCGCCTAATCTTCTCAAAGCTTCAGCATTGGAGTTGGCAACACGGCTGTGTTTAACATCACCAACGATTCCTATTTTCAATCCTTCGAAGGTTCCGAATTCCTGATAAATTGTCAGCAAATCGAGCATACACTGTGAAGGATGATTTCCTGTTCCGTCGCCACCGTTGATTACCGGAATGTTGATATTCTTCAATTCATCAAAATAACGGTCTTTTTTATCTCTGATCACGACAAGATTTACCCCTATGCTTTCAATCGTTTTTACGGTATCATATAAACTTTCACCTTTGTTGACAGAACTGTTGGAAGCATCAAAAGGAACGACCTGCAAACCCAGTTTTCTTTCGGCAACATCGAAGCTTGTTTTCGTTCTTGTGCTGTCTTCAAAAAACAGATTTGAACAGAATACTTCGCCTTCAATTTTGGCAGTTTTCCCGTTGGCAAAAGCTAAAGCTTCCGTCAGTATCTTATTGATTTTCTCTGTACTTAGTTCGGTAATCGTAAACATAAAATCTTAATTTTTGAACATAAAAAAAGCGAAGAAAATATCTTCGCTTAAAATAAATAAATATCGTAAAGGGCGTCTACGCCCGGTAATTCTAATGATATAAATACTGTGTTATTCATTAGGTGCAAAGATATAACATTTGGGTAACATGACAAAGTGAAACCTCAAAAAAATTAAAAAACTTCAATCGCTGGTTATTCTCATTTATTCTTAATATTTTTGTTAGAATTCAAATACAGTTTATGGACGCAAAAGACAGGATGATTCTCAGCATAATTCAGGAAGACTCTACTTTCTCAGTGAAAGAAATTTCAGAGAAAATAGGTTTAACCTTTACCCCAACTTATGAACGCATCAAACAGTTGGAGAAACAGGGGATTATTGAGAAATATGTCGGTCTTCTGAACCGTGAAAAACTCGGTTTAAATATTGTCGTTTACTGCAACGTCCGCCTCAAGGAGCAGTCCAAAAAAGTTCTCGAAACTTTCGAGAAAAATATTATGCAACATGATGAAGTGCAGGAGATCATCAGCCTTTCGGGCGAATATGATTATATGCTGAAAATCATTGCAAAAGATATTAATTCTTATAATGATTTTACAGTTAATGTGATTTCAAATATTCCCAGTATCGGGCAATATCACAGTTCGATTGTGCTTCATGAGGTGAAAAAGTCGACTAAGTTTAAGATTGATTTGGGGTAAAAACTTATAAACTCAAGCATTAATATAAATAATAATGAAATCAAAAATAAACTTTGAATCTTTTCTAATCATATATTTCGCAACATTCATGTTATCAATTATTTTTCCCTTTGTTATAATAGATCTTTCAAAAGACATATTAATAGAATTTAATTTAATAAAAATTTTAAAAATTTGCCTTCTTCTCTTTTCTTTAATTTTTGTTTGGAGTTTTTTCTTAAAGATTCATACTAAAATAAAAATCACCAATGATAAGATAGAATTTAATAAATTATTTAAAAGTTCAAAATATGAATTTAATGATTTGAGTTATTATGTTGAAAGGAATGAACCTGCCCGTTTTAAAAATTATCAAGCAATATTTTTAATTCAAAACAATAAAATCATTGAAAGAATTTCGGAATTTGATTATTCAAACTATGAAGAGATAAAAAATCATCTCAATCTCCCTAAAAAACAAAATTACAAATTGAAGACTATTGATTTTTTAAAAATATTGCTTAAAATTTGAAACAATTTTACTTCATAATTAAGTTGATCTTAATTACCCCAACAATTTAATTTTCAATTTATTAAACTGATATTCAATTTTATCCAAACATAAATTCCCAATACTTCCCTGATGAGTATGATTTAAATTCTTAATTTCAAAATCAAACTGGTTATTTTCAATCTCCTGCCCTACTTTTACATACGCATCACGGAATGAGCTTCCGTTTTTCACTTCTTCATTGATCTTCTCTACACTGAAAAGATATTTATACTTTTCGTCACCCAAAATCCCATCTTTCACCTGAATATTTGGTAAGGTATAGCTTAAAATTTCAAGACATTCTTTCAACGAATCAATTGCGGGGAACAAGATTTCCTTTGTCAGTTGCATATCTCGATGGTAGCCTGACGGAAGATTATTCGTCAATAATATAAATTCATTCGGCAACGACTGAATTCTGTTGCAACGCGCACGAACCAACTCAAAAATATCCGGATTTTTCTTGTGCGGCATAATGCTGCTTCCCGTTGTAAATTCTTTTGGAAAATTTATAAAATCAAAATTCTGACTTAAATACAGGCAAACATCATAGGCAAATTTACCTAATGTTCCTGCCAAAGTCGCCATTGCCATCGACAACATTTTCTCTGACTTTCCACGTGTCATTTGAGCGTAAACCGAGTTATAATTCATCGATTGAAAACCTAAATTGTACGTCGTACTCTCCCGGTCAATCGGGAAAGATGAACCATAACCTGCCGCCGATCCTAATGGATTTTTATTAATGATATTTTTAACAGAGAAAAGCATTTCAAAATCATCCAACAACGCTTCTGCATAGGCTCCAAACCATAATCCAAAAGACGAAGGCATTGCAATCTGTAGATGCGTATAACCTGGAAGCAAAACATTTTTATGCTGGTCTGCCAGTTGAATTAATATTTGAAAAAATCCGTCTGTCAATGTTGTGATCTCGCGGATTTCATCTAATAAATACAGTTTTATATCCAATAAAACCTGATCATTTCTTGAACGTGCGGTGTGAATTTTCTTTCCTGTGTCTCCTAATTTTTCAATTAAAATAGATTCAATCTGAGAATGAATATCTTCCGCTGTTTTATCAATTTCAAAAGTTCCGTTTTCGATTTCTTCTAAAACTTCTTCCAAAACAGATAATATCTGCACTGATTCTTCATTGGAAACAATTCCAACTTCTGCCAGCATTTTACAGTGCGCCATCGAACCTTTCACATCGTATTTTGCTAAACGTTCATCGAAATCAAGATCTTTCCCGACTGTAAATTTATTGACTAATATGTTGGTGGCATTATCGTCTTTTTGCCATATTTTTTTCATAATTATTCTTTTCTTTCTAAAAATGGAAACTCTAAAAAAATCCATTTAAATATTATTTTAAAATTTTTCTTTTGTCTTGAAACAAAAGAAACAAAAGTTCAAGACTGGAAACTCCGGCTAAAAATTAAAATTAAATCCTAAAATCCCCAAAACTTGCGCGAATTCAGTATTTATTCTTCAGTTCAAAATTATTGTCGCGCTTCAAACAGTGGGAATTTTTTAACGGATTAAATTTTAATTTTCTTGACGCCTCCGTTTCCTAGGTCGATTTATAGAACCTTCTCAAGGATCTGGATGTAAATCTCAATCCCCTCTTCTATTTCATTTATATATATGTATTCATCCGCGGTGTGAGAACGTGCGCTGTCTCCAGGACCGAGCTTTACCGATGTACACGGAATAATTGCCTGATCGGATGATGTCGGTGAACCGTAAGTTGTTCTCCCGATTTTCAGACCTGCCTTAACAAATGGATGATCCTTATCGATTTTTGAAGAATTTAACCTGAAAGATCTTGCCGTTAAAGTTGATTTCATCTGTGATTGAATGATTTCAAACGCTTCTTTGTTGGTATACTCATCCGTAACTCTCACATCTAATGTGAATAGACATGATTCCGGAACGACATTATGTTGAACTCCCGCATGAATTCCCGACAAAGTCACTTTAACTTCACCCAAATAATCTGAAACTTTTGGAAATTTGAAATTTAAAATCTGCTGTACATCCTCCATACATTTCACGATCGAGTTATCATCGTTCGGATGAGCTGCGTGAGAAGGAGTGCCTTTCATTTCACCGTCAATGACTAACAAACCTTTTTCTGCAATCGCTAAATTCATCTGCGTTGGTTCTCCTACGATGGCAAGTTCGATATTCGGAAGCTGCGGAAATAAAGCCTCAATTCCGTCAAATCCCGAAATCTCCTCCTCCGCTGTCAGAGCAATCACTAAATTATATTTTAAATCTTCTTTATCAAAAAAATGCAGAAAAACCTGAACCATTGATACCAAAGAAGCTCCGGCATCATTGCTTCCCAATCCAAACAGTTTTCCATCCTTTTCAATCGCTAAAAACGGATCCAATGTGTATGCCTTATTTGGCTTTACCGTATCGTGATGGGTATTCAGCAAAATTGACGGCTTGAAAACATCGAAATTTTTATTCAAAGCCCAGATGTTGTTTTTAAAACGTTTTGTAGGAATATTGTTCTTTTTAAAAAAGTTTTCGATTTCCACCGACGTATTATACTCATCTTTGCTGAACGAAGGGATTTCAATCAGTTTTTTCAGCAAATCCACTGCGTTATTCAGAAATTCTTCTTTACTATAAACAGATTTTAGTTCCTGCATGATGGTTTTCTATATGGTTTTTTAGTTCAGTTTCCTTAATTAAGAATACCTTATTTACATTGTTTTTTACGGCTCCAAGAGCATTTTCTAATTTTGGTAAAATTCCTTTGTGCAATTTCCCTGCATTTTTTAAAACAGAAAATTCTCCTTCAGAAATATTTTTAATGATAGATTCAGGATTTTCGACATCTTCCAATACTCCTGATTTATCAAAACAATACAATAATTCAACATCATATTTTGAAGATAACGCCTGAGCAATTACCGAAGCAATCGTGTCTGCATTAGTATTGAAAAGATTTCCTTTTTTATCGTGAGTGATTGCTGAAAATACCGGAACGAGTTTAAGTTTAATCAATTTTGAGATCAATTTCCTGTTCACACTTTTCTTCTCAATATCACCAACAAATCCGAAATCTATTTCTGCGTGTTCTCTTTTTTTAGCTTTAATTAAATTGGCATCAGCGCCCGAAAATCCTATTGCCTTGCATTTTTTCTGCTGAAGTTTTGCCACAATATTTTTGTTGATTCCACCCGCATACACCATCGCCACAATATCCAAGGTATCTTTGTCTGTGATTCTCCGGCCGTTGATCATTTTCTGTTCAACACCTAATTTATCAGCTAATATTGTTGCTAATTTTCCGCCTCCGTGAACTAAAATTTTCTTTGCTTTAATTCCAGAGAACTGATCCAGAAATTCGTTCAATAATTCTTCATCATCGATTAATGCTCCGCCGATTTTTATAATGTATAATTTTTCTTTCATTATTTAATTCATTTACATAGGATTGCATCCTATTCTGGATTATGTCGTCCCTTTGGGACTTTGATTGAACTTAATTAAGATGATTTAAAACCTAACGGGTTTTGAAAACCTGTTAGGTTTTATTTTACTTAGAATTAAATTCATCCAGAATTTTAGAGAACACAGCCTGTGCAGAGAAAATTCGGTTTTTTGCCTGTTGGTAAATGATAGAATTTTCACCATCCATTACTTCATCGCTCAATTCTACATTACGACGTACCGGAAGACAGTGCATCACTTTTCCCTGATTGGTATTGGCTAATTTTTCATTCGTCAGCATCCAGTTTTCTTTCACTTCAGGCATTGCCGCGTAATCATCAAAAGAAGACCAGTTTTTCACATAAATGAAATCTGCATCTTTCAACGCTTCCTCCTGATCATGAATCACTTTTACATCTTTCGTGAAGTTTTTATCTAAATCATACCCTTCTGGATTGGCGATTACCAATTCAACATCCATTTCCTGCATCCATTCCGCGAAAGAATTTCCTACCGCATGAGCAATCGGCTTGATGTGAGGCGCCCAGGTTAAAACTACTTTTGGTTTACGCTCTTCTTTCCAGTTTTCTGTAATTGTAATGCAATCTGCCAAACTTTGCAAAGGGTGACGTGTTGCCGACTCCAGAGAAATTACCGGAACTTTCGCATATTCCTCGAACTGGCTTAATATACTTTCGTTAACATCATCTTCCTTGCTTTTCATTCCTGCAAAACAACGAACTGCGATGATGTCACAATATTGATTTAATACTTCAATAGCATCTTTGATATGCTCAACGGTGTCGCCGTTCATTACCGCTCCATCTGCAAATTCCAGATTCCAGGCCTCTTGAGCTGCGTTTAACGTTAATACATTTAAGCCTAAATTTTGCGCCGCAATCTGACTGCTTAAACGCGTTCTCAAACTTGAATTTAAAAATACCAGTCCGATTGTTTTTCCTTTTCCTTTCTCGGTTTCCGAAAGAGGATTTTCTTTAATTTGTAACGCTTTTTTTATAATTTCCTGTAAGTTTTCAACGTCGCTTACAGAGGTGAATTTTTTCATAATGAATTGGTTGTTTTTACCACAAAAGGCATAAATTTAAACACATGAGTCACATTAGATTTAAGTTTAAAACTTTGAAAATATCTAGAACACATTAGTTGAAAATCAGAGATTTTCATAGACTTTAATACTTTTTAAAAAGCATCAAAGATTCCTAAAATGATAAAGCCTTTGTGACTTTTGACTACGTCGAATCTTCAATTTGTGGTTAATTAAAAATTATAGATTTTCTAAAACACTTTTTAAAGCACTGATAAATAAATCAGTTTCTTCTTTTTTAATGTTAAGCGCCGGAAGAATCCTCAACACAGCCTTATCATTGGAGTTTCCTGTGAAAATATAATGACTGTACAACAGGCTGTTCCTCACTTCCGAGCAATCCCTGTCGAGTTCAATTCCAATCATCAGGCCTTTCCTTCGGATAATTTTAATATGCGGAAAATTTTTAATTTCACTTTCAATATATTCGCCCATTTTCTGAGCATTTTCGATGAGATTTTCATCTTTCATCACGTCCAAAACCGAAATTGCAGCGACACAAGCTAAGTGATTTCCTCCAAAAGTTGTTCCCAGCAAACCGTTGCTTGCCTGAAATTTCGGATGAATCAATACTCCGCCAATTGGGAAGCCATTCCCCATTCCTTTTGCTGTCGTGATAATATCTGCTTCAATTCTAAATTCCTGATGAGCGAAGAAATATCCACTTCTTCCGTAGCCTGACTGAACTTCATCTAAAATCAAAACCGCATCGTATTTTTCGCACAATTCTTTGATTTTAGTTAAAAACTCAACCGTTGGAATCATAATTCCACCAACTCCTTGGATTCCTTCAATGATTACGGATGAAATTTCACTTCCCTGATTTTCAAAAATTGCTTCAAGCTGTTCGATATTATTCCATTCAGATTTTATGAATCTTTTGTCATAATTTACCGGAGCTGCGATTTTTAGATTGTCGGTCACGGAAACTGCCGCCGAAGTTCTTCCATGAAATGAACCTGAGAAATACAATACTTTGCTTTTTCCGTTGTGAAAAGAAGCAAGCTTTAAAGCATTTTCGTTCGCTTCTGCTCCTGAATTACACAAGAATAAATTATAATCTTCCAAGCCTGAAAGTTTTCCCAATTTTTCAGCTAACTCTTTTTGTAATTCATTCTGAACCGAGTTTGAATAAAAAGATATTTTATCTAACTGGTTTTTTAATTGAGTTTGATAATGCGGATGATTGTGTCCGATAGAAATTACCGCATGACCTCCGTAAAAATCAAGATATTTTTTTCCTTTATCGTCCCAAAGAAATGATCCCTGAGCTTTTACCGGATTTATGTTGAATAGTGGATATACGTTGAATAAATTCATCTTCTTGTTGATTGTTATTGGTTGATAGTTGCTCGTTTTACAACTTCATCTCTAAATTTTTCTTTTCTAATTTTTCTTTTGTCTTGAAACAAAAGGAACAAAAATTCAAGACTTGGAAAATTCTGCTAAAAATTTAAATTAAATCCTAAAATCCCTAAAACTCGCACGAATTGACTATTTGTTCTTTGATTGAGGATTTGTCTCGTGCTCAAACAGTGGGAATTTTTTAACGGATTAAATTTCAATTTTCTTAACGTTCCACTTTCCGAAGTCGGTTTTAATTTGAGTTTAAAAATTCACAATTGACTTATTAACTATTCACATTAAAACGCAATCGGCTTTAAATTCAATCCTAAATTCTCTTCCCAACCCATTGCAATATTCATGTTTTGAACTGCCTGTCCGGAAGCTCCTTTCAACAAATTGTCAATCGCTGAGTGAATCACTGCAACATTTCCACTCTTTTCTATATGAATCACACAGCGATTGGTATTGACAACCTGTTTTAGGTCAATTGCTTTCTCACTTACCTTTACAAAAGGCGCCTCTGCATAAAAATCCTGATACAACTGATTGATATCCGAAAGTTCTAAATCTGTTTTCACCGTGGAGCTCGTAAAAATTCCTCTTGCAAAATCTCCTCTCCATGGAACAAAATTCAGACTGATTTCATTCGTATTAAAAGAAACTAACTGCTGTAAAATCTCATCTACATGCTGATGTGTCAAAGTTTTATAAGCCGAAATATTATCGTTTCTCCAAGTGAAATGCGTCGTTGGTTGCAAAGACTGGCCCGCACCTGTCGAACCTGTAATTCCTGTTGTATATACCTCATTCAATAACCCTTTTTCAGCCAATGGAAGCAAAGCCAGTTGAATCGCCGTTGCAAAACATCCCGGGTTCGCAATGCTTTTTGCTCCCAAAAGTTGTTTTTTGTTAATTTCCGGTAAACCATAGATAAAATTTCTGTTTCCAAAATTTCCATCTAAACGAAAATCATTTCCTAAATCGATGACTAGCGTTTCATCTTTTATATTATTTTGAGCCAGCCAATCCTGGCTTTCTTTGTGAGGAAGACATAAAAATAAAATATCTACCTCTTCAGGCTCATCCGTTAAAACTATTTCACAGACCGTAGATAAATCCGGGTACAAATCTGAAATCTTTGTCCCCGAATTCGAACGGCTATATAAAAAACTCAAAGTCACATGGGGATGAAAAGCCAACAGACGAACTAATTCGCTTCCTGTGTAGCCGTTGGCACCGATTATTCCGATATTTTTTTTCATTTTCCTTTTTTCCACAGGTTGCACCTGAGGCTTTATTATTTGAACCCTCGAGTTCATTTTTAAACATTGAATTGCACGCAGCCCGACTTGAGCGGAAATCCTTTTGTGAGGAGGAACGACGAGCAAAAGATTGGGAGCGGAAGACGGATAGAGCTGCCCAAATCTTATTTATTTATCTGATGATATATATTTAAAGAATTGCTTACAATTTTTGTGTAACCTTTCACATCATCGCCTGTCCATGCTCTGTTTGCTTCGCCATAGCTTCCGAATGTATCGGACATTAGATCATGCTTCGACTCAATTCCATTTAAGATAAATCTGTATGGATGAAGGGTTACAAAAACTTTTCCGCTTACTGTTTTTTGAGAATCGTTTAGGAAAGACTCGATATTTCTCATTACAGGATCTAAGAAAAGTGCTTCGTGAAGCCAGTTTCCGTACCAATCAGACAATTGAGATTTCATCATCTGCTGATATTTTGAAAGCGTATGTTTTTCCAATAAATGGTGTGCTTTGATGATGACAGAAGCTGCCGCCGCTTCGAAACCGACTCTTCCTTTAATTCCAACAATCGTATCTCCAACGTGAATATCACGACCGATTCCATATGCAGAAGCTAATTCTTCAATCTTTTGAATTGCATACACCGAATGTTCAAAGTTTTCTCCGTTTACCGCTACAACTTCACCATTTTTAAACTCAATTTCCAGTTCTGAAGGCTGAGTTTCTTTAATTTGAGAAGGAAAAGCCTCTTCAGGAAGATAATTTCTTGATGTTAACGTTTCTTTTCCACCGACTGAAGTTCCCCAAAGTCCTTTATTGACGGAATATTGAGCCTTTTCAAATTCCATTTCGTAGCCATGGCTTTTCAAAAATTCAATCTCTTCTTCACGGGATAAAGACAGATCACGAATTAGCGTAATGATTTCCACATTCGGACACATCACCTGAAAAATCAAGTCAAAACGAACCTGGTCATTTCCTGCGCCTGTACTTCCGTGAGCAATTGCATCAGCACCGATTTCAATCGCATATTTTGCGATTTCCTGCGCCTGAATCGTACGTTCAGCACTTACAGACAAGGGGTACGTATTGTTTTTCAAGACATTCCCAAAGATCAGATACTTTACGCAAGAATTGTAATAATCTTCCTGAGCATCAACGCACCTGTATTCTTTCACCCCAAGTTGAAAGGCTTTTTTCTCCAGTTCTTTTTCCTCTTCTTTAGAAAAACCTCCGGTATTTACAGTCACTGCATATACTTCATATCCAAGTGTTTCACTCAGATATTTGGCACAGTAAGAGGTATCAAGACCTCCGCTAAACGCTAAGATTACTTTCTTGCTCATTTTTATGTTGATTTTCGGGTTGATTATTCTCAACGCCATTTACTTTACTATTTTCAGGAACGAAAAGCATTGCTGTACAAAGACAGTTTTTCCGTTCTTTTTTCATTAAAATTTCATAATTCACGCAACTTTTACATCCGCTCCAAAACTCATCATCCTGCGTCAATTCAGAATAAATCACAGGTTTATATCCCAAGTCACTGTTGATTTTCATCACTGCCAAACCTGTGGTTAAACCAAATATTTTTGCATTGGGAAATTTCTCTCGTGACAAAGCAAACACTCGGTCTTTGATTAAAGTTGCAATACCTCCATGTCTGAATTTTGGAGAAACAATCAGACCTGAATTGGCTACAAACTGACCGTGCGACCAGGTTTCAATATAACAGAAACCTACCCATTCACCATTTTCAGTAGCGACTATAGCGTTACCTTCCGAAATTTTTTTACTTAAATATTCGATGGAACGTTTTGCGATTCCCGTTCCCCGTCGCTGTGCAGAATCATACATTTCCTGCTGTATTTCACTCACATACATTAAATGTTCGCATGAGGAAATTTGTATTTCCATTTATTTATCTGAATTTTTTGGCAAATTTAAAACATATTATCTTTAAAAAACAAATTAAAAAGATAATTTTATTGTTTAATTAATATTATCAGGTATAATTATCTTATTGTTAAAAATTAATATTGCTAAATTATTATATATTTGCTAAAATACTATATATGGAAAGTATCTGTCCGAAATGCAAAAGTGAAAAAGTCGTAAAGAGCGGAATCATTAATGAGAAACAAAGATTCCACTGTAAGGATTGTAATTATTACTTTACCGTTAAAAAATTAGGAAAAAAAATTGATGATTACTATGTGACCAAAGCACTACAATTATATCTTGAAGGCTTAAGTTTCCGTGAAATAGAAAGGATTATCGGCGTTTCTCATGTAACTGTCAGTTCCTGGATCAAGAAATACAATATTACGAGACCGCCTCACTCCGATTTTCATCCGGTTTATAAAATTTTAAAACAAAACGAGTTGATCGAATACATTTCCAAAGAAGAAAACATTAAAGATTCCGGTTTGATTATCACTCAATTTGCTGATAAGTACATGTTGATTAAATGGGAAAGATTTAAAAAATAAATTCAAATATTTTAAACATATTTCTGCTAAAAGTAAATTTCAAGAACATCAATAAAATTTTTAGATAATCTTTAAATCAGATATTTAAAATTAAAATTCATATTAAGTATTTCAATTTTTCGACCCATCAATCATCATTAATCAATAATCAACTATATCATCACCACTAATATATACTGAATTTTTATAACTAAATTATTAATTCCAATTTGGCTTTCACAAAATAACAGCCAAAAAATTAATAATTTATGAAGAAAATATTAAGTTTTATTGGATTAGCTTTAATTAGCAGTTCTGTATACGGTCAGGGTTCTCCTGATTATGGAAATGGTTTAAAAATAAATTTAAATCCTGAAGGAGATAAATATGTCAGATTTATTCTCTGGGATCAGTTCTGGATCAGGAACACCGAAATGAACCCCGGAAGTATGGTTGGCGGCGAACCCACTGACAATACCTGGAATTTAGGAAACCGACGGGCACGTATTTTAGCTTATGCTCAAATCACGAAGCGTTACATGATTCTCACCCATTTCGGGATTAACAATCAGACTTTCATCAACGGTGGCGCGACAGGGACAACAGGAACCGGCGGTTACGGAAACGGTAAAAAACCTCAGCTTTTTTTTCATGATGCATGGAATGAATATGCAGTCGTCATGCCTGGTGAAGCAGGAAAATTCAGCTTAACATTAGGAGGTGGGCTTCATTATTACATGGGACTTTCTCGTATGACGATGGCTTCTACACTGAACTTTCTGACTTTGGATTCTCCGGTTTTCAGCTGGCCTCTGATTGATAATTCAGATCAGTTTGCGAGACAGATGGGTCTTTTCGCAAAAGGTAAATATGGGAAATTTGAGTACCGGATGAGTTTAAACAAACCTTTCGCGACAGATTTAGTTCCAGCAAATACGCTGATTCCCGGAAATGAAGTCGCTGTTGACAACAACGGAAATCCAAACTGGTCTAAAGCAGGTTATTTTGAATATCAGTTTTTAGACACAGAATCCAATCTTCTTCCTTTCAAAGTAGGTTCTTACTTAGGAACCAAAAAAGTTTTCAACGTGGGTGCCGGATTTTACCATCAGGCGGAAGGAACGAGAACTTCAGTCAATTCAAACATCGAAAAGCACGATATTACCCTACTTTCTGTAGATGCTTTTGCTGACATTCCTTTGGGTGAAGCAAAAAATAAAATGGCTGTTTCGGCTTATGCTGGATATTTCAACTATAATTTCGGACCGAATTACGTGAGAAATTTAGGCACGATGAACATCGCAGCTAACGACCCGAATTTTGTCGGACAAAGAGCTTTAGCTGGTCCCGGAAATCTACAACCGATGATAGGAACTGGAAATGTGGTTTATGCTCAGGCAGGCTTGTTATTACCAAGTCAGGCAGAAAAACCAAAGATCAGAATTCAGCCATTTGCTGCTTATACATATAAAGATTTTGAAGCTTTTGATAAGCCATCGTCGCAGTTTGATGTAGGAGCCAACTGGTTTCTGGACGGTCATCACGCAAAAATCACGACACAATATTCTACAAGACCGGTTTATACAAGTCCGACAGAAAACCCGAAATCTAAAGGCGAATTTATTGTACAGCTTCAGATTTATCTATAAAAACCAATTCCATTTAAATTTAATTATTAACAAAAAAAATCTATTGATATGAGCGAACAACACCACGATGTTTACGAGAATATGACAGATAAGCAGAAAAACCGCACCATCTGGAGCGTGATTACCGCATCGTCCCTCGGAACCTTGATAGAATGGTATGATTTCTATATTTTCGGAAGTCTGGCAGTCGTTTTGGCGACCAAATTCTTCCCCGCAGACAATCCTACTGCAGCATTTTTATCTACGCTGGCGACTTTTGCGGCTGGATTTGTAGTGAGACCTTTTGGAGCCTTGTTTTTCGGAAGACTGGGAGATATCATCGGAAGAAAATACACTTTTTTAGTGACATTATTGATCATGGGATTCTCAACCTTCCTGATCGGATGTATTCCAGGATATGAAACGATCGGATTTATGGCACCGGTTTTAGTTTTAATTTTAAGACTTTTACAGGGATTGGCTCTAGGTGGAGAATACGGTGGCGCAGCGACTTATGTTGCAGAATATTCACAGCCACACAGAAGAGGTTACTGGACTTCATGGATTCAGACTACCGCTACAGCAGGACTTTTCATTTCACTGATCGTCATTTTAATTACTAAAAATACACTCTCTGCAGAAGATTTTGACTCATGGGGATGGAGAGTTCCGTTCTGGATTTCGATTTTAATGGTTGGAGTTTCATATTTTATCAGAAAAAATATGAAGGAATCGCCGCTTTTTGCTAAGGCTAAAAGTGAAGGGAAAACTTCAAAAAATCCTTTAAAAGAAAGTTTCGGAAATAAATTCAATTTCAAATTTGTCTTGTTGGCTCTATTCGGAGCTGCGATGGGACAAGGGGTCATCTGGTACACCGGACAGTTTTATGCGATGAGTTTCCTTCAAAAAGTAATGAACATCAATTCGATGCAGGTTGATTACCTGATGGCGACGGCATTATTGATGGGAACACCTTTCTTCGTATTTTTTGGTTGGCTTTCAGACAAAATTGGCCGAAAAGCAATTATGATGACCGGAATGTTGGTTGCAATTTTAGCCTACAGACCAATTTACGACGCGATGTACAAAAGCGTGAATATAGAAGCAAAAACAGTTGCAAGTGAAGGTATTAAGGAAACGAGAATCGCGGCCATTCACAAAACGATTGCAACAGACAGTTTAGTTACATTCCATAAAGAAACGACTTACACAGACGGAACTTTAATTAAAAAAGACAGCATCGTTCACTGGTCAGCCGCCGGTCCTGTGATGAAAGACGGAAAGGCGGAAGAGCCAAAAGTTTCAACATCGATTACGTTGAATGATGATACAAGATGGTATTTGGTCTTCCTTGTATTTATTCAGGTGATTTTTGTAACGATGGTTTACGGTCCGATAGCAGCATTTTTGGTTGAAATGTTCCCGGTGAGAATCCGTTACACCTCGATGTCGTTGCCTTATCATATTGGTAATGGGGTTTTTGGAGGATTGCTTCCCGCAGTAGCTACTTATCTCGTAACTTCCGGAAAAGATGCAGGACATGCGACGTGGTATCTCGAAGGACTTTGGTATCCGATCGGAGTTGCCGCAGTCTGTTTAGTCATCGGATTGATTTATCTGAAAAATAAGAACAACAATATCCACGATTAATAGGGATAATCACTCAAAAATTTATTAATTTTAAATCTACTAAAATGAACGGATTAAAAAAAATATTAGGCATTGTATGGATATTAGCCGCCCTGATCGTCGCCTATTTTGGAATAACGGTGATGGGCATCCCTAAAATCACATCAGGAAAACAGGAAGACCTTGTGTTCGGCATCATTATACTTTTTGTATTGGTTCCGATTGTCACTGGTGGATTGGCCATCTTTGGATATTATTCATTGACTGGAGAATATTCTGACGAGAAATAATTTATAAATGATAGATGATAATTGATGAATGATTTCGGTTTGTTCATCAATTATCGTTTTTAATAAAAGAGTCTATTAAACATTATTTCCCCAACCCATCCTTCGACAAGCTCGGGATGACATGGTAGTAATTTTAGTTAATTTTAGATAGATGTTTTTCTCTCTTCTAACGTTGGAGAAAAGCAGAATTATTTTAAATTTTTCATTAAAAATGAAATTTAAAAAAACTTTAAACATCCGTACCAATCAATTATCATTCATCAATAATCACTTATGAAAAAGCGTCACGAGCAAAAACTGATTATTCTGAGCGTAGGTCTTTTGATTGCGTTCAGCATTCCTATTTCATTGCTCTTCAACAGTGAAAGGGAAGTTTTTGGATATCCGATGATTCTTGTTTATTTCTTCGCAGTCTGGATGATTTCCATCATTATTTCTTTTGTAATCGTAAAAAAATATGATGAGTAGTTTCGCATTATTTATCGCTGTCCTTATCTACCTCGCACTTTTGTTCTTAGTTGCTCATTTGGCAGAGAAGAAAAAGAGTAAGATCTGGATCAATAACCCTTACATTTATGCACTGTCGCTTGCTGTGTACTGCACCGCATGGACGTATTATGGAAGTATCGGCGTGGCGGCTACCAGCGGACTCAATTATTTACCGATTTACATTGGTCCGATCATGGTAGTTCCGGCCTGGATTTACATTAATACTCGGATTGTCCGCATTTCGAGAGTCAATAAAATCAGCAGTTTGGCAGATTTCATTTCATTAAGATATGGAAACAGCCGTAGTTTCAGTGCAATCATCACTCTGGTCTGTCTCTTTGCGATTATTCCATACATTGGATTGCAGATCAAAGCAATTTCCGAAACTTTTCATTTGGTGACAGAAACTAAATTTTCTCAAAATATTTTAACGGACAGCGGAACTTTTGTTGTTATACTAATCGCAGTTTTCTCATCATATTACGGAACAAAGTATGTTGATGCCTCAGAAAAGCGTTTGGGAATTATTTCTGCCATTGCCCTGGAAAGTTTCCTGAAATTATTCTTTATTATTATTTTGGGATTATTCGTTATCTATTATGCATTCGACGGATTTTCAGACCTGTATCAAAAAGCCAGCAAATTTCCTGATTTTAAAGCAAAAAATACATTTAACGGAATTGAAGGTGCGATGAACTGGATGGTTCTCTGTATGATTTCCGGAACAGCAATCTGTATTTTACCTAGACAGTTTCACACCGCAATCGTTGAAAACAGACAGGAAAAGCACATCAAAACTGCAATTTGGTTTTTCCCTCTTTACCTTTTAATATTCACGATTTTCATCTTCCCGATTGCCTGGGGCGGAAGATTGATTTTCAATGGACAAAACGTCAATCCTGAGTTCTACTCTATTCTCATTCCGCAACATTTTGACAATACTTTGATTACGGTTTTGGTGTTTTTGGGAGGTTTGAGTTCATGTATTTCAATGATTATTATCTCAGCGATCACTCTGTCTATTATGCTTTCAAACAATTTAATTATTCCTTATGGTTTACTTGGAAAATTTAAAGCTGAAAATGAAATTCAAAATACAAGAAACATTACGAACATCCGTAAATTCTCAATTTTCGGGTTGATTATCGTAGCTTTTGCTTTTTATAAATATTTTATTTTAAAAACCTCTTTAGATTCTGTCGGATTGATTTCCTTTGTAATCATTGCACAATTAGCACCTGCATTTTTTGGAGCAATATTCTGGAGAAGAGGTAGTTATCACGGCGCGGTGGCTGGACTTTTGGCTGGATTAATTATCTGTTACTTCGGATTGATTATTCCACAATATTATTTTTCTTATAATTCTGAACTGAAAGGAGTTTTAAGAGATTTGTATAATGCTTTTCAGTTTTTTGACATTTCTTTTTTAACCCGAATTCCTGAAATTTTCTTTTGGTCGATTTTAGTAAACACTGCCCTATTTACGATACTTTCCGTAAGTATGAAAGGAAATTACCGTGAAAGAAATTTTGCCGAATTGTATGTTGATATCGATAAATATATTCAAAATCACGAAAACGCCTTCATTTGGCGTGGAACTGCTTATGTTTCTGATATTCAAAATATTCTGGAACGTTTTTTAGGTAAAAAGAAAACCGAACAGGCAATGCGGATCTTCAATATTAAATACAATATTGATTCGCAAACCGAAACCGCCGATTCAAGATTTATTAAATTTTCTGAAAACCTTTTGGCAGGAAGAATCGGGACGGCTTCGGCAAAAATTCTGATTGAAGGGGTAACCAAGGAAGATAAAATTTCTTTGAAGGAAGTTTTAAATATTTTGGAAGAATCAAAAGAGAATATCACGCTAAATAAAAAACTGACCGAGAAATCTGAAGAGCTCAAACAGCTTTCCAACGACCTCAGTGCCGCCAATGAAAATCTCATCGTAAAAGACCGTCAGAAGGATGATTTCCTGGATTCTGTTGCACATGAATTGAGAACACCGATCACAGCAATCCGTTCGGCTGGAGAAATTTTGGCTGATGACGATGATATTCCTTTAGATATTAAAAAAGAATTTTTAAACAACATCATCACAGAGTCTGACCGTTTGAGCGAAATTATTAATGATATTCTTTATCTGGACAAGCTTCAACATGGAGAAATTGCTTTAAATATTCAGGAAAATAACATTATCGAAACCTATAAAAAAGCTTTAAATCCTATCCTACATTTGATTCAGCAGAAATTCATTCATGTCAGCGAAGTTGATTTATTAAAGCATTATCAATTTCAATATGATGAAGCGAGATTTATCCAGTTGTTTCAGAATATTTTAGGAAATGCTTTGAAATTCACCGATGAACAGGGAATTATACAGACGAAACTTTCAGAAAAAGACGATAATTTGATCATTAAAATTTTCAATACGGGGAAAAATATTCCCGAAGAAGATCTGGAAATGATTTTCGATAAATTTTATCAGTCTAAAAATCAAAACATTATCAAACCTACCGGAAGCGGCCTTGGACTGGCAATTTCAAAAAGAATCATCGAAGCCCATAACGGAACCATAAAAGCAGAAAACAGCGGATTGGGTGTGACGTTTACCATCACCCTGCCGAAAAACAATATAAAAGACCATGAAGTTGAACCCTAACGAAGTACAAAAATGAAAAAGATCTTAATCGCCGACGACGAACACAAAATATTAATGTCTCTGGAATACAGTTTCCGGAAAATTGGGTACGAAGTTTTTATCGCCAGAGACGGAACAGAGGTTTTGGAGTTTTTAAAAACCATTGTTCCAGATGTGATTTTACTCGACATTATGATGCCCAATCTTGATGGCTACAGCACTCTGGAAGAAATTAAAAAGAATGAAAATTTAAACAATACAAAAGTTCTGTTCCTCAGTGCCAAAAACAATCCAAAAGATATTGAAAAAGGCCTGGAAATGGGAGCTGACGCGTACGTAACAAAACCGTACTCGATTAAAAAACTGATTTCTCAGATTGAGGAATTGCTTACTGCTTAAACACGAATATCATAAATAAAATTGCGCAAATGATTTAGTGCAATTCGTGAAAAAATTCGTGCAATTCGTGTTTTAAAAACAACAAATTATGAACACAGATAATTTATTTAAACAAAGCATAGAAAACAGAGAGCAGTTCTGGAAAGAACAGGCTCAGGAAATTTCGTGGTTTGAATTTCCAAATCAGATTATTTCCAAGGACGGAAATGATTACACCCAATGGTTTGCGGACGGAAAACTCAACATGTCTTATCTCTGCATCGACAAACATATTGAAGACGGTTTTGGAGAAGAAACAGCGATTATCTACGATTCTCCCGTTACCAATCAGAAATTAAAATACACCTTTAATCAGGCTAAAAAAGAAATTTCAAAATTAGCTGGCGGATTGGTTTCTTTAGGCTTAAAAAAAGGCGATACCGCAGTCATTTATATGCCGATGATTCCTCAGACGCTTTTTGCGATGTTGGCCTGTGCAAGAATCGGCGTGATTCACAATGTGGTTTTCGGAGGTTTTGCACCGCACGAACTGGTCGTTAGAATCGATGACTGCAAACCAAAAGCGTTGATTACTGCCACCGCGGGAATTGAAATTGCCAAAAGAATTCCCTATTTGCCATTGGTTGAAAAAGCAATAGAACTGGCGCAGGATAAAGTCGAAAACATCATTGTTTTTAACAGAAGATTAATCAACAATCAGGATGAAATGTTTGAAGGCATCATTGATTATGAAGAATTGGTTTCAAAATCAGAGCCTGCAGATTGTGTTTCTGTAGAATCGAATCATCCGCTTTATTTATTATACACTTCGGGAACTACCGGAAAACCAAAAGGCATCACAAGAGATACCGGTGGTTACGCAACTGCTTTGAAATTTTCAATGAAATATATTTATGGAATTGAACAGGGTGAAACATTTTGGGCGGCTTCCGATTTTGGTTGGGCTGTCGGACACAGTTACAGCGTTTACGGACCTTTAATCAACAGAAACACCACGATTATTTTCGAAGGAAAACCAATTATGACTCCTGACGCAGGAACTTTTTGGAGATTAATTTCAGAATATAAAGTTTCCGCAATGTTCACGGCTCCTACAGCTATCAGGGCGATTAAAAAAGAAGATCCGAATGGTGAATTAGTGAAGAAATATGATTTAAGCCATTTCAAAAAACAGTTTTTGGCAGGCGAAAGATGCGATGTTGCAACTTTGGATTGGTTTGAAAAGCACATCGGTGTTCCCGCCATAGACCATTGGTGGCAGACAGAATCCGGCTCGCCGATGTTAGGCTTACTCACTTTTGATAATAAATATAAAATTAAAAGAGCTTCCGCGGGAAAACCGATTCCAGGATACAATATTAAAATTTTTGATGAAAATGGATATGAATTGGATGAGCATAAAGAAGGATATTTAGTTATCAAACTGCCGCTTCCGCCCGGTGCAATGCTGGGAATTTGGAATGATTACGAGCGTTTTAAGAAAAGTTATTTATCTCAGTACAACGGTTATTATTTTTCAGGAGACGGTGCCATTAAAGATGAAGACGGCTATATTTTCATCACAGGAAGAGTGGACGATGTCATCAACGTTGCAGGCCACCGACTTTCAACTTCTGAAATGGAAGAAATTGTTTCCTCGCATCCAGATGTCGCGGAATGCGCCGTAGTGGGAATTGATGATGATTTGCGTGGACAGGTTCCTTTTGCAACAGTTGTTTTAAAAAACGGTTCCGAAATTTCTGAAGAGGATGTTGAAAAAGAAATCATTAAAAATGTAAGAGAAAAAATCGGAGCAGTTGCGTTTCTCAAGTCTGTAATGATCATAAAAAGACTTCCAAAAACCCGTTCAGGAAAAATTTTAAGAAAACTGATCAGAACCATTATTGACGGTAAAGAATTTCAGATTCCGTCGACGATTGATGATGAAATGATTATTGAGGAATTAAAGGAGAAGATTCTGCAATACAGAAATTCATAAAATTAAGTGTGATGACAGAAATTATCAAAGCAAATTCCGATGAAGACAAGATTTTAACTGAGATTACAAAAAGATCAAAAGCTTACTGGGGATATTCCGATAAACAAATTGATGAGTGGTCAGATTTGCTAACCATCACTTCAGAATATATCCAAAGCAATGAAGTTTATAAATTAGTTATCAACCAATCCGCTGTTGCTTATTATTCTTATTTCGAAATTGAAAATAACAGCGTGAGGCTGGATAATCTTTTTGTTTCACCAGAAAATATTGGTAAAGGATTTGGTAAAATATTAATGAATGATTTCATCTTAAAAATAAAACAGAGCAAAAAATCAGGAATAATTCTTGACGCCGACCCAAATGCAAAGAAATTTTATGAAAGCTTTGGGTTTACAAAAATTGGACAAATAGAAACATCAATAAAGGATAGATTGTTACCAATTATGGAATTTCAATTAGATAAAATTGTTGACAGTTAAATAAAGAAAATACAGTCTTGTATATTGAAACGGCTCTGTGAGACTTAAAGAAGCATTAATTTAAAAAAACTCTGTGACCTTCGTGTTCAAATTAAAACTCTACAAAACAATTTAAATAAAAAATTAAAATAATAAATAATTCTAAAAAGAAAAAGTATGAGAAATTACGTGATAGAAGATTTACCGCACTACTTTGAAGAGTACAAAAAATCAATCAAAAACCCGAAAAAATTCTGGGATAAAGTGGCTGACCAAAATTTTGTATGGTACCAAAGATGGAGCAAAGTGGTAAAATATGATATGAATGAGGCAAAAATCACATGGTTTAAAGATGCTAAATTAAATATCACTAAAAACTGCCTCGACAGACATCTTTCCGTACGTGGCGAAAAAACAGCCATCATCTGGGAGCCGAACGATCCGAAAGAAGAAGCTCAGCATATTTCCTACAACGAACTGTATGAAAGAGTCAACAAAACAGCCAATGTTCTAAAAGACATGGGCATCGAGAAGGGCGACAGAGTCTGCATCTACCTTCCGATGATTCCTGAGCTGGCGGTTACGATGTTGGCCTGTGCGAAAATCGGAGCTGTACATTCAGTTATTTTCGCCGGATTTTCAGCTTCGGCAGTAGTTTCGAGAGTGAATGACTGCGGCGCAAAAATGCTGATCACTTCAGACGGAAGTTACAGAGGCAATAAAGTTTTAGATTTAAAATCAATAATCGACGAAGCTTTGGAAAAATGTCCTACTGTAGAAAAAGCTTTGGTGGTCAAAAGAACCAACAACGAAATAAAAATGAAGGAAGGTAGAGATTTCTGGATGGCTGACCTGTACGAAAAAGCTTCTGCCGATTTCGTAACAATCATTATGGATGCTGAAGATCCTCTGTTTATTCTGTACACTTCAGGTTCTACAGGAAAACCAAAAGGAATGCTTCATACTTCGGCTGGTTATATGGTTTATTCGGCATATACATTTAAAAATGTTTTCAATTATCAGGAAAATGACATCTATTGGTGTACTGCAGATATCGGCTGGATTACGGGACACTCTTACATTTTGTACGGACCGCTTTTAAATGGGGCAACCACCGTCATTTTCGAAGGAGTTCCTACGTACCCTGAGCCTGACAGATTCTGGGAAGTGATTGAAAAACATAAAGTCACTCAATTTTACACTGCTCCAACCGCCATCCGTTCTTTGGCAAAAGAAAGCGCTGAGTGGGTTGACAAACATGATTTAAGCTCATTAAGAGTGATCGGATCTGTTGGTGAACCGATTAATGATGAAGCATGGCATTGGTTTAACGATCACGTAGGAAGAAAAAAATGTCCGATTGTCGATACGTGGTGGCAAACAGAAACCGGCGGAATTATGATCTCTCCTATCCCATTTGTTACGCCGACGAAACCGACTTATGCAACACTTCCGTTACCGGGAATTCAACCGGTTTTGATGGATGACAAACGCAATGAAATTACAGGAAATCAGGTGACAGGAAATCTCTGTATCCGTTTTCCTTGGCCTGGAATTGCGAGAACGATTTGGGGCGATCATCAAAGGTATAAAGAAACTTATTTCTCAGCATTTCCGGGGAAATATTTCACGGGTGACGGTGCTTTGAGAGATGAAGTAGGTTATTACAGAATTACAGGTCGTGTAGATGATGTAGTGATTGTGTCAGGACATAATTTAGGTACAGCACCTATCGAAGACAGCATTAACGAACATCCTGCAGTGGCAGAATCTGCGATTGTAGGCTTCCCGCATGATATCAAAGGAAGTGCTTTGTATGGTTTCGTAATTTTAAAAGACAGTGGCGCCGGCCGTCAGAAAGAAAACCTGAAAAAAGAAATCAATCAGTTGATTTCAGATCAGATCGGTCCGATTGCAAAGCTTGATAAAATTCAGTTTGTTTCCGGGTTGCCGAAAACACGTTCCGGTAAGATTATGCGTAGAATTCTAAGAAAAATTGCGGAAGGTGACTTCTCTAATTTCGGAGATACTTCTACCCTTCTTAATCCTGAAATTGTGGAGGAAATTAAAAATGAAAGAATTTAATTATATTCAAATAATTTAGAGCCTGTTTAATTTTTAAACAGGCTTTTTAATTAAAAACTTATTTGATGAAACTAATCTATTTATTAATCGGAATTCTTCTTTTGCAATCCTGCGGAAAAAAAGGTTTGAATGAAAAAGAAATTTTGGAAATAATACATTCAAACATTAATTACGAAAATCTGAATCTAAAGGAAGACTTTTTTACAGGTAACGACTTCGTAGATTCAATAAAAACTTTAAAAAAAATTCTTAATGACGAAAACTTTAAATCAATCTATGAAGTTGATTTTAATAACGACGGTAAAAAAGACTATCTGGTCAATCTTGCGTACAAAAAATCTTTAAAACGTAATGACATTGTAAAAGTTATATCGCAAAAGATAATTATCATACAGCAGTTTTATTAAGCGGAGATAAAGGTTACACACTTCTGAATCCCGGAAAAGGCAATATTTATCAAATTGTTGCAGCAAAAATAGTCCAATATAAAAATCAACCATTAATTAAAATGATTCGCTATCACACAGACTTTGATAGTCCAACGAAAATATTTGATGTTGATACTTTAATGATTAAAAACAATGAATTGATGGAGTATTATTCTAAAAGTAAAAAACATAAGATCGAAAAAATAATTTTCACTAAAAATGAACATTATCCACCCATAAGAATATACCAATTAATATTAACGAAAGATTCTCTAATTCTACATTCCGACCGCTTTAAAAATTTAAAGGGGAATTTTTCAGGCGACGGCTATTTGGATTTTCAGAAGCTGGCAAACGGTCTTAATGAAGTTAATTTCATAAAAATAAATGAAAGATATCCATTTTCAAGCGATGATTTTTTTGTGGCAACCGAAATCATTTTCGATAATGGAAAATCAAAAAAAATTTACGATTATAATGGAAAGAGAAATTTGTGGTTAATGAATTTTTATGAAAAGGTCGAAAAAATAGCTAAGACCGAAAAATGGAAGAAAATAGATTAAAGCAACTTCTATAAAAATAGATAATATCTTAATTTTTATTAATTTATTATAGATAAAATAAAATATTTAAAATTTTATTGAATTTTTATTAATTATTTCAAAAATATTTCTATCTTTAGATAACCAATATAAAACAAATTACTATGTCAAGCATTTTAGCAGGATTATTTGGACCAAACAGTGATTACAAAAAACTTGAAAAAGAAATTGAGGATTTAGGATTCTTAGATTCTGAGTATATTGTATATCTTAGTGACGATCATCATAACTCCCAATACTTGGCGAGTGTAGAGATAAAAAACAGAGATATGACCGATAAGTTGAGGCACATATTTTCTGAAAACCATGTACATAAAACTTATCTATTCGAAAACATGAGCATTGATCAGGCTTCCTACAGCAATCTAAAAAAATTGATTGATGCGCGAAGCAAAGCCGAAATTCACAGCAGTCCGGATGTTAAAATTAAAGTTCAACATGACGGAATGAACTCTGAAGTGAAAGCTTAAGACAAAATAAAAACTTATAACCCCAATCCGCAGATTTTCTTTCTGCGGATTTTTAGTTTTTAGAATAGACAAATCATTATATTTTTCGTATTTTCGTTCAAATAAAGCCTTTTACACAGATGAGTTACGACTTAGAACAAGAAAATAAAGAAATCTTAGCGAGGTACAAAGACCTGATTTCTAACACCTATAGAACTTTGGATGAAGAGAATAATAAACTCATCCGAAAGGCTTTTGATATTGCTCTTGATGCACATAAAGATCAGAGAAGAAAATCGGGCGAGCCTTATATTTATCATCCTATTGCTGTTGCAAAAATCATAGCAAAGGAGATTGGTTTGGGAGCAACTTCTATTGCCTGTGCGCTTTTGCATGATGTAATCGAAGATTCAGATTATACTTATGAAGATTTAAAGAAAATTTTTGGGGAAAGAATTGCGGGAATTGTCAACAGTTTGACGAAGATTTCCATAATGAATCACCAAAATATTTCTGTACAATCTGAGAACTATAGAAAATTATTACTCACTCTTTCTGAAGATTTCCGAGTAATTCTGATTAAAATTGCAGACCGACTTCACAATATGCGAACTTTGGACAGTATGGCGCCGGATAAACAGAAGAAAATTGCTTCTGAAACGGTCTATATTTACGCTCCAATGGCTCATAGATTGGGATTGTACAATATTAAATCTGAGCTTGAAGATTTATCTTTAAAGTACAATAATCCCGATGTTTATAATGAAATTACAGAAAAACTTGAATTAGCGAAAGACAACAGAATCCGCTACATTGATGAGTTTACAAAAGAGGTTTCTGAAAGATTAAAGGATGAAGGCTTAAATACAAGTATTAAAGGTCGTGCAAAAGCAATTTCCTCTATTTACAGAAAAATGCTTAAACAAGGCGTTTCTTTTGAGGAAGTTTTTGATAATTACGCCATCCGAATCATCTATAAATCAGATGCTAAGAATGAAAAGTTTCTTGCCTGGAAAATATATTCAATCGTAACAGATGTTTATCACAGTAATCCTTCGAGAATGCGTGACTGGATTACACAACCACGATCTACAGGATATGAAAGTTTACATTTAACAGTTCTTGGCCCAGATCGAAAATGGATTGAAGTACAAATTCGTTCTGAAAGAATGGATGACATTGCCGAAAAAGGTGTTGCTGCTCATTACAAATATAAAGAAGGCTACAAACAAAGCAATGACGACAGAAATTTTGAAAAATGGGTGACAGAAATCCGTGATGTTCTTGAACAACAACAGAATCTTTCGACTTCTGAGCTTTTAGATAATATTAAACTTAATTTATATTCGAAAGAAGTTTTTGTATTTACTCCAAAAGGTGAAATTAAAATTCTTCCAACCAATTCCACAGCTTTAGATTTCGCTTTTTCTGTCCATACAGATTTAGGAATGAAATGTTTAGGTGCAAAAATCAACGGGAAATTGGTCCCTATTTCATATATTCTTCAAAACGGAGATCAGGTAGATATTCTCTCTTCTCAAAATCAAAAACCTAAATTTGACTGGCTTGATTTTGTGGCGACTTCAAAGGCAAAATCTAAGATTAAGAGTTATTTAAATTCAGAAAAAAATTCTTTTGTAGAAGAAGGAAAAGAGATTTTACAGAGAAAACTTCGTCATGCAAAAATCAATTTTAACGATGAAGAAATCAATAAACTTCAGAAATTTTTCAACCTTAAAACTTCACAGGAATTATTTTTAAAATTCCAAACTAATGAACTGGACGCAAGTAGTTTAAGAAAATATATTGAAAGTAAAAATGTATTTAATAATTTACTTTCAAGGTTTAAAAGAAGTCCTAATAAAAACCAACATTACGAAGAGCCTAAGGAAATCAATCTCGACATGATTGTTTTCGGGAAAGATGAAGAAAAGCTGAATTATAGTTATGCAAAATGCTGTACAGTAATTCCCGGAGATAAAATTTTTGGTTTCATCACGATTTCAGAAGGAATAAAAGTTCACAGTGACAATTGTCCGAATGCGATCAATCTTCGTGCACAATATGATTATCGTGTAATTCCAGCAAAATGGGTGAATGAAGAAAGCTTCAAAAACCGTATTAAAATTGAGATTGAAGGTCTTGACAGAATGGGAATGATTAACGATATTACTACCGTTATCAGTGGTGCAATGGGAATGGATATGAAAAGTATGTCGATAGAATCTAACGACGGTATTTTCACGGGAAATATCAATTTGGAAGTAAAACATAAAGGTCAGCTTGAAGAAACATTTAAAAAATTAAAAGCCATCGACGGAATTTCAAGAATCAGACGTATTTAAAATTGAGAAATGAAGCTGTCGAAGTATTTTAAAAAGTTTTTTCAGAGCAGTCAGTCATCAGGAATTTTATTGATTTTCTGTGTTGCTTTTGCTTTAATTATTGCAAATTCATCATTAGGAAATAACTTTCAGGAATTTTTAAATTTTCAGATTGGTTTTGAAGATATACATTTAAAATATCCTGTAAGTATTTGGATTAATGATGGTTTAATGGCAATTTTCTTCCTTTTGGTAGGGTTGGAAATCAAAAGAGAACTTGTAGAAGGCGAACTATCATCTTTCAAAAATGCATCACTTCCAATCTTTGCGGCAATTGGCGGAATGTTGATTCCTGCATTAATTTACAGCGCATTTAATTCCGGAACGGATTACAGCAACGGTTGGGGAATTCCGATGGCGACAGATATTGCTTTTTCTTTAGCGATTATTTCAATGTTGGGTAAAAAAGTTCCTGCTTCACTCAAAATTTTCCTGGCAGCTTTGGCAATTGTGGATGACTTAGGAGCAATTTTGGTCATTGCCATTTTTTATACTGAGCAAATTCACTGGATGTATCTTTTACTGTCTTTTGGAATTGTTACCATTTTATTTATATTAAATTTTTTGAAAGTAAAAAAGCTGATTTTTTATCTTATTCCGGGATTATTTTTATGGTATTTTCTGCATCATTCAGGAATTCATGCAACCATTGCTGGAGTTTTATTAGCTTTTACAATTCCAACAAATAAATCTGAAAAAAGAATTTCTCCTTTAGAAAAATTAGAACATTCGCTTCATTTTCCGGTAAGCTTTTTAATTATGCCAATTTTTGCTTTAACAAATACCAATATTGCGTTCAACAGTAATATGATTGATGGATTGTTCAGCAGTTTAGGTTTAGGAATTATTGGCGGACTTGTTTTTGGAAAACTCATTGGAATCAACCTATTCTCCTTAATTGCTATAAAATTAAAGATAAGCTCTCTGCCTCAAAATTCTTCATGGAATCAAATGATCGGAGTCGGACTTTTAGCAGGAATCGGATTTACAATGTCAATATTTATCGCTTTACTTTCATTTAAAAATGAAATCGATTTTCAGGATGAAGCGAAGTTTTCGATCTTGATTGCTTCCGTGATTGCGGCAATTTCGGGATATTTAGTTTTAAATTTAAGTTCGAAGAAAATAGAAATTGAAGAAGATTAATTTTTTTTGACAGTCCAATTTCCTTTTAAACCATTCATTTCCCAGGTTCCCACTTGAGAATTCAGACTTCCGATTAAATAAAAACCAGATGGAGCTTTATTAATTGTATTAAAAGCTGCATTTACCAATCCAGTAGTGTAAGTTTCACTTGAATTGAGTGAAGTTCTTGTAATTTCTACAGAACCTTTTTCACTCACAATAATCACTAAACTTCCATTATTATCTCCTATATAAGTTCCTGTATATTTTCCTTGATACTGTGAGAAACTGTTTTGTTCGGTACTGTTTTCATAAATCCTGTCAACTACTCCATCACAAGATTGTAATCCAATCAAAACTGCAAAAATTAAAGTAGCTTTTATAATATTCCTATTCATTTAGTTTTTTTGTCAGTATAAGGTCTTCTGTGCTCATCATCACTTTCAAGATCTGGCTCAGAAATTTCGGTTTTATAGTTTTTCGCATCTCTTTTTATTTCGTCTGAAAGCAATTTTTCTATTCTTAATTTACGCAATGCCATATTCAATTCGTTTCCAAAAAGAAGAAGATAAACATTCACATTTACCCAAACCATTAATAAAATCATACTTCCGATTGAGCCATAAAGCACATTGTAACGTGCAATATTTTTCACATATAAAGCAAAGAAATAAGTCGTAACCACAAACAAAACTGTGGTTAAAATAGCACCCGGAATTGCCTGTCTGAATCTGATGATTTTCACTGTTCCTAACCAATAAAACAATGCTAACAAGATAAAATAAAAGAACGGAAAGGAAAAAAAACCGATAATTTTAGATAAGTTTCTTACAATCCAAGAAAGATTATATCCCGGTGAGAAATCCTTTAAAACAACTTCAGTATAATACACCCCGAAAAGTGCTAAAAATATAATACTTACGAAACCGATTGTGATAAAAAACGAAAGAATAAATTCTTTTACATCCGTCAGTTTTTCTTTTGAATTTTCATTAAAACCATTGATGAGAGAAAAAGTACCATTTGTTGCAAAAATCAGCGCTATCAGTATCGTGAGATTGCTTATACCTTTCATATTAGGAATAATATTATCCTGGATATAACTTCGTACATCACCTTCTATATTGGAAGGAAAAATATTGTGCATTAAAACTTCAAAAATATAGAATTGAAGCTTATCATAATGCGGCATATAAGGAATTACGGAAAGTAAAAACAGTAAAAAAGGAAACAGACTCAAAGTAAAACTCCACGAAATGGCTGCTGCTTTTCTGCCTATTTTATCTTTAAAAATACCTGCAAAATAGATCTGAAACATCTGCCAAAGCGATATTCCAAGTACCGGAAGATGAATATCATCTAGAAAATCTTGAATTTTTAATATAAACTTAGGAATTTTTATAGCCATAAAGTATATTTGTGCTCAGCAAATATAAGAAATGCGAATCAGTTTAGTTTGTATTGGGAAGACAGATGACAAAGAAATTACCTCTTTGATCAGTTATTATCTTACCCGACTTCCAAAACACTGGAATTTTGAGATTACAGAAATTCCAGATGTGAAAAATGCCAAAAATCTTTCTTCAGATCTTCTAAAAAAAGAAGAGGCAAAATTGTTTTTAAACCAAATTGATAAAAATGATCTGGTGATTCTTCTTGATGAAAAAGGAAAACAGTTTACAAGCCGGGAATTTTCGACAAAAATAGATTTTTGGATGAATTCTTCTGTAAAAAAAGTTCATATCCTGATTGGTGGAGCGTACGGTTTTTCAGATGAAATTTACAGCAGAGCCAACGAAAAAATGTCATTATCTAAAATGACATTTACGCATCAGATGATCCGGCTTTTTATCGTAGAACAACTTTACAGAGCTGATCAAATTTTACAGGGAAAACCGTATCATAACGATTAATTATTTTGTTGTAACTGAAATAAGCTCTTTGATCCCTTTTTCTTTGTACTTCTTTTTTACAGAATCATTTAAAAGAACTTTTACGTTTTTTACATGATCTCCTTTTAATTCTTTAAGATCACTTAGTGAGCTTTCAACTTTGTCAATTAAAATCAAAGTTGACGATTTTAATTCAGGAGATGCTTCATGTCTTTTAACTGTATTTCCTAATAAGGAATTGGTATTTATTGCAAGATCATTTTTAGTTTCCTGAGCAAAAGCAATATTAGTAATTCCTAAAGCCATTACAAAAGTTGCTGATAAAACAAATCTGGAAAGTGTTTTCATAATTTAAAATAAATCTTTAAGTAGTGATTATTTTCAAATATACGAAAGGTATTCGATAATCATTAAAATTTAATTTTATTTAACAGATTTTAATAATCAAAAATTCTTTATCTGTAAATTAACCTTTCAGCCCAATTTGTCTTTTAGCCTCACCAACAACAAAAGCCACAGAATTGGCAATATTAAAACTCCTAATCAATTTTGACATCGGAATTGTTAAATGATTTTCAAAAAGGGCTAAAACATCTTGACTTAAACCTTTACTTTCTTTCCCAAAAACCAACCAGTCTCCATCCTGAAAATCAGTTTCCAGATAAGATTTTTCGGCATGTGAACTCATTAAAAAAACTCTTGACAAATCTGGAATCTCTTTCATCCATTCATCGACATTTTCATATTCTGTAACGTCAAGATGAACCCAATAATCTAAACCTGAACGTTTCAAATTTTTATCATCAATTAAAAATCCCAATGGATGAATGAGATGTAATCTGCTTTCAGTCCCGACGCATAATCTACCGATATTTCCGGTATTGTTTGGAATTTCAGGCTCTACAAGAACTATATTTAACATGAATTTTTGATTTGTTGACAATTAAATAAAAATGCCATCTTTTACAATGACATTTATGAATATAAAGATTCTATTTTTTTTAAATTAAAACTACTTTTACTTTTTTAAACACTTTGCATTAAATTCGGTCAGTAAAGCTTTTTCATGACCTAATGCGATTGCTTTATCTAAATTCGCACAAGCTTCTTTATCTTTTGCAGATTCAAATAAAACTGTTGCTTTTGTAACATAAGACTGAGAAAATTTAGGATCAATGGAAATCGCTTTATTAATGTCTGCTAAAGCCTCTTTTGATTTTTTCATTTTCAGATAAATATCGGCTCTTCCGTTGTACAATAAAGATTCAGGTTTTTCGGAAAGCATTTGATTGTAATCTTTTAATGCGCCTTCCAAATCTCCGTTATTCTTTTTTAAAGTAGCTAAACCTGTTCTTGCAAAAATATTATCTGGTGCGAAGGTTAAGATTTGCTTTAAATCTGCCATTGCCAGATCTTTTTTGCCTAAATTATTATAAATTTTAGAACGAATAAGATAAATTTCGGCATTTTCAGGCTCGAGTTTTACACCTGTATTTGCGTATTCTAAAGCTTTAGCGCGATTTCCTTTTTGGTTGTGTAAAGTTGCAAGATTATCGTAAACTGCGATAGATTTAGGGTTTGATTTTAAAGCAGATTCATAAGATTTGAAAGCCGCAGCAGTTTTACCTAATCGTTTCTGCGCAGTTCCTAAACTGATATAATATTCCGACTGATATTTCTGAATATGCTCTGTCAATACCAATTTTGAATATTGTTCTTCGGCGCATTTGTAATCAGCTTTTTTGAAACATTCTTCAGCAGTTTTTTTGTCTTGAGCAGACAAAAAACCGAATGATGTAAAAGCTAAGCTAAGAATGAATAGATGTTTTCTCATAAATTTATAGTTTGTTTGTTAATTACTTTTTTTGCGAGCATGGCAAAAAGCCCTCCCAATAAAGTTCCAACAAACGCCCCTACCAAAATATCTATCGGGAAATGTACTCCTAAATATATACGGCTGTAAGATACAACTGCAGCCCAAACAAATATAGCATAAGGAAACCATTTAAGCTTATCTTTCAATAAAAAAGTAAGGTAACTCGCTAAAAAAAAGACGTTTGAAGCGTGAGCAGAATAAAAACCAAATGATCCACCACAATCTACAATACGCATTGCACCGTTAATGGTAGGATCATGACACGGTCTTAGTCTTGCAACGCCATATTTGAAAATCCCTGAAATCTGGTCTGAAACCGTAATTCCTATTGCAACAAACAACAGAATATAAAGCAAAGATTTTAATTTAAAATTTTTATAAAGAAAATATAAGAAAATCACATAAAGCGGAATCCATATCCACTTTTCTGAAATCATCGTCCAAAAAGGATCAAAAGCGGTATCGCCTAAATTGTTGAGATAAAGAAACAGATTTTTATCTTCCTGAATAATTTCCTCCATGATTATCGGCTTACCGGTCCTTCGTAAGTTTCATCATCTGCAGGTTTTACTTTTGGAACCTCCGGAGTAGTTGATGATTGTTCTTTAAGAATGTTCTCTTCGATATTTTTCATCGGATTGAAATCTTTTGCAGCATCTTTTACCTTTTCAATCTCACGTTTAATTTCAGAAACAGGATTATCTGTTTCTTTCATGATTTCCGATTTGATATCGTCTACTGCTCCACGCATTTTTCTCACTCCTGCTCCAAGATCACGAGCAATTTGTGGTAGTTTATCCGGACCGAATAAAACTACGATTGCAATGGCAATGAGTGCCATTTCTCCAATGCTTAATTCCATGATGCTAAATTACAAAAGATTGTATATATAAAACAGGATATATTTAATTTTAAATAAATTTTAAGATTTCTTTTTCTGGAAAGCGTAATACGTAATCACTACGCTAATTGACATCATGATAAACGCCAAAAAGAAAGGAGCCCCGGGAAATCTAAAACTATTACTTTTTTCGCTGAAATGATAAAATAAATACGTCATCAAAAGTGGACCTATACAAGATGTAATACTCATTAAACCTGTAAGAGCACCTTGAAGTTCGCCCTGTTCATTTGCTGCAACACCTTTACTAATCACAGATTGCAGAGAAGGACCACAAATCCCACCTAAACAATAAGGAACTAAAATAACAAACATCATCCAGCCTTCTGTGGCGAAAGCAAAAAGCAACATTCCTACTGCATATAATGATAAACCAATGTAAATACTTTTATGTTCTCCTAATTTGGGAGTTGTATACCGTATTAAAACTCCCTGAACCAAAGCAACCAAAAGACCGACAACTCCTAAGGAAATCCCTACCATAAGTTCATCCCAAGCAAATTGACTCATCGTAAAATAATTCCATACGGTCTGTACAGCGTGACTTGCAATATAAATTAAAAAAAGAGTCAGTACCAATCCTGAAAGTTCGGGATGTTTTAAAAGAAATTTAAATGAACCAATCGGGTTTGCGCGTTTCCAGTCGAATTCCCGTCTTTTATCTTTATCTAAACTTTCAGGAAGAATAAAATATCCATAAAGAAAATTCAGTAAGCATAAAACAGCAGCTGCATAAAAAGGAACTCTAGGTCCGAAATATCCTAGACCGCCTCCCAAAAGAGGACCAATAATAAAACCCAATCCGAAAGCTGCACCAATCATTCCGAAATTTTTCGCACGATCTTTATCAGTAGAAATGTCTGCAATATATGCACTGGCTGTCGTAAAACTTGCTCCGGTAATCCCCGCAATAACTCTTCCAACAAATAAAAGTGCAATACTTGGTGCTAAAGCAAGAAATATATAATCAATAGCAAAACCAAAAAGTGATATTAAAATAATGGGTCTTCTTCCATATTTATCACTTAAATTTCCTACAATAGGAGAAAAAACAAACTGTGTAAATGCATAAGCAAAGCCTAGCCAACCCCCATATTTAGCAGCTTCATTCACACTTCCGTGGATGAGTTCTTCAATTAGTTTGGGAATTACAGGAATGATAATTCCTATACCTATAACATCTATTAAAAGCGTTACAAATATAAAACCTATCGCTGCTTTCTTTTTTGACTTTTCCATTTCGGTGCAAAAGTAAGAAAATAGGAAAAGATAATCGTTCTAAATTGATGAATTGTTGTTGGTTATTAGTTGATAGTTGTAGAATTAAAAAAATGAATTTTAAACATAAAAAAGAGCCTTTCATTTGAAAGACTCTTTTCTTATTTAATGTAGTTTAAATTATTTTGAAGCAAGAACTTCTTTATTTTCAGAAGATTTACCATGTACCCCTTCTTCTTTTCCTGTTTTAAGGAAATCGTATGCAATTGCCGATGCAATAAAGATTGATGAATAAGCACCGAAACCGATACCGATTAACAATGCAAACATAAATCCTCTCAAGTTGTCTCCACCAAAGATGAAGATAGCAAGAATTACAAGCAAAGTAGTAAAAGTAGTGTTGAACGTTCTACCTAAAGTACTTGAAATAGCATCATCGAATAATCCAGATAATGTGAAAGCTTTTTTCTCTCTCAAATATTCTCTAATTCTATCGAAGATAATTACGGTATCGTTTATTGAATAACCCAATACTGTAAGAATTGCAGCGATGAAATCCTGGTTGATTTCCATATTGAAAGGCATTATTTTGTGAAGCAATGAATACGCTCCTAAAATAATTATTGCATCGTGGAATAATGCTGCAACTGCTCCTAAAGAGAACTGCCATTTTCTAAATCTTACTAAAATATAGATAAAGATTCCTGCTAAAGCAGCAACAACTGCAAAAATACCGTGAGTCTGAATATCATCTGCAACTGTAGGTCCTACTTTTTCAGAAGAGATAATTCCTGCGTGTGATGTATCTGCAGATTTAAATTCTTCCAAAGTAATATTTGATGGTAAGTCTGATTTTAAACCTTCAAATAATTTCTGCTCAATAGTCTGGTCAGCTTTTAAAGATTCATCATCAATAAGGTAATCTGTAGAGATTTTTAATTGCTTATCGTTTCCAAAAGTTTTAGCTTCTACAGAAGAGTTTTTACCGTCTTCAGTAGTAAACATTTTTACAAGCTTGTGTTCTACATCATCAGCATTTACCGCTTTATCAAATCTTACTACGTAATTTCTACCTCCTGTAAAGTCAATACCATATTTAAATCCATTAACGAAAATAGATCCGATAGAAATAACAGTTAAAATAGCAGAAATGATGTAAGAATATTTTCTTTTCCCGATAAAATCGATCCAAGTATTTCTGAAAAGATTTTTCGTTGGAGAAGTCCAAACTGAAAGTCCTTTACCTTTATTTAATCTGTGGAAAATCATTACTCTCGAAAGTAGAATCGAAGTAAATAATGTCATTACAGCACCAATCAATAAAGTTAATGCAAATCCTTTAATAGGTCCTGTTCCGAAGAAATACAATACGATTGCCGTAAGAATCATTGTTAAGTGACCATCAATAATCGCATTTAATGCATGTTTGAAACCATCTTTGTAAGCTTCAAGAATACCTTTACCTGCAAATAATTCTTCTTTTGTTCTTTCGTAAATAATTACATTGGTATCTACCGCCATTGCCATCGAAAGTACGATACCTGCGATACCAGGAAGAGTCAATGTAAAGTCTCCGGAATCCATAATTCCGAAAATATAGAATAAGTTGATGATCATTGCAATTACAGCGTAAACTCCCGCTCCACCGTAATAGAAAATGATATATGCAATAATAATTAAGAATGCAATAGCAAATGAAATTACTCCGGCATCAATAGATTCCTGTCCTAAAGACGGACCTACTTGTGTAGCCTGAACAACTTTTGCACCTGCAGGTAATTTACCAGCTCCTAAAACATCTACCAATTCTTTAGCTTCTTCTTGAGAGAAGTTACCAGAGATTTGACTTCTACCGTTAGGAATTACTCCCGAAACATTTGGCGCTGTATACACTCTGTTATCCAAAGTTACAGCAACTGGTTTGTTTACATTTTTCTCTGTAAGCGTTTTCCAGTCTTTTGCACCTTTAGAGTCCATTTGCATATCTACAATTACTCTGCTCAATTCATCATAACCAATACTTGCAGTTTCAACCGCACCGTCTACGGGAGCTTTTTGGTTGATATTACCTCTGGTTGCATATAAAACCAAGCTTTTTTCGTCTGTAGACTCAGGCTTATAACCCCACATAAATTGGGTATATTTAATGTTTGCAGGACGTAAAGATTGAGCAATTTTACTGTTAAGAATTTTATTTACTGTAGCAGTATCTGTCAATTTTACACTTGCAACACCATTCGTTTTCAATTTGTCAAGTTGAAGAAGGTTCATGAAGTTTACATTTTTCTTCACGCCCATAGAATCACCTTTAGCTGTAACAGTAGCTGTTAAAGTTTGAAAATAAGGAATTACTTCCGGAACCTGCTGTACTTCCCAAAACTGAAGCTTAGCAGAAGTCTGAAGCATTTTCTTTACCTTATCGATATCTTTCATTCCCGGCATTTCCACAGAAATTCTAGCTGTACCAGGAACTCTCTGAACATTTGGCTGCACTGCACCCATTTTGTCAATTCTCGTTCTGATAACTTCGAAAGCTGTACCTACAGAAAGATCAATTCTTTTCTTAATGATGCTTTTTACCTGCTCATCAGTTGTATTGAATTTAATTTCAGAAAGGTTTGTGTTTCCGAAAATTTCAGGATCTGCAAGTTTAAGATTTGCACCTTTTGCTTTGTTTACGGCATCAAACTCAACAAAGAAATTGTCGATGTAAGATTTTGTAGAGTTTTTCTGAACCTCGTCAGTTTTGTTTAAAGCCTCGATAAGAATAGGATTGGTAGAATAATTGGTTAAATCATTCACCAAATCTCTCTGATTGATTTCCAAAAGAACATTGATCCCCCCTTTAAGGTCAAGACCCAATTTCATTTCTTTATCTTTCGATTTAGCATAAGAAAGCTCTGTAAAACCAAGATTTAAAGTTTCTTCTTTTAATCTTTGAATTTCTTTCTCGTTTCCGTTCGCAGCTTCGATTTGCGATTCAATTCTGCTTGCGTACCAGGTTGGTAATAGCTCGTTTAAGCAAATTAACCCTAGTACAATAGCAACAATTGTAATAAGTCCTTTTCCTTGCATTTTATTATAACTACGTTAAATTAAGTCGGCAAATATAATGATTTTATTGATATTTTATGAATTTTTAAGAACAGAAATGGTTTATTTTCAGATATATTGGCGCTTATTTTTTAGGATTAAATTTTTCTAGAATCATTTATTTCAAATTTCTTAGACTTATATAAATTCTATTGGTACGAAATTTTCATTTCAACTTCACAACACCTTTAATTTCAAAATATTATGAAAAAACTACTATTTTCTCTAAGTATCTTTTCTTCTTTGATTTTTTACTCTCAAAGTTTTAATCTTGAAGAATTTGCAACGGGCTTTACAAGTCCTGTAGAAATCACCAACGCCAATGACAACCGTCTTTTCGTTGTACAACAGAATGGAATCATCAAAATTATTCAATCAAATGGAACCGTAAATGCTGCCGATTTTTTAAATATAAGCACCAAGGTTCTGTATGGTGGTGAAAGAGGTCTCTTAGGTCTTGCTTTTCATCCTCAATACTCAACAAACGGTTATTTTTTTGTTTATTATAACAATACAGCAGGAAATATTGTCGTAGCGAGATATAGCGTAAGTACAACCAACACAAATGTTGCTGACCCCAATTCAGAGAAGATTATTTTAAATATTCCGAAACCATTTGACAATCATAATGGTGGAAGCATTCATTTTGCACCGGACGGAAATTTATGGATTGTAACTGGTGATGGAGGAAGTGGTGGTGATCCGAACAATAACTCTCAAAATAAAAATTCTTTATTAGGTAAAATGTTAAGAATAGATATCAATTCAACAGGGCCTTACAATATTCCTGCTGGAAATCCATTTATTGGCATTGACGGAGCTGATGAAGTTTGGTCTTACGGATTAAGAAATGCCTGGAAATTTTCTTTTGACCTTACTACAGGAAATGCAATGATTGCGGATGTAGGACAAGGTGCAATTGAAGAAATCAACAGAATGCCGATCACTCAAGCCGGAATCAATTACGGATGGAGATGTTATGAGGGAAATAACACTTACAATACCTCAGGTTGCGCAGCTTCAACGACGATGACTTTTCCTGTAGCAGTTTACGATCATTCTGGCGGAAAATGCTCAATTACGGGAGGTTATGTTTACAGAGGAACACAATATCCGAGTTTGCAGGGGAAATATTTTTTCGCAGATTATTGCTCAAGACAAATCGGAGTAATGGAATCTAATAATGCAATTACATGGAGTACAGCATTTGCTGGGAACAACTTTTCAAGTTTTGGAGAAGATAATTTAAAAAATCTTTACGTCGCATCAGTTAGCAATGGTAAAATATTTAAAATTACAACAACCAATTTGGAAGTTCAGGATAATCATTTGTTTAATGAAATCAGAATTTACCCAAATCCTGCTCATGAAAGAATTTTCGTAGAAGGTTTAAGAGATAGTCAAAGTACAGCCGAAATCATCAGTACTGAAGGCAGGAAAGTTTTAGATGAAACTAAATTTGACAGTGAAAACAGCATCAACATTACAGGAATTACTCCGGGAGTTTATTATATTAATATTAAATCGGGAGATTTGAAATCTTACAGCCAGAAAATAATTATTAAATAATTTTGTGCTTTAGGCTTTAGGTAAAGAAAAGCGATTCAAAACTGAATCGCTTTTCTTTATATTGTCATTGAGAAAATTCTGGTTTCTGGTTTGTTTCTAAGCATTCTAAGATCAAAAACCATGGCTACGTTTCTTGTGAAAGCTCTACCTTTTTCGGTAATTTTGATTTGGTTATGATTAATTTCAACCAATTCATCACGCTCCATTTCTTTCAACATTTCAAAAGCATTTTCAATTTCAGGAATTGCAAATTTATTTTCAAAGGTTGTTTCCAACTGACACATTAAATTTAAAATATGTCTTCTTATTGATAAATCTTCTTCATTGAGAATATGACCTTTTACCACAGGAATTTCGCCTGTCTCAACAATTTTCTGATATTCTTCAACTGTTTTTACATTTTGTGCAAAAGCATACCATGAATCTGAAATTGATGACATTCCCAAACCGACCATCAACTGCGTATTGCTCGAAGTATAACCCATAAAATTTCTATGAAGCTTTTTATGAATCAGAGATTGATATAAATCATCGTGTTCCAGTGAAAAATGGTCCATTCCAACCTCGATGTAACCTAAATCTTGCAATAATTTTTTACCGTCTTCATACAAACGACGTTTTTCTTCTCCACTTGGCAAATCATTTTCATCAAAACCACGCTGCCCCACTCCTTTTACCCACGGAACGTGAGCATAAGAATAAAAAGCCAGTCGGTCTGGTTTTAATTCCAAAGTTTTTCTGATGGTATATTCCATTGCATCCCAATGTTGGTGCGGAAGTCCGAAAACCAAATCATGACTGATTCCTGTATAACCAATTTCTCTTGCAAGCTCAGTCACCTCTTTTACTTTTTCAAAAGGCTGAATTCTATTAATTGCTTTCTGAACTTTTGGATCGTAATCCTGAACCCCAAAACTTGCTCTTCTGAAACCAAGGTCAAACAAAGTCTGAAGATGTTCTCTTGTTGTATTATTAGGATGTCCTTCAAAAGAAAATTCAGGATGATCGGCAATTTCAACTGTATCAAAAATTCCCTGAAGTAAAGTTTTTAAATTTTGCGGAGAAAAAAATGTAGGAGTTCCACCTCCTAAGTGTAATTCCTTTAATTTAGGCTTTTCACTAAATAATCTAAGGTAAAGCATCCATTCTTTCAGAACACTTTCCAGATAAGGAATTTCTACGCTGTGCTGTTTTGTAATACGTTTATGACATGCACAAAACGTACATAAAGCCTCACAAAACGGAAGGTGAATATATATTGAAATTCCTTCTGCAGAATTGCTTTCATTAAAAGATTTAATGACACTCGATTTCCATTTTTCCGGAGAAAAAGTAGACTCGTCCCAATAAGGAACGGTAGGATACGAAGTGTAGCGCGGACCGGGAATATTATATTTATCGATTAACGAGTTCATTGGATACTTTAAATTTTCTAAGTCAAATGGAATTCTAAAAGAATTTCATTCTGCAAAATTAACCATAACTTCTGAATTAGAGATTATGAAATATATTAGTCTTTCTTTTCAAAATTTATAATGAGTCTAAATACTTCATCCGCAAATTGTTTTCCCAAATCGATATAACCTGCACTGTCATAATGCCATGGATCATTTCCATAATTATATTTTTGAGTAGAACGAATAATTGCTGCGTTCTTATCATTTCTCACAAATTTTTCCTGAGCGTATTGCACCAACTCTCCCATTGGCCAGACTTTTCCTTTTTCATTCTTCCCTGAATCTGAAATCTTTCCGATTACAACAGGCAAATCATCCGTTAAAACAGAAGCACGCATTTGATTCATTAATATTTTTAAATGATCATAATAATTGTTTGCAATTTCTTCATTGTAACTTGCATCACCCTCACCCTGCATCCAAAGAATTCCCGACATTACCAATTCGTCAGCTTTTCCGTTTTTGTCGATATCTTTTTCGATAAAAGCATTTTTAACGGTTTTAAGGAAGTTATCATACTGATTTAAACCATTTTTTCCACTGAAATTAGAATCCCAACAACCAAAATTTGCTGCAGCTAAACTATCAATTGAAGTTCCTTCTCTGGCATATTTTATCAGCGCTATTTTATCATTTGGGAAAAGTTCTTTCATTCTTTTGGCAAAAGTCATTTCCAATCCAAAACGATCTGAAAGTGCATTTGTTTTTCCATCGGTTTTAAAACCGGTTCCGTTTCCGGGCTTCAGAACATCCCATTTTCCAATTCCTCCATTCTTATCTCCATCTGGAACAGAATTTCCCTGAAAAATATAAACATCTTTAAACGTTTTTGAATCATTCTGAAGGTCTTTATTATAGCCGAAACCATTCATATTTGATTGTCCAGCTAAAATAAAAACTCTTATTTTTTGAGTATAGAATAATGTGGGAACCAGTAAAAGAAAAAATATTTTTAAATTTTTCATGTAAAAATTTTAGTCAAAGGTAATTTGAAGAATACTTAATTATGTTTAATTCAAAAAGATAAAGTCTATGTCAAGAATTTAAAATTTTAATTTAATTAAAGAAATTTTATCTTTTCCGGCAAAAACCACTGTACTTTTATCAATCCATTTACAGACATAAAAACCTTTTTCATCTGAAATTTTTTTCCAGGTTTTCCCAAAATCTGACGAATAACTAATATGTTGATCGCCGACTGCAATCATTTCTTTTCCTTTAGAATTGGGTTTTATTTTCACGCAAGTCATATAACCTGCATTTTTTCCGGAGGCCTGAATTTGCCAGGTTTTCCCTCCGTCATTCGTTGTTGCGATATTGTTGATATTCGCTTCCTGTTTCGTGTAATCTCCTCCAACAGCAATCCCGAATTTTTCATTGTAAAAATCTATTGAATAAATTCCTTGGGAAGATTCTCCTTGAACAAAAGGGGTTTTATAGATGTTTGATTTTAAAGTAGTGTAATCTATCTTAATAATTCTCGAACTTTTACCTCCTGTTGCAATCCAGATATTAGTACCGTGATGGGCAATATTCGTGTTACTCGCTGCAAAAGCAGCTTCACCTTGATTAAGTTTTATGCTGTTAAACCCTTCTCTTTTGGTCAGTATATTGAAATCTAAAACAGAATTTAATTTTGGCATTATAAAAGATAATTTCAGATTCAAATCTTTTGCAGGATCACTGAACGTAACCCCATGCTCGTCATTTACAAAAATTAATGCATCGTAAAATGCAGTTTTCAAAGTATCTGTATAGATATCTAGAACTGAATGGTCTTTTTTATCTATTCTAAAAAAATGAGCCGGACTTTCAATATTAATAGCATAAAAAGCGTCTTTATTTTGTGCTAATGTTCGAAACTGCAACTTCTTTTCAGCCAATTTAATCTGTTTTTGGTTTTTCGGATTTTTTAAATCTACAAAACCAAATTTAGAATCAGTTCCGGTGTACCAGACTTTATTATCATATAATTCAATTGCTCTGATGCTTATTTTATCATTTAAAATAGTTTCAAAACTCACATTCTGGGAAAAGAGAAATGTTCCGAAGAATATAAATAATGCAGGAAATATTTTTTTCATATCATTCAAATTTAATCAAAAAAAAATTCCGCGTAAAGCGGAATTTAAATTTATTCTTTATTGTCAATATTGATATCGATGTCTTCTAAAGGTTTTTGTTCAGCCTTGAATGTTTCTCCGTAGGCACCATTTTGTAATTTTGAATTTCTCTTACTGTAAAGGAAGTAAATAATAAATCCAATAATCAACCAACCAAAAGAATATTTCTGAGCTTCAATACTTAGATTGAAAATTAGATATACGTTAATTGCAATTCCTAAACAAGCAATTACAGGCAATGCAGGAACTCTGAAACTTCTAACTAAATTTGGTTCTTTTACTCTTAAAACCCAAACCGCAACACACACCATTGTAAAGGCAAATAATGTCCCGAAACTTGTCATGTGTGCCAATTCATTAATTGGTGTTAATGATGCTACAATTGCAATAACTGCCCCTAAAATCATTAGGTTTTTTCTAGGAACTCCTGATACAGGATTTACTTTTGAAAATGTAGCAGGAATAAGACCATCTTTAGACATTCCTAAGAAAATTCTAGACTGCCCCATAATCATTACCATCAATACAGAAATTAAACCTACAGTAGCTGCAACGGTAATAATATAACCTGCCCAAGCTTGACCAGCAATATCAAATGCATACGCAACAGGAGCTTTAATCGCATCCGGATATTTACCCAAAGGATTAAAATCTGTATAATGCATCATTCCCGTAAGAACAAGTGAAACCAAAATATACAAAATTGTACAAATTACCAACGAAGTGATAATCGCAAAAGGCACATCTTTTTTAGGATTAATCGCCTCACCTGCTTGTGTAGAAACCGCATCAAAACCCACATAAGCAAAGAAAATAGCAGAAGCTCCGGCTACAATTCCGGCAACACCATACGCATTGTGAGTAACCCCGTTTTCTGTAATAGTTGTTGCTTCAGGAATAAACGGTGACCAGTTTGCTGTATCAATGAAAAATAAACCTGCTATAATTACAAATATAATCGCAGAAACTTTTAAGATTACAATGAAGTTATTTGCTTTGGCAGCACCTTTTGTACCTCTTAATAAAATCCAGATTACAAATAAAACGATGAGTAATGCAGGAAGATTTAAGAAAAGTTTAAAATCTAAAATTTCTGGTGCAGCATTAAAATTATTGATAGTCTCCTGAAAACCCAGTAATTTGTCTGCCGGAAGTTTTCCCTCTGCAATTTGCTTTGTAGCTTCACCGAAAGCTTTATTGGCAGTTCCAGGATCTGTAGTCATCCAATAGGGTAAATGCAGACCAAACATTTTAAGGAGTTTACCAAAATAACCCGACCAGGAAACGGCAACCGTCATCGACCCCATCGCATATTCTAATATTAAACCCCAACCGATGATCCATGCAAAAATTTCACCTACAGTTCCGTATGCATATGCATAAGCAGAACCTTCTACAGGAAGTATAGATGCAAACTCAGCATAACACAAAGCTGCAAAAACGCAGGCAATACCAGCAATTACAAAAGATAATGCCAATGCAGGACCCGCATTGTAATAAGCACCGGTACCTGTAAGTACAAAAATTCCTCCTCCGATAATAGCTCCAATTCCGATAGCAGTAAGGCTCCATTTTCCTAAAACACGTTTTAGTTCGCTTTTCTGTATGTCGGCTTCATAAGCACTCATTGGCTTTTTCGCCCAAATTTTTGACATATTTTTTTATTTATTAAAGATTTACGAAAATATAAAAATTTTAGAGACCTTAACATTTATTAATAGGTTTTCGTCAATTTATTTTAATTTTAAATTATAAAAAACTGATTTACACTTTGTTTAATGCATTTTACAGTGCTACATATTTTAGTTATTTTTGAAACCATGAATTTATATAATCTTTTCATAAAACCGTATGAAACCTATACGAATCTACAAATTCTTTTAGAAGCTACCGCTGCAGTTTTTGGAATTGTGAGCGTGTATTTATCAATTTTAAAAAATATTTGGCTCTATCCTACAGGAATTATTTCTACATTAATTTATGTATACATTCTTTTTAACTTCGGGTTGTTGGGAGATTGTATGATTAACGTTTATTACACGATTATGAGTGTTTATGGCTGGATTTTATGGCACAAAAATTCTGAAGATCATATTCATGTGGATGTAACTTATGCGACAACTAAAGAATGGATTTACTCAGGCTTATTATTCATTTTAAGTATCATTCTTGTTACTGTCATTTATTATTACAAACCTTATATTGACAATCAGTTTTCCATGGAAGGTGCAAATCTAGGTTTAGATCATTTAGATTGGGCAAATTGGCTGGATGTTGCAACGACATCAACATTTTTGGTCGGAATGTGGTTAATGGCAAAAAGACGCATTGAAAACTGGATTTTCTGGATTCTCGGAGATTTAATTTGTATGCCTATGTTTATTTATAAAGGTCTTGGAATCACTTCGGTGCAATATTTGGTATTTACAGGTATGGCTATCATGGGATATGTCAGTTGGAAAAAAAGTTTTAAAGAAAAAAATACAGTAAAGTCATGAAAAATTTAATAAAAATAACGTTAGGAATCTTCATTGGTTTAAGCTTAACATCGTGCGCAGTTTATAGCGACAATAATTCAGCTTATGGAGATCCTTATTATGATAACGGATATTATTATGCTCCTCAAGCATATTACGGCACTGGTGGATATTACGCAAACGACGGATATTATTACAGAGATGATATGAGATACTATTATGATAATGGTGCACCTTATTATTACGGAAATAACAGAACGAAAGTTTATGTAGAAAAAAGAAGCGGTGCTTCGGGACAAACTAGCGGTTTCAGAAGTAATACAACCGTTGCTCCAAGAAACAATAATAACAGCGGAGGTTTTAGAAATAATACTCAATCTACTACTCCTAGAACGACTTCTCCAAGAAACAACAATGGAGGTTTCAGAAATAGTACACCACAAACCAACACGCAACAACCACCAAGAAATAATAACAGTGGCTTTAGAAATAATAATTCTAGCGGAAATACAACGCAGCAAGCGCCACAAAACAACAGTCAGCCCCGCCAAAATAACGAAAATCGTTCCGGTGGTTTCAGATAATAAATAAGTATTCTAAATAGCAAAACGAGCAGTAAAACCTGTTCGTTTTTTGTGCAAAATAAAGTAATTTTGCAGGTCAATTTAATAGAGAGATAAAGTATGGAATTTTATAAATATCAAGGTACAGGAAACGATTTTGTCATGATTGATAACCGTTCCGGAGAGTGGAATAATTTATCAATTCAAAACATTCAAAAACTGTGCGACCGACGTTTCGGAATTGGTGCAGATGGTTTAATTAAAATCAATGCAGCAGAAAATGTTGATTTTGAAGTTGATTATTACAATTCTGACGGTTCTAAAAGCTTTTGTGGAAACGGAGCACGTTGTTCTGTAGCTTTCGCACATTTTCTTTCGATTTTTAAAGATAATAAAACAGTTTTTACAGCAATTGATGGACTTCATGAAGCTGAAATTAAAGACGGTATTGTAAAGTTAAAAATGGGAGATGTTGAAACGATTTTAAATGACGGAAACGATTCAGTTCTTGATACCGGTTCACCACATTATGTAAAATATGTTGAAGACATTGTTGATTACAAAGTTTTCGCAGAAGGAAACAGCATCAGAAATTCTGAAAATTATAAGGAAAAAGGGATCAATGTAAACTTTGTTGAAAATATTTCTGACGATGAAATTTTCGTAAGAACCTATGAACGAGGCGTTGAAGACGAAACTTTTAGTTGTGGAACCGGAGTTACCGCTTCTGCTTTAACTTTTCTGCAAAAAACTAATCTAAGTTCTGTAAAAGTTAAAACGTTGGGCGGAAACCTAAAAGTATATGCAGAAAAAAATGGAGAATCTTTCCATGAAATCTGGCTTGAAGGTCCTGCTAAACAGGTTTTCAGCGGTAAGGTTGATCTTATTTAAATAAAACAAAAACTTTTAATCTATTGTAATAATGAAAAAAGCTATTCTCATTATCGTACTTCTTATTCTTGCCGTGGCAGGATTTTTTGGTTTAAAATTTTACAATAAATATTATGGAAATAACGTATCGAAAGACGGATATGTTTTAATTCCGCATAGTGCAAAATTTAATCAGATTTTAGATTCCATTGCTCCTTATATCGACAATAAAGAATCATTTGTTGAAGTGGCAAAAGATAAGAATATGGATGAATTTTTCAAACCGGGTCGTTATCATTTCACAAAAGGTGCGAGCAACACGAGTTTGGTAAATATGATTAAAGCAGGAAATCAAAGCGAAAATTCATTCAGAATTGGTGATTTTGGAGACATTTATCAGATGGTGGGGAAAGTGAGCAAAAAAACGGAATTAGATTCTCTAAAATTCGTTAATGATTTAGACAAAATAGCTTCAGAAAAAGGTTATAAAAACGCTGAAGATTTAAAAAAATATTTTTTCATTGATACGTATAACTTTTTCTGGACGGTTACTCCGCAGGAATTTTTCAAAAAATTTGAAGATCAATATAATAAATTCTGGACTTCAGAAAGAAAAACTAAAGAACAGCAATCTGGTTTAACAAGAGAACAAATCTACGCTTTGGCATCTATCGTTTATAAAGAATCTGGAGGAAAACCAGATGAAATGAAGACGATTGCAGGATTATATTTAAACCGTTTCAAAAAAGGCATGAAATTACAGTCAGATCCCACGGTAATTTATGCAATAAATAAACAGACAAACTTCAAAGAATCAATCAAAAGGGTTTTTTACAAACATCTCAAAACTCCATCGCCATATAATACTTATGCCAATGCAGGAATTCCTCCGGGACCAATTTGTGTGGTAGATAAAAATTCGGTGGATGCAGTTTTAAGTCCAGAACAAAATAACTATATTTTCATGTGTGCAGATCCTACGAAATTTGGTTATCACAAGTTTACAGACAGTGCAGAACAACATATAATCAATGCAAAAGCTTATCAGGATTGGTTAAATTCAAAAAATATCAAATAATAAATAAATTTAACTTTAATTTAACAAATTAATAATTAACAAATCGCTCTCAAAGGCGACCTATCTATTAAAAATAATAAACGAATCGTGAAATTGTGGTTTTAGCGCTTTTAATAATTTCATAAAATTAAAACCTATTTATTACAATTTTTCATCTAAAGAATACCTTATGAATCAAACGGAAATAATCAGTATTTTCACAAAGAAAACCTTAGGACTTACTTTTGTACTTTCGGCAGCGGCTTTTGCTTTTGCTCAGGACAAAGTAGGAATTTCGGGAACAGTGGTTGATAAAAGCAATCAACCGGTAGCTTATGCATCCATAACATTCAGTAATAAAGCAAATAAACTTTTCAGTGATGCGACACTTACTGACGAAAAAGGAAACTACAAATTAGACCTTACTCCAGGTAACTACGACATTACAGTAGAAGCAATCGACTATAAAAAAAGTGTTCTCAATAAACAAATTACAAAACCTGGAAGCATAGGTGCACTTTCTATTGAAGCTGAATCAGCAAGTACCAATCTAAAAACTCAGGATATTCAAGGTGTTACCATTACAGTAGCTCAAAAACCTTACAAAGTTGAGTTGGATAAGAGAACTTATGACCCTTCTCAGGATATTGTAAGTAAAGGTGGGAGTCTTCAGGATGTTTTGTCGAACGTACCTTCAGTTTCTGTTGATACAGACGGAACAGTTTCAATGAGAGGTAGTTCAAACGTAAGATTCTTAATTAACGGTAAACCTTCTGCCCTTCTTGGAATTGATGATGGAGCCAATGCTTTACAAAGTATTCCAGCTGATCAGATTGAAAGAATTGAGGTGATTACCAATCCTTCTTCAAAATTTGAAGCCAGCGGAACTGCGGGTATTTTAAATATTATTTTAAAGAAAACAAAAAAAACAGGTTTCAATGGTAGTGTAATCGGAACTTTGGGATATTTACCTCAGACCAATTTAAATACCAATTTAAGCTGGAGAAAAGGAAATCTTACATGGTTCTTAAATGGTGGCGGTGGTTATCGTGAGTCTAAAAATACAAATAGAAACAATGCAACATTCTTCAATGCTGCAAATGGCGGAAGAACTCAAACCGATCAGGAATCGATTACTAAAAATAAAAATAGTAATTATAATGTTTCTTCAGGTATCGTTTATGATATTTCTGATAAAACATCAGTAAATGCTTCCGGAACTGTAAGAACTTTTGAAAGTGATAACATCGGAAACATTACGTACGATTATCGTTTTTTAAATACTCCAGGATTGTTTACAGAAAGGATAAATACAGGGTCTAATAACAATTTAGCTTTTCAGGGAGATTTTGGTTTAGATCATAAATTTGACGATAAAGGTCAAAACCTTTCATTATCTTTAAGTTTACAAAGCAACAGATCGTACAACAATACAGACGTAAATCAGGTTACCAATAATATTTTTGAACTTCAAAACTCAATCAGCCAAAACACAAGAAATAGAACTGTGGTTGGAAAAGCTGATTATGAACTTCCGATTGGTGAAAATTCAAGAATTGAAGCGGGTTATAGATTAGACATCAATAATAACAATTATGACAATGATGTTTTGGAGCGTTATGCTTCCAATGAAGACTTTCATTATCTAAATAATTTTACTTATAATGCAAATTATGAGGAAATGTTTAACGCAGGATATGTACAGTTTAAAAGTAAAATTGGAAAATTAGGATACCAAGTTGGGGTAAGAAATGAATATTCTAATGTTAATATTAAATACTCTAACCTTAATCCAGAAATTACAGATCCTAATATTGACAACAAAAAAAGTTACAACAATATTTTCCCAACTGTATTCTTAAGTTACGAAATAGCGAAAGACAATCAGTTTTTACTTAATTACTCAAGAAGAATTGACAGACCAAGATCGTGGTTTTTGATTCCTAATCCGAGTTATACAGATAACCAAAATATCTTTGAAGGAAATATTGATTTAAATCCTTCTTATGTTGATTCTTACGAACTTGGATATAGCATTTCTAAAGGAAAGTTTACAATTAACCCAACTCTTTATTATAAGCATTCTACAGATGATGTAAAAATGTTGGTATATTCTGATGAAGGAATTTTTAAAACTAAACCAATAAACTTAGGAAACAACGATAGCTATGGTCTAGATTTAAACTTTAACTGGGATGCTACAAAATGGCTGAAATTCTTAGGAAACGTAGATTTATTCGGATATAATTCAACAGGAATTTACAGTGGCCCTGAACTTAAAGGAAAAGAACCAATGTCTTTCGAAGGAAAAGGATTTTCTACAAGAGCAAGATTGACTTCAACCTTTAAAGTTGATAAAACATTCAGTTTTCAGCTACAAGGTTTCTACAGAGGAGCTCAAAAAACAGCTAATCAAGACAGAAACGATATGTATGCTTTAAACTTTGGTGCATCAAAAACAATCTGGAAAGGAGACGGAACTTTATCATTCAACATTCAGGATATTTTCAATACCCGAGCAATGAGAAGTACTACCAACAATGCTGAATTTACCAGAGAATCTTATATGCAATGGCAACCAAGACAGTTTGCGGTATCATTAACTTACAGATTTAAACAAGGTGAAAAGATTGAACAACCTAAGAGAAAGAAAGATGTAAATTCTAATGCTACAGGAGACGATCAAGGCGGACCAATGTAATATCAAAATATTATTCAAAAAAAATCCCGAAAATTAAATTTTCGGGATTTTTTTATTTTACTAAATTTTTAGCAGCTTCGGCTTCGTAGATTCTTTTCCTTAAATCGCTTGAAGAAAATCTGTGGTCTCTTTTGTTATAGAAAATCTCAATTCCTTTTTCTTCGCAATATTTCTTCCCTGTAAAATCTCTGTCAAGATAATCGTCACCGATAATCCTTACATCAATTACAAAAGACTTTAAAATATCCTCTAAATCCTGTTCAGTATAATAAGGAATAATTTCGTCTACTGCATTTACAGCTTTCAACTGAATATACCTTTCAACAATGGTTTGTGTAGGTTTATTTTTAGTCGGACGATCATGTGAAGGATCAATCTGCAAGCCAACAATCAGGTAATCACAAACAGTTTTTGCTTCTTCCAACATTTTGATGTGCCCTGCATGCAGAAGATCAAATGAAGAAAATGTGATTCCTATTCTCTCGTTTTTCATGTGTTTTATTTATATATTTTAATTTTTTCTTGAATCTAAATATTTCTGCCATTCCCAGACAGTTTTTAATGACTCTTCTAAAGAAGTTTCAGATTTCCAATTCAAATTCTGTTCCGCTTTATCGGCATTTGCATAAGCAATCGTAATATCACCTTCTCGCCTATCACAAATTTGATAAGGCACAGCAACTTCATTTGCAACTTCAAAGGCTTTTACCACTTCCAAGACTGAAGAACCTTTACCTGTTCCTAAATTGAAAATATCTACAACAGCATCCTCTGAGTTATTATTCATTAAATTTTTCAAAGCAGCAACATGAGCCTTTGCCAAATCTACAACATAAATATAATCTCTAACTGCTGTTCCGTCTTCTGTAGGATAATCATTCCCCCAAACACTCAATTTCTCACGGATTCCTGCAGCAGTCTGCATTACGTAAGGAACTAAATTATTGGGTACACCAATTGGCAATTCTCCCAACAAAGCGGAAGGATGCGCTCCAATAGGATTAAAATATCTCAAAAGACTTATCTTTCTTTTATATGCCTGAGCAAAATCTTTCAAAATCTCCTCTCCCATTTGTTTTGTCTTTCCGTAAACACTTTCCGGCATTTTCAAGGGAGTGTTTTCGTCAATCGGCATTTCATCCGCTTGTCCATAAACAGTGCAAGACGAACTAAATATAAAGTTAGAAATATTTCTTGATTTAAATTCCTGAAGAATATTAATTAAAGAAAATAAATTATTTTCATAATAATCAACCGGTTTTTCCTGACTTTCACCTACTGCCTTGAAAGCTGCAAAATTGATACAACCTTCAATATTGTGAGCTTCAAAGACCTGAGTAAGAAGTTCTTTTCTTTTCAAATCGAAAGGATAGAAAATAGGTCTTTTACCTGTAATTTCTTCAATATTGTGTAAAATAAACTTTTCTGAATTTGATAAGTCATCAACTATGATAACTTCAAAATTATTGTTGATAAGTTCTACAACTGTGTGAGAACCGATGTATCCAAGTCCGCCTGTGACTAATATTGCCATTTTTACTTACGTTTTTTAATTTTAGTTTTGTCCAATTTCCTCGATTTCAAGTTCATTAATGTTTTTTCTAACCTTAAAGTAATTAGTAGTAAATAAAATACCTAAAATAATCCCATACACCAAAGGTACTGTATAAAAATCTGTAGAATTTTCACCGAAATCTTTAATAATGAATATTGAATAAAAGAGAAAAAAAGATATAATCAGAAGTATTAAAAGCAACACTGCTGAAAAAGTTATAATTGAATTTTTATTTTTTATTATAAACATTATAAGAGAAAAGAATGACAAAATACATATCATAATAATAGCAACAAATGAAAATACATCTATCCAATTATCAAAATTATCCGTTTCAATTCTATTAATTAAACCTATCGAAAAAGAAATGAATAAAATAATGTTTAATGAAAGGATTATCCAATAAACAAATTTGTATTTGAAAACTTTCTTTTTCATTCTTTTTATCCCATAAACTCCAAAACAGCATCCGTAATATACTTCAACTGCTCTTCATCCAATTCTGTGTGCATCGGAAGTGAAATTACCTGATCTAAAAGCTTATCTGTATTCACAAAATCAGCATCGTTACTTTCCTGATAATATGCTTTTTGTTTTCTTAAAGCTACAGGATAATAAATCATTGCAGGAATTTCCTTTTCAGTAAGAAATTTCTGTAAATCATTACGTTTTCCGTTTAAAATTCTTAAAGTATATTGATGAAATACGTGAGTGGAATATTCTGCTCTTTTTGGCGTTAAAATATTTTCATTTCCGGCAAAAGCTTCATCATAATAATCAGCCGCTTTTCGTCTTGCATCATTATAAGAATCAAGATTTGGAAGTTTTTTTCTTAAAATAGCGGCTTGAATACTGTCCAGTCTTGAGTTCACACCTACTTCGTCGTGATAATATCTTTCATACATACCGTGATTTACAATTCCTCTTAAACGGTGAGCTAATTCATCATTGTTAGTGAAAATTGCTCCACCATCGCCATAACAACCTAAGTTTTTAGATGGAAAAAAAGAAGTAGTTCCAACTGTTGACATTGTTCCGGCGTGTCTTACTTCACCACTCGAAAAAGTATATTGAGAACCTATTGCCTGTGCATTGTCTTCAACAACAAATAAATTATGTTCTTCAGCAATTTTTAAAATCTCCTCCATATTGGCGCACTGTCCGAAAATATGAACAGGAATGATTGCTTTTGTTTTTGGAGTAATTGCTTTTTTGATGGCGTCTGTTGAAATTGTAAAAGTATCGTAATCAACATCTACCAATACAGATTTTAATTTTAATAAATGAATAACTTCCACAGTTGCCGCAAAAGTGAAGTCAGCAGTAATAATTTCATCACCTTCCTGTAAATCCAAAGCCATTAAGGCGATTTGTAAAGCATCAGTTCCGTTCGCACAAGGAATTACGTGTTTTACATCAAGATAAGTTTCCATTTCGTTCTGGAAAGATTTTACTTCAGGTCCGTTGATAAAAGCAGCAGAATCCATTACATTTAAAACTGCATTGTCTACATCATTTTTTATTTTGTAATACTGACTTTGCAAGTCAACCATCTGTATCTTTTTCATATAAATTTTATTTTTTTAAGTTTTTCTACCGCTTTTATTTATTGCGTTTTATTTTTTAAACTCAGCGATTTCTTAAACGAATATTTTCGTAAAAATAAGGAATTTAAAGTGCTATCAAAAATTTTATTGATTTTGTTTTATCTTTATACAAAATTATGAGATGAAAAAACTTTTACTCTTTTGTTTTTTAGCCGGTTACTCTACAACTTTTGCGCAGACTGAGCTTGTTTTCGTTTATTTTACAGGAAAACCAAACAAAGCAGCTTTTTACGCAAATCCGCTTTCTGAACTTACCCAAAAGTCGTTGAATAGACGTACTGCATTAGGAATTGCTTTAAACGACCAGGATGCTCCCATTGAGCAAACCTATATTCAGAATTTACAAAATTTAGGATTTACCATAACCGATTATTCAAAATGGCTGAATGGTGTTGCCGTAAATGTGAATCAGGCTCAGGTAAATATCATCAAAGCACAACCTTTTGTACAATCGGTTGAAAGTTTTGCTAAAAATTCTTCGTTGGTTTTAAAAACCAGCCAAACCAATAAATGGTCAGATTTTGAATTGGCTCAAAAAAACATGACGGTTTTTGATTATGGAACAGGTTCAGAGCAAATTGACCAGATAAATTTAAGACCACTCCATCTTGCCGGATTTACCGGAACAGGCGTAACAATTGCTGTTATAGACACCGGATTTCCTACCGTAAATACTGGTTCGGCATTTTCAAGATTATGGACGAATAGTAAAATTAAAGGCGGTTACGATTTTGTTTCAAAAGGAACCGATATTTATAATACTTCATTAAACAATCATGGAACGGTAGTTTTGGGCGCAATTGGCGGTTATATTGCAAATACTTTTGTAGGTTCTGCTCCAGATGCGGATTTTTATCTTTACCGAAGTGAAACCACAACCGCAGAAATTCCTGAAGAAGAATTATATTGGATTGAAGCGGCCGAAGAAGCAGACAGAAAAGGCGTTGATATTATTACTACTTCTTTAGGGTACAATAATTTTGACGACCCAATATACAGTTACACTTACGCCGATATGAACGGCTCAAAATCTTTTATCGCAAGAGCAAGTGAAATCGCTGTAAACAAAGGAATTTTTGTTTTAATTGCAGCAGGAAATTCAGGAGAAGTTCCTTGGCATTATATCACAACTCCAGGTGATAATGTGAAAGTTTTCACTATTGGTTCGGTTGATTCTGCAGGAAATTCATCCGGATTTTCTTCGTATGGACCAAATTCTTTAGGAATGATAAAGCCTGATGCAAGTACAAGAGGAAGTTTTTCAACGACAGTAAGTGACAATACTACAATTTCGGTTTCCGGAACTTCGATTGCAACACCAATTGCTGCAGGTGGAGTAGCCTGTTTAATTCAGGCTTTTCCGGCAATGAACAGAGATTTGATGAGAACAAACCTGAGACAAACAGCATCCTTATTTCCTTTGCACACAAATCAAATGGGTTACGGAATTTTGAATTTTGGAAATTTCTATAATTCAACGTTAAATACTTCAGAACTTGTTAAAAAGAAAAATTTAACCATCTTCCCAAATCCCGTAAAAAACATCCTGAATATTGCGACTGAAGCACAAGTTAATTCAGTTGAAGTTTACGACAATTTAGGAAGACTGATTTTAAAATCTGCACAAAAATCAATCAAAGTAGAAGATTTTGCCAAAGGAACTTACTATTTAAAAATCCAGACAAAAGACAAAGTTTACTATGAAAAATTTTTAAAAGAATAATCGATTATTTCATCATAAACTCCAAAATATCCAGATTGAGCTGTTCTGCATTTTCAAAAGGAATCATGTGAGTAGCATCTTTATAGATTTTCAATTCGGAATTAGGTATTTGTTTAGCCATAAATTCGGTGTGTTCTTTTGTGATAACATCTTTTTCTCCTGCAATTACCAAAACTTTATTCTGAATTTTATTTAACTGTTTTTCTGTGATTTTGGGTTCTTTCAACATTAATTTTAGTAATCTGCCCTCATTAAAATTCTCCAATTTGTTTTGAAGCTGGGAAACTTTATATTTAATACTGAAATTATTGATCAAATTTTCATCAACACCTTCAGGAAAAGCATTTGCACCGATTGTAATCAGTTTATTCAGACTTTCAGGATATTTTAAAGCAAACTCTAATCCTGTGTTTCCGCCGTCACTCCAACCTGCAATATTTATTTTTTGTAAACCTAAATGATTTGCCAAAGCTTTTACATCATCTGCAAAAATCTTATAATTAAAATCTTTTCTAGTCTTATCCGTACTTTTTCCTTGCGCTCTTGTATCCATCACAATCACTTTATATTGTTTTGAAAGCACCGGAATTTGCTGATAAAAATCTTTTATACTTCCCGAATTTCCATGCAATAGAAAAAGAGGCTCTCCATCACCATAAACTTCATAATAAAGGTTTGCATCTTTTAGGTTCAAAAATTTTCCGGTTTCCTTATTTCTTCCATACATCTCTTTATTTGCTTCTTCAACATATTTACTTACATCACCAAAATCATAAGCAAAAGCCTGATCATCAAATTCTTTCAGCTTATTTTCATCTTTAGCATTTTTATCAACTTTTACATCGATATTGATTGCGGGAGCTGCGATACTCATTTTTTGCCAGTCCCCATAAAACTTTCTTAAATAACCCGTTCTGAAAAGTGCCGCACTTATATTTAATCTGCCTTCAAACTCTTTTAAGAACTGAATTCCGACAAAAAATTTGCCCTGAATCCAAATATTCTTATCATTGACATCCAAAGTAAAAGTTTGGTTAACAATTTTATCTTTCGTCAGTTCGACTGTAATTTCTTCATCAAGAATGCTTTCATTTGGGAGGCCATTTTTTTCATTGTAAATTGTATATCGCATAATTACAGGTCGATCTGCGGTAATGCTTGCAATATTCAGATTAATATTTTTGATTTTCGACTTTTTATTTGCCTTAAATTCCAAAGCAGTTTCACCTAAAAAATCTTCTTTTTTAAACGCCGGATTCACTGAGTACATCACAGATTTTGTTTTTGTATTCACACCCCAATTTTTATCAACTAATTTTTTAGGTTTCAATTTAACTTCCTGAATATTTTTAATTTTTTCTTTCAGATAAATTTTTCGTGAATTTTGCTTGATAAAATCAGAAACATTCTCAGTGTAAGTTTCATAACCGGCAACTTCAATTTTGACCTTATTTGCAGTATTCGCTTTTGAAAGATCAATAATAAAATTTCCATTTTCGTCAGTTACTGTTCCAATATTTTCTTTTTCTACACCGATTTTCACATAAGACAAAGGATGATTTTCATTTTTGGAAATAACAGTTCCGGAAATGGTTTGAGATTGATAAAATCCGGCGACAAAAAGTGGGATTAGAAAATTGAGTTTTTTCATGATCATAATTTGAAGCAAAAATCTCAAATCTTAATACAATTCACTCTTAAAATCATATTAAATTTAAGCTTGATTTCGTTAAAAATTATTTAAAAATCACATTAAAGTGAACAGATTTCTTAATTTATTTAAAAGGTTTCCTTTGAATCCACTCCACTTTTGGATTTAGTGATGTGAAAATCTTTTCAATAAAGGGATTAATGGCTTTATTGTTATGTCTGATTAAACCAAAAATCTCAATCGGTTCTGCACCGATTGTAGATTTTATTTCTAAAGCTGTTCTTCCAAAAATAATACGTTTGAATTGATTGGAAATTCCAAATTCAGTCATATCAAAAAGCATATTCAGATAAATTTGTTTTTCTTTCTGAATACCTTTATCATACCCTAAAAAGTAAGTATCAATATCCTGATTATTAATAATTAAAGTATAAAAACCAATCAGCTTTTTATTTAAAAAATATCCGAAAACTTTGAAATTCTCCTGAAGATTTTGTTTCATACTTTCAAAATGATGATCTGAAAGAAAAAAAGTATTGAATGGAGCATTTTCCGCAACATTTTGATATAAAACGTTCATTTCTTTCTGATACTTTTTTACAGCAGCTGAATCAAACTCAGTTTTCTGAATACCTTCGATTTTTTTCTTTGCAGATTTCAGTCTTGCTCTGTATTTTTTAGAAAAATCATCAGCATAATTTTCAAAAATTTTCCATTCAGGTTTTATATTTAAAATCATATTTGGCTGAACTGAAAATCTAAAAAAAGATTTAAATTTTTCTCCTTCAAAATTCTTTAAAAATGATTTCTGATAATCTTTAAAAATGATCAAAGAAGATTTCCCGAATTTATTCTGTAATGTTTTTGAAGCTTCATTTAATAAAGAAATTGATTTTTCTGCGGAAACTTTTGAAATATCAAAGTAAAAACCGTTTTGTCCGGTCAACATATTATTTCCCAAAATCATTACATCTTTGGTGAATTTTTTGGCTAAAAAATTTCTTACACTACAAAAAACTTCATCTTTTTGAAACGTTTTATGCTGAATGAAACTCAGATATTGAAATAAAGCTCCTCCAATTAAATTTTCATCAGAAAAAAATCCGATAAAAAAGCATTTCATATTCTCAGGTTTTGATTCTTCCAAAACACAAAAGTAGTCTTCAGACAACATAATATTATGTTGTCCGATCACGAGATTCCAATCAGTTGGAAGTTCTTTTACAGAACTGAAAATTTGAAAAGTAGAAGACATAAAAAAGGCCAAAAATGTAGCCTTAAAATTTATATTGTGAAATTATTTTTGAGTCACCCAATTGAAACCGTCCATTGCGTACCAACCACAAATAATTCCACCCATTATTGTTATGGTAATCGTCCAAAATCCGGTGTTAATGAACACGTATTTCCAAGACTTTCTTTCAAACATTGCGTTAATAGCAATTAAAGGAAAAACAAAGAAAATTCCTGTCATAAAAGAATGTAATGCTCCGTGACCAAACGAACGATACGCCATTCCGTAATCATGCATGAAAGCGATGTATGAAGGTTTTGCTAATTTTTCGTCACCTCCAATCATTCCTACTGCTCCAAACTGATGAATAGTTACAAACTGAAGAAACATTCCGATCAAAATTGATAAAATAATTGACAAAATGAAGACCACGCCCATATTTGCGCTTTTCATTTTCTCTTGTGTCAATCCTGACTCTCTCATCCAAACATTCCCGAAAAGCTTAGGATTATACCAGATAAATCCCATTACCAAAGGAACTAAAGCGGCAAAAAGTATTGCCAGAAAATTAATTTGCACCATAGTATTTATAATTAGTTTAGTGTTTCAAATCTACATTAAAAAATGATATCACCATATATTTAAGCAGTTAAAGCTTTAATATTTCGTACTTTTGCACCACAAAATTTAGATATTCATGAATTACGTTGCTGCTGAGAATCTTACAAAGTCTTACGGAATAAAAACTCTTTTCAAAAACATCAATTTCAATATTAATGAGGGCGACAAAATTGCCATCGTTGCCAAAAATGGAAGCGGAAAGTCTACTCTTCTTAAAATTTTAATGGGGAAAGAAATCGCAGACAGCGGAACTGTAGTTATTAATAAAGACATTCAGGTAGTTTTGTTTGATCAGGAAATTGATTTTGAGTCTGACCTCACGATTGACGAATTTATGATGACTTTAGATTCTGCACCGATTTTGGCTTTAAAAAAATATCATCATGCGTTGCTATCAGGAAACCCGGATGAAATGGAAACAGCATTAGCTGAAATGGAAATTCACAAAGCTTGGGACTTGGAAAATGAAATGAGTCAAATTCTTTCTCAGTTGAAAATCACAGATCTGACTGCCAAAATGGGAATGCTTTCCGGTGGACAAATTAAACGTGTTGCTTTGGCAAAACTTTTAACGGAAACCAGAGCTGAACATCGTCATACTTTATTAATTATGGATGAGCCGACCAACCACCTTGATGTGGAAATGGTAGAATGGCTTGAAAACTATTTAAATAAAGCAAAAATCACCCTTCTTTTAGTAACTCACGACCGTTATTTCCTTGATGCAGTTTGTGGAATTATCTGGGAAATGGAAGATCAGAATCTATATTTTCACAACGGAGCTTATGCAACTTATCTTGAAAACAAGATGATTCGTGAGGATAACATGAATTCTACCATCGATAAAGCACAAAATCTTTATAGAAAAGAATTGGAATGGATGCGAAGACAGCCAAAAGCAAGAACGACGAAATCTAAATCGAGACAAGATGACTTCTACGAAACAGAAAAAGTTGCCAAAACCGATACTCGTAAAGAAAAATTAGAGCTTGATTTTGAGATGAAAAGATTGGGAAATAAAATCCTTGAGCTTAAAGACATTTCTAAAAGTTACGGAGATAAATTATTACTAAAAAATTTCAGTTATTCTTTTCAACGTGGTGAAAAAGTAGGAATTGTAGGTAAAAATGGCGCAGGAAAATCTACTTTATTAAATATCATTCAGGGATTTGAACCGAAAGATTCAGGGGAAATTGAAACGGGAGAAACCATTAAATTTGGTTATTTTTCACAGAAAGGGTTAAAATATAAAGAGGAAGAAAGGGTTATTGATTTCATCAAAGATATTTCAGAAAACTTCCCGTTAGCAAACGGAAGAACCATTACAGCATCGCAGTTTTTGAGATTATTCTTATTTGATGATCAAACACAATATTCTCCAATTTCTAAACTTTCAGGAGGTGAAAAAAGAAGATTGCATTTAATGTACATCTTATATCAAAATCCAAACTTTTTAATTTTTGATGAGCCTACGAATGACCTTGACCTTCCTACTTTGACGGTTTTGGAAAATTTCCTTTTAAATTTCCAGGGAAGTTTGATTATCGTTTCTCACGACAGATATTTTATGGACAGAATTGTTGACCATATCTTGGCGTTTGAAGGTGAAGGAAAAATAAAAGATTTTATCGGAAACTTTTCAGAATACAGAGAAAATCTAAAGTTGGAAACTGACAATCAGAAGCAGGAAGATAAAAAACCTAAGCCTGTTGTTGAGCAAAAAGTTGAAGCAAAAGTTGAAGCACCTGTTTCAAAACCTCAAGCTCCAAAAAAGAAACTTTCTTTCAAAGAACAACGTGAACTGGAGACTATTGAAAAAGAAATTCCTGAGTTTGAAGCAAAAAGAGCCGCAATTTTGGAACAACTTAACAATGAGGCAGATTACGAGAAAATATCAAAACTTTCTGCAGAACTGGAAAATCTTTCTGAAAAGCTCGAAAACCATGAAATGAGGTGGCTTGAACTTCAGGATTAAGATAAATTTAAATATGAAGAGCTGTTCAGAAATTGAGCAGCTCTTTTTATATTGAAGATTATCTTTTCTTAAACATTGTAAAAATACTGTAAAAAAGAAATGCCATTCCTAATAACAGGAAGCCATATCTTAAAAATTTGTTGTCATCTACTAAGCTAATTCCAATAACGACAAACAAAAGACCAATTACCGTAAAACTTGAACTTCTTTTTTTCATAAGTTAATTTTATAATAAGTAGTCTGCTAATCAATATTTGTTACAAGTTTTTTAATTTAAATCTAAAACCTTTCCTTTTTTTGAACTTTCCAGAGCGGCTTCGATAATTTTCATGTTTTGAATAACTTCATCTCCAAGAGAAGGTAAAGCATATCCGAAGACAATATGTTCGTAGATTTGCTGGTAATAATTCATATAATTTCCAGGCTCGGTTGAAGTTAAGATTCTTTGTGACACTAAATTTTCATTAAAATAATTTAAAATTCCATCGGTATCTTTTAATGGTTTCATCCAGTCTTTTCCGTATGTTGGAATTGCTCCGGCTGTTAATTCGTTCTCCTGATCATCAGTTCTTTCCTGTAGAAAACTTCCCTTACTTCCGTGAATTTTATAAGCGTAATGATCTTCTTTAGTAAAAACCGAAGATTTTAGTCTAACTCTTACATCATTCTTATAATAAAGAAGAATTTCAAAATAATCATTGGCAAAACTCTCTCCTTTCATCGAAAAAACATCAGCAAAAAGTCTTTCGGGATAACCAAAAAGCTGTGTTGCCTGATCTATTAAATGTGAGCCTAAATCGTGAATTGATCCGGAACCATTTAATTCAGGATTTTCTTTATGCTCTTTTGTACTTGGTTCCGTTCTGAATCTATCAAAACGGATTTCCACTTCTCTTACATTTCCCAGTTTTCCTTCGTCCAAAACTTTTTGAACCTGCAAATAATCTCGGTCGAATCTTCTGTTTTGATAAACACTAAGAAAAAGATTTTTACTTTCAGCTAAATTCACCAATTCCTGTGCTTCAGAAACATTTACGGTAAAAGGTTTTTCAACAATAACATTTTTTCCTGCTTCTAAAGCCATTTTTACATAATCAAAATGAGTCTGAACAGGAGTATTCACAACAACCAATTCAATATCAGCACTTTCAATCATTTCTTCCACCGAATGATAAATAACGGCATCAGGATATTGAATTTTTGATTCTTCTTTTGAACGTTCAACAATCGCCGACATAAAAAAACCGGGATGCTCTTTCAAAAACGGAGCATGAAAAACTTTTCCGCTCATTCCGAACGCACACAGACCTACTTTTATCAATTGCATAAGATTTATTTTAGACAAAGATATTTAAATTTTAGCATAAGATTATTTAGACTAAGAACAGTATAAACTATGATAAAGATCAGAAATTTGTTTTTAATTATTCTAAATAAGAGCCCTACATTTGCCATTATTTAAAATAGCTCTAAATAACCAATGAAAAGACAAATTACAACTTTAGGATTTTTAGTAATATCCGCAACAATTAGCGCTCAGCTTAAAAATACAGAAAGTGATACATTGAGAATTACAACGATTGAAGATGTGAATCTACGTAAATCAGGAAATCCCAATAAGGCAACCTCCATGTCTACAAAGTCGAATCTGACAATTATGGAAACTCCGCAACCTGTTGCAATCGTTACTCACGAAATTATCGAGCAGCAACAGTCCAGACAACTGAGTGATGTTTTACAAAACGTAAACGGAATGTATGTAACATCATCAAGAGGAAATTCTCAGGATAGTTTTGGTGGTCGTGGTTTTATTCTTGGTAACGATAATATGTTTAAAAACGGATCAAGAATTAACAGCGGTATTTTCCCTGAAGTGAGCGGTTTGGAAAGAGTTGAAGTATTAAAAGGAGCAAATGCAATGCTTTATGGAAATACTGCTGCAGGTGGTGTTATCAATATGATTACTAAAAAACCTAAGTTTAATTTTGGTGGAAGCATCGGTTTAAATGCAGGAAGCTGGAATTCTTACAAACCTACGGTTGATATTTACGGACCATTAAGTAAAAATATAGCATTCAGAGTAAATGGAGCATACGAATACGCTGAAAGTTTCAGAGACATTGTACAATCTGAAAAATATTATTTTAATCCTTCTTTTGTTTTCAACTTAAGCCCTAAATCACAGTTAATTGTTGAAGCTGATTATCTTAAAAATAATTTCACCCCGGATTTCGGAATTGGATCTATTGAAAACAAAGATAAAAGCTACACTTTAAATACAGGATTGGGAAGAAATGTATTTTTAGGAACAGATTGGCAATATCAGGATGTTGAGCAAGTTTCTACAAATGCAACTTTTAATCATCAGTTTAGTGATAGATGGTCTTTAAACTCTACGGTTTCTTATCAAAACTACACCAAAGATTATTTTTCTACCGAAAGAGTTCAATGGATGTATACAACAGCAAATCCTAACCGACTTTCTTGGAACAGACCATTGAACAGAACTTACAACGAGCAAAATTATACTTCGGCACAGGTAAATATAAACGGAGGATTCAATACAGGAAGTATAAATCACAAAGTTTTAATAGGTACTGATGCAGATTATGGGGTAAGTGATTCTTATACCTATTATAATCCAACTAATAATAAAAATTACGGCACGAGTTATTTTTACGGAACAAACGGTGGGACAGATCTTTTATATTTAGATAATCCATCAATTTGGGCGGGTGGAAGTATGCCTGAATCTCAGAGACTAGAAAAAACCCGTGTCAATACAAGAAGAATTGGAGTTTACGCTCAAGATTTTGTTAGTCTTACCAAAGAATTCAAAGTTATTGCAGGTTTGCGTTGGTCATACATCGAAAATATGCCTACTTTGAATACTAAGTTTAAGACTGATGTAAAAAGTGAGGTTGATAACTCTGCTACATCGGATCAGGCTGTTTCTCCAAAAGTTGGTTTAGTCTACAATCCGAACGATAATCTTTCTGTATTCGCAACCTATACCAATTCTTTTGTAGCGAATACCGGATTGGATGCATCATCGCTTCAATCTTTAAAGCCTTCAATGGTAGATCAATATGAAGTAGGCGCAAAGAAAAACTTATGGAATAATGCTGTTGCTGTAAATCTTTCTCTTTATCAGATTTCTTACAGAGATTTTTATCAGGCATTTATTGATCCTGCAACAGGTATAGCAACTACAGATCCTAGAAATCTAAAAGAATTTGTAGGAAAAATGAGAAGTCGAGGAGTAGAATTAGATATCACTGGAAATCCTACAGCTAACTTATCAATTATCGGAGGAATTTCTTACAACAATTCAGTGTATTTGGATACGCCTGAAAAAGTAGGTTATGTAGAAAATCAGAGATTGGTAAGAACTCCTGCCACGACTGCTAATTTATCTTTATTTTACACTTTTACTCAAGGAGTTAAAGGCTTAAAAATTGGAGCATCCGCATATTACATCGGTGATAGATTAGCAGGTTGGAATGATACAAAGATTGGAGCAAACAGTTTAGCAGCTAGAAATGGAGTAAGCAGAGCTTTCGAACTTAAAGACTATACAACAGTTTCTTTATCTGCAGGTTATGAATGGAAAAAATTCATGATTCAGGCAAAAGTTGGAAATTTATTTGATGTAGAGAATTACAATGTTCACGAAAATTACTCTGTAAATCCTATTACCCCAAGAAATTATTATTTCACATTAACCTACAGACTGTAAAATTCAAAATTTTATAATAATAAAAATTTCTATAATCAAAGTGGAAGTTGCATTTTTGCAGCTTCCACTTTTGAAATTAAAAAAAACAATCAATAAATATGGATAAGATTAAGGATACAAGAAGTTTTATGAGAATTACCCACCGTTATCTGGGCTATTTCATGGCAGGAATTATGGTCATCTATGCACTCAGCGGAATACTTCTTATCTACAGAGATACAGACTTTCTAAAGCAGGAAAAAAAATATGAAAAAACAATTGCCAAAGAACTTGATGATAAAGCAATTGAAAAAGAATTAAAACTAAAAAACTTTGAGGTTACCAAAAAAGAAGGTACAGTAAGCTATTTCAAAGAAGGAACATACAATTCTGCGACAGGAGAAACAAAATATTCAAAAATGGAACTTCCGTTGGTTTTAGATAAAATGGCAAAACTTCACAAATCAAAATCAGCAGATAATTTATCCCCTTTAAATGCATTTTTTGGAATATGCCTTTTCTTTTTTGTAATATCAAGTTTTTGGATGTTTAATCCTAAAAGTAAACCTTTTAAAAGAGGTATTAAGTTTACAATTGCAGGTATTGTTTTGGCAATAGTTCTAATTTTTATATAATTCGTAAACTTGACAAAAATCAGCTTAATTAAAGATTTATAGTTCCTTTTTATGTTTATGTTAACAGAGAAAAAATGGTTTTAATAATAAGATGTGGCACATTTATTGAATTTACTGTTTTATCAAAATAATAAACATTAATTAAAATTATAAATTATGAAAAAGTTAATTTTTACAAGTATATTAGCAATCGCTGGTTTGACTACATCTGCAAATGCACAAATTCAAGAAGGAAACTGGATGGTTGGTAGTAGTATTTTGTCTAGTAATTTCGGTTTAAATACAGGTGGAGGTTACAGTATCGGACTACAGCCAAAAGCTGCTTATTTTATTGCAGATAACGTTGCAGTAGGTGGATATGTAAACTTGGGAATTAGCAAAGTAACTAACGGTAGCCCAACAAGATTTGACTATGGTGTAGGTGCTTTAGGACGTTATTTCTTATCTCCGGGAGAAAAAGGAGTTGACAATTTACTAAATCATGGTAGATGGTTCTTCGAAGGTAACTTGGGAGTAGGAGGTTCTAATGTTGAAAATGGTAATTCTACAACAGGTTTAGACTTCGGAGTTGGTCCTGGTTATTCTTACTTCATTACTCCAAACATTGGTGTTGAAGGATTAGTAAAATATCAAGGTCAATCAGGATTTGGTAATGAAGGATTGAACTCAAACATTACATTTAATGTTGGTTTCAGTATTTATTTACCTACTTCTAAAGCAAAGTCAATTGCTAACGATATGAAATAACTAAAATTTCAAGCAAGATACAAAAGCGGTTCAGAAAATTTCTGAACCGCTTTTTCAAATTAAAACTAAACTATATATAATAAATAAAAAATCTAAGCCTATTTATTGGGTTGTGGTGTATATCTTAAGTACGGTTTTATTTCGGTAACACCTTTTGGGAAAATATTTTTAGCATCTTCTGTAGAAATTGCAGGTGGAATAATCACATCATCACCATCATTCCAATTTACCGGCGTTGCGATTTTGTGAGAATCTACCAATTGTAATGAATCTAAAACTCTGTTAATCTCATTAAAATTTCTTCCTGTAGAAGCAGGATATGTGATAATCAATCTTACTTTTTTCTCAGGATCAATAATTAGCAAAGAACGAACTGTCGCAGTTGCGGAAGCATTTGGATGAATAAAATCATATAACTCAGAAACTTTTTTGTCTTTATCAGCGATAATAGGAAACTTTACTTCTGTATTTTGAGTTTCATTAATATCTTCAATCCATTTTTTGTGATCCTCTACTCCATCTACACTCAACGCAATTACTTTTGTATTTTTCTTTTCAAAATCTGACTGAAGTTTTGAAGTAAAACCTAATTCTGTTGTACAAACCGGAGTAAAATCTGCAGGATGCGAAAATAAAATCCCCCATGAATTTCCTAAATATTCATAAAAATCAATATTTCCTGCTGATGAATCTGCCTGAAAATTCGGTGCGGTATCTCCTAGTTTGATTGACATAATATTTTGTTTTATTAGTCTACAAATTTAATAGACTTTTTACAACTGGCAAAATTTTTGCTTAAAAATATTTTTAAATTTTAAGTTTATTATGGATTATGGCTTAGGTTACATTGATACCGTTTACAAAGTATTGCAAAACTGGTATATTACATTTGCAAAACTCACTCCCAAACTCGTTGTGGGAGTTCTTGTTTTTATGTTTTTCTTATTCACAAGTAAATATCTGAGTAAGCTTGCCGTAAAAATCATGCATAAAGTCTTTCCCAATACAAAAAAAGAAGGCTCAGTAATAACCATTATAGGCATTTTCAGATTCATTATCATGTTGATGGGAAGCTTCATCGCATTGGAAATTATGGGATTCAGTGGTTTCCTGTGGAAATTCATTGGTAGTTTAGGAGTTGCCGGTGTAATTGCAGGGGTTGCTTTGAAAGATTTAGTTTCAAGTATTTTTTCGGGAATGCTGATCGGAATTGATAAAGCTTTTAAAGTTGGAGATTATATTACAATTGGGAACCATTCAGGAACTGTTCAGGATATTGGTTTTTTAACCACAAAACTGATTACAGACGACGGAAAGAAAGCCTACATACCAAATCAGGTAATCTTTAACGCTCCGTTTTATAATATTACGGCATCACCGCAGAGAAGAATTATTTTAGACTTTGAAATTCCTGCCGATGAAGATATAAGTAAAGCACAACAGGGAATTTTAGATGTCATTAAAAATTTGGAAAACATCGATAAACTTGAAACCGCTGAAGTTAATTTCACCAGTTTAAAGCAGGGAATTTTTAATCTTCAGGCAAAATTTTGGATTGCAGTGGGTTCAAATATGCTCCACACTAAAAGTGAAGCTTTAGAAAAAATAAAAAAACGCCTCGATGCAGATGGAATTCCTTTGGTAACACCAACAAGCATTAACTTAGTCAACCAAATCAGTCCAAACGAAAATTCTAATGCAAATCCTGAATAGAAAAGACAAACCTTCCAGATGCGGAAGGTTTGTTTTTTATAAATCATCAAAATCTTTAACATCTGATAGTTTCGTCATTTTTTTCGATCCTAAATTTGTCCAAGTCTCTTTAAAAACTTCATCTGCTTCAGGGTTTTCATAATTAATATTTTCTTTTAATTGTTTTTTCCCGGTTAGATAATTAATACTTGTGCTGCTAATTAAAGTTGGGCCATTATGATCTTTTGAATCATACCCAATTAAATAAAAATCTGAATCTCTATATTGAAAAGTATAAGTCCAAGAACCGTATCTTCCATGAGCATAATGCACAAATAATTTTCCTTTCTCAGCAGATACGTCTAATTCCGGAGCATAATAAACTCCACCATCTTCATTTTCTGATGAGAAACAGGTTTCATTTTTCAAAGCCAAATGATATTGATTTCCTTTTTTTAAAAGAATAATCAAACCTCTTCGATTGCGGTCTAATTCTCCACGATATTCATCATTTACAAACTTGCTTTTATCCGTTCCTTTGATCATTAAAACACAGTCAATAATTCCATCATTATTGAGATCACCTTCTGTTTTTTCAAAAAGTTTAAATCCTTTTGGCACAAAATCTTCGGGCCTATTGGCTATTTCGCTTTCAACAACTGAAACATTTTTAATTGTATCATTCGTTTGTACTTTATTTTGTTGCTGAATTTCATGTATCTCTTCTGATTTTTTACAGCTTTGCTGAAAGCTAAGTAAAATAATGACTAAAAAAGTTACTTTTTTCATTGTAATTTGATTTATCATACAATAATAATTAATTTCTTTATCCTAAAAAATAAACGTACCAGAAAATCTGATACGTTTAATTCTATTTTAACTTAAAAATTCTTTAAGCTGAATTTCTACTTGCATTAATATTTCCAAATAAAGAACGTGTTACCAGCTTTTCATAAGCTTCTTTATTCCCTTCTCCTTTCTGAATTTTCATTAAAGCATATTGCTGAATACTTAATAACGGAAGTACAATTTTCTCACGGATTTTCACCGATTTTCTTGAAAGCGGATCTTCCTGTTGAAGCAATTTAAATCCAGTCAATTCCAACATAATATCTTTTGAAAGATTATATTCAGAGAATAAAACATTCCAGAACTCTCCGAATTTCGGATTATTTTTAATATAATACGTTAATGGAAAATAAGACTTGTTCATACTCATCATCGAGTTTAAAACTAATGTCTTAAAGAAATCTGAACCTTTATATAAATCAATAACTTCATCAAATCTTCCCTGCTCTTTCATCTGTTGCATTGCAAAACCAAATCCGAAAAATCCTGGGACATTTTGTTTCAACTGTGACCAAGAACCTACAAAAGGAATTGCTCTTAAGTCTTCAAATTTCAATTCACTGTCTCCTCCGCGTTTTGAGGGTCGACTTCCAATATTGGTTTTCCCGTAATATTCCAACGTACTCATTTCTTGCAAGTAAGGAACGAACATCGGATGTGCTTTTAAATCTGAATATTTTTTATAACTAATATCCGCCAATTCAATAATTAAAGCTCTTTCTTTTTCCGTTAAGTCTTTTTTAGAATTTTTGAAAACGTCATTTTCAACTCCGGCTGTCAAAAGTTGTTCGAAATTGTATTTTGCCTGTTCTTTGTTTCCAAAAATACTTGTAATGGTTTGTCCCTGAATTGTTAATTCAATCTTATTATTGGCAATTGTCTTTCCTTGTGAGGCATAAAAATCATGGGTTTTCCCTCCACCTCTTGCAGGAGGTCCGCCTCTTCCGTCGAAGAAAATTACTTTAATTCCGTTTTCTTCTGAAAGTTTGGTTAAAACTTCTTTTGCTTTATAAATTTCCCAGTTGGCTTTTAAATAACCACCATCTTTTGTACCGTCTGAGAAACCAAGCATAATTGTCTGTTGATTTCCTCGTCTTGTTAAATGTTTCTGATAAACAGGATTTTTGTACAATTCATTCATTACATTTTCAGCGTTGGCAAGACCTTCCATTGTTTCAAAAAGCGGAACAATATCCATATTTATTTCTTCATCCTGATAACCTGAAATTTTGAAAAATGCATACACATTCATCACATCTTTCACTGCATCAGAATTTGAAATAATGTAGCGATTCATTCCACGAAGTCCGTTTGACTGTTGGATTTCTTTGATTTGTGCAACATTGATTAAAGTATCGGCAACAATTTCATCATAAGATTCAGTATCTATTTTCTCTGAAATTTCAATCAGTTTATTGAATTTCTCAACATAATCAGCTTCAATATCGCCAAAAAGCTTTGAAAAAACATCATCAATCACTTTCTGATGAATTCTGCTGTCTTGTCGAATATCTAGAGTCGCAAAGTGAGTTCCGAAAATTTTCACACGATCTCTGAAATTCTGAAGCAAATCTAAAAACAAAGAATTATGTTGACTCACCAATATTTTTTCAACATCATTTAATCTCGTTAAAATATCTTCAGTCGTAATTTTTTCATTTCTAAAAATAGCGCTGTACAATTCATTGCTTAATTGAGTTAAAATTTCAGAAACTCCTCTGAAACTCAATCTTCTTCTTACATCTTTTAAATTTCCATAATAAGATTTTAAAATTGCTGTACGAAGTTCTTCTGAAACTCTTTTAGTAACCGGGGCCGTAACAAATGGATTTCCGTCACGATCTCCACCCGGCCAAAAACCAAGCTGAATAATATCTTCGTGAAGATTAAAATGCCCGTTATCAAAAGTTTTTCTGATTTTCGTAAATAATTCTCCTATCGTATCATAATAAACATAACGCAAATAATGAATGATACTCAATGCTTCATCAATCGGAGTTGGTTTTTCTTTATTTACAAAAGGAGTTTTTCCTAGTTGTTGCAAAAGGGTATCAATATTTGTGATCGAATCATCTGTAATCGCTTTTCTCAAATCATGAATAATTCTTTGAACCGAACTTGGATAAAATTGCGTCGGATGTGCCGTAAAAACAACTTTTACAGTAAAATCTTTCAATTTTTCACGCACTTTTTCCAGTTTATGATCGTGAAAAGATCTTTCATAAAGATTGGTAACTGTCCCGCTGTCGCTTTCAGAATGTAATCCAGGAAAAGCGGCATCTTCAATACTATCAAACAAAACTACCTGTCTTTCAATGTACTGAATGATTTTGAAAAGCAATTCCAATTTCTGTTCTTCGGTTTCTAAATCGGTGTGGTTTTTAAAAAATTCCTCAACAATTACTTCCGGAGTTTTTCCCTCATCGTACCCGATTTTACTTTCTTCACAAAGAAAAGGAAGCAACATTCCGATATTGGTCATTTTATCATAAGGCAGGCTCATAAACAATGAATTGTAGATTTGGAACTTATTTTCCACAATCTGCCTGAATTTTTCTGCGCGCTGGTCGTGTATCATATAACAAATGTAAAGGATTCTTCTAAAATAATAACTTCTAAACAACAGATAAATACTATATTTAATAATTATTTTTCTTAAACTTATAATCTTAAATTATATTCGAAAATGAAAAAAAAATTATTCATCTTATTTTTGATTACTTTCAGTATTGCTCATACTCAGGAATTAAAATTTGAAAATTCAAATCTGGAGAAAATTATTTTAAGCAAATATCCTAAAATTGACCAAAATAAAAATGGAAAAATAGATAAACCTGAAGCCGAAAGTTTAAAAGAACTTAATCTAATGAAAGAGAATTTAGAAAATATCAATGACATCGTATTTTTTAAAAACCTTGAATATCTTTCATTAACTACAAATAAATTAGAAAACATCAAAATAAATAATTTTAAATATCTTAAAAAACTTTATTGTGCCAGAAATAATTTGAAAAGTTTAGAAATTTCAAATCTTCCAAATCTTACTGAATTCGCTTGTGGATTAAATAAATTAACTACCGTGGATATTAAAAATTGTCCAAACATAGAATCAATGAATATGATGGACAATCTTCTCACTACAATTGATTTAAAACAATTTAAAAAATTAAAATATTTAACAGTTGACGGTAATAAATTAAAGCAACTTGACCTATCTAAAAATCCAAACTTAGAACAGATTACAATAAATAATAATAAAATAGAAGAGATTGATATTACTAAAAATCAAAAACTGATAATGCATATTTTATATATTGATAAACACGTAAAGATAGTTGGCACAGAAAATCAAATGAAAAATTACAGACCTGGACCTGTTGTAATTCAAAATTAATATTTATCAAATGAAAAATTTATTTCTTTTTATTTTAATGAACTTTCTTTTCACAGCTTGCGCAGAAACCTGTTATAATCCGCCGCAACCGATTGTTTTTGAATTTGTAAATTCTAATGATGAAAATCTTATTACGAATGGAACGCTGACTCAATATTCAATCAAAGAAGAAAATCAGACAGGAATTCAACTTACGAAAACATCAGATGATAAAATTCTTTTAGAAAACGTTGGCGCTTATAATGGTATAAAAAATTATACTTTCAGTTCAAATATTAAAGAATTTGAATTTTCAATTGAATCTTCAGAGTTTAATTCGGGTTGTGATGGTTATCAAATTAATAAATTAACGTTTACAGGAATTGCAATTGATGTAAAAGACGAAAATGGTCGTTATAAAATAATTTTCCAATAAATTATAAAATACAGTTACAAATAACTGAAACATTAGTAAATGAACAATTTACAGCTACAACTTTTTCAACTTTAAGGGAATTTTAATTAAGAAATTCCCTATTTTTTTTGTAGTTTCGTGATGACCAAATCTAAAATATGTTGATGATAAAGAAAATCTTGCTGTTGTTGTGTTTTTCAATCCTTGTAATTTCCTGTAAAAAAGACTGTTACACTGCTCCCGAAAAAGTGGTTTTTGAATTTGTAAACGCAGCGGGAGAAAATTTAATGGAAAACGGAACGATTACGTCCGTTGGAATTACAGAAGATACAGGAGTCGGTGTAGAAGTAACAAAAACTGATGATTACAAAGTGATTTTGCAACGTGTAGGCTCATTCAATGGAACTAAGAATTATAGAATCGCTTCCGTTGTGCAGTTTGTTGACTTTTCCATTCGTTCGTCTAATGTGACGACAGATTGTGACGGATATCAGATTGATGAGATTAATTTTCAAAATGCTGATGCAACAAAAGAAGCGGGATATTACAGAATTGTATTAGATTAAAAACTAAAAATGATGAAACCAAATAAATTATCAGACCTCAGTTTAGAAAAACTCGAATCAAAGAAAAAAACAGTACAAAGTTTAGCAATAGGATTAGGAATTGTAATGTTAATTGCGTGTTCCATACTCTTCTATTTTGCGATTACTTCCAAAAATTTTGCTTTAATTGCTGTTGCGATAGGAAGTTTAATGTCTTTGATGCCTATTTTAATTAGCATTGGTCAAATTAATGCTGAAATAAAATCAAGAAAATCTAAATATTTGTAATTAAGTTATTGTTCAGTTTTAATAATTTAAATTAAAGCAAAATTTCAATAGTTTAAATAAAATTAAATCATATAGATTTTAAAATTTCCTTAACTCAGTTTTCGTATTTCTATTCTTACATTTGATGTAAATAATTTAGAACAATGCTTAATTTCGAGTTTAAAAATCCTACAAAAATACTTTTCGGAAAAGGTGAAATTGCAAAAATTTCAAAAGAAGTTCCCAAAGATGCCAAAGTTTTAATGATTTACGGAGGCGGAAGCATCAAAAATAATGGTGTTTACGACCAAGTAAAAGAAGCTTTAAAAGACCACGATTTACACGAATTTGGTGGAGTTCCTGCCAATCCGGAATATGAAGTTTTAGTTGATGCGTTAAATTTTATTAAAAAGAACAACATCACTTATCTCCTTGCTGTTGGTGGCGGTTCTGTGATTGATGGGGTTAAATTTATCTCTGCTGCAGCCAATTATGATGGTGAACCTTGGGAAATCCTGAAAAAACCAGTTCGTACTTTTGAAGGTGAAGGAATGCCTTTCGGAACCATCTTAACTTTACCTGCAACAGGTTCTGAAATGAATTCAGGCTATGTAATCTCAAGAAGAGAAACGAATGAAAAATTATCTTCCGGCGGACCGGGATTATTTCCACAGTTTTCAGTTTTAGACCCGGAAGTTATCAAATCAATTCCAAAAAATCAGATTGCAAACGGAATTGCCGATGCTTACACGCATGTTTTAGAACAATATATGACGGCGCCGTCTTCTGCAGATCTTCAGGAAAGAATTGCAGAAAGTATTTTAATCAGTCTTCAAAATGCCGCTCCAAAAGTAATGTCTGATGATTTTGATTACGATGCTGCCGGAAATTTTATGTGGTGTTGTACAATGGCTTTAAATGGGTTAATTCAAAAAGGAGTGATTAAAGACTGGGCTGTTCATGCAATGGGACACGAATTAACCGCTTATTATGGAATTGATCATGCAAGAACTTTAGCTGTTATTGCACCTTCGCATTACCGCTATAATTTCGAAACCAAAAAAGGAAAATTAGCTCAATATGCTGAAAGAGTTTGGGGAATTACAGAAGGAAGCGTTGAAGAAAAAGCCGAACTGGCAATTGTAAAAATGGAAGAGTTTTTCCAAAGTTTAAATATTCAAACTAAACTTTCAGATTATACTCAAGATTTTAACGGAACAGCAGAAAGAATTGAAAAAGCTTTTACTGAAAGAAATTGGTTAGGTTTAGGCGAAAACAAAAATCTGACCCCAAAAGATGCTTTCAAAATTGTAGAGATGAGCTATTAACAAAGTGATGATGGAACATTGAAGCTGAAATAAATTTGTTTTTTTATGGCATTTTTCTTTCTTGCTTCTTTCTTCCTACCTCAAATTATCTTTTCTACAAACATTTGTTTAAAAAAGCTGAATTTCATTATAGATATTACAAATTTATTTATATTTTAGCATATTCTTAAATTTGTGAAAATGAAAAAACACTTACTCTTATTTGCCTTTTCTGCATTAGCTCTTACATCTTGTGAAGATGATGATGTTCAGGGTTACGAAATGGATATGCTGAAAGGTGAATGGAAAACTGTAAAAACAGAAATCATATCTGGAAAAGACAATAAAACTGTAATTTCTACAGACACACCTACAGGGTGCAGTACTAAAAATATTACAGAGTTCAGAACCGATTTTTATACTGCTTATACAGGTTTTTCAGGAGTTGGAACTACTTGTACAAGTCAAAAAACAGAAGGTACATATACTTATAATGAAGAAGATAAAGTTCTTGTCTTTAAATATGACAACGATATGGACAGACCTAATAAAGTTGTTATTTTGAGTAGTACAGAACTAAAAATCCTGCAAATGCATGATAGCATAGATATAGACGGAGATCTTATTCCGGATTTAACCTACATTACTTACAAAAGATAAAACGAAACTCCCGATATACGGGAGTTTTTTATTATATTTATTTCCATAAAATTTAGAAACAATGAAGAAGATTTTTTCAGCATTCCTATTGCTGACTTTCGCCCTAATTTTTGCTCAGGAAAAACAGCCGATGTTTTGGCAAGACATTCAAAATTTCAAAAAACTTGATCAGGAAACAACTCCACCTAAAAATTCTATTTTATTAGTAGGAAGTTCATCTTTTACAAAATGGCAAGATGTTTCAGATTACTTTCCGGGAAAAGTTGTTATTAACAGAGGTTTTGGAGGTTCTAGATTAACAGATTTAAATTATTTTTCGGAAGATTTATTAAGTCCATACCAACCTAAACAAATCATCATTTATTGCGGAGAAAATGATTTTGCTGATAATATAAAACTAAAAGCGGATGTAGTAATTGATCGATACAAGACTTTTTATAAAAAAATTCGTGCAAAGTTTCCAAATATTCAGGTTGATTATATTTCAATAAAATATTCTCCAAGCAGAGAAAATCTTTGGCCACAAATGAAAGAAGCTAATAAAAAGATTGCTAAGTTTATGAAAAAAGAAAAAAATGCGGATTTCATAGACATCACAAAAGTAATGAACGATTCAAACGGAAATATTCGAAAAGATTTGTTTGTAGAAGATATGCTTCACATGACTCCGGAAGGCTACAGATTGTGGACTTCTGTGATGAATCCTTACATGAAATAACCAAATTTATGATAAAAACTATAACCACTCTTTCAGTTATTTTACTTTCTTCGATGATTTTTTCACAAAAATTGGACGAGAAAAAATTCGTTAAAGAAATATCAGAAAATGCATGTAAATGCATTGACTCTATTTCTGCATCAAATAAAGAAAAATTAGCTGTAATTAATAATATTCATGATTGTATTGATAAACAAACTTCTGCTCTTCAATTAGGATTAATGATTTCGAATTTAGATGAATTGCAAAAAGATGCTAAAGAAGTTAATGGTAAAAAGCAAGTTAATTTAACAATTAATGCTAATAAAGATTCAAACGAATACAAGGAAAACTACAATAAGATTGAAAGAGTTTTGATGAATGACTGTAAAAGTTTAAAAACACTTATCAACACTGCTGAAACCAAAGACAATAAATTTTCAGATAATGAAGATGCAGTTGAATATTATACTAGAGCTGTTAATTCTTCTAAAAAAGAGGATTGGAATGATGCCATTAAAAACTATAAACTGGCTTTAGAGAAAGATCCAAAATTTATTTATGCATGGGATAATTTGGGAATTTGTTACCGTAGAATAGGCGATTATGACAAGGCTATTGACGCTTATAAAAAATCTGTGGCGATAGATCCTACTGGGAAGATGCCTTTGCAAAATATAGCAATAGCATATATTTACAAGAAAGAATATCAAAAAGCGATTGATGCCTATTTAGATCTCGACAAAGTTCATCCAAATGATGCTGAAGTTTACTATGGAATAGGTCAGATTTATGCTCTTCATTTGGAAAATAACGAAAAAGGATTAGATTATATATCAAAAGCCTATAAAATTTATACTCAGCAAAAGTCTCCATACAGAACCGATGCAGAAAAGATTTTAGGAATAATTTATAATAAAATGAAAGAACAAAATAAGCTTGATAAATTTAAAGAGATATTAAAAAAGAACGATATTAATTTTAAATAATCAACCCAATTATTGAGTTTTTGAAATTTAATGAAAATTCATTATCTTGTGAATCTAAAAGAATGAAAATGAAAAAACTTTTAATGTTTGTCTTCGCTGCAGGATTGGTTTTCAACTCCTGTTCAAAAGATGACGATGAACCAGTCAACGAGTTTTCTCTAGTCGGAATATGGCAGCCTTCAAGAGAAATTGTAGTTTCAGGAAGTAACGGAGTAACACTTTCAAATACAGCATATTCAGGATGTTTTTTGACGAGTACTTTTGATTTTAAATCAAACAATACTTTAGTTTCAAATATATTCGAAATGAATACAAGCAACAATTGCGTAAGCACAGGTATCGAAACAGTTCCTTACACTTATGATCACGCTGCCAAAAAACTTGTTATTGAAGGTGAAAATATTGAAATAGTAAGCAGAACGGTCAATGAGTTACAGATTGTAAGCGAATATGACGACAGAAATGGTGACGGTGTAGATGATAAAATTATTTTTGTATTGGTTAAAGTATAAAAACCAATTCCATTAGGAATTGGTTTTTTCTTATTCTTTAAATAGGAAGTTATTTCTTTCTCTTAGATTTCGAAATTGCCTTCTGTTGCGCTCTGTTGGCTCCAAATTTCTTTGGAGTTTTTCTTTTTGAAGGACCACCCCAGTTTTCCTTTTTATTTTTGTCTTTCTTCTCGTGGAAAGCACCGCCTCCATCAAATAATTTTGCGTGAGCCGGATTTTTCATCAAAATTACATCTTCTTCAGATGCAATTTTCTTAGGATTAATTTTTACAGTTTCAGGGAAATCGATGTAAGCTAATTCTTTATCCATTAACATTTCAATTTCTAAAGCCCACTCTTCTTCTTTCTTCGTCACAAAAGTAACCGCTTTACCATCTTTATCTGCTCTACCCGTTCTACCGATTCTGTGAATGTACTGTTCCGGAACTTCAGGAGTTTCAAAATTCACAACATGGGTGATATCTGAAATATCAAGACCTCTTGCCATAATATCTGTAGTAATCAAACCTCTTATTTCTTCATTCTCAAAGCGTTTCATTGCTTTCAGTCTGTAGTTTTGAGATTTATTGGAGTGAATTACATCAAAATCATCCGGGAAAAGCTCATTAAATTGTGTAAAAAGTAAATCTGCATGTTTTTTATTATTTGCAAATATCAAAACTTTAGACATTTCTTCATCCGTATTCAATAAATGCTCTAGTAAGTTGATTTTTGTATTAAAATTTTCAACTTTGTAAGCTGTCTGCTCAATTTTTTCAAGCGGAGTTCCCGATTTTGCCAATGAAATTTCAATAGGACCAGCAAAATATTCATCTAACATATCATCAACCGCTTCAGTCATCGTTGCCGAGAAAAGAATATTTTGTCTTTTTTCACGCATCATTTCGAAGATATGCGTTAGTTGTGGTCTGAAACCAAGATTCAACATTTCGTCGAATTCATCGATGATTAATTTTTGAACTTCTTTTAAAGATATTGCATTATCAATCGCCAAATCCATAATTCTTCCAGGAGTTCCTACCAAAATATCACAACCATCATTAAACAATAATTTTTGTGTATTGATATTTTTTCCACCATAGATTCCTATTACTCTTGCAGTAAGATTTTCTGTCAGTTTTTCTACAATTTCTGTTACCTGAACGACCAATTCTCTTGTAGGAACCAAAACAACAACCGTAGGATTTCCATTTTTATTATATTTCCAAGTCTTTAAAACCGGTAATAAATAGGCCAATGTTTTTCCCGTTCCTGTTTGTGCAATTCCCATTACATCACGACCCGAAAGAATCGGGCCGATACTTTTTTCCTGAATTGGAGTGGGCTCAAATAAATTTAAATCTGCTAAAACATCAAGAACTTTCACCGGAAGGTCAAAGTCTGCAAAAGTGAGTTTTTCCATTTTGCAAAGATAGGTAATTAATTTGATTGTTAATTTGGTTTAAAAACAACAATATTTTTATCAAAAATTTAATTTGTTTTTCTAAACTAAAGTGTAAAAATTACTTATAATCAGAGTTTCACTTTGAATGAAATTATTTGATCTTTATACTCTTAGTTATAATTTTAATATCATCATCAACAAACTGACTAGATGAAACAAATACATATCCTTTCTTTTTTGGATCTTTTTTAATTGGAAACTCATCACTTTCCCATTGCGAACAATGAGTCGAAATAGGTTGAACTAATGCTTCCCAACCTGTTTTACGAAAAGTATAAACATAGAAAGGATGCCAACAGCTCGTACACCAATTGGGATAGAACCCAATCTCGTCTTTTCCATCGTTATTTAAATCTTTAAGATTATAGAGTGTACCGCTTTTTGCGGGAGAAATAGTAAATGACTTTAATTTTTTATCACTGAAATAAATTACTGATTCACACTTCCCATCACATTCATCGCCGCAATCATTAAGTTTGATATACGCATACTCTTTAGTTCCGTTACCATCAAAATCTCCTAAAAGACCTTCGTCAGATTCTTTTTGAGCATTGAGAAGTAAACAAAAAAACATTAAAACAGCACTGAATAATAATTTAATCATCATCAAATATATTATTATTTTCTGGTAATTCTCAGCAGAAGAATAATCACCAATAAAATCGAAAACAAAAATCCTAAAACTGCAATCAAAGACATTTCTCCAATTCGTGGTCCCGATTCTGAAACAAAAACAATTGCTGTTGCAATAATATTTGCTCCCAAAATCATGGCTAAAATCAAATTAACAATACTCGATTTTATTAACTGGTTGGTCTTTTCAATATTTTTAATTTCGCTGGAAATCGTAAATTCATTATCGTCCAATTTTTGAAGAACAGATCTGAATTCTTTAGGAATTTCATCAATATTATCGGTAAAAGTCATCACTTTGTCCAAACCTTTTTTCATGAGATTTTGCGGACTGATTTTTTTAGTGAAGATTTTTTTAGTATATGGATGAAGACTTTTTACAATATCTAAATCCGGATTTATAGTTCTACCAACTCCCTCTATTAAGCCAATTCCTTTAAATAAAAGATAAAAATAGTCGGGCATATAGAGCTGATTATCTTTTAAGACATCCTTCATTTTATTCATAATAATATGCGGATCAATATCTTTCAAAGAAGTGCTGTGAACAAAATTTAAAACTTCATCTACATCATTTTCAAATCGTTTTTCGTCAGGTATATTATAACTGACCGCCATTTTTTTTAATGAACGGACGATTTTATGTGAATTTTTAGCAACGAAAGCAACAATTAATGTTTCTAAAATCTCTTTATCATTCGGCTGAATTTTTCCGACTGCGCCAAAATCAATAAAAACAACTTTACCATCTTTTTTAACCAAAATATTTCCCGCATGTGGATCGGCATGGAAAAAACCGTAATCTAAAATCTGAGAAACGAATAATTGCAAACCTCTTTCAGAAATCACGACCGGATCGATATTATTTTTTAGTAATTCGTTTTTGTCGGTCACTTTAATTCCGTCGATAAATTCCATGCACAAAACATTGTTATTGGAAAATTCATCATATACTTTCGGAACGTAAGTTTCTTTATTGTTTTTAAAATTGAGAGCAAACTGATTGATATTATTCCTTTCATTAACCAAAGAAACTTCTTCCAGCAAAGACTTTTCAAAAGTTGAAATCGCCTGTTTTAAATTTAATTTTGAACCGATTTCCGAATAGGTAGAAATTAATTTCACAATATCTTTCAGTAATAATAAATCGTCTTCAATAACCGATAAAACATCAGGTTTTTTAATTTTTAGAATAACTTCTTCGCCATTCAGTAAAATCGCTTTGTAAACTTGGGCAATTGAGGCTGTTGCCAAAGGTTTAGGATTAATTTCTAAGAAATGTTCAGTCGGAATAATATTAAATTCATTCTCAAGAATTTCTTCCACATTCATTTCAACAACTTCTACTCTATCCTGAAGCTTTTGAAGCTCCTGAATAAGCTCTGGCGGAAGCAAATCTTCACGATTGCTAAATGTTTGTCCGAGTTTTACAAAAGTAGGACCCAATTCTTCTAAAACAAGGCGAATACGTTCGTAAACTGTACCTTTTGAAATAATTTCGTCAGACTGTACAGCATTTTCTTCCGGTTTTTTGCCCATTCTGGCAATCATATCTTTAAATCCGTATTTACTTAAAACGGAAATCAGTTTTGCAGATCTTTTGAGTTTTCGCTGTTGCTTGTCGAACATAATTGAGGATAAATTGAATTGCAAAGTACGTTCAAAAAGTATTCCTACCAGAATAATTTATTTATGCAAGGGATAGTTAATTTTAAATCACTTTAAAAGTTGTCAACAACAAAATCAAAGTCTGCCATCCCAAAATAAGGTAGAAAAACAGCCGGCTTGGTTCTGAAATATCTTTCAATTTATCAATAATTTTATTCTTTACAATCTCAGTAAAGCTTACATTTTCGTCTCTGAAATCAATTTCATTAAGTTCAACCTTTTTAAAACCAAAAGCAATAATTTTTTTGAACCATTTATTCTCTTTGGAATCTCTGATCTCCTGCAAAACCTTAAGCTGAAGTTTGGTTTTATCAACTCCACTTTGCATTAATTGAGGCTGATTGACTTTTACTTTATTTAAAATTCTGTCAATAATCGGGAAAAGTATTTGTTCACCTTTATCAGCAACCAATCTGTTGATAGTACGAGTCATCACATATTTATTCCCTAATGTAAAAAGCAAAAATGGAGCTCCGAAAACAGTCAAAACAGTCAAACCGAAAGAGATAGGTCTTGCTAAAAACAGAACTAAAACGGCAGCTTGTCCGCTTGTATGAACGGGACCACCACCATTATTAAAAGTCTGAGCAATGATTAAAACGATTGTAATGATGCACAATACAACAATTGAAATTTGTCCAATAAGATTGATTTTCAAGAAACTTAATGTTGCCCGGCTGAGAAGTTTGGCAACGTATTTCAATTCATCAGTAACTGTGTTTTTTGATTTTAATTTATCTATCATTTGTGAAAATTTTAATGATGTAAATTAAAAAAAAATTAGCAATTATTGTGAACAAAACAAATCTTATTACTCAGAAAAAGCATATTCGTTATAATGTCCTAAAAATTTCACATTAGAACCTAAAGAAATAATTTCGTCAATGGCGTTTTGAGACAGAACATTATGCCACTCGCTGGCTACATTAATAAAGAAAAAGTAATTTCCCAAACCGGTTTTCAAAGTTCGGCTTTCAATTTTCGAGAGATTCATTTTTCGCCAAGCAAAAACTGAAAGTACCTGATGAAGACTTCCTGCCTGATCTTCGGGAAGTGTAATAATCAGAGACGTTTTTTCTGAAGTTTTTGGTAAATCGAGCTGCAAATTTTCCTTATTTTTTGAAATCACAATAAATTTGGTGTGATTCTGCTCAAAATCCTGAATATTTTCATGAATGATTTTCAAACCATACAGTTTTGCAGAATATCTATTCGCAATGGCCGCCCATTTTTCTTGTGGATTTTCAGAAACCAATTTTGCAGAAGCTGCGGTAGAACTGAAATCCTGCGAAAGAATTTCTTTAAAATTGTCATACCTAAAATGAAAAGTCTGCGCCAAAGCTTGTGGATGAGAAATGACTTTTTCAAAGGTTTCGTTATCAGGATGAATCATCAGATGATGAGCAATTGGCATTACTAATCCAGTTTCAATAAAAACTTCAAAATCATAGAGATAATCGAGTGTCATTGAAACTGTTCCTTCAATCGAATTTTCTAAGGGAACAACGGCTTTGTCAACTTCATTATTTTTCACCGCGTTGAAACAATCTAAAATACTCGACTGAGGAACCAATTCTTCATCCGGGAAAATCTGAGATGCTGCCAACTGGGTAAAACTGGCTTGCGGACCGAGGTAGGCTATTTTCATAGAGCAAATTTAGAAAATATTGAGGAAGCTATCCTACACATCACAGTACTTATTCGTCTTTAAAACTAAAAACAACCCCACAAAAAGGCAGGGTTGAATATTTTTTGATAGTTTTCAAATTTTTATTTTATCTTTAACTCTATCGGATTATTTGTTCTTTTCATAGCATTTTCAAGCTCTTTTTCAATATTTTTTGTGTTTTTATCAAGTTGAATTACATTTCCATCTTTCATGATAAAACCAATTGAATTATCTTGAACCAACATTTCGCCAATATTTGAATTTATATTTTTAGCACGGTCGTCAAATAATTGATTAAGCTGTTTGTGAGTGATTTCTTTCTCATCTTTATAATCATTACTTAATTTTAAATTTTTGATATTTTTAATTTCGGTAAGTTCAAAAGAATGATTTTTCTCTGTGTCTTCAATTTTCACGATCAAACCGGGAAGGTTATTAAATTTATACGGACCATCTTGTATGGTAATTTCAGGACTAAACCATGCAATCCATTTTCTACCATATAAATCTGTTGTTGCTTTTTGGCATTTTAAATTATTGATGGTTTTCGTTTCTTTTAAAATCTTCCAATTAATTGGTTTTGTTTCGGTTAATTTAAACTTCACTCCACTATCTTTGATGTGATAGGCAACAGAATTTTTAGAATAGTTTTTTGTGATGGTATAAATCAGATTAGGATTGTAATATGGTAAATTTGTTTTTATAGATTTATTACTTGCCATTTCTTGTCTTAAAGAATCAGAAGCATTTTTAAACGAACTGTAAAAAATCGAATTTTTCATATCGGAATCTAAATTCATATAATCTGTAAGTACGGAATCTTTTTTTGAAACATCAGGAACGAATTTGTATTCGTAAACAAATCTTTTCTGAGAATAAGTTTTAATAAATGCAAGAAAAACTAATAGTTCAACAATTTTATTTTTCATATAATCGTGATAAATACATCTTAGAAATATACAAAAAATCCCGCCAAAAGGCAGGATTTATATTTAAAATTCAAGGCAAAATTATTCCCACTCAATCGTTGCAGGTGGTTTGCTAGAAATATCGTAAGCTACTCTGTTGATTCCTCTTACTTCGTTGATGATTCTGCTGGAAACAGTATCTAAAAATTCGTAAGGAAGTCTGCTCCACGTTGCCGTCATAAAGTCGATGGTATTTGCAGAACGAACAACCGCAGTGTATTCGTAAGTTCTTTCATCACCCATTACTCCGACAGATTTTACAGGAAGTAATACTACAAAAGCCTGAGAAACTTTGTCATACAAATCATTTTTGTATAATTCTTCGATAAAAATATCATCAGCCTCTTGAAGGATTTTCACTTTTTCAGCATCTACAGCTCCTAAAATTCTGATTCCCAAACCTGGACCAGGGAAAGGATGTCTGTGTACCAAATGATGAGGAATTCCTAATTCTTCACCTACTTTTCTTACTTCGTCTTTGAAGAGTTCTCTTAATGGCTCAAGTAATTCAAATTCCATTTCTTCGGGAAGCCCGCCCACGTTGTGGTGAGATTTGATTACTGCTGAAGGTCCGTTTACCGACTGACTTTCGATTACATCAGGATAAATGGTTCCTTGAGCTAAGAATTTAGCACCTTCAATTTTATGAGATTCTTCGTCAAAAACATGAATAAATTCGTTTCCGATGATTTTTCTTTTGGCTTCAGGATCATCAACGCCTGCTAATTTTGAAAGGAATCTTTCTTTAGCATCCACCAATTTGATGTTCATATTAAAACTTTCACCGTAATTTTTCATCACTTTTACGTCTTCATCTTTTCTGAGAAGTCCGGTGTCTACAAAGATACAATGAAGCTGATCTCCGATTGCCTTGTGAATCAAAACTGCAGCAACAGAAGAATCTACTCCTCCTGAAAGACCAAGAATTACCTTATTATCTCCTACTCTTTCTTTGATTTCTTCAACTGTTTTGTCGATGTAGTTGGTCAGTTTCCAGTTTTTTTCTGAATTACAGATGGCGAACACAAAATTTTCAAGCATTTTTCCACCTTCTTCAGTGTGAGAAACTTCCGGGTGGAACTGTACGCAGTAGATTTTTTTGTCTTCATTTGAAATAGAAGCGATTACCCCTGATTTTGCGTTTAATTCAAAACCTGCAGGCAATTGTCCTACCTCGTCGAAGTGACTCATCCAAACGATAGAATTGTCGGTTACTCCTTTTAATAAAGAAGATTCTTTAACGATTTCTAAATGTGCTTTTCCATACTCGCCTTTTACACCTTTGTGTACTTTTCCGCCTAAAAGGTGTGCGGTTAGCTGCATTCCGTAGCAGATTCCCAAAACCGGAATTCCCTGTTCGTACAATTCTTTTTCAACTAAATGTGCATTTTCTGCGTTTACAGAACTCGGCCCACCAGAAAGGATAATTCCTTTTGGCTGTTTTTCTAAAATTGTTTCTAAAGGTGTATTGAATGGTAAAATTTCGGAGTACACCCCCATTTCACGGATTCTTCTTCCGATAAGCTGGTTGTATTGTGATCCGAAATCTAATATGATAATACCGTTGTTCATTTTATAATTGATAAATGATGATTGATAACTGATTTTGCGAAAATATCTGAAACCATAGCCCCGATTGCAGCGACATCCTTTTTTATTATTGCGGTTGCTGAGAATTTCAACATTTTGACTTAATTTCTTCGCAATAATAAAAAAGATACAGCGGAAAGCGGGAAATAGCTTCTAATAAAAAAAGCCCCGAAAAATCAGGGCATTATATTAAAACTTTCCGATGTCTTCTCTGTAGAAGCCGTAATCGAAATGTACATGACTTGCGTCTTCGTAAACTTTCTTGCGAGCGTCTTCATAAGTAGCTCCTGTTGCCACAATATTTAAAACTCTACCGCCATTGGAAACCACTTTATCTGCTTTTCTGATTGCTCCAGCGTATAAAAGCTGACTGTGTCTCACTTTTTCTTCACCAGTGATTTCAAAACCTACCTCCATATTTCTCGGGTAACCGCCAGAACACATTACAAGACAAACTGCTTTTTCATCTTTAAATTTAAGCTCGATTTCTTTACCGTTCATACAGTCGTTGATTACATCCAAAAGATTGTTTTCCATCAATGCCATCAAAACCTGAGTTTCAGGATCACCGAATCTCATGTTGTATTCTAATAAGTAAGTTCCGTTTTTAGTAATCATCAATCCGAAGAAAATCATTCCTTTGAAAGTGAAACCTTCAGCTTTAAGACCTTTTACAGTTGGATTTAAGATATTATTTTCAAAATCAACATAATGTACTTCCGTGAATTCCGGACTTGGAGCTACAGAACCCATTCCTCCTGTATTTGGACCTGTATCGCCGTTTCCTACTTTTTTGTAATCTTTAGCTGCAATACATGGGAATATTTTTTCACCATTTGAGAATGCAATAATTGATGCTTCAAAACCTTCTAGATACTCCTCAATAACCAAACGAATTCCTGCATCACCATAGATTCTTCTGATCATGAAATCGTGAATCGTAGCTTCTGCTTCTTCCAAAGTTTCGCAAATTACAACTCCTTTTCCACCTGCAAGTCCGCTTGCTTTTACAACTAGAGGGTATTGCTGATTTTGAACGTATTCTTTGGCTTCAGGATAAGAATCAAATACTACAGCTTTTGCAGTTTTGATATCATAAGTCTGCATAAATTTCTTAGAGAAAGCTTTACTTCCTTCAAGACTTGCCACTTTTTGATTCGGACCGAAAACTTTAAGATCGTGTTTCTTAAATTCGTCTTTTAAACCTGCAACAAGTGGAGCTTCAGGACCTACAATCGTAAGATCTATTTTCTCCTTAATTGCAAAATCTCTAAGTTCCTTAATCTCTGATAAATGAACATTTTTTCCTATTGCATCGGTAGTTGCGTTTCCGTTAGCGAAAAACATATGACTCACTCTAGAGTCTTTCTGAAGTTTTGCTGCTAATGCAGATTCTCTTCCACCTTCACCTATGATTAATATTCTCATACTTTATTTATTATCTAGTCTAATTTACAAATATATAATTTTGAATGCTATAAATACAATCTCAAATTACTATTTTAATTCAATTTTAATGAAAGAAATGTCTTACACCTGTGAACATCATTGGAATTTTGTGCTCGTTGGCAGCATCAATACTTTCCTGATCTTTCACGCTTCCACCAGGCTGAATAATCGCCGTAATGCCTTCCTGAGCGCAAAAATCTACCACATCACGGAAAGGGAAAAATGCATCAGAAGCTAAAACTAATTCTCCTGTGAATTTCTCTTTTGCTCTTTCAATAGCTTGTTGAGTTGCCCAGATTCTGTTCACCTGTCCGCCTCCGATTCCGAAAGCCTGAATTCCGTTTGAAACAACGATTGCATTTGATTTTACGTATTTTACCACTCTCTGAGAGAATAATAAAGCTTTTTTCTGCTCTTCCGTTGGTTGAGTTTCAGTAACTACTTTAATGTCATCTGAGAAAATACTGTCGTTATCCTGAACCAAGATTCCACCATCCACTTTTACCCAGGTCTGCTTATCTGAAACCGGGTTGACGATTTTTATTATTCTTAAATTTTTCTTTTTTCTTAAAATTTCCAGAGCATCTTCATCGAAATTAGGAGCCATTACGATTTCGAGGAAAGTTTTGTTTAATTCTTCAGCTGTTGCAGCATCAATTTTAAAGTTGGCAGCTACGATTCCACCAAAGATTGAAACCGGATCACACTCGAAAGTCTTTTTATAAGTTTCCAAAGCTGTAGTTCCGATCGCCACTCCACAAGGTGTAGAATGTTTTACGGCACAACATGCCATTTCTTCTTTAAATTCTGTCACCACTTTCCAGCAAAGATCCATATCACGAAGGTTGTTGAATGACAATTCTTTACCTCCCAGCTGTTCGAAATCTTTCATCGCACCGTTTTCAAAAGTTGAAACATAGTATGCTGCAGTCTGGTGTGGATTTTCTCCGTATCTTAAGTCTGAAACTTTCTTATATGAAGCGCTTAAATAAGTCGGGTAATCTTCTTCTAAAAGCATTCTTGAGATCGCCGCATCGTAAGCTGAAGTAAGGTTGAATACTTTTCCGGCTAATCTTTTACGGGTTTCGATAACAGTGTCACCGTTTTGCTCCATTTCGGATTTTACTTTTTCGTAATCTTCAACGTCAGTAATAACAGTTACAGAATCGAAATTTTTTGCAGCAGAACGGAGCATTGAAGGACCTCCGATGTCGATAAATTCTACTTTTTCGTGTAATGAAATGTCTTTGTTTACATTTTCAAAAAACGGATACAAATTCACAATCACCATGTCGATCAAACCGATATTGTGCTCCTGAACGGTTTTCATGTGTTCTTCGTTTGAACGGACAGCCAATAATCCACCGTGAACTTTCGGGTGTAAAGTTTTCACTCTTCCGTCTAACATTTCAGGAAAATCGGTTACCTCATCGATTTGAATCGGATTTAAACCAGCGTCTTTCAAATGTTTGAATGTACCTCCGGTAGAGATCAATTCATAATTTTGAGATTCTAAAAACTGTGCGAATTCAGTTAATCCGCTTTTGTCAGAAACACTGATCAAAACTCTCTTGCTCATAGATTTTTCATTTTTTTCGAAGTCGAAACCGCAGTTTCAATTGCGGTTTTTCCTTCATTTTACTTTTTCACCCACCAAATCACAGGATTTTACCCTATCTTTTGGTAAGCCGTCCCGTTGGGACTTTTCAACTTTACTTTTTACAGTTATTTCAAACTGTAGACCGGTTCTTTCACCTCCGGTCTTACTTTTACTTAGATTATTTTGAAATAATTTTTGTTGATCTAAGTGTGTCTTTTTTTATCTTGAAATGCTTCGACAGGCTCAGCATGACATCTCTAGTACTAACTGTTTACATTATGTTTGTCATGCTGAAAGCATCTCAATTATGCTTAGATTCCTACGGAATGACAAATTCGGTGGCTGCTAGTTGCCTAATACTTTGTTTATAGCTACAGGGAAAATTTCATATTCAATTTTATGAACTTTTTCTGCTAACGTTTCGGGAGTGTCGTTTTCTGTGACTTCGAATGATTTCTGGAGGATTGCTTCTCCTTCGTCAATTCCTACGGTTACAAAATGAACGGTTGCTCCGCTTTCTTTTTCTTTAGCTTCGATCACCGCATTATGAACATGATGCCCCCACATTCCTTTTCCGCCATATTTTGGAAGTAAGGCCGGGTGAATGTTGATGATTTTTCCTGCCCAGTTTTCCACGAACTCAGGTTTGAGGATGGATAAAAATCCTGCCAATACGATTAAATCTGTATTTTCCGGGACGATTTCACCTAATTCGCTGCTGAAATTTTTCCCTCTCGGGATCAGTGCGGTTTCTATGTTGTGGTTTTTTGCTCTTTCGAGTCCGTAACATTCTCTGTCTGCAACAACTAAAGATACTTCTGCATTCTGGATTTCTCCGCTGCCGATGGTATCGATAATTCTCTGAAGATTGGTTCCGGAACCTGAAACTAAAATGACAATATTTTTCATTAAAAACTATTATTGCTAAAAATACATTCTTCCCTAGCCCCGATGGAAACGGCATCCTTTTTTGGGGCGGACGGAACGAAGTGTAGACCGTCCCAAAAAAGATACAGTGGACAGCGGGAAATAGCTCCTAAAATTTCAAATCGATTTTTTCAGCACCTTCCGTGATTTCTCCGATCTCGTAAGCGTCATCTAAAAGGTGAAGCACTTTTTCAGCGTGATCAGGATCTACGACAACAATCATTCCGACACCCATGTTGAAGGTTCCGAACATTTCTTCGCGGGCGATGTTTCCTCTTTTTTCAAGTTCTAACATTACCGTTGGAATCTGAATTTTTGAAGCATCGATTGTAGCGCATAATCCGTCACCAATGATTCTTGGAATGTTTTCGTACAAACCGCCTCCTGTGATGTGGGCAATTCCTGAAACTTCTACCTCCTCAATCACCTTGTGAATGTCTTTATAATATAATCTTGTAGGAACCAAAAGTGTTTCGTACAAAGGTTTTCCTTCAAATTCTTCTTCGAAATTCGGGAAAATCTTTCTTACCAGTGAGAATCCGTTTGAGTGAAATCCTGAACTTGGTAAAGCAATGATCTTATCTCCAGTTTTGATCTTTGATCCGTCAATAATCTGGTCTTTCTCTACGATACCAACGCAAAATCCTGCTACATCGTAATCTCCCGGCTGATACATCCCAGGCATTTCGGCAGTTTCACCACCAATCAATGCGCAGTTGTTGTCTTTACAAGCTTTTACCATTCCCAAAACGATTTCTGCAGCGATTTCAGAATCCAGTTTTCCGCAAGCTAAATAATCAAGGAAGAATAATGGTTTTGCACCGTGACAAAGAATGTCATTAGCACACATTGCGAAACAGTCTACACCGATAGAATCATATCTTTTTGAGTCTAAAGCAACTTTCAATTTCGTTCCTACTCCATCAGTTCCTGAAACCAAAACCGGGTTTTTGTACCCTCCGATTTCGTAAAAAGCACCGAAGCTTCCCAAATGGTTCAATACATTGGAATTGTGAGTTTCGCCCACCGCTTTTTTGATCTTATCAACGGTTTTGTAACCTTCTTCTTTGTCTACTCCTGCAGATTTGTAAGTGTTGCTCATATTTTTAATGTAACAGTGTATCAATTTAACAATCTAACAAATGAATCGTTTATGCTAAAGTGGGACGTATTAATTTTTATTATATTAATTCAAATTTCGAAAACAAAAAAGCCGACAATCTTGGTAGATTATCGGCCGTTATATTATCTCAGAATTTCAGAGTCCACAACATTCCCTTTTTTGGAGAAACATTCTTTGAAAGTGGTCTGAATTTTCATTACTTTTTCTTTTTGCAAAGATATTAATTTTAAGTTAATATTCAAATGCTATTTTTCTAAGATTGTTTCAACTGCAGAAATCTTACTTACTTTCTCACGTAACTCACTGTCTTTTTCTTCATTAGAAATTTTTTGAGATTCTTTGTCGAAATTATCGTTAAAGAAAGGCAACGTAAAAGTATCAACGATATTTCCGCCGTGTAAAGGGAAACGCTTTTCAGCAGCCTCCAAAACGCCTAAACCACCTCTTCCACCCGGAGCCGTTGCCATCAGCAACATTGGTTTTTCGTTCCATACTGCTCTCTGTTTTATTCTCGATGTCCAGTCGAAAACGTTTTTGAAGGCTGTCGAATAGGTTCCGTTGTGCTCAGAAAGTGAAACCAAAAGCAGATCTGCGCTGTCAATTTTTGAAGCAAGATCAAGCGCCTGCTGTGGAACTCCGCTTTCTACTTCTCTCTGGTGTTTATAGATTGGCATTTCAAAATCGTTCATGTCTACAATTTCGATTTCTGCGCTTTCGAATAAAGTGGTAGTGTAGGTTACGAGTTGTCTGTTGATTGATGTGTCGGAATTGCTTCCTGCGATGGCTAGGATTTTCATTTATTAAAATTATATTATTGAAGGTTTGTGTGATATTTATTGAACCACTGCGTGGTTCGTTGATTTTTGGTTATTTTTTTCCATGGGTTTCACCCATGGCTATTCACATTTAACCACTTCGTGGTTTGATTGCTTTGAAAATTACATTAGAATATTTATTATCAAAAGCTTTAAATTTTGATGGTGCAAAAATACTTTTTATTTTAAATATGCCGGTAAATCCATAGGAACTTCCATCAGAAGAATTTCTGTGTCTTCTACCGCTTCAATGTTGAAACTTTGAGTGTCCCAGATTCCCAAACCGTCTTTTTCGTTTAAGATTCTGTCGCCTACTTTTGCGCTGCCTTTTAAAACAAATGCATAAACACCGTTTCCTTTTTTATTGATGGTGTAGTTTTTACCGTTCCCTTTGGTGAAATTGGCTAAATTAAACCAGGCATCCTGATGAATCCAAACGCCGTCGTCGTTTTTGTTCGGAGATAAAATCTGCTGGAAACCATTGATTTTTTCTCCGTCTTTAATGCTTTTCTGGTCGTATCTCGGTTCTACATTTTCTTCTCTTGGGAAAACCCAGATCTGCAAAAATTTCACAGCTTCATCTTTATTCTGATTGTATTCGCTGTGCATCACACCTGTTCCGGCGCTCATTACCTGAATTTCACCTTTTCTGATTACCGCAGTTGTTCCCATGGAATCTTTATGCTCCAGGTTTCCTTCCAAAGGAATTGAAATGATTTCCATGTTTTTGTGAGGGTGCGTTCCAAAACCCATTCCCTGAGAAACGGTGTCGTCATTTAAAACTCTCAACACTCCGAAGTTTGATCTTTCTCTATTCTGATAGCTTGCAAAACTGAAAGTATGGTAAGAATTTAACCAACCGTGGTCTGCGTGACCTCTGGAATCTGCTTTGTGATATACTGTTTTCATAATTTATATGTAATTAGTAATGATTAATAAGTAATGATGATGTTTAAATTTATCGAAGCAAAATTCGTTAAAAATTTATCTGGGAATGTTGATGTAAGGTAAGAAGTGACTGTAAGTGAAATGGGAATTTTCTTCGACTTGAATTTCTTTTAGATTTAATTAAAGTTTTCGCTATGGTTCTTATGTTAATAAATGAGAAAGCGGACTAAAGTCCGCTCCTATTGATGATTTTACTAAATTTTTGATGTTATTTTATTTTTTAGAAGACTTTAATTCCTGTAACAAAACATCTTCTAAAGTAGATTTTTCTGAAACCACTTTATCAACAACATCATTTGGAATCGTCATCGAGAGAACGTATTGTTTTACTTTCCAACTTCCGTTTATTTTTTCTAAAACTCCTGAGCCACGGCAGATTTTCATTTGAGTATCTAATAATTCATCAAACCAAGCCAGCTTTCCGTCTTTACTGAAATAGATATTTCTTTTCAAGGAAGTAAAATTCCAGGTCTTTTTTCTGTCGAAATGTGGTTTTGCCCAAACTTTAAATTCTTGTTTGTTCCAAACTTCAGTTGCATCCGTTCCGATAAATGTAGATTCATCTGCGAAGAAACTGAAATATTTTTCATATTCTGCTTTTGCTGCTGCTACATTAAAATCATCAAGCATTTTTGAAATTGACATTTTTTCTTTTTCAAATTTTGCCTGAGCTGATAATGTGGTAAAACCGAATACATAAAGTATTAATGTAAAAATTATTGTCGTTTTTTTCATATATATATATATTATTTCACAGGGTTAATTGAAACTGCAAAACCTCCACTTCGAACCATTTTAAAATTGATTTTTGATTTGCTTGTAATCTGTTTTTTGTAGATGTTATAACTCTGAGGATTGTCGATATAATCTGCATCTTTTCCATCTTCATAAATGGTAGCTTCGTACTTTTTTCCTTTATCTAAAAATGAAAAATCTACGGTATATTCCCTTTTGTTTTCATCTGTAATTCCACCTACGAACCAGTTTTCGGTTCCTTTCGCTTTTCTTGCCGTGATTACATAATCTCCCGGTTCTGCTGAAAGGATTTTCGTATCATCCCAATCTGCCGCTACATCTTTGATGAATTGAAATGCACCCATGTGTTTTTTGTAGTTTTCAGGTAGATCTGCAGCCATCTGCAAAGGCATGTACATTGTTACATACAACGCCAACTGTTTCGCCAAAGTGGTTTTCACAAAACGTTGATCTCCAGGGAAATAATAATCTAATTTGGTTTGGAAAATTCCAGGTGTATAATCCATCGAACCGCCCATCCATCTTGTAAAAGGAAGAATTGTTTGATGATCAGGATTGTTTCCTGCAAACGCTTCGTATTCTGTCCCTCTTGCTGCTTCTGCTGAAATATAATTCGGATAAGTTCTACTTTCTCCTCCCGGACGAACCGATTCATGAGAATTGACCATGATTTTGTAGTCATTGGCTTTTTCTACGATTCTATAATAATGATTGATCGTCCACTGCGAATAATGATGCTCTCCTCTCGGAATAATATCGCCCACATAACCTGTTTTCACAGAAGTATAGCCATATTTATTCATCATTTGAAAAGCCTGATCTGCCCATCTTTCATAATTGGTTGCCGAACCTGAAGTTTCATGATGCATGATTAGTTTCAAGCCTTTAGATTGAGCATATTCATTTAACATTTTAATATCAAAATCTGGATAAGGCGTCAGAAAATCAAAAACAAATTCTTTGGAATTACCGAACCAGTCTTCCCAACCGACATTCCAGCCTTCAATTAAAAGTCCCTGAAATCCATTTTCTGCAGCAAAATCGATATATTCTTTAACTTTTGTATTATTGGCTCCATGTTTTCCGTTGGGTGTTAATTTAGAAAAATCGGTTACTCCAAGATGCACATTATCTGCTGTAGAATAAGCCCACTGCGATTTTCCAATAATCATTTCCCACCAAACTCCCATATATTTTGTGGGTTTTATATAAGACGTATCGGTATATTTTGTAGGTTCATTCAGGTTAAACAACATTTTAGAATCCATCAGCTCTTCTGCTTTTGGCGAAACAATAATCGTTCTCCAAGGCGTCACAGAAGGCGTCTGAATATACCCTTTTGCGCCTTGTCTGTCTGCAGTAAGATGAGTTTTAAATTTAAAATTCTGAGCATCAACCTCAAGATGGGAAGCCGCATAATTAAGAACTGCCGCTTCTGCAATATTGATGTACAAAGGTTCTTTTCCGTTTTTCTTCAGCATTAACGGCGACTGAACTGCATTTCTAATTAATTTCTGTGACGCATTAGAATCAAAAGCTTTATCCCATTTTTGTGGAATTTCAGAGATATTGGTTTCCTGATATTTGTATTCCTGAGAATCGTAATCGGCAACCATCCACCAGGCTTTCATGTCTGTAGGAAAATCAAATTCTGTATCTTCTTCTCTGATGACAAAATAATTCAAATTTTTCTGCTGCGGAAATTCATATCTGAAGCCAAGACCATCATTAAACAATCGAAATTTAACGATAATACTTCGGTCGGTCGAATTTTGATTTAGCGTAACCGCCAATTCATTGTAATGATTGATATAATTTTTCTTTTCTCCTAAAACCGGTTGCCAGGTTTCGTTTTTTGAATCTCTTTTCTCAGAAGTTTTTATGAAATCATTATTCAAATCAAATTTCGCATCTTCAGTTTTTGCAATTTCTGAAGCAAATGTCACCGAAGTATCTTTAAAAAGCCTTAATCCTAATCTGGAATCTTCAACAACAACAGCCCCATTATATTTTAAATTGTAAAAAGGAACTCCATTTTTTAGCTGGAAATTCATTTCAAATTTTCCATCCGGAGATTTCAACGACTGCGCATTTGCACCCGCAAACATCATGGTAAGTAAAACTGCGCCAATTGTAATTTTCATCTTATTGAATTTTATAAAGTTTAAAAATAAAAAATTAGCATCAACAATTGACATAATTTCAAATAAAGATTCTTTTTAAATCGAATTTGCTCGATAGTTTTTTATTAAATGATATTTTTTCACCGCAAAAGAATCAAGAGATTTTATGAGTAAATAAGTTATTCAAAAGCTAGCAAAACAAATTATAAATGAAAATTTTACATTTTGAAAACTTTTGAATTTCTCTTTTTCAATCATTTCTTTTGATTCTTTTGCGGTTAAAAAGACATTTTAAGTTTTTTGCGATGTACTAAACTATAGTTTATTTAATTTTTTTTGCTTTGCGCTTGATAGCTATCGTAAGGCTAAATAAAGTCTTTTTCTAAAAAAAAATTATGCACTTCGTTTAATAAAGAAATACAAAAAGTCTAGTTATCAATAAAGCTTATCAAAAATATATTACATACATTATACTAAGCTAATTCGGGAATTTTGGCATATTATCTTTATCTTTGCAGACTTAAAACTATACTATAAATGTCAAACAGAAAGATGATTACGGCGGCTTTGCCATATGCAAACGGACCGGTTCATATTGGGCATTTGGCGGGAGTTTATATTCCTGCAGATGTTTACGCAAGATTTCAGAGAAGATCGGGAAAAGATGTCGCTTTTATCTGTGGATCAGATGAGCACGGAATTCCTATCACTATAAGAGCTAAAAAAGAAGGAGTTACACCACAGGATATCGTCGACAAATATCACGAAATTATTAAAAAATCTTTTTCAGATTTAGGGATTTCATTTGATGAATATTCAAGAACGACATCGGCTAATCACCGAGAAACAAGTCAGGATTTCTTTAAAGTGCTTTACGAAAAAGAAAAGTTCACAGAAGAAATGTCTGAGCAGTATTTTGACGAACAGGCAAATGAATTCTTAGCTGACCGTTATATTGTTGGAACTTGTCCGAACTGCGGCAACGAAAACGCTTACGGAGATCAGTGCGAAAGATGTGGTTCTACCCTTTCTCCTTCGGAATTGATCAATCCAAAATCAATGTTGAGTGGAAACGTTCCTATTAAAAAAGAGACTAAAAACTGGTATTTACCCTTAAATGAATATGAGGATTTCTTAAACGAATGGATTATTGAAGGTCACAAAGATGACTGGAAACCCAATGTTTACGGACAGGTAAAATCTTGGTTAACAGACGGTTTAAAACCTCGTGCGATGACCAGGGATCTGAACTGGGGTGTTCCTGTACCTCTTCCAAATGCAGAAGGAAAAGTGTTGTATGTTTGGTTTGATGCACCAATTGGATATATTTCTTTCACCAAAGAATGGGCAGCGAAAAACGGAAAAGACTGGAAAGATTATTGGCAAAGCGAAGAGTCTGATTTGGTACATTTTATCGGAAAAGATAATATTGTGTTTCACTGTATTATTTTCCCTGCGATGATGAAGGCTCACGGAGATTTCATTATGCCGAAAAATGTTCCTGCTTTCGAATTTTTAAATCTTGAAAACGATAAAATTTCAACTTCAAGAAACTGGGCAGTTTGGGCACACGAATATGTGGAAGAATTCCCGGGACAGCAGGATGTTTTGCGTTACGCATTGCTTTCTTCGGCTCCTGAAACAAAGGATAACAACTTTACGTGGAAGGATTTCCAGACAAAAAACAATTCTGAGTTAGTGGGAATTTTCGGAAACTTTATCAACAGAGTTGCGGTTTTAATTCATAAATATTATAATGGAATTATTCCTGCAGGAAATGAAAATGCTGATGAACTCAACGAAATTACAAAGGCAGCAACAGAAGTTGAAACCTTTTTAGAAAACTACGAATTCAGAAATGCTTTGACTTCAATGATGAATTTGGCAAGATTCGGAAATCAATATTTACAAATTGAAGAACCTTGGAAAACCATTAAAGACAATCCTGAGAAGGCGGCAAATTCACTTTTCATCGCTGCACAAATTGCAGTTGGTTTAGCACAAATTTGTGAACCGTTTTTACCTTTTAGTGCAGAAAAATTACAGAAGATGTTTAATGTTTCACAATTAAATTGGAGCGACATTAAAAATGAAAAAATCTTAATTAAAACTGGACATCAGATCAACGAATCGTCTCTTCTTTTCTCAAAAATTGAAGATGATGTGATTGATTTTCAAATCCAGAAATTAGAAAACACAAAACAAAGCAACAAAAAAACAAACCCTAACGCCAACCCCATGAAAGACGAAATACAGTTTGATGATTTTACAAAAATCGACTTGAGAACAGCAACGATTATTGAAGCTGAAAAAGTAGAAAAAGCAGATAAATTATTAAAACTGACTGTTGACACAGGTGTTGATGTGAGAACTGTAGTTTCAGGGATTGCAGAAAGCTTTACCGCAGAAGAAGTAATCGGAAAACAGGTGATGATTTTATTAAATCTCGCTCCGAGAAAAATCAGAGGAATAGAATCTCAGGGAATGTTGTTGTTGACGACAAAAGCCGACGGAAAATTATCTTTTGTGACGCCGGACGACAGCAATGTTGAGAACGGTATTGAGATTGGGTAATTCTCAATTTCACATAAATAAAAAGACGCAAAATTTGCGTCTTTTTTTGTTCTTGAATATTCTTTTATTTAATTTTTTTCGCCATATAATCACTTTCATTTCCTAAACGATCTATTGCTTTGATCGCAACTGCATTTAACGTTTTTCCGTCTTTAAACTTAGGAATTTCTTTTGAAAGCGTTTCCAAAGTTAGAATTTCTGTGTTCCAAATTCCATCATATTGTGTAAAAAGTACCCATTGAAATACATTTCCGATTTTCTTCGAACTCCAACTTGTTTGTAAAAAACTTCCGTTATCATTGGTAAATAAACTTGGTTTTTCTAAAGGAATCGTTTTAATCCAAGGACTTTTCGGTGTTAAAGCTTTTTCTTTATAAGGTCCGTTTTTCAAAGTGGGAAGCATATTTGAATTTTTTGTTAACCCAGCAATACTCCAATGAACTTCTCCGGCATCATTCGTCAAAATCTGTCTTGATAATTCAACCTGATTTTTAATTTCAGTTGGTCTGTCGGAAGTTTTTATTTCAACAGTATTTAAACCTGGCCAAAGATGACGATTCATTGTATTTTCAGATTTCCACCAGTTTAATAATGAGGCAAAAGGTTGCCCTTTCGATTCAATCGGCCAATATAACTGAGGGGAAAAATAATCTACCCAACCTTTATTTAACCATAATTTAGCATCAGCAAATAATTCGTCATATTGCGAAGAGCCAACGACTCCTTCAGGATAACCAGGTTTCCAGATTCCAAACGGACTGATTCCGAATTTAACATGGTTCTTTTCAGCATGAATTTCCTTATAAATTCTTTCAACAAATTTATTCACATTATCTCTTCTCCAATCGGCTCTTGATAATGTTCCGCCCGAGCTTTGATATGCCGCCCAACTTTTATGGTCTGGAAAATCTGCACCTCGATTGTATGTTGCATAAGGATAAAAATAGTCATCAAAATGAACTGCATCAATATCATATCGTTTCACAATATCTTTCACAACATTCGAAACATGTCCTTGAGTTCGCGGATCTGCAGGATCAAACCAATACATCCCGTTTTTTAATTTAATCGTAATATCCGACAGTTTACTTGCCATCGACTGATTGGTAACCGCTCCACCATTTGAATGATGCGCTCTGTAAGGATTTAACCAAACATGAAGCTCCAAGCCTCTCTTGTGAGATTCTTCAATCCAAAATTGCAATGGGTCATAATTCGGATAAGGTGGTTCACCTGTTTTTCCTGTTAAAAAATATGACCAAGGTTCCAATTCACTCGTATACAAAGCATCAGCAGAAGGACGTACCTGGAAAATAACCGCATTAAAATTATTTTCCTGAAGCATATTTAACATATTAATTGCTTCCGTTTTCTGTTGTTCTACAGAAAGATTATTTCTCGAAGGCCAATTGATATTGGCAACACTCGCAATCCAAACTCCACGGAATTCACGGTTGATTGCAGGAAGATTTACTTTAAAATCTTCGCCAAGAGGAATCGCTGAAATTGGCGGAACATTTTTAGAATCTGGATCTTTGGCAATATTCTTTGACGTTTTCGTTGTTTTTACAGGTTTAGCTTTCGATGTATTTTCTCTCACCGCACACGAAGTACTGAATGATGCGAACAAACCTAATATACAGACTAATTTTATTTTAGTGATTTTCATATTTAATTCCAGGAAAAGGATTTCTGAATTGTTATAAGACAAAACTAATAATATAAAGATAATATTAAAAGTCTTATACTGTAAAATTTAGTTAAAACAAAAAAGATTAAGAAATGATGATTACTTTCATAAAAAAAGCCCCGAAAATCGAGGCCTTAGATATATGTAAGAATTTTAGATTAAGCTTTTGCTCCTCTTTCGATTCTTTTTCTTTCTTCTTCAGAAAGCACTTTCTTTCTCATACGGATGAAGTTTGGAGTGACCTCGATTGCTTCGTCAGCCTGGATATATTCCATACACTCTTCAAGAGAGAACAAGATCTTTGGTGCAACACCTGTATCTTTATCTTTACCTGAAGCTCTCATGTTGTTCAATTGCTTCGCTTCAACAATGTTTACAACTAAGTCACCTGGTTTGTTTTGCTCACCGATAACCATACCTGCATAAATCTCCTCGCCCGGATCAACATAGAACTTACCTCTGTCCTGAAGTTTAGCAATAGAATATTCTGTAGCTGGACCTTGAGTTTTAGAGATTAATACCCCATTACTTCTTCCAGGAATAGCTCCTTTGAAAGGCTTGTATTCTGTGAAACGGTGTGCCATAATAGCTTCACCTGCAGTAGCCGTTAACATCTGAGAACGCAATCCGATCAAACCTCTTGAAGGAATTTCGAATTCCATGTGCTGCATTTCACCTTTAGTTTCCATAATGTGAAGATCACCTTTTCTTTGGGTTGCCAAGTCGATTACTCTAGAAGCAAATTCGTCTGGTACATCAACAACCAAAGATTCGTAAGGCTCTAATTTTTGTCCGTTTTCATCTTCTCTCAAGATAACCTGCGGCTGTCCGATAGTCATTTCGTAACCTTCTCTTCTCATTGTTTCAATTAAAACTGACAAGTGAAGAATACCTCTACCGAATACTAAGAAAGTATTTGCATCATCAGTCTGTTGAACTCTTAATGCTAAGTTTTTCTCTAATTCTTTTGTTAATCTTTCTTTCAGGTGGTTTGAAGTAACATATTTACCGTCTTTACCGAAGAAAGGTGAATTGTTAATTGAGAACGTCATATTCAACGTTGGCTCATCAATTGAAGTTCTTGGCAATGGCTCTGGATTTTCGATATCTACGAAAGAATCTCCAATTTGGAAAGCATCAAAACCTACTACCGCACAGATATCTCCAGCTAATACTTCGGTTACTTTTTTCTTTCCAAGACCTTCAAAAACGTATAATTCTTTAATTTTTCCTTTTACTATTTTTCCGTCTGCTTGTGCTAAACCAATCCATTGGCTTTCTTTAAGACTTCCACGGATTACTTTACCAATTGCAATTCTTCCTAAGAAAGAAGAGAAATCAAGAGAAACGATCTGCATCTGAAGATTACCTTCTTCAACTTTCGGCTCAGGAACATATTGTAAAATACCATCCAATAACGGGAAGATATCTTCTGTTTGCTCTAATGAAGTGTTGAACCAACCTTGCTTAGAAGAACCGTAGAATGTAGGGAAATCCAATTGCTCTTCAGTAGCATCAAGTGCAAAGAACAAATCGAACACTTTGTCATGAACTTCTTCAGGACGACAGTTTGGTTTGTCTACTTTATTAATAACAACTAAAGGTCTAAGACCTAATTCTAAAGCTTTCTGCAATACGAATCTTGTCTGAGGCATTGGTCCTTCAAATGCATCTACCAACAAGATAACACCGTCTGCCATTTTCAAAACACGCTCTACTTCACCACCGAAATCGGCGTGACCAGGAGTGTCGATTACGTTAATTTTAACGTCTTTATAGTTAACAGAAATATTCTTAGATAAAATGGTGATACCTCTTTCTCTTTCAAGATCGTTATTATCCATTATTAATTCTCCACTTTCCTGATTTTCTCTGAAAATGTTTGTAGCATGAATAATCTTATCAACCAAGGTAGTTTTACCGTGGTCAACGTGTGCGATAATCGCAATATTTCTAATGTTTTGCATGAATGATTTTTACGGGTGCGAAATTAGTGATTTTTAATCAATTAATCATCATCAATATTTATTAATTAACAAATTCATAATGAGAAGTTTACTTTAAAGTCGTTAATATTTAGATATAAACCATTAATTTAAATCCTATTATCATACTATTTTCAAGACTAAATAGAATTTTATCATTATTAAAATTTAAATAATTAAAAGGAAATTTTATGAAAATGAACATTTTGTTTATAATTTTTAAATCGATGTCATCGTTAAATCATAAAAACTCACAATTATTTTATCAGGTAATCAGTTTTTTATTAATTTGCATATACTAAATGTAGTACGGCAATGAAAAGAATCATTACTTTCTGTTTTTTGTTGGCTCTTAATAGCCAATTTTCTTCACAACAATCAGCTGACAAAGCGCTTCAGACTTTAAACGACAATTATTCACAAGAACATATTTATATTTTAACCGATAAAGATTTATATCTTTCTGGTGAAACAGTTTGGTTTAATGCGATGATTTTCAGAAATTTTACGACTTCTGATTTATCAACAAATTTTTTCATTGAAATATATGACAGAAATAAAAAACAGGTTTTAAGAAGAAGATTTCCTGTTTTTAATGGTCTTGCACAAGGCAGTATTCAGCTTCCTGAAGATTTGAATGAAGATATTTATTTTTTTCGTGCTTATACTCCTATGATGAGTAATCTGAGTGAGGATTTTCAGTATTTAAAACAAATTCCGGTTTACAATCCTTCTTCAGCAAAAAAATTGGTGGCAGACAAAACATCTTCATGGTCAGCAACATTACATCCTGAAGGAAATTCTTTTATCCAAAATATTCCAAGTAAAATTGCGGTAAGACTTCATTCTAAAGGAACTCCACCATCACAATGGGAAGGTTATATTGTTGAAAAAAGTAATCCTGAAAAGAAAATTTCAACCTTCAAAGGATTAGACGGAAATGTGGGAGTTTTTATAATGACTCCACAAAAAGATAGAGTTTACGAAGCTGTCATTACAGACAATAACGGCATTAAAAACACAGCTGCACTTCCAAAAGTTTCTGAAACAGGAATCAGTCTGCAAGTGATTAGTGAAAAAGATAATATTAGATATAAAATTCAAAATATTGGTGGAAATCTTCCTTATTATAATGTCGTTGCCAATATCGGAGAACAGATAGTTTATAAGGCTAAAATAAATCAGCTTAAAGATGCATTTCAGTCAATCCCAACCAACCAACTCATTAATAGCGTTTTGCAGATTACTGTTTTTGATGATAAAGAAAATGTTTTGACAAGCAGAATGTGTTTTGTGATGCCTCAAAATCTGAATATTTCTGTTCCGGAAGTAAAATCTGAAACTTTAAGCACTGAAAAAAGAGGTTTCAATTCATTTGATGTAAAGTCTAAAGGTGTTCCAAACCTTTCGGTCGCAGTATTTGATCCTGAAGACAAAAAATCATTACAAGATGAAAACTTTTTAAGTTCTCTATGGCTTACAAGTGTTATTAAGTCTAAAATTGACCGTCCTGCACAATATTTTAGTGATAAAAGAAATACAGAAGCTCTTGATGCTTTATTGATTTCCGAACAGTGGAAAATGTTTGACTGGAAAGAAATTATTTCAGGAAAATATCCAACAATTATTAATAATCCTTCAAAATACATTTCTTACAAAGGAAAACTTACAGTTAACGCAAAACCGGCACCTCAGCAAGACCTCATCATGTTTGTAGAAGGTGATAAATCTGGAAATCAGGTTTTTCAGGTAGAAACTGACAGTAACGGAGAATTCTTTTTTGATAATATGATTTTTGAAAAACCTATTAAAATCACGTATCAGTTAAATGGAGCCAATGCCTCTCTTAAAAGCAGAACCAATGTTTATGTAAGTCCTACAAATACTTTTATTCCATTAAAAAAAGAACTGCCTTCTATTGAAAATTTCAGTCTTGTTGATAGAAAATCTTCTCCTGAAACTCCACAATCATCAGAAATTACACGAACGATTGAAGCGAGAAAATATAAAAAGGAGTACAACGAAAAAGTTACTTTGATTGAAGAAGTTAAGATTAAAGCAAAAAAGAAAAATCTTACTGAAGATCTTAATAATAAACTAAGCAGTTCTCTTTATAGAAGTATGAATGAAATTGTTTTTGATTTGGTGAATGATAATCAGTCAGCCGCAAGTTCTCAAAATATACTTCAATGGCTTCAAGGTCGTGCAGCCGGATTAACTATTAATTATGAAAACGGAGTTCCAACTCCGTATATACGTCAGACAAAAGCAAATGTTTATTTGGATGAAATGCTAACTGATGCAAGTGCGCTCAGTGGATTATCGGCTGATAATATTGCCATGGTAAAAATCATCAAAGATGGCGCCATTGGTATGAGTGGCGGTGGTAGTGGTGGTGTACTTATTTACACTAAACGAGGTGATACTCAACCTACCTCTAAAGGAAATTCTTTATCAAATATGACCGATATTAACTTTTTTGTAATGGAAGGTTATAACGAGTCTGAAAAATTTCCTGATTCAGATTATGGAAATTCTGATTTATCTAAAATCGGTTATGATTATCGCTCAGTTTTATATTGGAATCCCCTTGTAGAAGAAAATGAAGCTAGTCCTGCCAAAATTGATTTTTACAACAATGATACGGCAAAGAAGTTCAGATTTATTATTATCGGATCTGATAATGAAAAGTATATGCCTGTGTATTATGATAAGATTGTTCCTTAAATTTTGATTTAAATATTATTAATAAGTGGAAAATATTTTAGAATATTTTCCACTTACTTTTTTGATCATTACTATTTTTATAAATTGCTTTCATTTTTAAGTATCTTTGGGATACAACACAACGGTTTCTTCTTCGTACGAAACAATAATGTTGTTGTGAATTGCTTTCATTTTTAAGTATCTTTGGGATACAACACAACGGGTTCTTCATCGAACGAAACAATAATGTAGTTGAGAATTGCTATCATTTTTAAGTATCTTTGGGATACAGCACAACGCCAACATCAATAAAGGTTTCTCGTACCCAGTTGTGAATTGCTTTCATTTTTAAGTATCTTTGGGATACAACACAACGCCAACATCAATAAAGGTTTCTCGTACCCAGTTGTGAATTGCTTTCATTTTTAAGTATCTTTGGGATACAACACAACCAATTTCTGCACGACACTGGTTGATAATCTGTTGTGAATTGCTTTCAATTTTAAGTAGCTGTGGGATACAACACCACTTGAGAGATTTTTTCAAAATCTCGTGTTTTGTTGTGAATTGCTTTCAATTTTAAGTAGCTGTGGGATACAACACCACTTGAGAGATTTTTTCAAAATCTCGTGTTTTGTTGTGAATTGCTTTCATTTTTAAGTATCTTTGGGATACAACACAACAGAGTTTTTTCCAACTCTTTTACTCTATCTGTTGTGAATTGCTTTCATTTTTAAGTATCTTTGGGATACAACACAACTTGAGAGATTTTTTCAAAATCTCCTGTTTTGTTGTGTATTGCTTTCATTTTTAAGTATCTTTGGGATACAACACAACTTGAGAGATTTTTTCAAAATCTCCTGTTTTGTTGTGTATTGCTTTCATTTTTAAGTATCTTTGGGATACAACACAACTTGAGAGATTTTTTCAAAATCTCCTGTTTTGTTGTGAATTGCTTTCATTTTTAAGTATCTTTGGGATACAACACAACTTGAGAGATTTTTTCAAAATCTCCTGTTTTGTTGTGAATTGCTTTCATTTTTAAGTATCTTTGGGATACAACTCAACTTGAGAGATTTTTTCATAATCTCCTGTTTTGTTGTGTATTGCTTTCATTTTTAAGTCTCTTTGGGATACAACACAACTTGAGAGATTTTTTCATAATCTCCTGTTTTGTTGTGTATTGCTTTCATTTTTAAGTCTCTTTGGGATACAACACAACTTGAGAGATTTTTTCATAATCTCCTGTTTTGTTGTGAATTGCTTTCATTTTTAAGTATCTTTGGGATACAACACAACCTACAATCAGAAATGATAAAATTAGTCAGAGTTGTGAATTGCTTTCATTTTTAAGTATCTTTGGGATACAACTCAACTTGAGAGATTTTTTCAATATCTCCTGTTTTGTTGTGAATTGCTTTCATTTTTAAGTATCTATGGGATACAACACAACCTACACTCAGAAATGATAAAATTAGTCAGAGTTGTGATTTGCTTTCATTTTTAAGTATCTATGGGATACAACACAACCTACACTCAGAAATGATAAAATTAGTCAGAGTTGTGAATTGCTTTCATTTTTAAGTATCTTTGGGATACAACACAACCGAATGGAGTCGCCACACAAGTAAGCTGAAGTTGTGAATTGCTTTCATTTTTAAGTATCTTTGGGATACAACACACCCGATTGGAGTCGACACACAAGTAAGCTGAAGTTGAGAATTGCTTTCATTTTTAAGTATCTATGGGATACAACACAACCTACACTCAGAAATGATAAAATTAGTCAGAGTTGTGATTTGCTTTCATTTTTAAGTATCTATGGGATACAACACAACCTACACTCAGAAATGATAAAATTAGTCAGAGTTGTGAATTGCTTTCATTTTTAAGTATCTTTGGGATACAACACAACCTCAGAAATGTTTTATCTGAGAATGGATTTGTTGTGAATTGCTTTCATTTTTAAGTATCTTTGGGATACAACACACCCGATTGGAGTCGACACACAAGTAAGCTGAAGTTGAGAATTGCTTTCATTTTTAAGTATCATTGGGATACAACACAACCTCAGAAATGTTTTATCTGAGAATGGATTTGTTGTGAAGTGCTTTCATTTTTAAGTATCATTGGGATACAACACAACCTCAGAAATGTTTTATCTGAGAATGGATTTGTTGTGAATTGCTTTCATTTTTAAGTATCTTTGGGATACAACACAACCTTTCCAAGCTCCGGACTCTTGGGGTAATGGTTGTGAATTGCTTTCATTTTTAAGTATCTTTGGGATACAACACAACAAGGTTGTTTATACAGCCATTGAGGTTGAGGTTGTGAATTGCTTTCATTTTTAAGTATCTTTGGGATACAACACAACATAAAATTGATTAATAACTTTGTCCTCCAAGGTTGTGAATTGCTTTCATTTTTAAGTATCTTTGGGATACAACACAACATTAAGAATAAAAAACAAACCAAAATGTTTGTTGTGAATTGCTTTCATTTTTAAGTATCTTTGGGATACAACACACCAAGTATCTGATAGTGTAGTTAAATACTTTGGTTGTGAATTGCTTTCATTTATAAGTATCTTTGGGATACAACACACCAAGTATCTGATAGTGTAGTTAAATACTTTGGTTGTGAATTGCTTTCATTTATAAGTATCTTTGGGATACAACACACCAAGTATCTGATAGTGTAGTTAAATACTTTGGTTGTGAATTGCTTTCATTTTTAAGTATCTTTGGGATACAACACAACAAGTATCTGATAGTGTAGTTAAATATTTTGGTTGTGAATTGCTTTCATTTTTAAGTATCTTTGGGATACAACACACCAAGTATCTGATAGTGTAGTTAAATATTTTGGTTGTGAATTGCTTTCATTTGTAAGTATCTTTGGGATACAACACAACACTGTACTTATTTATTAGGATTGCTAATTGGTTGTGAATTGCTTTCATTTTTAAGTATCTTTGGGATACAACACACCAAGTATCTGATAGTGTAGTTAAATATTTTGGTTGTGAATTGCTTTCATTTTTAAGTATCTTTGGGATACAACACAACACTGTACTTATTTATTAGGATTGCTAATTGGTTGTGAATTGCTTTCATTTTTAAGTATCTTTGGGATACAACACAACACTGTACTTATTTATTAGGATTGCTAATTGGTTGTGAATTGCTTTCATTTTTAAGTATCTTTGGGATACAACACAACACTGTACTTATTTATTAGGATTGCTAATTGGTTGTGAATTGCTTTCATTTTTAAGTATCTTTGGGATACAACACAACACTGTACTTATTTATTAGGATTGCTAATTGGTTGTGAATTGCTTTCATTTTTAAGTATCTTTGGGATACAACACAACAAGATTAGATTATGGAAATGGAATATAATAGTTGTGAATTGCTTTCATTTTTAAGTATCTTTGGGATACAACACAACTGAAAACGTAAAGAATACATTAAAAGATGTGTTGTGACTTGCTTTCATTTTCAAGTATCTTTGGGATACAACACAACAATAAATTTACAGTTCAAGTTTGGAGTGTTGTTGTGTATTGCTTTCATTTTTAAGTATCTTTGGGATACAACACAACACAGTACTTATTTATTAGGATTGATAATTGGTTGTGAATTGCTTTCATTTTTAAGTATCTTTGGGATACAACACAACTGAAAACGTAAAGAATACATTAAAAGATGTGTTGTGAATTGCTTTCATTTTCAAGTATCTTTGGGATACAACACAACAATAATTTTACAGTTCAAGATTGGAGTGTTGTTGTGAATTGCTTTCATTTTTAAGTATCTTTGGGATACAACACAACTTATACAAAGTAGCGGAGATATAGCATATCGTTGTGAATTGCTTTCATTTTTAAGTATCTTTGGGATACAACACAACATTGAAGACGAGGTAGAAATAAATGGATTTGTTGTGAATTGCTTTCATTTTTAAGTATCTTTGGGATACAACACAACCAGCGTGTCTCCTTACGCTCGTGAAATCGTGTTGTGAATTGCTTTCATTTTTAAGTATCTTTGGGATACAACACAACTTAAACAAAGTAGCGGAGATATAGCATATCGTTGTGAATTGCGTTCATTTTTAAGTATCTTTGTGATACAACACAACATAGAAGACGAGGTAGAAATAAATGGATTTGTTGTGAATTGCTTTCATTTTTAAGTATCTTTGGGATACTACTCAACGAGCTTGTCTCCGTACGCTCGTGACATCGTGTTGTGAATTGCTTTCATTTTTAAGTATCTTTGGGATACAACACAACAGCTTTAGCGTCTTCAACTGCAGGTGCTTTGTTGTGAATTGCTTTCATTTTTAAGTATCTTTGGGATACAACACATCGGGTGCCAGGCGATTAACCGCACTTCTGTGGTTGTGAATTGCTTTAATTTTTAAGTATCTTTGGGAAACAACACAACACATGAGTAAGATTGCATAGTTAAAGATTTGTTGTGAATTGCTTTCTTTTTTAAGTATCTTTGGGAAACAACACAACACATGAGTAAGATTGCATAGTTAAAGATTTGTTGTGAATTGCTTTCATTTTTAAGTATCTTTGGGATACAACACAACACCTGAGTCAGATTGCATAGTTAAAGATTTGTTGTGAATTGCTTTCATTTTTAAGTATCTTTGGGATACAACACACCACCTGAGTCAGATTGCATAGTTAAAGATTTGTTGAGAATTGCTTTCATTTTTAAGTATCTTTGGGATACAACACACCACCTGAGTCAGATTGCATAGTTAAAGATTTGTTGAGAATTGCTTTCATTTTTAAGTATCTTTGGGATACAACACACCACCTGAGTCAGATTGCATAGTTAAAGATTTGTTGTGAATTGCTTTCATTTTTAAGTATCTTTGGGATACAACACAACCATCCACTTACATGGGTAGATTTTATTTTCGTTGTGAATTGCTTTCATTTTTAAGTATCTTTGGGATACAACACACCACCTGAGTCAGATTGCATAGTTAAAGATATGTTGTGAATTGCTTTCATTTTTAAGTATCTGTGGGATACAACACAACCATCCACTTACCTGGGTTGATTTTTTTTTCGTTGTGAATTGCTTTCATTTTTAAGTATCTGTGGGATACAACACAACCATCCACTTACCTGGGTTGATTTTTTTTTCGTTGTGAATTGCTTTCATTTTTAAGTATCTTTGGGATACAACACAACGGGTGCCAGGCGTTTAACCGCACTTCTGTGGTTGTGAATTGCTTTCATTTTTAAGTATCTTTGGGATACAACACAACCACTTTCTGCAATAGACTGTTTGATATTATGTTGTGAATTGCTTTCATTTTTAAGTATCTTTGGGATACAACACCACCACTTTCTGCAATAGACTGTTTGATATTATGTTGTGAATTGCTTTCATATTTAAGTATCTATGGGATACAACACAACCCTTTTGTCCACGACTCCTGTAGGTCCACTGTTGTGAATTGCTGTCATTTTTAAGTATCTGTGGGATACAACACAACCCTTTTGTCCACGACTCCTGTAGGTCCACTGTTGTGAATTGCTTTCATTTTTAAGTATCTTTGGGATACAACACAACTTGGGCGGCATCACCTATTCCAGAGAAGTCGTTGTGAATTGCTTTCATTTTTAAGTATCTTTGGGATACAACACAACCCTTTTGTCCACGACTCCTGTATGTCCACTGTTGTGAATTGCTTTCATTTTTAAGTATCTTTGGGATACAACACAACTCCGCTTTTTTAAGTTCTTTAATCTTTGCTGTTGTGAATTGCTTTCATTTTTAAGTATCTTTGGGATACAACACAACCCTTTTGTCCACGACTCCTGTATGTCCTCTGTTGTGAATTGCTTGCATTTTTAAGTATCTTTGGGATACAACACAACCCTTTTGTCCACGACTCCTGTATGTCCTCTGTTGTGAATTGCTTGCATTTTTAAGTATCTTTGGGATACAACACAACCCTTTTGTCCACGACTCCTGTATGTCCTCTGTTGTGAATTGCTTTCATTTTTAAGTATCTTTGGGATACAACACAACAATGCAGTTATGTTTGAGGGAGTGGCGTCAGTTGTGAATTGCTTTCATTTTTAAGTATCTTTGGGATACAACACAACCCTTTTGTCAACGACTCCTGTATGTCCACTGTTGTGAATAGCTATCATTTTTAAGTATCTTTGGGATACAACACAACCCTTTTGTCAACGACTCCTGTATGTCCACTGTTGTGAATAGCTATCATTTTTAAGTATCTTTGGGATACAACACAACACTAAAAGATTATTTTCTGAGTAGAAACGTGTTGTGAATTGCTTTCATTTTTAAGTATCTTTGGGATACAACACAACATTATTCAAATTTCAGATTTAGCAACTATTGTTGTGAATTGCTTTCATTTTTAAGTATCTTTGGGATACAACACAACTCTAAAAGATTATTTTCTGAGAAGTAACGTGTTGTGAATTGCTTTCATTTTTAAGTATCTGTGGGATACAACACAACTTCTGGTCTGGTAGTGCTGTTGGAGCTGCTGTTGTGAATTGCTTTCATTTTTAAGTATCTGTGGGATACAACACAACTTCTGGTCTGGTAGTGCTGTTGGAGCTGCTGTTGTGAATTGCTTTCATTTTTAAGTATCTTTGGGATACAACACAACTCTAAAAGATTATTTTCTGAGAAGAAACGTGTTGTGAATTGCTTTCATTTTTAAGTATCTTTGGGATACAACACAACTCTAACAGATTATTTTCTGAGAAGAAACGTGTTGTGAATTGCTTTCATTTTTAAGTATCTGTGGGATACAACACAACTTCTGTTCTGGTCGTGCTGTTGGAGCTGCTGTTGTGAATTGCTTTCATTTTTAAGTATCTGTGGGATACAACACAACTTCTGTTCTGGTCGTGCTGTTGGAGCTGCTGTTGTGAATTGCTTTCATTTTTAAGTATCTTTGGGATACAACACAACTTCTGTTCTGGTAGTGCTGTTGGAGCTGCTGTTGTGAATTGCTTTCATTTTTAAGTATCTTTGGGATACAACACAACTCTAACAGATTATTTTCTGAGAAGAAACGTGTTGTGAATTGCTTTCATTTTTAAGTATCTGTGGGATACTACACAACTTATCTATGAGAGGAGGTTCCAGATTTAGAGTTGTGAATAGCTTTCATTTTTAAGTATCTTTGGGATACATCACAACTTCTGTTCTGGTAGTGCTGTTGGAGCTGCTGTTGTGAATTGCTTTCATTTTTAAGTATCTTTGGGATACAACACAACTTATCTATGAGAGGAGGTTCCAGATTTAGAGTTGTGAATTGCTTTCATTTTTAAGTATCTTTGGGATACAACACAACAAAAGGGGACAAAGTGAGTTGATGGTTGAGGTTGTGAATTGCTTTCATTTTTAAGTATCTTTGGGATACAACACAACCTCAAAAAATAATCTACTGATTTTCAGTAGATTATTTTTATTTTTAGGATTCTAAATTTAGAACAATTCGAGTTGTTGGAAAGTTGGTGGCGGTTCTTCTTTGTTCCTGGCAAAGAAAATCTCAATATCACCAAATTGCTTATCTGTAATGCACATTATTGCCACCTTACCTGCTTTTGGCAACATAAATTTGACTCTTTTGATATGAACTTCAGCATTTTCGCGACTAGGGCAATGGCGCATATACATCGAAAACTGGAATAGCGCGAAACCATCATCCATCAAAGCCTTACGGAAGCGGTTCGCGTCTTTCATATTGGCTTTGGTCTCTGTTGGCAAGTCGTATAATACTAAAACCCACATAATTCGATAAGCGTTAAACCTTTCGGCATTCATTTTCTATTGTATTATGTACGTTGTAAAAAGTACAATTACTAAAGCGTTCATTTATTTGAACTCAGGATAAGAAATCAATCGTTTTTCTCCTGTGTAGCATTTGTAAAGCGAAGTAGCTGTTGTTTTTACCGCCACCAACAGTGGTCTTGTTTTACCTTCTATCAACACATCTTTGGTTGCTATTTGCAGGATGTGTGATTTGAATTCTTTCGTCAACTCCTCAATATTCGGATTCTTAGTCAACCAATCCATTACCAACAAATCTACAAAAGGACGGTAAGGTTCCATCAAATCATCTGCAAGACAATAAGGATTGTATTTATTTTTGTGAAAAATACCAAGTACAGGAAGCAAACCAGTTTCTACTATCGACCTCGCTACAATACTTCTGAGAACGGCATATCCAAAGTTGAAGAATTGATTGGGCGAGTCTCCAAAACGCTGTCTGAGGAAATCCAAACTGATGAGATATTTCCAGTAATGTTGCGCGGCGATACCTTCCATATTGGTAATGTCGCCACTTTTCACATTTCTTTGATAGTCCACCATTGGTTCAAAATAATTTCCTAACCTTCTCAATACTTCTTTTTGATTTTCGATTTTGCATTCGATAGTTTGTTTCCAGAGTTGTTTTTTGAGCGGTTCGCTGGCTTCTAACTGGTCTTTAACACGGTCTGAATGTTCGGTGTGTCCGTAAAACGGAAGCATTATTCCGTGAGGTAAATGATGAGAGTCGCAACTGACCACAACTACATTGTTCCCCATCATTTTTTGAATGAGTTGATGGGAAATGGTGATCTGAAAATGATCCAACATCAACAAACCCAAATCTTCCACAGGAACCTTGCCTTTCATCTCATTGGAAGAAGGTTCCATAATGTACATCTGTTCATCTTTGAGTTTGAGGTAAGCGGGATTTCCGATGTAGATGGAGCGGGTTATCATATAAAGGGATTTATAATTTTTAATATTCTCCAACACTCACGATATCACCTAAATGATTAAGTCGCACCTTTGTAATATTACTTAAAGGATTTGTACTTCTAATACTTACATAAGCCACATCTTTCAATTGAGATAACTCATCAACATTAGTTTCCAAATGATGTCTAAACATATAGTTTTTGGTCGCCAATTTCTGCACCCTAAACAAATTCGGGCTTATCTTCTTTTTATTTTTCGGGTCTAATAAATCAATTTCTTTCGGATTAAATCCTGTTTTTTCATCAGGAAAAATAAAATATTCATTCTGCTTCAGTGTGAATAGAAATTGCCAACCTAAACCTTGATTGTAATTTTTATCAATAACTGGTTCTCCTGCATTGACTAACTGAACTGCATCAAACAAAGACACTACCCTTTCCTGCAAATTACCTTTTTCATCTCGGTAAATTGCCACGTGATGATTATTTCCTGTGCTCACAAAATCTACCGGAATTTTCTTTCCGTTATCATCTAAAATTTCATTCCCTAAATGGTCTTTTTTGTAATGCAGAAATTCAGCATTTTTCACCCCAGAAATCGTCACTCTTTTGATAGCAATTCCTTTTTCTTGGTTGAGCCAAATCGGATTTTTTTCTAAATCTGAAAACGCTTTTTTAGGGTCATTTCCAAATTCCTTTAAACGGTTGAGCAAAATTCGTTTAACACCTTCATCTAAGATTTTTTCTATAGTTTTTAAATCTTTAAAATTTTCTGGTGTTACGTCTTTTCTTATTGAGTAATTTTCTTCCAGCCAAGTCAATTTTACAGTTTCTGGAAGAGTTTCTGTTTTTTCCTCATTCAAATAAATTGGATTTTTATTCAAAACATTTTTTCCCGCGAAAGCTTTTTTAGGGTCGTTTCCATTTTCAGAAAGTCTTCCAAGCAAAAGCTTTTTATAAACTGGGTTTGCTACTTTTTTAATGGTTTCTTCATCAAATTTCGCACTTACTTTTTCTTCTTTACTGACGTAATACTGATATTTTCCATAAACGGTTTCTTTATGCAGCTGTCCTCTTGGTGTAAGTTCAACTTTGGTTCTTTCTCCGTTTTTAGATTTGGTTTTGTTTTTATTTTTGGTTACCACTTTGTTCTTAGCTTTATGCGAAACTAAAACGTTTTCAAGATGCTCTTTGGCTTGCTCTCTGAAATTTGGAATAGGCATATTAAACACTCTCCTTTTATTGCCATCATCGTCGTATTTCAAAGAAGTTTCTTTTCCTTCAATACTGACAATGATGTTATGCTCCTTATGACTTTCATTTTTTCTGGCATTTAAAAAGTTAAGAAATTGAATATGACTTTGTTTTGTAAAAGCTACCGTCAATGCGTCCATTGCGTGATGACGATGGTCGTTTCGTTTGCTCCAGTCAACAATACGTTCTTTGAAACTTCCGTCCTTTTTTTCTATTTTCTCAGTCAAACCTAAAGCTTTGAATTTATCAAAATTAAGTTCCTGCATAATGTTGATTAAATCCCAATCTTCCCTTAATCTATCAGTAACACTTCCTGTAGTTGGCGTTACAACTCTGCAAATTTCATATAAAATATTCCTTGCTTTTTTGGCGATATATTGACTGTCACGCAAATCTCTATCAATAAAACCATCACCAATTTCAGATTCCTGTTTTAATAATTTTTGATATTTGGCTTTAGTAATTTTTTTCTCTTTATATAAAGCCTCAACGATAGAAGTATATTTTTCAAACATTTCTATTGACTTATTTGACATATAGTCATTCGCTGTTTTATTTCCTTTTGCTAGGTTAGCAAATCTGGGAACCAATACTTTATTAGAAAAACTATCATCAAAAACTTTAGATTGAGGAATTATGTGGTCTATATCATAGTCTTTGCTATAAAGCTTTTCATAATTGATTTTTTCATCGGTGTATAAATCTTTATAGGCATTATATGACAATTCCTGATACAATTTATATCTTACAATATCATTTTTACTTGGATTTTTAACTCGTGGAAAATCTTTTTTAATAATATCTCTTATTTTATCATTGTCAGTTTTAGAAGAATTGATATTTGCACTCATTTCTGCCCTTTCTTTGGCATTTTTCTTCAACTCACGAGCAAGTTCGATTCGGATTTCGTCAAATTTGAAATACTTAGTTATGTTCCCATCTTCATCTTTTTCACTATTAGTTTCAATAATGGTGTTGATAACATTTACTAATTGATTCAATATTTTTTCAACAACCGGATTTCTCAAACTGTTCTTTTTGAGTAATTCTAATTTATCTTTCAACGGACGAGTTGCAATTTCTTCCCTGGTTAAAGACGAAGCAGAATGTCTGTAACCCGCCTGCAAACAAGCTTTATCATAAGATAATTCTTTGATGTGCGGATAAATTTTTCGCATTGCTTTCGTGCTTAGATTCCCATAATCATCAGAAAAAGCAACATTTGCCAAAATTTGAGAATGTTCTTTTTTGAACCCAAATTTTTCTTCTAAAAGCCTGAATAAAGTATCATTTCCCGTTTTGGAATCGTCTTCTTGATATGAATATAACAAATGCCAAAGCTGATAAGAAGTCTGTTTTTCAAAATATTTCCCATCCAACTCAGCATCGAATTCCAGAATTTCTGTGTTTATATTCAACACTTCGAAAATTCGTTTTATCATATCTTTTAGTTCCGAAACTGATGCTTTTAGTTCTGAAACATCGATATCATCTTTTCCCTGAAGTTTTAATAAATCTTCATCATAACCTTCCAATTCCAAAATTCTCAAATATGCATCATAAAAAGTTTTATTGGTTCTGTTACCTTCTAATTCTGAATAATTCATTTCCCATTCAGAAGATTTGTGACCTAAAAGTTCTATAATTTTTGCAGATTTCAGATTTCCTTTGATATTTAATTCATCAAATAATTTCTGCTTAGTTTCTAAATCCAAAACAAAAATTTCTTTTTCCTCATCAAACAACATTGGAGAAGCATCTTTTGCGACCCTTTTTCTACTTCCCTTTTTTCTAATCAAAACATTATTTAAAACCTGCCAGATTTTAAATTCCTGAAATAAAGGCGATGATTTTGGCGCTACTTTTAAACCGATGGTTTTCTTATGTCCGTTAATAATTTTTTCCTGACTTTCAAATTCGCAAAAACTCACCAAACCTTTTTGAGACTTTAGTTTTCGTTGATAAAAAATAACAATATCCCTAATTTCAGTTTTTAAATTTTCTGTTAATTCAGAATGAAATTTTGCTTGTGTTTCCCAAATTTTTTCAAATTCATCTAAATAATCCTGACGATAAAAAACCTGATTTTTCAATCTCGTATGCGGGTTTTCTTTTAATTGCTCATATAAATATTGCCCAACTGTTTGATTATTGAAATATAACTCTTTGCTTCTATCGCTGATTGCACCCAAATATCCGCTGGAATTATTGAGATTATTATTGATTTCAGTAATCACAAACGCAACTTCTTCTTTTTCTAATTGTTTATTAATAGCTTCACTTCTCCACAAATAAGCTTGAAGTTTTTTTTCTTCCCTCGATTTTGCTTTATTATCTGCAGTATTAAATCCGTATTTCGTCCAAAACATTGCAGAACTTGCACGCTGACCTTTTCCTTTTAGTTCTTTATAAAACTCATCAGTGAAAATTTCGGGATAAAATTGTTTCTGAAAATTCCAAACTTTATCAAACTCAGACTGCAAATCTGAACGATAAAAATCCGGCAAATACTTCTTACCATCTTTTAATAATTGATAAGCCAACTGACCCGGTGTAAGGTTTTCTTCATATAGTATTTTTGCAATCGCCATTCCGTCGATGATTTGCCCTTCGTCTTCATTTTTAGCTTTACGACTGCTTTTATAACCTCTTTTTTTATTAATTGCCAAAAAAATTTTTGCCAGCTCTTCTTTTTCCACTTTCTCAACAGCAGATTTTGCTCTGAAAAAGTAGGTTGAATGAGTCGTATTTTTTCCATTTTCTGCTAAAACAGTTTCTTTAGTAATAATATTGGCTTTCAACAAAGCGTCAATTAAGTTTTCCCTTCTGTCTTGATAACGGTCCAGATTTCTCCTTGCGCCTCGTTTCAGTGTTCTATCAGCATTTACGGAAACAGGTTTTCCTTTTTCAAAATTGGTTTGCTCATCTGTCGTCAAAGGATTTACACGAACACCAATTTTTTTAATAGAAGATTGCTCAGGATTGTCACCTTCTATAATATGAGCGAATCCAATAGAAGTTGTTCCAAGGTCTAGCCCAAGTATGTTCCTAATCTTTGCCATAACTATTTAGTTTTTTTGAGAAAGTATAAAAATAAAATATTTTAATCTAACCATTTTACGGTTTTCCATATTTTGAATAAAAAAGAGAGATTACTTTCGCAATCTCTCTAAAAAATGAAAGCAATTCACAACTGATTTATTTAAACATATAATCAATATATGGAAATAAATCATTACTTTTGTGGTGGAGGTAACGGGTTTCGAACCCGTATGTACGAATTATAAGGCCGCTGCATTAGCCGTTATGCTATACCCCCAGAATAAAGTTATCATTGATGGCTTTATTTTTTGCCTCTACAAATATAGATTATATGTTTTATAAATCACAATACTTATTAATATTTTTTATTTTTTTTGGCAACTGTTCAAAATTCTTCATAAAAGTTTACTTTAAAATTTAATCCAACTGTTCTCTCACTGATAATTATACGTTTTTTTAAAGAAAATTCTTGAAATTAAACAGAAATTATTTAATAAAAATACGGAAAACCGTAAACAATATAAATAATTAATTTCTACATTTGTATCCGAAAGCAATTCACAATAAGGATTATTCCGTTGTGAAAACATTTAGCGCCTCGCCTACCTGCGGGGTATTTTTATTTTTAAATAATTTCCAAGCAAAATATGACTGCTTTAGAACAATTCGGGGTTGAGATTTTTACTCAGGAAACAATTCACCAGAGAATCGCTACAGACAAACCATTTCGTCCGGATAATCCTGCATTCTTATTTATAAAAAGCGGAACGATAAAACTACGACAACATCTTAATGATATTGAGCTTTCTGCAAATACCTTTATAGTAACTGACCCACAAACTGTATATGAACTAATTTCAATTAGCGACGATTTCCAGTCGAGGATGGTTTCTTATAAACGTGAATTCATTTCTGCATTATCTTTGAAATTCAACAGATTAATAACGTACCGGTATTTCCGTCAGCAGATGAATGTTGCGGTTCCGTTTTCTCAGGACGACTTGGATGTGGTTTGGAAAAGCGTCAATTTTCTGAAAGATATTCTCGATTCTGAAACTGAAATGACTTACAAAAAAGAGATTGTTGAACATCTTTTCTCTGTTTTTTGTTACCAAATGGCAGGAATTATTTCTAAGGAAGACAACAGTGCGATGAACCAGATGTCAAGACAGGAAGAAATTGTATTTCTCTTTCTTAACGATTTGTCTAATCATCATCTCAATAACCGGAATGTAGAGTTCTATGCAGAACGGCAGTCGATTACAACCAGACATCTTTCATCGGTTGTAAAAACGATTACAGGCAAGACGGCAAGTGAGATCATTGCTTCCATTGTAATTAATGAAGCAAAGGTCTATTTGAATTCATCTAAAATGCCTATATCAGAGATTTCTACGGTTCTCGGTTTTAGTGACCAATATTCGTTTTCGCACTTTTTTAAGAAACATTTGGAGGTTAGCCCGAATCAATACAGACAACAGTACCAGTAATAAAATCCTACATTTGAACATCTTTTTCCAAAATTCAAACATTTGTTTGATTGTGCTCTTACCATAACTTTGCATCTGTAAAACAAGGTACAATGGTTAAGAACATAAAAACAGCACTATCAATATTGGTAGGTCTTTTTCCTGCGCTGTTTTTTTCACAGGAAATAAAACAGATGACAGCGAATGAAGTTGCCGAACTGGCGCTTCAGAATCACTATCAGTTAAAAGTTTCTGCACAAAATATCGATATTGCGAAACAGCAGACTGATATCACAAAACTTCAGAAACTTCCGACGATCACAGCTTCAACCACACAATTCTACTTGGGAAATGCTGTGGCAATCGACAAAGATTTTTCCAACTCCACAACGATTCCGATGCCTCACTATGGCAGTACTTACGGTGTTCAGGCAACGCAATTGATTTTTAAAGGAGGTTTAGTAAATAAATCGATTGAGTTAGCCGGGCTTCGTGAGCAATTATCAGCATTAGATTTAGAAAAGAACCAGCAAGATGTTAAGTTTTTGGTAATTTCTAACTATTTGGATATTTATAGAATCTTAAATCAGGAAGTGGTGGTTCAGAATAATAAAAAACTGGCTCAACAGCGGTTAAAAAACGTCAACGATTTCTACAAACAGGGAATGATAACCCGCAATGAGGTCATTCGTGGGGAATTGGCAATTAAAAATTTAGACCAAAATATTTTAACCTTATCCAACAACAGAAAAATTCTCAATTATAACCTGAATGTAGCTTTAGGTTTAAATGCCAACACAGAGATTGTTCCGATAGAAAATTTAGAGAATAAAGAAACTGGAATTGGTGTAGATTATTATCAAAATCTCGCTCACGACAGCAATCCTCAAATGAAATCTGCAGAAACCAGTATTGCTGTTGCCGATAAAAATATTGAAATCATAAAAACAGATAAAATGCCTACCCTTTCCGGCTTTGGAGGATACAGTTTGCAAAGACCGATTGCCACAAGAAATCCAGTGCTGGATATGTATTCTAGTGGATGGCAGGGTGGAATTTCGTTAAGTTATAACATCGATAATTTGTATAAAACTAAGGAAAGAGTGAAGCTGGGTGAAATCCAGAAAAATCAGGCGAATGATGCGAAGACTTTAGTTCAGCAAAATGTAGACATGACTGTTAATGCGGCTTATGTAAAATATCAGGAAGCCATTCAGCAGGCAGAAATTCTGAATGATGCTAAAAATTTAGCCGATGAAAACTACAAAATCACAGAAGCCAAATATCTTAATCAATTGGCTGTTCAGGCTGAAATGATTGATGCGCAAAACCAAAAACTACAGTCGGAACTCGATTTTGCCAATGCAGAAATCAATGTTTTATATCAATATTATAATCTTTTGAAATCTACGGGAACGCTTTAATCAATAGTATTCAACAATTAAAAATTTAGTATTCTTACATAAGTGAAACAGCTTTGTGAAACTTAAAAAACATTTAATAATAAAAAGACTCTGTGAATTTCGTGTTCAAAACAGCATAAAACAAAACAATGGAAAACAAGGAACAAAATACTCAAGATACACAACCTGCGGCTAATTCTGCCGTGGCAAAAAAGAAAGAGAACAAGAAAAATAAAGTCAGAGCCATCATTTCAAACGTTATCGTTTTTGCGGTAATTGGTTTCGGATTGTATTGGCTGGTTCGTCAGTACTTTCACATTGGCGATAAAACTTACACGGAAGCCGCTCAGGTAGAAGAGTTTATTAATCCGATTAATACAAGAGTTTCAGCTTACATCAAGGAAATTAAATTCATCGAACATCAACAGGTGAAAAAAGGCGATACTCTGGTAATTCTGGATGACAGAGAAATTCTGACTCAGCTTGGTCAGGCGGAAGCAGCTTATCAAAATGCTTTAGCACAAAAATCCGCAACAGGCTCTTCTGTAAACACGGTCTCCAATAATGTCAGTGTGATGGAATCTAATATTGCCGGAGCAAAAGCCAGACTTTGGAATGCCGAACAGAACTTAAACCGATACAAAAACCTATTGGCTTCGGAAGCTGTGACAAAACAGCAATTTGACCAGATGAAAACTGAATATGATGCTCAAAAAGCAGCGTACGAAACATTGGTTAATCAAAAGCAATCCGCCAGTCTTTCAACAACGGAAGTGAAATCAAAATTAGGAATCAACGATGCAGAAATTAAAAGAACAAAATCTGCTTTGGATATGGCAAAAATCAATCTTTCTTACACGGTAATCACTGCCCCTTACGACGGAGTAATGGGAAGAAGAATGATTTCTGAAGGACAATTAATTCAGCCGGGACAACAGGTGGGAACCATTGTTTTGAATAACCAAAAATGGGTAACTGCTAACTTTTTAGAAAGTCAGATGCCGAATATCAAAATCGGACAAAAAATAGTGATGACTGCCGATGCTTTAGGCGGAAAACAATTTGAAGGAACGGTCACTGCGGTTTCTGCTGCAACGGGTTCAAGATATTCAAGTGTTCCGACAGATAACTCAACAGGAAATTTCATCAAAGTTCAGCAGAGAATTCCCGTAAGAATCGAGTTCACATCTTCCAACAAAAAAGAAGATGTAGCAAAACTGAGTGCGGGGATGAATATGAATGTTTCTATTAAAGAGACAAATAGAGAATAGACGGATAGATAATAGATTTTTGATTCGTCTTAATTGCAGAAATCATCATCTAAAAAATCTAACAATTGTCTATCTTCTATCCGTCTATCATCTTATAGTCTAAAAATTATGTACAACCAAGGTCTTTTCAGCAATTGGGTTCCGAAACCGCTTCAGCTTTTTGTGCTGTTCCTGATTACGCTTATCGCAATGCCGGTGAGCGGTGTGTATACGGGAAGTTTAAGCTTTATGGTGGGTGAAACCGGAGTGATGAGTGAATATTATATGTGGGCAAACTATGCCACCACTGTAGGAATGGGAGCAGCAATGCCTATCGTTTTGAGAGCTAAAATGCGTTTCAAAGTACGGGACAAAGTCGTGGCTTTGCTTGTGATTTTAGGAATTTTAAGTTATATCAATGCAACAACGTCCAATCCGATGGTGATTGTTTTTGTTTCGTTGATATTAGGTTTCGGCAAAACGTTTATTACCATTGAAGTATTTCTGCCATTGATGGCGATGATGGGCGGAAGAGGTATTTTTTATGGAGTTTTCTACACTTTTATATTGGTCATCACTCAGGTGGCAAACTATTATTCGGTAGAATTTTCTATGATGTACAACTGGCGACAGTTCCTCATTTTTGTGGCGATTTTATGCTTTGTCGTGGGAATAATTTGCTGGATTGTAATGCACGACAAATATTTTGCCCTGAAAGTCCCTTTACATTACATCGACTGGCTGAGTATTTTCTTGTTTATTTCCACATTTATGTTTTCGGCGTATGTTTTTTCATTTGGGAAACAGCAGGATTGGCTCAATTCAGATAACATCATCAACGCAAGTATTGCGGCGTTTGTGAGTTTCGCTTTAATGGTAATCCGTCAGTATACTTTAAAAAGACCATATCTTTCATTTGCTATTTTCTCCCGAAACAACGTTCAAGTAGGGCTTTTCCTACTCTTATGTCTCGGAATGTTTATGGCAACCACTTCACTTCAAAATATCTTTACGGTCGGAGTTTTAGGATATGACCAACTGACGAATGCTAAACTCAATATGATGATGATTCCAGGACTCATTTCAGCAGGAGTATTAGCCGTTTATTGGTTTAAAAAAGAAAAAAGACTCAAGCTTTTCATCTTCGCAGGATTTTCTGCAATGGTAGCTTATTGCATTATGATGTATTTTTCTATGGTGCTCGAATTCAATTACGGAAGCTGGTATCTGCCGATGTTTTTAAAAGGATTCGGAATGTGTGCGCTGTATATTTCGGTTTGGTTTTACGCATTGGATAAAATAGACATCAGCCAAATGCTTCCTGCTATCGGACTTTTCCTTTTGTGGAGAACATTTGTTACGACCGGATTTTTCTCTGCATTATTTTCTTGGACACAATACCAGTTTCAGATAGAAAGTTTGGGAGATTTAGCGGTGTATATGGATGGAATGACGATGAATGCGCAACCTAATCTCAGCCTGAAAACCATTCAGCTCAATGCAATGATTGTAGCAAATAAGAGAATATTTGGCTATGTCATACTTGCCGGATTTGGAGTTTTACTATTTGTGATGACGCATCATTTTGGCTATCCGAAATTCACTTTAGAAAAACTCACAAGACTGTTCAGTGGAAAATCTGTCGTGGCAAGAAAGCGTTTACGAGAAAGAAAAAAATTAGCCGAAAGCCTGAAAGACGGCGTAGGTTCTACGATATAAAATACCTTGTTTTTACTTGCGAAGCCCTTTTTTATTTTAAAAATGGGGCTTTGCTTTTAAATGAAATTTCTACAAATAGTTTTCGGGAAGTACTAAATGTTTGCTGCACAATGCAGGAAAGATCCATAGTCATCCGAAAGCCTCTTGCGCTAAGCAGAAATGTTTCGGATAGAAGATGTTTTTAAATTCCAGGCTCTTATTTCGTATTTTGATTCAAAAATAATGTCAATCTTTGCCACATTCAGGATATTCTCTACATTTGTTCCCTAATCTTCACAAAGACATGAAAAATATATTCGTATTCTTATTTCTTACATTTTCGCTTTTAGCTTATTCACAGGACAATTATGTTCATTCTATCACAAAAAAACAACAGTTTCTGAATCTTGCCGGAAAACCATTGACCGATAAGTTTACCAACATGAAATCTGTGAAAGTGGTTTACGATTATGCTGCTAAAAAATTGTACTTTTTTAATAGTACGAGATATACTTATCACTATGATTTTTGTCTGCAGGTTTTAGGATTCAATCAGGAAATTGGGGAATTTAATAAAGAGTCTTACAATCCGACCAACAATCGAACCTATCTTCTTGCCAACATCAATTATCTTGCTGACTCTGAAGATTGGGTGATGGAACTTGCTGCTTCAGATGAAATGAATGCCGGACTGATTAATTTCTTTTACATGGAAGTCAATAAGAATGTGTTTTTTAAGGATAAACTGAAATTTTATCTGAATTCACCTCATGTCATTAATTTAAATTCAAAAAACCAATTGAAAATTCCAACTGTTTTTTCCGATTTTATTTTTAAAAGAATTACAGAACAGTCGATTGAGAAAGCTTCCAATGTGGGTATTTTGAAAAAGTATGATTTGCAGAAGAAAGAAGAATTTAATCCAAAATCAGATGAAATCATCATCATCAATACAACTCCTGAATTTATTCCGACCGTAAAGGGGATTATTATCACTGAGCTTCAAACTCCTTTGAGTCATCTGGTTTTACTCGCAAAAAACAGAAATATTCCCGTATATGTGGATACGAAAGTTTGGGATAAACAATCGGTAAACCATCTTTTAGGCAAAAAAGTAGAACTGATTACCAAAGAAAATTCTTATTTATTAAAAGCTTCACAAAAAGTAATTCCAGTTAAAAAAGCGGTAAAAGAAATCGTTTTAAAAAGAGATCTATCGGTTACAAATCTGGTCGATTTGGAAACAACAACTCCATTAAATATTGTAGATGCAATTGGTTCAAAAGCGACAAATCTTGGACTTTTAAAACAGATTCAGAAGGAAATGAAATCTTACAAAACTCCTGAATATGCTTTTGCAATTCCTTTTTATTATTTTGACCAGCATATTAAGGATAATCATTTTCAGGATAAAATTAATGCTTTGTATGCGATTCCAAAAGATTCTGTTAAACTTCTTGACAGAGAGCTAAAAGCTTTTAGAAAGACTGTTAAAAACTCGAAAGTTAATGCAGAACTTCTGAAAATGATCGAAGAAAAACTGAATAATCAAAGTGATTTTAAGAATTTCAGATTCCGTTCTTCCACCAACGCTGAAGATATGGAAGGATTTAACGGAGCCGGATTGTACGATTCTAAAACAGCCATCATCGGAGATGCCGATAAAACGATAGAAAAAGCAATTTTGGATGTATGGTCAAGTTTTTGGAATTTTCGTGCGTTTCAGGAAAGAGATTTATTTGGAATCAATCATGAAAGCTGTGCAATGGGCGTTTTGGTGCACCGTTCTTTTCCTGATGAAAAGGCAAACGGAGTTTTGGTGACAAGAAACTTGTACCGTGATAAATATGCAGGAATTACCGTGAATGTTCAATTGGGTGAAGAATCTGTCGTAAAACCTGAACCTGGTGTAACCTGCGATGAATTTTACTGTCACAATTTCAATTATCTGGGCTCGTTTGTGGTTGATTACCGGTCTACATCAAGCTTAAATAAAGGGAAACCGATTCTTACGGAAACTGAAATCAAAAAGCTTTTTGATATTTCTCCGGTTTTGGAGCGCAAAATGTATCTTCTTTGGCAGAAAAGAAAAATGGCAAAGAAAAGCTACCCTTTAGATATCGAGTTTAAATATTTAGGAGATCAAAAGCAGTTGTATATTAAGCAGGCAAGAGCTTATATGGATTGATTTTTTGTTTGAATCTCTCTCTGATCAATTAGTGAAAACATTAATGTGAAAGCTTCAAAATCACAATATTATCATTCAGATTAATGCTTTTAATATTATAGCTGAAGTTTTTTAGCTTAGTTTTTTCGGTAAGCACTCTTTTTCGTTCCGACTCTTCCAATTGTAAAAAGTCTAAAGAAGAAATAACCTCAATTGAACTTTTCTCGGAAACAATCGGAGATTTTTTCTCGAAATAATTTAAGACTAAATAAATTGCAACTATTGTTATGTTGATTCCTAAAAGAATTTCAAGATTTGTAATGGGTAAAAGTCCGTCTAACAGGGAAAGCGTAATTGAAACAAACAGAAAAACAATCGTTTGAATTGTAAAAGTTTCTGTCCTGAAACGTAGAATTGAAAAGACTGCAAAAAGGCCGAAGCCAACACCAAGACTGTATTCAGCTTTTGTAAAAACCATACACATAAAAAATGTACAGATACTGATTAATCCCAGAAGCGGATGTAATCTGATATTACGGTTTCTGTTTGAAAAATAATAAAGGGTGAAAATCGATAGGCAAAGTATCGCTAAACGTTCAAAAAGTTCCTGTAGTTCCAAAATTGTGCTTTAATTTTTGACAAATATACAATTTAGAATGAATGATTTTTAGAAAAAATATAATTCGTCAATCGGAGTTTTTTCCGTATCGAAAAGAAAGAAAAATGTATTGAGAATTTTTTACTCAAGCTGACCAAAAAGTATTCTAAATAAAAAAGGAAACATAATTACACATTATGTTTCCCAATATTATTATTTATATAAAATTAATTTCTAAATAATTGTCTTACATCTGCCGAATCAAAAGTATAAGTTGCCTGGTTTTCAGATTTATCCAACTTTTTACTGATTGTCAGCGCCCATAAAACCAACTCTTTGCAAAAGTTTTTGTCTTCTTTGCTCAGTTCTGAGGCATTTTCTTCAATTAAAGTTGTTAAAGGCGTCACATTTTCTAATTTAGTGAAAAATTCTTCGTCAGTGTCGGTGTAATTCAGTTCAAGATGATTTTTATTAAACCATTTTATTAAATCTGTATAAGGTGTTTTGATGCCCTCCTTTTCCAGCTTAGAAATGCGTGGGAAAATACTTTCAAATTGCGTCATTACAGCTTTGTCAATCAGAATTTTCGCTACATAATCTGCACCTTCCTGTTCTCCTTCATAGACCAATTCAATTTTCCCTGTGATTGAAGGAATAATTGACATAAAATCTAAAAGTCGAACCGAAGTTTTTTTGGCATCAGTTTCTATTAAGCGTAATTTTGCTGCAGCCACCAGATTTTCCATCGCACTGATTGTTAATCTTGCACTTACTCCACTTTTTGCGTCTACATATTCGCTTTCTCTTGCAGCAAAAGCAACTTCTTCTAATAGATTTTTAGCTAAATCAGGAATCTGAATTTTCGATTTATCCTCTTCAGAAATCAAAGCTTCCTGCTCGGTAATTTGTTTTGCTAACGCAATCGTTTTCGGATAATGCGTGAAAATTTGCGACCCAATTCTATCTTTCAAAGGTGTCACAATACTTCCACGGTTGGTATAATCCTCTGGGTTTGCCGTAAACACAAACTGAATATCCAAAGGCATTCTCAACTGAAAACCACGAATCTGAATATCACCTTCCTGCAAAATATTAAACAGAGAAACCTGAATTCTTGCCTGCAAATCGGGTAATTCGTTCAACACAAAAATCGAACGATTCGCTCTTGGAATCATTCCATAATGCAAAACGCGCTCGTCGGAGTAAGGAAGTTTCAACGTTGCAGCTTTGATTGGATCGATGTCACCAATTAAATCGGCAACATTTACATCCGGAGTTGCAAGTTTTTCGAAGAAACGTTCGGAACGATGAACCCACGAAATAGGAGTTTCATCACCTAATTCAGCGATTAAATCTCTTGCATATTTTGAAATCGGCTGAAACGGACTGTCGTTAATTTCAGAACCCTTTACAATTGGCATGTATTCGTCCAAAAGGTTGACCATGCTTCTTGCGATTCTGGTTTTTGCCTGTCCGCGCAAACCTAATAAATTGATATGATGTCCCGCCAAAATTGCTTTTTTCAATTGTGGAACCACAGAATCTTCATAACCCCAAAGTCCTTCAAACACAGGTTCTTTAGCCTTAATTTTCGCAATTAAATTTGCCTGAATTTCCTGATTGATGGTTTTATCGGTATATCCTGATTGTTTTAATTCTTTAAATGTTGTATCGTTTTTCATTTTTTATAATGATGTATTTGTTTTGAATTGTGTTTGTGAAAAAATATTTTAACGCAAAGTCGGCAAAGATTTTTTATTACTAAATGTTTTATTTTTCGTTTGTAAAGGCGTTTGACTTCGTCGAATTTTCAGTTTCACTTAGCAAAGGGATCTTTTAATTCTAGTTATGTTTGGAACACGAATCTCGCAGCCCGACTTGAACGGAGCTCTTTTTGTAAATTTCAGCGGTGGGAAAAGCCTTGGGAAATTTGCAAAAAAGCGGGAGTGGAAGGAGGATTAAGCTGCCCAAATTATTATTAAATTAAAATTAAAATTTTGCCTTGGCTCTTCCTAAATCCTCTTAATTCTGTTTTTCTCGTAATCCTCAAAAATCATTTGTCCCAAACCTGAAAGTCCCGTGAGGAAAGCTTTTCCTTTATTTTGAGCCGTAAATGCATTCACAAATTGGCGAAGATAAGGATCCTGTGCAATCATAAAAGTTGTGATTGGGATTTTTAGTTTTCTTGCTTGTGCAGCTTTATTCAGACATTCGGAAACAATTTTTTCATCCAAACCTACGCTGTTCATGTAATATTCTCCAGTAGGCAATTTCAGGCAACTGGGTTTTCCGTCGGTGATCATAAAAATCTGCTTATTCGTGTTTCTTTTTCTACGAAGAATATCCATTGCTAATTCTAATCCGGCAACGGTGTTTGTGTGATAAGGTCCGACTTGCAGATATGGCAAATCTTTAATTTTAATCGGCCACGCTTCGTTTCCAAATACGATAATATCAATTGAATCTTTTGGATATTTTCGTTTGATTAATTCCACTAAAGCCATTGCTACCTTTTTGGCAGGAGTGATACGGTCTTCGCCGTAGAGAATCATTGAGTGACTGATGTCAATCATCAAAACCGTGCTCATCTGAGCTTTATGTTTTGTTTCTTCTACGATAAGATCGTCTTCAGTCATTCTGAGATCAGAAATTCCGTTGTTGATTTGGGCGTTTTTCAGACTTTCAGTCATATTCACTGATGATAAATCGTCTCCATATTGGAAATTTCGGTTTTCTCCATCTCGTTCATCTCCAACGCCTGTCTTATTGGTTCGGTGATTTCCGATACCGCTTTTTTTAAGCTTACCGAAAATTTGGTCTAAAGCAAATTCCCGAAGGGCAGCTTCCAGTTTGGCAGTCAGAATATTTTTTCCTTTTCCGTTTCCTGTGTTGCCGTCTTCAGAATCATCTTCTTTTTTTATGTAACCACGCTTTCTCAAGTCTTCTTCAAAATCTTCCAACGTATATTCATCTGTGAAAATATCATATTCTTTGTCGAGCATATCGAGCCACTCAAAAGCTTCTTCGATATCGCCGGAAGTGTGGGTAAGCAAATCTTTAAACACATCAAAAACCCTGTCGAAATGTGATGTTTCTTCCGGAACGTATTTACTGAATGTGAAACCCTGTTGAAAATTAAATTGTTTATCTGTCATGAGAGAAATCTCGTTTTTAAGGAAAGACAATTTAGGGAAATTTTAAAGGAATTAAGCGGTTTTAAAAATAGAAAGTGTTTATGATGTTAATTTGAAAAGATTATTTTTAAAAACAATCAAATTTATAATCAGTATTAAACTTTTCGCCTTTTTCCACCTTTCCAGAACATATATTATTTAAAAAGTTAATAACATTATTTTGAAAATCATTGGTAGGATTAAATGTATTATAACAGGTTTTATCTCCTCCTCTTTGTACAATCAATGTAACTGTAGGAGTGTCAGTGATTACATCATCCTTATAATATTTGTAATTTGGCTCGGATATCATCTGTATTTTTTTATTTAATGTGTTATAAGTGACCTCGTCTAAACTACCTTTAAAATATCCCATTTTTGCAGAATCTAATTCAAAATCGAAAATTGAAGTTTCTTCCTTAAAAACTGTTTCAGCAAACAACTTGAAAGTTCTATCATTATTAATTTCAAGATAGTAAGTAGGACAAGTTCCGAAACAACCCGTAGTTCTATATATCAGTTTGTCAAATTTGGGATTTTCTTGAGTACATCCAATAATTGAAAAAATAAAAAAAAATAATAAAGTATTCTTCATCAGATTGAGTTTTGAAATAATAAAATTAAAAAAATAATTTTATAATGATTTATCTTAAATACAAAATCACCTTATCTTTGCATCCACAATTATCTTTATGAAAGACTTAATGGGAAGCGCAATCTGGGATTATTTTCACAACGAAAATCCTGAAGACCTTCAGACCGAAACTTCAATTTCCGAACTCGATGAGCTTCCGGTAGAGTATCTTTTCAGAGATTTTGAAGAGATGAATGATATTGAACAAAAAGCATTGAAATTATCTAAGGGAAAAACTTTGGATATCGGAGCTGGAGCTGGTTCGCATTCTTTATATCTTCAAAATGAAAAAAAACTTGACATTACAGCATTAGATATTTCTCCAAAATCAATTAAAGTTTGTAAATCAAGAGGAATCAAAAAAGCTGTTTCCGAAAATATGCTTCATTTTTCGGAAGAAACTTTTGATACTATTCTGTTATTAATGAATGGAACAGGTATTTTTCAAAGCCTGAACGTGATTGATATTTATCTAGAAAAATTATATTTATTATTAAATACAAACGGACAAATCCTGATTGACAGTACAGATATTTTGTATATGTTTGATAAAGATGAAGACGGCGGAGTTTATATTCCGGCAGAAGGATATTATGGTGAATTGGATTATACAGTTCATTATAAGGGCGAATCTGAAGATCCAATTAAATGGCTGTATCTTGATTTTAATACATTGAAGAATGCTGCAGAAAATAACGGTTTCAAAATAGAAAAAGTTTTGCAGGATGAAGATTCCTATTTGGCTAAACTGACTAAAAAATAAATTTGGTTTTCAAAATTTAAAGTCATTATTATTACAATTTATTAAAAGTCAATTCTAAAGAAGTTTTGGCTTTTTTTATTTTAGACTAACTATAAATTACACTCCTAAATACTTGATTTACAAAATTTTATATTTTATTAATTTTAAAATTTCATCATCAAAACTTTTCACGGAATCATTTTTGTATCTATAATCATAATTACACTAAAATATACAATTATGAATACCAACAGACTTTCACCTACGCTGGAAAAAGCATTGAGCGATCAGATGAATAAAGAAATTCACGCTTCACACACATTTCTATCATACGGAATTTGGGCCGATGACAAAGGCTACAGTGGGATTGCTAATTTTTTATACCGCCATTCGCAGGAAGAAAGAAATCATTCTATAAAATTTATGGAATATGTTTTAAATAGGGGTGGAAAACCAAAAGTTGATGCCATTCCTGCTCCACCTGCAGATCCTGAAAATTTAACAGCTTGTTTTGATGGAGTATTCCAACATGAAGTTGATAACACGACATCTATTTATGCATTGGTTGATCTCGCTTTGCAGGAAAAAGATTGGGCAACCTGGAATTTTATGCAATGGTTTGTTCAGGAGCAGATTGAAGAAGAAACTCTTGCTTCAAGCCTGATAGATAAGTTAAAAATTGCGGGCGGTGATCGTGCTACAGACGAATCGTTATTTACTTTAGATAATGCAATGGCTTCAGCGCCAAATGATGTTCCTTTAGCGCAGGAAGCTACAGGAGCTAATCCATAAAAAAATCACAAAAAATTTACTTAAAAATCTGTCAAAATTTGGCAGATTTTTTTGCTTTAATCTTCCAAAGCATATACTGCAAAACTTGCGAGCCAATGATCTCCGCCGTAATTCCCCTGAAATAGTAATGGAAGTCCACTATTTAAAAATATTGTCGCTGTTTTTTGGAATTCTTTTTTCAAAGGATGATTATCGGGAAGAGACTTTGCAATTCCTTTCATACACCAAGCTTTTGTGAACGACAAACCAACTAAATGAACGGTTTGATAATCGCTTAAATCACTTACTACTGGTATTTTAGAAATATTTTCAAGACTTCTTTTTTCGTAGAAATTGTCAAGCCATTTTACAAATTCTTTTTGAGGAAGAATTCTTCGCATTAAATCTGCTATTTCAAGACTTGGCGAGAAGAAATCTGAACCATCCGGTTCAAGATATGCGGGCGTTTTTGTATTGCTTAAATAAAAATATTTTGCCTTCTCAATGAGCTCGTTTTCAAATGCTTTATCACCAGTTGCTCTCGCCCAATCGAGTGCAAAAACCATTGCAAAAGCCGTGTTTGGATGTACTCCCGTTCTGTTTGGATAGGTTTGTTTTGGTAAATAGGTTTTCCATGAAGCAAGAATTTTATCAGTTAAAGGTTTTAAATTCTGATGCCATATTTTTGCTTTTGGGTGATTCCAGGTTGTAAGTTCTTCGTCAAGTTTCAGCAACCAAGCCCACCCGTAAGTTCTTTCAAAAGTTGTTGTTAACTGATATTTTGTGAAATAATCTGCTTCAATCTGTAAATTCTCTTTTTTAAATGAATTGTCTAAAATATTTTCGATGTCTTTTGCAACCGATAAATTAGGCTTTGTTTTTAACAAACGAACTAACATCCAATGTCCATGAACAGAGCTATGCCAATCAAAGCAGCCATAAAAACTAGGATGTAGATCTTTCGGGCTAAGAGTTACTTCATTTTCATTATTAATAATATGTGCCGTTTTATTTGGATATTCCTGATTGATGCAGTGAAGTGGTTTTTCTGAAAGTTTTATGGCCATTTCATCCGTTAATTTAGGAGTTTCCTGAGCGAAAAATAAATAAGGTAAAAACGAAAATACTAAAAGAATCTTTTTCATTTCATAAAAATATAAAAGTAATTCTGATTTTTAAGCATAGTTTTTGCTCAAACTCACAAAAATTGATCTATGAAAAAAATATTTATTACATTATCCCTCTTTATCCTGTTTAATTGCAATAAATCTGAAAATCAGGAAGAAGTAAAAACTCAACTAATGGAAGTTATTTCTGAGGATAAAATTCCTCCTCCACCTCCACCAAAACAGGAAGTTCCAATAAGTGCAATGGTTTCTGCTAAAGAAGAAAATACCGAACCCAAAGTTTCAGCACCGGAAAATAATGTCATTGCAAAGAAAATCATTAAAAATGGTGAAATAGAAATTCAGGTTGGAGATATTAGAAAAGCAAAAAATCAAACCAATGAAATTGTAAAAAAGAATAATGCTTATATCCAAACAGAACGTTTTATTAATACAGATATTGATGAAAGATTGTTTTTAACGATACGGGTTCCGCATAAAAATTTTGATGGTTTAATTAATTCTTTCTCTAATGGAATAGGTTCCGTTTTATCTAAAAGTATTTCTTCGGATGATGTGACGGAAGAATATACCGATGTTTCGATAAAATTAGACAACAAGAAAATTTATCTTGAAAAATACCGCGATATGCTTCGAAGTGCAAAAACAACGAAAGACATGTTGGAAATTCAGGAGAATATTCGTGAGCTTGAAGATGAAATTGACGTTTCAGAAGGCAGACTTCGCTTCATTGATGACCGTGTAAATTACAGCACATTGAATCTAGTTTTATATAAAGAAAAAGTAAGAAGCTCGGCAACTTCAAACATTGGTTTCGGAAGCCGATTTGGAGATTCATTTACGGAAGGCTGGAACAGTTTTGTAGCCTTTTTCCTTGGAATTATCTCTTTTTGGCCTTTCTTTTTATTAATTCCGATTATTATTTTAATTTGGAGGAAATGGCGAAAAACCAGATTGAAAAAATAATATAGCAAAACAAAACATCCGAATACTTTTAATATTCGGATGTTTCATTGCAATAAACCATTTATTTAAGCATTAAAATGCGTCTTTACAGTTTCTAAAACTTGTTCATCAGACATTTGTTGCGAAGTTTCTAAAGTTATTTTTAAATCTTTAAACTGTGCAGTTTCATGCAAATGTTTTTTTAGTTCCTCCTGAATCGTTCCAGGACCGGTAATCAACACTTCTTCAGAATTTGTAAGAAGATGTTCTACCTCTTTGAAGAATTTTACTTTATTGGTTTGTTCAGCGTTGTTTCCCGCATTTTCACTTGAGTTCCCGTGTTGGATAATTGCTTTTACCGGACTGCATAAGAAAAATTTGAATGCATTTTGTGCATCATGATTTTTTACAACTACCGCTTTTTGAGTATCGATCCAAAGACCAGCTAATTTTTTGTCAGACATATTTAATATTTTTAATGTTATAAGTATGTAATGACAAGAATGATGCTAAAGAGTTGTTAATGGCTGTTAAATAATAAATTAAGGATTTTTTAAAACATTAATTTCATAATGAGTTTACAAATATCACGAATAATCTCCTCAATTTGATGAATCTGCGTAAGGTTAAAATTATTTTCCTAAAACGAAAACAGCAGGGACTTTATGCAATTCAGGCTTTTGTTTTTGCCAGTCTTTTATCGTTTTTGTTTTTATAAATTCGTGTTCAGGATCATTAATATTTGCTGCAATACAAAGCTTTGCATTAGGTGATAGAAATTTAATTAAATCCTCAAATAGCGCATTATTTCTGTAAGGTGTTTCCATGAAAATCTGAGAATAGCCCGTTTTCTGAAGTTCGCTTTCCAGATTTTGAATCCTCTTTTTCTTCTCACCTTTTTCTATAGGAAGGTAACCATTGAAAGTAAATTCCTGACCATTAAAACCACTTGAAATTAAAGCTAAAATAATAGATGAAGGTCCTGAAATAGGCATCACTCTGATATTTTTTTCGTGACACCATTTTACAATTAAATTTCCGGGATCAGCAATGCATGGAAGCCCCGCTTCTGAAAGCAAACCAAAATCCTGACCATTCAGCATTCTGTCCTGAGCTTCTTTGATATCTGCATTCTCTGTGTATTTATCTAAAAGAAAAAGCTTCAAATCTGACTGTTTTTTCTCTGGAGCAAAAAATTTGATTACTTTTCTTGCTGTTTTTTCATTTTCAACAAAAAAATAATCGGTCTGCATGATATAATCTTTTATTACAGGCGAAAAATGATTGATAGAAGTATTTTCTGAAAGATAAGCGGGAAGTAGAAAAAGCATATTTGAAGAGTTATGAATTATAAATTATGAATTTTGAGTTTTTGAAATGAGAAGTTTTTCAGCAATTCTTTCGCAGGCTTCATCCAATTGATGATATACTTTTTCGAAACCATCAATTCCGTCCCAATAAGGATCGGGAACTTCTCTTGAAGCATGATTTAAATCTGCAGCTTCCATTAATAATGAAATTTTACTTCTTTGTTCCTCATTTTGAGCTAAAGAAATTACATTTTCCAAATTACTCAAATCCATACAGTAAATTTTATCGAAATGAGTCAAATCTTCTGCGGTAATGGGTCTTGAAGTCTGTTTTGAAATATCTATTCCGTATTTTAACGCCGTTTTTACTGATCTTTTATCGGGTTGATTTCCTTTGTGCATATCAATTGTTCCGGCAGAATCTACAAAGAAATCCTCGGGAAGTTTTGACCTCATAATTCCTTCTGCTAAAGGACTTCTGCAAATATTTCCTAGACAAACCATTAAGATTTTCATTTTAATATCATTTAAAATTTTAATTAAAAATTCCTTTTAAAACAAATCTAAATAAAAAAAGGAGAATAATTCTATTCTCCTTTCTATAATTATTTTGTACAGAATTAATGTTTGATTTTTTCTGTCAATTCTTTTACGTATTTTTTTATTTCCTTATCAATTTTAGAAACATCTTTAATCGTTTCACAAGCATACATTACAGTTGAATGATCTTTACCGCCCATTTCTTCACCGATTTTGGTAAAAGTAGCGTTGGTAAATTCTTTTGCGAAATACATTGCCAATTGTCTAGGAAGAGCGATTTCTCTTTTTCTGGTTTTCGATAAAAGTTGCTCTCTTTTAATTCCGAAATAATCACAAACAACATCCTGAATATAAGGAATATTGATGACTTTTTTCTGATTTGCCGCAATTTTACTGATTGTTTCCTTTAATAATTCAAGACTTAAATCTGATTTATAAATCGTAGAATAGGCGATTACAGAATTAATAACACCAATTAGTTCTCTAACGTTTGTTTTCACTTCTGCTGCAAGGAAATCTAGCATATCTTCGGTAAGAACAATACCGTCTCTGCTTAATTTATCCACGATAATTTGCTTACGTGTACTCAAATCCGGAGATTTGATTTCGGCAGAAAGTCCCCATTTGAAACGAGAAACAATTCTGTCCTGAATATCCATAATATCAACCGGAGCTTTATCTGAAGTAAGGATAATCTGCTTTCCGTTTTGATGTAAATAATCGAAAATATGGAAGAAACTGTCTTGTGTTGCAGATTTTCCAGACAAAAACTGAATATCATCAATAATCAGAACATCTACCATTTGATAAAAATTGGCAAATTCTGTCTGTTTGTGGGCTTTTGCTGATGAAATAAATTGTTGAATAAATTTCTCTGAAGATAAATAAAGAACCACTTTATCCGGAAACTGGCTTTTTACTTCCAAACCTACAGCCTGACCTAAGTGCGTTTTACCAACACCATAACCTCCATATAAAAATAATGGGTTGAAAGCTGTTGCTCCAGGTCTTTTTGCAATTGATCTTGCAACCGTAGAAGCAAATTTGTTGCTTTCTCCTTCTACATAATTATCAAAAGAAAAATCAGCTTTAAGATTAGAATCAATATTTACTTTTTTGATTCCCGGAACAACAAAAGGATTTACAATATTACCGGAAAAACCTTGTGGCATTGTCTCCTGAACTTTCGGAGTAGGAACAGTTTTCCCTTTCATGTTCATGGTAACAGGTTTTTCTAAACCACTTGGCTTATTTTCCATTACCGAATACCAAAGTTTAACGCCTTTGCCAATGTTTTTCTTTAGGGCAGCAGAAAGCAATGACAGATAGTTATCTTCAATATATTCTTTGTAAAAATCACTCGGAACCATCAACGTAAGATTATTGTCAACCAACGAAATTGGCTGTACTTTGTCAAATAGTAAATCGAAAGATTTTTCAAGCTTTTTAAGATCAGAATTATCTTCAGCTGCATTGAGGTTGTCTCGCATAAACTGAAGGCATTTCTGCCATATCATCATTAAATTTTCATCCATTTTTTATGCCCTGATTATTCTTTGGTTAGTCGTTTTTAGGAGGAAGACAAAGGTCATGTTTTTTATCTTTAAAAAAAAATATTTCGCTTATTGATTATTTAAAAATATATTTGTATGTATAATTCAAAGCTTAAAATGATACACTCAAAACACTCATTAAGAGTACGTTACGCAGAAACAGACCCCATGAAATACGTTTATTACGGAAATTACGCAACCTATTTTGAATTGGGCCGCGTGGAACTTTTTCGCAGCATCGGAATCTCTTATGACGAGATTGAAAAGCAGGGGATTTGGCTTCCGGTTTCAGATTATAAAATTAAGTATTTAAAACCAGCACTATACGACCAAAAATTAGAAATTCACACTTTTATGAGAAAAATTCCGGGAGTGAGAATAGAATTTGAATATGAAATTTTCAACGAAGATCAAGTAAAAATCACTGAAGCTTCCACTACCCTTTTCTTTTTGAATGCCGAAACAAATAAAGTTATAAAATGTCCTGATTTTTTAATGAAATTAATAGAAAAAAACTGGAAAGAAGAAAATAATTAAATCTACTCGAAAACCTTCAAGGCTTAAACTTTCAAATCACTATATTTGGTACAAATGAAATGAATGGTTAATGCTTTAATTGTCATATTAATCGTATTGATAATTTTAATTTATCAAAATCTGAACAGAAAAATTCAAATTCTGGAACAGAAAATTTCCGATTTATCAAAAGACAAAGTAAATATTGAGCAACCTCACCATACTTTCTCAGAAACTATTAAACCTGAAAATCTACAAAACGAGAAGGTTGAAATTCAGGAAAACATACTTTCTGAAACCACTCAAGACAATTCGGAGCCTGAAAAAGATTGGCTGACTCCATTATTTGATTTTGTAAAACAGAATATTTTAACAATCATCGGGGTTTTCACTTTGGTTTTAGGAATCGGTTATTTTGTAAAATATGCCATCGATAAAAACTGGATTGGCGAAAACGCAAGAACAGGAATTGGTTTTCTTTCGGGATTGGTTCTGATTGTTACAGCACATTTTATCAGAAAAAATTACAGCATATTTTCGTCAATCATTACAGGCGGAGGAATTGCTGTGCTTTATTTTACGACAACGATTGCATTTCGAGAGTATAATTTATTTACACAAAACATTGCATTTTTAATTACTTGTGCAATTACACTACTTTCAATTTTCCTTTCTTACCAATATAATAGTGAAACACTCATCATTTTTTCTTTGTTTGGAGGCTTTTTGGCGCCTTTAATGATAAGTACCGGACAAAGCAATTATGTTTTCCTTTTCACTTATATATCACTATTAAATATCGGAATGCTAATTACTGTTTATTTGAAAAGCTGGAAAAGTGTGGGCTGGATTGCTTTTATTTTCACGGCAATCTATCTTTATTTTTGGACGGTTGAGAAAACTGATCTTACAAGCATTATCTTTTATATTGTCACTTACATTATATTTTATGCTTTTGCACTTCAGAATTACTTTAAAACAAATAAGCTTTCAAAGCTCGATATTTTAATGTTGGTTCTGATTAATTTCTCCAGCATCATCGGATTGGTTTACATCTTTAACGTTTTGAGATATGAGCCTTTAAGTATTTTTCCGCTGACTTTTGCGATGGCGAATGCATTTTTTATGTTCAGAGAATATCAAAATAAGAAATTCGAGAGAAATTATTCAGTTTTTGCAGGAATCAGCATCAGTCTCTTAACTTTAGCGATTGCATTACAGTTTAAAACTCATTTAATAACCAGTGTTTGGGCAATCGAAGCTTCTCTCCTATTATATATATGGAAAAAAACCAATCATAATATTTTCAAAATATTTTTCTATTTCCTTTTTCCGTTGGTGATCTTATCTCAAATGATGACTTGGGCAGAATATATTAATGGAAATAAAAATTTAACCATCATTTTTAATCCTGTATTTCTGACAAGTTTAGTGGTGATTTCGACGGTTATTTTTAATTTAATTTTACTTAAAAAAGAATCCAAAGAAAAAAGTGACACCGAATTTTTTGAAAATATCTTTAAAATCGTATGTTTTGGAATTATCTATTTTTCAGGTTTATTTGAATTGATTTATCAGCTTTCTTCTGAAAATTTTATAATTATCCTTACCTATAGCTTTCTCTACAGTATTTCGTTGGTAACTTTATTATTAATTACAAAAAACAAATTAAACTTATCCGAAAATTTAATTAATACTTTAATTTACGGTTTGCTCTTTCTATTTATTGCACATATTTGTTCATCTCAAATTGTTGATGCTGTAATTAAAAATGAAATTGGTTTCAATTTTTACTTTGTTCATTTGATTTATCTTTTGCCTCTTTTATATTTAATTTTAAAAATAATTACTCAAACAGAATTTTTGAAAGAAAAAATAGGTTACTGGCTTGTTTCTTTTGTCGTTATTCTTACCATTAGTTTTGAATTTTACCGAATTTATATTTTCTTAAATACTACAACTATTGAAAATCTTATTCAGCTTGAAGAACATTTCAGCATTTTGTATTTACCGATTATTTGGGCGGTTTTAGCTTGTGGATTTATTTTTTCCGGAATTAAAAAAGATATTTCTGAACTTAACAAAATTGGTTTCAGTTTACTCGGAATTACCATTCTCAAATTGTATCTCTACGATGTTTGGCAAATGGATAATGTCTCAAGAATCATCGCATTTATTATTTTAGGAATAATTTTATTGCTGAGCTCATTTATGTTTCAAAAATTTAAAAATATGCTTAAAAATTTGGTTGAAAAGAATGATGATTTTGATGATGATAATATTTAAAACAGCATAAAAAACCATTATCTATCAATATTTTATAAATAATTTTAAATTTTCATTGATATTTTGTGAAAAGTAAGTATATTTATCAAGTTTTTAACACTTATATTATTAACTATGAAAAAAATTCTATATTCTTTACTAATCTTCGCTTCCGCAACTTTATTTGCTCAAAAAAATCCTAACGTAAAATTTGCTGTTTCAAATGGTAATGTTGGAACCGTAGCTTTATTTGACTCAAACAAGGAACATGTACAAAAGGTAAATGTTTATAAAACAAAAGCAAACCTGCCTCAAAATCTTAAAAAATATGAGTTTTTAGCAGATAACGGATTATCAGAAGTTACTTTCAAAAGTAGTTTCGGAACGCTAGACTTTATGTCTTTAGCTAAATTTAATGCTCAAAACGGTCTTCCACAAGATACCCCTGTTTTCATCGAAGGATATGAATTCAAAAATACAGATATCAATATTTTTGCAGACATTATTGCAGACATGAAAGTAGAAACTGTAGATGGCAGAAAATCTTTAGTGATTACTACAAACAAGAAATAATTTAACAAAAATTATATTGAAAACGGCTATTCAAATTTGAACAGCCGTTTTTTTTTAGTACTTATGAGACCATTTTTTCTTGAGCTCATCGTAGATTTTCTTTTCAGTTGCATTATTTCCAGGTTCATAAAATTTCACATCTTTTATTTCTTCAGGTAAAAAATCCTGATCTATAAAATTTCCATCGTAAGAATGTGCATATTTATATTCTTTTCCGTAATCTAAATCTTTCATCAGTTTTGTCGGAGCATTTCTTAAATGTAACGGAACCGGAAGATTTCCAGTTTTCTTCACAAAAGCTAATGCTTCATTAATCGCCATGTAAGCAGAATTACTTTTCGGAGAAACCGCAAGATAAATTGCCGTTTCACTCAATAAAATTCTCGCTTCGGGATTTCCTATCACGTTAATCGCCTGAAAACAATTATTTGCAATCACCAAAGCATTCGGATTTGCCAAACCAATGTCCTCAGAAGCCAAAATCAACATTCTTCTTGCGATAAACTTAATATCTTCTCCACCCGCAATCATTCTTGCCAACCAATACACAGCTCCATTCGGATCACTTCCACGCATAGATTTAATGAAAGCAGAGATAATATCGTAATGTTGTTCACCATTTTTATCGTAAAGCGCCATTGTTTCCTGAAGAACAGACATTACATCATCATTGGTAATTTCTTTAGTAGAAGAATTTTTAAACTGATTCAAAACCAATTCTACAGAATTAATTAATTTCCTTCCATCTCCACCTGAATATTGAATGAAAGCCTCTTTTTCTTTAATGACAAATTGAGAATTTTCATCTTTATTAAATCTTTCTGATGCAATATCAATCAGTTCTTCCAATTTATCATAACTCAAAGCTTTCAAAATATAAACCTGACTTCGGGAAAGCAATGCCGAAACCACTTCAAAACTCGGATTTTCAGTTGTAGCACCAATTAAAACCACCCAGCCTTTTTCTACAGCATGAAGCAAAGAATCTTGTTGAGATTTATTAAAACGGTGAATTTCATCGATAAAAAGAATCGGTGATTTTCCGGAAAAAAGATTTTGTTTTTTTGCATCTTCAATTACATCACGCACATCTTTTACCCCTGAAGAAACTGCAGAAAGTTTAAAAAATTTTCTTCCTGATTTTTCTGAAATAATTTCTGCCAAAGTAGTTTTGCCTGTTCCAGGAGGTCCCCAAAGAATGAGAGAATTTAAGCTGTCATTTTCCAGCATTTTTCTTATCGTGCCTTTTTCCCCGGTAAGATGTTCCTGTCCCAAAACTTCATCTAAAGTTTTCGGTCTTAATCTTTCTGCTAAAGGAGTATTATGATTCAAGATTTTTTTTATTTGAAGTTAAAATATAGTTTCAAACTTATTAAAAGAGATTAAGATAATCTGAATAAAAAGAATCGACAAAACAATCAATTTATTTCATGAATCATGTCTTCACCTGCCCGAAACTTGAAACAAAATTAAACTAAATTTCAATTTTTTAACCTACTTTTGCAATGTTTTGAAACTTTCATTTAATAAAATCATTACATCACCTTTGGTAATTCTCATCAAATTTTACCAATGGTTTATCTCGCCTTTACTTCCAAAAAACTGCCGTTACGAGCCAACTTGTTCCCATTACATGGTAGAATCTCTGCAGGTTCACGGTATTTTTAGAGGATTTTGGCTGGGTGTAAAAAGAATTTCAAAATGTCATCCTTGGGGCGGAAGCGGCTATGATCCCGTTCCTCCGAAAAAATAAAAAATATTCAAATTAAAAATATAAAAATGAATACTATTTTCTTCCGAATTTATCTTGTGGTATTTGCATTGGTTACTCAATGTATTTTTGCTCAGAATTACAAAGATGGTTTGTCAGACGGAACTTTAAAAGTTAATGCTAAAGATATTCCTGTTAAGATTTTTGCAACTTCAGAGCTTTCTGAGCTTGACTCTTTTGCTCAGGTTAATAAAAACCCAAACACTTTGATAATTCTGAATAAATCTAATGTTGAAAAATCGCATTTCATCAGTAGTTCAATGATTTTAGCCAATTATAAGAATGCAAAATATCAATTTTTTGATAAAGATTTTAAATTAATTGAAAATACAACGGTTACTGAAGATAATATTGAAACTCTGAAATATGTGATCAAAACACAAACACCGATCACTTCTGCAGAAACTGTTTCTTTGGAAACCCCTTATAAAATTTGGGATCCGGTTTCAGGAATTAATTTAGGACCTATCACATTGCATTTTTATAGCTTAATGTTTATTTGTGCGTTTGGTTTAGGGTATGTTTTAATGACAAAAATGTTTACCATTGATCATGTAAATCAAAAATATCTTGAGCCGCTTTTTACTTGGACATTAATCGGAACGATTTTAGGCGCAAGAATGGGACACGTTATTTTTTATCAGCCTGAATTATTCAAAGAAGATTTCTGGAGTGTTTTCTTACCAATTAGTACAAAAAATGGCTTAAAATTCACAGGATTTTCAGGATTGGCAAGTCATGGAGCTACCATTGCATTGATTTTCACAACACTTTATTATTCATTTAAAATCATCAAGAAAAATCCGTTTTGGGTATATGACAGATTAGGAATTGTGGTAGCTATCGGTGGCGCATTTGTAAGAATGGGTAATTTTTTCAATTCTGAAATTATCGGTAAACCTGTTGATCCTAACTCACCATTTGCATTGCTTTTCCCACAACAAAGCAGCGAATATGGAGTAACAGTTCCACGTTATCCGGCTCAGTTATTCGAGGCAATTGGATACGTTTTATTATTTGTTTTACTTTGGGTTTTATACAGAAAAACAAACAAAAAATATCAGCAAGGATGGTTATTCGGATTGTTTTTCATCATTCTTTGGGCAATCAGATTCTTTGTTGAATTCCTGAAAGAACCTCAAGGTGACGAGTTTATTTCTTTTGCAGGATTAAATACTGGTCAAATTCTTTCAATTCCATTTATGATTGCAGGATTTGTCATCATGATTTATTCTAAAAAGTTTAAAATTACTGAAGCTGAAAATGCTAAACCTGAATAATTTCAATTCACATAAAAATCAAAAGGTCACAACAATGTTGTGGCTTTTTTGTTTAAATCAAGAAATACGTTTCCGATTTCATTAATAACATCAGTCGCTTGCATCGATTCTTTTGAATACTTTTCTGAAGCTAAGTCTGCGGCTTTTCCGTGAAGCCAAACTCCGAGAATTGCGGCTTCTTCCCATGAATACTTTTGAGCTAAAAGTGAGGTAATAATTCCTGTCAAAACATCGCCACTTCCGCCTTTTGCCAAACCGGAATTACCCGTAATATTATACAAAACCTTTACTTTTGGAGTTACAACCTGAGTGTGATGGTCTTTCAAAACAATATAAATTTCTAATTCTTTTGCTTTTGTCTTGGCCAAATTTAATCTTTCAATCGAATTTTCAGTTTTTCCAAAAAGTCTTTCAAATTCTTTCGGATGTGGAGTAATAATCGATTTTTTCGGAATTAATTTTAAACCGTTTTCGTTTTTAGAAATAATATTTAAAGCATCTGCATCCAGAATTAACGGAGAACTATGATTTTCAAGAAATTTTAATAAAGTTTTTTCTGTTTCTTCATCAGTTCCTAAACCTGGACCGATTCCGTAAACTGCATTTTCTATTTCATCAATTTGGGTGATAAATTTTTCACCGCCTTCTATAAACATGGCTTCAGAACAGGTATTTTGAAGAATTTCATAACCACAATTCGGAGCCAAAACAAATGTCAAACCTGAACCACTTTTCAAAGCTGATTTTGTAGCTAAAACGGCCGCTCCAATTTTTCCATAACTTCCTCCGACAATAACCGATTTACCGTAAGTTCCTTTGTGAGCAAAATCGTCACGAGGCTTAAAGATTTTTAAAATCAATTCATCATCAATCACAAAATCATCAGTTTGAGTTTTCTCAATAAAGTCTTGACTTAACTTTATATCTAAAACAATAATCTTTCCGGCAAACTTACCCGTTTCAGGATGAAGAAATGTCTTTTTCCAAAACTGAAAAGTCAGCGTATAATTTGCTTTAAAAATAACAGAATTCCCATCATTCAATTGATCTGCAAACATTCCTGAGGGAATATCTATTGAGATTTTAGGATTGGTTTTAATGTTTAAATTTTCAATTAAATCTTTATAAATCCCATCTAAATTCCTTGATAAACCTGTTCCGAAAAGCGCATCAATAATAACCGTTTTTTCAAAATTGTACTTTTCAGTTTCACTGAAATCTTTCACAGAAATTCCTGAAATATCTTTTAATCTTTTAAAATTTATTAAAGCATCATCAGAAAATTTCAAATTCTCTTTATTAATAAAAACATCGACATCAAAACCTTTTAAATACAGCATTCTTGCAATTGCGAACCCATCACCTCCATTATTTCCGTTTCCACAAAAAATGGCAAATTTTGTATAATGTTTACTGTTTGTAGAAATCCAATCAACACAACTTGAAGCCGCTCTTTCCATTAAATTTACAGAAGAAATGGGTTCATTCTCAATAGTATATTTATCTGTTGCTCTGATATTTTCTGTCGTAAAAACTTTCATTAATTCCGATTTTTATTAAATTTAATCATAATTATTTAAAAATATTAATAATTTAAACCAAAAAAGTGTCCAAAACTTTTAAGATTACTATTTTAAAATAATACTTTTGTGTAAAACAATTAAAAATATAAATTATGGGATTTATTAAAGATTTTAAAGATTTTGCTTTTAAAGGCAATGTCGTTGATTTGGCAGTCGGTGTAATTATCGGTGCAGCTTTCAGTGCGATTGTAAAATCATTTGTAGATGATATTATTACGCCTCTATTGTTGAATCCGGCCTTGGAAAAAGCAAATGTAAAAAACATTGCAGAACTTTCATGGAACGGCGTAAAATATGGAAATTTCTTATCTTCTGTAATTAGTTTCTTAATTGTAGCATTTGTTTTATTTATGCTAATTAAAGGAATTGCAAGTTTGAGTAAAAAAGAAGAAGCGCCTATTGAAGCTCCTGCAGGACCAACTGAAGACCAGAAATTATTAATGGAAATCAGAGATTTGTTGAAAACAAAAAACAATATATAAAAAAAACGCCGCAAAATTTGCGGCGTTTTTTTATTCTTAAAGATTCAAAATTAATGAATCTGAAAAATGCTTGAAATTTGTTCAGCCAAAGAAAGTCCGATTCTATCCTGAGCTTCCAAAGTTGAAGCACCTGTATGCGGGGTTACAGAGATTTTAGAATGCGTGATAATTTCTTTTGCCGGAGTCGGTTCGTTGATGAAAACATCAAGACCTGCAAAACGTACTTTTCCTGAATCCAAAGCTTCAATTAAAGCTGTTTCATCAATTACTCCACCTCTTGAACAGTTTACAATCGCAACACCATCTTTCATCATTTCAAACTGTGATTTTCCAATCATATAACCTTCTTTCTGAGCGGGAACGTGAAGTGTAATGAAATCAGAATGCTTCAAAACGGCATCCAAAGGTTCAGTTTCAATATCAACATTGATGAACTGATTGTTATAAAAAGTTACTTTTATACTCGCTTTTCCGATCATGTTATCTGCAGCGATCACCCTCATACCAAGACCTAAAGCGATTTTAGCAACTTCCTGACCGATTCTTCCCATTCCGATAATTCCGATGGTTTTTCCTTTCAGTTCAATTCCTGCAGCGTAAGCTTTTTTAAGTGAAGCAAACTCGGTATCTCCAACTAAAGGCATTCTTCTGTTGGAATCCTGCAAAAATCTTGCTCCGGAAAATAAATGTGCAAAAACCAATTCAGCAACAGATTCTGAAGAAGCAGAAGGCGTATTGATTACGTGGATTCCTTTTTCTCTTGCATAATCTACATCGATATTATCCATTCCTACTCCACCTCTTCCGATGATTTCCAGTGACGGACAATTATCAATAATATCTTTTCTTACCTGCGTCGCACTTCTTACTAAAACTGTACGAATTTTGTGCTCATTGATGTAATCTAAAAGAAATTCCTGAGGAACTTTTGTAGTGATTACTTCAAATCCTTTTTCTGTTAATGCATCAATTCCTGACTGGTCTAAACCGTCGTTTGCTAAAACTTTCATAAAATGTTTTACTATTTAAAAATTGAAAGATTTAAAAATTAAAGAATTTCAAGTGTTATACTTTAGTTGTTTAATTTTTAAATCTCTTTATATTAGATTTTAATCTTTAAAAACTTCAATGGTTACTTGCTTCTCAACCAAATCAGTAAACTTTCCTTTGTAGCGTGTTGCTCTTACCAAATGATTGTCGATCCAGTGATAGTTTCCGCCTCTTGGTTTTCCACACAATACACTGTGATATTTAAAACCGTGTTTATCTAACCAATCGATTGTAATTTGTTTCAGATTTTCCGTTCTTGAAGTAAAAAAACAGATTTGGTGACCTTCATCATACCATTTATTTACTGTTTCCAATGCATCGGGATAAGGTTCACAAGTGACCATTCTTTCCGGCTCTTCATTTGGAACATCGTCTGTAATTGTCCCGTCGATATCGATCAGATAATTCTTTACTCCATCCTTTAAAATCGGACTGATATGCTCAATATAATCTAGTTCCATCGTTCAAAATTTTAAAGTGCAAAGTTACACTTTATGATTCAAAGAGAAGTATTAATCTTAGTTTATGTTAAAAATTTAACACAAAATCAATTTTAAACTTAATAAATTATAAGATTCTGTTGCATTTTTCATAATTATAGCGAATATTTTTCACTTAATAAAAAGCCAACATTTCATAAATATTAAAAAAACTAAACATTTATTTTACAAAATCACGTTTAAAACTTAAATTTGTAGGAATGGAAGAATTGGTAGTTTTAGTAAATCCCGAAGATGATGTTTTAGGTTTAATGGAAAAACAGCAGGCTCATATCAATGGTTTGCTTCACCGTGCTTTTTCGGTTTTTTTATTTAACGAAAATGGAGAAATGCTTTTGCAGAAACGTACTTCAGAGAAATATCATTCTCCAAACCAATGGACGAATGCAGTTTGTTCACATCCGAGAATTGAAGAAACTTATCTTGAAGGTGCAAAAAGAAGGCTGAATGAAGAACTCGGAATTGATGCCAAACTTTCAGAAAAATTTCATTTTATTTATAAAGCAGATGTTGGAGGGGGACTTTGGGAGCATGAGCTTGACCATGTCTTCACAGGAATATATAATTCAGAGTTTAATTTAAATAAAAATGAAGTGGAAGAAATTCGCTACATTTCACTCGATAATTTAGATAAAGAAATTTCTGAACATCCAGAACAATTTACAGAATGGTTTAAAATCATTTTGGAAGAATATAAACACCATTTTTAAACACACCGATGAAAAAAACTTTATTAATTGTAACATTTTTACTGAGCATTTATTCATTTTCACAGAAATTAGGAAGTGAACTTTATGAAAGTGAAAATTACTCAATCACAGTGCCCGATACTTGGAAAGCAACGAATGATGAGGGAATTGTAAATATTTTCCCGACTAATCAGATTGGAGCGATTACCATTTCAGAGTATCATGATTTGGAATTGCCAAAAACCGAAGTGAAGAAATTTATTTTGGCGCTGTACAATTCTTCGGATGACGAGAAAAAAGTAAAAAATACAGGAAGCAAAAAAGGATATTCAGAATATGAATATGAGTATTTTGATGAAAAAGAAAAGCTGTTCTGGGTTACAAAATTATATCAGAAAAACACAGATATGTTCCTGATAAGCATTAATTGCCAGGAAAAACACTGGAACGGAAATTATATGAAAGTTTTCAACGAAGCTTTTGAAAGTTTTAAAATTAAAAAATAAATATAATAGTAAACATGAACAAAACAGCATTGTACGACAAACACGTTTCTTTGGGAGCGAAAATAGTACCTTTTGCAGGATTTGAAATGCCTGTACAATATTCCGGAGTAACGGAAGAACACTTTGCCGTAAGAGAAAAAGCGGGATTATTTGACGTTTCTCACATGGGACAGTTTTTCATCGAAGGAGCGGGTGCAAAAGACCTTTTGCAGTTTGTAACGACAAACAATGTAGATGTTTTAGAAAATGGAAAAGCGCAATATTCTTGCCTTCCTAATGAAGATGGTGGAATCGTAGATGATTTAATCGTTTACAAAATGGAAGATGAAAAATATTTTGTTGTTGTAAATGCTTCAAATATTGAGAAAGATTGGAATCACATTTCAAAATACAATACTTTCGGAGCAAAAATGACGAATGCGTCAGACGAAATGTCTTTATTGGCAGTTCAGGGACCGAAAGCTACTGAAATTCTTCAAAAATTAACGGAAACTAACCTTTCTGAAATTCCTTATTATAACTTCACCGTTGGTTCTGTTGCAGGCGTAAGTGATGTGATTATTTCTAATACAGGTTATACAGGAAGCGGTGGTTTTGAAATTTATTTCAACAACGAATCTGCTGAAAAACTTTGGGATGCTATTATCGAAGCAGGTGCCGAAGAAGGAATTATTCCTTGTGGATTGGCTGCAAGAGACACTTTGAGACTTGAAAAAGGCTTCTGTCTTTACGGAATGGATATCGACGACACTACTTCTCCAATTGAAGCCGGTTTAGGTTGGATTACAAAATTTGACAAAGATTTTGTGTCTAAAGATATTTTCGCAAAACAGAAAGAAGTAGGCGTTACCAGAAAATTAGTTGGTTTTGAATTGACAGATAAGGGCGTTCCAAGACATGACTACCCTGTTGTAGATGCAGAAGGAAATGTAATTGGAAAAGTAACTTCTGGAACCCAGTCTCCAATGAAAAAAATCGGTTTGGGAATCGCTTATGTAGACAAGCCTCACTTCAAACTGGGAACTGAAATTTTCATTCAGGTAAGAAACAAAAATATTCCTGCAAAAGTGGTAAAAATGCCATTCGTGTAAGCAGAAAATTTTTAATTATAGAAAAACCGCTTTATCATTTTGATGAAGCGGTTATTTTTTAGAAGCTGATCCGGCTATCCACTATATCTTTTGTGTTACGACTTCTTGTCAAAGTTTCGCAATTCATCCGCCACACAAAAGGATGTCGCTTCTATCCGGGCTAAAATCCGGTCAACCAAATAATATTTATCCGATTGATTCAGACTTTTTGAAAAGTTGTTTGGTTATAAAACACATGTTTTTTGAATTCTATCAATTGCGTTTTGTTTCACACAGTTTGGTTAAGACTTCCGTCAATTGCATTTTGTCTCCCGCAATCTGTTTGGAACTTCCGTCAACTGCGTTTTGTTTCACGCAATCTGTTGGGAACTTCTTTCAATTGCATTTTGTTTCCTGCAATCTGTTTGGAACTTCCGTCAACTGCGTTTTGTTTCACGCAATCTGTTGGGAACTTCTTTCTATTGCATTTTGTTTCCTGCAATCTGATTGGAACTTCCGTCAACTGCGTTTTGTTTCACGCACTCTGTTGTGAACTTCTTTCAATTGCATTTTGTGTCCTGCAATCTGTTTGGAACTTCCGTCAACTGCGTTTTGTTTCACGCAACCTGTTGGGAACTTCTGTCAACTGTGTTTTGTTTCCAGCAGAATTCTTGAGCCATAAAAAAGCCTCACAAGATTCAAAAATCTGTGAGGTTTTTTATTAATTATAGGAGTTGAAATTACTATTCTCCTCTGAAATAATCTTTAAGGCTTGTAACAGTAGCTTTTTCGCTTCCTACAAAAATCTCTTTACCGGTAAGGAAAACCGGACGTTTTAAGAACGTATAATGGTCTAAAATCAATTCTTTAAAATCATCTTCCGTCAATGTTTTTAAATCTAATTCTCTCAATTTGATTTGAGTTGATTTTTTGCTGAACAAAGCTTCATAAGACTTTGTATGTTCGTACATTGCTTCAATTTCCTCTTTCGTTATAGGTTCTTTTTTGATTTCTCTAAGTTCCCATTCTTTAAGATTAAATTGTCCTATTATTTTTCTGCAAGTGTCACACGTATTAAGATAAAATACTTTTTTCATTAAAGTTTTACATTTCTAATGGTTAAATGAAAACTCTGATGTTTTCAATTTACAAAAATACTATTTAATATACTGTTTTAAAAATTATTAAATACCTTTATTGAAATTTAAAATAATGGATAACAAACCTGTTACATTTCAGTTTATTTCTGAACCTTCTGATGTCAATTATGGTGGAAATGTACATGGAGGAAGTGTAATGAAATGGATTGATCAAGCTGGATACGCGTGTGCAACAACATGGAGCGGAAATTATTCTGTAACGGTTTACGTGGGTGGAATCCGTTTTTATGAACCGATAAAAATTGGAGAGATCGTAAAAGTTGAGGCTCAAGTCATCTATACGGGTTCATCGAGTATGCATATTTCGATTAATGTGTTCTCAAGAAATCTTAAACAACCGATTTTTGATAAAAAAACACATTGCATTATTGTTTTTGTGGCAGTTGATGAAAACGGTAAAAAATTACCTGTTCCTAAATGGATTCCTGAAACTAATGAAGAAAAACAGCAGGAAATTTATGCCAAACGTCTGATGGAACTGAGAACACAGATTGAAGATGAAATGAAACCTTTTCTTTAAATTGATGAACCGAAAAGATTTTTTAACCCTTTCTTCACTGGGATTTCTCGGTGTTTCATGTGGAGTTTCAGGAACAAGCCTTTCAACAAAAAATTTGGGAATACAATTATACACTGTTCGAAATGCAATTTCTAAAAATGTAGAACAGACTTTAGAAAAACTGGCTGCATTAAGTTTTAAAAATCTTGAAATTTATGGTTATGATGGAACTTTCTTCGGGAAAACTAAATCTGAGTTTCGAACTATTCTTAAAAATACCGGTTTACAAGTAATCAGTTCACATCACAGAACTGGAGTGACAGACAAAGAAAACGGGACTTTATTACAAAACTGGGAGAAAACTTTAGAAGATCTTAATTTCATCGGGTCAAAATATGCAGTCTGCTCCTATCTTCCTGAAGCTGAAAGAACCATTGAAAATTACCGTAAACTTCCTGAAATTTTAGAAACTGCAGCAAGAGTTTCAAAGCAAAACGGAATTCAATTAGCCTATCACAATCACGATTTTGAATTTCTAAAAATGAATGAGGAAAATAATTATTATGATTTCATTCTAAAAAACACATCAGCTGATTTAGTAAAAATGGAACTCGATCTATATTGGATTTCAAAAGCCGGTTTAGACCCATTAATTTACTTTGAAAAATATCCCGAAAGATTTCCTTTGTGGCACGTGAAGGATATGAAATCTGATACGAAAGAATTTACAGAGATTGGTAATGGAATGATTGATTTTAAAAGAATTTTTGAAGCGAAAGAAAAAGCAGGTTTAAAACATTGGTTTGTGGAGCAGGATTCTAGTGATAAAGATATTTTTGAGAGTATTTCTATGAGTAAAAAATATATTAAGGAAAATGGATTTTTCGTTAGATAAACAACTAATTATTAATAGGATTTACATCCTATCCTTTAGAAAAACGTCCCTTTGGGACTTATACTTATTTCGAACAAACAAAAAACCTTTCAATTAATTGAAAGGTTTTTTTATAATTTAAGAATAGTATTATCTTGCGATGTTTACAGTTCTTGTTTCTCTGATTACTGTAACTTTTACTTGTCCAGGATAAGTCAGTTCATTCTGAATTTTCTCAGAAATATCGTAAGAAAGCTGAGAAGACATTTCGTCATTTATTCTGCTGCTTTCTACCATTACTCTTAGCTCTCTACCTGCCTGAATTGCATATGCCGAAGAAACTCCTTCAAAACTTAATGCTGCAGCTTCAAGATCTTTTAGCCTTTGAATATAAGATTCTAAAACCTGTCTTCTTGCTCCCGGTCTTGCTCCTGAAATCGCATCGGCAACCTGAATAATCGGTGACAATAATGAAGTCATTTCTACTTCGTCATGGTGAGCTCCGATTGCATTAATAACTTCTGGATTTTCACCGTACTTCTCTGCCCATTGCATTCCCAAAAGTGCGTGTGGAAGTTCAGATTCCTGTTCTGGTACTTTTCCGATATCGTGTAAAAGACCTGCTCTTTTTGCTAATTTTACGTTTAGTCCTAATTCAGCAGCCATTGTTGCAGCAATATTGGCAACTTCTCTTGAGTGCTGTAAAAGGTTTTGTCCATAAGAAGAACGATATTTCATTCTACCAACGATTTTAACCAATTCTGGGTGCAATCCGTGAATTCCAAGATCGATAATGGTTCTTTTACCCACTTCGATGATTTCTTCTTCGATTTGTTTTCTTGTTTTTTCAACAACTTCTTCGATTCTTGCAGGGTGAATTCTACCGTCTGTTACCAATCTGTGAAGTGATAATCTTGCAATCTCTCTTCTTACAGGATCGAAACATGAAAGAAGAATTGCTTCCGGAGTATCATCAACAATGATTTCTACGCCCGTAACTGCTTCTAAAGCACGGATATTTCTACCTTCTCTACCGATAATTCTACCTTTTACTTCGTCAGATTCTATGTTGAAAACAGAAACTGAATTTTCAATTGCCTGTTCTGTACCGATTCTTTGAATAGTCTGAATAACGATTTTTCTCGCCTCACTTTTAGCATTCAATTGAGCTTCTTCCATGATACTCTGAACGTGCGCCTGAGCTCTGGTTTTAGCTTCAGCTCTCATGGTTTCTACCAATTCTGCTTTAGCTTCTTCAGCTGTGTAGTTTGAAATTTTCTCAAGCATTTCAACTTTTCTAGCCGTTGCTGAGTCAAGGTCACTTTGCTTTTTCTCTAAAATTTCATTCTTCTTAGCGTAATCAGCTATTTGTCTGTCAAGATCTTTTTCTAATTTCCCAGCTTTGCTAAGCTCATCATTTAGTTTATTTTCTTTGTCTTTAGTTCTCTTCTCAGCTTCCTGCATTTTCTTTTCACGTACCTGAATGTCTGCATCGTGCTGAGATTTTAGTTCTAAGAATTTTTCTTTAGCCTGAAGATTTTTTTCTTTCTTTATAGATTCTGCCTGTAAATTAGCTTTCTCTAATAAATTATCTGCATTTTTCTTAGCATCGTCGATAATAAATTTAGCCTTTGTATTTAGTGAGCTTTTAGAGAAAACCATCCCTATCACAGCTCCTATAACCAAACAAATCACGCCTACTATTATGGCTGTTGTCATATATATATTTAGTTTTAATTGTCTTGTTTAAATAAAATAAAAAAAGCCTACAATAATCCAGTGATATAGAGTAAACTCCTAATCTCCACGATTTGAACTGATTTCTATCGTCTGTAATCCTGCAAGCAGGCGCGCCATTCGATAGACATTTGTCCGTTAATTGTTTAGCGTTGAGTTTACCTTTAATGTGTTAGAATTACTGTAGGCAGGTCTTTGGAAAAAAAATCTATTTTCCTATATCGTTCAACGACTGATTAATTTTTGTTAGTCTTTCGTTGGTTGACTTTATATTTTTATCATGATTCAGAGCAACAACCTCTGCATTGGTTCCTAATTTTAGGGCACACATTGCCAAAGCATCCTGTTTATCTCTTACATCAAAATTCTGTTCAAAATCTTTAATCATATTTTCAATTTGCTTCCCTACTTTACGCAAAGTTTCTTCTTCTGCTGCGGGTACATTCAGCGGATATACTCTTCCTGCAATATTGATGGTTATTCTCCTTACCTCCATTATAATCCACTGTTTTGAAGCTGTGCAATACAAAAGTCTACTTCTTTTACCAATCTGTTGATATGGTTTTTCATGAGTCTGTTGTGTTCAGGATTTCCTGATATTGCTGAATAAAGCTTTATATTTTTCTGTTCTTCTGCTAATACCTGATTTTTCTTTCTTTCCGCATCATATTTCACCTTCAATTCGTTATGCTCTTTATTTAATTCCGAAAACATTTCAGATAAATTTTGATGACTTTTTTGAAGATTCAAAATCTTTTTTTCTAATTCTGAAAAATTATTTTCTAATTCTTGAAGCATTTCAGGTTTATAAATATTCTAACTATTAGCAAAAATAGGAAAATATTGGTACTAATAAAAATTATTATCTCTATATTTTGATTAAAACAAAAAAGGAGATGCCAAGCAACTCCTTTTAATATTAATTTTTCATTATATTATTCAAATTTCAATACAAACATGATTGCTCTTGTCTGTAGTGTAGATACTGCTGCAGACCAATAAGGAGGCGTTGTAGCATTATCTGCTACCATTTCGTTATTCATAAAGAACGTTCCTCTTACAGCCGGAGTCAATTTAAATTTATTAAAGTAAAACTGAATACCCATCTCTGCAGACCACGCAAAATTATGCGTTGTAGATCTGAAAGTCTGTTGTTGATTATCCTCTACAGAACCTGAATTAGACTGTAAATTAACAATATAATTCACACCCGCTGCAATATATGGTCTAGAGTTGTACCATCTTTCTCCGTGAAATTCCAAAAGCACAGGGATATCAACCAAAGTAGATTTAATATCTCTATTTCTATCTTTATCAGTTAATAATATAGGATTAAAAGGTGCATTTGTTAAGCTTCCATCTCTATATATGTCATTTGATTGAGTATTGAAAGTCAATTGTCTTTGAGCAAACTGCAAACCCGGTTCTAATCTTACATCTAAGTAATCATTCATTCTGAATTTTGCAATAAGACCTGCTCCGAAGCTTGTACTTTCTTTTGAAGATACTAAATTATGATTTTCATACATTCCGTATCGAGGATCAAGCACAATTTTATAGTCTATCATATTTGCATTCAAATAAAACCCCCAACTGACTTTTTTCTGGTCAAAGTCTTCCAACCTGTCCATCCTGTCTTGAGTTCTAAATTGAGCATTTCCAAGGAATGCAATATTAACTGAGGCTAAAACCAGAGCTTTTAATAGAAATTTATTCATAGGTTATTTTGTTGCTTTATAAATTGTGGCTATACCTAAACTTAGTTTTTTGTATTCTACTTTTTTAAATCCTGTATCTAAAAGAATTTGTCTCATTTTTTCTCCAAACGGAAATGCATTTACAGAATCGGGAAGATAAGTATATGCTCTATTATCTTTAGAAATCAATCTTCCGATTGCCGGTAATATATTTTTAAAATAAAACATATAAAATGGCCCTAAAAACCCTTCTACTTTCGAAAACTCAAGAATATAAACGCTTCTGTTTTCTTTTACAACTCTTCTTAGTTCTGACAATCCTTTATTTAGATTTTCAAAATTCCTTACTCCAAAAGCAACGGAAACAGCATCAAATCTATTGTCCTCGAAAGGTAAATTTTCTGCATCTCCCTTTTGCATAGAAATTTTGCCGTCTAAATTAAGTTTTTTTATTTTAATAACGCCAACATTTAACATTTGTTGCGATAAATCTAATCCAACTACCTTTGCACCTGTTCCTTTTTCAACGGCAATGGCTAAATCTCCGGTTCCTGTAGCAACATCCAGTGTTTCTTTGGGATTATCGTAATTCATCCATTTTACCAATTTATTCCTCCAGAGTACATCTATCTTCATAGATAATACGTGGTTTAGCAAATCGTATTTAGGTGCAATATTGTCGAACATGTCCTCTACCTGACTCTTTTTGCTAGATTCAGAATTGTAGGGCGTTACTTGGTTGATATCTTTTGTCAAAACTTAAAACTTGTAATATTCTTTATAATAATTAAGATAATCCTCTTTGCGGAAAATCTTTGAGCGGGATTCTACTTTCTGAATATTTTTAATCAATTGATCATAATCTTCATCTACATTAAAATAAAAGTCATCTGTATACAGTTTATTAAAATGTTTCGCACCGCCATAATAATCTTTTCCGTCAATCTTAGTCTTATCCAACGCCAAAAGTAATGAATCTTTTTTAAGATTGTACCCATAATATTGATCATTGATATAATAATCTTTGTGAGCAATATTTAAAAGACCACGAACTTTCTTTACCTTAAAGGCAGAATCGTAAAGCATTTTCTTATTTTGATCAAATACTTTAATTGAGTTTTTTCCTTTATTTAAGTCTACTTGCACAAACTGTCCTGCCGAAATAATTCCTTCAGAACCATTATTTATTTTAAAATAATAAGTATTTGGAGTAGGATTATCTACCAAATAATAATTTTTTTTAGCCAAAAAGAAATTATAAATAGCAAAAGCACCGATAAATACCACTAGGGCAATAAGTAAACCTTTTAAAGACGGGTTGTTTTTCATAGATTGTCAGAAACAATTTTTGCAAATTTAATAATATTTTTAATTCTTTCTTATTAATATTAATTATTAACTTTGCATCTTTAAAAAATTACATAAACGAATGCCGAATACGATCATTATTGGTTCCGGATCTTACCTACCGAATAGAGTAATTGGAAGAGACTTTTTCATGGATTCAGAGTTTTATTCAGAAGATGGTGTTAAAATTGACAAACCTACTGAAGAAACTATTTCAAAATTTGTAGAAATTACTGAAATTGAAAACAGGCGATTTATAGATGAAGACCTTTCAAACTCACAAATCGGTTTTGAGGCGGCAAAAATCGCTATTGCAGATGCAAATGTAGATCAGGAGGAACTTGATTATATTATTTATGCAAGTAATTTTGGTGAAGTTACTGTAAATGGATATGTTGATTTTATGCCAACTATGGCAGCAAGAGTTAAGAATAAATTAGGCATCAAAAATAGAAAATGTATCACTTATGATATGGTTTTCGGATGTCCGGGATGGGTAGAAGCAATGATTTTGGCTGATAATTTAATTAAAGCAAAAGTAGCTAAAACAATTCTTGTAATCGGTGGCGAAACTCTAAGCAGAGTTACCGATCCTTACGATAGAAATAAAATGATTTTTGCAGACGGAGCCGGAGCTGTTATAGTAAAAGCAACTGAACAGGAAAATGTAGGAATTATCGCTCACAACACTATCTGTGACAATGGTATCGAACTAAATTATCTTGCAAACGGACCATCTATCAACAAAGAAGCAGATCAAACACGTTTATATGTAAGAATGTTGGGAAGAAAAATTTATGAGTACGCTCTTAAAAATGTTCCTACTGCCATTAAAGAAACAATTGATGAGGCAGGATTATCTATAGAAGACATTGATAAAATTTTAATTCACCAAGCAAATGCAAAGATGGATTATGCAATGATAGATAGACTTCACAAATTATATGATGTAAAAGATTATGACCATGCTGTATCTCCCATGACTGTTCAGGATTTGGGAAATACTTCTGTTGCCACAATTCCAACAATGTTTGATTTAATAATTAAAGGAAAAATGGAAGGTCATTCGTTTAAAGATAAAGGTAACATTGTCATGACTTCTGTGGGAGCAGGAATGAACATCAATGCTATCGTTTATAAATTTCCTTAAACTTAAATAATTTAACAAGATATAGAAGCACAAAGGGTAATTTTCTTTTGTGCTTTTTTTATAAAATTCAGTTATGCAAAGAAATTTTTTAATTATTGCCGGAATTTTCCTTTTAATGGAAATCTATATTTATCAGGCAATAAGAACGTTGACCGATAATTTTTGGATAAAATTAGGCTATGTTATCGTGTATTTGGGAGTTTACGGTTTATTCGCTTACGAAGTCCTGAATTTCCAAAGAAGTGACAGAGATTCACACAGACCGCATTTAATCAGTATTTTATTCTTAGTTTTTATTCTTCCAAAAATATTTGTTGTTTTATTTCTTTTGATCGATGACATTTTCCGTACGGGAAATTATTTGGTAGGATTTACACGTTCTACTGAAAATTTCTTTCCAGAAAGACGTAAGTTTTTAAGTTTAGTAGGATTAGGTTTAGGCGGAGTTCTTTCAGGTTTGTTTATTGACGGAATTACTTTCGGAAAATACAGACACAAAGTAAGAAAGGTAAAATTAAAAATTGCCAATCTTCCGAAAAGCTTCAAAGGTTATAAAATTATTCAGATTTCAGACGTCCATAGTGGAAGTTTCGATGACCCTAATAAATTGGCTCATGCGATTGATTTAATTAACGAACAAAAACCTGACCTAGTGCTCTTTACAGGAGATATGGTGAATAATGTTTCGGATGAGTTTAAACCTTTCATTCCGTTGTTTTCAAAAATCACTGCAAAAGATGGAAAACTTTCTGTTTTAGGAAACCACGATTATGGAGATTATGTAACATGGAAATCTCCTGATGAAAAGAAAAACAACCTTGATACTTTAATTGATTATCAGAAGCAAGCCGGTTTTGATATGTTGAGAAACGAAAACAGAGTCATTGAAAAAGACGGCGAAAAATTATACATTTTAGGAGTAGAAAACTGGGGCTTAAAACCTTTTCCACAGTTTGGCCAAATTGATAAAGCCTTAGAAAACGTACCACAAAATGCCGCTAAAATTTTGATGAGCCACGACCCTACTCATTTTGATTACGTTGTTAAAAAGCATCCTGCAAACATTTCTTTAACACTTTCCGGTCATACTCACGGAATGCAGTTTGGTCTAGATTTAAAAAATATTAAATGGTCTCCGGTTCAGTATAAATATCCAAAATGGGCAGATCTGTATGAAAGTGAAGGAAAACTATTGTACGTTAATCGTGGTTTCGGAGTTTTAGGCTATCCAGGAAGAGTGGGTGTTTTACCTGAAATTACACTTTTGGAATTATCCTAAAATTATGATGAATGTTTAAAGTTCAAAGTTGCACATTAACTTTGAACTTTGAACTTATAATTTGGAACTAAAAAATATAATCTTTCATTCTTGAAGTCGCCAATTCTTTTTCATTAATCCAAAATAAAAAAGCTTCAAGCTTATCTTCCATCTTTTTGCCCAAATTATAGCTTCTGTAGAACGGAATTTTAAACTGATATTTGTTCATATCGGTAAATTGCCACGAATCAAGATAGACCAAAACAAAGTCATCCTTCTTCAATGTTTCAAAAACCATATTTTGATAATACTGCATTGGCAAAGCCTGAAAAACAAAATCATTATACGGCAACTGACTGTATGGAGAAATACTTTCCGGAACAATACTCAATCCATTCTCTTCAATAATTTCTGAGCTTCTTTTTAAGCGTTTAAAAGGAAATAAAATATCTGCATTGTCAATATTTGAAATATAATTGAAACCGATAGATTTTAATTCTTCTAATGAGAACTGATGATTTTTTTGTCGGATTCCTTTAATCTGTTTTTCTAAAAAATTCTGAACAGATTTTTTCACTTCATCAATTTTTTCCAGATTGGAATCTTTATTAAAAAAAGCAATTTCATGCCCTTGAGCTGAAATTGCTTTTAATAGATTTTGAAGTTTTTCTGCGATAGAAATCTCAATAAAAAAACTTGCTTTTATTTCGTGAATATCTAAAATTCTTAGAATCGCTTTTGTATTACTTTCAGTAATTTTTAATCTTTCTTCATCAGAAATATCTGTACTTTTTTTAGTTTCGGCTTCAATATTTACAATGTTAAAAGTAAGTAATACCATTCAATTTAAATTTAGATAAAATTTATAATTAATTAAAAATCAATCGTTAAAATAATATTTAATTAAACCCATACTTGAAGTAAATTAATTCTTATTTAATTTTACTTTAAGATTCTTGATCATATCTTTTGACATTTCAGTAATCCCGAAATCGTAAGATAATCCCCAATCTTTTTTCGCAACAGAATCATCAATCGAAGCAGGCCAAGAATCTGCAATTGCTTGTCTGAAATCTGGTTTATAATCAATTTCAAATTCAGGAATTTCGTTCTTAATTTCTTGTGCCAATTCTTTTGGAGTGAAAGACATTCCGCCCAAATTATAAGAAGAACGAACCGTTAAATTCTCTTTTGGAGCATCCATTAATTTTAAAGTTGCATTGATCGCATCGTCCATATACAACATCGGCATTCCTGTATTTTCAGAAATAAAACTTGTATATTTTCCTTCTTCAATTGCTTCGTAAAAAATCTCAACTGCATAATCTGTTGTTCCTCCACCTGCAGGAGTTTTCCATGAAATCAAACCAGGATAACGAATACTTCTTACATCTACTCCATACTTATCAAAATAATACTCACACCATTTTTCACCTGCCATTTTTGAAATTCCGTAAACTGTTGTAGGATTTAAAACAACCTCCTGGCCAACATTTTCTTTTGGAATTCCTTTCCCAAAAACAGCAATAGAACTAGGCCAAAAAATCTTTTTAAGTAAACCTTCTTTAGCCAATTCACAGAAATGAAGAAGTGGTTCAAGATTTAATTTCCAAGCGAAAATAGGCTGCTTTTCTGATGTTCCGGACAAAAGTGAAGCCAAGTGATACACCGTAGTAATTTCGTAGTCTTTAATCACCTGTCTTACCAACTGTGTATTGGTAACATCCATTCTTTCGTAGTAACCTGCAGAAGTAAGACCTTTTTGGTATCTGTCAAGACCTGAAGCAACTACATTTTCAGCTCCGTGAATCTCAACAAGTCGGTTTGTAAGTTCAGTTCCAATCTGCCCTAAAGCACCTGTAATCAATATTTTTTCCGTATAGGACTCCATTTTTATTTATTATTAGTTGATTGAAAGCAAAAGTAAATATTTTGATTACGATGAGAAAACAAAATTGTGATTTAGGATATAATTTTTATCATCTTTTGATTTTAAGTTTAAAACACTCTCATTTTCAATTGCTAAAGTTCAAATTAATACCTGAAATAATTTTTAATTTATATCTCGCAGATTGAGTAGATTATGCAGATTAATTCAATAAAATCTGCTTTATCCGTTTAATCTGCGTGAGGATTAGTTTTAGCAAAATAAAATTAGCCTGAAAAAATTCTATTTAATTTCTGTATTTTTCAGAAATATTTTAGAAACTCCAGCTTTGAAAAAGAAAAAAATCTACCAACAATTATACTTTCAGGTAATCATCGCCATTACATTAGGAATTCTTTTAGGAAAGTTTTTCCCTGAATTAGGCGAAAAAATGAAACCTTTAGGAGACGGATTTATTAAATTGGTTAAAATGATTATTGCTCCAGTCATTTTCATCACCCTTACTTTAGGGATTGCTCACATGACAGACTTAAAAAAAGTAGGACGAATTGCCGTAAAAGCAATGATCTATTTCTTCACATTCTCAACTTTAGCTTTAATAATTGGCTTAATTGTAGGTAATTTATTACAACCTGGAACGGGATTAAACATTGATCCAGCAAGTTTATCGGGAGACGTTTCACAGTATCAGCAAAAAGCTCATGATACAACTTTAACAGGTTTCATTATGAATATCATTCCTGAAACTCTTTTCAGTCCTTTGATTGGGGAAAATATTCTTCAGGTACTTTTGGTTGCTATTTTGATGGGCGTTGCTTTGGTTTTAACGAAAGAAAAGAGTGGAAAAATAACAGAATTTTTACAGGTTTTGGCTGCTCCAATTTTTAAAATTGTTCATATGCTGATGAAACTGGCTCCAGTCGGAGCTTTCGGGGCAATGGCATTTACCATTGGAAAATATGGTTTAGCTTCGGTAATCAATCTTATCTTTTTGGTAGGAACTTTTTATATTACTTCCATTCTATTTGTTGTTTTGATTTTAGGATCGGTTGCTTGGTACAATGGTTTTAATATCTTCAAATTGATGTATTATTTGAAAGAAGAACTTTTGCTGGTTTTAGGAACGAGCTCTTCCGAATCTGCACTTCCAGGGATTATGGAAAAGATGGAAAAAGCAGGCTGTTCAAAAGCAATTGTAGGTTTAGTTGTTCCCACTGGTTATTCTTTTAATCTTGACGGAACCAATATTTACATGACTTTGGCCTCATTGTTTATTGCGCAGGCTTTGAATATTGATCTTTCTATAGAAAAGCAATTGATGCTACTTTTAGTTGCCATGTTGAGCTCAAAAGGTGCAGCAGGAGTTACAGGAGCTGGATTTGTAACTTTAGCAGCAACTTTGGCTGTAGTTCCTGAAATTCCGATTGCGGGAATGACTTTAATTTTAGGTATCGATAAATTTATGAGTGAATGTCGTGCTTTAACGAATGTTATTGGAAACTCTGTAGCAACAGTTGTTGTAGCAAATTGGGAAAAACAGCTGGATAAAGAACAACTTCAATATTGTTTGGCAAATCCGAATAAGATTGAGGAAAAACTGGAAGTTTAGAAAATTTCAATTCTATGATTATAACCATAAAATTTCAGAATTGTAATCGTTTATTTTGTAATAGATTATTATCGTAATAATAATTTTTTCATCATTTGTGTTTTTTTAAGCCTTCTTCACGGAAGGCTTTTTATATTTCACTATGATTAGTTTAAATAAGAATATTCAGACTTGAAGGCTGAACTTTTACATGAATCGGAGATTTTATTTTATTGAATTCTCCATCAAGATGCCAGTTTTTGGTATTTACTTTAAATTCAATTTCAGAAACAGGAAGATAAGTAATGTAATCATCTTCTTTCAGTTTTTTCGTAAACATTCTGAACGCAAACAGCGGCGAATAGGTCAGTGGAAACTTTTTCACCAAAACCATATCAACCAAACCGTCACTTTTACTTGCCATTGGAGCGATGTAAGCATTGTTTCCGAATTGACGGGTGTTTGCGATGTTGACCATTAAATATTTCCCGTTGTACTGCTTATAATTTTCATCTAAAAATTTCAGCTTAATCGGTTTATAATTAAAAAAAGTCTTTAATGAAACTTTGATGTAATTTTTGAATCCACGATTGGTTTTCTCAAATTCTTTCACAACTTTTCCATCAAAACCAGTTCCGGAAACATTGATTGAAAGCTTGTCATTAACTGTAAACGTATCGATTTTACGGGATTTTTTAGATTTTAGTTTATCTAATAATTCATCCAAATTTTTGCTGAATTGTGTTTCATTGGAAAAACCGTTACCGGAACCTGCCGGGAAAATAGCTAAAATTTTGTCGGTATTAATTAAGCTTTTGGCAACAGTTGAAATTGTACCGTCACCGCCAATTGCTACAAAAAAATCAACATCGTTAAAATGAGTTTGGATAAATTCTTCAGTTCCTAAAATTGACTCAGAAATATAATACAAAGGATTTTGCACTTTATTTTTAAGTTCGTTTAGAAAAGGCAGATAATTTTTTTTTGCCGAAAAAGGATTGATGATAAAAGCTACTTTTTCCATTACCACAAAAGTAAAAAATGCTTCCTGATTTGGAAGCATTAATATTAGTTAATTTTCATTCTCTTTTTGAATTCGGGATTAATTGTTCCTTTCAGTTCTTCCCAAGAAATAGGAATTACTATATCTCCCGCTGCAAAAGCTGCAATTTCATACGGGCTGTAATGAAAATAAAGATTTTTTTCATCAAAGTAAAAATCTTTGTTGGTTGGAATAACCTCAACCAAAATCATTTCGGAATTATTGACTGCACCATCAGAATCTGTTGTTCCACTTGGAATTTTATTGATATTTTTCATTAAAAGCTCTTCCAATTTTTCTTTTGACATTGTTGTAATATCTTTTAAATCTAATTTTCTATTGTTTTTTAAATCGAAAACTCTTGTATTAAAAGAATAATTTCCGTGCGCTCCACCTTCGTAGGAAGTATATAAATATTCAATCTGAAGAAAATCGTCAGTTTGTGAAATCAACTTCATAAATGATCCCGATTCCCAAGTTTGCGAACGGTCGATATCAGAAATCCAATCTTTGCTGTCTTGTTTCACTGAAGAAAAAAATTCTGCTTTATCTTTATCTAAAAACTTTTGTAAGCCTGCTTTTGAATAGTCTGCAATACCTTTTTTATCATAATAAATACTGTCCAACAATGCTTTATCTTTTAAAGTTGGAAATACCAGCATTTTTGCCGAATAATTCACGGAAAGCACTTCGTTAAACTTCACGGAATCATTTACTTTAATAGAATCTACTACAAATTTTTCAGGATTTTTGACATCTATTTTGGTTTCAATAGTTTTTGTTTCTGTTTTTTTACAAGCTGACAAAAGAAAAGCGGCAGAAAACAGAATTAACACAAATGCATTTTTCATAATTGTTTATTTTTGGTTGAAATGCAAAAACCATTCACAAAATGAATGGTTTTAAATATTTTTTAAGAATAACTGATTATTTTTTAATCAAACTCATTACCTGACTTTCAGAATCTGAGATTACTTTCCAGATTTGTTTAAAGGCAGGATAATATTCTTTAGGATAATCTGCGCTGGCAATAGTATATTCTGAAACTGTTATTATCTTGTTATCTTTTTTCTCTACAGTGTAAGAATAACTGATTTCTTTATCTTCAGTAACGATTTTTTTACTTTTTGGTAACTCAGCAATATCATATCCTTCAGGAATTTCTATTTCTACAACTTTAGTTTTGCTCATTGGCGAGATAAAATCAATCATATATTTTCTTGCTTCTTCCTGATCAAAATCATTCTTTGTCTGATGCAAAAATAAAAGTGGATTGATGATTTTTCTTTTTCCTAAATTATCAATCATATTGTTTGAACTAAAGCTCATCGTAGAACGGAATTCCCCTCCATCTAAAGTTCTTGAATTGATATTATCAAAATCAACAGAAAAAACTTCCTTATATTCTTTTTTATATTTATCCTGATTCTCATCAAACCGCTCTTTTGCATTAAGGGCTCCCATTCCTTCATCCTGATCCTGATAAATACCAGAAACTGTACCATCAGTATTTATTTTTGCTTTTACTGTATGACTATTATAACTTTCTTTAATATTCGTAAGAGAAATAAGTTCTGCTTTATCATCTCTCAGAAGCAGCCCATTATTGTTCCAAACTCTTGCAGGAAGAAGATCCTCTTTTGCCTGTTTAGATGTTGCATCATAAAGGTATATTTTCTTATCAATTTCGGCACATACCATGACATAATTGAAGTTACCCAAGTTTGGGAAAGTAAGATTTACATAACCATGTCCGATAGTAGAAATCAAAATAGGATATGCTTTAATTCCTTCACTTCTCATAGTATTTAACAAAAGTAAGTTGAGGTCTGCAGTATTACCAGTTTTATTTTTAATTAAATCTTTGATTCCGTTATCTGTTCTAAAACCGTAACGCTCATTCCATGTATAACTGTTTTTAACGAAATCAAGTAAAAGATTCGCTTTCTTGTGCTGATCTTTTTCCTCAGAAATATTTTTTGGTATAATTTCTTTTACCAATCTATCTTTTTTATACTGATTTCCGAACTCATCATCTTCCCAGAGTTTTTTCCTGATATCTTCCCAGGTTGATGTGTAATTTTTCAAACCATTATTGAAAAAAGTAGAATGTAATTCTGCCCTGATCTGAGTTCTGTAATTATCGTTGTTTTTTACAAATTTTTCTCTTTTAAAACCCTTTACATTCTCATAAGCAAATCTGTACGTTTTGTATTGAGCTCCATAAATATTTTCTTCTGCCACCTTTTTATATTTCGGAGACAGAGAACCTCTAAAATCAATGTTATAAGACATATTGATGGGTGACTCAAAAACATATTCGGTATATTCCGAAGGGGTATCCGTTTCAATATAAGTTAAAGGAATTTCATAAGAAAAAGGTGAAGTGATTTCGTATTGAAATTCAATAACAGAGCCATTTTTAATATTAGGAAAGGCAAACTTATTGGTGGTAATATATTTGTTTTCTTTAGATCTGAATTTCGAGCTTTTATCTACCTTTGTTTCGGCTATTTTACCATCTTCGAGATTATAAACATAAGCTTTTATTGAATTGAGCATTTCTCTGCTTCCCTGGTTATTGTCATAAAGCGAGATTTCCAGATTCATCCAATCTTCTGCTTTATCTTTATCATAAATTTTAATTCTGTATTTTACTTTTTTAACGTAATTACCAGTAGAATTATCAATATGATAATGTATCGAACGATATAAAGTTTCTGCCGGAGCTTTTTCATCAATTTCAGATTTTGTTTTTTTCAAATCTTCAATGTCAAACTTTGGCATTTTCAGAAATTCATGCTTTTGTGCATATACAGCAACAGTAGATACTGTGAAATATAATACAAAAAATATTTTTCTCATTTATGATTTTTTAGAAATTAGAATTTTAGAATTATCAGCATTCATAATTTTTTTTCTGAAACTGATATAATCATTGTATTTATCTTTAGAATGAAGTCCTTTTTTCATTTGGAAAAACCTTTTCACGATGAGTTGGTCATCTTTTTTCTCAAACGAAATTTTATATGTCCCAAAGTCTGAAACTACATTTCCGTTTTCAGGCATTTCTTCGATAAAGTATCCTACGGGAAGTTTATAAATAATCTCATATTCATCTTCAAAAGAAAAACGGTTTTCAAACGGAAGTTTTCGATTTTCATCCTGATGGTAAGTCGCATTCGAGTAAATAGGAACTGCCCTGAAAATATAGCTTGAGCCCACCATTTTTGAATAATTGACTGCCTTAAAATTTAAATCAAAATCAATGGTTGCTAAATCTCGGTTATTTTTAAAATCAGACATTTCAACTTTTTCAAAATCTAACGTTGAAAGCGAGTTTTTGATCGATTTATTTCTATCGGTTTGACTTAATCCCGAATAAGATAAATTGAAATCATACTGATTTCCGGTGTAAGAAAATTTCCCGTTTCCACTGATAGTTTTATCAGGATTTAGCTGAATGCTTAAAATCTGTTTTTCTTTATTTTGACTTGAAGAATAACTTGGCGTTTCCATAATCTCAATTCCGGTAGGTTTTACCGCTAAAACATTTCGGTCTGTTGTACTGTAGCTCAAATGATTGTAAGCAATTTCTTGAGATGTATTTTCAAGCCAAATATTCCCTTTTTCAGTTGGGATCACCAAAATCACATGATTTCCAGCCATTTTTGGAAAATCTGTATCAAAACTTATCGGAGAGGAATTCGAATTAATGATTGCATAATAAGATTTTATTCCAGCCTCATCCAAAAGCGTTCTCATATAATTGGTAAGGCCTTTACAATCTCCATAACCTTTCTTTTGTACTTCATCAGGCATCATGGGTTGCCATCCTCCGATTCCCAAAGCTACAAAAACATATCTTGTTTTGCTTTGCATATATTGATAAATTTTCTTCACTTTTTCTTCAGTAGAACCCGAAAGATTAAGTGATGCAATTTCAGCTTTGATTTGAGGCGTTGATGTAGAAACTGGAGTCAAAAGGTTGTTATAATACCACAAACCGAAATCTTTCCAAGTTGTAATACTTCCTTTTTTTCCGACTAAATTAAATTGATCAAGAGAAAAACTTACTTTCGGTAGTATTTTTTGAGGATTAGGAACCATGCCTTCATTATCAATTGCAGGAACATTTTCATAAGAATACAATTTGCTGCCATCTTCGTCTACAACTTTCACTGATGCAAAACCAAATTGTGAATCATAAGTTTTTGATCGTAAATTTATTCCAGATTTATTAAGGATTTTAAAACTGCTTTTTTGCAAAGAAATGTTAAAATCATTATATGGTGTGAAATCAGAAATAAAAACTGTATTTTGATCTTTTTGATCGTAGCTAAACTCAATAGTATAAGGATAAGAAGTCGGTGTATAAGATAAATACATCATCCTATTATCAGAATAGAACGAACCTTGAGAATTGGCTGCAATATCTGTAAAATCACTTTTAGAATAGCTTTTTACTTTTGCGCCTTTTTCATCATAAACCGTAACCTTGATATTGGAAATCGTATTTCCTTTTTCATAATAAATTTTAGGAATAGAAAAACCAACTGCCTCCTTATTTATCACAGTAATTGCAGAAGAGTTTCTGTAAACAATTTCATCAATTTTATTAATCTCTAAAACTGTACTTTCATTTCTTATTACTGCGCTTGCATTTTTCTTTAAAATATCACTGATTTCTGATACCGGATAAGTTTGTGCATAGTAAAATGAAGCTAAAGAAAGAGCCCCAATGCACCATATTTTCATCATCGTTATTAATTTTTCTCAAAAATAAAAAAAATCTTAATAAAATGTTAATTAATTTTCATTATCCTGAGATTTATTAGGCAAAAAAAAAGACTCCATAGAAATAATGGAGCCTTTTAAATATTTTTAGAGAGATTAATTAAACATCAATCTTCGCATATTTTGCATTTTTCTCGATAAATTCTCTTCTCGGTGGAACTTCATCTCCCATCAACATTGAGAAAACAGAATCGGCCTCTACAGCATTATCAATTGTCACCTGCTTCAAAATTCTATGTTCAGGATTTAAAGTTGTTTCCCAAAGCTGTTCAGGATTCATTTCCCCGAGACCTTTATATCTCTGAACTTCAACACCTTTTCCGTCCGGAGACATTTCTAAGGTAATTTCTTCACGCTCTTTTTCGTTGTAAGCATATATTTTCTTGTTTCCTTTCTTTAATAAATACAAAGGAGGTTGTGCAATATAAATATATCCGTTTTCGATCATTTCTTTCATGAATCTAAAGAAGAAGGTAAGAATCAATGTGGAAATGTGAGAACCGTCAATATCGGCATCGGTCATAATCACTACTTTATGGTATCTTAATTTGGTAAGATTTAAAGCTTTACTGTCCTCCTCTGTTCCTACAGAAACTCCAAGTGCCGTGTAGATATTTTTAATTTCCTCGTTATCATAAACTTTGTGAAGCATTGATTTCTCTACATTCAAAATTTTACCTCTTAACGGAAGAATCGCCTGAAAATGTCTGTCTCTCCCCTGCTTTGCAGTTCCACCTGCCGAATCTCCCTCGACTAAGAATAATTCAGATTCTGCAGGATCTTTTGATGAACAGTCAGATAATTTACCAGGTAAACCAGAACCTCCCATCGGAGATTTTCTCTGAACCATTTCACGAGCTTTTTTCGCAGCCTGTCTTGCTTTTGCAGCTAAAACAACTTTCTGTACAATAAGTTTTGCTTCGTTTGGATTTTCTTCCAAGAAGTTAGATAACATTTCACCAACAATTTTATCAACTGCTCCTGAAACTTCAGAGTTACCTAATTTAGTTTTAGTCTGTCCTTCAAACTGGGGTTCCATTACCTTTACAGAAACAACAGCCGTTAAACCTTCACGGAAGTCATCTCCGGTAATTTCAACTTTTTCTTTAGCAGGAATTCCCAAATCATCAGCATATTTTTTCAACGTTCTCGTTAAAGCACGTCTAAAACCAGCCAAGTGAGTACCACCTTCGTGAGTGTTTATATTATTAACATAAGAATGAAGGTTTTCACTGAATGAAGTATTGTAACGCATAGCTACTTCAATAGGAATATTTTCTCTCTCTCCTTCCATGAAAATAACGTTTTCCATGATAGATTCACGGTTTCCATCGATGAATTCTACAAATTCTTTCAAACCTCCCTCAGAATGGAAAACTTCAAAAGCAAAAGATCCGTCTTCATTTTCTTCTCTTTCATCAACAAGAGTAATTGTAATTCCTTTATTTAAGAAAGACAATTCACGCATTCTCGCTGCAAGAGTATCATAATTATAAACCAATTCCTGAAAAATAGTTCCATCCGGCTGGAAGAAAACCTCAGTTCCTCTTTCGTCTGTAGTACCTATTTCGGCAACATCCGCTAAAGCTTTTCCTTCAGAATATTTCTGCTGGTATAATTTACCGTCACGGCTTACTGTAGCAATTAATAATGTTGAAAGGGCATTTACACAAGAAACCCCAACACCGTGAAGTCCTCCTGATACTTTATAAGAATCTTTATCAAATTTTCCACCTGCCCCGATTTTGGTCATTACAACCTCAAGAGCAGATTTTTGTTCCTTTTCATGGAAATCTACAGGAATTCCTCTACCATTATCTTTTACAGAGATACTCTCTCCTTTATGTATCGTAACTAAAATAGTATCACAATGTCCCGCCAATGCCTCATCAATTGAGTTATCTACTACTTCATAAACCAAATGATGAAGACCTCTCACTCCTACATCCCCAATGTACATAGATGGTCTTAATCGAACGTGCTCCATGCCTTCTAATGCCTGGATACTACTAGCTGTATATTGTTTTTGACTCATATAAAATATTAAAATCTTGCTAATTGCAAAGACTTACAAATATCGTGATTTTTTTCGAATTATGAAAGTTAAATACCTCTAAAAATCTCTGAATTTATACTCAAAGCAGAGTCAATATTTAAGACATAAAAAGAATAAAGTTAAAGCAGATTTTTGAATTATTTCTAATGTTTTAAATCATATTCTTCGCCTTTAATTTATCCGTAACTTTAAACTGAAAAATTGATATTATGGACGATTTCATGGCAGCTCGTGCACAGATGGCGCTATCTTTAGGTTTTCACATCATCTTTGCGTGCGTTGGAATGGTAATGCCTTTTCTCATGGCATTTGCACATTGGAAATACCTCAAAACCGGAAACGAAATTTATAAAGGGCTTACAAAAGCCTGGAGCAAAGGAGTTGCAATCCTTTTTGCTACCGGAGCCGTTTCAGGAACGATGCTTTCTTTTGAATTAGGATTATTATGGCCCGGATTCATGAAACACGCAGGACCCATTTTCGGAATGCCGTTTTCTCTTGAAGGAACTGCTTTTTTTATTGAAGCTATAGCCATTGGATTTTTCCTTTATGGTTGGGATAAATTTAATAAATGGTTTCATTGGTTTTGCGGATTTTTAGTGGGTTTAAGCGGGTTGGCTTCAGGAATTTTGGTTGTTGCTGCAAATGCCTGGATGAATTCACCTACCGGATTTGATTATATTAATGGAGAATATGTGAATATCGACCCTATTAAAGCGATGTTTAATGAAGCTTGGTTTCCGCAGGCTTTACACATGACAGTTGCTGCTTTTTGTGCGACAGGATTTGCCGTTGCAGGAGTTCATTCTTTTTTAATAATGAGAAAAAAGAATGTTGAATTTCACACCAAAGCGTTTAGAATTGCGGCAGGTTTTGCAATGATTGGAGCTTTCGGAGCACCTTTAAGCGGAGATGTTGCCGCAAAATCTGTCGCAGAAAGACAACCTATAAAATTAGCAGCAATGGAAGCTCATTTTGAAACAGAAAAAGGTGCTGCTTTTGTGATTGGTGGAATTCCTAATGAAGAAAAAGGCGAAATTAATTATGCTTTAAAAATCCCGAAAGTTTTAAGTTTTCTAGCCACTAATGATTTTAACGCAGAAATCAAAGGTTTAAATGATTTTCCCAAAGATGAATGGCCGCCCGTTGCCGTTGTACATTACGCTTTCCAGATTATGATTTTCTTTGGTGTTGTAATGATTATTATTGGAAGTATTTATTTATATGCACACTTTTTTAAAAAAGAATGGCTGAACAAAAACTGGCTGCTGAAAACATTTATTTTTTCCACACCTTTCGGATATATTGCTTTGGAAGCTGGCTGGACAGTCACAGAAGTCGGCAGGCAACCCTGGATTATTTACGGAATAATGCGAACTGCTGATGCTGTAACTCCAATGCCTGGAATTCAGTATTCTTTCTACTTTTTCACAGCGATTTTTGTTTCTTTATCATTAATTATCGTGTTCCTTTTAAGAAGACAGATTCAGATGGTTCCAAGATTGTATGACCCGACCGATACGCAATTTAACTCCAAAAACAAAAAATCATGATCTACGTGGTAATTGGTTTTCTATGGCTTTCCGTATGTCTTTATGTGATTTTGGGCGGAGCAGATTTCGGAGCCGGAATTGTAGAATTAATGTCTAAAAAGAAGGCAAGAAAACACACCGAAAAAATTATGTACGAATCCATCGCACCCGTTTGGGAAGCTAATCATATGTGGCTGATTATTGCGATAGTAATTCTTTTCGTAGGTTTTCCTGAAATTTACACAACTCTATCAACATATCTTCATATTCCTTTGGTTTTAATGCTTTTAGGAATTATTGCAAGAGGAACCGCCTTTACTTTCAGACATTATGATGCAGTGAAAGACAATTGGCAGGTTTTATATACTCAGATTTTCTATTATGCAAGTTTACTGACCCCATTTTTCTTAGGATTAATAGCGGCTGCAACGATTTCACAATCTATCAATCCGGACGCAAAGACCTTTTTAGATTTATATATTTTCAGTTGGCTCAATTGGTTCGGAGTGGCAGTTGGACTTTTTGTAGTGTCACTTTGCGCATATCTGGCTTCTATTTTTTCTTTGAAAGAAACAAACGACCGATTAGAATTAAATTTAATGATTAAAAAGTCACATCAAACGATGGTTTTTGTCGTGATTACAGGATTATTGGTATTTTTGGCGGCTCATTTTTCAAATATTCCATTAACAAAATGGGTGTTTTCAAAACCTTTAGGCGTTATGTCGCTTGCTTTTGCAACGGTTTCTTTAGGATTAATTTTAAGAGCAATGCATTTCAAAAAATTGCTTCCAGTTCGAGCTTTGGCAGGATTTCAGATCATTATGATTTTAGTAGCGGCAACTTATCAGCATAATCCCGATATTATTTTATTAGGAAACGGGCAACATCTTTCTTTATTAAAACATATCGCTGCTCCGAAAACAATTTCAGCTTTAGGATGGGCTTTAATCCTTGGTTCTCTGTTTATTTTACCGTTTTTATTTTATCTGATGTTCTCATTTACAAAAGCTAAAAACAAAGCATGACGAATTTATTTTTTAGTTACAACAATTTCTACACGTCGATTTTTACTCATATCTTCTTCTGTTATTTCAGGGTAAACAACAGGATTGAGATGTCCTAAACCTTCAGCCTTAATGCGATTTGGTTCGATTCCCATTTTAATTAAAAAATTTCGGATCGCATTGGCTCTGGTAAAAGACAGATTAAATGTTTTTAAATCTAAATCTTCCCCATCAAAATTTTCATAATCACAGCAAATATGTCCCTGAAGTTCAACTTCAAGTGTCGGATTTTTCTTTAAAATCTCAAAAAGCATAAACAGTTTGGGAGTACCTTTTGAAAGCCAAGCATGACGACCACCGATAAAGTTTACATTGGGTAAAGAAAAAGTATCTTTCACTTTCATCTGAGCAATTTTCACATCAAAAAAGCTAGGATATTCGCTTCTTGAAATCTTTTCACCTTTATCGAAAAACTTTTCAATAAAAATATCTACTCTTCTGTTTTTAGCTAATAAATTTTCAGAACTGTTATCATTAATCTGTTTTGTAATTCCCAATCCTACAGAACTTGCCAAATTAATATTTCCACCGATTTTGTGTTTCAAATAATCCGTGACATTTTTTGCGCGGTTTTCAGATAATTTTTTATTTAAAGTTTCATTTCCTAAAGGATTTGCATTACCAAAAATTCTGAAAGTCAATTTTGATTTTAACTGAGCTAAACTGTCGAGTTTTATTTTCGATTCTTTGTTTAGTTCAGAACTGTTGTTTGTAAAATAAATAGAAGTTAATGTCTGCGCATTTAATCCTAATGAAATGAACAAAAATAAAAGAAAATATTTCATAAGTGTTTGAGTTTTATTCACAACGGAAAAATGCTGATTTATTGTTATTGAAAAAAGGAAAATCCTGAAAAATTTCAGGATTTTTTGATATAAATTATTGTTGGAAGAATTTAGTTACACCAATTTCATCAAAACATTGTCATCAATTTTCTCAACTTTCACCAAGTTTCCTTTCGTCAAAGTTTTTGAAGCTTTATCCCATTTTTTACCGGATAATTTGCTTAAAGTTTTCACTTCAGCCAAAGCGATTTGTTCGCCTGATTTCAAAATATCAAGAATTAAATGCTCATCTTCACCCAATTCAATTTGCGGAGTTGTTTTTTCCGGTTTCATCTGAGGGAAGAATAACACTTCCTGAATTGACGGATTATTCGTTAAAAACATAATCAATCTGTCCATTCCGATTCCTAAACCAGAAGTTGGTGGCATTCCGTATTCTAAAGCTCTCAGGAAATCTTCATCAATAAATCCTGTTGCTTCATCATCACCTTTTTCAGATAATTTCAACTGCTCTTCAAAACGTTCTCTCTGGTCAATCGGGTCATTTAATTCTGAATAAGCATTTGCAATTTCTTTTCCGCAAACCATTAATTCAAAACGCTCCGTCAAACCTTCCTTACTTCTGTGTTTTTTAGTTAAAGGCGACATTTCAATTGGATAATCAGTAATAAAAGTCGGCTGAATAAAGTTTCCTTCACATTTTTCACCAAAAATTTCGTCGATTAATTTCCCTTTACCCATCGTTTCATTCACTTCGATTCCGATAGATTTTGCAAAATCAAACAATTCTTGTTCTGACTTTCCTGTAATATCAAAACCTGTATATTTTATGATTGCTTCAGTCATAGAAACTCTTGGATAAGGCGCTTTCCAGCTAATGGTATGCTCGCCAAAAGTAGATTCTGAAGCTCCGTTTACAGAAGTTGCACAGAACTCCAGTAATTTCTCGGTGAAATCCATCATCCAATTGTAATCTTTATAGGCTACATAGATTTCCATTGCGGTAAATTCAGGATTGTGCGTTCTATCCATGCCTTCATTTCTGAAGTTTTTTGAGAATTCGTAAACACCGTCGAAACCACCAACAATTAGTTTTTTAAGATACAATTCGTTGGCAATTCTTAAATATAAAGGAATGTCTAAAGCATTATGATGTGTCATAAAAGGTCTTGCCGCAGCTCCACCCGGAATCGACTGCAAGATTGGAGTTTCCACCTCAAAATATCCTGCCTCATTGAAGAAAGTTCTCATTGCGTTGAACAATTTTGTTCTTTTCACAAAAATTTCTTTCACATGAGGATTTACCGTTAAATCTACATAACGCTGTCTGTATCTTAATTCTGCATCGTTGAATGCATCGTGCACTACTCCATTTTCGTCAGTTTTTGCCTGAGGAAGAGGTCTTAAAGTTTTCGTTAAAAGGGTAAAGTTTTTCACCAAAACCGTTTTTTCACCAACCTGAGTTGTGAACAGTTCTCCTTCGATTCCGATGATATCACCGATATCTAAAAGGTGTTTGTAAACTTCGTTGTATAAAGTTTTGTCTTCTCCCGTACAGATTTCGTCACGGTTGAAATAAACCTGAATTCTTCCTGTAGAATCCTGCAATTCAGCAAAAGAAGCTTTCCCCTGAATACGGCGAGACATCAATCTACCCGCAATCTTCACCTGTTTACTTTCTGCGAAATTCTGTTTTATAGATTCTGTAGTATCTGTAATTGTGTATTCTTCCGCCGGGAATGCGTTGATTCCCATTTCAACAAGCTTATTCAGCTTTTCTCTTCTAATGATTTCCTGTTCTGATAATTGCATTATAATTCAATTTTTTCGAATTGCAAAAATAGTGAATTTTAAGCGTTTATGAAACTTGAATTTTACTTAAACCACAAATCGAAGATTCGACGCAGTCAAAAGTCACAAAAGTTTTATACTGAATTGAAGTTGAGAGGATTTCTCTTTTAAGTTAAAAAAATAGAATCGTTACAATAATGAAGATATTGATCTTACTGTGGCAAAATTGCAGCCCGACTTGAACGGAAATCCTTTTTTGCTTGAACTATAAGATCTATTTGAAACGAAATTGTCTGCAAAAAAGATTGGGAGTGGAAGGCGGAAATTGCTGCCCGAATAAAAATTATTCAACAATTAAAACCAATCTTTTCGATTTTCTTTTGGAATAAATGTCCATGCTAAAATTCTACTGATTTTCTGACCTTGAGCCATCTCTATTGTTTTAATTTCTAAAGCATTGCTGTTTTTCAGACGGGTTATCAATTGATGAAGATTGTCTTTTTTGGAAACCAAACTTGTAAACCACAAAATCTGAGAAGAAAACAAAATACTTTCATCAATCTTCTTTCTGATGAATCCAATCTCACCACCTTCACACCACAATTCGGAGTGTTGACCACCGAAATTAAGTTTAGGATTTTGAACTTTCTTTTTCCGAAGATTGTTATTTTTCCTGCGATTTCCGAGCATTGCTTCTGCCTCGGATTCGTGGAATGGCGGATTACACATGGAGAATGTGAATTTATCTTCGGGAGAAATTATATTTTTAAAAATAAAATCAGAATCGCCTTGAAGTTTCAGTTGAATACTTTGCGAAAAATCCGGATTTTGGTCTAAAATATTCCAGGCATTTTCTATCGAATTTTTATTGATATCAGTTCCCAAGATTTTCCAACCGTACGAAGAATTCGCAATCAAAGGATAAACCAAATTAGCTCCGGTTCCGATATCTAAACCTTTTACTGAATTCCCTGTTGGAATTTGACCATTTTCTTCCGCTAATAAATCTGCCAAATAATGCACATAATCTGCACGACCAGGAATTGGCGGACAAAGATTTCCGTCGGGAATATCCCAGTTCTTGACACCGTAATATTTCAGAAGCAACGCTTTGTTGAGCAATTTCACAGCTTGCGGAAGGCTGAAATTAATGGTTAAAGTATCGTAATCATTTTTGAAAACATAATGTTTCAATTCCGGCACCCAAGAAATCAGCAAGTCAAAATCGTAGGAATTTCGATGCAGATTTCTTGGGTGTAGGGTTGATTTTTCTGAAGACATTTATTTCTTCTGTTTAAGGATATATTCCACCATTTTTTTGGCATCTTCTTTTGAAATTTGTGGATGTGGTTGCATCGGAACACTTCCCCAGTTGCCACTTCCACCGTCAATGATTTTTGAAGCCAAAATTTCTATGTCTTTTTCAGAATATTTGGCAGCAATTTCTTTATAAGAAGGCCCTATCAATCTTTCATCAGCATTATGACAAGCCATACAGTCAGATGCTTCTATTAAATCTTTTCCTGAAATATTGGTATTAACAGGTATAGAAGTATCGGTAGAATCTGTTGATGTAACTTCTGAATTTTCTTTTTTGGAGCAGGAAATAATAAGCAAGCCTAAAACTCCTGTCAAAAACAGTTTTTTCATTATTTTGTTGCCGTAGAATCTGTTGTTGCAGGTGCAGGAGTTGCAGCCGGAGCTGGTGTAGAGTCTTTTTTAGTTGAATCTGCTGGTACAACTGTAGCAGCTGGTTCTTCTAACATAATGTTGCTGTCTTGTAAAGATTTATCTGCCTTTTTTGAACAGCTAACTGCTACTAAACTTCCCAAGAATGCGATTGCTAATACTTTTTTCATTTTTTTCTAATTTGGTCACAAAAATATAAAAAATAAAGTTCTAATGAGGAGACTTAAGACTATTTTAAATCATATTTAAATTGATTCCAGAGAACTAAAAACAAATTTTATCTTTTTTAAATTTTTTGTTTTCAATATTAAAAATTTTTCTACATTTGTCCCATGATTAATTCAATTAACAAAAATTGGTGGTGGCAATCAAACTCTTCGTCGGGTCTGATGCTATTGTCATGTTGTTAATGTACAGCAAGAATATTATAGAAAAACATACAGAGACTTTGACGATTGCGTTGAAGTCTTTTTTTTATGTCTAAATCTCTAAAAAATTAGAAAAATGTCAAATTCCATTATAAAAATTAAAACAAAATCTAAAAAAACATTGGGCGATTTACAAACGCCAATGAATATTTATTTACAAATTAGAGACAAATTCCGAGATACAATTCTTTTGGAAAGTTCGGATTCTAAAAATATTGATAATAATTTTTCATTCATTGCGATTAACGCTATTGCAGGAATTGAAATTAAAAATTTAAATGAATATGAAATCAAGTTTCCCAACCAGAATCCAGAAAAAAAATCTTTAGAAAACATAAATATTCCTGAGTTATTAAACAATTTCTCCAAAACATTTGCCTGCGAAAAAACGCATGACAAAATTGAAGAAACTGCACAATCACTTTTTGGATATACAAGTTTTGAAGCGGTTCAGTTTTTTGAAGATGTGACATTTAAACCTCAAAGTAAAGAAGTTGAAATTCCGATTTTGCGTTACAGATTGTATCAATACGTAATTGCCATTAACCATTTTAATGATGAAATGCATTTAATTGAAAATCAAATTGAGGGTGTAAAATCAGAATTCAGAACGCTGGAAGACTTAATTAAAAATAAAAATGCTGTTGTTTATCCATTTGAAAAAACGGCTGAAGAAACTTCCAATACTACCAATGAAGAATATTTAAAATTGGTTGAAATTGCACAAAAACACTGTATGAGAGGCGATGTTTTTCAGTTAGTACTGAGCAGAAGATTCGAGCAGAAATTCCAGGGAGATGAATTTAATGTGTATCGGGCTTTAAGAAATATCAACCCATCACCCTATCTATTTTATTTTGATTACGGAAACTACAAATTATTCGGTTCAAGTCCTGAAAGTCAGCTCATTATTAAAGAAAACAAGGCCATCATTCATCCGATTGCAGGAACTTTCAAAAGAACCGGTGATTTTGAAACCGATTTACAGTCTATAGAATCTTTAAAAAATGACCCGAAAGAAAATGCCGAACACACGATGTTGGTTGATTTGGCAAGAAATGATTTAGGAAAATTAGGGAAAAATGTGACAGTAACGAAACTGAAAGAAATACAACTTTTCTCGCACGTTATTCACATGGTAAGCGAAGTCACAGCAGAACTGGAAGAAAACACGAACCCTTTTGAAATGGTTGCAACGACCTTTCCACAGGGAACTTTAAGCGGTGCGCCAAAACACAGAGCTCTACAATTAATCAATGAATACGAAAAAGATTCCCGTGGATATTATGGTGGCTGCATCGGAATGATTGGTTTGAATGGTGAATGCAATCAGGCGATTATGATTCGTACTTTTTTAAGCAAAAACAATACACTTTACTATCAAGCCGGAGCCGGATTGGTGGCAAAATCAAATCCTGAAAGTGAGTTGCAAGAAGTGAATAATAAATTAAATGCCTTGAAAAAGGCGGTAGAAAAAGCAGAGAATTTGGTTTAAAATTTTTATGCGACAAATTCCGTCTTCCGGTCCCAATCTTTTTTGCCTTCCTTTTCCAACGCAAAAAAAAGGATTTCTGCTCAAACCTAACGAAGTGGTTCGATGATTCAATTAAACAATAAAAAATGATTATCAAGCCGGATCGCAAATTAGTCTACATTTCAATATTTAAATATAAAACAAAACATCAGATTAAAGATGACAACTGAAATAAATAATCAAACCGAAATAAAAGTTCTTGTCTTTGACAATTACGACAGTTTTACTTACAATCTCGTTCAAATAATTGAAAGAGTTTTAAATCAAAAAGTTGACGTTATACGCAACGACCAAATTTCGCTTGAAGAAATCGAAAAATACGATAAAATTATCCTCTCTCCCGGGCCGGGAATTCCTGAAGAAGCTGGAATCTTGTTGGATTTAATTAAAAAATATGCTCCAACAAAAAGCATTTTAGGAGTTTGCCTTGGTCAACAGGCAATTGCCGAAGCTTTTGGCGGAAGTCTGATTAATCTTAGCGAAATTTACCACGGTGTTGCGACAGAAGCCGTCCAAACCAGTGAACACAAACTTTTCAAAGATTTACCGCAAACTTTGGAAGTCGGTAGATATCACAGCTGGGCAGTCAATCCCGAAGATTTCCCTTCAGAACTTGAAATTACAAGTACCGACAGCAAGGGAATGATTATGAGTTTGAAACATAAAACTTATGATGTGCACGGTGTTCAATATCATCCGGAGAGTATTTTGACGCCTGATGGAGAGACGATTATTAAAAATTTTTTAGTGAATTAATAAGTTATGAAAATCATCAGTTGGAATATTGAAAGACCAAATAAAAATCAAATTTCAAAAATTAAATTTATCGAAGATTTAATTGCTGTTGAAAATCCTGACCTTCTAATTCTAACAGAAACCAATCGTTGTGTGAATTTCGAAGAACAATATTTCGAACTGCATTCTGAAACATTGCCAACTTTTCATGAAAATCAAAATTATTTTGAAGGTGAAAACAGAGTCTCAATATATTCGAAATTTCCTTTTAAAAACGAAGTTAAAACTTACGATTCTTTTACAAGTATTTGTGGTTTAGTAGAAACAAATTTTGGAGAATTAATAGTTTACGGAAGTATAATCGGAAGTTTTGGTGGTAAAGGTTTACATTTTGAAAATGATTTAGAAAAGCAAAAAAATGATTTAGAAAATTTAAAAGGAAATCTTTGTTTTTCAGGAGATTTAAATATCTCTTTCTCAGGATGGAAATATCCAAGTGCGAAAGTTATCGATGAAACCAAGTCCTTTTTTGAACTGCAAAACTTGGAAATTCTAACTGAAAATTATGAGAATAATGCAATTCACACAATTATGAGCAAAGATTTATTAAATGGCAAAAAAATATCAACAAAAATGATAGAAATTGATCGCAAAATATCAGACCACAACATGATTATTTGTGAAATTCAAAAATAGTTGCCAGATTTTGGTTGACGCTTGATAGAAAAAAAACTATTGAAACCAGCAACCAAATATTAACAACCAAAAACAACTACCAACATGAAAGAAATCCTACAATACCTTTTCAATCATCACACCTTATCAAAATCGGAAGCGAAAGCGATTATGATTGAGATTGCTCAAAATAAATTTAACGCAACCGAAGTTACTGCATTTATAAGCATTTTTATGATGCGAAATATTACATTAGATGAGCTCAAAGGTTTCAGAGAGGCTTTACTACAAATGGCTGTTTCTGTAGATTTAAGCACTAATGACACGATTGATATTGTTGGAACTGGTGGTGACGGAAAAAACACGATCAATATTTCCACTTTAGCAAGTTTCGTTGTTGCAGGAACCGGACAAAAAGTTGCAAAACACGGCAATTACGGAGCTTCAACAATCACGGGATCATCTAATGTTATGGAAGCTTTAGGCTATCAATTCAAAAAAACTTCGGAAGAGCTTAACGAAGATTTGGAAATGGCAAATATCTGTTTTCTGCACGCTCCTTATTTCCATCCAGCTTTGCAATCGGTTGTGGCATTAAGAAAATCTTTAGGCTTAAGAACTTTTTTCAATCTTCTCGGTCCATTGGTGAATCCAGCGAAACCTCAATTTTCTGTGATTGGTGTTTACAATCTCGAAATTGCCAGAATTTATCAATATTTATTACAAAAAGAAAACCGAGATTTCGTTTTAGTGCACGGAATGGATGGTTACGACGAAATCAGTCTTACAAGTGACAGTAAAATCATTACCAAAAGCGGAGAAAATATTTATTGTGCTGAGGATTTAGGTTTTAAAACTATTCATTCTGAAGATATCAAAGCAGGAAATACTCCTGAAGAAACAGCCAAGATTTTCAGAAATATTTTGGAAGGAAAAGGCACAGAATCACAAAATGCAGTGGTTTTAGCAAATGCTGCTGTAGCTTTACATCACACCGAAAAATTTGGAAATTATAGGGATTGTTTAAGTTTGGCGAAAGAAAGCTTATTTGATGGAAAAGCACTGAATAGTTTAAACCAATTGATTCTGGCTTAAAATGAAAACTTCTTATCAATCTAAAAATAGAAAGATCGAACTAAAAATTGTTGGATATGATGAACCCAACAACGGAAGAGAATTACACATTGCGGAAGTATATATCTGTGGAGAAAATTTGTCTCATAAATACTTTGAAAATAAATGGAACAGATTAAATTTTAATTTAAATGAATTTCAATTTGAGTCACCAGATTCAGAATACATTTTTATTCCTGCTGAAGGAAATAGTTTTTTAATCAACACCAGTTCTTTTTCGATTATTAAGCTTCCTTACAAAGCACTTTCAACGATTCGTTTTAAGAAAAATGAATTTTTTGAAAATGGAATTAGAATATATTATTCAGACGAAACTATTGAGATAAACTTATCCGAAAATGATTAAAATTTGAAAAATGAATATCCTAGACAAAATCATAGAAACTAAAGAACGAGAAATTTCAGATTCAAAATCAAAAATCTCTTTGCAACAATTAAAAGATTCTGAATTTTTTGAAAGAAAAACCAATTCATTAAAAGAAACTATAAAATCAAAATCTGGAATTATTGCTGAATTTAAACGGAAATCTCCATCAAAAGGAATTATAAATGATAAAGTGCCACCTTTAGAAGTAGTTTCAGCTTACGAACAATTTGGAGCAAGCGGAATTTCTATTTTAACAGATAAAGACTATTTTGGAGGAAGTTTTGAAGACATTTTAAGTATTAGAAATCACATTAATATTCCGATTCTGCGAAAAGATTTTATGATTGATGAATATCAGTTTTATGAAGCAAAAAGTATTGGAGCTGATGTTGTTTTGTTAATTGCAGCGTGTCTTTCGCCTCAGCAAGTTCAGGAATTCACACAACTTTCTCATGAATTAGGGTTGGAAGTTTTACTCGAAATTCATACAGAAGCAGAATTAAAACATTTCAATTTAGAAATAGATTTGGTTGGAATTAATAATAGAAACTTAAAAGATTTCAAGGTTGATTTACAACATTCTGTTAATTTGAAAAATCAACTTCCAAAAGATGTTCTATCCATTGCTGAAAGCGGAATTTACAATATTAATGATTTCAATTATTTAAAAGAAAAAGGATTCAACGGATTTCTGATGGGCGAATATTTTATGAAACACGAAAATCCCGGAAATAAATTTGAAGAATTTGTTTCCAATCTAAAAATCTAACAGTTTACCAATTAAACAATGTCTGAAAACCAAAAACCATCAACCAACAATTATCAACCAAAACTAAAAGTTTGCGGATTAACTCAACTCAACCAAATTCGTGAATTAGTGGCATTAAAAATTGATTTTCTAGGATTTATCTTTTATGAAAAATCTCCAAGATATGTTTTGGATCACTTAAATTTAGATGAAATCTCAAAAATTTCACACCATAGAAAAGTTGGGGTCTTTGTGAATGAAAGTATTAATAAAATCATTGAAATAACAGAACAAGCAGGTTTAAATTTCATTCAGCTTCATGGTGACGAAACGGATGGTTTTATTATTGATTTAAGGCAAAAACTTGATCCAACAATAAAAATTATAAAAGTCATCAGAATTGGAAATCAATCTACAAATGAATTACAAAAAACCATCATCCAAAACCTGTCAACTATCAACTATCTCTTATTTGATACAGATAGCAAAGCTTTCGGCGGAACCGGAAAAACCTTTGATTGGAATATTTTAAATGAAATAGAAATCCCACTTCCCTATTTCCTGAGTGGCGGAATTTCTTTGGAAAACATCCATCAATTATCAATCATTAACCGACAAGCTTTTTCACTGGATGTTAACTCAAAGTTTGAACTGAACCCAGGAATTAAGGATTTAGAAAAAATAAAAGAATTAATAAACCTTGTTAAGATTTAGAAACTTGACAAGACTCTCAAAATACAAAATCATGAATTACAAAAACCCTGACGAAAACGGATACTACGGAGAATTTGGCGGAGCATTTATCCCAGAAATGCTCTATCCAAATGTTGAAGAATTAGAGAAAAACTATTTACAAATCATTGAATCTGAAGAATTTCAAAATGAATATCAGGATTTACTGAAAAACTATGTTGGCCGGGCAACACCTTTGTATTTTGCAAAAAATTTAAGTCAGAAATACAACACCAATATTTATCTAAAAAGAGAAGATCTCAATCACACCGGAGCACACAAAATCAATAATGCTTTGGGGCAGGTTTTATTGGCAAAACGATTAGGGAAAACCAGAATTATCGCCGAAACCGGAGCCGGACAACATGGTGTTGCAACAGCGACAGCTTGTGCACTTTTAGGTTTAGAATGCATTATTTACATAGGTGAAGTCGATATCAAAAGACAGGCTCCAAATGTTGCAAGAATGAAGATGTTAGGAGCGAAGGTTGTTCCTGCAACTTCAGGCTCGAAAACTTTGAAAGATGCTGTAAATGAAGCTTTAAAAGATTGGATCAATAATCCCGTAACTACTCATTATGTGATTGGAAGTGTGGTTGGCCCGCATCCTTTTCCTGATTTAGTGGCGAGATTTCAAAGCGTAATTTCAGAGGAAATTAAAAAACAGCTTTTCGAACAAATTGGAAGAGAAAATCCAGATTATGTGATTGCCTGTGTTGGTGGCGGAAGCAATGCTGCAGGAACTTTCTATCATTTTGCAAACGACGAAAATGTACAATTAATTGCTGCTGAAGCAGGAGGTTTTGGAGTTGATTCAGGGAAATCTGCGGCAACCACTTTTCTGGGAACTTTGGGTGTTTTGCATGGAAGTAAAAGTTTGGTAATGCAGACAAAAGACGGACAGGTTATCGAACCCCACTCTATTTCCGCAGGTTTGGATTATCCCGGAATTGGACCTTTTCATTCGAATTTATTCAGAGAAAAACGAGCAGAATTTTTCAGTATTAATGATGATGAAGCTTTACAATCTGCTTTTGATTTAACGAAACTCGAAGGAATTATTCCAGCTCTGGAAAGTGCTCATGCTTTGGCAGTTTTAGATAAAAAAGAATTTAATCAAGATGATATTGTTGTTATCTGTTTGAGTGGTCGTGGTGACAAGGATATGGAAACTTACTTAAAGAAACTAGAAGTTAGTAGTTAGTAGTTAGAAATTAGTATTTCAACGCAATAAAACCTAGTTTCTAAAATCTAATCTCTAACTTCTAAATAAAATGAAAAAACTTAATATATACTTTACTGCTGGAATTCCTCAACTCGAAGATACCACAAAAATCATCAGACTCATCCAAAATTCCGGAGCAGATATGATGGAAATTGGGATGCCGTATTCCGATCCGGTTGCTGATGGACCCGTTATTTCTCAAGCCCACGAATTGGCTTTGAAGAACGGCATGACCATCGAAAAACTTTTTTCTCAGTTAAAATCTATTAAAGATGAAATCAGAATTCCGATTATTTTGATGGGATATATTAATCCGGTTTTAAGTTTCGGATTTGAAAATTTCTGTAGAGAATGTTCAGAAAGTGGAGTTTCAGGATTGATAATTCCGGATTTACCGCCAATTGAATTTGAGAAAAACTATCAGAAGATTTTAAAACAATACAACCTCAACTTTACATTTTTGGTCACTCCCGAAACTTCAGATGAAAGAATTTTATATCTCGATTCTTTAAGTTCAGGATTTTTGTATGCGGTAAGTTCGTCTTCTACCACTGGAAATGACCAAGCCGTTTTAAAAAATGAAGACTACCTTTCCAGATTATCTTTACTTCCGTTAAAAAATCCGATAATGATTGGTTTTGGAATCAAATCTAAAGAAGATTTTGAAAACGTTACCGAAAAAGCAGACGGCGGAATCATCGGAACGGCCTTCGTGAATATTCTTCAGCAAAATAGAGATTGGGAAACAAAAGCAATAGATTTCATCCATTCCATCAAAGGGTAAAATTTAGTAAATTTGTATCATCAAAGTAAATAATGAATACACATCAGAATAAAGTCGTAAAGTTTGAAGATTTAGGCATCAAAGAATATCAACCCGCTTGGGATTATCAGGAAAAACTGATGAAAGATATCATCGATACCAAAATTAAAAACAGAGATTTACCTGCCGAACAGCATATTACAACGTCCAATCATTTTCTTTTGGTGGAACATCCTCATGTTTACACGTTAGGAAAAAGCGGACACGAAGAAAATATGCTCGCAGGAATTGATAAATTAAAAGAAATCGACGCTACTTTCGTAAAAGTAAACCGTGGCGGTGACATCACCTATCATGGTTACGGGCAAATCGTTGGTTATCCCGTTTTAGACCTTGAAAATTTCTTTACAGACATTCACAAATACATGAGAAATCTGGAAGAAGTGATCATCAGAACGATTGCAGATTATGGTTTGAAAGGCGAACGTTCTCCCGGAGAAACCGGAGTTTGGCTCGATGTCGGAAAACCGTATGCGAGAAAAATCTGTGCTATGGGCGTTAAAGCTTCCCGTTGGGTAACTCTTCACGGTTTTGCCTTAAACATCAATACCGATATGCGTTATTTTGAATACATTATTCCTTGTGGTATTAAAGATAAACAGGTTACTTCCCTAAAAAGAGAGCTTGAAAGAGAATTGACTCCCGAAGAAATGGAAGACATCAAAGCAAAAATCAGAAAGCATTTTGTGGATGTTTTTGAAGCGGAATTGGTAGTAAAGGCTTAATAAAAAATATAATTAATGATATGAAATCTGTTTCTTTTGAGGCAGATTTTTTTCATTCTACTTTGAAATAAAATTGGTTTTTAGTAGATATTTATTTACTTTTAGCAAAGTATAGCTTTGTCATTTTTGATTTGAGATGAAGTTATAAATCTAATTTCAGAAAACCATTTATGAACAAAAAATTTCTACTTTACTTTTTCTTTATCTTGATTATTATTTCATGCAAAAAAAATTCAACAACTATTTCAGGAGACATTCCTAATTTACCAAATGGAAAATTAATTCTATATGAGGATCTTTGGAATAATAAACTTGATAGTTTAGAAGTGAAAGATGGGAAATTTGAATTGACACACACTTTTGATGATGAAATTCCTCATTATTTGGGAATTGAGTTTTATGATTTAGAGGGAAATAAATTAGTATTTCAATTTCCAACCAATTCATACTTTAACCAAGCCAAAGAAAAATGGACTTCTTCTCTTTTCCTTTCTGATAAGTTCGTAAAATTAACTGACTCATTAGAATATGTTGATTTTGGTGAAAACTCCCCTTTTCCAAAAAATATAAAAACTGTAGAAATAAAAAAAATTGAAGCAGGAGCACAAACTAAAGCTTTGCAGAACACAAACTATGATTTATTTAGCCGAAAAAGTAGCACACAATATTCGGAAATTGAAAATTTACTTAAAAAATATCCTAATTCATTTCATTTATTATCTGAAATCTCGAAAAATAAATATCAATTTTCTTCTTCACAAGTTGAAAAATTCTTGAGTTTATTTGATAAATCAGTTCAAAATTATCCTCAGTTTAAAGGACTTCAAAATTACATCAAAGACTCGAAAAGTATTAATAACAATAAAATACTCAAGTTAAAAAATTCCAAATATAAATTAACCGAAGTTATAAATAAAAAGTATAAAAAGCATCTCATTATTCTTTGGGCAAGTTGGTGTGGACCTTGTAGGAAAGAGATTCCAATTTTGAAAAAAATTATTGCAGAAAATAAAATTAATGGTATCGAATTAATCTCAATATCAATCGATGAAAAAGAATCGGATTGGAGAAAGGCATTACATGAAGAGCAAATGACCTGGAAACAACTTATCTTATCAAAAGAAGAGAGCGAAAATTTTAAAATAATTTTAAAATATAGCGGAGCAATTCCTTATTCAGTTTTGGTTGATAATGATATGAAAATCCTGTCAAGCTCAACAGGCTTGTATGACGAAAAGGAAATGCTTAAAATATTTAATAAATAATAGTTTCGTACATTAATCATGAAAAACGCTTTACAAATTGTTTAACAAATAAAACTTTATACCAATGAACATAAAAACTATTGTTGTAACATTATCTTTATTTGCCTTCAGCTCAGTTCATTCACAAAAAATATTTAAAGCAATTTCCGATGAAGATATTGAAAAAGTGAGCAAACTATTGGAAAAGGAAGATGTGAATCAATTATCAAAAGAATATCAAATCACACCACTCTATGCTGCAGCAGGAACGGGAAATGTAAAACTTGTTGAGCTGCTCATTTCAAAAGGAGCAGACATCAATAAACCTTTACAAACAACAGAAAGCCCTCTAAACATAGCTTCTCAAGAAGGATTTACAAAAGTCGTTGAAATACTTTTGAAGAATAATGCAAATCCTAATTATAAAGATGTGAATGGTTGGACAGCTCTACGATTTGCTGTAAGAAATAACAAAATAGATATTGTAAAGCTTTTAGTTGAACATAAAGCTGAAATCGATGTAAAAGCCAGTGACAAAGCAACACCTTTCGCTTCTTCAATCGGGAAAGGCTATACCAATATATCAGAATATCTCATTAGCAAAGGCGCAAACATCAACAATGTTGATAAAGACAATGATACTCCTTTAATATATTGTGTTCAAAATGGTGATTTAGAAACGGTTAAATTTCTTCTTCAATACAAACCAGATTTAACAATAAAAAATAATAGTGGCAAAACAGCTCTGGATATTGCAAAAGAGAAGAATTACAGAGAAATTGTAGAGTTATTACAATAACAATTTTATCTGATACACGTAAAGTTTTAAAATAAAATTATAAAATCTAGACCTCGTATTATAGCGGGGTTTTCTATTTTATAAAAAAATATTGAATCCCATTCTGTACAAAAAATGTACATTTGTTTTTATTGATATTACAAAATAATGAATCTTACAACTGTAATTAAATACATCTAACTATTATAAAGCAGTTAATAATTTAGTAGCATTATAAAATTTTGATTATTCATTAAATTCAATCTATAAAATTTGAAATTAACCATGGAAAAGCCAAAAAAAACTTTATATCAAGCTGCTACAGAAGTTTGGGGAAAGGCAATTTTGAATGATAAACTTTACACAAAGAATTTAGAATTGACGTTGGAATTACACAAAAAATTGTTGAATATTTTTCAAGCTGGTAAATACTACTATATGATTTTTAATGTGTCTCAAATGGAGCTTGAATTTATAAGTCCAAATATCAAAAGTGTTTTAGGCTATGAACCAAACGAAATAAATGCTTTCTTTTTCCTTAATCAAATACATACAGATGATAAACCTTATTTTTTAAATTTTGAAAATAAATTGACCGAATTTTTAAAAGATTTACCTTTAGAAAAAAGAGGTTGCTATAAGTTTCAGCATGACTACAGAATTAAAACAAAAAATAATGATTATGTGCGATTACTTCATCAGATAATTCCCATAGATTTTGATGAGAACAATTATTATAGAAGCCTTGTTTTACATACAGATATTACTCATATAAAAAAAGAGGGAATCCCTTGTTTTTCTATTATCGGTTTTGATGACGAACCGTCTTATTATAATGTAGAAATAACAGAAAAATTATCTAAGTCTTTCGAAATATTCACCAAAAGAGAAAAAGAAATTCTGAAATGCATCCTTGAAGGTAAAAACAGCAAAACCATTGCAGAAGAATTATTTATCAGTCTGAATACTGTGAACAACCATCGGAAAAATATTCTTTGCAAGGCTGAAGTTCACACTTCATTGGAGTTACTGAGCAAATCTATAAAAGAAGGATGGATATAATAATTGAAAAATAGCTATTAATAGCTATTTTTTTTGCTTTAAAGGTTGATTAGCTTTACAATATTTTATATCCAAAAACAAATTATATATGAAATAAATAATACGAAACCGACCTTCGTATATCAACCCTATTTCGGCAAGATTGGCAAAAGTTTGTTTCGCATATATTTTTGAGTTGGCAGAACTATTTAACTTAAATGAAAATAAAATGGAATTAGACATCAAAAATGAACTCTATTATCAAGTAAAAAAATTGATACCGCAAGTTGAGTGGTTTAAATTTACAGAAATGAAATCAAAAAAGCCAGTATCAAATACAGGTGTTGGAGCGATTACAGTTCCAATGAAACCAATAGACCCTAATGCAGGTGATAATCTTAATTTTGAAAGTATTTCATTAGAAAATTTAATTTTCATAGACTCTGATTTACTTTTAGACGACAAGATAGAAATGAGTACTCTTCCGCAAAATGAAAGAATTATTACAATGCCTTATACAAACCAATTAGACACCCCACAATCTATAACAATTAAGGATTCTTATAAAAAAATTACTGGGTGGAAAGCAGAATTTTCAGATAGTATTCAAAACTCTGATACTATTTCTGGATCTATAAGTTTTAAAATTAAATACTTAATTTTCGAAGGTGGTGGAGGTAAACAATATGAATATAAAACTGTAAGAACATCTACTTACTCCAAATCGATCAATGAAATTAAAGAAGAAACTTTCGATATTTCAATGCCATTCAATATTCCACCCAAACAAAAAGTTGAAATTAAGACCGGGTATAGAAATTCAAATGCAACCCGAAAATTTTCTGGATCAGTTGTATTTGAAGCTGATGTGAAAATAAAGTTTGGAAACGAATGGGTATTTGTCGAAAAAAGCAAAAAGCTTTCATCAATTTTATCCACAGAATTAAGATCTTTTAATCTTAACGGCTATTATTCCGACATTGAATTTAAAGAAATCCCAGTTGAGATATTATTAATTGAAAAATATTAAATACAAAAATATGATTATAGATGTAAAAACTTGTCCAGATTGTAATGGTGCGGGACAATTAAGATGTTCAGATTGTAATGGAACTGGTTCTGAAACCTTTAGGTGTGATATTTGCGATGGCAAAGGTTACGTATATGAAAAAAATGAAGATGATGAATATATTCAAGTTAGTTGCTCTAATTGTAACGGGACTGGTGAAATTTCTAAAATTTGTAGAAATTGTAATGGTGCAGGTAATTTGAATTGCTCAAAATGCAATGGTACTGGTGAAATCCCCGATTAATACTTCTGCCAACAAGGGTTTTGAAATAGTTGGCGAAACTGCAAAGTTCTTCGGTAGTACTTCGGTTCAACTTTTGTACAAAATTGAAGATTTGTGCTTCGATTGCCCACCATCGCAAAGGAGCCCCAAAACGTTGGCAGAAATTTTAGACACATCACCTTAAGCAAAAGACTTTTTCAAAACTACTAGAATTATAACTTTAAAAAATTAAAAAGATGAAAAGATTAATTTTTACTACAGCAATAATTTTGTTATTTACAAATATCTGTTTTGGACAAAGTTGGCTGTCACGAATAACAGGTGTCGATGTTAATTTAAATAACGGAACTGTTTCTATTAAACCTCCTGACGTTACTGCAATTCCTCCTATGCTACAAAACCTTCCAAAAGATGTTGGACAAACATTGCTTAATCCTGCGGCTCCAATTTTAGCTTCTGCTATTAGATTTTCTAAAGGACAAGCACAAAATAGAGGAACTCAACCCATTCCGCAAAACATAAAACAACAACTTTCAAAATATTTTCCGCAACATATTTTAGAAAGCACATCCTGGACAACTGCAAATGGAATTAGCATTGATGGTATGTTAAAGAATTGGTTAAATCAGGAAGGAGCAGTTACTCTTGACAATGTAATATGTTTTTCAAGTGTAGAATTGACTACCAATGTTGAACTTTGGGCACACGAACTGACACACGTTTTACAGTATGACCAAATGGGTGTAGAAACATTTGCTTTTGTATATTCAACAAATTGGAACAGTTTAGAAGGACAAGCAAACGAAAATGCTAGTAGAATTATACAAAATATTAATTCCTATAACCAAGGAAATACTCAAAGTTGGACATACAATATTGCATCAACAGTTGGACAAACACAATTAACTTGGGAAAATGTAAATAAACAAGCAAAGTTAAGTATTCCACCAACAGACTGTATTTGGGTAAATAACCAAAATAATACAACAGGTAATAAATGTCCTTGTTCAATATTGGTAACAGGAGTAATTATGAAAAGAATTTCAGACGGATTTGTTACAACTATGCCTTGTAATGAACCGACTTGCTTATTTCCAGCAGGACAATCTGGACCTTTGTTATCACCACCTGGTTTTATTATTACTGGAGTGACAGCGGCACATCAATACTAAAAGGACAAAAACTTCTGCCAACATCGATTTGGTAATTGTTGGGCTGAATTGCAAAACTCAACAATAGTAATTCTATTGAGCATTTGTCCAAAACGGAAATTTTATGCTTCGATTCCTGCAACTTTGCCAACTTGCGAAGTAAGCTTCGTAAAATATTCTAACTTTTAGCTCACTGTCAAAAAAAATCCCTTTCAAAACTGAAAGGGATTTTCTATATCTAAAAACTCAATTACATATAAGCTTCGATCGGCTCACAAGTACAAACTAAGTTTCTGTCTCCGTAAGCTTCGTCAACTCTTGATACAGAAGCAAAGAATTTGTGCTCTCTTACCCAGTCCAAAGGATAAGCTGCTTTTTCTCTGCTGTATGGTTTATCCCAAGAATCAGAAATAACCACTTGCTCTGTATGAGGTGCATTTTTCAATACATTGTTTGCTTGATCTGCTTCTCCATTTGCAATCTCGTCAATTTCTTGCTTGATAGCAATTAAAGCTTCTGCAAAACGGTCAATTTCAGATTTGCTTTCAGATTCTGTAGGCTCGATCATTAATGTTCCGGCAACCGGGAAAGATACCGTTGGAGCATGGAAACCATAATCCATCAATCTTTTTGCAACATCAGCTACCTCAATTCCTAAAGTTTTAAACTGTCTGAAATCTACAATACATTCGTGAGCTACTTTTCCGTTTTCGTTTGAATATAAAATCGGGAAATGTTCTGCTAAAATTTCTTTTAAATAATTCGCATTTAAAATTGCATGCTCAGTTGCTTTTTTCAATCCATCAGTTCCTAACATTTTAATGTAAGAATAAGAAATATTAAGAATTAAACCTGAACCGTAAGGCGCAGCAGAAATTCCTTCAATCGAATCTTTAGTTCCAACTTTGATGTTTGCATTTGATGGTAAGAAAGGAACCAAATGTTTAGCCACGCAAATAGGACCAACTCCAGGACCTCCACCTCCGTGAGGAATTGCGAAAGTTTTATGAAGATTTAAGTGACAAACGTCTGCTCCGATGTTTCCTGGACTTGTAAATCCTACCTGAGCGTTCATGTTAGCACCGTCCATATAAACTTGTCCGCCATGTTCATGAATCAAGTTGGTGATTTCGATAATGTTTGCGTCGAAGAATCCGTAAGTTGACGGATACGTGATCATTACACAAGAAAGGTTTGAAGAATGTTGCTCTGTTTTAGCTTTCAAATCTTCAAAGTCAATTTCTCCGCTTTCTAAGTTTTTAACAACCACAATTTTCATTCCTGCCATTGCTGCAGAAGCCGGGTTTGTTCCGTGTGCAGATTGAGGAATCAATACCACATTTCTGTGATCTTCACCTCTTGATTTGTGATATTCTCTGATGACCATCAATCCCGCATATTCCCCTTGAGCACCAGAGTTTGGCTGAAGAGAAGTTCCTGCAAAACCAGTGATTTCAGATAAATCTTTTTCAAGTTCACGAATCATTTCCTGATATCCTTTTGCCTGCTCTACAGGTACAAATGGATGTACACTTCCCCACTCACCCCAAGAAAGAGGTAACATTTGAGTTGCTGCGTTCAGTTTCATCGTACAAGATCCCAAAGAAATCATTGAGTGCGTTAATGAAAGATCTTTTCTCTCCAAACGCTTGATGTAACGCATCAATTCCGTTTCAGTATGGTATTTATTAAATACTTCTTCCGTCAGGATTTCGTCTTTTCTCAACAAATCATCCGGAATGCTGTATCCTTCTTTTAATTCTAATTTGGAAACCTGCTTGTCTTTAAAATAACCGAATGAAGTCATCAAAACATCAAGCTTCTCAACTGTTGAACTTTCATTAATAGCGATACTTACAACACCTTCTGTGAAATAATTCAGATTGATCTTGTGATCTTTCATCATTCTCTGAAGTCTTGTTTTATCTTCCTCGCTCATGAAAACTTTTACGGTATCGAAGATTGGCTCCTGAGCTACATCATAACCTAAAGTAATCAAACCGTTTTTAAGCGCATTGGCTTTAAAATGAATCTGATCAGCAATAAAATTTAAACCTTTCGGACCGTGGTAAACAGCATACATTCCAGCCATCACTGCCAAAAGAACCTGAGCTGTACAAATATTTGACGTCGCTCTTTCTCTCTTAATATGCTGCTCTCTAGTTTGCAAAGCCATTCTCAAGGCACGTTTCCCGTAAGCATCCTGAGAAACCCCGATAATTCTACCCGGAATATCTCTCTTGTACTCTTCTCTACAAGAGAAAAACGCTGCATGAGGACCACCGTAACCCATTGGTACACCAAATCTCTGTGAAGTTCCAACCGCACAATCAGCGCCCATAGAAGCGGGAGATTTTAATTTAACCAAAGCCATCGGATCACAAGCTAAAACAACCTGTAGATCTAATTTTTTATATTCTACAATATCTTCTGTATAGTCTAAAACAATTCCGTTTTTACCCGGATATTGTAATAATACACCGTAGTAAGAAGCATCAAACTGATGAGTTTTGTGATCTCCCTGTACGATTTCTATTTCTAAACCTTCTGCTTTAGTTTTTAAAACTGAAACAGTCTGAGGTAAAACAAGATCTGAAATAAAGAATTTATTGGCTCCTGCTTTCTTCTGATCTTTCGTTCTGTTGTTGAAGAACATGTGCATTGCTTCTGCTGCAGCTGTAGATTCATCCAACAAAGATGCATTTGCCAAAGCAAAACCTGTCAAATCGCAAATAACGGTTTGATAATTTAACAAAGCCTCTAATCTTCCCTGTGCAATTTCAGCTTGGTAAGGCGTGTATGCAGTGTACCAGCTTGGGTTTTCAAAAATATTTCTTTTGATTGCCGCAGGTAAAAGCGTGTTGTGATATCCGAAACCGATATAATTGGTAAAATCAGCGTTTTTCATTGCCAATTCCTTTGAATGACGAATCATTTCGTATTCTGAAAGTGGTTCTGAAATGTCTAAATCTTTCGCTAAACGGATGGAATCAGGAATGGTTTGAGAAATTAACTCTTCAATACTTGAAACGCCTACTTTTTCCAACATCGCCTGTTTATCGGCTTCATTTAAGGAAATGTGACGGTTCACAAACTGTTCTGTATTCATTTTTTATATTAGATTTTGTATGTAAAAAAAGATTCGTAAAATTACGTTTTTTTGAGCAAATTCGCAACCTATATTAATAGGATGTTAAATCTTTTGAAAGCAAGATTTGGTTAAATATTTTTAATTAAAATTAAGAGAAATCATTCCGAAATCGATTGCAAAACCTCTAATAATCAGCATCCAAATAAAATAATAATTTTATTAATTATATTTATTCTAAATTAATATATTTGCAATATGAATATAATCATTCCTTTCAAAATTGCTCCATTGGCTCCTGCGTTCAACTTCAATACTGAAGAAATGTTTTGTGGCGACAAAAAATCTTGCTGTAAAAAGTTTAAAAAAGGAAAACGTTGCAAAAAATGCCCAGGAAATAAAAAGTTGGCTTAGTAAGTTTAAGAGCTGATGAATTTTTGATTTTATTTAAATCTTAAATAAAATCACTAACCCAAAAATAAATTAGAATTGCCAAAATAATGATTCCCCAAATCAACAGCATAATTTTGGGATAACCCCTTCTGTTAATCACTGTCCGAGGTTGTGGTCTAAACAATTCTTCCGCTTTGTCTCTGAATTTTTCTCCATCAGATTCAAAAACTTCCGTTATTGTAATTCCCTGAACGACGGTTTTATGTAAAAGCGAATTCGTTGCATGAAGCAACAATTGAAATTTCCCGTTTTTAAATTCTGTTATTTTAAAAATCCTTTCTCCATACACTTTTTCCAGTCCAAAAGGTAAAACTTTCACTACATCAGCATTTTGAGTTTGCCAAGTAATAATAATTTCTTCTCCTTTTTTTGCATGAATTTTATTGGCCGAAAAAGTTTTTATCGAAGGCGGAATCGTATATCTGAAACTTTTCTGCTGACTTTCTAAATTCTGATCATACGTAATTCTTCGTCCTTTATCACTTAAGGTTTCATACGCTTCCTGAATTTCTTTGAAACGGTCGGCAAAAAAATCGTCATTTTGGTTTTTATCTGGATGGTATTTTAATGAAAGCTTTCGGTAAGATTTTTTGATGTCTTCGTCTGAAGCATCATGAGAAATTCCGAGAAAATAGTAGTAGTCTTTCATTTAGGCTAACAAAAATAAGGAATTTGAGATTGTTGGCAAAAAATTAATTAGCCACGAATGCACGAATTTAATTGATAACGTTTTTAAGTTAAATGAAATTTCAACAGAATATATTAAAAAATTCATGCACTAGTAGCAAAAAAAATTCCGACACATTTATTGCGCCGGAATTAACAATTTCAATTTAGTTACTTTCTATTTTTATGCTTCTGCAAATTCTTCTTTTTTGTCGAAGTTTTTGTGGCAACATCTTGAAGCAAATTCTTTTTTGAATTTTCCTTTCAATTCCTGATATTGCTCTTCATCCATTTCTCTTATTTTATCAGCCAATGCAAATGGAGATTTTTCTTTGATTCCGTATTCATTAAAAATACCTTTTACGAATCTTTTTCTTTCGATTACTTTTTTGGCAATTACAGCAACTCCTGCAACAGCAACAGCTCCTAAAATACCTTTTAATACTGAATTTTTCATTTTCTTAAATTTTAAATTTTACTACTTCTTGTTTTTTATAGAGACGAATTCGTTTCAATTTTTACTTTACTACTTATAAAAATTTTAAACTACTCGTTTGTTCTTTTGTTTCGATTGAAGAATCCGCTTTCACATTTCTGTCTCCAAACTTCTTTGAATTTTTCTTTTTCATCATCAGACATTCCTTCCATTCTGTGTTTCATATGTTTCTCTTTCATATCACGCATTCCCTGTCCGAATTTTCCGTGAAAGCCTCCAAAAAGAATTTTACTTAACACCAAAATTCCCATCGCCTGCCAATAATTAATTGTTTTTACACCAATAATTTCGGGGAGAATACAGTTCCAAAGCCACATTACAATCAGCGCAACGGTAAGGAAAATCAAGGGCGGACATAAAATTAAAAGAGCCCAACTTTTTTTATATTTATTATTCATCTTATTTATTTCTAGTTATTTAAATCTTCGTACAATTGTTTCAATCTGCTTCTCAAATGCTTTACTGCGTAATTTTTTCGGCTAATGATAGTTTTTATATTTTCTCCCTGTTCATCTGCGATTTGCTGTAAAGTTTTATCGTTTAGCTCGTTTTCTGTGTAAACCAATCTTTGTTTTTCGGGAAGTTCATCTAAAGCTTCAAAAAGTTTTTTCCAAATTTCATTCTGAAACATTTTCACTTCGGGACCGGCACTATCGTCCATCAAAAGAATATCTTTAATCGAAAATTCTCCATCTTCGTCTTCGTACACAAAATCCTCAAGATTTTCGGTTTTCTTTTTGCGGTATTTATCGATAATTTTGTTCGAAGTCACTCGGTATAACCATCCTCCAACGTTTACAATTTCCGAAAGATTGGTCAAACTGCTGAACTGATACCAAACTTCCTGCAGAATATCTTCAGCATCTTCGGTATTTTTTACTTTAGGGCGAATAAAAGACATTAACTTTCCGCCGTAATTCGTTACGGTTTGAGAAATAATGTTTTCCTTTTCCTTCTCTGGCATTGGTAATTTTTCGACAATCTCCATATTGTTAGGACGACTGTACTGATTGTTTTACTTTAATAAATGTAGAATATTTTTTTGAATTTTAAAATTTTCTTTTATCCATAAGGTTTTTTGTTATTCTTTTTTTAAAAAAATCCAGATGAATTAATTTAAGTTTCTATAAAAGAATTTGGAATTCGAAGAGAAGATTGGGACAAAAACTTTGATTATATCGCAAACAATGCTTTAATAGATCCTTGTACAGGTTTCAACCCTAGAGTTCCTACTTTAGATGAGTTAAAAGCGATTTACAATGCTTGTTACGAAGGTTTGGTTTATGCTGAAGAAGTTGTTACTGGATAAATTTAGATTATTTTAGATAAAAAAAACAGGAAGTCAATGTTGGCTTCCTGTTTCTTTTTTATTGATAAATGACGACATTATCTTTCTTCAATTGATAACCTGTTTTTTTGTAAGGAACTAAAATATAGTTTCCGTTTTTCCAGGCTTTGCCTTTTCCAAGTTTTGTTAAAATTAAACTTCCTTTATTTTGTTCCGGAAGGAAAATCTCTGCTTTCTTCATGTCTTTGCTAAAAATAACAGCAGTCATCGAAGTTGAGCTTCCTTTTGGTTTCACTTCATTTAATTTAATTTTCTGTTCAAAAATTCTTAAACAATCATTTTTGATTTGTGAATAGGTGTAACCTGCAGAGCCAATACAGCCGTGAGCATCTTTATCTCCACCCACTTTTTGAGCAATCGTAAAACTAGAAAGGAGCATTACTGATAATAAAAATATTTTTTTCATATTTAATTTTTGATTAGAGTAAATTTCGTAAAAAGTATGCAAAAAAATACAATTAGATATTTAATTTAAATATTGTTTCGAAATATCAGACAATTGATTCGAAGATAGAAAAAATAAGTACAAAACAAACCTCAACCACTTCGAAGGAGTAATCAAGTACTTCGAACAAACAGTCCACCATTTCGAAATGCCGATCAAGGAGTTCGAAGAAGAAATCAACTGCTTCGAAGAGGCAATCAACCAGTTCGAAGAGACAATCAAGTACAATTTGTTATTTTCCAACAACTTACAGACCTTTCATCAATTGTATAATCAGACGCAAGTTATTATTCATCATTTATCACCCATAAAAAAAGCCACTCTTTCGAATGGCTTTTGAATTTATTTCGTCCAATTGATTTTTGAATGTTTCACTTCTTCAGAATTGGTACCGATCATGATATCAAAATCTCCAGCTTCCCAATCGTATTTCAAATCTCCGTTGTAGAATTTCAATTGCTCAGGAGTGATGTCAAAAGTAACCTTTTTAGATTCACCTTTTTTAAGCATTACTTTTTGGAAACCTTTTAATTCTTTTACAGGTCTTGTAATCGTTCCAACTAAATCTCTGATGTAAAGCTGAACTACTTCTGCCCCGTCATAATTTCCTGAATTCGTTACGGTAACCGAAGCCTGAACCGTCTGATTTCCTTTCGGGTTTGTGTTAGAAACCGTCACATCAGAATAATTGAATTTAGAATAACTCAAACCGTAACCAAATGGATATAACGGTGTGTTACACTCATCCATATAGTTTGAACGGAATCTTTGATATTCACATTTATCCGTCAGTTCCTGACTTAATGGTCGACCTGTATTTTTAGCATTGTAATAGATAGGAATCTGCCCTAAACTTCTTGGAAACGTCATCGGAAGTTTTCCTGAAGGATTTACTTTTCCGAAAAGAACATCAGCAATTGCATTTCCAGCTTCTGAACCAGGGAACCAAGCATTTAAAATAGCATCCGGTGTATCTTTTACATTCGTTAAAGCTAATGGACGACCTGTGAAAAGTACCATTGCGATAGGTTTTCCCGTCTTTTTTAATTCATTTAATAGATCAACCTGAGATTGAGGAATTGTGATTTCAGTTCTTGAAGAAGATTCTCCGCTCATTTCAGCAGATTCTCCGATTGCCAAAACGATAACGTCTGCTTTGTTGGCAATGTCAACCGCTTCTTTTAATAAAGCTTCTTTTGAACGGTTATCTCTATCGGTTTTTTTACCATGAGCTGCGTAAATATCTTCTAATTTTGCATCGTAGTCAATGTTTGCACCTTTCGCAGAAATGAATTTCACCTCTTTACCATAATTTGCCTGAAGACCTTGCATCAAGTTAACAGAAACCGCATGTTTTGTAGCTACGCTCCATGTTCCTGCCATATTCATTGAGTTGTTGACCAATGGACCAATCACCGCAACTGTTCCTGATTTTTTCAATGGTAAAACCTGATTTTCGTTTTTCATCAAAACCATTGATTGAGCAGCAGCCGTTCTCGCAATATTACGGTTTTCCATGCTATAAACTTCTTTTGCAGCAAGTTTTGCATCACCGTGTTTGTAAGGATTGTCAAATAAACCTAAATCATATTTTGCTTCAAGAATTCTTCTCGCTGCCATATCAATTTCAGCCTGCGTCACTTTTCCTTCAGATAAAGATTTTTTTAATGTAGTTAAAAATCCTTCTCCAACCATATCCATATCAACACCCGCTTTAAGTGCTAAAGCAGAAACTTGTTGAAGATCTCCCATTCCGTGATCAACCATTTCGTTGATTCCTGTATAATCTGTAACCACAAAACCTTTGAATTTCCATTGATTTCTCAACACTTCAGTCTGTAACCATCTGTTTCCGGTCGCCGGAACACCGTCAACCTCGTTAAAAGAAGCCATAACAGAGGCTACACCCGCATCAACCGCAGCTTTGTAAGGTGGGAAATATTCGTTGAACATTCTTACGTGGCTCATGTCAACAGTGTTGTAATCTCTACCGGCTTCGCCGGCTCCGTATAATGCGAAATGCTTAACACAAGCTAAAATATTTGTTCCGTTTGCCAAATCTTTTCCTTGGTAACCGTACACCATATTTTTAGAAATTTCACTTCCTAAATACGGATCTTCACCTGAACCTTCAGAAACTCTTCCCCATCTTGGCTCGCGGGAAATATCTACCATTGGCGAGAACGTCCAGTTGATTCCGTCTGCAGCTGCTTCTTTTGCTGCAACTCTTGCTGATTGCTGAACCAAATTCATATCCCATGAAGCTGCTAATCCCAATGGAATCGGGAAGGTAGTTTCGTAACCGTGGATCACATCCATTCCGAAAATCATTGGAATTTTCAGACGGCTGTTTTCTACCGCAACTTTTTGTACTGCTTTTATTTTATCAGCTCCTTTTATATTGAAAAGTCCGCCAACTAAACCTTGTTCAACCTTTTTTCCGATGTCTGAACTTTTAGCTAAACCAGTCGTGAAATCTCCAGAACTAGGTAAATTCAACTGTCCGATTTTTTCGTCTAAGGTCATTTTAGCTAAAAGAGCATCAACAAAAGCTTTCTTCTTTGATTGGTATTGGGCGGTCTGATAAGACTGAACCGGTTTCGTTACCATTTCCTGCGCCGAAAATATTGGAGCAAGGGCTAATGTGGCAATTACAATTAACTTTTTCATAAATCTATCTTCTTTTAATTATATTTTCTTTTTGTTTTTTAATGAGTTATTTTCTTTTAGACAATATCCATTCATACAATTTAGGATTTGAATAAGTAGAGTCCCATGAATTATGGTTGTCATTCGGAAAAATTGTTAATTCAGCTTTTGGATTTACGGGATGTAATGCCTGATAAAAATTAAGTGCATTTTCCGGTAAAACAACATCATCCATTCCGCCGTGGAAAATTTTCATGTTCAAATTCTTGTATTGATGTATATTCGCATACATTACACGATCCGTAGGAGCACAAACTGAAACTACTGCTGCAAACATTTCAGGATGTTCCATAGCCAGTTTCAACGTTCCCCAACCTCCCATTGAAAGTCCGGTAAGATAAATTCTGGAAGCATCAATTTTATATTTTGACTGAATTTCTTTAATTAAATTAAAAACTGTTTCTGTATCCCACCACATATTCTCCGGACATTGAGGTGCCAAAATTGCAACAGGTTCTTTTATTAAATTTTTGTAAGTAAACGGACTGTGCGCTTTTACGATCTCCAAATTAGTTCCTCTTTCTCCCGATCCGTGAAGAAATACAATTAGAGGGACATTTCCTTTTGCATTTTGAGGAAAATCCAGAATGTAAGAAATCTTTTCCTGTCTTTTGACTTCTTTGTTTAATTCTGCTTTGATTTCCTGAGCGTTCATACCCAATGATAACGGAAGAAGCAAAAGTGGCAGATATTTTAATTTAAAACTCATATTTCTTTAGGTTTTGGCTAAAGCCGTTTGATTTTTTTATTATTGTTTAATAGGATTGCATTCTATTCTTTATAATTCTTTCTTTGTAACTATAACTATGAAAAAATTAGCCCCGATAGAAGCGACATCCTTTTTTGTTATTGCGATTTCGGAATAGTTCAACAATTGCTTCACTTTGTTCGCAATGACAAAAAAGATACAGCGGATAGCGGGATTAAGCTCCTAAAAACTATTTGATATTATATTTTTCAGTTTTGAAGTTTAATTTTTTTAATCCTTTTTGAATTTCAGGAGCATTCATAAATAATTTCCATAAAAATCCTGTTCTGTAATTTTCAATCATCGGAGCTATTGTTCCCTGATCGATTGCTAAATATCTTGGAGTTGTCCAATTATTATAATTGATGGAAGTAGCATCGTAAGGTCCTGCAGAACCGATGAATTCTGGTTTTTGAGTATAAATAAATCTCAGAAAATCCATAGACTCTTTGGGAGTATAGGGAAAACTGCTCAAAGCCGCCGTAGGAGTAATGACTCCATGATCGTTTTGTGGAAAATGAGCATCATAACCGACACCTCCATCCTTATTTCTGGAGTAACCTGCGGTTAATCCCCAATAATTTGGACCGTAACCTTTCCACCCTTTTGGGTTTTCAACGCAATATTTATAGTCAATCAAGACTTGATTTTTATTTAAATCGAAATAGTTATTGATTAATTTATCAGATAAATTTGTCGGGTCTAAACCGATGTATGAATAGTGCGCCCAAAATAATGGGCCACCATATTCTTCGGCTCCGTTGTGCTTTACGTACATTGGAAGTCCGTATTTTTCTTTGTCTGAAAGATAGGTTCCGTTTCTTGTCCAGCCTTTGTAATACGTTTCGGCATCGATTGGATACGTTGGCGATGAAGCTGCTAAAATATAAGTAATTAAGCATTCGTTATAGCCTTGCAATGGAAAATTCATTTCCCACTGATATTCGGGTGACCAATGCCAATATAAAACTTTTTCGCCTCCTTTTGTGTACCAGTTCCACTGTATACCTTTCCAAAGTTCATCGCATTTTTTTGCCAGAGCTTTTTCTTCGGCATTTCCATTTTTAAAATATTCACGAATCATTAAAATTCCTGAAGTCAGAAAAGCTGTTTCTACCAAATCTCCTCCATTGTCTTTTTTACCGAAAGGAACTGTTTTTCCTGTTTCTCCATTGATCCAATGTGACCATGCTCCTTTGTGGCGATCAGCTGTTGACAGGAAGTTCATCATTGTAGTCAGTCGTTTCACCGCATCTTTTCTTGGAACAAAACCTCTTTCAACTCCAACTAAAATTGTTGCTAAACCAAATCCTGATCCACCTGTTGTAACAACGTGTTTATCATTATCCGGATAGATATTGTCTTCGTGATAGCGTTCTCTTCCCAACATTGAGTTTGGCTCTGCATAATCCCAAAAGTACTTTAGAGCATCTTTCTGAACTTTGTTCATCAATTGCTCGTCAGAAATATTAGATTTTACAGTTTTATTCTGAGATATATTTTGGTTTGTTTGAGCATTTTTGCACGAGACAATAAGTAATGATATCACTGCGATTGAAAGTATTATCCTTTTCATTGTATCATTTTTAAACTTAAATACTAAAAGAAGAGGAGAACTTTCATTCTCCTCTAAATATATTTGATTATTAATAACCAGGGTTCTGCGTTAAAATACCTTTACTATCTGTAATTGCTCTTAAAGGTATTGGAAACAATTCATTTTTACCGGTCTGAAATCCTAATGGACCAAGGAAAGTACCAGCTTGACCTGTTCTTACTAAATCTGGAAATCTATCATTTTCCATTGCCAATTCAACCCTTCTCTCTTGCCAAATTGCAGTTCTAAGAGTAGACTGATTAGTTGCAGTTGTATTCGCAAGCTGAGCTCTATTTCTTACTAAGTTGATATTTGTAATCGCAACCGCAGTATTTCCTAACTCATTTGCCGCCTCGGCATTGATTAAAAGAATGTCTGCAAATCTCAAGATTCTTATGTTTTGAATAGATCCATATCCGCACGCATTATTGTTAAGTGATGAAGGGACGTAAGTTTTATAATTCCAAGTGTTACCTGCTTGTGGATCTCCTTTTTTGATAAGATCACCTTCCGGTGTAGTTTGACCTTCTCTAAGAATGGTAAATTGTTTTCTGATATCACCAGGTTCAAATGCATTCTCTAATGCTTGAGTTGGTGTAAAGAAACCCCATCCGTACTGATTTCTTACCCCTTGAACTTCTGCATACTGACTACCACCAAATTCTGGAGAACAACCACAATTAACTTCGAAAACTGACTCAGTTCCAAATTCACCTGCTGGTCTAAATAAGTGATTAAAACTAGGATCTAAAGAATATCCCATTCCTTTTACTTGATTTGAAACGTCATAAGCTTTTTGGTAGTCTTTCATATAAAGATAAACTTTTGAAAGTAATCCCAGAGCACCACCCTTTGTGACTCTTCCTTCCTGACCTGCAGGATATGTTTGCGGTAAAATTGCAGATGCTTCAGTTAAATCCTTTACAATAAATGCATATACCTCTGCAGCAGTATTTCTTGGTTTATTAATATAATCAGTTTGTATCCCATCAAAAATAGGAACGCCACCATATATTCTTACCAAATTAAAATAGAAATAAGCTCTCAACATTTTAGCTTCAGCAACCAATCTGGTTTTAAGAGCTGTATCCATAGGAATGTTCGGAACATTGGTAATAACCTGGTTTGTTCTTTGAACAGCTTGCCATTGACCAGTCCAGTATCCATTAACTCCGTCATCACTTGTTGTAAAAGAAAAATTATTATATGCATTGATAAAAGATGCATCACCAGGATTTGATCCTTTTTCAACGTCATCTCCAGTTACTCCAAACACATATTGTGCAGGAAAACCAGAATTTTCCCAACTTCTTAGGAAGCTGTATATAGCATTCGTCGCTTTCATAGCATCAGCTTCTGTTTTAAAGAAGTCCTCTGCTACTACTACTCCTTCCGGCTTGATATCAACAAAATCATCATTACAGCTAACAAATAATGAAAGTATTGAGATTGTTAAAAATATTTTTTTCATGACTTTTTAATTAAAATGTTAAGTTCATACCCATTGTATAAATAGCAGAAATTGGATAAATATTATTATCAATACCCATTTGTACTCTATCAGAATTCATAATTTCAGGAGAGAATCCGTTATATTTGAAAATTGTTAATGGGTTTTGTGCACTTAGATATATTCTCAGTTTTTTAACTGATAAAGATTGAGCAATTGACGAAGGTAAATTATATCCTATTTGAATATTTCTGATTCTAAAATAGCTACCATCTTCTACATAAAAGCTACTAGGTAAAATAATAGATTGGTTTGAAGTAATCATAGAATTGGTGTTGGAAGTACCTGCACCCGTCCATCTGTTATTATACATATCAAGATCCCAACTTTCATTACCATAACGTTGCTCACGGTTATAATTATAAATTTTATTACCAAATACACCTTGGAAATCTATTCCAAAATCAATTGAATGAACCGCCAAGTTTATTCCAAATCCATAAGTTCCTTTGGGGATGGGGCTACCTAGGAAAGTTTTATCTCTTGTATCAATTACTCCATTTCCATCAAGATCCGCAAACTTAAACCATCCTGCCTTTGCTCCGTTCTGCCCAGATGCAGCCGCTTCAGCATCAGTTTGGAACACGCCTGCAACTTCGTATCCATAGTAAGAACCAACAGCTTGCCCAGCTTGCAATCTTACAATTGAATTACCGAATAAACTAGCTCCTGTTTCTAAGAATGAATCTTGATAAACGTTTGTGATCTCATTTTTAAGAGTTGTGAAGTTACCATAAACTCCAAGTTTAACATTTTCACTAAGATTTGCATTATAATTTACAGATACTTCAAAACCTTTATTTTTAAAAGAGTAAGCATTAGTGATAAAATCATATGGATTACTAGCTCCGGAAATCGTGGCTTGATTAACTCCGTAAACTATATCTTTTGATTCTTTGTTATAATAAGTTCCCTCAACTTTTAATTTATTGTTTAAAAATGCCATCTCAACACCAAAATCTGAACCTGTTGTTGTTTCCCAACCAATTGACGAATCAATCACTCTGTCAACCGTTCCTGCCGGATATCCAGTATTACCATAGTATGCACCTCCACCAATATTAGTTACAATCTGAGAAAAGTCTCTTTTAACTCTCGGGTTACCTAATTTACCCCAACTTGCTCTCAATTTCAACAAATCAAAAACATTCTGCTCACTCATAAAACCTTCTTTAGAAACTACCCAACCAATACTTACGGCAGGAAAAGTTTTATATCTGTCTGTTGATATTTGCGAACTCGCATCTCTACGTACAGAAGCATTTAAAAGATATTTACCTTCATAATCATAATTGATTCTTCCAAAGAAAGATTCAATTCTTTGTTGATCTTGTGTCGCTGCAGGTCTACCATCTTGAACCGCCGCTGCAGTATCGTGATAATTAAATATATCAGTACCATTGAAAATATTTAAAGAGCCATTGGTCCCGTCATAGTTTACATTTTTAGCAATCCATACATCTTCTGATCTGGAATCTCTAATTCTGGAAAAACCAGCTAACAATTCTAAATTATGATTTCCGAAATCTTTTTTCCAATTAATAGTGTTGTCCCAAACATAGTTTCTATTACGAACATTCCTTGTAATAAGGTTCGAAAGAGTTGCATTTGGAGTATATGTAATTGCAGGCGTATATTCGTATTGGCTTGGACTATAGTTATCAGTTGTGTAACTACTTCTAAAAGTAAAATCTTTTAAAAACTTAATATCAATAAAAACGTTATTAAGCATTCTGTCCTGTCTTATCTGTGACCTGTAAAGATCTAATTGTGCTCTTGGATTTGCAATAGAATAGCCGTTGAAAAACTGATAACTTCCTGTTGCAGGATTCATAGGTCCAAATAATGGTGGAGAATTACGTGCATTTAACAAAGGATTATTTGCAACGTCAGTTCTTGTTTTTGAGTAAGAGAAATTATTTCCAATTGTAATGTTATCTGTAATTTTATAACTTAAATTCAATTTTGTATTGAATCTATTAAAACCACTTCCTGAATTAACTCCTTGCCCCGCAGCCAAATTACCATCATCCTGCAGATACCCAACACTACCATAATAATTCAATTTACCAAGACTTCCTGAAGCAGAGAAATCATTTGAATTTATAATGCTGGTACGGAAAATTTCCTCGAACCAGTTGGTATCAGCTGGGAAATTTGCTCTACTGATAGATCCTGCAGAAGAACCATTGTCATTCATTAATTTTTCATTGTACAATTCAACGTATTGATCTGCATTTACCATTTTAGGAATATTGGTTACCTTCTTAATACCTAAATAAGAATTAACATTAAAAACAGGTTTTCCTTTTCCACTCTTAGTTTTGATGATTACAGCTCCATTTGCAGCTTTAGCTCCAAAAATTGCCAAACTTGAAGGATCTTTCAAAACACTCATCGATTCGATATCCTGAGGATTAAGGAAAGAAATATCTTCCGTTAACATTCCATCAACAATGAAAACAGTGTTACCAGACAAAGATCCAACCCCTCTAATATCTACCCGAGGAGATCCACCTGGTGTACCAGATGTCACAATATTTACCCCAGCCAATTTTCCTTGCACTGAGTTTAGTGGGTTTGCATTTGGTTTATCTGCCAAATCTTTAGCGGAGACAATCCCAATACTTCCAGTAACGTTTTCTTTTTTCTGTGCTCCATACCCAATCATAACAACCTCCTCAATCTTCTGCTCTTTTGGCAAAGTATCTTGAGGAGTAACTTGTCCGTTGACATTCATACCGAAGTATAGAACAGCAATAAGACAAGAATACTTTAAATTAGTTTGTTTCATATAGTTTAATTTTATCTTGTACAATCAAAGTCGGTAAGATTTTTATAATCAAATCTTAAAATGTCTTTTTCTCAAAAGAAGACATTAATCAAAAATAGAAAAAAAAACGAATCTTGTTAAAGTTAGTTAAAAAAATTTCTATAAATGGTTTAATTTTAATTATTTGTTAAGAAACCGACATATTCAGTTAACTTATTATTAAAATTCACTCAAATTTTTAATTATTTCATACATTTCAAAAAGCCATTTTCTCACTTTGAAGCAATAATTTTCTCCAAAAATTGCATTCAAAGGCTGATTTTGAAGATTTAGAGAAAAAAATGTTTCAATTTGGTATAGAATTAGTGAATTTTACTATTTATTCTTTGTCATTCGAAAAATTTTGTTGCAAACCACAGAAGTAATTACCTTTGACGAAGTTTAGAAAGAATAAAAAATTACAATGAAAAAATATATTATCGCAGCAGCTATTATTTTAGGAACTGGTGTAATTATTAATACTACAATGCAATCGTGTACTTCTTTAGCTACATCAGATTTAGGTTTAGCAGTTATAAAGAGAGTATTGCTTGGCGGAATTAATAAAGGAGCAAATATTTATGGAAATAAAGAAGCTTTCCTTCAAAATAATCTGGTAGATAAAGCTTTACCAAAAGAACTTCGTGATATCAATGCTACGTTGGAAAAAATTGCTCCGTCAATCGTTGAAAAAGAAAGAGAATATATTGCAGAAGCGGCTGTTTATACAGTAAATATCTCAAAACCTATTTTAGAAACTGCAGTTAACAGTTTGAATGCTCAAGATGTAACGAGAATTATTCAGGGAGAAAAAGGAACAGCTACATTAATTTTAAGAGAAAAAACTCAAACACAGCTTGTTGCAGCAATTGCACCAAGAGTTGAGCAGGAACTTAATAAATACGGGATTGTGAAAACAATTAATACTGCCCTATCCGGAACTAATCTTTTGGGAAGTTTATTAGGAGGTAACAAAACCAATGTAAATGCAGGTGGATTGAGTACTTTAGCTTCAGAACAACTTGTAAACGGGATGTTCAATATTATTGAAGACCACGAAAAGCAAAATTCTGCGTCATTACTTGCTCCGTTTGGAAAATAAGACGAATTTCATTATATTTATATATTATTAAGGAAGAAAATGGAAATATTACAAGGAAATGAAAATGCAAATCCTGAAGAATTTTACAAATCATTAAAGGAGAAACTGGAAGGTCACCATGACTTTCCTGAAGATTATTTATTCAAATTTATCATTCCTACTGATGAGGCAAAACTGACGGAAATTTATAAAGTGTTCGACGGTATAAAATTTACGATGGGAAACCGTGAAAGTAAAAACGGAAAATACACAGCGTGCAATATAAACGCTTTTGTTTTAGATGCAGATCAGGTAGTTCGTATTTATCAGGAAGTTGCAAGAATAGAAAACGTTATTTTGCTTTAAGTAAAATAAATTGTAAATAAAAAAAGGTTAGTTTTAAAACTAACCTTTTCTATTTTATATAAATCTGACTTTTCAGAACTATTTTTCGATAAAAAATTTCACATTTTCAATTGGTCTTCCTAACATTGCAACAGAACCTTTAATTAAAATCGGTCTCTGAATTAATGAAGGATTTTCTGATAAAATCTGTAACCATTCTTCTTCAGAATGATCTTTTCCTGCATAATTTTCAAGATATAATTTCTCTTCTTTTCTGATGATATGAAAAACGCTTTGATTAAGCTTTTTCAATAAAGTCTTTAATTCTAAAACACTTAAAGGATCTTCAACAATATTGATAATTTCAAATGGAACACCGTTTTCGTCCAAATATTCCAAAACAGCATTAGATTTTGAGCAATTTCCGTTATGAAGAACTTTTACCAGCATTTTGATTTGATTTATAAAGATTGAATGTATTATTTGGTAAACAAATTTAGAACCAAAAATTTTGGTAATCTAAAAATTAAAATAATCCGTTTAATTCTGTTTCAATCTTTTCTAAAATCAAGCCGAAATCTTCTGGTTTTTCAACAAAATCCAGGTCATCAACTTCAATAATCAGTAATTTCCCTTCTGTATAATTAGAAATCCACTTTTCGTATTTTTTATTTAATTTAGAAAGATATTCTATGCTGATTGTCGCTTCATATTCACGACCTCTTTTGTAAATTTTCTTTACTAAATTAGGAACATCAGATTTAAGATAAATTAATAAATCGGGCGCAGAAACAAAGGTTTTCATCAAATCAAAAAGCGAAGCATAGTTTTTGAAATCTCTGTCTGACAGAAGTTTCATATCATTCAGGTTTTCAGCAAAAATATGGGCATCTTCATAGATTGTACGATCCTGAATAATATTTTTCCCACTCTCTCGGATTTCTTTTACCTGACGAAATCTGCTCCCCAAGAAATAAATCTGCAAAGCAAAACTCCATTTGCTCATATCTGCATAAAAGTCTTCCAGATACGGGTTGTGATCTACATCTTCAAACTGTGCATCCCAATTGTAATGTTTCGCAAGCATTCTGGTTAACGTCGTTTTTCCTGCTCCAATATTTCCTGTAACTGCAATGTGCATATTCTGTCTCTTTATTTTTGAAATGATTTAAATCTAAAAACCTAAGTCTTCAATTTCATCCATCAATTTGATGATATCTGATTTCTCAGACTTCTCAACTTCCAATTTTTCGATGGATTCTTCGAGTTCTTTTTTCTGGTTTTCAGCTTCTTTATTTTTTTTAATATCTGCGATATTTTCAAGGCTGTAAAGATAGAGTTTGTTGCCTTTCACTTCAAAATATGCAAGCGAATTTTTATCCACAATCTGAGCATCGGGATCTTCAAAAATTTTGGTTAATTCTTTCTCCGGAATGTATTTAAAAATGGTGTTTTTTGCGATAATTAAAATAATCTCATTCTCTCTTCTGAAACGTTTTCCGTTTTCTACAGAAGCTTCAAAAAGTTTTTCAAACTTTAAATTGTAAACTCTGAATTGCGTTTTAGTTAAGATATAAATCTTATTTTCGAAAACTAAAAGATCAATTAAATCATCAAAGTTGGCATCAAATGGAAATGAATTTATTGTCGTGTCATTTCTGAAATTATACTGAAGAAGACGTTTTGTACTTTCATCTAATAACCAGATTTGCTGCAGATCTTCTGCATAAGCATGTCTTATAAAAGTAAATTTCTGTCTGAAATCAAGTTTCTGAATTTCATTGAGATTCTGATCTACAAATTTCATTTCCTGAGCATTTTCCGAAAAAAGTGCCACACTTAAAGGATTTTGAACTCCCTGAACCCGAAAAGGAACGGTGAACATCATCTTCCCTAACTGTTTTCCTAAAGAATCGTATTTCGTAAAGCTAAAATCTTTGTTTCGATATAAATAGAGATTTCCATAATCATCTGCAAACATATCTCTCGTTTCCTTTAGTTTTAAAGAATCAAAAGGAAGGGCTTTCTGCGCCGAAACAGTACAGAAAACAAGAAAGAAAAAAAATGAGAATATTTTCAAAAAATCTATTTTAACAAGATAGCGCTCCCGAAGGAACGCCACCAATTTACATCTTTATTTTATTAAGTAAGAAATTGCTTTCAGTTTTTAACTATTTAACTGCAACTTCATAAATTTTAGACCAGTTTTTTCCGGTAACCAACATATTATCACCTTTAAAAGCGATTCCGTTTAATACATCATCACTTCCTTTTGTATTTTGTTTGGTAAGATCTGTAAAATCAAATTTCCCTACAACCTCTCCGTTGGCAGGATTTATTTTTAGAATAATTGGTTTCTGCCAAACATTTGCATAGATAAATCCTTTGTAATATTCCAATTCGTTTAACTGATCATACACTGAAGTATTTCCAGCGACAGAAATGTATTTAACCATTTTTGAAGGATCTTTTATATCTAAAAAGTAAAGATTTTTAGTCCCGTCTGAAGCGATAAGGTTTTTCCCGTCATACGTTAAACCCCAACCTTTTACCATCATATCCGGATAAGCAAATTCAGAAAGCAAGCTTAAAGTATTTTTATCGTAAACAAATCCTTTTTTGTTTTCCCAAGTCAACTGATATACTTTATCTCCTGCAATTGTACTTCCCTCAGAAAAAACATCATCCGCCTGCTTCGTTTCTTTAATAGGAGTTGTATCTCCAAGTTTGTAAGTTATTAATCTTGATGAGCCATATTGCCCTTCACTTTCATAGATTGTATTTCCGTCAATCTGAAAACCCTGTACAAAATTTTTCGGATCATGTGGATATTCGGCAACAATTTCATAATTAAAATTTTGCTCAGGAACTTTGCTGTATACATTAATTGTTGCGTCTTGATAGAGATTTTCGCCACTTTTAGTTTTAATATTAAAAGTAATTGCATTATCACCCAACATGAAATATTTCGGATCAACGATAAGACTTTTAGATTCTTTTTCACCAAAACTTATTGTGATACTTTCAGCATTATCTAAAACGTCCTTCGGAAGATCAAGTTTATCACCAAAATGATAACCTGCAGTTTCCATTGAAGAATTATAATCAGCGAGAGAAGTCAATATTTTTCCGTCGTCTTTACAAGAAATTACCAAAAGTAAAGCTGCAAAACCTACAATTATTCTATTTTTCATTTTTTATTTCTAAAATTTCCCCAAAAATAGCAAATTTTATTCCTCTCTGCTAATCTGTCGCAGGTCTATTACACTGATTTAACTAAAATTGACATTTTTGAGTATTTTAATGGGCAAAACCTGTAATTTTAGCTTCATCAAAATCCAGCTGCATTTCAATGGTTCTCATCACGTGATCATCAAATATTTTTTCACGTTTCATTTTGTGAAGTTCATTTCGCTGAGCTTGAATAACTTGCCTTAAAACATCTTTATTTTCGTTCATTGCTGCAGCATAATCTACGGTCGAACCCATACATTGTGCTTTATCAGCAATCAGTTTCATTTCATTTTCCAATTTATAAATCTGATGTCTTACAAGACTGTTATTTTCAGATAATTCAGAAAAATCTGAGGTTAATTTTTGAAGCGCAGTTTCTTTTAATTTTTTCATTAAAATAGCTTCCTGCTTTTCTTCCGGAAGATCACTTCCTGCATCATCAATTTTCAGGAACTTTAAGATTGGCGAAAGTAATAATCCTTGTCCGACTAGTGTTATCAAAATAATCACAAAAGTCACAAACAAAATAATATTTCTGTGAGGAAACGCTTCTCCAGGACTGATATAAGCAGGAATTGAAAGCGCAGCTGCTAAAGAAACCACCCCTCTCATTGCCGCAAAACTGATGATAAATGGTTCTTTCCAATCGGGTTTTGGGTTTTCCTCACGAATTTTTTTAGATAAAAGCCTTGGAACATACACAATAGCGTAACTATATGCTAATCGTGTAAAAATAATTGCTCCTCCAATCACAATACTGTATAAAATTCCTTCAGATATCGTATAATCTTTCATTGCAGCAACCACAATTGGTAATTCAAGACCGATTAAAATGAAAATAATAGTATTCATTAGGAAAATAAGAACACTCCAAACATTACCCGACTGAATTCTTGAGGTATGACTCAGATAACAATGGGAATTATAAGACATTAATAAACCTCCTGCAACGACCGCCAAAACTCCGGAAAAATGAAAATGTTCTGCCGCAACATACATTACATAGGGAACAATTAAAGTAATAACAGTATCAATATTAGAATTGGAAGGAATTAATCTTAAAAATTTCCCGAAAACCAAGCCAGCCCCAATTCCCACAGCAACACCACCAATCGCCATCGTAAAGAAATCGGTTACCGCTTCACGGAAGATAAACTGTCCTGAAATTACCGCAGCTAAAGCAAATTTAAATACAATTAAACTTGAAGCATCATTAATTAAACTTTCACCCTCTAAAATAGTCGTGATTTTCTTAGGAATTTTCATATTTTTCAAAACCGAAGTCGCTGCAACTGCATCAGGCGGAGAATTTACACCCCCCAAAAGAAATCCCATTGCAACTGTTAATCCCGGAATAATTGATGAAGAAAGATAAGCAACAACAATGGATGTTAAAAAAACCAATCCGAATGCCATCGAGAAAATCTGTTTTCTCCATTTATGAAAATCCTGCCATGAAGTAAACCAAGCTGCTTCGAATAAAATAGGCGGAAGAAATATAAGAAACACAAGATCAGGCTCTATTTCTATTTGCGGCATCCCCGGAATAAAACTCACGAGCAAGCCTGCAATCACAAGAAAAATCGGGTAAGCTACTTTGAGCTTCTGCCCTACCATCACCAAAATCATCACCGATAAAAGTACAGCGATGGAAATAATTACGTAATCGTGAATCATGGTTGTGATTATTTAGTTGTTAAAAAAAATGTTATCGTTTTTATGAGTATTGAAAACTCTTTATAGATTCTGCTTTTAAAGACCGAATCAAAGTCTTTTTTACTTTAATTTCTCGTAAACGGAATATTGTTGTAAAAACCAATTTGTATTTGTCCGCGGTTTTTATTTTCCTGAAGCTGATTCATATAACCCGCTTCAATTCTCATATTTTTATTAATGACAAATCCTAAAGCTCCGTAAACCCGATTTCTATCGAAAACCGGACTATCAAGATTCAAGAAAATCTCATTATAAGCCGAAACATATAATGTTTTTGGCAACATTTCCTTATTATTAATCGGAATATTCAACCCTAATAAATAACGAAACCTCATCCTAAAATCATCTTGTAAAAAACGCTCGTCCAAACGGTAACGATGCTGTAAATTGAATCTTCCAAATTTTTGTTTTGTTATATACTGCTGGAAAATACGATGCTCAATATTCTCAGTTTTTTCACCTTTTACATAAGGTTGGCTTAAAATAAAACCATATCCCAACAAAACATTATTGTTATTCTCCGTCAAATCATATCCAATTCCCGTACGGATTAATAATTGCTCCAAATCTCCGATACCATCAAAATTACGGTATTGAATTTCATTATGAAAATTTAGTTTTTTGCTGATTTTATTATTTCCAAAATACATATACCAAGCTCCGAGATCATTTTCCTGAGCAAATGAAAGGATGCTTCCAAGACATAAAACAGAAACAGCTAACTTTTTAAAAAATTTCATTCTTATTTAATTAATTTATATTAACTATCGTAATTAACAAAATTAATACTAAAAATCTATAATAGCAAAAGAAATCTCTTTTGCTATTAATTTAAACCTAATGATTTTATGACGGAACTTTTTCTTCTAAAACATCATTTTCGTTTTTATCAAAATAAGTACAAGTCATCTCATTTAAATCCATCTTCCAGCCTTCTATTCCATTTTCTGCACAGTCTTTACAGAAAGTCATATAATCGGTTCCGCCTTGTTGGTGAAGTTTTAACCTTGTTTTAAACTGTTCAAGATTTAGGTTTTCAGAAATTTTTAAAGCTTCATATTTAGCTCCTGTTTCAGCAAAATTGTTTTCAGCATCAAAATATTTTGTGTTTCCATCTGCAACAAGTGCTTTGTAATGTGATACTCCAAGATTTTTTATTGCCTGAATGTATTTTGGAAAATCTGCACCACTTTTTACTTTCTGGTGTTCTGCTTTAATTTCATCAATTGTAAATTTCATTTTTGTTTGTTTTTTTTAAGTTATATTTTAAGATTATGTTTTTAACGTAAAGAGCGCAAAGTTTTTTTTAAAAAATGTTTGAAAATATTTTTCGTTCGCAAAGGCGTTTGACTTCGTCGAATCTTCGATTTCACTTAGCAAAGAAAACTAGTTTCTTAATAATTAATTTAAGCAAATTAATAATAAAATAATAACCGACAGAATTTTGCCGGTTATTATTTTGTATTGTTTCAAATTTAGAATATAAAACTTAAGGATGTTGCTGCATTTTTGCAGGATCGTCATAATTCACCATCCAATTGATATCGAACTTATCAGTAAACATTCCGAAATAAGCGCCCCAAAATGTATCTTCCATAGGCATCGTTACTTTTCCACCCTCTGAAAGTCCGTTGAACAATTTGTCAGCCTCTTCTTTTGAATCTGTATTGATAGAAACCGAAATATTATTTCCAATTTTAAGACTTGAAGCCCATTCTCCACCTGTATCGCTTCCCATCAAAATTGTTTCTTTTGAAATCGGAAGTGAGACATGCATAATTTTGTCTTGATCTTCCTGAGACATTTCTTTTCCGTCTTGTGGTGGCATTTCACCAAAAGTTCCGATATAAGGATATTCTCCACCGAAAACCGATTTGTAAAAATCAAAAGCTTCTTTGCAGTTGCCATTGAATGTAAGATAAACATTTACTGTTGCCATATTATATAGTTTAGTTTGAATTTAAATTTGAGATTTCGGCGATGCATTTTTATTACTCATTACCAATTACTCATAATTACCTGTGTTGATCGATAAGAATCATATTTCCATCGGGATCTTTCAAAAAAATATGTTCAGGCCCGGTTGTAGATTCATCTGCTGATTTTTCTAATTCGATTCCGCTTTCTTTGAGTTTTTTCTGAATTTCTCTTACATCATCAAAAGATTCCAGGTTTTGCGCATTTTCATCCCACCCCGGATTGAAAGTCAGCATATTTCCGTCAAACATTGCTTGAAAAATACCGATTAAAGTGCTTCCATTTTTCATGATGATAATTACTTTCCATACTTCCACCCATTGAACTGAAGCCTAATTTTTCGTAAAACTCTTTAGATTTTGCTAAATCTTTTACACTTAAACTTAATGAAAAAACGCCTAATTTCATATATCAGATATTTATTGTTTTTTTAAAGCTAATTTATATCCAACCAAAACCAATCCCCAAACCAGGATTCCTAGAACCCAAAACCAAGCTGGTGTAGGCAAAACCGACATATTGTAAATGGTGAAGCAAAGGAAAATAAGGCCACAAATTATCGCTGAGTTTGCCTTCACGCTTTTAGAAACTTTTGTAGCAATAAATCCTGAAACCAGAGCTCCCAAAGCATATCCGACAATAACCATAAATTTCCCCAAAAATGGCAAAGTTTCAATATAATTTTTAAAACCTTCCATATTGTCTGGTTTCATTCCTTTAGGAAAAGGATGTATAATATGATTAAGAGTTTCAACTCCCCAAATACAGATAGATCCGGCGATAATTCCGGCAAAAACAGCAAGTATATTTCTTAACATAATTATTGATTTTTCAAGTTGGTTTTAAAGTCTAAAGTTTTATCATAACTCATCCAATTACCCGTTAATTCGATGTTTTCGCTTTCAATTTTTTCTGAAGTTTTATTCCATTTAAAAGTATAAACAAACTTCCCTTTGAAAATTCCGGAATGCTTTCCTTTATTCTCTTCTACCAATTCATAATCACCATAAACCACTCCTTTTTTCTTAGAATCTTTGTATTTGGTGATTTTAAGCTTCCCTTCAAATTTCGAATAATTATTTTCCACGACAGAATATCCCGAAACAAAATATTCCTGATCGTTTTTCTTATCCTGCTCAGAAATTTCTATTTTGAGCTTGATGGTTTCTTTGTCATTTCCAATAGATCCTACGTAAGGTTTTGAATTATTCAACCAGGCATTAGAAATATTCGGCATTTGCGAAAAAGCAAAATTTGAAATGAGAATAAAAAGTAATAAAAGTTTTTTCATTGTGTATTATTTAAATATAACTTTAGAAATATCATTATGGGAAAAATTGCTAAACCACACTTCAGATTCTTTTCCGCTTTCTAAATTTGTCCAAATTCCTTTAAATGTAGTGTTAGAATGATTACCTCTGTCATTAGAATTTTTCATTGTTTGAATCCGGAATTTGCCTTTCATGAAACCATCATCGACATCGGGCTGAGTTCCCTTTAATTCAATATCACCAAATACCAACATTTCATTTGGACGGTCTTTCACATTAAAAACATAATTGAAAGTCAATTTTCCAGAACACGTTAATTTTTTTCCATTTAATGTATAAATCCCCTTTACAAAATATTTTTCCGGTTTTATTGCATCTCGGGAGATATTTACAAATTTTACATCAATACTACCTTCACCGATTTTACCGTCAAACCCTAAATCTGCATTACTGATTATCTTACTGAAATCTTCATTTTTCAAAGGAAAATCATTCGACTGCGCAGAAAAAATGAAAAACGGAAACAGCAAAAAGAAAAATAATATTTTAGTCATCCTAAACTCCAAACTGGCTTAAATGATGATTTAAATGTTTTGCAAACATATTATTCCACTCATGAGATTTTAGTTTTCCAAAAGAAAACGACTCTTTACCATCAAAAGCCTGAGAACCTAATTGTTGCGTTTTTTGAATATAGCCAATTAATCTTTTCTTTTCTTCTTCGAAATTTTTTCTTTCTTTAATTAAAAACTGGGGTGCAGTGGGAGAATCGTGCGGATAAGCTTTTTCACTCACTACTTTTGGTTTTACAAAATTTTTCAGGATAAATTTGGCAATCGATCCCGGTTTTTTATGTTTTTCGGGTTCATACACCATTTCGTAAGACACGCAACAGTGTGCCAACATCTGGTCAACCGTCATTCTACCCCATAAACCATGAGTTTCTTCTACAAGATTATTTATTCTATTGATATAATTCTGAGCATCTTTTGCGTCAAATACGTTTTCCATAGTTTATTAAATTGAATAGAAACAAATATAATATTATTTCAGATGATTTTAAAAATTGTTTTGATAATTGCGAATTATTGAATGGCTATTTTATCAAATTGCCACAAAAAACTCCCCACAAAAATGTGTGAGGAGCTGATTATTTTAAGGTAATTAAAATCTATTTCTGAACTGCTTTTTTCATCGCAGCATCGGGACGCAAAATTCTGTAGCGCACTTCCAAATCTTTAGGAACATAAAAAACTAAAGGTAATTTACTATTGTATCTCACGATTTCAGGTTGTAGAGACACAAATTTATTGGTCTTTTTCTGATCCGGGCAACCCATTAAAGTTCCTCCCGTTTCACCGTTGGATTCTACTTCATAGTAATTATAACCCCAACCTTGTAAATCCTGAGCAGTAACTTTTCCTATTAAAAAATGTTTATTACAATCTAATAATTTATCTGCACCAACGAAAAATTCTACTTTTAAATCACTCTCGTTTTTTGCAACAGGTAACTGAATATAAACTTGCTTAAATCCTTCTTTGGCTTTTGGAAACATCTCAATCTGAAGTTTTTCAAACTTTTCTTTTTTCTTCTGAGCCGAAATATTCGCAATGAAGAACATCATTAAAACGACAGATATAGCTTTTAAAAATTTCATAATTAATGTATTAAAAATTATCAATTCCTTAAACTCAAAAATTATTCCATAATTTCTACATTGGTGCCTTTTGTATGAGCATTCATCTGCGGTGCATAATAGTTTTGAATAGTTGTAATCCCGTTTGAGAATTTTCCAGATGCGTTCGCTACATAATCATATTCAAAAACATACTTCCCTTTCGGCATCGATTGAATATAGAAATTGGTAGATGCATCTTTTGTCGATTGATAATACCCTAAATTATTTTTCCATTGATAACCGGAGATTACATCTAAAGGCTCAAAACCAGCAGCTCTCATGTCTTTGACATGAATGAATTCCATTGCACGATCTGTGTTTAAAATCATTCTTACGGTAACTTTATCACCTGCTTTTAAAGGAGTTTCAGGAGAAATTTTTTGTAATTCTTCACCGTTTACCGTTTTTATTTTCTTGTACAATTCTTTGGTAACCGAAATATAATTTTCAGAAGATTTTATTTTATCTAAATCTTCATAATATTGCCAGAATAAACCTCCCTGAATAATTCCTGCACCAGGTTTTGTAACCGTAACAGTAGCGAGATTTTTATCTATTTCTTCAGAGTTTTTAGTAATTTTTTGATAACCACTTATATGGCTGAGAGTTTTATCACCGTAATCCGGATGATGAATAACAACACTTACCCTCGGAATGCGCTCTCCACCCCATTTAAAATCAAATGCTTCACTTTCAATCGAAGTCCATGACTTTCCTGAATTTAAAATTGTAAAAATCACTTCTGATGTTCCTCTTGAGCTTCCCCAAGAATTAACTTCCTTCTGTGTAATCAACCAGATTTTCATGTCTTCGATGAATTTCTGATCGTTCGATTTTAATTTATTGAAAGCCTCCAAAGCTCCTGCCTGATTCACCACTTTTGAACCGAACCAACCCCAATTATCAAGATTCTGTTTCCAATAAACACCTTGAGTTTTGGAATCTACTGAAGTTTCTTTTAAATAATTCAATAATTTATCTGAAACATCTTTCAAACCATAATCATTCATCAACAAAGCAGTTCTGTGCAACCCAAAGAATGTAAAATCTGTAATTTTTGCCGTCTTCGCTTTTTGTTTTACCAAAGATTTCAAAGTTGCACCATTTGCTTTTAACGGATATTGTTTTTCCCAATAATTTCGGGTATCAAGATAATCAAGTGTCCAGTTTGTCCAAACGTTTTTTTCTTTAACATCCGAATATTTATTGATCTCATTGTCAACATATTGAACCAATTTCGTAACCAATTCTTTTTGTTCTGAAGACTGGTAATCTTTCACATTATCTTTTAACCAAACGTTTATTTTTCCTAAGTTTTTAAGAATATAAAGTGACGTTCCATAAGAACTCGGATAACCTTGATACCAAGAAAAACCGCCATCCGGATTTTGCAGTTTTTTGAAATCATCCCAATCCTGATTGATTGAATTTTTCATGGTATTTGCATCAAATAATAAGGCGAATTTTGTCATTTGTTCAACTTCATTCCTACTTTCCAGAACCCAAGGAGTTTCATCCAATAATAACTGTTTCAGTTCTTGATTTTTTTCAAGATTTGAATTTAGCATTTCTGCATCCTGGTACTGTTCGAATATTGTTTTTATCTTAGGATTCGCTTTAAAAATTTCCGAGGCCAAAACATCGGCAAACCATTTATTGAAAATCACATCTGCAGAATTGTTCTGATCATTTTTCAAACTTGGAAGCGCAAATATAATTTCCCAAATCGGATTCGTTGTTAATTCCAAAGTATTTGAAACGTTAGAAATCGTTGTCGAAGTAGCATTTTTAAGATTTTCCAGTTCAAAAGTTTTTGTTTCACCTTCTTTCACAAAAATCGGAAGAGCATCTGTAACCAACATTCTATTTGGAAGAATTGCAACGGCTTTTTGTTCACCATCTGAATATTTACCGGCTTTTGCAACCACTTTTAAGATAATTGATGAAACATCATTTGGAACTTTTATCTTCCAAGTTAATGCTGAGTTTCCGTTTTCATCTAATGAAAAAGATTGTTGTTTATTATAACCGGAAACTGCAGTCAATGTACTTAACCCAAATTTATCTGAAATATCTTCATTAGTAAATGCATCAAGAATCTGTAACTGAGCCGAACCATTCAATTTTTTGCTTGTCAAATTAGAAAGTTTCGACTGTAAATTCAGTTCGTCCCCTTCTCTCAAAAATCTTGGGTAATTTGGCGTTACAGAAAATTCTTTTTGCGTCACAACTTCTTTTTCCAATGTTGCTGCTCTTGCGTCTTTTGTATGAGCTAAGAACATTAATTTCCATTTTGTTAATGCTTCCGGAGAAGTAAATTCAAAGCTTACATTCCCTTCAGAATCGGTTTTTAAATCTGGATAGAAGAAAGCGGTTTCGTTTAAATTTTGGCGGACGGGAACATTATTTATATTTTCACTATCATTAATACCATCATAATCAACATATGATTTGGTTATTTCCCTTGACACTTGTCTTCCAGAAGCAATAATATCAATTGCTGCATCATTAACCATAACTTCTTTTCTCATTCTTGGAGAAGCCATCTCAACTTTGGGTGCTCTTACTGGTTCAGGAACTACATTTTGAATTACCTCGATTTTATCATAACTTCCACTATAATCACCTCTGCCTTGCTTAAAATTAAATAAAATTGAATTATCAAACCAATTAAATTGAGGAACTTCTACATACTTGGTCATTAAATATGGAAATTCTTTATCGAAATATTTTTCTTCTAAATTTTGGGCTACACCGTAAGATGTAACTATTGAATAAGGATTATACAATTTCTGCCAATCAAAAATATTTACGGCAAACTTATCCAAAGACATATCATACATATTTGCCAATACTTCTGCACTTACTTTCTCTTTTTCATTTCCTAAAACTTTAATTGACCATTTTTCTTTCGAATTTGGCTCTACTTTATCTCTGAAAGTAAAGGTTTCAATTTTTAAAGTTTCTTCTGAGTTTTTAATTTTTAAATTGATTGTTTCAGTCTGAACATCATTAAATGCAACCAACTGAAACTGAATATTCAAACTATTTACATTTTTATCCTTCGGAACTTCAATTTCATATTCTAAAACTCCATTATTAAACTCATAAACTTCAGAAACTGTTTTTCCTAAACCGTTTTGTACAAAAACATTCGCCAAAGCATTCGGAACTGATGAATAAGCATAAATTTTAGCTTTTTCACCTCTCAAAACCTCATCTTTCGGACCTAAAACTGAAAGAAAAGTTTTCTGATTATTTTGTAATGCCTTTTTATCCCAAACTTTGAAATTTTGTGTCGATTTTATAGTGTCTTTACCTTCAATGTTATATAATTCCAGTTTATAGTCTCCGGAATCCAGCTTTCCAAGGTCTAAAGACTCTGCGTTTCGTTTATCTCCATTTAAAATGAGAGATGATACTTTCCAGTTTTCTAACTGATCATTTTTATCATATAAATCATGTGGAAATTTGCTGATAAATTCTTCTTTTGACAGCTTCGGTAAATTTTGAACTTCATCTTTAAAATTATTTCTGAAAATTCTTTGTGGAGCTTCCAGTTTTGATAATTTAATCTGATATGATTTTTTAAGATTTTGTTCATTGTAATTTTTAGTTTCAACTTTCAATTTCACATTTTCACCCGCAAAAATGTTATTGAGATTATCCGTTTTGATGTAATGAGAAACCGACGCTACTTTTAAATCTGTATTGGCTGTCTGTGTTTCACCATTAATGTCGGTAACAGAAGCATTGATTTGATAATTATCAATCTGTATCCCTTCTAATCTTTCATTTTTTTTAAGGTCTAATTTTATCGTAAACTCTCCTTTTTCATTGGTTTTTGCTTCACCAAGAATCGAGTTTTCATTTTCGTAATTATTCGGATACCATGGAAAATATCTCCAGCGAATATTTTGTTTTCTGATTTCATAATTCACATTGGTATTGCTTAAAGCGATACCAGAAAACATCATTGCTTTACCTTTTAACTCAATGATTTGTCCATACTTATATTCATCTTTTACAGGCTCAAAAGTCACTTCAAATTTCGGACGTTTGTATTCTTCTACATTTAAATTTTTATAACCATCCGTTCCACCATCTGTTGAAAGATTAAAATTCCCGTTCAATTTTCCTTTTGGTAAAATAAAACTTCCGTGATAAGAACCAAAATCATTGGTCGTAAAATTCTGAACAGAGACTTCCTGATTATTGGCATCTTTTAATGTAATTTTTTGTTTTAAACCAGAAGCTACTCCCTCAATTTCTTTATCAATTTTTGTATTGATCACCTTAAAATACACAGTTTGTCCGGGTCTGTAAATTGCTCTGTCTGTGAAAACCTGGGCTTTGGTTCTGGTTTGTTTGTTCGGATTGTACTCTTCCCGATTGTTATAACCATACATTTGCATTATTTGAAAATCATTAGTTTTCGGCTGCTGCACTAAAATCGTTCTGTAATATTGTTTACTTTCGGTGGCAGGAAATTTAAAAATACCTTTACCATCTGTTTTTCCTTCAACTTTATTTAAAGTTTCATTCTGAAGAAATTCATAAAATGAAAGATTTTCATTGAGAACAGGTTTTCCATTTTCGGAACTGACTAATTTTAATTCATTTAAAAGCTGGTTGTTTTCGCTTTTATTATGGTAAATAATCTTATGATTTGATACTAAAAAGTAAAAATTCTGACTTCCGTTTTCATCACTTTTTACTCCTGGAACCTGGTATTCTGCAACATAAATTCCAGAAGGAAGCGGCTTTATTTCTAATGAAGTTTTATGAAGCTGATAATCTTTAGGATCATTTAATTGAAAAACTTCTTTTCTGACCAAAGTCTTTTTCACTTTTGAAAAAGTATTATTGTAAGAATTCTTTGAATATTGCATAAACGACAACCAATTATCTTTCACTTCATATATATTCACAGAAAATTCGGTCACATTTTTAAATTCTGCAACCAAATGAATCGGCAAATTTGGCTGGGTTTGCTCCTCATATTTAATGCTTAAAAAAGGATTTACAATCTGATTTTCCTTGTTTTTAATATTATCAATAAAAGGAGATTTTGAATATTGACTTTTTATAGAATTAGCAAATTGAATGGCTTCCTTTTCTTTATTTTTTAAAACCAATTCATCTACTATTTCTTCTGCAATCAAAACCTTGTAATCGCCTTCAATATTTGATTTCATTAAACTTTGAAGTTGTTCCAATTTATCTTTACATTGGGAAAACTGGCAATTCTCAGATAATTTCTGATGCATAAAATACAGCTTAGTATTTCCTTCATTTTGAGTAACCAACTCATCAAAAATACTATTGATTGTATTTCTGTTTTCAGCTAATTCATTTTTTGTAAACAAACCGTTATAAGACAGAAAACTTACTTTTTTCAGCGAATACCAATCCTGCAAACGTGGGAAGTAACTGATGTTTTCTGAGTTCGAAAAAACGTCTTTATATTTTGCCAAAGCAACTTTCTTCATTGCCTGATTCTGCTGGTCTAATTCTTTAAAGTTTTTGTTTAAATAATTTTTAAAGTCAAGTTTGCTCCAAGTTTCAATTTGTGCAACATCATCTTGTGAATTTATGTTTGTTCTTCCATCAATTTCCCATGAATGATTGTTGTAATAATCCATCAAAAAACCGGAAAGCAAAACTTTATAAACCAATTGGTCATCACCTTTCAATTGTTTTTCTACAGATCGAAGTTTTACAAAAAACCTAGATGCAGAATCATTCTTTTCATCATCGGTTGTTTGATTGATCAAACTGAATTCCGCTCTCAAAGAACGGATCAATTGAAGTGCATTATTTTCTTTCATAGCTTGTTTTTGAATTTCTAAAACAATGGGAAGATTAGATTTGTACGTTCCTTTTTTAGAATTTTCATGTATCTTCCCCCATTGGGTATCGTAATATTTCTGAGCAAAAACCCCTGAAAAATTAGACAGAAATAGGATGAGGAACAAAATCTTGGAAAATCTTTGCATAAGTGTTATTTTTGATAAATGAATTTCTTAAAAGTACTGAAAAAATCTGTCATAGACAGCCAACTTTACGTATCCTTAATGGGGACACTTTTTGCAGTTTTTTTCATGCTTGAGCAAAACACATTCCGTTTTCCAACAGTTTTTCTCATCTTCATAACGTATTTCAGCGGTTATCTGTACACAAAATATCAAAAAACGAAATATTTCTATCGAATATTGATTCTTAATTTCTTTGCTGGACTCATTTCAGCGGCTTTAATTATTTTTAATCATAATGAAATACGGTTACTAAAATGGTTTATTATTATCGTTTTAGGTTTACTCTACAATAGCTTTTTTCTGGAAACATACATCCGTAAAATCCCTTTTCTGAAAGTTTTTTACGTTGGTTTAGTTTGGGCATTAATGAATTGCTGGTTAACATTACCAGAGTTTGATTTACCTATTTTTTTAATCAGTTTTTTCTTTATCACAGCATTGGTTTTACCTTTCGACATTCGTGATATGAAGAGCGATACAGTACAGACTTTCCCCAAATTAATTGGCGTACAAAACACAAAATATCTTACTTATTTATTGGTGTTTATCGCATGTATTCTGTCGATTTTATATTTGAAAACTAAATTTTCTGTTAGCTTTTTCTTAACCTCAATCTTAACCTTCATCTTCATTTATTTTTCTGAAAATTCAAACAAAGATTCTTACTATTCTTTTTGGGTTGAATCTTGCTCAGGTTTGCCATTTTTATTTTTACTAATAATGAAGTATTTTTGACAAATGATTATTAAGAAGCTTTCTTTATACAATTTCAAAAATCATTCAGAAAAGAAGTTTGAATTTTCACCCCAAATCAACTGTTTTGTAGGAAACAACGGCGTTGGAAAAACCAATATTCTCGATGCATTGCACTACCTTTCTGTCGGCAAAAGTTTTTTAGGAAATACCGATGCTAATAATATTAAAATAGAAGAAGATTTTTTTACAATTGATGCAGAAATCCAAAATGAAGACAGCGAAGACACTTTGAAGATTTCTCAGCCAAAAGAAGCAAAAAAAATCATTAAAAAGAATGATAAAAGCTACGATAGAATGGCAGATCATATTGGTTATTTGCCAAGCGTGATGATTTCTCCTTACGATTCGAACTTGATTTCAGATTCTGGGGAAAGCCGCAGAAAGTTTTTAGATTCGATGATTTCTCAGACTGATTCGGGTTATCTTTATGATTTGATTCAATATCAGAAAACAATTCAGCAAAGAAATGCTTTATTGAAATATTTCGCCAAAAACAGAGTTTGGGATAAAGATTCTTTGGAAATTTATGATGACCCAATTACAAAATCAGGAACTAAAATTTTTGAAAAAAGAAGAGAATTTGTTGCAAAACTCAATCCGATAGTTCAGAATTTTTATCAGATTATTTCGGGAGGAAAAGAAAGTGTTTCTGTGATTTATGAATCTCATTTGTTGGAAGAAACATTTGAAAACTTACTTTCGCAGAGTTTAGAACGCGACAGAATGTTAACCTACACTTCAAAAGGAATTCACAAAGATGATCTACTTTTTGAAATGGATTCTGTTTTGATTAAAAAAATCGGTTCGCAAGGACAGCAAAAATCATTTTTGATTTCACTGAAATTAGCTCAAATGAGTTTGATAAAAGAATTGACCAATAAAACACCTATTCTTTTATTGGATGATATTTTTGATAAATTGGATGACATCCGTGTTGCACAGCTAATCAAATTGGTTAATCAGGAAAATTTTGGGCAGATTTTCATTACTGATACCCATAAAGAACGTACGGAAAATGTTGTGAGAAGAATAAACGAGGAAAGTGTAATTTTTGAGATTTAAGACTATGAAACGAAATAAAAAACGAGAATTTCAATCCTCAGAATTAGTAAAATCATTCGCCAGAATTCATGGTTTTGAGCATAAACTTATCGCTTTTGAGATAAAAGATTTTTTGGAGGATTATCTTGACGAAAGCCTTTTTCAAGAGATTATCAGTGTAAATTTAGACAACAAAATCATTCAGATAAGAATCAATTCGCCTTTGCTGAAAAATGATTTCAATATGAGAAAAAGCTTTTATTTAAAAAAGTTTCAGGATAAATTCGGAGAAGAAAAATTTAATGATCTTCAGATTTTGTAGGAATTGAGTTCTGTACTAAGTTATTAGATTTCAAATCAAAAGTAGATTGTAAGGGAAGGAAAAATTTCAAAGGATTTCTTAAAAAATATCTGAAAATTGCACGATAGATTTCTCTTACTTCACCGAAATTCATTTTTCTCGAACGGAAAGCCAAAAACATCGATAAACTAAAACTCACCAAAAAGTTGAAGAATCCGATAACAAAAACGGTGATAAATGATGTCCAAAATATTGAAGAACCAACAGTAAAATCTTTTCCATACAAACCGATTGCAAAATTTCCGGCAGCAAAAGTGATGTGACGAATATCTAAATCGAGACCGAAAAACAACCCGATTGGCGCCGTTGCTCCCAGAAAAACTCCAAACCAAAAATTAGATATAATTCCTGCCCAGTTTTTAGCATAATATTTTGAAAGACCTTTCGCAAAATGAGCTCCAAATAATCTTCTTATAGGAATATTTTTAGCAATTCGATCCGGAATTTGATAAAAAATAGAATTATTACCGATATTACCCGAAATAATCCCTGAAATAAAAAGATAAAAACCGGCAATACACGCATGAAGAATTGCTTTAGATTTAAAAGGATCTAAATCTTTCAATAGCTTATCAGATTTTTCAACGGCTAAATTCTGAGAGAAAAAAACATCCAAACCATAAATAATCAACAAAGCTATCGGAAATGAAAGCAAAACATTTCCTACAAAAGCAATAAACTGACTTCTAAATAATTTCGAAACCAAATCAGCAAATTCGGTATAATTACTTTTCGTATTTTCCTGCTCAGATAAAACCTTCGTCATCGTTGCAGCAGTCATTGCAGGCTGTTTTGTTGCTAAAGTAAATCCCATCAAGTAAATCATCACAAATCCCATTGCATAATTTAATGAGTATAAAAATGCATGAAAAAAGTCGCTTCCAGGCATAAAACCATACAGCATTTTCAAGACACATAATGCTCCAACGATAATTCCTCCACCGCTTGCTTTGTAGAACATTTTCATGTACTGTTTACGGCTTGAAGTAATATAATGACTGCCCGTTTCTGCAGTGTGATTTGTAATTAAATGTGAAATCAACCTCGTACTATCGTTGATGAGATCGGAAATATTATTCTTATGAGATTTATAATTTAGAACATTAAAAATCAACTGTTTAGACTTAATAATTACATCCTCATGCTGATCAATTATTAGTAGATTTACAATCTCAGAAATTCGCTGTGTTTGTTGACGGATTTTAAGAAGTGACTGATTAATCTTGCCGGAAATCCCGTATTTTGAAGAGTTTTTAAAGGCAATGTTTACAAAATCCTGACATTGTTCAGCATAAATCTTAATCTGTTTATATCTGCTGTCTTTGGAATTTAGTTGAATTTCAGGATTAATCTTAAAATCCTCTGCTAAAGCTTCCAATTCATTTTGTAAAGCTAAAAATGGGTTGTCAAAATTTCTGTATTCAGGAGCCATTCTCACAACATCCACTTCCAAAGCCATTCCGGTAACGCGCCACGAAAGAATATTCATTGAAAAAATAAGTTCGCTTTTTACTTTAGGTTTTAAAATAAAATCTGAAATTCCCAAAATACTCATCAACTCATCAAGCTCATTCTCGGGAAGATTGTGAAGATATTCGAGATCTTTTTTAGTGCTGAAACTTATGTTGTCAATAAGATACCAAACCGTATTTTCGTGCTCAACCGGTGGTAAAATTTTATTTAAAATCCTTTTTTTAAGTTCTGGAAAGAAGGCGTTTTCAGAAAGAATATTAGCCTCCGTCAAAGAAAGATTAAAAGGTCTATCCGAGAAAATATTGTAGAGATAATGTCTGAAATTATCCGCAGAATTCTGATTTGTTTGAAGGAACTCAAGAATATTTTTAAAATCTGTCTTTTTTATTGCCTCTAAAAACTCGGTCAAAGGTTCGAGCGAAGTGGTTTCATTCTTAAAAGAAAAATATTTTTTAAGAACAGATTCGAAATTTTTTGTACTTGAATTCAGCAGCTTCATTGGTGCAAAGATACTATTTCAAACTCACATTCCTCATTTGTCTCATAATCCAGCTATGTTTCTTTCTTAAATATGCTGAAGGATTTTTAGGATCATACTTTTTCGGATTTGGTAAAACTACGGCAATCCAGGCTGCTTCCGAAGTGTTTAAATCTTTGGAAGATTTCCCAAAATAGTATTGTGAAGCCGCTTCAATACCGAAAACTCCCTGTCCCATCTCGATGGAATTTAAATATCTTTCGAGAATAATATCTTTAGACCAAACTTTTTCGATAATGAAAGTATAAATCGCTTCCAGTCCTTTTCTGACCCAACTTCTACCCTGCCAAAGGAAAATATTTTTTGCAGTTTGCTGGGAAATTGTACTTCCGCCTCTTATTTTTTTCCCTTTTTCATTATTTTTCATGGCTTTTTCGATTGCCGTATAATCGAAACCATTATGATTAAAAAACTTTTGATCTTCAGAAGCAATCACCGCCTTTTTCACATTACTTCCCATTTCATCATAAGAAATATAGTCTCGTTGTAATCTTCCATATTCGAAAAGTCCACCGATTTGAGTAATCGTGATGGGCGGATTGAAGAATCTTCCCCAAATAATGAAAACTACGTTCAGAATTAGAACTATAAAAATAAACTGTTTTATTTTTTTCCACATAAGCTAAAAACTTGACGCAAAAATATAAAAATACTGCGAGTTAAATAGCTTTTGGCAATTGGCTTTTGCTATAAGCTTAAATTTCAATATATGCTTGTCTGCTTGAAAATTAATTATAATTTTTATCACAAATTCACGAATTTTTATAGCTAAAACTGATAGTAGGGCTTAATCTACAAAGAAAATTCAAAAATTTATATTCGTGAATTAGTGGCTATTTTAAAATTTAAAAACTGTTATTTCAATTCATTCATGTAAGTCAATTGATAATTCGGTAAAAGTTCGGGATGAAAAATCTTTATATAGTCTTTTAAAACCAAATCTGATCGTACTACTCCACTTTCAAAAAAATCGTTGGCTTTTTGTCTCTCTTTTCCAGAAACTCCATAAATCTTTCCTTTGTTAAACACTTCTAATTTCCCATAAAAAGGATTGATGCTCAACATTTCTTTTTTCGAAATATGATTTCCCGCATTTATCCAGAATTGAATATTTTTTGACTTTGCAAAAACTTCTTCAAAGCTCATTGTAACAGCTTTTTCCTCTATATTCTCTTTTAAAATATAATTAGCATTGGCGTCGGCAACATAATTGGCTGTAAAAGTTTTTCCTCCCGGCAAATACCATACATCGTCGTACATTTCATTAGCTAAAACATATGGTTTTGAAGTTGATTTTAAAGCTAAACTTTTCAAATCGTTATAATTTTTCTGAATTTCATCAAATTTTGTTTGAGCTTCTTTTTCTTTGCCTAAAAGTTTTCCAAATAATTTAATGTAAGAGGTCTTTACCATGGGGCTTTGCTCCATGTATTCATCCAAAAAAATCACCTTAATATTATTGTTTTTTAAAAGTTGATAGGTATTATCAAAACTTGCAATATAATTGGTGAAAATCGCATCTGGTTTCATTGCAATAATCTTTTCTACATCATATTTTTGTTCATTCCCTACATTTTGAATTTTTCCTGATTTTAATAAGCTGTGAATCTTTTCAGAATAAATATACTCCGGACTTGCAATTCCAATAACCAAATTTTCTGCACCAAGCTCCGAAACATAGCCCATTAAACTTGCATTTAAAAGGATGATTTTAGAAAACGGAATTTTATTTTTTTCGAAATAATACTTAAAATTTCCTGATTTTATGTCTAATTTCCCGTTATCATCTTTAAACTGTACTCTTTCAGAGATCTTTTCCCAATCTGAAGATGATATTTTTTGTTCTCTTTTACAGTTGATTAGAAATAAAAATGCGATTATCAGTAAAAATTTTGCTTTCATCTTTCAAAGAAAGCAAAAAAGTACTATATTTGCAAACCTTTAAACAACGGCTTCGTGGCGCAACTGAATAGCGCACCTGATTACGGCTCAGGAGGTTACAGGTTTGAATCCTGTCGAAGTCACACAGCCAAATGGCATCAACTAAAAACAGTTGGTGCCATTTTTCAAATGTAGTATTTGTAAATTTCTACTTCATAAACTACCAAACTCTACATTACCTTATTACTCGCTTAAAAATGTTCGAATTGTAATTCTAATATTGAATTCTTCTAATCTTTTTTATTAAATAGCAAACTCCAATACTTAAATATTGGAGTTTATCTTTGAAATGGGTTATTAAGAAAATTAATTTTCCAAATATTCTCTAATTTTATCTTTTGGTAAAAGATCTAATATTTTTTTCACGTCAATAATTTTGTGCTCGTTGATAATACTTTGAACGGCTTTTTCTGCATTCTTTTCATTCACGAGTCTTTCCAATAAACCATAAATATTTACCATAGTTTTATGGGTATTCTCTTCATCACCACCAAACCAAGATCCGTTGAAATGATGACTCACATAATTTTTTGGTAAATCTTGAGAAAAATAAACTGAAGGATATAAAGTTACTCCATGTTTAAGCTTTTGAATGGTATCTGAAAATCGGTCTGCTCCATAATCTTTCTCAAGCATTTCAGAAAAAATATCCGTATTGATTCTTTCTTCAAAACCATCTTGTTTATCGTAATAAGCTACGAAATCTTTTGAAAGCTGATGTCCCGGTTCTGCCATCCAAAATGCCGAGTAAGGAACGCCTTTGACCTCAAAACCACATACAGCTTTTTCGTTTAGAAATTCGTCTAAAGGAAGCTTCAATTCCATATCAGTATCCATATATATTCCTCCATGCTCAAGCATCACTTTGGAGCGTACATAATCTGAAACAAAAGCCCATTTTCCCTGCTCAAAAGCCTCTTTTACATAGTTATTATCTTGAACAGGAGCATTAGATTCGTTCCATTCTATAATTTCGAAATCAGGATGAATTTTTCTCCATGTTGCAAAGCAATGTTTTGCCAATTCGTCTTTTTCGTTACCGCCAAACCAGCAATAATGTATTTTTTTTGGTATCATAAAATATTATTTGGTATCTCTTTAAGAAGACAAACGTCTCATCAACGTTCAATTATTTACAAAAATTAAACCTAAATGTCTTTTTAAATCTATTATTTAAATTTTAAATGAAATTTGATTCTTATTAAATAATTACAGAAGCAAATCATTAAAAAGATTCAATCACACTAAATTAAGTAATTGATTGGTACAGTTATTTCTTGCACAATATTATTTCAGCAAAATCTTTTCCCTTTATTTATGAAACAAATAACCGATCCCCGATACGAACCAAAAAATTATGTAAAAATTACCACTCCTGACTGGGTGAAAAATGCTACAATTTATGAGCTGAATATACGCCAGTTTTCTAGAGAGGGAACTTTTCAGGCGGTCAATAAACAGCTTTCAAGGTTAAAAAAAATGGGTATTGATATTATCTGGCTAATGCCGATTCATCCGATTGGTGAAGTTCATCGTAAAGGAACATTGGGAAGTTACTATTCTGTAAAAGATTATTATGGAATCAATCCTGAATTTGGTTTAGAACAAGATTTTAAAAATCTCATAAAAGCAATTCATGATGCTGGAATGTATGTTATTATCGATTGGGTAGCAAACCATACAAGTTGGGACAACGAATTGGTTGAAAAACATCCTGACTGGTACATGAAATCCAGAAAAAACACATTTCAATCTACCCGATGGAGAGATTATGACGATATTATAGAATTTGATTATAAAAATCCTGCTTTAAGAAAATACATGACTGAAGCTTTAAAATATTGGGTAAAAGAATTTGATATTGACGGTTACCGTTGTGATATTGCAAGCTTTGTTCCGATTGATTTTTGGGAAAATGCAAGAGAAGAATTAGATGCTATAAAACCCGTTTTTATGCTTGCTGAAGCTGAAGACAAAGAACTTCACAGAAAAGCATTCGACTCAACTTACAATTGGACACTATGGAATATCCTGCATCTTATTTCAGTACAAGGATTAAGTGTAAAAACATTGACGGAAACTTATTTGGCAGAGCACGTTTCAATTTTTCCAAAAGAAGGAATTCGTATGAATTTTATAGATAATCACGATAAAAATTCATGGGAAGGTAATCAGTACAGTAATTTTGGTGATGCTTTAAAAGCTGTAATTGTTTTTAATGTAATGATGGACGGAATTCCACTTGTGTACAGCGGTCAGGAAGCAGGATTAAACCGTTCACTTGAATTTTTCGAAAAAGATCCCATTGAATGGAAGACTCATGAATTTTCAAAACTTTACACAAAGCTTTTTAAGCTAAAACATAAAAACCAGGCATTATGGAATGGTCAATACGGTGGCGAAATGGTAAGAATTATGAATGATAAAATGGATAAGGTTATCTCTTTTGTCCGAGAAAAAAATGGTGATAAAGTTTTAACCATTATCAATCTCTCCAGAGACCAGCTTATTGTACAACTCGACACATCATTTGATCAAGGCATTTACACCAATCTATTTACAGGTAAAAAAAGGAATGTTGATTCTACAATGGTTGTAACATTAGATGCATGGCAATATACGATACTGCATCTTACTGGTAATTATAATTAATTATGGCTTCGTGAAAAAAATTTTTCAACTTTAGTTTCCAATTCTGTAAGATCAAAAGGTTTTGCAATGTAATCGTTTGCCTGAGCTTTTTTTGCCAAGTAAGCAATATCACTGTTTGCGCTTACATAAATCACTGGTATATTTTTGAAATCCTGATGATTTCTTAAAAGTTTTAATGCTTCTATTCCACCAATTTCAGGAATCCAATTATCCATTAAAATTAAATCTGGTTTGAATGCTTCTACTCTTTCAATAATATCGTGTGAAGTTTCAGATATTTCAACGTCATAACCGTTTTCGGCAAAGATGATGGTAAAGACTTCGAGAATAGATTTATCGTCATCAAAAATTAGAATCTTTTTCATAATCGTTCTCATTTACTGCAAACGGTAACAAATATAAAATTTGTACAGGATTCTGTTTTATGATTTGGATAATGTTTTTTGAATAAAAATTATTTATAGAAAGTTTTTGATGTAATTAAATCATAGAAACAAAAAAAAGACCGTCATACATGACGGTCTCACTATAAAATAGTACAATTTATTTTGCTTTAAAGTACACTCTTCTATTTGCTTTATTTTTCCATTCCGGACATTTTGATGCAGGATCACATTCCGGATATTTTAAATCATTTTTTCCATTTCCCTGTGCGTCCAGCTTGGTAGATTCTACACCGTTTTTAATTAAATAATCTTTCACATTATTAGCTCTGTTTTGAGATAATTTTTGGTTATAAGCCTCGCTTCCTCTCGTATCAGTAGCTCCTACAACAGTATAAGAACCATTTGAAGAATTGATGTAGCCTACCGCATTATTCAAAATTGGTGTATTATTCGATAAAATTTTGTCTGAATTAAGTTCAAATTCAATTCCGTCTAATTTAGTTTCAGCTTCTGTAACAGATCCTGAATTTGGAGTTTGAGCAGATTCAACCGGACAACCGTTATTTTCTACTGGTCCAGGAACTGTTACACATTTATCATAAAGATCGATAACTCCATCCATATCTACATCCAAGGCAACTCCAGATCCGTCAACTCTTGCTCCTGCAGGAGTATCAAGCTGTCTGTCCCAATCATCACAAACTCCGTCATTATCTGCATCACCTGCTTTACAAACCTCTACATCGTTGATTTTAGATTCTAAAACATCCGTTCTGTAATAAATTTCCTGAAGCGGATCATGCCACATTAAGTGAGATTCATGTTTACCTAATTTCACTGAAAGACCTAGAGTAGCATTGATAAAATTATCTGAATTATTATCTTTTCTCATATTTACCACGCTGTCTCCACCGTCAAAAGTATCATCTGTAGTAACGATATACATTACTCTTCCTTCAATATCTAATCTTCTGTTGATTTTATATTTCAAACCAGCACCTCCTTGTCCAAAAAATGAAAGACCATCTCTGATTGGTTTAACTTCTGTCACCAAACGTTGACCTGTTTCGTCTTTTAAATAAGCTCTGTATCCAATAGTTCCTACACCAGCATATCCGTGCAATGCCCATCTGTATGGAGATTTATTATCAACTCTTCTGAAAAGATTTGTTAAATTAAGATCTCCTAAAATAGAGACAGCATCATATTGAGTTCTACCTCCATATTGTCCGTTTACAGAAGCATTTGCAGGAGCTGCATCTCTAGTATAAAAAGCACCTTGACGAGTTTCTCCACGGTCATATTGTAACTTCAATCCGAAAGTATGACTAATTGCTTTATCAATACTCAAATAAGCAGAGTATCCTACCAAACTTTTTCCTGCACCCTTACCGAATTTTAATGATGTAAGATCTGCATACTGCATTAAAGGAACTCCTGCACCAAATGAAATTGACCAGTCGTTAAATCTTTTAGAAGACTGCGTAAAACGCTCTACATTTGCTGAACCTGACGAGAATGTATTTGGATATTCTCCATTGTTACTTACCTTAATTGAATCTTGTGCAAATACACATGAAGGTACCGCTATCGCGAGCGATAAAATTGCTAGTTTTGTTTTCATATAAAAATTTTAATTATTTCAAATTGATGATAAATAATAGAATATTTTAATCCGTTTTATATTTATCTAATTTTCCCAATGCACTTTTCAATGCGGGTTTTCAGCTGTGCCTTCCTATATTCAATTACTGTACCAAATAAACAATTTAAACTAAAATAATTTATTTTTTAAACCTTAAAATACTGATTCCTAGAATAATTTAAATTCAAATCAGTATTTAACTTAAAAATAGTAATTTTAAAATATTAGTTTAAAAACATTTAATGCCTTACGAATTTTGCAATTCAGAATTATTTGTTCCTGACAAAATCTGATGTCCCAAATAAAACAGAAGATGTAACGAATTATAGGGCACAAAAAGCTGTAAATTATTAGAATTAAGCATTTCAAATTTCCATTTATTTTGAGTGCAATAATTCATCATTTCCTGAAGGTCTTTATCTAAAAGTGCAAGTACTACTTTTACCACATCATTACTTTTAATCTCTGCATTAACACTTAATTCCATTATATTTTTTATTGGTATATTCCTTTTTGCAATCGGTGTGCCATCAAAAGTTTAGAAATAAATAATTTTAATTTATTTAAAAAAGACTTTCATAATTAACCCGAAATCAACACAATAAAAAAAATCATATTATAAAATAAAAAATCCTAAAAATTTCTTTCTAGGATTATATTTCGTAATTAATGATCGATAATCATCGTTTTCTGAATTAAATTTCAAATAGATATCAGATTAATTTTTCAACTCATTTAAATTGTTGAATTTACTGTATGAAGATTTTAAATGATGAAGCTGATCGCTTACAACTCTTGAACTTTCCGGGCAAAGATCTCCGCTGTCTAAAGCATCTTGATAGGCATCAATAGCCGCTTCTTCCCCGAATACTACATTTCCAAGAGTAGCTCCTGTTTTGTCTCCTGAAAATGAATTTTTCACATCAATCCAACCTCGGTGAATTGCTCCGGCAGTACTTCCAGTATTATCCGGTTCTCCGCCTCTTTCTGTAATTAAATTAATAAGTTCTGATTTCATTACCTGAGATTGAGCTACCATTTGATCGTAATCTCCTTTTACAGGCGAATAAGTATCCCAAACTTTGTCTTCTACTTTTGAAAATCCTTGAATTCTGTCATTTGTAATGTTCAATAAATCGTTTAATACCGATACTGTTTTTTCGTTTTGCATAATAATATTTTTGTTGTGAGCCTTACTTCTTACAACCACCATACCATTAAAGTGTTAAATAATGCTAAACATATAATGTGTGGTATATTTTGTTTTTTTGATTAAAAAGGTTTGAATTATCCAAATCAGGTCACAAATATGTTTTTAATCATAAAAACATAATTATTTTTTCAATACATGAATTCATTTAAGGAACATTATTTGAATTTCAATTATATCAAAAAAAATATTGTATGAATCAAAATATATCTCAACATATTGCAGTGATCGGCGGTGGTCCTGCAGCATTGCTTTTTTTAAAACATATTACAAAAAGCAGCAACCTTCCGAAAAGCATTTTTATTTTCGAAAAAAACGACAGACTTGGAGTCGGTATGCCTTATGGTAAATTTGGATCGTGTAATGAACATGTAGCGAATGTTTCAGCTAATGAATTACCCAAACTTGTAGATAGTTTTGAAGATTTTATCCGAAGAAATCCCAGCGAAAAGTTTAATGATTTTAAAAATCCTGAAAACCTAAATCCGTATTTGGTGATTCCTAGACTTTTATTGGGTGATTATCTTGAAGATCAATTTCAACAGTTGATTGATATTGCCGAAGAAAAAGGAATTAACGTGATTATCAAAACAGAAACTGCTGTTAAAGATATTCTTCCGAATTTTAGTTCAGAAAGAAAATTTAAGATTATTACAGAAAATAGCGAAGACGATACAGAGTTTTTGGTTGACAAAGTTGTGATTTGCACTGGTCATATTTGGCGAAAAAAATACGAGGAAACTGTTAAAGGTTGGTATGACTCACCTTATCCACCATCAAAATTTCAGGATGCGACTAATTTTCCGGTTGCAGTAAGGGGAACTTCACTCACAGCGATTGATGCCGTAAAAACTTTAGCAAGACTGAATGGTAAATTTACTGAAGATGGCGATAAATTGATGTATCAACTTAATGATTCATCAGAAAATTTCCGTTTAGACTTATTCTCAAAAGGAGGTTTTCTTCCTGCTCTGAGATTTCATTCTGAAGATGATTCTTATTCATTAAAATGGGCAATGTCGTTGCAGGAAATCGATGAATACAAAGAAAGCCATAAAGGTTTTGTAGATCTTGATTATGTTTTTGAAATTAATTTTAAAAAGCCTTTAAAAGAAAAAGATCCTGATTTCTATGAATCAATTAAAGATTTAACTATTGAAAAATTTGTAGAAAAAATGATGAATTTTCGTGAAAAAGTCGACAGTTTTGAACTTTTTAAAGCTGAATATTACGAAGCTGAAAAATCAATCAACAGAAAAAAATCAATCACCTGGAAAGAAAAACTTGCAGCATTCAGTTATGCGATGAATTATCCTGCAAAGCATTTCTCCGCAGAAGATATGCTCCGATTAAAATCTACTTTAATGCCATTAATTACGATAATTATTGCATCATTGCCACAGTCTTCTTATAAAGAAATGATGGCACTTCATGAAGCTGGACTTATTACGTTAATTGAAGTTGATAAAGAAAGTACTGTTGAACCCAATATCCAAGGAGGAGCTGATTACATTTATACCGATAAAGAAGGCAATGAAATTAAGAAGCATTATGAAATGTTTGTTGATTCAATCGGACAGCAACAAATGAATCCGGAAGATTTACCTTTTAAAAGTTTAGTAAATGAAAGTTTGGTAAGTGCAGCTTATCTTCGTTTTAAAAACCAACAAAAAGGTGAAGAACTGTTTATTAATGAAGATGAAAAAGTAATTAAATCTACGGATCAACATAATTATTATTTGAATGTTCCGGGTTTAAATATAAACGATTATTTTCAGTCGCTTGATTTGTACAATAAGCCTATTGATGGATTATTTATTATGGCAGTCCCTTTTATTGGCGGATTAAACCCTGATTATTCCGGGCTCGATTTTTGTGATACCGCCGCAGAAAGAATTATGATGGCAATTAACAGATCAGAATTTCCAATTTTTAATCAAGAAAATCAAAATCAAATACTTGAGGAAAGACAAATTTTATAAATTCAAAAAAAAAAACAGGAATTGAAATTATTCAGTTCCTGTTTTTCAATGTATCATTTGAATTTAGGATTAATAAATTCAAAACTATACCTTTTCTTTTTTCAAATTTCTTTCATTGCAGAATAAGTAACATTTGACTCTGCTTTTTTCCATTGAAAATATCTGTGTTACTTCTACTTTCTAATTTTACAGGGTTAACTTTCATCTTTTGTATTCTTAACGAGACTGATGCCCGAGGAAAAAAATATCAAACCTAAAATTCCTATAACTGCTAATGACGTATATGCAGCGCTTTTATTAATAACTTCGTACCCTGTATAAATAAGAGCAGCAATTCCCAACACTGTAAGAACAGTTCCAAAAATTCTTTTAACGTTCATGATAATATTATTTGGAAATGCCTAATCAAGATACGTGCCTTATATGATGAAAGGTATAAAATAAATGATTTAGATTTTAATCTAAACTACAATCATAAAGTAGATTTTTTAATTATTTCGGAAGCATAAACCAGAAAGTACTTCCCTCTCCTATTTTGCTTTCCACACCAATCTTTCCGGAATGTTTTTTTATTATTTCAGAGCAGATAAACAACCCTAAACCAAGACCCGAATAAGATTTCCCGAGATGATCTGCACGATAATATCGATCAAAAACAAAGGGAATGGCAGATTCCGGAATTCCTTGTCCAAAATCTTTTACAGAAACTTTAATAAATTCTCCAACAGCTTCAGTTTCAATATTGATTCGCTTAGAATCTTTCCCATATTTAATGGCGTTGTTCACAAAATTAACGACAACCTGATCAATTCGGTGTTGATCGGCAAAAACCTCCAAAGTTTTATCTCCGCTGAGAATAATTTCATACTCGTTTAAAAATCTTATATGACTACAACTACTATTTAACATTTCATAAATATTAAAAGTATTGCATTCAAGATTCAGCTGATCCTGCCCCATCCTACTCATATTCAAAAGATCATCAACAAGCATGCACATTTTTTCGATGCTCTTATCAGATTGTTCAATCAGTTTTACGTGAGTTTCAGAATAAGGACGGTCTTTAATTCGGTTTAATAGTTGAATAGATGCTTTTACAGAAGTCAAAGGAGTTTTTAATTCATGACTTGCCACGCTTAGAAAGTCGTCTTTACGCTGCTCTGCCAATTTTTTATCGGTAATGTCTGCAGTCATACCAACCATTCGATTAGCATTGCCGTTTTCATCATATCTTGGTCTTCCATGAGCCTGAATCCAATGAATAGATCCATCTCGCCATTTTACAGGATATTCTGCTTTATAAATTCCATTGGTGCGAATTGCATCCTGTACCAAAGCTTTTACACTTTCACGATATTCGGGAAGCATGGCTTCAAAAAGATCAGGATAATTAAATTCTTCATGAGAAAGATACCCATAATTATATTTAAACTGAGTAGTGCTCTGCATAATTCCGGTTGCCAATTCAACTTCTGTAGAACCCAATCCGCTTGCATTCATTGCGATTTCTAATCTTGTATTGATTTCGCTCAATGATTTTCTTGCGGCAACCTGCTCTGTAACATCACTTGCGACAATTAATATCGATTTACTTTTGCCATTTTCATCAAACATAGGTTGATAAACGAAATTTAGATAATGCTCAACCAATACCCCTTCTTCTGCAATCAATGCAAGATCTTCAATTCCGTGATAAGCTTCACCTGTAGAATATACTGTTTTAAGAATTTCACCAAATTGCTGCCCCTTAAGCTCCGGCAAAGCTTCTTCCAGTGGAAGACCAATAATGGAACGGTTTTTATTCCAGATTTTTAAAACCATTTCATTAACGATATCTACCTTAAAATCTTCACCTTTCAATGAAGCCATAGCAACAGGAGCTTTTTCTACTAATGTTTTAAAGCGTTCTTCACTTTCAGCAAGGGTAAAATTTGCAGTTAAAAGATTTTTTCTTGTTGATTCAAGTTCTGTATTAGAAGTAAAAAGTTCGTCATGTTTGGCAACTAGATCATCGTTGGTTGCCATATATTCTTCATTAAGCGCAGAAAGATTATCGATGAGTTTTTGCTCAGATTTAGATTTTTCTTCAACTAGAGTTTCGGCTTGTTTTCTTTCTGTAACATCAAAAGCCGTATGAAGAATATATTCTATCTTTCCGTTTTCATCGGCAATAGCTTTATATTCAAAATCGAAAAAAAATTTCGTCAGATTTCCATCAATTTCCAAAACTGCCGGAAAATCTCTCGCTACGAAAGTTTCACCCGAATTCCATACATTTTTTAATATATCAAGAAAAGGCTGATCATATAATTCAGGAATCGCCATATCAAATGTTTGTCCAACAACAGATCTATCTTTCCCCCAAAACTTAAGCATGGCCTGATTAACACTTAAAATTTTAATATCTGCACCGGAATAAACAGCCGTAGCATTCGGACTATAAAACAATATTGATAACAGTTTCTCAGGCTGTACAAGGTCAGGAGCATTCATAAATATAAAAAATTGCTCAAATATAACTATTAATATTTTTAAAGAATCTCAAAAACATTAACTCAGCCATTTTTATTATAATATTTTGCAATAATAATGGAGTTTATGCTATAAATTTTTAAAATAAAATCATTTACACTCTTATTCTACAAAGCAATTTCTAAAGAAATACCGGCTTTTGCACTATTAAAAACCTCTTCTGCTTCACTGTAAAAAACATTCATTGATATTTCAAAACCATTTGCCATGAAAAAAGTTACATTTCCATCAATATTATGACTGAGAAATCCTATATGATTTACATTGATGATAATCGGTTTGCCTAAAGCTTTTGCTCCTTCAAGAGAATTAGGGCGCTTTAGGTTAATAATCACCGATTGTTTTACGTAAATCAAACCGTCGGATGTTGATTTTAATTTGATATTCATTGTAGGTAAAATTACAATAATAAAATGAATCAATTATGATCTCAATAGTCGCTTTTTCTTTAAAACCAATGGCACATGCTTTGAATATTAATCTTCATTACATATGAAAAAAATATTTCTAGGAACTATAGCGGGAAGCATAGCAATTGCAGGAATAATCTATCTGTCAGGTTATGGATATATCTTCAAAGCCATTGGTATAAATTTAAAGAAAGGGCCATTAACACCTTCGATTGATGATGGAGAAAAATTTCCTTTTAATGTTATTTCTAATTCCAAATCTCAACCCTGGAAAAAAAGCATTGACTATAATTCCAAAAAAATTTCAGAACTACTGGAAAATGAGCTTAAAAAAACAAGAGCATCTTCACTGATTATCATCAAAGACAATATGCTGGTTCATGAGCAATATTGGAAAAATCACGAATATTCTTCACTGATGAATTCTTTCTCAATGTCAAAAGGTTTTCTTTCTATTTTGGTAGGTTGTGCTATTGATGACGGTTTTTTAGATTCTGAAAATGAATTAATTTCTTCCGTTTTTCCTCAATATAAAGAAAGCAAATTTGGTAAACATCTCACTTTTCGTCATCTGATGACAATGCAGGGCGGATTTGATTGGGACGAGGAATATCGACATCCGTTTGCGGAAAATTCAAAACAATATTTTGTAGAAGATCTTGCAAAACAAACTTTCGAAACAGAAATAAATAAAATGCCGGGAATTAATTATGAGTATCAAAGTGTTTCCGCACAACTTTTAGGATTAGCTCTGACAAAGATTACTGGGAAAAGCCTAGCATCATATCTTTCTGAAAAATTATGGATTCCTTTGGGAATGGAGTTTCCCGCAAAATGGAGCACAGACGAAAAAGGAACGGAAAAAGCATTTTGCTGCATTCATGCAACAACAAGAGATCTGGCAAAAATCGGACAATTGATTTTGCAAAATGGAAACTGGAATGGCAAACAACTTCTAGATTCTGATTATTGCAAGAGAATGCTTAGTCCAACAAAAGAAAATGATGCTTTTTGTTATACAATTTGGGCGAATAATGAAACTTCAAGGATTTCACGATTTTTCTATGGTTTTTTAGGTCAATTCATTATTATTCTCCCTGAAAAAAATATGGTTATCGTGAAAACAGGTTTTTACAACAGATTAGAAGTTGATGAAAAGAAAAGACCTTTGCAAGTACAAGTTCTTATAGATGAACTGGAAGGTTTGTATTAAAAAATGTAAAATTTCCACCTCTATTTGAGAAATTTGTAGAAAATGGCACAAATATTGAAATTAAGGAAGTGAACTATTTTAAAAAATAGCTATTTAAGGGAACCAAAATATTCTCAGCGTTTTTGCTGAGAATATTTTTTTATATCTGTTTAATTAAAGTGATTAATTCTTTTTTTAATAAGATGAACCAGTTTCTATTTTTACATCCTTCTTTAGATACAATGTGGTTGCAACAATAATAAATTGTAACCCTACAATGAAACCTCCCATCACATCTGTAAACCAATGTGCACCGAGATATATTCTAGACATTGCCCCCAATATAAGCATCAAAACCATCAGAGAAATAAAAACTCTTTTTTTCGTTTGATTAAGTGCTTTATTATAGCCGATAATTACAGAAAGCAATCCGAAATAAACCGTATAAAATAGAACATGACCACTTGGAAAACTTTGGAAATGCGTTTCCTGAACTATTCTCACAAAATCGGTTCCCGGTCTTGGTCTGTCAATCAACATTTTTAAAACCCAACTGATTCCTCCGGTAAGAATTGTTGATAAAATCAAGTAAGCTTCCCTTTTTCTTTTAATAATAAAGAAAACAAGAGAGGTCAAACAGATCAGTAAAAATGCTATCGGAGAATAACCCAACCAACTTAAACCCTTCATCAAATTTTCTAAAACAGAATGTTCATATTTTTGAAAAGCTGAGGACACATAAATATCCCAAGAAAGCAAAGAATCATTCTTTACAAAAGAGGTCAACAAAAGAAAAATGCAGAACAAAAGAATAAAAAAAATAAGATTTTTCCGGTATAAATTATTGATGAAAGAATGTTTTTTCAGATTATTTTTTTGCATTAATGTACATTAAAGAAGATGAAGAATTTAAAACGTAAAAGATGAAATTATATTATTTTTTAATTTTAAAACTAAAATTGGTTATGATTGAATGGACGTTTTATCTAATTCAAGTTTAAGACAGCCCAAAATAAATTCGCTGTAATACAGCTGTGCTTTCAGAGACATCGTTCTCGAATGCAAATCAAGTTTTTCAGAAAGTATAATATTTCCTTTGTATGATATGGCAAAATACGCAAATAATTTATTTTTTGAATCTTCTACAGGTGTTGCATAGCCTGTAACTCCTATCGACCAATCACTTTTAAAAATTTCAGCAACTTCCAATGCCATATTTTCAGCTATATTTGAAGAGACACAATCATTGGCAGCTGCATCTTTTTCATCAATATTGAGAAGTGAAAGTTTTTCTTCCAATGTATAAGCTGTGATTCCTCCTTTGAAGAATTTTGAAGCATCTTTCATCTGTGAAAAAGAAAACTGCAGAAACCCCGATGTTACACTCTCCGCAACAGAAACAGATTGACTGGACGAAAGTAATTTATCACCAATATAATCTAATAAATTCTGCAATTCGACCAAAAAATTCACAAATGATCGAGCGTTGAGATGCTCTATGGTAAGGTCAATTTTGGAATGTTTTAAAATCATGGTAATAATATTCTGTACATTGCCAATCTAATATTAAGCCAATATTAAGAGTTATGAGCAGGCAATTTCTATCCTATTAAAATTCAAATTGATACATTTTTAAATTTAACTTCTCGAATTGTTTTTTTTATATAATTAAAACATAAACAATTATGCTATGTGATTTGAAATTATAATTGAAGAATTAATTTATATTGCATAAAGCACTATCTTTACACTCCTAAGAAGTATATTATATCTATTAGGATTCCTGCTATGATAGAAAATACTTTTGGAATCAACATCATTCCTGAAAATGAAGTTCAGCGACTGGAAGCTTTACAGCGTTACAGAATAACAGATACTCCATCGGAGGAAAGCTTCGACGGAATTGCGCAACTTGCTGCTCAGATTTTTAATGTTCCCATTTCACTTTTATCTGTTGTAGATTCAGAATCTGTATTTTTTAAAGCGAATATAGGAATGGGGAATGCAAAAAAAGCTAATCGTGGGAAAAGTCTTTGTGCATTAGCTATTTTAGATAAAGATGTTACCGTTTTTGAAGATGCTCTGAAAGAATCTTGTCTGCAGGCAAATCCAAATGTAATGGGTGATTTCGGATTACGATTTTATGCTGGAGCTCCGCTGATTACTCATGACGGATTCCTTATCGGCACATTATGTATAATAGACCAAAAACCAAGAGAATTTAGTGATTCAGAAAGAGCAATTCTTGAAGGATTAGCAAAAACAGCCATGGATCAGATTGAGCTTCGCAGATCATCTCTGGAAACCATTGAGCAAGCTCAGCAAGTTAATAGACAACTTATTACCACCCAAGAAAATCTAAAAAAAGCAGTTCAGGACTTAGCAGAATTCAATGTTGAAATGGAAGCAACCAATGAAATGCTGAATTCCACAAATATTGAACTGACTAAATCATTTGATTTGACGATATCATTAAATCAGGATCTTAAAAAAAGCCGGCAGCGTTTGCAATCATTTATCAGCAAAGCACCAATTGCATTCGGAATTCTTACCGGTCGTGATTTGGTTATAGAAGTTGCCAACGAAATGATTTTAAAGGTTTGGGGAAAAACTTCAGATGTTTTAAGATTACCTCTTGCTGAAGCCTTACCTGAATTAAAAGGTCAACCTTATCTTTCAATTTTGGACAATGTTTTTACTTCGGGAAAAACATATATTGGAGATACTGCACCTGTAAAATTGGAAGTTGAAGGAATTCTCAGCGATTGTTTTTTTGATTTTATTTATGAGCCCCTTAGAAATGATTCTGGTGAAACCATTGCCATTATTGTAATTGCAAATGAGGTAACTGAAAGAATTAATAAAAAGAAAGAGCTCGAAGATTTGAATCAGCAACTTGAAATTGCTTTGAACGCAGGACAATTGGGTTCGTATCATCTTAATATTCAAAATCAGGAATTGACCGGTTCTTCTATTTTCAGAACTATTTATGGACTGAAAGATGATGAAGATCTACGATTTGAAGATATTATGAACATCATTATGCCTGAATATCGAGAACCAATTTATGATAAAATTAATCAGTCGATAGAAAGCAGAGAACCATACAGCGCAGAATATAAAATTAAAAAGAAAGACCAATCAATTCATTGGATTCACTCTTCAGGACTTCCAAGTTACGACGCAAATGGTGTAGCAGTTGGCATGACCGGAATTGCAATAGATATTACCAAAAGAAAAAATTACGAAACACAAAAAGATGATTTTCTTGGTATCGCAAGTCATGAATTAAAAACACCAATTACAAGTCTGAAAGCAACCATTCAATTGTTAACAAGATTAAAAGAAAACCCGAATCATCAGATGATTCCCAGACTGATCGATCAGTCTTCTCAAAGTTTGGAAAAGCTTAATAATCTGGTTGATGATTTATTGAATATGCACAGAATCAGTGAAGATCAATTACAGTTAAAAAAACAGACCTTTAATATTTCAAAAATGCTTGAAGATTGTTGTAATGACATCAGGCTTGATGGTCAGTTTAAATTAATCATTGATGGAGATCTTTCCACAAACGTTACAGCCGATGAACACAGGATTGAGCAAGTTGTGGTAAATTTTGTAAATAATGCTGTAAAATATGCTGCAGATTCTGAAAAAATTCACCTCATCATTGAACAGATTGAGAAAAATGTAAAAATAACTGTAAAGGATTTTGGAGCTGGAATTGATCCATCCGTACAACCTTACCTTTTCGACCGTTATTACCGCGCTACTCATGAAGGCAGAAAATATTCCGGACTAGGATTAGGTCTTTATATTTCATCAGAAATTATTAAAAAACATGGTGGAGAAATCGGAGTAGAAAGTACTGTTGGTGAAGGAAGCAGTTTTTGGTTTACACTACCATTATAATTTTTTTATAAATCATCATAGAATATTAAATCAGAATACTATTTTCAATCACAATATCAAGATTTAACAGCTATAAAAATAAGCGAGGCATAATAGTTGTATAGCAGTTATCACAACTAAGTTTATCACATAAATGCTTTTCAATATGAACATTCAATGTTATTTTGAAGACAAGATTTAAAAACCTCAAAAACAGCTTATTGTAATGCATAATAATATTGAAATTTATCTTCAGGCTTTAAATTCTGCCAATTCTGGGATTATCATCACCGATAATACTCAGCCTGATAATCCTATTATTTATTGTAATAAAGCGTTTGAAATCATTACAGGGTATTCTCACAACGAAATTATTGGTCACAATTGCCGTTTTTTACAGCAGGAAGATCGCAATCAGGAAGAAAGACAAATCATCAAAGATTGCATTTCTCAAGAAAAAGAATGCAAAGTTGAGATTCGTAATTACAAAAAAAACGGTACTCTTTTTTGGAATGAACTTTACATTTCTCCCGTAAGAAATAGCGATAATGAAGTTACTCACTTTATTGGTGTACAAAATGACATTACAGAACGAAAGCGTGCAGAAAATGAGCTTAGAGAAGAAAAACTTTCGGTTGAAAAAAAGATAAAGCTAAGAACCAAAGAATTGGTTGATAAAGAAGCTTTTCTTTCCAGTATTATTCAAACCGTTCGTGAAAGTCTTTTGGTTTTAGATAATGACTATAAAGTTTTAAGTGCAAATACACACTTTTTAAATTCATTTAAAGTTACCAACGAAGATACAGTCGGGAAACTGCTTTTCGAATTGGGAAACCATCAATGGGATATTCCTTCTCTTAAAGATTTACTGACAAAAATATTACCAACAAACAATCCTGTAATTGATTATGAAGTAGAGCATACTTTCCCATTCATTGGAAGAAAGATTATGTTGCTTAATGCTTACAGAATTGAGTTTGAAGGGCAATATAAAGACCGAATTCTGATCGCTATTGAAGATATTACAGATAAGAAAGAATTAGACAGACGAAAAGATGATTTCCTTTCAATCGCAAGTCATGAATTGAAAACTCCTTTAACGACAATAAAAGGTTTGGTGCAACTTCTACAAAGGATGATGCCGGAAAATTCTACCGAGCGATATATTTCTACTCTAGATAAGATTTCCATTCATGTTGACCGTTTAAACGAATTGATTAATGGACTTCTTGATACCTCAAAAATTCAATCAGGAAATATTGAAATTCATAAAGAACCTTTCGAAATAGATAAAATTTTAAAAGATACCATTGAAACCCTCTCAATTTCTCATCCTAAGCATAATATTAAATTGGAAGGGATTACAAAAACTACGATAATGGGTGATGATCTGCAGGTTACACAAGTAATTAATAACTTGATTTCAAATGCAGTTAAATATTCACCAAATTCCAAAAACATTGACATTTATGCCAATAAAGTTGGAAGCTATGTAAAAATATCAATCAAAGATTATGGTGTCGGCATCAATAATCAGGATAAAGCAAAAATATTTAATCGGTTTTTCAGAGCCGGAAACATACAGAAAAAATTTCCCGGATTAGGAATTGGTCTTTATATTTCTCACGAAATTATTGCCAATCACAACGGTACACTTTGGGTAGAAAGCGAACCGGGGCAAGGTTCCACTTTTAGTTTTACCCTTCCAATAATGAAAACTAATGATAATGAATAATAAGAAAATAATGGTCTGTGATGACGACCAAGGAATACTGGATGTGATTCAGATGCTGCTGGAAACGGAAGATTTTACAGTATTTACGGAGATTAACAGTCCGGATCTTATCGATAATATAAAAGAAAACTCTCCGGATCTTCTGCTTTTAGATTTATGGATGCCTCTTTTATCGGGTGATCAAGTGTTGAAAACAATTCGTCAAATGGATGATATTAAAAATATTCCTGTAATTGTTTTATCTGCAAGTGTTGATGGCAGTGATATCGCTTCCGATGCAGGTGCAGATGCGTTTGTTGCAAAACCGTTTGATTTGGATGATCTTGTTTCTAAAATTAAAGGATTGCTGATGAATTAATTATATTTTCAAACTTCAATTTTTCATTATACTAAATTTTAAAATCCTATAATTGTATAGGGTAAATTTTCTTGCATTCCTAAATTCACGCTACTCTGCTTAATCGCAAGTACCAAAATCACTTTGGAATATGTTTTGTTAATGACCTCAATAATAGCCAATAACCAAATGAAAAACTCAACCGTAAAAAAGAAAACGCTCAAAAAAAAGATATTTTGGACAGTCGGAATTTTTTTCGCCATTGTCTGCATTTTTCCATTTGCCTTGGATTATTATCTCCAAAAAAAACTTCCCGATCTTATTAATGACAAAACACCTTACAAAGTTGAGCTGAATGGGTTTAATTTAAGTTTATTAAAGGGTAATCTTAAAGCATCTGATCTTAAAATCACGACTAAAAATCCTAAAGACACTTCGGTCACACAAATAAATGGGACAATAAAAAGCATTAATATCGCAGATGTAGCTATTATGAAAGCTATTTTCAGTAAAAAATATCATGCTGAAAGCTTCCTGCTCACCGATTCCAACATTAAAGTAAAATTGGCAAAGCCTAAAAAAAATAAAGAATCTAAAAATTCAAAATTAGATTTGCACATCAATAATGTCACCATTAACAATGTTTCCGCAGACATAGAAAACTTTATTGGAAAGCCTGTTTTTAAAGGTAAAAATATTAATGTTCAGTTAAAAGAGATTAAACAGAGTGATCAAAAATCTAAAATTCCTTTGGCTTTTTCAGAGTTTAAAATAAATGCTGATGAGGTGAAAATTGGTGTAAATGATAATTATGAAATTGTAGCCGATAAAATAAATGCAGCAAACAAAAAGCTGGAATTATTACAATTTCATCTTCAACCTTTAAAACCTACGAATCAATACAATTCGAAAAATGTGTTTGATTTTTCTACTCAAAATCTAAGTGCTGAAGACTTCAACGTGAGTCAGGATTCGTTGATTGTTTCTAATATTACTTTCGAAAATCCTGATTTAAAAGTATATTCTACAGGAAAAAACATCGTCGATAAAACCGATAATCCAAAAGAAATTGATTTAAAAATAGGTTTAAAAAATATCTATTTCAAGAAAGGAAAAATTAATGTTTTTCAGAGTAATAAAGAAAAAACTGCTTCGGTTGACAATTTCAATTTTAATTTGAGTGATATTGTTTTTGATAAAAATACGGTAAAAGAAAAAATTCCTTTCCGATTTACAAAACATGATATTGAAGCTGAAAATATTTATTTTAAAGCAGATCCGCTTCAGGCTGTTAAAATTAAAAACATTTCTTCAAAAGATTCAAATATTACTATTGACGGATTTGAAATGATTGCTTTGGGAAAAAGTTCTACTAAAGACCTTTTTAACATCAACACAAAACAAATCAAAATACTGAACAACCAAAGTAAATATATCGGGCAAAAACTGAGTGTTAAATTTCGAGGAATTGAAGTAGATAATCCTGAAATTAAAATTATTTCTGCAGTCAACAAAAAGAAACAAACACAAAAAGCCACTACTCCACCAGAATTTACCGCTGATATAGGATTTTTGCACATCAGTAATGGAAAAATTTCGCAAAGAGTTCAGAATTTGGATAAAATGTCAATCGGAACATTAGATGTGAAACTAGATCATATTATATCAAATACTCAATTACTAAAAAGCAGTTTTCCTTTTACCACGCAAAAAAGTGATATTAATGCAGAAAATATTTATTTGGATGCCGGTAAATACTACAAGCTAAAATTAGGTCAAGTAAAAAATAATGGTAAAACGACTGAAATCAACAGTTTTAATTATCTTCCAAAATATTCTCGAGCTGGGTTTAGCAAAGTGATTGCAAAAGAGGAAGATTTATACACCATTACTGCGAAAAAAATAAATATAAAAGACAGTAAATCGATTTTTGAAGAACATAAAAACATAGATTTAAATACCATCGATATCGATGGTTTAAACTGTAATATTTATCATGATTTGGCTCCGCCGGATGATATTGCGGTACGATATCTTTTCAGTAAAAAACTTCGTGACGTAAAAATTCCTTTATTCATTCAAAAGATTAATCTAAAAAATTCTATTCTGGAATATGAAGAAAATGCAGAGAACAGCAATATTCCGGGAAAACTGACTTTTAACCGCTTTAATGCAACTATTTCTAATGTAAATAATGCGAAGATTAAAGGCAGACCAACCACAATAAATACCGATGCATCTTTTGATTTTTACGGAACTGCTCCTACGAAAGTTAATTGGAAATTTGACGTAACCGATCCTGCCGATAAATTTACTATTAAAGGTAATATTGAAAAGCTTTCTGCAGAAAATGTAAACCTTTTTGTACGTCCTTATCTTAATATTACTTTAGATGGAAATATTGATTACCTGAAATTTGATTATTACGGAAGCAATGCAGGAATTGCGGGAAAATTTTATTTCAAGTACAATGATATGTATGTCAATTTTCTCAACAAAAAAGGAAATGAAAGAAAACTTTTAAGTAAAGTTGCCAATTGGTTTGTAAAAGACGAATCGACTGGTGAACCCAACCACGTAGTTATCGAAAAGAAAAGAGAACCGGAAAGAAGTTTTTTCAGTATGCTGTGGCAAGGATTGATGGAGGGTTTGAAGAAATATCTTATTTAAAAATATACTATTTAGCTCTCCACAAAAGAAAATACTTATTAAATTTTTAAGAAAAAAAATCCAACCTGTAATTGCTCAGGTTGGATTTTTAGATAAAATAATTTTAGTTTTATTCTACAATTAGCTTTAAAGTAAATAATTTCCTGGTATATACTTTTACAAAATAAACACCTTTCGGTAAATTTTCGTTTACTAAAGAGAATTTTTGGTCATTTACATTTTTCGTTTCGTATAATAATTGTCCGGCAGCTGATAAAAGCTGAATCTTTTCAATAGGATAATCACTTTTAATGAAAGTCGGCTGTCCTGGTTTTGCAGGGTTCGGATAGAGAATTACGTTTTTCTCAGTAGCATTGTGTGTCTCGTTTGTGCATAAAGTTGCACCCACTACCTCAAAAGAAACTCTATTGGAAACTTCTGTGTAAGAATCATTGGTAAACATTACCATATAATAATTTCCGGTCGTTGTCGGAACACCGTTTACATTTCCGGTAATCGTTTTTGTACCTTGTGTAACCCCGTCAAAATAAGTGTATGATGTAAATTGATCATTTGGCACCTGCACACTTTGAGGATAAATTCCTAACCAATCTTTGATGATTCCCGGAGAATCCGTCCAGGATGCTGTGATATTTTCTCCTAAAGTGTAAACCGGTTTGTTGATCCAAAGATCTGTAACAATATCACCTACTTTAAAGAAAACTTTCTCACCTATTTGCGTGTAACCGTCTTCTAAAAGATAAGTTGCATAATAATATCCTTTTGGTAATCCCGTAAAGTTTTTTGTTCCGGCTGCAGTAGTTACATAACTCCAAGCTGCGGAAGGGTTTGCTGATCCCGGTACTTGTCCCATTTTGTAGATTCCGATCCAATCATTGGTAAGATTGGGTCCGTTAGAATAATTTACTACAACAGTTCCACCAACAGGATAAGAATCTGCTGTCGTCTGCAGAACAACTTTTGGTCCTATATAGAAATTTTTTCTACCGGTAATTTCCGTGTATCCATTATTAGCAAAAAAACCTGCAAAATACTGTCCTTTCGTCGCTAAACCTGTATTGAAATTGGCTGTTCCTGAAGTTTGTCCGTCAGTATACTTATAAGTCTGAGAAGTTACTGCAGTAGGATTTTGACCTTTTTTGTAAATTCCTATCCAATCCTGCTGGTTTCCGGGACCATCTGTGTAGGTTGCAAGGATGGCTTCATTTTGAAGATATTCTGTTTTATTTAAAACCAACTGAGGATTAGAAACTACACTTCCAGTTATCTGAAAAGATTTCACATCACTCCAATCACTCCACTCCAGATTTCTGTCTCTGTAACGTACTTTCACGTAGTAAACTCCATTTGTAATAGAATTCGCTGCAATAGTTGCTTTTGTGAGATCTACTCCAGCATTTATATTCTTTGTCACATCGGGATTTCCTGTACCGTCTTTTCCGAACCAGTTTTCATAATCACGGTAAAATTCTTTATCGATTACAGAAAAATCTGCCGTTTTACTGATAAGGAACTGAGAAGTATTTAAAAGTTCTGAAGTTGTAGTTGAAAAAGCACTTCCGTTTAAAGTCAAAGGTAGTGTTACTGGTGCTGTAAATACATTGTTAACTGTAGGTTTTGTAGGTTTTGCTAAATTTTTATATCTGTGGAAGCTGTCAACCAAAATACTGTTTTTTTGGTTATAAATACTTCCTATTGAGTAGCTTTCAACATCAACTTTTCCGTTGATAACATCCACTTCAATGATTTGATACGTCCAATCAGTCAGTGTTTTTTGCACGTCATCAAAATCCTGCTCGTTAGACATTCCCCAATATTGATCCCACGCTGTTCCACCAGAAATAATTTGATAATTTGGCGAATTTTTGAGCTGCCCTCTATGATAAAGATGATGGTGAGCGCCAACATGCATTAAATATTTGTCTGAAGTGGTCAACATTGGTACTGCTGTATTTCTTACCCACGTCGAAATATCACCAACATATTGTTCAGCCTGATAAGGTCTGTGGCTTAAAGAAATAATCCAATGTACCGTGTTATCTGTAGCAGCGGCAGTAAGAACCTGTTGAAGCCAAGTTTGTTGCGCAGCACCTGTATGTTCTGAACTTAAGCTTACAAATAAAACATTTCCGGCCTGTTGTGCATAATAGTTTTCGTTTCCTGAGCTGATGTTTTTGTAGCTAAGTTCATCAATAAAAAAGTGCGCGTAATAAGAGCTCATTCCTAAAGTTCCATAGGTTTCATGATTTCCCACAGTAGTTTGAATGGGAAGATAAGGAGAAAGCTTTTGGTTTTTCTTAAAGTGAACATTTTCATAATGGTCAAGTGTTCCTACGTCCACTTGATCTCCCACCATAAAAGTTAAAGCGATATTGTCTGAAGGATCATTTGTTGCACCAAATCTTTCTTTAATTTTTTTGTAAGCATGAAGATTTAGAGAGTCATATCTGGGTTCATTTTTGATTTGATTATCTCCCATAATCAGAAATCTGATTTTTCCATTTGCAGTTACAGGCTGCCCTGGAAGAGGAAGTGTACGAAAATTATATACAGCAGATTCGTTGGTTCCTGTTTTGGTTTTATAATAATATTTTGTATTCGGCTGAAGATTCGTAATTTTTGCCGTATGATAAAAGTAATTATTGCTGTACCCTGTATCAGAAAAAACATTAGTGGTTCCGGTAACAGTAACGCTGAGGTTAGTAGGAGAAGTTCCGTAATAAACGGTTGTTTCGTTATTGGAAGATGTTTTCCAATTCACAATCATCGAGTTGGGAGTTGGGTTCTGCAGATAAGGAACCAACGTTTGCCCAAAACCGATTTGTATTACAAAGCAGCAAAGCAGAAGTAAATAATGTTTCATAAGATGGAATAATAGGATTAGATTTTTAATGCGGCAAAGCTATGTACTTCCTATTATCACACTATTAATGGTCTGTTAACTATTATTTACATTATCTAATCAGTTCAAATTGAATCTTAACTTATATTTAATAAAAACTTCAAACCAGACATTTAAGTCTCAATAGAAATTAATTATTGAAAACAACTATAAATTTAAAAACATTAGAGAATGTTGAAAAAAAATTTGGCAAGAATTAGATTCTGATGAAAATTCATATTTAATTGTAAACTGCAACAATTTACGTAAAAAACCTCTGGATGATTTTTATTGAAGATTTGAGGATTATGATTAGTTAAAATATAGGTTTAGATTATTTAATCTCAATTACTACTGAAAAATTAGATAAAAATATTTTTGCTGAAGAAGATTTATTAATTGCAGTTTTAGAAAGTAGTATTGAATTTTGGAAAAATCACAAAGAAAACCATTCATTAATTTGTGATATTTTTCAACGAAATGAGTCTTTGCTGAAAGAGTTTGATAAAAATTGGGAAATCAAAAAAAAGTAGTTTGATTGTTTAAACTTTAAATGTATCAGCAAAACAGATAAATAAAAAATCTTCAATTACACATTGAGAGATATTTAAGAAAGTTTATTATTTCAAATACTCCTCATCCCTCACAGGCAGCAACCAAATCACCGCCTCCTTATCACTGTTTCCAATGGCCAAATGAGAAAAATGACTGTCGATACTTGCGCCGTGCCAGTGCTCCACATTGGGCGGACATTTGATGACATTACCTTTTCGCAGAATTTTCTTTGCCTGTCCTCTTTCCTGATAGTAGCCGACGCCGTCTGTCACCAATATAATCTGCCCTCCCGGATGTTTGTGCCAGCGGTTTCTTGCGCCCGGTTCGAAAGTGACGTTGCCGACGGTAATTGGATTTTCAGGGTCATTCGTTACCAACATTTTCAGGTAAGCGGTTCCTGTAAAATTTTCGCTCTTTACTTTTTCGCCTTTTTCAAACAGGGTTTTAGATTCCGTCTGCATATTTTTTTGAGTTTGAGACTTCAGTTGACTGTTTGAAAAAATAAGAATCACAAAACTTAGAGACGTCAGAAATGATGCTTTTTTCATTTGTAAAATTTTAAATTTATTTTGATTTTCTTGTTTTTAAAACTTCTTTCAGAACCGTGGCAGCCGCTGCTGATTTTTCCTTACTGATGGTCGGAGTGATAACATTAACAAATTCATTCAACTGTTCGGGCGACCAACCGACATTTAATGAAAGTCCCAAATGCGACTGCAACATTGGGTCCGCATCGCCAATGGCGGTGATAATGGAAATGGTCACCAATTCTCTCTGTTTAAATGTCAAAACACCTCTTTCGAAAATATCTGCAAACAGATGTTCCTTTAAAAAAGTATCAATCGCAGGTGCAAACGCTGAATATCCTGAAAGTTTATCAGGTTGCGGCGCACCAGAAAGTTCTTCCAATATCTTTTTACCTCTTTCGTACTTGGTCTTTTCATCAATAATCGGCGAAGCTTCAGCTCCTACATTATCCCTGATGCCTTTAGTTTTTCGTTGTTCCAAGACTTCCATAAAAGTCTGCAAACCTCTAATGCTTCTCGGAAAACCGCAGTAAGCATAAGAGTGAACAATCATTTCTTTGATTTCGTTAATGGTCAAACCAGCATCGAGACCTGAATTTAAAGCTGTTTTCAGTTCAGTCAGTTTTCCATGCGCTGTGAAGGATGAAATGGTGATAATACTTTTATCTTTTGAATTTAATTCTGAATTTGATGTTGACATTTGCTGTGCTTTTATTGTATTGAAAAACAGTGAAATTCCCGTCAGTAAAACGATTACGGTTGTCAATTTTATTCTCTTCATTTTCTTTTGCTTTAAATATAATTTTAACTATTTCGTTTTATTTAAACCAATTTTGGTCAGCCATTCTCTGACTTTCTTTTCCGCCTCAGTTTTCTTTTTGCCTTCCATTACAAACAAAATCCCGTCACGCTCTACGCCGCCTTTCATTTTAAATCCTTCCAGAACTTTACTTTCCGGACTTAGTTCTTTAACCGTATCAAAACTGCTTCCGACTCCGTAACCTGCATTCGTGTTGAACGGAATGATGGTTTTGCCTTTTAAATCATTTTGTTTCAGAAAACTTTTCATTGGTGGCGGCAGTTTCATTCCCCACGTTGGAAAACCGATGAAGACGATGTCATATTTCTCAATGTTTTCAATCTTCGTTTTCAGCGGTGGCAAAAATGCGGATTCATTTTCTTTCGAAACCTGGTCAACGATTGCTTTATAATTTTCGGGATAAGGATTTTGAAGTTCCAGTTCCACCAAGTCTCCACCCACATTTTTCTGAATGATTTCTGCAATGGTTTTGGTGTTTTTGGTTCTTGATAAATAAAAAATCAGCACTTTTTTATCTTTTAATGATTCTTTTTCTGATATTGTTTCCTGTGCCTTAGAGCAGGAGAAAAAATAGAGAACTGATATTATGAATATGATGTAATTCTGCATTACAAATAATTTAATTTATTAATGTTACGATGTCTATACTTGTTTTACTTTAATAAATGGAAACGCCTTTGTTTACGATAAAATTTGGAATGCTGATGCCAATATTTTTGTTTAGTTTTGTGTTGAATTCAACGCAAGGTTAGACAAAAAGGTCAGCTAACCGCTTTAAATCAAAGTAAAACAAAGGCACTCCGTTTCAATAAGAAATACAAAGTTTTAAATTTTTAATAAACTGTTCTTCCTAGCTGACCAACAGGTTATTAATCTAATTTTTTAGCCTTCAGCCATTGGCTCATCAAATCAGCCACCTGAATATTATTTAAATCAGAAAAAGGGAAATGTGTATTGCCTTTCAGACCGACCTCGGGAAGATGAACGACTGTCACATCGCCACCATATTTATTGACCGCATCTCGCCACAACCTCGCCATCTGCAAACGTGCTCTCCAACCGTCAGCTCCCGAATTTTCCGAATACTTTTCAGGAATATTGTCGCCGTAATAAATGATAATCGGGACTTTTGTCAACTTTAAAAAATCTTCTTTGGAAACCGAAGAAGCTTCGAGTGCACCTGCAGAACTTGCAATGGATTTTGGTAATTCGCCCTCAGGAAAAACGAAACCACTTCCCGGCTCGTACGAAACGATACCTTTTACATTTTGGTTTTTAATCGCGGTCAGCCAACCCATTCCACCTGAATGAGAATGCGTGACCAAAACTCCGGCTCCGATTTTATTGAATAGTGCTGAAGCTGCATCAACATTTACCTTAATATCAATCGTCCCAATATTTGGTGTCATAGACCGGAAATATTGATTGAGTGTGGCAGAATCTTTGGCAAACTGTACACCTTCGTAATATTTTGGCCATAATCCCACACGGAAAACATTAAACCAATTTTGCTCATCGGGAGTCGGCTCAATTGTAGAAGCTACCGTACTTCTTCCCGCATTTCCTCTTCTCGGCTGGTCCATAATGTAAACCGGAAAATCCCTGCGCAGAAAAATATTCTGAAAACCTTCTCTTCCGTCTGGAGTTGTCTCCCAGGTTTTTGAAAACTGTCCGATTCCGTGCCACATTACCAATGGATATTTTCGGGCTTTCACAGGAATCTGATAAAAAACATAAGCGTGGTCGCCTCTGAAAGTCTGTCCTTCAGCAGTTGGTTTTTGCGGATTAAATGTTCCCGGACTTTTGATAACAGTTCCTCCAACCGCAAAACTTCCCTGCTCTGCAATCATCAATGGTTCCTTCGCATTTTTCTGAGCCTGAATATTGGTATTTGAAAATACTATTAAACCAATTAAACTTAAATATTGTATCGCCTTAGTTCTCATCTCTATTTCTTTTCCGGGGTCATTGTTTTGGTGAATGACAGTGAACCCAATTTCCAGGTTCCGCTCTTTTTCACAAATACTTCCGTTACAATAAACGGATTTGTGACTTCATTTCCACCAACCACGGCCACTAAATCCATTTTGGTCAGAATAATAGCGGTGTTTTCAATAATGTTTACCGATGTTTCGTGGATGTCGGCTTTCTTGTACCAGATTCCGCCACTTTTGATGACATCCAATTCCTGCTTTTTGCCCCACGAACCGCCCATATGCACGAATACTGATTTTTCGTCAAAAAGTTTCTCCAGTTTTTCGGCATCTTTAGAAGACATCCAATCCCATTTGTCTTTGGAAAGCTGGATGATTTCCTGTTCAGATTTTGTCTCTTTTTTCACGACGTTTTCCACTTTTGCCTGCTGTGCGAACGTGTAGGTAGAACTTGCAGATATGACTAATGCAACAATTAATGCTTTCATTTTTTTTGATTTTAAATTAAATTATTTCCCAACTCTCGACTGTAAATGCTGTGGATAACGTTCCCCGACGATTTCAATCTGGCTCAGTGATTGCGCGATTTTAGATAAATCATCAGAAGAAAGTTCTAAAGATGCTCCACCGACATTTTCCTCCAGTCTGTGCAGTTTTGTAGTTCCCGGAATTGGTGTGATGAACGGTTTCTGCGCCAACAGCCAAGCCAAAGCAACCTGCGCGGGTGTTGCCTCTTTTTCTGCAGCAATCGTTTTCAATAAATCAACCAAAGCCTGATTTGCCTTTCTGTTTTCCTCAGAAAATCTCGGGACAAGATTTCTGAAATCATTCTTTTCAAACTGTGTACTTTCATTGATAGCTCCAGTCAAAAATCCTTTTCCTAACGGACTGAAAGGCACAAAACCGATTCCCAGTTCTTCCAGCGTCGGGATAATTTCTTTCTCGGCATCACGGAAAAACATCGAATATTCACTTTGCAAAGCCGAAACAGGCTGTACGGCGTGCGCTTTTCGAATGCTTTCGGCACTGGCTTCCGACAATCCGAAATGCTTTACTTTTCCTTCGTCAATCAATTCTTTTACCTTTCCTGCCACGTCTTCCATTGCAATATTCGGGTCTACTCTGTGCTGATAAAATAGGTCGATATAATCTGTCTTCAGTCTTTTCAAAGAATCCTCTACTACTTTTCGGATTCTTGCCGGACTGCTGTCTAATCCTTTGCTGGAATCGCCATCCTGAAAACCAAATTTCGTAGCGATGACCACTTCATTTCGGAAAGGTTGCAAAGCTTCGCCCAACAATTCTTCATTGGTAAATGGGCCGTAACATTCAGCCGTGTCGAAAAAAGTAACACCCTTTTCAAATGCTGTTCTAATTAATTTAATAGCTTCCTGTTTTTCCGTCGCAGGTCCATAGCCGAAACTCAAACCCATACATCCTAATCCTAAAGCCGAAACTTCCAATCCCTGGTTTCCTAATATTCTTTTTTGCATTATATTCTATTTATATAGTCAGTGAAATTTTATTTATAATATTCTTCTTCCGTAACAGGCTGCAACCATACCACCGCACCTTTGTCATTGTCAGACACTGCGATGTGGACCATATGCTCGTTTGCACTTGCGCCGTGCCAGTGCTCTACATTGGGCGGACATTTGATAACGTCGCCTTTCTTTAGTATTTTCTTTGGTTGGCCTTTTTCCTGATAATAGCCAATTCCATCGGTAACCAAAAGTATCTGTCCTCCCGGATGCAAATGCCAGTTTGTTCTGCCTTTGGGTTCAAAACTTACGTTGCCAATCGTTGTTGTATTGAGACTATCTGCATTTATAAGCATTTTGAGATAGGCCGTTCCTGTGAAATTATTGTTTGTTATTTTTTCTCCTTTCGGGAAAAGTTCTTTCGAATTCGAAGGCTTGTTCTGTGAGTATCCATTGACCATAAAAATGGCTGATACCAAAGCTGTCATTACTTTTTTCATAATATCTAGATTAGTAAAACGAAGGTTTGTCCCAATTGGTATCTGGTTCGCTGACTCCCAGACTGGTCTTTAAATACTTGTCGCTCTCGTCTTTTAAAATATCGACGACCAATTGTGAAACCGCCTGCCTGCTTACCTGAGCTCCTTCAAAAGGCTGTCCTTTCTGTGTAAGCTGATAGTTTCGGTTTCCTTCCTCGTTATAAAGCCACGTCAACCTTAAAATAGTGTAATCAAATTCAGGAATTTCAAATAAGGTTACGCTGTCTTTATGATTCTGAATACCTCTGGTTCCAACCATTCTTTCATTCCATTTTCCAAATTCACCCGGAACTTCATCATATATCCCAAGGATTGAGGCCAGAATAATTCTTTTGGTTCCGGTAACTTTCATCGCTTTTGCAATTGCTGCGACTCCGTCTTTGCTGTTCATATCATTCAGGTAAATGGCATCTGCATTTTTCATTGTCTCTTCAAGAAGTCCGGTATTGGTAAAATCACCATCAACAATAGTTACTCTGCCTGAATTAACCTGTAACCTTTGAGAAGCCTTTCTTGCAAATAATATCAATTCGTTATCCGTTTGATCCAAGAGATCTTTGGTGAGCATCTTTCCAATCTGACCTGCTGCACCTAATATTAATATTTTCATTCTGATTTTGATTAAAATTAAAATCAATCTGATTTTAATAATTCAGATTAATTATTTTGAAACAACCTTTTCAACAACCGCCTTGGCTGATTTGCTTTTCGCATCACTTATCGTCGGAGAAATTACTTCTGCAAATTCTTTCAGCTGTGCCGGTGACCAGCCGACATTGAGTGAAATTCCCAAGTGACTTTCTAACATCGGTTCAGCCTCGCCAATTGCGGCAATCACAGAAATGGTGACCAACTCTCGTTGGGCATAGGTCAAAACATCTCTTTCAAAAATATCAGCAAACAAATGCTCTTTTAAAAAAGTATCTATTGCAGGTGCAAAAGCAGAATAACCTGAAAGTTTTGCTGGCTGTGGTGTTTTGGAAAGCTGACCCAAGATCTTCTTTCCACGTTCATATTTGCTGGCACCATTGGAGATTGGCGTAGCTTCTTTTCCTACAATATCATTGACACCTCTGTTTTTTCGTTCTTCCAATACTTCCATAAAAGTCTGCAAGCCACGGATGCTTCTTGGGAAACCACAGTAAGCGTACGTGTGAACGAGTATTTCTTTGATTTCATTAACTGTTAAACCTGCATCAAGACCATTATTCAAAGTCGTTTTTAGTTCAGGTAATTTTCCCTGAGCCGTATTTGACGAAATGGTGATGATACTTTTTTCTTTGTTAGTTAAAAAGTTGTGATCTGCTTGATTTTTCTGTGCGTTCATTGTACTAAAATTAAATGAGAGAATTAGTAACATCAACCATTTAAACCATTGATTTTTGTGCATAATGATAATTTTATTTTACAGCTTCTCTATATTCTTCGTCACTTACAGCTTCCAGCCAGATATTTTTATTGGTTTGAGGATTACAGGTGACGCCGATATGCGAAAACCAGCTGTCTGCCGCAGCACCGTGCCAATGTTCTACATCTGCCGGAATCTCCACGATGTCGCCCGCTTCCAATCTTCTGGCTGGTTGATTTCTTTCCTGATAATATCCCGAACCACCCACGCAAATGAGAATCTGTCCGCCGGTATGCGTGTGCCAGTTGTTGCGACAACCCGGCTCAAAAGTCACATTGGCCATCGGTACATTTAAATCGCTATTGACTGTCAGTGGAGCCAGATAAGATTTCCCTGAAAAATACTGTTCGAATGCACTATTACTTTCTCCTGTCGGGAAAGCGCTTATTTTTGGGATATTTTTTTCCATTTTACTTTTTATTTTATTTGATTGATTTACTTTTTCAAAGGTGCTTCCACATCAGAAAACTGCTGTACGAAAGGCGGTAATCTCTCGCCTTCGATTTTCACAGCATCAATCTGCGTATTGAATTCTTTAAATTCTGCATCGCTGAATTTGATTTTATCCGCTCCGATATTGTCCAGCATATTTGACATTTGAGTTGTTCCCGGAATGGGTACAATCCACGGTTTTTGATGAAGCAGCCACGCCAAAGAGATCTGAGCAGGCGTCGCCTCTTTTTTCACGCTCCAGTCTTTCAGAACTTTGACTAATTTTAAATTTTGCTGAATATTTTCCGGAGAAAAACGGGTTTCATTTCCACGGATGTCGCCTTGTGCAAAACGCGTGTTTTCATCAATAGCTCCGGTCAAAAAACCTACACCCAACGGACTCCACGGAACAAAACCAATTCCCAATTCCTCGCAAAGCGGGATAATTTTCTTTTCCGGTCCGCGCCACAACAATGAATATTCATTTTGAATGGCTGTCACAGGATGTATTTTATGCGCTCTTCTCACCGTTTCTACGCCAGGTTCTGAAAGTCCGTAGTACAGAACTTTTCCCTCTTTTATTAAATCTTGAATGGCACCAACCACATCTTCAATCGGAACTTCAGGGTCAACACGGTGCTGATATAACAAGTCGATTCGGTCCGTTTTTAGACGCTTCAGTATTCCTTCAACCACTAATTTGATATGTTCAGGCTTGCTGTTCAATCCGGGCAGACGTTTTCCGGTTTCCTGGTCGATGTTCCAGCCGTATTTGGTTTCGATTACAATTTTATCGCGAAAAGATGAAGTTGCTTCTCCCAAAATTTTCTCACATTCGAAAGGACCGTAAGCTTCTGCGGTATCAAAAAGTGTCACGCCGCTGTCGAATGCTTTCTGAATAATTCTGTGCATTTCTTTCCGGTTTGGAATCGTGGTCTGATAAGTCCGGCTCATATTCTGAACACCCAACCCGATGCTTGAAACCTCTAAAGATTTGCCCAATTTTCTACGGCTGGGAAGCGAACCATTTTCATTAGCACCAAAACCTGATGTTGCAGCTTTTGCCAGATTCCCAAAGGGTAACAATGCGGTTCCTACCGTTGCCAATCCAAGGGTTTTTAAAATATCTCTTCTGTCCATTTTAATGTTTTTAAGTCTTGATTAATTTACAAATCCAGTTTTCTTTCGCTCAGCCATTTGACCATATTCGGGTCTCTGTGGTCAAAAAACAGACTCGCACTGGTATCTAAAGTTGAAATCGCCTGCATTTCTTCTGCGGACAATTCAAAATCAAAAATGTCAAAATTTTCCGCCATTCTTTCTTTTCGAACTGATTTTGGAATCGCCACAATACCTCTTTGAGTTAACCAACGCAGGATTATCTGAGCCACAGATTTATTATTTTTAACCGCAATTGATGTTAAAGTTTCGTTTTTAAAAATATCATTTTTACCTTCTGCGAATGGTCCCCAAGATTCTATCTGAATATTGTTTTCCTGAAGGAATTTCTGCGTATCCACCTGCTGATGGAAAGGATGCGTTTCGATTTGATTGACAGCCGGCGTAAACCCGCTATTCGCAATTAAATCTGCGATTCGGTCAGGATGAAAATTGGAAACGCCAATCGCTCTCACTTTTCCCTGAAAATACAGTTCCTGCATCGCTCGCCAAGAACCAAAAATATCTCCATAAGGCTGATGAATTAAATATAAATCAAGATACTCCAGCTGTAATTTATTGAGTGATTTTTCAAACGCTTTCAACGTATTTTCATAGCCTGCATCCTGAATCCAAAGTTTTGTGGTGATAAATAATTCCTCTCTCGCAACACCGCTTTTACTGATGGCATTTCCTACTGCTTCTTCGTTTCCGTAAGATGAAGCTGTATCAATTAATCTGTATCCTGTTTCAATAGCCTCAAGGACTGCTTTTTCACATTCTGCCAAATCCGGCACCTGAAATACACCGAATCCTAAAATCGGCATTTCCACACCATTGTTTAATATTACTTTTTGCATAATTTTAAATTGATTTTAAAAAATTGATTATTCGGATAATCAACTTCCTATGCAAATTTCCGCCCTTATGATGAACCTTTTTGTAGACAGATTACGGTATTACCTACCAATATTACAGATGTGAAGTTTTACACTGAGAAGACATTGATTTTATAATTAGATTTGTATCAGAAAATGAAACTGCTATGAGTAATTCCGTTAATTTTGAAACCGTTAATGATTATAATCTATTTAATAATCACGAGACATTGCATCCTTTGGTGAGCGTTATTGATTTCTCTAAAGCTCACAAGAGAACAGGTTCTAAAATGAATTTTAATCTCTACTGTATTTTTCTGAAGGATGTAAAATGTGGTGACTTGAAATATGGTCGGGCAACGTACGATTATCAAGAAGGTACATTGGTTTTTGTCTCTCCGGGACAGGTTGTAGATGTTGAAAATAAAGTAGATTTTTATCAGCCAATGGGTCACGGACTGGTTTTTCATCCTGATTTGATTAAAGGAACACCACTTGCCAAAAGTATCTCGGAATACGGCTTTTTCAGCTATCAAAATAATGAAGCGTTACATTTATCCTCGAAAGAACAGCAACTGGTTTTGGAATGTTTTGCTAAAATTCAGTCAGAACTCGAACAGTCTGTGGACAAACACAGCAAGAAACTGATTGCTTCCAACATCGAACTTTTCCTCAATTACTGTGAGCGTTTCTACGACAGACAGTTCATCACGAGAGAAAATGTCAACAAAGGAATTCTGGAGAAATTTGAAGAATTATTGAACAGTTATTTCAATTCAGAAAAGCCCAACAGTTTTGGTTTGCCTTCTGTAGCTTTTTGTGCAGAAGAACTCAATCTGTCTCCCAACTATTTTGGAGATTTAATTAAAAAAGAAACCGGGAAAACGGCGCAGGAATATATTCAGAATAAAATCATTGATGTTGCCAAAGAAAGGGTTTTTGATGCTGATAAATCCATCAGTCAGATTGCCTATGATTTAGGGTTTAAATATCCTCAGCATCTGACGAGACTGTTTAAGCAAAGAGTTGGTTATACGCCTATTGAGTATAGAAACTTGAATTGAGTTTAAGAACGACAATCAAATAAATCGTCTATGAAAGTGTTTGAAGATAATCCGCCTTAGTCAAAAAGTCATTTTATTTTAAGAAATTATAAACTTCAGAAATATTTTCCAGATTATAATTCACCAATCCCAACGACCCATTTTGCCCATTCACCGAAAAAATCATCACTTTTTTAAGATTCATCCTGAACTTTACATCAGAAAAAAGAGCAATACCGCTCCCACTTAAATCTTAAAATTATGAAAACAAACATCGGACTTACAGAGCAAAACACAGAAGCTGTAGCAGAACAATTGGCAAAACTTTTAGCTGACGAAACGGTACTTTACATCAAAACAAGAAACGCCCACTGGAACGTGACTGGCGACAATTTCCACGCAAACCACATTTTCTTTGAAGAACAGTACAAACAGCTGGACGAGTTGATTGACAGCGTTGCAGAACGTCTAAGAAAAATAGGTCATTACGCACCTGCAACGATGAAAACTTATCTTGAATTAACACATCTTACCGAATACAGCGAGCGTACCAACGACGGATTAGGCTTTATGAAAGATTTACTAAAAGACCACGAAAGCATTATCGATTTTCTAAGAGGAAACGTCACCCCTTTCGCAGACAAATACAAAGATTACGGTTCCAGCGACTTCATCACAACCCTGATAGAAACGCACGAAGAAATGGCGTGGATGATTCGTTCTTACTTCAGATAAATACGTTGTCACAAATGCACTAATTTAATTTAAAAGAATATATTATTCGTGTATTCGTGGCATTCAAAAATTTCGCATTAGAATCTAAAAAATTATGCAAAAAAATTCTTAGTAGTTTTAATTATATTTGTGTCAACCATAATAAACTATCCCTATGAAAGCTTTAATTGTTGATGACAATGATATCGCCAGAACAACTTTGGCGCATTTGGCAAAACAAGTTCCGAATCTGACAATTGTCAGTGAATATTCCAACGCTATTGAAGCTTACAACCATTTGCAGAACAATCAGATTGACTTGATATTTTTGGATATCGAAATGCCGGAAATGACCGGAATCGAACTCACCAAAAACCTTTCAGGGAAAGACATTATCATTATTTTCACTTCATCCAACAAAGATTACGCACTCGAAGCTTTCGAACTCAATATCGCAGATTACATCCTGAAACCCGTGATGCCGGCAAGATTTTTACAAGCCGTCAGCAAAGCGCAATCGATTCTGGAAAGCAGAAAAGAAGAGGTGGAAGTCACCAAAGATGAGTTCCTTTTCGTCAGAGATTCCAATATTACTAGGCGTTTGAAGCTCGACGATATTTTTTACGCCGAGGCAATGGGCGATTATGTGAAGTTTTACACAAGAGAAAAAATGTTCGCCATCCACGGCAAGATGAAAACAGCGGAAGAACGTCTCCCGAAAGACCATTTCATCAGAGTTCATCGCTCTTACATCGTTTCGGTTGGCAAGATAGACACACTCCAGGACGGCGGAATTATGATAAACGGAAAATTCATTCCCGTCGCAGATGCTTATCGAAAGGCACTCAACACGAGGATGAATGTTTTCTAAAATTTTAATTTGGGCAGCTATTTCCGTCTTCCGCTCCCAATCTTTTTTGCACAAGATTTCAGATTAAATAGAACTTGAGAACAAGCAAAAAAGGATTTCCGCTCAAGTCGGGCTGCAGATTCAGTGTAAAAGAAACATCAACATAAAAACACAGTTTTGTCATTCCGTAGGAATCTTAATTATTCTTTTAAATACTTTGTTGAGATTCCTACGGAATGACAAACTTAATATTTTAATCTTTGCTGAGTGGAAACGCCCTTGCGAACTAAAATATTTTCAATAAGAGTAAAAAAATCTTTGCGGACTTTGCGTTAAAAACAAAGAAAAACATTTATGAAAAAAATATCCTCAGTAATGGGAAACAGACGGTTCAGTTATTTCATCATCCTCACATTTATTGCGGGTTCTCTCCTGTTGATAGCGGTTCAAATCAATTCGGCTAAAAATACCAAAGAACTCATCCAAAATAACAACCGACTTCTGAACGAGTTACGTTCCAGCAATCATCTGCGTGAAATCGACCGTGATATTCTCGGCGTGGAAAGCAGAATCAGAGCTTCAATTGCAACCAATGACACCACACATCTGGAAGGAATTGACCAAAAAATCAGTCAGATAGAAAACTTCCTCGATTCACTTTCCAAAGACAATTCAGACGATGTTGAAGAAAGATTGATTCACAGATTGAGCGTTCTTGCAATGGAAAAGAAGACGACAAAAGACAAATTACTGCACCGTTATCATACCCTTGGAAATATGGACGACAACACTTCCATTGCCAATCCAAGAGCCAGAAAAATCTCAAATGAAATCACTTCTATCACTGCAAAAATCTACGAAAGCCGAAAACTTCATATGGTTGACCTCAGCAAAGAGACTGAAGCGATGGGACAAAAAGCGAGGTTGTATGATATTTCCCTATTGATTCTCTTGATTTTGAGCGGTTCCATTGTCGGTTATCACATTCTTCGTCAGTTCAAACGTCAGCGATTGCTGATTCAGGAATTGGATGTTGCGGAGAAAAAAGCTTCAGTAGCTGCGCAAACCAAAGAAAATTTCCTCGCCAATATGAGCCACGAAATCAGAACGCCATTGAGTGGAATTTTAGGCTTTACCAACCTTTTACAGAAAAGACCTTTGGATGAAACTTCGAAAGAATTTGTTTCCTCAATTCAAAGGTCTGGAGAAAATCTGATGGCGATTATCAATGATATTTTAGATTTATCAAAAATCGAAGCCGGAATGATGCGCATTACCAAAGGCATCTTCAGCATCAATGGATTGGTGAATTCAGTCGAAACATTTTTCGTAGAACGGGCGAAAGAAAAAGGCTTGACGATTTCCAGCAAAATCGATACTTCTATTCCTGATACTTTGAATGGCGACGCCACGAGACTCACGCAAATTTTGGTCAACCTCATCGGAAATGCCATTAAATTTACGCATCAGGGAAATATTACTGTCGAAATTTACAATAAACAACAGACCGAAAACGAAGTCATTGTCGGCTTTAAAGTTTCTGACACCGGAATCGGAATTGATAAAGAAAAACTCATTGAAGTTTTTGAAAGATTCAATCAGGGCGAAGATTCAACGACCCGAAATTATGGCGGAACCGGACTTGGTTTATCGATTGTGAAAAGCCTGATTCAGTTGCAAAACGGCGATATCGAAGTCATCAGCGAACAGGGAAAAGGCACAACTTTTCATTTTTACATTCCTTATACAATTGCAAAAGAACAGCTGCATGTGATTCCTAAAATTGATACCGATTATTTTAAAGATAAAACAAATGCGCCTTTGAAAGTGTTAATCGTGGATGACAACGCTATCAATCAAAGTCTGATGAAACATCTCCTTTCCCAATGGAACATCGATTTTGAAACTGCAAACAACGGTCTGGAAGCTGTAGAATTTCTCAGAAATAATGATTGCGATTTGGTTTTAATGGATATTCAGATGCCACAAATGGACGGTTACGTTGCCACGCAGACCATCCGTGAAGAACTGAAACTAAGCACGCCCATCATCGCAATGACCGCACACGCTTTGGCTGGCGAACGCGAAAGATGTATGAGCCGTGGAATGAACGAATACATTTCTAAACCGATAAAAGAGGAAGAATTATTCAAATTAATCTCCAATTTCGGTCTGAAGGAAAATGAAAAAATCGAAGTAAAAACCGAAGAAATTGCTTCTCATTATGAGTTTATCGACCTTAGTTATTTGAAGTCTATCAGCAATGGCGACAAAGATTTTGAAAGAACGGTGACGCAACAGTTTTTAGATAATGTCCCGACTCATTTGCAGGAATTGAAACTGGCTTATGAAAATAAAGATTTTAAATTGCTGAAATTGAGAGCCCACGATTTAAAATCGAGTGTTGCGATAATGGGTTTGCTAACTTTATTAGAGGAAAAATTAGATATTTTAGAATTAACAACAGAAGAAAATCCGTCATCAGGAAAAGCTTTGGAAGAAGTAAAAGATATTTTACTGAAATCTTTCTTCGAAACTAAATTATTTATGAAAACCATCGATAATTAAATAAATTAAAAACCAATTTCATAATGGAAACCCAAGGCGCATCCGTAGTCATTACCCATCACGTTCTCGACGGCAAACAAACCGAATACGAAAAATGGCTCGATGAAATTCTGCCCGTTTCCAAAAGCGCCAAAGGTTTTATCGACTGGCAAATCGTTCGCCCGATTCCGAATCTGACGTTTGTTTACACCGTCATCATTCGCTTTGATACGATCGAAAATCTCAGAAACTGGATGGAATCTGATAACAGAAGAAAACTGATTGACAAAGCGCATCCATTATTCACAAAAGAAGACAATTACGAAATCAAATCCGGTCTTGATTTTCTCTTTTATGGCGAAAAAACAGACAACAAAGTTCCGGTTCGATGGAAACAATATCTGGCAACCTGGTCTGCCATTTATCCTTTATCATTGCTGATGCAATTGCTGTTGTTGCCTTCCTTACGATTAATGAATATCCCTGCCAATCGGTATTTTGACACGCTGATGAGTACAGGCTGTCTGGTTTTCCTAGTGATTTATGTAGTGATGCCGAATTACACGAAGTTGATTAGGAAGTGGCTTTATAAATAAGAATATTCTATTTTGTATAAAATCCGTCTCAAACAAAACAGGGATGGATTTTTTTATTTTAATGCCTTTTCAAACAACCTATTTAGACTAAAACTCAACTTTTATTCTCTCTAGACAACTTGTACAGACTAAAACTCAACTTGTATTTTCTCAAAACAACTAGTTTAAATTAAAACCCATTTTTTTTCTCCAAAACAGCTTGTTTAGGGCAAAACAACTTTTACCATTGCTCACGACTACCGTTTTGCAACCTGCACAACTTTGGCGGAAGTCTCAAAACGACCGTTTTGTAACCAAATGACTTTTACTTTGGTCACAAATCAAAGGTTTTGTAACCAAACAACTTTGGCGGAAGTCTCCCACGGTCTGCGGGAAACAAAACAACTCTTATATCGGTCGCAAATCGAGGGTTTTGTAACGAAACAACTTTCTATTTCAAATTTCAAACGACACTTTCTGCCTGTTCATCGAATCTCAATTGATTTTGAAATCAGTGGATAGTAGCTTTACACTATCAAATAAATAATTTAAACACTTAAAATTAAAACATTATGGAAATTATTCAAACACCAGAAAACGCATTGTCTCACTCTACCGTTACAGCGATTATCAATGCCCCAATCGAAAAAGTAAATATTGCAGATTGGTTATTAAATCTTCCTGATGCAGAATATCAGAGATGCTCTACGCAACACATCGGAGCCGCCATTTCGACTACGTATGATGGCGAACCGGTTTCTTTAAACGTCGAAACCATCGGAGATGCTTTGATGGTTCAGCATTATGTTGCCGTTGAACACCGTCCGGATTACTGCAGAATGTTATCCATCTCAGATTCCATTACCAAAGGTGGCCGTACCAAAGTTCAGGTTTTATGGGAACTGAAAGCTACAAAAATCGATGATAACACAACCTTGTACACCAACGAAATCCACGCCACTGCAACTCCTGAAATGTTCGAATATCTGAAAGAACACAACGTGAATCTTGCTGATGCAGCCGCTTCCAGACAAGCCGCTTCTGATGCCCACAACCACGAAGAAACGCCCAACTTTGCAAAAAGCATCGAAAACAAAGCGTTGACCGGAAAATACAATCAACCTTTCTAATTCAAAAAACATAATGGGCGTATTTCGGTACGCTCATTTCATTTTAAAGTTATGGAAAAACTTTTTGAAAAACTTATAGGAACCTGGACTTTGGTAGAACTCATCGAAGTTCCTGTCGACGGCGGAAAAATTACCCATCCGATGGGCAAAAATCCGAAAGGTCTGATTATGTATAATCCTGACGGCTATATGTCGGCACAAATTATGGATACGAACCGGAAAAACTTTCATCAGGAACATTGGACAAATGATACACCGAAAGAATATACACAGGAAGGCTCAACCTATCTTGCGTATTCGGGACCTTTCAAAACGGATGATGAAAAACAGTTGGTGAGCCATACGATGTATATCTCCCTTTTTCCCAACTGGACGGGGCAAACGCAGAATAGAATCATTATCTTTAAAGATGGTTTTCTGCATCTAGAAAGTGAGAAACCATTCACCAGCAATTCACGATTGGTGACTCATCAACTGACCTGGAAAAGAGTTTGAGAGAATCTGATATTAAAATTAAAAAAAAATGAAAGCAATCATTATTACAAAACCTGGAGGTCCTGACGTATTGGAATTACAGGAATACCCTACTCCCGAAATATCCGGAGACGAAGTCTTAATCGAAGTGAAAGCAGCGGGGCTCAACCGTTCCGATGTTTTTCAGCGTGAAGGAAATTATCCTGCACCCAAAGGAACTTCCGCCGAAATTCCAGGATTGGAAGTTGCCGGAACCATTGTAAAATGCGGACCTGATGTCGTAGATTTTACCGTTGGTGACAAAGTCTGTGCATTGTTGGCAGGTGGCGGTTACGCAGAATATGTCGCTGTGAGAGAAGGTCAATGTTTACCAGTTCCTGCAGATTTAAGTTTTGCTGAGGCGGCAAGCTTACCGGAAACAGTCTTTACAGTTTGGTCTAATGTTTTTCAGAGAGGAAATCTTCAACCCGGAGAAACCCTTTTGCTCCACGGCGGAAACAGCGGGATTGGAATCACAGGAATTCAGATTGCGCACGCGTTGGGTTCAAAAGTTATTGTCACAGTCGGTTCTGATGAAAAAGGCCAGAATTGTCTTGAACTCGGCGCCGATTCTTACATTAATTATAAGACTCAGAATTTTGAAGCCGAACTTCAAGATGAAGGCGTTGACGTCATTCTGGATATGATTGGCGGTGATTATCTGGCAAAAAACATCAACATTCTGAAACCTGAAGGCAGATTGGTTCATATCAATGCGGTAAGCGGCAGTCGTGTAGACCTTGATATTTGGAAAGTGATGACCAAGCGTCTGACCGTTACAGGAAGTACTTTGAGAAGCCGGGAATACGAGTTCAAAAGACAACTGGCCAAAGAGATTCAGAAAAATGTCTGGCCTTTGATTGAATCTAAAAAATTCAAACCTGTCATTTATAAAACATTTCCTTTCTCGGAAGCTGCAGAAGCTCACCGATTGCTGGAAGACGGTTCTCACACAGGAAAGATTATTCTTGTGAGATAAAGTGATAGTTTAATAATAATCTAAATCGAATTTTAATCCTTCTCAATACAAATTGTGAAGGATTTTTCATTAATAAAACCCAAGTCATTACGAATTTTTCAATTAATAAAATTCGAATTGAAAGTCTATTATCTCTTATCTATTTTCTTTACTCTAAAGACACCAACTATTATTTTAAAATTCCCACCGATTCATTTTGCCCATTCACCGAAAAGCACTTCAAAATCCTTTAATTCCGAGGTAGCTTTACAGTAGAAATAAAGACAAACTATCATTCATCACAAAAACTTATCATTATGAATATTGCATCATTAAGTTTCAAATACGAATTAGAGAAAAAAGAACCAAGAACCAACGACGGTGGAACTACAAGAGGTGCCTCTGTAAAAGATTTTCCAGCGTCTATCGGCATTGCGGGTGTTTCTATGAGACTGCAACCGGGAAGTATGAGAGAATTGCACTGGCACGCCAATGCTGCGGAATGGGCTTACGTCATTTCAGGAACGGTTCGTACCACGATTATCCATCCTGATGGACACAGTTATACTGATAATTTTGAACCTGGTGATGTTTGGTATTTTCCAAAAGGTTACGGTCACTCGATTCAGGCAACAGGAATAGAGGAATGTCATTTCATTTTGATTTTTGATAATGGTAATTTTTCCGAAGACCATACGTTCAGCGTGACTGATTTTGTTTCATCAATTCCACCTGAAATCGTTGCTCAGAATTTAAATTTAACTTTAGAAGAAGTGGCCGCATTGCCTCAGAAAGAAGCGTATTTCGCAGCGGGAATTGTTCCTGACGAGATGTCTTTCGTAGCAAAAGCTCGCCCGAATGAATATGATATCGAATTGACGAGCTTCCACCGTTATCCATTGCATTCTCAACAGCCGAGAATTGTTCCGGGCGGTGGTTTGCAAAGATTGGTAACGAGCAAAGAATTCCCTATCAGCAGTACAATGTCGGGTTCTATTTTGGAATTACAGCCAGGCGCGTTGAGAGAAATGCACTGGCATCCGAATGCGGACGAATGGCAATATTTTATTTCAGGACAGGCCGAAATGTCGGTTTTTCTTGCAGAATCTACTTGTGTTACAGAGCAGTTCAACGCTGGAGATGTGGGTTATGTTCCAATGGGAGCCGGACATTATATCAAAAATACAGGCGACACGGTTTGTAGAATTCTGATTGGTTTCAACAGTGGTTATTATGAGTCAATTGATTTGAGCGAATGGCTGGCCGGAAATCCAAAAGATGTTGTCATTACTAATTTTGGTTTGAAAGATGGCGAAATTGAAAAATTCCCGACTGAGAAAGTTTTTATTCAGCCTAAGAAATAAGATTAGAACTAAATCTCTCTAAATAATGGATAATGCTGTCATTAAAACAACCCCTTCCGTTTCATCTGATTCGATTAAGATGCAAGAGAGATTGGCGATATTTTTAGCTTTGATTGCAGGCTACATCGATTCAACAGGATTGATTCAGTGGAAAACCTACGTTTCTTTTATGAGTGGAAATACCACTTCACTGGGAGCGGCCATTTCAACGGGGAAATCTGGAATCATTATCACCTCTGTTACAGTCATAAGTTGTTTTTTATTAGGAATTTACGTTGGAACCTGCCTTTCATTATGGAAGCGGATTAAGAACCAAATATTAACTTTTCATCTTGTTTCCGGAATTCTCATTTTCTATTCAATTATTGCTTATTTTTATGATATCAATAATTTGTTATCCATTGCAAGCGTCGGATTTTCAATGGGAATGATGAACACGATTGTGACTTCAGTAGGAAACCAAAAGGTAAATACGGATTTCGTGACAGGAACTTTGAACAGTCTAGCAAGAAACACCGCAATGCTAACAATGACCGATGATAAAATGGAAAAAGAAGCGTATAAATCCAACGCAGTTCATCTTTTGCTTTTGTGGATAGGATTTTTATCCGGTGCGTCTATCGCCCCTTTCCTACTCGATTATTTTGGAAAATGGGCTTTGATGGTTCCTGCTTTATTACTAATGATTTGCGGAATACTGATTTCAAGAATTAACGCTAAAAACTAATATTATGTTACAGAAAAACGATGTTGCCCCAGATTTTACTTTGTATGCAACGCCAGACCAGAAAATTACACTCTCAGAATTCAAAGGAAAGAATGTCATCCTCGCTTTTTATCCTGCCGACTGGAGTCCGGTTTGCAGCGACCAGATGGCTTTGTACAATGAAACTTTGAAGTTTTTTAAGAAATACGATGCGGAGATTTTCGGAATTTCCGTGGACAGCAAATGGTGTCACTTGGCATTTGCACAATCAAGAAATTTACACTTCCCTTTACTCGCAGATTTCGAAGCTAAAGGCGAAATCGCAAAACATTACGGCGTTTATGATGATGAAGAAGGTGAATGTAAACGTGCACTTTTCGTCATCAACAAAGATGGCATCATCGAATGGAGTTATTTGTCACCAACGGCTATCAATCCTGGTGCAGACGGAATTTTAGACGCTTTAGAAAACCTTAACACAAAATAAATTATGTCACTAAAACCAAACGTCAGCAATACTGACCACGCACAAGGCAACTTAGAAGCCGACCTCGTTATTGTAGAATACGGCGATTATCAATGTCCATACTGTGGCGCCGCTTATCCGGTTCTGAAGGAATTGATGAAAGAATTTGGAAGTCAAATTAAATTTGTTTTCAGAAACTTTCCATTGTCTGAAATGCACCAATATGCAAAACCGGCGGCCATCGCAGCAGAAGCAGCCAATCTTCAAGGGAAATTCTGGGAGATGCACGATGCGATTTATGAAAATCAAAGAGATTTGAATGAGAACTTATTAATGAAATTGGCGGAACAATTAAAACTGAACATTCCTCAATTTGAAAAAGATTTGGAAAGTACGGAATTGGCAGATAAAGTTGATTCAGATTTTGAAAGCGGAATCGTAAGCGGCGTGAACGGAACTCCTTCTTTCTTTGTGAATGGGAAGAAATTCGATGGTGGCGCGGAAGACCTTCTGGAATTGGTAAGGGAAAACGTGAACTGAAGACGAATCTGCAGCCCGACTTGAGTGGAAATCCTTTTTTGCGTGGCTTCGAGTTCTACTGAACTGAAATCGTCGAGCAAAAAAGATTGGGAACGGAAGGCGGAAATAGCTGCCCAAAATAAAAATTATCAAAAATGTACGATATTAAACTAGATTAACGGGAAACGAATTGAAGCATCCTACATTTGCTAAAGAATTAAGACAACAAAATATTAAAATAAATTAATCACAACATTTAAAAAATTAAATTATGAGCACACTAAAATTAAAAGACGGAACAGAGATTTTTTACAAAGACCAAGGCGAAGGACCAGTTTTGATGTTTCACCACGGATGGCCTTTATCATCAGATGATTGGGATGCACAGGTTATTTTCTTCCTGCAAAGAGGTTACAGAGTGGTGACGCACGACAGAAGAGGTCACGGCCGTTCCAGCCAGGATATTTACAACCACACGATCGAGCAATATGCTTCTGACGCAGCGGAGTTGGTAGAATTCCTTGACCTGAAAGATGTAGTTCACATCGGTCACTCTACTGGTGGTGGCGAAGTTATCCGATACGTAAATAAATATGCGAATGGAAGAGCGAAAAAGGCAGTTTTAATCAGTGCTGTTCCGCCAATTATGGTAGCAAGTGATGAAAATCCTGATGGTGTGCCGATGTCGGTTTTTGATGGTATCAGAGACCAGACTTTGAACAACAGACAGCAATTTTATATTGATTTGACTTTCCCTTTCTACGGCTACAACAGAGAAGGTGCAGATGTAAAAGAAGGCGTACAGAGAAACTGGTGGAGACAAGGAATGATGGGTGGAATCGTGGCTCATTATGATGGAATCAAAGCGTTTTCTGAGACTGATTTCAGAGAAGATTTGAAAGCTGTTGATATTCCGGTTTTGGTGCTTCACGGTGAAGATGACCAGATTGTGCCTTATCAAAATGCCGCTTTGAAATCAATTAAATTATTGAAAAACGGAACTTTAAAAACCTATCCTGGTTTCCCTCACGGAATGCCGACTACGGAAGCCCCTACGATTAATAAAGACCTTTTGGAGTTTATTGAGGCGTAATATATGACTGTTTTAATAAGTTCATAAAAAACCAAATGACCCCATTTCAGATTAAATGGGGTCATTTTTTTAAATGCTTATTGTATTGGAATTTTTAAATAATACTACGCAACTCTCAGAAATAATATAAAAAAAGAGCAGATAAATAAATTACCTGCTCTTCTATATCATAAGTGTTAACTAAATGAAGTTACGCTATTTTAACGTTAACTGCATTAACACCTTTGTTCCCATTTTGTAAATCGAATGTTACGACATCATTTTCACGAATATTGTCTACTAAACCTGAAGTGTGTACGAAAATGTCTTGACCACCTGTAGATGGAGTAATAAAACCAAATCCTTTTGTTTCGTTAAAGAATTTTACTGTTCCTTGTTGCATTGTATATGTATTAAAAAAATTATTGTATTCTGTTTGTTAGGATTAAAAAATCCATAGCTTTGATCAAAATCAAAACGATAATAAATTTTTGAAAGAAAAAATTGGATGTAATAGAATTTAAGAGTGAAAATCAAACTTCTTAAAAGGTAGAGCACCTAAAATATTAATGACAAAATTCAGCAAATCTTTTCAGCAATAATTAATAAATAAAATAATCTAAATTTTAATCATGCTCAGACAAGCGTCTTATTATTTTACAAATATATATCAAATATTTGGATTCTGCAATTATTTTATTAAATTTTATATATAAATTTTATTAATTTAATAATTCCACCTTCAATTGTTTGGGTAAATTTTATCTAAAAAGACTGTTTGTAAGTAGGTTTTAATAGCCTTTCCAAATTTTATTCAATAATAATCTATAGCTGATAATTGGATCATATTTTTTGTTTATGTTATTTTTTAAGTTTAAATCATACAAATTATTCCAAATAACGTGAAATTTCTTTTGATAAAATGTTAACTTGTTCTAAATTTGGCGTCGAATAATACTTGGAGGAAATTACAATGAAAAAACAAATAAGTTTAGCCTTATTCGTAATAGGCAGCTTAGCTTTTGCACAGGAAAATACTACTACAGCAGTAAAAGATTCGGTTCACAATACAAAAGAAATTCAGGAAGTTCTAATCAAATCTCAACGCAAAAAACAATTTGTTGATAAAGCGGTTTACAGTTTCGATGAGGAAGCTTTAAAGAAAGCCAGATATGCAAATGATTTGTTGCAAACATTGCCAGAACTTCAGTTCGATCCTATCTCAAGCAGTATTTCCAGTATAAAAGGCGGTAAATTTTTACTTTTAATTAATGGAATTGAGTCTACAGAATTGCAAGCAAGAGGTATTCGACCGGAAAACGTTGTAAGAGTTGAATATTATGACAATCCTCCTACCCGATGGGCAACAAGAGCAGATACGGTGGTGAATATTATTACGAGAAATCCTGAAGTTGGTTTTGCAGCGGGAATTTCGGCAAGTACAGCTTTGACGACAGGTTTCATCAACGGACAAGCCTACGCAAATTATACGAACAGAAGAAATAATTTCGGACTTGAATATGGAATGAATTTCAGAGACTATGATAACCGCATAACCAACAGAGTGTACGATTACATCTTACAAAATTCACATTATAACACAAACGAAACCAAAAGAGATCATTTCGGATATACGTATCAGGATATTGCTTTGAGATACACCAATTCTTTGATGGATAATTATGTTTTTCAGGCAAAATTTTCGATGAATATTTTTAATTATTTCTCCAAAGGAAACGGACAAAGTATTTTCACTAAAGACAATTCTTCAGAACTACACGGAACTTCACAATACAGCGGTGAAAATTACAATCCGCCAAAACTTGATTTATATTTCTCTAAGAAATTAGGTAAAAAAGATGAAATAAGCTTTAACGTAGTTGGTTCGTCTTATACAAGTGAAAGTTTTCAAATTGATAAAGAATGGGTAATCGGATCTGGAAATATCGTTTTTGATAATGATATGAATTTAAAAGCTAAGCAAAACAGCATTGTAGGTGAAGTTGCTTACACTCATGATTTTAAGGCTGGAAAATTAAGTTCAGGATATAGAATTGATAACAATAACGTAAACAATTCACTCCAGAATTTAGCCGGAAATTTCGATTATTCTGTCAATTATTTAACCCAATATTTATATTCAGAATTTGCAGGGAAAAGCAAGAAACTAATGTACCGTTTAGGTTTAGGTTTAACGAATATTCACAACAAAACAGCATTAACCACAGAAGATGATTGGACGATCACCCCAAAACTGATTTTAGGATATGAACTGAAGAAAAATCAAAGCTTACGTTTAACGAGCAGTTATACACCTTACAGTCCCGGAAGTGCTACATTAAGTCCGAATATTAATCAGATTGTTCCTAATATTGTCTCAACAGGAAATCCTTTATTGAAAATACAAAAAGCCTGGAATAATAATCTGAATTATGCTTACAACAATAAGTTTTTTGATTTTAATGCCAATCTTTTTTACAATTATGTAGACAATGCAATCAACAGTATGTATGTTTTGTATAATAACAATACTCAATATGCGTTAACTTACGAAAATGCGCAGTTCAGTTCACGTACAGGAATTCAGTTGACAGGTTCTGTAAAACCTTTCGGAAGCAGATTATTGGTAATAAAAGCCAATATTTACCCAACAATGCAACGTGTGAAAACAAGTAATGGAGATTTGCTTAAAAATAATTATTTCGGAAACAATTTTACCATTTCTTCAGAATATAAAAATCTGAGTCTTTCTTATATGTTTAATATCCCTGTTTACACTTTAAGTGGAGCATTTTTAAGCACCAACGAAAACCAAAACCACATTTTTGCGAATTACAAAATGAAAGATTGGACGTTCACCACAGGAATGTATTGGATGGGAATGCCATCAAGATACAAGACAAAAACGCTTGATGAAAGTTTGGTAAATTATACCGGTACAACCAATATTTACAACAACAGAAATATGTTTATTCTAGGTATAGGTTACGATTTTGCTAAAGGTAAAAAGAATGAAGTCAACCGAAAACTGAATAACGATACTGCTCCTGCAGCGACATTCTAAGAGTTTTTCTAAAATTTAAACATAAAATAAGTCATGCATAATTTTATACATGACTTATTTTTTATTATTTGTTCTAAAACAACTGGTTACATCCAAGGATCAAGAACAACTTTCACGCAGCCGTCTTCTTTTTTATCAAAAATTTCATAACCTTTCGCTACGTCATTTAATGATAATCGGTGCGTAATAATATCATCCAGTCTTACTTCCCCGCTTTCAACATGTTTCATCAATTTATCGATGATGGCATGAACAGGAGCTTGTCCGGCTTTTAAAATAATTCCTTTGTCAAAAATTTGTCCGAGTCTGAAATTATCATAGTTTACAGCATAAACTCCTAAAACAGAAACAGTTCCACCTCTCCTTACGGCACTCATACAGGCTTCAAGAACTTTCATAGAACCTTTTTCAAAATTAATAACTGCTTTTGCCCGGTCTAAAAAATTACGTTCAGGCTCAAAACCTACCGCATCGATACAAAGATCTGCTCCTCTTCCCTTCGTCATTTCTCTGATTTTTTCAACCGTACTTTCTGCATCTTCCCAAAGAATTGTTTCGCAACCTGTAAGTTTTTTAATCTGATCTAAACGATATTGTAAAGTATCAACAATGATAACTTTACCGGCGTTGTGAAGGATTGCACTCTTTACAGACATTGAACCAACTGGTCCTGCTCCAAATATTGCCACAGATTCTCCGCCTTTCAATTCGCCCCACATTACACCGGTGTAGCCGGTTGGGAAAATATCTGTTAAAAATAACGCCTGTTCATCTGTTAAAATATCAGGAACTTTTCGGGGTCCAAAATTTGCATAAGGTACTCTTACATATTGGGCCTGTCCGCCATTGTAACCTCCGTACAAATCGGTGTAACCAAACATTCCGCCTCCTTTTTCCGTTAAAATTCCACCTTCAGGACCGTAATTTTCAGGATTTGAATTTTCACATCCACCTGGAAGATCATTTTCGCAGAAATAACAGCATCCACAAGCGATAGGAAATGGCACAACCACTCTGTCGCCCTGATGTAAATGGGTTATATTTCTTCCTGTTTCCACAATTTCACCCATAAATTCATGCCCCATAACCATTGGTCTGGGTTGCGGAATCCCGCCTGAATACATATGAAGATCACTTCCGCAGATTGCGGTAGAAGTTACTTTTAAAATGATGTCATTTTCATCCTGAATAATAGGATCATCGACGGTATCACAGGTAATTTTACCTGGTGCATGAAAAACTGCTGCTTTCATAATAATTATATTTTGTGATTGTGTCTAATTTTATTTTATTCCGTTTCTCTGTTTTTCAAATTCCCAAGCACGGTGTGAAGCTACAGCACTTATAAAGTTTTCGTCTCTATTGCTGTTTTCCTCAAGAATTACAGCATAATCTTTATGATTTAATTTAAAAATATCAGTCTGCTCAAATATTGGTTTTGTATTTTCATCAAAGAAGATCGCTTTACAATGTCTGAATGCTTCATTTACAAACTCCAGTACGCTGTTTTTATAGTCAGGCTGAAGCCATTCTTTCGACGAATTTTCTCCCGGTGCTACATAAACTGCATCAAAACATACACTCATTGTGCTCGAAATAGAATGTAACGGAACAATCAACGATCCGTCATCTGCTTTTACTGGAGCAATTTCCAGAGCAACAAACTGAATGACTCCGCCCTCTTTTTCAATTTTATTAAGGAACTCACTTACTCTTTTCCCGTCGCATCCATCTGCAACAAGTACAGCAATTATTCTTGATTCTATCGAATTTTTAGCTGTGTTTTTCATGCTTAAAGCATCTGAAACCTTAATTTTTGGTTCACGCTCCTCACTTTGTAACGTTGCAGGATCTGCATCTGCAGGAATACTTCCGTTTGGTTGTGCAAGCGTTTTTACTTCAACACCCAATTTTTGGGCAACAATTTGAGCCAATTCTTGATTAACGAAATTAAGCTGACCCACTACTCTTTCTCTGATTGCATGAATGGTAACTTTTGTTAATTCAAATATTAAAGCTTTTTGAAGGTGAATTTTTTCAGGATTCGATTGGCTGTTATAAAACAATTTTGCCTGAGAATAATGATCTACAAAAGATTTGCTTCTTGCTCTGATCTTATTTCCGCTTATTTTTTCTCCATAAGAAGCAAATCCGCCATCTTTCATCATCGCCTGAAACGGACAACCGCCACCAATAGAATTTGGCTCATAGCTTACTTTTCCTTTCGCAATTTGCTGTCTCATATGACCGTCACGCTGATTGTTATGAACCGTAGGAACTGATCTGTTAATCGGAATTTCATGGAAATTTGGCGAACCTAATCTTGATAATTGGGTATCGGTATAAGAAAATAATCTTCCCTGTAACAATGGATCATTCGTAAAATCTATTCCCGGAACGATATGCCCCGGATGAAACGCAATCTGCTCTGTTTCAGCGAAAAAGTTGTCAGGATTTCTGTTTAAAGTTAAAGTTCCGAAAGTTTCTACAGGAACTAATTCTTCAGGAATAATTTTGGTTGGGTCTAAAAGGTCAAAATCGAAATCGTGCTCGTTTTCTTCGGGAACAATCTGTACTCCAAAATCCCATTCCGGGAAAGCACCGTTTTCAATAGCTTCCCAAAGATCTCTTCTGTGGAAATCAGGATCAGCTCCTGAAATTTTCTGTGCTTCCGGCCAAGCTACAGAATGAACTCCCAATTTTGGTTTTAAATGAAATTTCACAAAGAAAGCAGAGCCTTCACTGTTGATAAATCTGAATGAATGAACTCCAAAACCTTCCATCATACGATAACTTCTAGGAATTGCGCGATCGCTCATCAACCACATTATCATGTGCATACTTTCTGGCATTAATGAAATAAAATCCCAAAAAGTATCGTGTGCAGAAGCAGCCTGAGGAATTTCGTTATCCGGTTCTGGTTTTACTGCATGAACTAAATCCGGAAATTTCATCGCATCCTGAATAAAAAAAACAGGCATATTATTCGCTACAAGATCATAGTTCCCTTCTTCCGTGTAAAATTTAATCGCAAAGCCTCTTACATCTCTTGCCAAGTCTGTACTCCCTCTGCTTCCCGCAACCGTAGAAAATCTTACAAAAACAGGCGTTTCTTTACCTGCTTCAGACAAAAATTTAGCACGGGTATATTTTTCCATACTTTTGTGAAGTTTAAAAACCCCATGAGCTCCTGATCCACGAGCATGAACAATTCTTTCCGGAATTCTTTCGTGATCAAAATGCGTAATTTTTTCCCTTAAAATAAAATCTTCCAGAAGCGAGGCTCCACGTTCTCCATCTTTTAGAGAATCCTGATTGTTATTAATTTTAAGTCCTTGGTTTGTGGTGAGTTTTTCATCTGAATTATCAGTTTTATAGTAATTTAACTGATCTAATTTTTCATTTTGTGGTCTGTTCTTATCCATATTAATTGCTTGATTTAAATTAGTGATCCGGAAATTGAATATTTTATCCAAAATCTAAAAAAAATGCGCCCCATTAACAAGAAATAAGCTTTTTAAATGAATAAAATGAGGCGCAGAAGTATAATAAAAATTGTGTTCTAGAAGAATTTATCTGCTCATAGAAGTATACCTGCGACAATAGTCATTAGAGTATAAGTTTTCATAATTTTAAATTTATAATGATTGGTTTAACCAAATATAGACGTTTAAATTTCACTTCCGTTATGACCAGAATCATACGTCTTAAAATCATTCATTACAAAATGTACCACACAAAGGCATAAGTTTAAAAAACTGATTACTGTGGTCTTATTCTTGAAGGGAGTATGATACACCAAATCAAAATATCCTGTAATGAAAAAACATATTGTAATTGTAGGAGGAGGTTTCGCTGGTATTAATTTTATCAAAACTTTAGGAAAATCAGAAGACTTTCACATTACTTTGGTTGACCGAAATAATTACCATTTTTTTCCGCCTCTGATTTATCAGGTTGCAACTGCATTTATAGAGCCGTCTCATATTAGTTTTCCATTTCGAAAATTATTTTCTGATTATCCTAATGTACATTTTCACATGGGCAGTTTTTTGAAAATTGATGCCAATCGTCAGATTATTGAAACTGATACAGGCAATTTAGAGTATGACCATGCCATTATTGCTCTGGGAACTGAAACCAATTTTTTCGGAATGGAAAATGTACAAAAATGTGCCCTTCCAATGAAGACTATTCACGAAGCTTTATATCTAAAAAATCATTTGCTATTGAATTTAGAGAAAGCTTCTAGAAATGAAGATGTTGAAAAAGCAAAAATATTACAAAATATTGTGATTGCAGGAGGCGGACCAACTGGAGTTGAATTGGCAGGAATGATTGCAGAGATGGGAGTTTATGTTGCTGAAAAGGAATATCCTGAAATTAAAATGAATCTTTCTCATCTTTATCTCGTAGATGCGCTTCCATCTTTACTTGCTCCTATGAGTGACGCTGCTAAAAAAACAGCTTATGAAAATTTAAAAAAATTGGGAGTTAATATTTTGCTGAATGTTTCAGTAAAAGATTATATCGACGGAAATGTGATGTTATCAGACGGAAAAAAAATTAAGACCGAAACACTGATCTGGACTTCCGGAGTAATCGGACGGGAAGTTATCGGAATTCCCGAAACCTCTATCGGAAAAGGAAGAAGACTTTTAGTGGACGAATTTAACAGGGTTTTAGGTTTTGAAAATATTTGGGCATTAGGAGATATTTGTCTGCAATTAACTGATAAAAATTTTCCAAAAGGCCATCCTCAATTGGCGCAAGTTGCTATTCAACAGGCAAAATTAGCCGCTAAAAATATTCAACGAAATCAAAATGGAAATACGATGCAACCATTTGTTTATAAGGATAAAGGAAGTATGGCAATTATTGCAAAATACAAAGCAGTAGTTGATTTACCCAAATTTTCTTACACAGGATTCTTTGCTTGGTTAACGTGGTTGTTTATCCATATTATTCCATTAACAGGTTTCAGAAACAGAATCAGACTGGCTTTAGAATGGTTCAGATTGTTTATCACTAATAATCCATCAATACGAATGATTTTACAGCCAACAAAAAACAGTCAGGAAAAATAAATATCAAATCTTTAAAAATAAATATTATGCTTAAAAAAATGTTAGCGGGTTTAGGGGGTGCAATTGCACTTAATCTACTCCACGAAATTGTAAGAAAAAATTTTGACAACGTTCCCCACATTAATGAAGTGGGTGAAGAAGCTTTAAAAAAAATGACAGATTCTACGGCTCTTGAAATCTCAGATCCTGATAAATTGTATGCCGCAACATTAGCCGGAGATGTTGTAAGCAATGCTATTTACTACGGAACAACCGCCACAAATCACGATTTCACAAGCGGACTTGCAGCCGGAATCGGAGCTATTGTTTTGCCACAAAAAATGGGTTTGAATGACAAACCGGTTGCCGAAAACAATAAAAAGAAAGTAATGACAGTCGGTTACTACCTCTTCGGAGCTTTAGTCACCAAGTTTATTTACGATAAAATCAAATAAAAATTTCCCTCTGCAAATCAGAGGGAAATCATTTTTTTGACATAAAGCCTAACTATATGGATGATATGTCTTTACATCATTGTAAATGTAAGTATTCAATAACTTTATTTTATATGCGTTGAATCATAGAAGCATTTTTATTTTAAAGACAGATTCTTCCATCACAGATTCTAACTAAATTTTCCTGCTCTAATTTTTTCACCGTTCTGATTACTGTTTCTACTCTCAATCCTGTAAGATTTGCAATCTGCTGTCTTGAAAAAGGCACAACAAATTTGAATGGTTCTGTAATTTTGTGATGAGTTTTCAGAAATTCAAGCACCTTATAAACTCGATGAGATGGAGCATTGATAGACATTGCAGTAAGCATTTTATGACGATAAAACATTCTTTCAGCATTATGATGAAGAAGATTTTGCATTAAATCTTTATTTTGATCAAGCATTGTCATAAAATCAGATTTTCCCTGCTTGATAATTAAAGAATCGTTCAGACATTCGGCATTGATACAATACGGAACTTCATGATGAAGAAATGTTTCTGAAAAACAATGTCCTGCAGAAGGTAAACTGTGAATAAATTCTGATCCATCGTCTCTGTATGTATTGAGCTTAACGAGTCCTGATCGAATTTGAAAATAATATTTTGGCATCGAGCCTTCATAAAAAATAATTTCTCCCGCTTTGTTCGTTAATTTCCGCTCCATTTTTAAGAAGAATATCTTCGTCAATTACCATAAAAATTTGAAATTGTAATAAGTTGATAAACTAAATCTTATTAAAGTAAAACTACATTTCCACTATTGCGATTTGTTCAGCGTAAAAGTAGACTTATTCATTACAAAAGTTTATGATTAGTAACATAAACGTAATATTTAGTTTTAAAAAAATTAGGTAAGAAATTTATTTTCAACAATAGATACCACATCTTTTATGTGCGGCATAGTAATTGGATAAATTGTAAAACACCACTACATATCACATATTATTATGATTTTAAATTGCCTGTTTTGCAGGCAATTTTTTTATTTAAAATCTATTCTACATACCACAATGTTTTATGAGGGCATATTTGTTGTTTAATCTTTACTAAAAAAGTATTATGGAAAATTCAAAAACAATATCGGTATTGAATGATTTATTACAGATTACCAATGACAGAATTCGAGGTTTCGAAAGTGTGGAAGGAAAAGTCTGGGAAAGTTATTCTGATTTAAAAGGAGAATATGACAAGATGATTTCACAGTCAAAAATTATGAAAAATGAAATCATCAATCTGATTACAGAACGAGGTGGAAATCCTTCAGACAGCGGTTCTGTTGCAGGAAGTCTCCACAGAGCTTGGATTGATATTAAAAATTCTCTCCCAGTGACAAACAATGATCAGGAAACTTTACAAAATGTAGTTTTTGGAGAAAAACATGCCATTGATGCTTATGAAGAAGCTTTAAAAAGCGGAGATTTATGTTCTGAAAGCTCATCAGTAATCGCCGATCAGCTTCACAGCCTGAGAATTTCTTATCATCAGTTTAGTAATATTGAACATTACAAGAGCAAAGAAGATTAACTATTTACTTAAAACCAAATTGTATGAACTACCAAGAAGCTGTACAGCATAAAAAAGAATCATTGAAAAATGCAGATGAGTCTGTTCTAAAAATGTTTCATCTCGTTATTGCTCCCGCCAATACTGATGAAAGTAAAAAATTCATCGATGATTTCCTTGAGAATCCCGAAAAATTTGATGATGAAAGCTGTAAAAAGTATTCATCTGACGGACTTTTTGAAGTGGTGAGTTTTAATAAGGAAGAAGAAAATTAGAAACTTAATTATAAGAAAAACGGTAAGAATCAACTTACCGTTTTTTTATGTAGGAATTATAAATTAAATTTTGATTTTAACCGTTGACAATAATTCCGCCATTTGGATGTAAAACCTGTCCCGTAATTTGTGCAGAAGCTTCTGTTGCAAGAAATAGATAGCTCGGTGCAATTTCTTCAGTAGAAGCATTTCTCTGTAAAGGTGGTTTGTTTTCATTTTCCTCTTCTTCATCGAAAGTTTCTTTCGTTAACGGTGTTGCAACAGGACCTGGTGCGACTGCATTTACCCGGATTCCTTTTGATTTTGACTGCAATGCCAATGATCTTGTGAAAGAAACAATTGCCCCTTTTGTAGCAGAATAATCCAAAAGTTCTTCGTGACCTTGATAAGCAACCGCAGAAGTTGTATTTATAATACTGCTTCCTTCTTTTAAATGGGGAAAAACAGCTTTAGTAATCAAAATCATTCCGATAATATTCGAGTTGAAGGTGTTACGAATATCTTCTTCTTTTAAATTTAAAATATCATCTTGTGGAGTTTGCGTTCCTGCATTATTAACTAAAATATCAATTGCTCCGAATTTTTCAACAACCTTTTTTGTGGATTTTTCGCAAAAATCATTATCGTTGATATCACCTTTCATAATAATACATTCGCTTCCAAACGTAAGAATTTCTTTTTTAGTTTTCTCAGCTTCCTCATCGTCACTGTGGTAAATAATGGCAATATTTGCCCCTTCTTCGGCAAAAAGCAGAGCTACAGCTTTACCAATTCCACTACCTGCTCCTGTAATGAGGGCTGTTTTGCCTCCAAGTTTCAATTTATTCATAGTTCTATTTGTATGGTTTGATATAAATTTCTTAATAATTATTGACTTTTCTCCAAATGAGTTTTGAAACATTGCAAAATAAATTCAGAATGTAAATCTGAGTATTTTGAAGTTCTGTACGAGAATGTAAATCGCGTTCCATAAATTATATTTAGTAAATAAACGAGGAAGTATTTCCCTTGTTTTAAATGTTATCCAATTTAGAAATTTATAATTTTTTGTATTATGCTTGTAATCATTTTAAACATTAAAAAAAAGATTAAATACCACATCTTGATAGTTTTATCGTTGATGGTCTGAAAATTGTAATTTTTATAGTTATAAACCAATTAAACAAAATATAATGGCTACAAAAAATGCACCCGTTAAAAAAAGTACAACTGCAAAAGCACCAAAAACAACTTCTAAAACTCCTGCCAAAAAAGATGCCGCAAAAAATCTGAGCGATTTATTTGAAGACGGATTAAAAGATATTTATTGGGCAGAAAAGGCACTTGCAAAAGCATTACCCAAAATGCATAAAAATGCAACAGAACCCAAATTGAAAACTGCAATAGCAGATCATTTGGAAGAAACTAAGGAACATGTAAGAAGATTAGAAGGATGTTTTAAAGCTTTAAAAAAGCGGGCACAGGCGAAAAAATGTGATGCAATGGAAGGACTTTTAGAAGAAGGCAAAAGCATTATAGAAGAAACAAAGCCAGGTGCAGTACGTGATGCAGGAATTATTGCAGCAGCACAGAAGGTTGAGCATTATGAAATTGCGACTTATGGTACTTTAGCGGCTTATGCAAAAGTTTTAAAAGAAAAAGATTGTCTGAAATATCTACTTTCTACTTTAGATGAAGAAAAAAACTGTAATAATCTGCTCACGAAAATTGCAGATACTAATCTCAATTCAAAAGCTATTAATGATTAATCATTAAGTTAGTTAGAAAGATCCGATAGCGGGTCTTTTTTTTTGCTCTACTTATGCTTAAAAATTATAATACTTATTTTAAAAGCCTTTGTAAACTATAGTTTTAATTTACACTAAAATATTGGTTTATTCTTATGTAAACAAGGATAAATTTATTTAAAATCTACGAGTCCTTTAGCAAGACATTTCCATTGTATTTTTGAGAAACCGAGCATTCCTCCAACCGCAATCGTTATATTTCTGATTGAATTAAAAAATCCCGCTTTTAAATTGGGATATTCATTTCTTCCATAGATTCCGGCTTTTATACCATCTTTTACTTTTGAAATAATAAACGTTGAGGTTGCATTATTAGAATAAAAATGAGCAATTTTTCTTGTGTTTCCTTTTATAGGATTTTTTGAAGGTCTACATTGAATGATAACCATATCAGGATTTGCAAGATCAATCGATATAATCTGAACCCAATCAAACGATCTTCCTTCACTTCCGCCCGGTCCGGGAATATCTATTCTGATGTAATCTCCAATTTGAGGTAAACGTTCTACATTTTTTCCTGTAGAATCGCAAAGCCGGAAATCAGTCGTACTTTCCTTACAGTAATCCCGCCATTGGTTAATTGATAAAAAGCGTTTTTTCAGAGTAGTAAATTTCAAATCAAGATCACTGGAATTTTCGATCTCTTTTTTGCTTTCGGTATCATGAAAGCTTCCTTTTATATGTTTAGGAACTCCTATTATGTTTTTTGGCTTCATAATAATTTATTTAAGTGATTTGTTGGTTTTTCTGATTTACCTTGATAAAACACTGTAATTTAAGCAAATTTTCATCTTTAAATTACTAAATACATAAAAGAAAGACATCATTCTACTACAATGATGTCTTTTAATATTTTATTAAAAAGATGTATACAGCACAGCTTTTCCACCCAACATCACTCTATCATTAATTAATCGACAAAAAATTTCGCTTGTTCTTTGAGAATATTGAAATGCTTTGAACTAACTTTTTGCAAATTGTTTTGCCCAATAAGAAACCAAAGTTGTGTGCACAGAAGCACAGACATGGTCTTCATTCATACCAGAAACTGCAGCTAAAACCTGGATGCAAAACCATAATCTTTCCTTTTGAAGTCGTGATAACACCGCCTGTTTCCAATTTTGAAATCAATTCCAAATTAGGAACAGTTTCCTAATGTCTTTGATGATATTCGCAATCTTTAGATATGGAAACAGATTCTTCATAATGGGAATCAGTTTCTGTAAAATTATGGAAATTAAATCTGTAGCTTAAAATTTTATTATTGCTAAATGTATGTGTCATTTTAGCATCTTAAAATTATTTAATATTAAATAATTATTAAAATTCAAACATTCCAAACAACACAAGATCTCACTACTCATCAAGCAGTTATGTTTGAAAAAACAAAACAACTCTAATCTTAACAACACGAGCAAATTTTAGAAAAGATAATATAATGATAAAGTTTAAGCAGAAAAAACAGAATAATTAATTATTTTAACTCATTGAAAATCTTCCTTATAACTTAATGCAATTTATAATTCATATAAAGAAAACGTACTTAAGTTGATAAAATAAAACCATTTATGAAACAACTTTTATAATCATAGATATTAAGAATTGCATAATAATCAAAAATTTAAATTAAAAAAAAATATTATTTTTGCCAAAAGAAAAGGGAATAGTGTTTGTTATTTTTCTGTAAATTAGCAATACCAACCAAAATATTAAATTTAAAAGTCACATGAGAAAGATAATTTTACTCCTTACCTGCTTTTTGGGAATCACTGCATTTTCACAGATTAAGGTTCTAAAAAACGAAACATTAATAGAAATCGGAAAAGATAATTCTGTGGGCTTATACAAGAAAGAAAATAAGTTTACTTTTAATTATCAGGACATTAATACAAGTAATCTTAATACATTCAGATCATTTTCATTTAATGATATAAACGGGGATGTACACGAACTTTATAAGATGATTACAGATGGTTTTATTGATGCTCCGAGCGGAAATATTTCTTTAGAACTTCCAAACGATATTATTGAGCTTCAATACGAGAAAAACTACGGACAACCGACTGTTCAGATTATTCAGTACATCAACAAAAATAAAAAATACGTTGGGAAATCTCAGTTTTTAAACAAAAAACAAATTGATAAAATTTTCGGAATCGGAACTCCAAAAGCAGGACTTTATAAAGTAGCTGCAAAACAGACTTCGGCAAATCCTATAAGTAATAATAATACAGTACAGACTCAAGCGAATACTGTTCAACAAAACAATGCCGTACCAACAACAAAAACTCCTGTAAAACCAACGAAAAAAAGAAAATAAATTTCCATTTTTAAAGATATATCAACTCATTTTACCGAATGAGTTTTTTTATTTCTATTTTTGTCAAAATATTTCATTGTACTATGTCTCTTCAGGTAATTAATTTAACAAAGAAATTTGGTGAGCAGACTGCTCTTAACGACATCAATATCACAATCGACAAAAACGAAATCATTGGTCTTTTGGGTCCGAACGGAGCCGGAAAATCTACTTTAATGAAATCTATTGTCGGTGCCTTGAAAATTGATGAAGGCAAGATTATTTTCAACGGAAAAAGCATTACCGAAAACGAAATTGAGAGCAAAAAGAAAATAGGTTTTCTTCCTGAAAACAATCCTTTGTATCTTGAAATGTATGTGAAAGAATATCTTCAATTCGTTGCTAATATTCATAAAATTTCTGAATCAAGAGTCGATGAAGTAATTGAATTAGTAGGAATTACTCCTGAAAAATCAAAGAAAATAGGACAACTGTCTAAAGGTTACAAGCAAAGAGTTGGTTTAGCTCAAGCGATTATTCATCAACCGGATTTGTTGATTTTGGATGAACCAACAAACGGATTAGATCCGAATCAGATTCTGGAAATCAGAAATGTGGTGAAAGAAATTGGCAAAGCTAAAACGGTATTGCTTTCTACGCACATTATGCAGGAAGTTGAAGCATTGTGCTCGAGAGTAATTCTGATTCATAAAGGAAATATTTTACAAGATTGCGCAATTGAAGAATTTAAAGGTAAATTTAATAGTTTGGAAGAAGCTTTTGCACATTATACACAGGATTTTGAAGTTCAGATTCTTGATTAAATAAAGAGTATTGTTTTGTAAACATGAAAACAAAATTTACTTTTAAAGCTTTTCTATTACCTATAGTATTAATAGCAATTTTATGTGCAATTATTTTTATTCTTCCTGATTTCTTTATTTCTCCACATTACAATGATAAAATCTTTGTGAAAATTTTTGTTCCTACAATAATGATATCTTCATTTTTATTACTACTTTTTCTGGAGTTCAGGACAAAATGTACAATTGTAATATTTAAAAATAAAGAAATTACCGTTAAGCAATTCTTTGGGCTTATAACTAAAAAATATGTTCATTCAGAAATTGAGGGTTGGAAATATAGTCATCAAAGTGATAATGGCGGGACTTACGAATTTATTTTTTTATATAGCAAAGAAAACAAAGTAATTAATGTATCTCAATCATATCATCGAAATTATTTGAAAATAAAAGACTATATTCAAAATAATTTCAACCATTTAGGTTACGAAAAATTTTCTTACATCAATGAGTTCAAAGAAATATTTAAATAAAAAAATTGAGATCGTTTATTGGCTTTAAATTTGATTCCCATTTTATAATTTTAAAAACAAATCAAAATGATTAAGAAATTATTATTAGGAACTTTATGTATTGCTCAGTTTTCATTGATTTCAGCAAACGATTTAAAACCAAATCCTAAAAACGATAACGGAACCGGATATTTTCAAAATGTTCCAAAAACTGTTATCATCAAAACTAAAAAATTCAAAGTAAGAATCGATAAACAACCAAACGGAAATTATCTGTATCAATCTTGGGGAGCTAACACAAAAATTACCTCAAAACCAAGCATGATTATCAGTGACGGAGAATTAATTCCTGACGGATCTGGAGGTAATTACTATTTTGAATTCAACAATAATGGTACATTATATCAGGTTTGGAGAAATTATCTGACTGCTTCCGCCAAAAAAGCACCTTATACTTTAGTCGTAATTGATGGAAATGGTGAAACATTGGTAAGCCAAGACGCACAGGTCGTTAAAAATTAATTTAAAACAAAAAATTAAATAATAATTCCTAATTTCACGATTAGGAATTTTTTATTTATCATAAAACATCATGGAATTTACACTTAAATCCAATTTAATAGACATTATTTCAAGAGAAACTTTTCCTGCAGAAATAATTGTTTCAAATAAAAAAATTGCTTCTGTAAAAAGAATCGATGAAACTTTAGACACTTATATTCTACCAGGTTTTGTCGATGCTCATGTACACATTGAAAGCAGTATGCTTATTCCATCTGAGTTTGCCAAAATTGCTGTAAAACACGGAACTGTTGGAACAATTTCAGATCCACACGAGATTGCCAATGTTTTAGGTATTGAAGGCGTAAATTATATGATTGATAATGCGAAAAAAGTTCCTTTTCATTTTTATTTTGGTGCTCCATCTTGTGTTCCTGCCACACAATTTGAAACAGCGGGAGCTGTAATTGATTCTGATGACATCGATAAATTATTAAGCAGAAATGAAATTGTTTATTTAGCTGAAATGATGAATTTTCCGGGTGTAATTTATAAAGATGAGGAAGTTCTGAAGAAAATAGCTTTTGCCAAAAAGCACAACAAGCCAATTGACGGTCACGCTCCCGGATTGATGGGTGAAGGAATGAAAATGTATTTTGATGCAGGAATTACTACAGACCACGAATGTTTTGGTCATACAGAAGCTCTTGAAAAACTGAAACATGGAGTGAAAATTATGATCCGGGAAGGAAGTGCAGCAAAGAATTTCGAAACTTTAATTCCTTTGTTGAAAGATTTTCCGGAGCAGATTATGTTTTGTTGTGATGACAAACACCCTGATAATTTGATTGAATCTCACATTAATGATCATGTGAAACGTGCTTTGAAAGCTGGTTATAATTTATATGATATTTTACGAGCTGCATCTTACAATGTAGTACAACACTATAATTTATCAATTGGATTATTACAAGTTGGCGATAATGCTGATTTTATTCAAATTGATAACATAGAAAATTTTAACATTTTAAAAACTTACATTAACGGAGAATTGGTTGCAGAAAATGGCAAATCCTTTATTCAATCTGTTGAAGCTATAATTGTAAACAATTTTAATTGCAGTTTAAAACAACCTTTTGATTTTAAAATTAAAAGTGAAAGTGATACTATTCGTGTGATAGAAGCTCTTGACGGACAATTAATTACTCACGAAATCCAAGCAAAAACACTGGATATCGATGGTTTTACCGAATCAAATATTGAAGAGGATATTCTAAAAATCGCCGTTGTCAATCGATATAATGATGCACCAATAGCAACTGCTTTTATTAAAAATATAGGTCTAAAAAACGGAGCCATCGCTTCTTGTGTTGCCCATGACTGTCATAACATTGTCGTTGTAGGAACGAATGACGATGATATTTGCAAAGCTGTAAACGCCATTATCAAAGCAAAAGGTGGAATTTCTCTTGCTACAGAAACCGAAGAATTGGTTTTAGAATTACCAATTGCAGGAATTATGACTAATCTTCCTGCCGAAGAAGTTGCGGAATTATATATTAAATTAGATCAACGAGCCAAAGAACTGGGAAGCCAATTGAGAGCGCCTTATATGAGCTTATCTTTCATGGCACTTTTGGTAATTCCAGAATTGAAATTAAGCGATAAAGGTCTTTTTAATGGTAAAAATTTCGAGTTTACGGATGTTTTTATTAGATAAAGGATACTTTAAATCTTTCGTCAGTTCGAGTGTTTTTCGCAATAAAATGAAGAAAAATGTATCGAGAACTTTTAATTAAATTGAACTTCTCGATATGATTTTTTTTCAAAAATCTACTCGAAGGGACGACCAGCATATCGAAAACTTAGTCTTAAATTAAAGATTGAGGCTAAGTTAATATCACAAATTCATTTTGCTAATTAAATTTTATCGAAGATAAAATCCTTGCGTCTTAAAAAGTATAGTTGTTAAAAATTGCTTCTTTGCGATTTACCAATAAAAATATTTTAAACAATTCGTTTTTCATTTTTCAATGCTGCGTAAAATTGGCTTTCATTAAAACTATCTTTAGCGGCACGATAACCGATATTGAAAATTTGTTCTAAACGGTCTTTTTTACGCTCAAAAGTTCCATAACTCGATAAATCTTGCGAAGATATTAACCAGTCACAATGCTCAAATTTAATCTTTTCGATACGGTATGAAAGCAAATCATAAGATCTGGAAACAATCGCTTTAATCGACTTTAAATCGTTGATTTTAATATTATGAGGAGGCGAGACAAAAACGCCAATCAGTTTATCACAATCATCACGGATAATATCTGCCGGAAAATTATTCAGAACTCCACCGTCGCAGAACATTTCTTCTCCTAAAATATAAGGCGTAGTAATTCCCGGAATTGAACAGGATGCAATGATTGCATCGGTTACCAGAAAATCTTTATCAAAAATCTTCTCTGTTCCGCCGACTAATTCCGTAGCAACAATTTTAATTTCTTTATCTAAATCTCCAATTTTCATATCACGGAAAATGGGTTTGAGATAATTATTAAAAATCACGGATGACACTAAGCCTGGTTGATTGAATGCAAAATGTTTCCAATTGAAAAAGTATACAGACTGAAAGAAATCTAAAATCTCCTCTGGTTTTTTGCCAATCGCATAAAGACATCCAACGATTGAACCTGCACTGCAACAAGCCAAAATATCGACATCAATATTCTGTTCGCTTAAGAATTTTAGTACTCCTGCATGAGCAATACCTTTAGTACCGCCACCCGATAAAACCAATCCCGTTTTTTCAAAGTTCATTGAATAAATGTATGAAAACATCCTTAAACATCATATTTAAGAAGTCTAAATATTTTGTTAATTCTTTAATATTAAAAAAACCACAGAAAAAAACTGTGGTTTTGTATATAATATGCTAATTGTTAATATACTTCTCAAAAATTTTAGAAAAATCTTTTTGATTGTAACGATCGAAACTGTTCGTGTTCCATGCAAAAATATATTCATTGATTGCTCTTAGTTCCTGACTTTTAGATACATTTTCCTGCTTTCCAGAGGCAACACTTCCAATCGCTTTCGAAATACTGTCATTGGAAAAGTTCAACAGTGAATGATTATGATGAACTTCCTGCTGAATCGCCAGAAGTGCTTTGTATAAATCTTTCAACTGATCGATCTGACCTTTCGCAACGCTGATAATCAACGGCACATTTCCAATGTTAAATGCAATTTCAGCATCGAGATCGATGGTTCCCGCAGTTTGCAAAGTCACATTCGAAAAAGGAAACTGGTAGTATTCATACCTTCTTAAAATTCTTTTTCTGTCGATGGCACTTGCACCATCGATGTGAATCAACGCTCTGTTGGTAAAACAGTATTCGTCTCTTCGGGATTTGATTAAAAAGAAAATTTTCTCGTTATCTTCCGACAAAATATAATCATCGGAATCTACTTTGTCATAATCCTGAGCAGGAATGATTTTACCTATATCTCCCAGTCCCAGAGCTTCGGCAGCTAATTTTTTAAACATAATTTATTTTAATCTGTATTTTATTAAGTGACTAAAATTAAGAAAATAACTGAAATAAAATATGACGTTAGAAAAATTTTAATGACCATACATGATTTGAACACAGAGCGCACTTTTTTTTTTCTTATCTAAACGTTTTTAAGGATCTCAAAGACGTTGACACTTTACCAAGACCAAAAAGATTTTTTGATTAAGGTATAAAATGAATATTTAGATAAAAAAAGGAAAACCACAGACGAATCTGTGGTTTAGAATATTTAGAATAAAATTTCTAATTAAATGTGAATCACTTCACCATAAGCAGCTGCAGCAGCTTCCATAATCGCTTCAGAAACCGTTGGATGCGGGTGAATAGATTTGATGATTTCGTGACCTGTAGTTTCAAGTTTTCTTGCAACAACTGCTTCAGCAACCATATCAGTTACACCTTCGCCAATCATGTGACAACCTAACCATTCGCCATATTTAGCATCGAAAATTACTTTGATGAAACCGTCAGTATTTCCGTTGGCAGTCGCTTTTCCACTTGCAGAAAGAGGAAATTTACCCACTTTGATTTCATACCCTTTTTCTTTAGCCTGTTTCTCTGTAAGACCAACAGAAGCCACTTCAGGGTGACAGTACGTACATCCAGGAATATTGCCATAGTCGATTTTCTCAACGTGCATTCCTTTTATTTTTTCTACACAAGTAATACCTTCAGCAGAAGCAACGTGTGCCAAAGCCTGAGTTGGGATAATATCTCCGATTGCATAGTAACCAGGAACTGAAGTTTCGTACCATTCGTTTACCAAAACTCTTCCTTTATCTGTCTGAATGCCCACTTCTTCAAGACCGATATTCTCGATGTTTGCAGCGATTCCCACAGCTGATAACAGGATATCAGCTTCAAGAGTGATATTTCCCTTTTCTGTTTTTACAGTCGCTTTCACACCGTTTCCGCTTGTGTCTACGCTTTCAACAGATGCGTTGGTCATAATTTCGATACCTGTTTTCTTCAAAGATTTCTCTAAGTGTTTTGAGATTTCTTCATCTTCCACAGGAACGATGTTTGGTAAGAATTCAACAACAGTTACTTTCGTACCCATTGTGTTATAAAAATCAGCAAACTCAACACCGATAGCTCCAGAACCTACAACAATCATAGATTTTGGCTGCTCAGGAAGAGATAATGCCTGTCTGTATCCGATTACTTTTTTACCGTCTTGTGGAAGGTTTGGCAATTCTCTTGAACGCGCTCCTGTAGCAAGGATAATGTTGGTTCCAGAATATTCAGTTACTTTTCCGTCTTTATCGGTTACAGAAACTTTTTTACCTTTCTGTACTTTTGCAGTACCAAGAATTACGTCGATTTTGTTCTTTTTCATCAAGAACTCAATCCCTTTGCTCATTTTAGAGGCAACACCACGGCTTCTCTGGATTACATTAGGAAACTCAAAACTCGCTTCCACTTTGTTTAAACCATAATCTTCAGCGTGATTGATGTAATGAAAAACCTGAGCTGACTTCAATAAAGCTTTTGTAGGAATACATCCCCAGTTAAGGCAGATTCCTCCTAAATTTTCTTTCTCGATAATTGCAGTTTTAAAACCCAACTGTGCTGCTCTGATTGCTGTAACATATCCACCAGGACCACTACCGATGACAATAATATCGTAATTCATTAGCTTAAAATTTTTATGCGAATTTAAGGAAAAATATTGGATTTGTATGTCTAAACAGATGGATATGACCACGCTTTGAAAAAAGTCATATGATTTTTATTATAATGCAAAAAAGAGAACACTTTCGCATTCTCTTTTTTATATTTTTAATTCATTTAAAGGATTACTCCCGAAGATTATCTTGCAGCTCTCAGCAGTTTTTTTTCATTCTGATATCTCAGATTTAAGGCTCTCAGCTGTTCATTTTTCATTTTCTTAGTAGCCACCGGATGATTCATAATCATCTTCTTTTCTGTTCGGTACCGTTTATCCAATTCACTCGCTTTGCTGTTTGTCAATTGATTTTTTGACGGATGTGACGGTGCAGGCGGTCTCGGCGGACGTTTCTGACCATAAGCATTGAACGATAATCCTAGTAAAAGAATGGCTGATATCAATAACTTTTTCATGACGTTTAACTTTGTAATTGAAATTGTACAATTTCAATGGGTTATAAGCTAGATATTACATATTTCATACCACAAAATTTGATGTAAATTTTTTGAATGAAATTGGTATTGACACAAACTTTTACTTTTTAGAATGTGCCACTCTCCACACAATTCCGCTGACATCATCAGCAACCAAAAGAGATCCGTCGGCAATTTGCAAAACACCTACAGGTCTTCCGTACACGTCGCCTTTCTTTTCATTAGCTATAAATCCGGTTAAAAATGGCTGATAGGGTCCTGAAGCTTTTCCATTGGCAAAAGGCACAAAAGCTACCTGATAACCAACTAAAGATGAGCGGTTCCAAGATCCATGCTGTCCGATAAATGCGCCGTTTTTATATTTCTCAGGAAACTGATTTCCAGTGTAGAAAGTAAGTCCTAATGATGCCGTGTGCGATCCCAAAGGAACATCCGGAACAATGGTTTTCGCAACTAAATCAGGTTTCTCTCCTTTTCTTCTCGGATCTTCATTCTTTCCAAAGTAAGCGTATGGCCAGCCGTAAAACTGATCTCTTTTCACACTCGTCAGATAATCAGGAACGAGCTCGTCACCCAATTCATCTCTTTCATTTACAACGGTCCAAAGCTCTCCGGTGGAAGGATTCCAGCTCATTCCGACAGGATTCCGAAGTCCGGCTCCGTAGATTTTTTCTCCGCTTCCGTCAGGATTGACCTCAAGAATATTGGCTCTTCTCACTTCATATTCCATCCCGTTTTCACCGACGTTACTTCCGGAACCAACGGAAATATATATTTTAGACTGATCTTTATTGGCTATTAGATTTCTCGTCCAGTGATTGTTGTAACCTCCGGCAGGTAAATCAACGATTTTCTTTCCGGCCTGGGTAATTTTCGTATCACCATCTTTATACGGATATACCCATAGCCCATCGGTGTTGGCGACATAAAATTTATCTTTAATAATCAGCATTCCGTATGGCTGATTCAGATTATCCAGAAAAACAGACGATGATTCTGCCACTCCGTCTTTGTTGGCATCTCTGTATAAAATAATACGGTTGGCTGATTTTCCTCCGACTTCAGCATCGCTTTTTCCACTGATATCATTTTTAATTTTCTCAGTTTTCGTACGTTCGGAATTGGAAAGTACGACAAAAATATCGCCATTTGCAGCCTGAATCATGTTTCTCGGACTTTTAATATTTTCGGCAAAACGGGTCACTGTAAATCCTTCAGGAGCTGTCGGAGCCTTTCCTGCAGGCCATCCGATGACGTTACTGAATTTATTTTTGGCACCTTTCTCATCAGGTGCCGGAAGTTTTAAAGTATCTGTTTTGGTAACGACCTCGGTTTCTGAAATATTCTGATTTTTATTTTCTTTACAGCTGAAAAACAGCACTGCAACTGCCGGTAGAAGATATTTTTTCATAAATAATGATGTGATGTGTTAAATATTTTGCCTCAAAAATTGCAAAAACCGTTCCCTAAAAAGAAAACGGTTGCACATTGGTGGATTAGATTCTTATATAATTATTTATTTAACGCAAAGTCAGACAAAGAATTTTAAATATAGGTCGTTGTTAAGATATACAAAGGCGTAAACTTAATCAGGAAATACTATTTTTTTATCATTACAGCTAATCATCAGATTTAATCCAGAACATTATTCGACCTCAATATTCTGCTTAAGAGGAAGATTTTTTGATGAATTTCCGACCATAATTCTGTACGCTCCCTTTTCCACAATCCAGTTCATTTTCTCATCTAAAAACTGCAACTCTTTTACCGGAATTTCAATTGAAATTTCTCTCATTTCACCGGATTTTAAATATACTTTCTGAAAACCTTTCAGTTCCAGAACAGGTCTTGAAACAGACGCCAGCAAATCTTTTACATAAAGCTGAACTACCTCGCTTCCTGCTTTTGTACCTGTATTTTTAACTTTGACCTTGGCAATGACCGTCTCGTTTTCTTTATATTTCAATTTATTTAAGCGTAACTCAGAGATTTCAAAAGTGGTATAACTCAGGCCAAATCCAAATGGATACAACGGCTCCCCGCTTAAATCGTGGTAATCATTTCCGCGACCCGTTGGATGGTGATTATACGTCAAAGGAAGCTGACCCTCCTCAACCGGAAACGTGATGGGCAATTTTCCTGAAGGATTTTCTGTTCCGAAAAGCACTTTTGCCACAGCGTTTCCGCCTTCTTCACCGAGATACCAAACGTCCAAAATGGCTCCTACTTTATCCTTCCATTCTGTAGTTTTTATGGCAGAACCGCCCACCAAAACTACGGTTGTCGGTTTATTTAATTTGGAAACTTCATTAATGAAATCTTCCTGATTTCCGGGCAGACTCAGTGAAGAACGATCCTGAAATTCACCTTCATGAATTCCGGCTGTCACAATGATGTAATCTGAATTTTGAGCAAGTTTTAAAGCCTCATCAAAATCTTTTTGGTAATTGTTTAAACCATAATTCCAGACCAATTCGATGTTCGCTTCACCTCTGTTTTCATGGAATTCAATGGTGATATCATATTTCTGACCTTTAACTAAATCTAAATCAAATGTTTTGGTTGAATAACTCAGCTTTTCCCAATTGTCGATGAACAGTTTTCCATTTAAATACAGTCTGAAACCGTCATTTCCACGAAGTCCTAATTTATATTTTCCTGATTCCGGCGCTTCCAGTTTTCCTGTCCAGCGAACGCTGTAATGATCCGGCTGCAGTTTTTCAGGATTTGGAGAATATAAAGTCCATTTGAAATTGATCTGTTCATCCTGCTTTTCAAATGTGGGATTTCCTTTTAAATCAGGATTGGAAAAGTAAAATCCTTTCAAACCTTTTTCATTTTCTGAAGATAAAAATTCTGCAGGAACGGTTGCAAAATTCTGTAAATTCCAATCTATTCCTTTTGAGTAGGTGATCTCAACATTTTTATTTTTAACGAAATTTTTAATGCCATCCAAAATACTCACCTTTTTATTCCCGGGTCCGGAATAACCGCCCAGTCTCGCATCCACAGCGTCAGTCCCAACAATTAAAATCTTTTTTATCTTTTCTGAAATTGGAAGCGTCTGATGATTGTTCTGAAGCAAAACAAAAGATTCGACCGCTGTTTTTTCCGCCAAAGGTTTGTGATTGATCTTCTTTAATTCATCAATATCTTTTTGAGAAACATAAGGATTTTCAAAAAGACCGAGCTCAAACTTTGCTCTTAAGACTCTTGCCACCGCATCATTAATTCTTTCCTTTGAAATTCTTCCGTCTAAAAATGGCGGAATAAACAATTTATAATGCTGATATTCTGTCTGGAAAATCACATCAAGTCCTGCACTCACCGCCTGTGCAGAAGCATCGTCGTAATCTTTTGCCGTAAAATGCAGAACGTTTGCACCACCGACCGCACTGGCATCACTGATGATGAAGCCTTTGAAATCCCATTCTTTTTTTAATTTTTCAGTCAACAACCAGTGATTGGCGGTTGAAGGTCTACCATCCAACAGGTTATAGGAAGTCATCACCGAACGGCTTTTTCCCTGTTGAAAGGCTTTCTGAAACGGAACCAAATGAGTTTCCTCCAGATATCTTTTGCTCCAGTGAATCGGATAAGAATCTCTTCCGCCCTCACCGACATTCGCTAAAAAATGTTTCGGAGTCGTAATTATTCCCTGATTTTCAAATGAACTGACGAAATTCACGCCCATCACGGAAGTTAAAAACGGATCTTCACCATACGTTTCCTCTGTCCTTCCCCACCGTACATCACTCGCAAGATTCACCACGGGAGTCAGTATCTGACGGATTCCCCTCAGTTTTGATTCTTTAGCAATCGCCGTCGAAACTTCTTTCATCAAATCAGGATTGAAGGTCGCCGACAAACCGATTGCCTGTGGAAAAGCAGTTGCTCCTTCCCGCATCAGTCCGTGTAAAGCTTCATCAAATGGAATAATTGGAATTCCCAGTCGGGATTCTTCAACGAAATATTTTTGAATGGCGTTGATCTTTTTTGCCAGTCTTTCTGCGTCTTCGTTCGCATTGTATTTTAACAACTGTCCGGCAACTCCACCGCCCTGATTTCCTGCACTCACCTGCAATCCGAAAATTCCATGAGAATACTGATCTTTTGGAACGTTGTCCAAATCACCGGGAATCATGAAGCATTGCCAGAATTTTTCTTCGGGGGTCATGCGTTTCAGTAAATCCTGAACTCTTGTTTCTACCGGTTGTTTTGAATCTTTGTACAGCGGTTTTTGAGCCGATATGAAAACAGAACTCAACAATGAAATTCCAATTAATTTTAATTTAAACTTCATTATTGCGATATTTCAATTACGGTTGCATGGTTCAATTTTTTACGGTCTTCAGGCAATTGAATTTCAATTGTATTACCCGATTTTTTCCATTGAATTTTGTTTTTTAAACCTAAAACTTTCAAAGATTTTGATTTAAAATGATCAGGAATTATAAAGCTTAAAGTTGACGGAGACTGATAGTTTGCTTTCTCATCCAAATGAAAAACATTCACCGTTTTACCATCTTTGCTTTGGGTATAATAAAAATTTCCGACGTGATACGGTGCGACCGCTCTAGTCGTAAAAACCGCCGACTGATTATCATCCATCCAAGCAGAAATTTCTTTTAATCTTTCGTAAACGATGGCATCGTAATCTCCGTTGGGCCCGGGAGCAATGTTCATCAAGTAATTTCCGCCTCTTGAAATGATTTTCACCAAAGTTTCAATAATTTTCTGAGAAGATTTGTAATTGTCATTCGGAACGTAAGAAAAAGAGTCACCCATCGTGATGCAGCTTTCCCACGGAATTGAAAGTGCCTTTTCAGGAACAGCCTGCTCAGGAGTTACATAATTTTCCCACTTTCCGGGAACCGTGCGGTCTACAACGATAATTCCGGGTTGATTTTTTCGTGCCATTGTTCCGATTTTATCCATGTCGATGTCCTGTTCGACCTTGATGGTCCTTTGCCATTCTACACTTTGGTCGATGGTGTGAAACGGACGAACCCAGCCTCCATCCAGCCAGAGAATATCTATTTTACCGTAATTGGATGTGATTTCGTTGAGCTGATTGAAGGTGAAATTTTTAAAACTGTTCCATCTTTCAGGATACTTTTTCGGATCATAATTTACATTCCGGTCTTTCGGTGGAAAATACGGCCACCAGTAATCGTCAGAATGCCAGTCAGGTTTTGAAAAATAAGCTCCTATTTTAAAGCCATCTTTTCTGAATGTACTGAAGATTTCCTTCGTCACATCCGCCTTGGGATTTTTGGAAAAAGGAGTTTTTGAAGAAGTTATTTTATAATCAGATTCTTTGGTATCAAACATCGCAAAACCATCGTGGTGCTTGGTCGTAAAAACTACATATTTCATTCCCGCCTTTTTCGCCGCATCTGCCCATTTTTGTGGATTAAACTGAGTCGGATTAAATGTTTTCTGCAGATTTTCATAATTTTCTACGTATTCATTGTACGATTTTCCATGTTCAGGTTTTCTTTGTGTCCACGATTCATCCTCCGGACAAAGACTCCAGCTTTCCACAATTCCCCATTGGCTGTAAGTTCCCCAATGCATGAAGAGTCCGAATTTTAAATCCTGCCAGTTTTCAAGATTCTGAATAACAAGCGGATCTGTAGTTTTTTGGTAGCCTTCTGAAACATTGTGAGCCTGTGAGAAAAAAGTGGATGAAAGTAGTAATGATGAGAGAAAAAGAGTTTTCGTTTTTGGTTTGGTGAACATGAAGTTTAGTTTTTGCTAAAATAATATTTAACCGGAAATTTTCTACCACAAAAGACATAAAGTTTTTTGACACACAGTCACATTAGTTTTAAGTTTAAATGATTGAGAATATTTTAGAGCACATGAGATTGAAAATCTGAGATTTTCTGTGGGGACTGTTGAGATATTTTTATATTGAAATGATTTTGAATACAAACACCCTTGTTCAGACATTATGTAAATTGATTTTTAATACAAACATACCTGTTTGGACTCTATGTCAAATGTATTTGAATACAAACACACTTGTTTGGACTTAATGTAAAATGATTTTAAGGACAAACACCCTTGTTTTAATTAAATGTAAATTTACATTGAATGCAACCACCGCTGTTTGGATATAATCTATGTTGATTGTAAGCACAAACACCATTGTTTTGACTTAATGCAAGTTGACATAAAATCAGGTCATTTCACTTGGCTCTATTTTACTTTTTACCTGGCTCTTGTATCTTTTCAACTAGATACTTCTTCATTCTTACTTCAATTTCTGAGCCTTCAGCAAGCATTACTGACAGTGGTTTCTGATGATTGAGACATTCGAAATCTTTTCCGTAGACCTGTTTGAAATCTATTTCAAGCTGGTGGTTTTTCACCATATACCATTCCCATTTAGGGTGGCAGACTTCGTATTCTGAAGTTTTGCTGCCTCTTTTGGTAAAACCCCAATAGTGCTCTGTGATAAATTCAAATTCAGACTCGTCTTCCATCGTTCGGAAGGTGCTTTCGGCAGTGATTTCCATGGAGTACCAGTCTTTGTCTTTCCATGAGTATTTTACAATCAGATCATCTTCGCTGTAATGCATCTGGTTTTTCATTTTCATGGTCTTGTAATTTTCTTTGTAAACCGAATTGGCAACTATACTCAAGGCATATTTCGGCACAATTTCTTTGATGAAAACTACACCTCTCTTCCACTCATTTCCTTCTTTTTTCTTCACATAAAATCTCAGGTTAACCTCTTCAAAGTTTCTGTGAAAAGGAATCGGCAATCCAAGAAGTTTTGTATTGAGAAACATAAATCCTACCAGACTTACGTAACATTTATCTTTATAAAAATCGATTTCGGTGCCTTTGGGAAGGTATTTTGTGAGAATTTCGGGATCTATTTCGTAGTTGATGATGGCTAATTTTCGCCATTCGGCCTGGAGGAATTTCATTGCGTTTGGATTTGAGATTTGAGATTTGAGATTTGAGATTTGAGATTTGAGATTTATTGTTCAGCGGTGATTTTGATTAATTTATTGCGTTCGATGAGAAATTTAGTCATATAATTTTTGAGAAAAAAATAATTAAACAATTTACCGATAATTCCAAAGGGAGATTCAAATTCTAAAATGTCTGCCATCACTGTGTTTTTGCCGTCCTGCCTGAAAATATGCTGATGTTTAAAGGATTTAAAAGTTCCTTTCAGCATAATATCTGTAAAATGATACGGCTTTTCCATTGCTGTAATTTTTGATGTGTGGGTTTGTACAACTCCTAAATGTTTTGCCCTCCAGGTTACCGTTTCGCCCAATTCAATCAAGCCTGAAGTTCGACCTGCGATGGCGACTTCTCCGGTTTTGAAAGTGGATTTTTGGTGGAGATCGATATCTCTTGCCATATCGAAAACTTTGTGAATATCGGCTTTGATTAAGGTTTCCAAATGAATTGTGGACATTGTTTTAATTTTAGAGAAATGAAATAATATTGAAAATTGTTTGATAGGATTGCGTCCTATCATTTTTTAAGCCGTTCCGTTGGGACTTAATTTTAGTAATTTAAGTAAATTAAAATTGCCAAAACCGTAATTCTGAAAATCATCCATGAAATTATTGGAAGGAAATTTAAGTTTAATATTTTACATCTTCTGATATGTTCCAAGAACATGATGAATATAACGATTCCAAAATAGAGGATTGATAAAACTGAGTTTAAGTTTAAAAATAATGAAGGAATTAAAAGCAACGTCCCGATTAAGGAAACGGTCATCATATTTCCAAGATAATCCCATAATTTTTCTTTTAAATACCATTTTAAAAATACGGTTTGCCAAAAGATTTGACCCAGACAAATTATAAATTCTCTTGCGAAATTCCGATTTAAATTTAAACCTAAACGAGCGGTGAAAATACTTAAAATATAGGATGAAAAAAGCACAACAAAAGCTATGTAAGCCAATCTATATTTCAAATTAAAATCAGGAACACAAGCGTCTGCCGAATTGTCTTTTGCAGAAGGCATAATCTGTTTTCTGTTGTAAGACACAAAAGAATACAGCTTTTTAAAAAACCAGTGCAGAGGTTTTATTCTGGCAATTTTCTCTAATAATGGAAATGAATTCCCAATAATCAAAAGCAAACTGTCTAAACCGTAAATCACATTTTTATCTTTGTAATTGACAAATGCAATTTCGTTTTTTGCACGGTTGAAATCGATGATATTTTTGGTATCGAAAGTTAATTCAGTGAACGCTTCTCTGCCGTTTTCATCCAACATTCCGGATCTGATGAAACCTTTTGAATAGAGGTTGCACATCGGGCATTGGCTGTCATAGATGAGGGTGTGGTTTTTAAGTGTTTTCATCTTTTTAGTTTTAAAAATTAACCGTTCACCGTTGAAAATTTCTCATAATCTGTATGAACAATAATTAGATAACAAATTGCTAAAAACGGTGTCAGAGGAATTCCAAATAATAAAATGAATCCCAGAAAATTGTTGAGCCATTCCACATCTTTGAAGATAGTAATCAATAATAACGAGATAAGAACTGTAAGACTGGTAATTGCATAAGTTTTAAAAGTGATGCTTTTAGAATAATTTTTCAAAAAAATTCTAATAATAAAGCTTATTGTGTGAAATGCCGCAATCACAAAATATCCGATGACACTATACCCTTTTTGAAGAGCAACAATATCAAGTATAAGAAGTATAATAAAACATATAAAAACAAAGATCTGGATGTAATAATCGTATTTAATAAACGTTTTCATGGTATTCAATTTTAAAAGTTGATTCTTTTCGTGTTTCCTCCGAAATAAAAAATAAGGAACAGATGAACGATCAGATTTTTCATAATATTTAAATTTTAAGATTACAGTTGAGAAGTTTCTTCGGTCTGACTTTTGTCTTTATTCATAGCGTGTTTACGGCCTTTTAAGAAAAGCAACAGGTTTAAAAGCATCATCACTCCTAAATAAATAGAGAATCCGCCGATTTTTTTACTTAATGCTACGACCAGCCGTTCTACCGTTTCGATTTGGAAAAACTCGATGATACAGAGGGCAAAACCGATGTTTAAAAGATAGAAACCAATTTTGAAAAGTGAGTTGGTTGCCATTGCAATGTCCTGTTTCTGATGAAAAATATCAATCATAAAGGTTTTGGAATTTTTAAACAGAAACTGTGAAACCAGCACGGTGAGGGTGATTACGATTGGCAGGTAAATCATGTACGCTGAAAAATTGTACGTTTGGGTAAGGATAGTTGCTGTCATGATAATTTATTTTATTGTTAATTTTTTTCTTAGAAGATAAAGCGCAGTAATATTGGTAAAATGCAATGCACAGAGAATTAAAATGATGATTCCAATTCTTGTGGAAACGGTGATAAGAAGTTCTTCAAGAGTTGAAATTTTGTTCCAAAAACTTAGATTAAGGGCGATGTAACCGAGATTGACGAGATAATAACTTCCAAGGAGAATTCTGTTAACGGTTAAGCAAAAATCTTTGTCTTTGATCAGATATTCCAAATAAATTTTCCCTGAATTGAAACATCTTCTTCCCACATCAACTGTGATATAAGAACTGATTCCGAGAAATAACAGATATGAAATAATATTAAACATTTTATAAATATTGTATTTTCAATAATTTTTGAAACTTTGAATGAAATAAAATTTTTTTTTTTTTCTACTTATAATTTTTGATGATGTAAAATCCGTAAGCCAAATAATAAATATTGAAAAGTACTCCTCCTGTTCCCATAAAATACATTACAAAATCAACATCAGAATTGATACTAAGACAAGATAAAGCATACAATGAAATGAAAAACAAGATTACTCCGAAGAAGTAATATCGGTGAAATTTGCTAGCAATTGTACTTATTCTAATCAAAAAACCTAAAAGATTGGCAACACCAATAAAAAAGAGTGCGATAAAAAAGTCTGATGCCTGATCATGTTTGCTGTAATCTACGAGAATGTAAAAAAGACTTACTAGACTTAAAATTGTTTGAAAAATCACTTCTACTTTTAAAATATTCAGTTTCATGGCTTCTATTTTTTAGTTATTCTATTTTATTATACTTTCAATAATTTTTGAAACTTCAATTGAAATAAAAAAGGAGTTTTGAAGTCCTTTCTACTTTAATAAATTGGTAATCTTTCCGACCAACCAATGGTCGTCACTTTTTATGGCAAGATCCATAATATTATTAATCTTTCCTGTCACAGAACTGAAATCTTCCATCAGTTTGATAAATTCTTTTGCTCCTTCAGAATCTTTATCTTCAATATTTTTAAGTTCTTCAAGGAAAGAAATTACCGGTTCTATTTCTCTCTTTCTTCTCTCTTTCGTTATTTGTTTAAACAGATACCACACATCTTTTTCTGCTACGAAATATTCTTTGCGGTCGCCTTTTACAAATTCTTTTTTTACAATTCCCCAGTCAATCAATGCCCTAAGATTCATGTTGGCATTCCCTCTGGAAACTTCCAGCAAATCCATCACCTCATCGGTTGATAAAGGTCTTCCTTCTGCTAAAAGTAAAGCGTGAACCTGCGCCATCGTCCGGTTGATTCCCCAATTGGTTGCAAAGGTCCCCCAAGTTTGGATGTATTTTTCTTTGGCTTCTGAAAGTTGCATTTTGGTTTTGTTTAAATTTCTATTACAAATATAATGATAGTTTTTGAATTTTCAATAATATTTGAAAGTTTATTTTTAAATAAAACAGAGAGCTAACTAAATGTCTGTTTTTAATCTATTAGTTTATTGATTTATATTTCTGAACGAGCTTGATAAACTCCGATCTGTAACCTTGATCATCTCTGCCAATTCCCTGTTTTGCCATACTTTCGATTTCGTTAAGTCCTTTTTTAGTAATCAGTTTCGAGTCTCTTAAAACCAATCCGAACCAAGCAACAGACGTTGCAAATTTAAAATCATGACTTGCTGTAGCCATTCTGTAATCTGAATTTTTAATGATCTGACTAATTTCCGTGCTCTTATTACTGTCCGGTTTTTTGTATCTGAATTTTACAGTCGCCATTTCTTCCCCGAAACCCGTAGAATTATTAGCTTTAGAATATTTCATTTTCGTTTCTTTCGGTACAAATTCAGAATTAACATCTGATGGAATGATTTCATACAAAGCTGTTACCGTGTGACCACTTCCCAATTCTCCGGCATCAATCTGATCATTTTCGAAATCTTCATTTCTCAGTTTTCGGTTTTCATAACCAATCAGACGGTAAGATTTGACGTATTTAGGATTAAACTCAATCTGAATTTTTACATCTTTGGCAATAGTGTAAATATTTCCCGCAAACTCTTTTCCCAAAAACTTATTGGCTTCCTGCAAATTATCGATATAGCCATAATTTCCGTTGCCTTTATCGGCCAGAGTTTCGAGTTTATTGTCTTTATAATTTCCCATTCCGTAACCAAGACACGTCAGATAAATTCCAGATTTCCTCTTTTCCTCAATCAAAGATTGGAGATTGGCTTCGGAAGATGTACCTACATTAAAATCTCCATCCGTTGCCAGAACTACTCTATTGTTTCCACCTTTTATGAAATTTTCTTTTGATAATTTATAAGCGAGTTCAATTCCTTCCCCTCCTGCAGTACTTCCGCCAGCTTCAAGTTTGTCAAAAGCCTCAAGAATTTTACCTTTTTCTGAAGCCGGTGTAGAAGGGAGAATAACACCTGCACTTCCTGCATAGGCAACAATTCCTACTTTATCTTTAGAACTCAATTGGTTCAAAAGTATTTTTAAAGACTCCTTCAGCAATGGTAATTTATTATCGTCACTCATCGACCCCGAAGTATCGATAAGAAAAATGATGTTAGAAGGTGGTAAGTTATTGATAGGAACATTTTTTCCCTGAAGTCCGATTTTCAATAATTTATGTTTTGGATTCCAAGGTGAATCGCTGTATTCCGTATTAATTGAAAACGGATGCTGAGTTTGTGGCTGCGGATAATCATATTTAAAATAATTGACCATTTCTTCGATTCTCACTGCATTTTTATCAACTTTTCCACCTTCATTAATCATTCTTCTGATGTTGGAATACGATGCATTATCTACATCAATAGAAAAAGTAGAAACAGGCTGACTTTTCGTAAGCTCAAAAGGATTTTCGACAAGAGATGCGTACTCTTCATCGTCATTATCTATTTCAGTATTTGTTAGCTGATTATCTTGACCAGTTTCATCAATTTTCATTTCTTTAGCCACCATCGGAGCTTCAGATATCATATCCATTGAAGAAATAACATCTTCTTTTTTCTTTTGACAACTAACAATGATTGTTAATGATAGAATTGTTATAATAATTTTATTCATACGATGTGATTTTATTGGTTCTAAATATAGAATTTTAGTCTAAACTTTAAGGTTCTATTACAGCTTTTACTTCTTCATTCCAAAACTTAACTTCCGGCATATAATAAAGATACACATTACTGGCTTTACCTGTATACTCTCCGGCAAATTCTACTTTTAAATCTAAATTAATTGTTTTCGTCTCATTCACATCAAAGTGTTCCCAGTACAAAACCAGATAGTTATCAAATATTTCGTAATAAGAAACCTGCTTTTTATCGATCATATCTTTCAGCAAAGCATTTTGTAAAGTAAGACCCGCAGGAATTCCTATTTTCGCAGTTGTCATTGGTAAATCTCCGTTGATTTTATTTTTTACCGTCACTGTCATTCTGTTAGTCTCTCCTACTTTTGAAATTTCAGACTTCAGTTTTGTTTCTAAAGTCACCGGAATATTTTCACTTTTCGGAGCTTCTAAAGTATAATATTGATAATCTAGTTTGTATGGTAAACCTCTGTCACATAAATACTCAACGTTTAATTCGTTTTCACCTTTCCTGAAAGCTGAAGAAATCATCATATTTTGTGATACTTTGGCATTATTAATTTTAATTTCCGGTTTATCAATTCCAAATAATTTTTCATTTTTAGCGAAGAAATCTGACAATGCTTCTAAAGCAACCGTTGTAGCTTGTGTAGAACCAAATCCGTAATATCCGTTATAATTAATCAATTCATCTGCAACTTTTGCAATTTCCAACTGATTAATTTTATCATTTTTTTGCAATGCCATCATATACAACGAAAGCGTTTCTGCATTGGCAGAAATTCCACCTGAACCTGTAAATGTTGTCTTGGTTTTTACATTCTCATTCTTGTATTGATCATTCAAAATCGAAATTAAGTTATTGTAATCCTCATATTTTCCAAGATTAGAAGAAGCATTCGCCATTAAAGCCAACTGATAAGAATCCCTCGTTGCGATTGCTCTTTTCAAGCTGGTTTCGTAAGTATCCTGAATTTCATTTTTAAAACCAAGCTTCGATAAAGCATAGAGAACATACATATTTCTAGACCAGTAATATTCAGAATAAGCCGATTGAGATTCATAACTTCTTCTCACTTCAAAAAGCCCGTTAGAATTTTTCTTTGACAGGATAAATGAGGAAAGATTCTGAACCAATTTTGCATCAACATTTATATATTTCTTTAAATCTCTGAATTGAAGCAGAGCAAAAGCGGACAAAGCAACATCAGACTCATTTCCGTTGAAATACGAGAATCCGCCATCTTTGTTTTTATATGAAAGCATTTTTTCAAATCCTTTTTTCATGTTTTTTAAAACAGTAAATTCCGTTCCCGAATTGATTTTGTTAGTCGTTTTTAAATAATTCAAAATAAAAACGTTCGGATAAACCGTAGAGGAAAGCTGCTCGAAACAACCGTAAGGTTCACGCTTTAATTTCTCAATATCCTCAAACATTTGTAACGCTGAGTTTTCATAAACATAATAAGATGCTTCAAAACTCCCGTTTACATATTCAGGAAGATTGATCTTTGTATTTTCCGGTTTGTTATTTACAATCGAGAAATGATGAGGAAAGCCTTTTTCCTCAACTTTTAAAGGTAAAATCATTGTTTCCCTGAATTCATATGATTTAACGGTAAACTGAATGTTAGAATTGATTAATTTATCAGTCTGCATCGTAACAAATAATCTTCCCGATTCTAAAGGTTTTAAGGTAATTAAACTATCCGCTTTCATCAATTTTATATGGTTCGGAACAATGACATTCAGCGTTAAAGTTTTCGTTTCCGCTGAATTATTTTTAATCACCACTGGAATCATCATTTGATCTGTACGTGTTAAATATTGCGGAATTTTAGCATCGATTGAAATCAGACTTTGTGCAGCATATGTAGTTTCATCTCTACCAATCAAGCCATTTGCAGAGATTCCTTCAGTCATAATTCTGAACGATGAATTGGCATCCGACTGATAGAATTCTACCTGAGCTTTTCCGTTCTTGTCGGTTTCTACAATGGGATTCCAATATAAAGTTTCTCGGTAATCATGACGATATGAAGTGTTGGTCGTTTTATAAACTGGATAGGAAAATTTTCTGTAGCCATCATAACGATAAAATTCACCGTAAATCGTCAAACTGTCTCCGGGAATATTTTTTACGGCAAAATAAGTTTCGGGAGTGATGTCGAATTTTATGTTTGAGTTCTTTCGTTTATTTGTATCAATAATAATAACACCATTTGCGCCCCTATTACCATACATTGAAGTTGCTTCAGCATCTTTAAGAACTGTCATGCTATTAACATCATTAGGATTTATTGAGCGGAATGCATTACTATTTGTTGGAAAACCATCAATAATATAAAGCGGTTCAACATGAACACTAGTTGTACTAAATCCTCTAATCACAACAGTAGGTTTTGAACCAGGCTGTCCAGTACCTGTAGCTATGTTAACACCTGCAAGTTGTCCTTGTGCGATTGTCATTAGCGGGGCATTAGGTCTTCTATCAAAATCTTTAATTGTAGAGAAAACAGCTTCTTTGGTCATAGATTTAAGACCTACAACCACAACTTCTTCAATACTCTTTTCAACCTTACTAGAATCTGATTTTCTTATTGATGGTAAAGTTTTTAACAAACTCTCAATTTCCTGAGAAATTGACGGCTTCTTATCTTTTACCTCTGCATCTTTTATAATTTCATCAACATTAATATTTTCTAAAGATTGCTTTATCAAAGGATTAATATTCAGTTGATAAGAAAGCATCCTTATATTTACTTTTTGTTTTTTTTCTAAAGATTTTGCAATCACGTCATATTGATATTCTCCATCTAAATCTGAAAAATAAAACAATCCATTTTCTGAGGTCACTTGCTTTTTTATTTTTGAATAATTTTCGACCAGATACACTTCTGCTTTTACCGGTTTTTTGTTTTCATCCTCTACGATACCATAAATTGGGTTGATTTTTTCCGGAAGATATTTGTAGTTTCCGGATTTTTCAACATCCACATTCATTTCAAAATATCGGTAACCGTTGGTCAGCATGACTAAGTCTAAACTTTTCGTTGCTTTCACTTCTTTTTTATCAAAATAAAACTGAGGTCTTTCTATTTTCCCTCTCAACTCAGAATCCAATAAAAGCCATGAAAGGATGTGGTTTTGTTTATCATCGGCATACGTCCATAATTTATCATCAACGACACTCATGGAAAGGTTTGCAGGAATAGGTTGATTGTTTTCATCGGTGGTTTCTACATTCACAATTACTTTTTCTCTTGGCAAATAATTTTTCTTAATTGGAGTAATTTTTACCTTTAGCTGCTTATTTTCATTTACAAATACAATTCTTTCTGCCAGAGGAATATTATTTTCTGTGACTGTAAATCTGCAAATTCCGATGGGAAACTCTTTCTCTGAAATCTCAATTTGATTTAAACCTCGTTTCAAGCGCATCATCTTAGAATAAACCTCTTTTCCACGGAAGTTTCCTAAGATTCCCACGTTCTTTTCTGAGGTCGAAATAATACTCAGAATGATTTTTTGATTTTCTTTTTTAGCATTTAAAACAATTCCTACATCTGTAGCAACAGGAAGTTGGTAGATTTTACTGATGTTTTGAGGTTTCAAAACCTTCGCATAATAGGTTTCACCTTTTTTCGGAGTAAAAAGAAAACTTCCCATGCCGAAATTATAGGCTGAAACTTCTGTCAATTTCTGATGATTATTATTGTAAATTTCCAAAACTGCATCAACCGGTTTTTCAAATTCGTCCAAAACTTTAAAAGCAACATTTTGTTCGATTCCGTTAATGAAAGTTCCGCCTTCAGGCATGAATTTTAAATCTAAATTATTAAGAACAATCGGAATATTTCTAGAAATAGACTCTGTAAAACCATCGTAATTGACTTTGATACTCAATAAAGCATCCGCAGATTTCAGCACTTCAGGAAGTTTAAATTTTATTAAATGTTTTCCTTCTTTATCGGTAATCAGCGAACCTTCGGAAATTTTTTCTCCCTCATGGGTTACTATAAAAAATGCTTCATAAAAAGGAATCGGAAGATTACTTAAACTTCTCATCGAGAAATCAGCCAGAACCTCATCTCCTGCTCCATAGCCTTTTTTAGGAAAATCAAGTTTCATTAAAATTCTTGGGGAAACTATTTTTTGGAGGGTAATTTCTTTCTCAAAAACATTTTTTCCTTTTTCATTTTGCATCCAGGCTGTAAAAGCTCTGATTTTATAAATTCCGCCTTTCATATCTTCTGAGAAACTGAAAGCTCCTTCTGCGTGACCATTTTTTATTGCATATTTGTTTTTCTTTACAATAGCTCCGCTTGGATCAACCAATTCTACATTCACAGTTCTGCTTTGATTGGCCGGAAGATTATTTTCTGCCTGAACAATAAATATTTTGAAAAACATTTCCTCTCCAGGTTTATAAAAAACATGGTTGGTCTGTATGTAAGTTTTCTCTTTTTTAAAATCACTAAATTTAGTCTGTCCATTAAAAAACAGGCATGAAAACAGAGTGAAAACAAAAGCTATATTGAATAAAAATCTGAAGTTCATTGTTTAAAATTTAAAAGAAACTGTGCAACCGTAAGTTTTAAAAGATGGCAGATTGAAAAAATCTAAACCTCGGCTGTTATCAAAATCGTAAAAATTCTGGTTAGAGTCTACCCCACTGTTTGCCTGCCAAAGGAAAATATTATTCACATAAAAGCTTACACCTAAAGCTCTTCTTAATTTTCCGATATCGAAATAAGCTGAAAGTGTAATATCATTAATTCTGATGTAATCTGCTTTTTCAACATAATTTTCCGCAACACCCAGAAAACCATATCTCGACCAACGATTTTCGGCAACTGATTGATTCGGATTGTAAAAATCTACCGGAGTTTGGTTGACATTTCCATTAGAATTGACACCCTCAAAAACATAATTTCTAATATTTCTTTCATCCGCTGAAGTTTGGGAACGACCGTAATAATCGAGAACAGCCTGAGTTCCGTTCCATAGCTGTCCGCCTTTTTTCCATTCCCAATTGATGTCTAAAGCAAACATTTTATAGGTAAGATTATGGGAAAATTTCATCACAAAATCCGGAGTGGGATCTGCAATCAATTTCATTCCAGAAGCTTTCACGAGATATCCATAATCATCGATAATCACCTTTCCTTCTGCATTTCTTTCAAAATAACTTCCCATTACTGCACCTAAAACCTGACCCTCTGATAATCTTTTATAAATATCATTAAAACCGGAAATTATCAGATTATTGTAACCTGAATTTACACGGTCAACAATATCTCTGTATTTAAAAAATGAAGCTCTACTGCTTAAAGAAAAATTTTGGTTGCTAATTATTCTATCGTAATTAAAATTTACTTCATATCCTTTATATGTGTGATCTGCAAGATTTTTTAAAACTAAATTCTGTCCTTCAAAAACCGGAAAAATGTCATCATAAATTCTTCGGTTGAAATATTCTGCACTTAAATCTATTTTTCGATTAAGCATTAATTTAAAACCTGTTTTCCATTCTTTAATAGTAATATTTGAAAGATTTTTAAATGTCTCTACTTCATTTAATGGAAAGTATTGATGAAAATTCTGGGCAGAAAACCGGGTTGTGGCATAAGAGGAATATGACTTTGCTATCTCCGGTTCTGCCGCCAACTGCGTGTAAGCTCCAAGAAGCTGAAGTTTGCTTCCGTAATTGTTAAATAAATTTTTGAAAGTGAAATATCCATTCGCTTTCGGAAGCCAATAAGCATTTTTTGATGAGGTATTTGAAGTGTAAAATGAATTTCCAACATTTACTCCAAATTCTATATCATCATAATCATCGTAATCCAAATTATAATTGAAAATATAATCCTGTGAAGTTCTCTGATAAATATAATTTCGGTTTGAACTGTGATTAATGCTTACTTTTCTGTCATTGAGAATATGATTTAAACTAAACTTATTTTTCAGATCATGATCTCTCGTTTCATAAGTCGTCAAAATATTGGAATTATAAAACTCGTTTTTTTGATCTCTTCTATTGTACAATCCATTGATAAAACCATTGGTTGAAGGCTTGTAAACATCAAGATGCATAATATCCTGATTATCATAAGACTGACTGATATTCAGTTTAAAATCATCCCAGTTTTTGCTTACATCAAAATTAAACTGGCGGATATTGTCAGTGTAATTATATTTATTTTTATTATCAAAAAGAAAATAAGGATTGTCTGCATACAAACTGTAACTTCTCTGCAAACCGTTACTCAGATAAGCATTCTGCTGATTGGAAAAAGAAACCGGAGTCAAAAGTGAATTTTGATACGCTCTGTTAAAAAGTCCTATTCTATTGGTATTGGTCGCTTTATTTTCTTCGTAATTAAATCCTGCATTGACATCAAACTTTAGAATTTTTGTACTGAATTTAGTCTTAAAAGAATTGACAATGTCATATTGATCCACGAAATACATCTGATCTTTTTGCTGACCAATAGTAAAAGAAAGTCGAATATCATCGTTGTAGCCGCCATTCTTGATAATTGCATTCAGATTCAGCTGATTGCTGTAGCCAACCGTTGTTTTAAAAAGATTATTGCTGTAAGCTTTTGCAGGAGAAATTGCATTAGATAAACCTACTAATTGTCCGTTGACATCATATTCATAAGTTTGCCCGTTGAAACCTAAAGATGAAATATCCGGACCAAAACTGAACATTTCATTAGTTTCAGGACCTTTCCAAACGAGCGAACCATTTTCTGATCTTCCTTGTACATAGCGACTCTGAGTTTGTGGAATTCTGTTTCTGTTTTTGATGTCTAATGAAGTGCTGAAACTTCCGTTAAAAACAAGATATTTTCTGGGCTGACTTTTAATTTTATATAAAGAATCTGATTTTAGTTTTAGTTTTCTTACCGCAGAAAAACTGCGATTTGAATTTTTCCTTAAAGAATCGTAAGAATTTTCTATACTGAATTGATCATTTATAGGTTTCTCAAGCAGGCTTTCATAATCGTTGGAATTAATATCTTTAACCGTTTCTTTAGAAATTTGTCTTTCTAAAAGATATTTTAACTCATAAACTCCCCGAACAACTTCAATATTTTTCCCGTTATTCCAAACTAAAGTGTCGTATTCTTTTGCAGCGATAATTGCATAACCTTTTTCATCAGTCAATTCATAGACTCCTGTGTTTTTGTTGAAAATTTTCAGAAAATTCTGAGGCTTTTTCTTTTCATTAAAAAACGTTCCCGAATAATAACGCTGAGAATCCTGCGCAAAGACAAACTGCACCGCAAATACAGGCAATAACAGATAAACTTTTTTCATCCTTTATAATATGTCTAAAAATAGAGAAAAAAAAGAAATCTCCGAAGAAATTTCTTTTTATGATTGCTATTTTTGTGTCGATTTGTAGGTTTCTACCAATCTTACAAATTCCGCTCTGTAACCTTCATCATCTTTTCCTCTTCCTTTTTTAGCTAAATTTTCTATTTCTTTCAAATCTTTATTTTTAATTAAATCTGAATTTCTCAAGACCAAACCAAACCAAGCTACAGAAGAAGCAAATTTGAAATCATCACTTGAGGATGAAAAAAATTGATTGGTATTTTTAACAACCTGAACTATTTCCGAACTTTGATCACCATCAGGTTTTTTATATCTAAACTTTACGGTTGCCAGTTCGTCATTAAAATTTTCATCATCTGTGTTTTTAGTATATTTTAAATCATTTTCTTTCGGTAAAAATTCAGATTTCACATCAGTTGGAATCACTTCATATAAAGCTGTAACCGTGTGACCGCTTCCCAATTCTCCCGCATCAATTCTATCGTTGTTGAAATCTTCATTCTTTAATTTTCTGTTTTCGTAACCAATCAAACGATACGATTTCACGTATTTAGCATTAAATTCAATCTGAATTTTCACATCTTTTGCAATTGCATACATATTTCCGGCAAATTCTTTTCCGAGAAACTTATTGGCTTCCTGCAGATTATCGATGTAGGCGTAATTTCCGTTGCCTTTATTCGCTAAAGTTTCCATGCGATTGTCTTTAAAATTACCCATTCCGAAACCTAAACACGTCAGAAAAACGCCAGATTTTCTTTTTTCTTCAATCAAGGTTTGAAGATCGCCTGTAGAAGATGCTCCAACGTTGAAATCTCCATCTGTTGCGATTATTACACGGTTATTACCATTTTTGATGAAGTTTTCCTGAGCCAATTTGTAAGCTAATTCAATTCCTTGTCCACCCGCTGTACTTCCACCTGCCTGAAGTCGATCCAAAGCTTCTATAATTTTGCTTTTTTCTTGTGCTGAAGTTGGTGATAATACCATTCCGGCACTTCCGGCGTAAACTACAATTCCTACTTTGTCGGTCGGTCTTAACTGATCCAGAAGAACTTTAAAAGAAGATTTTAATAAAGGTAATTTATTTGGCTCATCCATCGAACCTGAAACATCAATCAGAAAAACAAAGTTAGAATTCGGAAGTTTATCTGTCGGAACTTCTTTTCCTTGTAATCCTATTTTCAGTAATTTATGTTGTTTATTCCACGGAGAATCGTTGTATTCTGTATTAATAGAAAAAGGTTGGTTATTTTTCGGTTGAGGGTAATCATACTTAAAATAATTAATCATTTCCTCGATTCGAACGGCATTTTTATTCACGTATTCTCCATTATTAATCATTCTTCGGATGTTGGAATAGGCCGCTTTATCCACATCAATTGAAAATGTTGAAACTGATTGATTTTTCGTCAGCTCAAAAGGATTTTCAACAAAAGCATCATATTCTTCAGCATTTTGTTTTTGAATTTGTTTTGAAACATTAATACTATCCTGAACTTTTTGTAGTTTTTCAAATGCTTTTCTTTCTTTTCGGGAAAGTTTTTTGGTTTTAATGACAATAACTCCGTTTCCTCCTCTACTTCCATACATTGCTGTTGCGGAAGCGTCTTTCAGAATTTCAATACTCCTAATAGAGTTTGGATCAATCTTTTTAAATACATCTCCACTTTGAGGTACGCCATTAACAACATACAAAGGTTGATTACTTGCATTTAAACTGCTGATTCCTCTAATTGCAATTTGTTTAGAAGAACCCGGAATTCCAGGATTTGGCGCTATTTGCAAACCAGAAACGGTTCCGATTAAAGCTTGTGAAATATTATTGTTTTGTTTAAATTCATTTCTTACATTATTATAGTCTATCCGTCCAGAGCTAGGAGAACCAGATGATGAGTTTATTGCCAATCCATGTGCATTTCCTTGTAATGAATTTAAAAATCCTGAATTTGGACGATTCTCTAATTTTTGAGCATTTAAAGTAGTTGATGAAGATTTTTCTCTTATTTTATTTTTACTATATCCCAAAACAACAACGTCTTCAATATTCTTAACTTTATAACCGCTATCAACGGCAACATAAGGAACTACGCTGTTGATTTTTAGTGGTTTAATATCAATATTTTCGTTTTTCTTAATAATTAAATTTTCATTCAAATCAAAATCGGTTTTTAAATCATCGCTATGATTAATACTTTTTGCATCTTCATAAGCCAAAATTCGTTGATTCTGTATTTGTTGTATTCCATCAATTTCCTTCTCAATATTAGATTTTACTGTACTGTCAATTGCTTGAATGCTTGAATTTATTTTAGGCGAAACTCCATTCTGAGCAATTACTGATTTATTAATTTCAGAAACATCATTCTTATTAATAAAATAAAAAGCTCCCAAACCAATAATCAAACTCGCTGCTATTCCATATTTAAACCAGATGGGAACGATTTTCTTTTTATTTTCTTTTATATCTAATTTTTCTTCAACTTTCGCCCAAACTTTGTCAAACCCCGGAAAAGTCGCAGGTTCTTCCAAAGATTGAGAAGCCTCATTGAATTTTTTATCTATATCGTGATTGTTTTCCATTGTTGTAAAGTTTAAATGTTGTGATTAACCAGGAGTTCCTGAAGTTTCTTTCTCGCAAAATTCAGCTGGGATTTTGAAGTTCCTTCACTGATGGAAAGCATCGTTGCAATCTCTTTGTGAGGATACCCTTCAATCGCAAACAGATTAAAAATCGCTCTGCAACCTTCCGGAAGGAAATTCAGGAGTTTCAAAATATCTTTTTCGAAAGAGATACTGTCGGTTGGTGAACCCGTAGATTCTACAAAATCTTCATCCAAAGAAATTTCAAGTGCTTTCATGCTTCTCAATTTCTGCAAACACTCATTTACTGCAATTTTCTTTGCCCAGGCTTCGAAAATATCATGATTTTGCAGTTGATTAAGTTTTGTAAAGATTTTATAGAACGTATCGGCTAATACTTCCTCGATGTCTTCGTCATTTTTCAAATAACGTTTGCAGACTGAGTACAGTTTGCCCGCCATTTTCTCATAGACTTTCCGCTGTGCGTTGCGGTCGTTCCGTTGACATTCTATCAGTAATTCTTTTTCCATAGTCAGGCTTTATACTCTTATAGATGCAGGAAATTTCTCGCAGGTTGGAAACATTGTAAACTTTTTTTTAAAAATAATGAAATACTTTAAGTGGTTGATAGCTTTTGGTTGATAATTGGTAGATTTAAATTTAATTTTAAAAATCTAATCCTGAAATAAACTAGCAAAGTTGGTATAAAACTAAAAAACCCTACTACTCAAATTTCCAAAAAATCCTCCCACTCAATTTTAACCCTTTTTTAACATTAAATCTTGTAACATATGCTTAACATTGCAGACTATTTAGAGTATAATTTAAAGCTGATGAAATTTCATTCAATTAACTTTTGAAATTTAGAATTATCTTTAAAACAAATAGATTCGTTACTTATGAAAAACAAAAGATTTGCGTCATTACTTTTTGTTTTATGCGCAGGAAGTATGATGTTTGCTCAGGATGACCTGATCAACAAGTTGAAGAACAATCAGTCTCAAAATGCCAATTTCCAGTTTACTACTTTGAAGGATGTAGGTGCAACTTCGGTAAAAAACCAAGGTTCATCTGGAACTTGCTGGAGTTATTCGGGAAACTCTTTCCTTGAGTCTGAAATGCAGAGAATGGGTAAAAAACCAGTTGATTTGGCTGAAATCTTTACGGCAAGAAATTCTTATCATGATAAAGCAAAATTATATGTTTTAAACAGCGGAGCCATCAGTTGGGGAGATGGTGGAGAGCTTCATGACGTGGTGAATATGTACAAAAAATACGGTGCGGTTCCACAAGATGTTTATACAGGTTTGAAAGCAGGCCAGACTTTAAATAATTTTAAAGAAATGCAGGGAAAACTGAAGCCTGTTTTAGACAGTTTGGTTGAAGCTTCTTCGAAAGGAAAACTTTCAGACAACTGGATGGATTCTGTGGATGTTATTTTGGATGAATATTTAGGAAAAGTTCCCGCAAACTTTACGTATGAAGGAAAAAATTATACTCCGAAAACTTTTGCTAAAGAAGTAGTAGGTATAAATCCTGAAGATTATGTTGAAATTTCTTCATACAAAGATTATCCCTATTATCAGAAATTTGTAGTTCCTATTCCTGATAACTGGAGCCACGATTCTGACTGGAATGTTCCGATGAAAGACCTTACTGCAATTATTGATAATGCTGTAAACAAAGGATATTCTGTAGGTTGGGCAACCGATGTTTCTGAGCCTTATTTCTCTTATAAAAACGGAGTTGCTTATGTTCCTGATACAGATTTAGATCAAATCAACAAAAGCAACAGCGGAACTTTGTTCACAGAGCCGAAAAAAGATAAAGCCATTACGGAAGATATGCGTCAGAAAGCATTGAATAACCTTTCTACAACTGATGACCACGGAATGCACATCGTAGGATTGGCAAAAGATCAGTCTGGAAAAGAATATTATATGGTGAAAAATTCTTGGGGTGTAACCAACGATTTTGAAGGATATTTGTATGTGACAAGACCGTATGTTGAGTATAAATCGACTGCAATTTTAGTTCACAAAAATGCAATTCCGAAAAACATCAGAAAACAATTGAAACCAACGAAAAGTATTGGTTTGTAAAAAGAAATCATGATTGTCTAGGTGACAATTAGATATTTAAACTTGTTAATAGGCCGTCTGAATTTTATTCAGGCGGTTTTGTTTTGTTTTGTTTTGTTTTGTTTTAAACGCAAAGTTTGCAAGGATTTATGTTATCACTTGCCCTATATCTTCCGTTCGCAAAGGCACTTTGTTTAACTAAGGTTAGAATTTCTTTGCTGAGTAAAACGCCTTTGCGAACGAAAAATATTCTCAATAAATTCAAAAAATCTTTGTGAACCTTGCGTTAAAAAAAATTCGATTTAATAAAAAACCGTTCTCAAATTTGAAAACGGTTTCTCTAAAATCAAAAAAAATATTAGGTAAAATTATGTGTAATTAAAAGTGAACTGTCCATTTTACTCCGCAGGTGAATAATGGAAATAAAGTTTAAATAATAAAATTGACCACGAAACAAACAGCAATTCACTATGCTTTTAGTAAAGAACGCCTAAGCTTGAACCTTCAAAGTTGGCAAGCTCTTCTACCCTTCCATCTTTTATTTTCTTTGCCCATTGATAATCGCTCAACAAAGCACGACCAACTGCAACCAAATCAAAATCTTCACGATCAAGCCTTCTTATCAATTCTTTCAAATCTGCTTTTTCAGAACCTTCTCCTGCAAAAGCTGCCATGAAATCACCGTTCAAACCTACGGAACCCACGGTAATTGTCGGTTGACCTGTAATTTTTTTCGCCCAACCTGCAAAATTTAAATCAGACCCTTCAAATTCCGGTTCCCAAAAACGTCTTTGTGAACAGTGGAAAATATCAACTCCTGCTTCTTTTAAAGGCAACAACCAATCTTCCATTTCATTAGGGTTTACCGCTAATCTGCTTTTATAATCCTGCTGTTTCCATTGAGAAAGACGAATAATAATCGTAAAATCTTCACCCACTGCAGCTCTTATTGCTTTTACGACATCAACAGCAAATTTGCTTCTTTCTTTTAAAGTTTTTCCTCCATATTCATCGGTTCTTGTGTTGGTTACCTCCCAGAAAAACTGATCAATCAAATAGCCATGAGCTCCGTGAATTTCTAAAACATCAAATCCTAAATCTTTGGCTGATTTTGCCGATGCCGCAAACTGAGCAATCGTATCCTGAATATCCTCCAAAGTCATTGTGGACGCTTTTTCCATGTCAACCAAAGGATAATCTGCTGAACTTCTTGTATCTCCAACATGCCAAATCTGCGGTCCCATTTTTCCACCATTTTGATGAACTGCATCGATAACATTTTTCCAGCCATTTAATGCTTCTGTTCCGTAAAAATCAGGGATATTTTGTATATTTTTTGAACCTGGTCTGTTGATTACCGTTCCTTCAGAAAGAATCAATCCAACTTCGGAAGCCGCTCGTCTTGCGTAATAGTCTGCAATTTGCTGAGTCGGAACTCCGTTATCAGATTGCGCTCTCGTCATCGGAGCCATTACGATTCTATTTTTTAGTGTTAAATTCTTGTATTGAAAAGGTTTAAATAATGATTCTGTACTCATTTTTAAAGTATTTTTTATAATTGTTACACAAAGTAACTAATAATAGTTCGTTTTTGTATCTTTCAATAGGAAAATAGTGGTAACTTTGCAGTAACTTACATTAGTAACCTGAAAGTAACGGAATAATTTCAACCACAAAAGGCACAAAAGATTAACTGTAAATTTCTAAGCTTAAAAACTAAACTTAAATAAGAAAACATAAGTTTTAAAAATCAGAGATTTTTGTTTTTGTGAGCTTTAACTTTGAAAAATTGAACTTGAAAATTTTTACACCATAAAGCTTTTATGGTTAAATGTCAATTAGTTTTAAAAAAAATTACAATGAAACAAAACGAATTAATGCAGTACAGCTGTCCTCTTGGCAAAGCAATGTCAGCTTTAGGTAGCAAATGGAAACCAATTATTGTTTTGGTTATCAAAGACCGTAAATTACGTTTTGGCGAACTTGCCGTACGAATTAATGTGATTTCCAGAAAAGTTTTGACCGATCAATTACGAGAAATGGAAGCCGACGGTTTGGTCATCCGTGAAGAGTATAAAGAACTTCCACCAAGAGTAGAATATTCTTTGACAGAAAAAGGTTTGGCGCTTTTACCTATTTTATATCAATTGGAAGAATGGGAAACGAAATATCATGTGTATGACCCTGAAAAAGCTAAGGATTGTAAGACTCTTTTGGAAAAGAAGGAAAAGAAAAAGATGGTTGTTTAATATTCCTGTAGTATATTAAGTTTAATCTGAACACTTTCGGGATAACTTCCGTTAATATAACTCACATAACCCTTCTGAATTATAGCTTTTGAACCCACCTGTGGAATTGAATCTTTATACTTAAAGTATACAGTATCACTTTTTATATTGAAATTTCCCGAATAAATATCATCACCCCTTAAACCTCCTTTGGATATAAAATTAAAAGTTTTATCATCAAACATTTCTAAATATATCCATCCTATAGGAGCTTCACGGTCTGCTAACAAAACAGCTTTTCTTTCATCCTTACAACTTATAATAATTAGTAAAAGAATTAAGCATATAAAACTATTTTTTTCTTGATAGTTAGAAAGGGCGACGAGCTTTGTAATTTTCATTATTTGTGACGTTTTTAAATTTATTTACTTATTAATTTTCCTTCTTGATAAATCTGAATAAGTTTATCCGGTTTACCCCGTTGGTAAATCTCCCATTTCCCATCATAAACTCCATTTTTCCAATTTCCAATCGCTCTTAAATCTCCAGTTTCATACCAATACTTGTGAGTTCCATTTGGCTTTCCATCTACAAATTCACCTTCACGAGCTTTTTTTCCGTTTGAATGATAATATTCCCAAAATCCGTTTTCCTTTAAGTTTTTAATTGTACCGTTAGAAGATAGTTTTCCATTAAAAAAATATGCTTTTTTAGCTCCGTCACTTATAGGTTTAAATTGAAGCTTTTTTGAACGTTCTTCCGTTAGGGTATTACTAAATTTAACAAAATCAGATTTAGCAACTAAAGTATCGCCAATGTAGATTTCATACTCATCTAAATTTATATTCTGAGAATTAAAAGTTGTAAAAGTACTAATAGCAAAAATCAACGTTAAAATTATCTTCGTCATGGTTTATTTTAAATTTAAAGGTATATTAAATTTTATTATTTCAACAAAAAAACCGCTTCCCAAAAAGAAAGCGGTTTCAAAATTTATCTAAAAAATCAATTAAAATATCGCAGGATATTTCTGAGGATTTGTCTCGTTAAATAATGCATAAATTCTTTCCACCATATCATCTGAAGAAGGTTTAGAGAAATAATCTCCATCACTTGCATACGCTGGTCTGTGATCATTTGCAGCAATCGTCAATGGATCTGAATCTAAGAATCTGAACGCTTTTTGTTTCTCTAAAATCTGCTGAAGAATAAACGCTGAAGTTCCACCTTCCACGTCTTCGTCGATTACTACCAATCTGTTTGTTTTCTTCACCGATTCAGCAATTTCATGCGTTAAATCGAAAGGAATTAACGACTGAACATCAATAACTTCCGCAGAAATTCCTAATTTTTCTAATTCGTTTGCAGCTTCCATTACAATTCTCCAGGTCGAACCGTATGTTACCAAAGTCACATCTTTTCCTTTTTTTGTAATCTCAATTTCTCCTACAGGAACTGTAAATTCACCTAAGTTATCTGGCTGTTTTTCTTTTAATCGGTAACCGTTCAGACATTCAACAATCACAGCGGGATCGTCGCTTTGAAGCATTGTATTGTAGAATCCTGCAGCTTTCGTTAAATTTCTCGGCACTAACACCATAATACCTTTAGAAAGATTTAAAATTCCAGCCATCGGAGAACCTGAATGCCAAACTCCTTCCAGCCTATGACCTCTCGTTCTGATGATTACAGGAGCTTTTTGTCCACCTTTTGTTCTGTACTGAACAGTTGCCAAATCATCGCTCATTCCCTGTAGACAGTACAAAATATAATCTAAATACTGAATTTCCGCAATTGGTCTTAAACCTCTCATTGCCATCCCGATTCCTTGACCGAGAATTGTAGCTTCACGGATTCCGGTATCGGCAACACGAAGTTCGCCATACTTTTCCTGCATTCCTTCAAGACCCTGGTTCACATCACCGATATTTCCGGCATCTTCACCAAAGACCAAAGTTTCAGGGTATTTTGTAAATATTTTATCGAAATTATTTCTGATAACCACTCTGCCGTCAACATCTTCCGAAGCATCAGAATAAACAGGCTTAATTTCTTTTACATTTTCAGCTTTCCACTGAGACTGAGAATAGAGATGAGAAGAATAATTATCTTTTTCAACCTCAAAAATCTCGTTGTATTTCTGCATCAACTGACTTCTTTCAGAAGAATTTGTACCTCTCGTTGCCAACAAAGATTTTCTTACCAAATGGAAAACATCTTTCTTTGCTTTAGAAACCAACTTATTATATTGATTGATGTACGTTTCAATCTCAGAATTCTGGCTTTTTAAATTTTCAACTAAAGGTAAAACTCCGAAAGCCAATTCTGTAATCGTTTTCTGATAATTTTCCCAAGCTGATTTTTGCCCGTTTTTTACTTTTTTCTTTGCTTCTTCATCAATTGCATTCAACTCTTCAACAGAAGCAATAATTTCTTCTTTTCCTTCAATTTCGATTGAATAATTCAAAATCCATTCTCTGAATTTTACCAATCCGTCGAAATCTGCTTCCCAAGATAAACGCTCTTCGTTTTTATATCTCTCGTGTGAACCTGAAGTTGAGTGACCTTGTGGCTGTGTTACTTCAATTACGTGCACAACCACAGGAACAGATTCTGTTCTTGCAAAATGTTCTGCTCTCGCATACGCATCCAATAAAGCGGGGTAATCCCAAGCTTTTACCTGAATAATTTCACAACCTTGGTTTTCTCCTTCTTTTCTTTGGAAACCGCTCAACATTTCAGAAATATCAGCTTTTGCTCTTTGTTTCATTGTAGGAACCGAAATTCCGTAACCATCATCCCAAATAGAAACAATCATTGGAACCTGAAGTGCACAAGCAGCATTCAATGTTTCCCAGAAATGGCCTTCTGCCGTAGAAGCATCACCGATTGTTCCGAAAGCAATTTCGTTACCTTCTTTTGAGAACTTTTCAGAACCGTCAAATTTTACAGATTTATATATTTTTGAAGCTTGTGCTAATCCTAACAATCTCGGCATTTGTCCTGCAGTAGGAGAAATATCTGACGAAATATTTTTCTGAGCCGTTAAATCTTTCCAGCTTCCGTCTTCATTCAAACTTCTTGTTGCAAAGTGACCATTCATCTGTCTTCCCGCAGAAGCAGGCTCTCTTTCAACACTTGTATCAGCATACAATTGTGCAAAAAAACTTTCAACAGATAGGGCATCAACCGCCAATGCAAAAGTCTGGTCTCTGTAATATCCCGAACGGAAATCTCCATTTTTGAAAACTTTCGCCATCGCCAACTGTGGCAACTCTTTACCGTCACCAAAGATCCCGAACTTAGCTTTTCCTGTAAGCACTTCTCTTCTGCCCAAATAAGACATTTCACGAGAAATTCTTCCTAATTTATAGTCTTCAAGTATCTGATTTTTAAAGTCCTGAAAGGATATTTGTTGAGTTTCAATATAGGTTGTCTGCATAGCCAAATATTAAATATTTTTTAGGTTGAAGTATTTTGCTAATATACACTTTTTATATTAATTTTAATTTTTAATAATCTTTTTTAAAAATTCGATAATCAAGATTAATCTGTCTTAATTTTACATAATATTGAAAAATGGAAAAAAAGTCGCCCCATATATTGAATGCTTCCAGTAATTTGCTGGGTTTTTCTATGCTGATTATTACTTCTTTAAAGATAACGAAAGTAAGTCACAACACTTATTTGGACGAGTTTGCAGGGATTGCGTGCGTATTTTTTGCGTGTAGCTGTTTCTTTTCATTTATGGCAATTAGAACTGGCAAAGAAAAGTTCGAAAATAGGTACGAACGTATTGCGGATTATTTATTTTTAATCGCTTTATTTTGTATTGTGTTGTCTGTGATTATGATAACAACGATGATTTTGGATTAGAATGATTCTATCTAATAAAAATATCTTTGCAAAATTTTGATCATTAAGATAGTGAAGTTTTTAAGGATTAAATTGATATAGATTTTTTTTAAGATTCAGCAAGCTAAATTAAGCAGTATGTTTAATTCAATTTTTATTGATTCTTAAAAACCTTCAAGATTTAATACTCTTAATGTTAGATTATTCTCTCGCTGATTTTGCAGAGACGCTGATTTATTTTGTTTTTAAATCTGGACAATCAGCCAAATCTGCGAGAATTAAACAAACAAATAGAATTGATTTTAAGCCAATTTAGAATTTTCTTTCAATTACATAATCCAACATCGTGTGCAAAGATTTTCTGACTTGTGAGTCCGGGAATTCATTCAAAATATCTTTTGCTTTTTGCTGGAAATCTTTCATGACCGTAATTGCGTAATCTAAACCGCCTGAACTTTTCACAAAAGCAATGAGTTCTTTTACACGCTTCTGGTCGTTGTTATAACGTTTTATAGTATTGAAATAATATTTTCTGTCGGTTTCACTGGCAATTTTTAAAGTATGAATTAAAGGCAGCGTCATTTTCTGTTCTTTTATATCGATTCCAACCGGTTTTCCGATGACATTTGAACTTAAATAATCGAATAAATCATCTTTGATTTGAAAAGCCATTCCGGTGTACGTTCCGAACTGCATCATTTTCTTAGCTAAATTTTCATCCGCATTATTAGAAAGAGCTCCAATTTCACAACAAGCTGCAATTAAAGTAGCCGTTTTCTGACGGATAATTTCGTAATAAACGTCTTCAGTAATATCCAGTTTTCTGGCTTTCTCCAATTGAAGAAGTTCACCTTCAGACATTTCTCTTATAGTTCGGGAAATCACAGAAAGCAAATCGTAATCTTTATGATCTGTAGAAAGTAAAACCGCTTTTGAAAGTAAAAAATCACCAACTAAAACAGCAATTTTATTTTTCCACAAAGCATTGATTGAAAAGAAATTACGCCTTTTAAAACTCTCATCCACAACATCATCATGAACCAACGTTGCCGTGTGAATCAGCTCAATCATTGATGCCCCACGATATGTTTTTTCGTTGACTTCTCCAATCAGTTTTGCACACAAAAATACAAACATCGGACGCATCTGCTTCCCTTTTGTCGTAACAATAAATCGGGTAACTTTATCGAGTAAAGCGACTTTGCTTTGCATTGATTCATAAAACTTCTGTTCAAAAAGTTTCATTTCCTCATTGATCGGCTGCTTGATTTCTTCTACAATGTTTGCCACTAAGTAAGAATGATGGGTGAGTATTTATTAATTCTCACAAAGATAATTTTTTTCCGTCAATTTTAACAGAAATTAAAGTCTGAGTTTATCTTTAGGAATAAAATAAAAAAATGGCTTTGTTTTCTTAATCGGTGAATAGAATTTTTCTCCGGAAATATAGATTCCTTTTTCATCTACAGCAATTCCTTCAATTTGCCCGATAGTTAATGCGCTTCCTAAATAAAAATGTTTTGGGGTTTCTTTAAAGAAAATTCCAGATTCTGTTTCATTAAAAATATCTAAAAAAACTTCAGTTTTTTTGGTATAACCTACAATGTAAAGTTTCTTTTCGTAATAATAAGAATCTGTGACCACAAAACCTGTTTTGTAAGTTTCTACTTTATGTGCCGCCTGATTTGCAAAATTATTGGGATCTAAGGTGTAATGAGTTGTCGATTTTGAAGCCCATTCTTTGGTGAAAATATGGATTTTTCCGTTTAAATAAATCATTGATTCTAAATCGAAATCTGTGCTGATATTTTTTGGTATAAAATCGTTTTGTTCGGGATAGAAAAAAGAAATTGTTTTTAAAGAGTCGTTGACCAACTGATTATTCTGAAAAGGAATTTTATAGATTTTTAAATCTCTTCTTGTTCCCGCATTATTTCCCAAATCTCCAATGTAAAAATTTTCGCGATCATTAGCCAAAGCTTCCCAATCTTTGTTTTCAGCATTTGTTTTTAAAGTATTTAGAATTTTTCCTGAAGTTTTGTCGATTTCATATAATTCTGCCGGATTTCCGCTGTCGTTGAAGGTATAAAGTTTTCCATCAAAAAAATTGAGCCCGGAAGTCTCCTGAATGGAATCGTTTAAAACAGCAACTCTGAATTTTTTAAGCTTAAAAATTTCTGCCTGTTGAGCATTAGAAATAATAGAGAAACAGAGAATAAATAGCAGAAAAAACTTCCTCATAGAATAAAAAGAATTTGATTATAAACCTATTATAATAACTAATCTAAAATTTATAATTATAGAACACAATTACTCAACAAAACCAATTGCATGGCTTCTGCTATAGTAGTACTTACTATAAAACACCCAATATTTGTCGTTCGAAAAATCTTTTTTTATAATCAAATCATCCTTCGAAGGCAAAACCGTCACAGCGTAAGTTTTTTTAGAATAATTATGCTTTCGAGAAGCAATTTGCAAATTATAAACATTTTGATTGGTTAAAATATTATTGTTTTCCAAAACCAATCTTCCGCTTTTTAAATCAGAAATAATTTCATTTAAAATGGAATTACATAATCTGTCCTGCGAAAAAAACATGATAAAAAGTGAAAACGATATCAGAAAAAAACCTTTGAATCCCTCTTTCTTTTTTATTTTTTCATAAAAAAGATATAGTATTGAAAAGATGGCTAAGAAGATATTTGAATAGAAAATAATAGTCCAGAATATGACCATTATTCCACTATTTTATTCGCCAATTGTCCACAAGCTGCATCGATGTCTCCACCACGGCTTTTTCTTACCATAACTGTAATTCCGGCTTTTTCGAGTTCACGAACATACTTTTCTTCAGCAGCTATACTTCTGTGATCAAATTTACCTTCACCAATCGGGTTGTATTGGATTAAATTCACTTTAGAAGGAACCTGTCGGCAATATTTAATTAAAGCTTTAATATCTTCATCCTTATCATTAATACCTTTCCAAACACAATATTCAAAAGTTATGGTTGAACCTGTTTTTTTATACCAGTATTGAAGCGCATCCATAATATCCGTTAAAGGGAATTTATCTGAAAACGGCATGATTTCGTTTCGGGTAGATTCTACCGCAGAATGTAGAGATAATGCAAGTTTTACACGCAATTCATCATCTGCCAACATTTTTATCATCTTTGGAATTCCCGATGTAGAAACAGTAATTCTTCTCGGTGACATTCCCAAACCTTCCGGTTGAGTGATTTTTTTGATGGCTTCAACAACATTTTTATAATTCATCATCGGCTCACCCATTCCCATAAAAACGATGTTGGTAAGCGGACGGTTATAATATTCCTTACTTTGCTTATCAATTAAAGCAACTTGATCTACAATTTCTGCCACTTCAAGATTTCTCATTCTTTTGAGCTTTGCTGTAGCACAAAATTCACAGTTTAACGAACAACCCACCTGTGACGAAACACACGCTGTCGTTCTGGTTTCTGTAGGAATTAATACAGATTCTACCATCAATCCGTCGTGAAGTTTTACGCCGTTTTTTATCGTTCCGTCTGTAGATTTCTGAAATTGATCTACTGCTGCCGGATTCATGATAAAGTCACGAATAAGATTTTCTCTCAAATCTTTTGAAAGATTCGTCATCTCTTCAAATGAATGAAGATTTTTACTCCAGATCCAGTCATAGACCTGTTTGGCACGAAAAGGTTTTTCACCAATAGTACCAAAGTAATCTTTAAGCTGGTCGAGTGATAGAGTTCTGATATCTCTCAAAATATTGTAGATTTTAAATTATAAATTTTAGATTTAAACCCTTCACAAAAGTTGGGATTGAATCTAAAATTTATAATCTAATTTAAATTAATTATATAATAAGCATTGCGTCACCGTAAGAATAAAATTTATACTTCTCTCTTACAGCTTCTTCATATGCTTGCATTAAGAAATCTTTTCCAGCAAAAGCTGCAATCATCATCATTAATGTTGATTTTGGCGTGTGAAAATTGGTAATCATCGTATTGGCAACTCCGAAATCGTGAGGCGGATAAATAAATTTATTCGTCCAACCATTAATAGCAGAGATTTTTTTGTTTGAAGAAACTGAAGTTTCAATCGCTCTCATCGTAGTTGTTCCTACTGCACAAACTCTTCTGTTTTCTTGAACAGCCTTGTTGATGATCTCAGCATTTTTCTCGTCTATGATGATTTCTTCAGATTCCATTTTGTGCTTAGAAAGATCTTCAACTTCAATCGGGTTAAAAGTTCCTAAACCAACGTGAAGAGTAACCTCAGCGAAATCGATCCCTTTGATCTCTAATCTTTTCATCAAATGCTTAGAGAAATGCAAACCTGCAGTTGGTGCCGCTACAGCTCCTTCTACTTTTGCATAAATGGTCTGATATCTTTCAGCATCTTCAGGTTCTACCTCTCTTTTGATATATTTTGGAAGTGGAGTTTCTCCTAATTCTTTTAATTTAGATCTAAATTCTTCATAGGGTCCATCAAATAAGAATCTTAAAGTTCTACCTCTTGAAGTTGTGTTATCGATAACTTCCGCTACCAAAGATTCGTCTTCGGTAAAGAATAATTTGTTACCAATTCTGATTTTTCTTGCAGGATCTACCAAAACGTCCCAAACGCGAGTTTCTTTATCTAGCTCTCTCAACAAGAAAACTTCAATTTTAGCTCCTGTTTTTTCTTTATTTCCGTAAAGACGTGCCGGGAAAACTTTAGTATTGTTGAAGATGAAAAGATCTTTCTCGTCAAAGTAATCTACAACATCTTTAAATGTTTTATGCTCTATAGTTTGATTTTTTCTATCAAGAACCATCAATCTAGACTCATCTCTATGTTCAGATGGGTGCTCTGCCAACAATTCTTCAGGAAGGTCAAAATTAAAATCGGATGTCTTCATTTTTTAAATTACGGTTTAAAAATTATAAAAATTACGGATGTAATTTTTCGGATTGCAAATATACAACATTCTATACCCCTTTGTCAAGTGTTTATTTCACTCCTCTTTATTCACGGTAGTTACAAGCGTGAATTTTATTATTTTTAATTCATTTCAATTAAAAAAATGACTATTTTGGCTAAACAAAAATATACACTATGAGTAAATATTCTATTGAATCTTTTGTGAATGAAACAAAAGAAAATCCTCTAGAAAGAGATTATTTCGAACTTGAAAAACCTGCACTTTTAGAAATTAACCTAAATAATCAGGCGGTCTGGACAAAAACCGGAAGTATGGTTGGTTATATCGGAAATATCAATTTTGAAAGACAGGGAATGCTTTCAGGCGGTTTGGGAAATTTATTAAAAAAAGCAATCAGTGGAGAAGGTTCTAAACTGATGAAAGCGGAAGGAACCGGAAAACTCTACGTTGCAGACGAAGGAAAAAAGGTTCGAATTTTATATTTAAATAGCGAAACCGTCTGTGTAAATGGAAATGATGTTTTAGCACACGAGCAAAGTATAAAAAGTGACATTACGATGCTGAAAAGTATTGCAGGCGTTATGTCAGGCGGATTATTTCAGGTAAAACTTTCCGGAACGGGACACATTGCGATTACAACTCACGGAGAACCTCTAACTTTATTGGTAACACCGGATGCACCGGTTTTCACTGATCCAAATGCAACGGTGGCATGGTCTGGAAATTTGAGCCCCGAACTGAAAACCAATGTATCATTTAAAAGCTTGATTGGAAGAGGAAGCGGTGAAGAATTTCAGATGAAGTTTTCCGGGAACGGCTGGGTTTTGATACAGCCTTATGAGGAGGTTTATAGAGTTGAGAAGTAATTTTTATTATTGTAATGCAGCTTTAAGGAGCTGCTTTTTTATTTTGTGTAATGCAAAATCTTTTTCCAATCTTCAAGTTTCCTTTCAAAAGAAATCGTATGAAGCGGACTTGTTGATGGTAATAAGTAAATAGGAATTCTAAAGTTTTTGCCTAATAATTTCTGTAAGTTTTTATAAGACTTTCCACCATTACAAAAGATTGCTTTAATATTCGGATGTTGTTTTAAAAGCTCTTCAATCTGATTGGCTTCTTCATTTTTAATTTCAGAATCTAAACTTCCTTTTCTTTCGCAGGAATCAATAACATCCCAAAGTGCAAGATGGTTTTTCTTTAAAACAGCAATTCTTTCAGTATAATCTTCCGTAAACTCTTCATTGAATAACTCAAAAATAATTTTCCAGAATTTGTTTTGTGGATGCCCGTAATACTGTTGTTTTTCCAAAGATTTTACTCCGGGAATCGAACCTAAAATTAAAATTTTAGAATTATCATCAATAATTGGAGAAAATGAAGAAATACGATTTTGCATAATTCAAATATATAAATTTTGGCTAAAGCATATCATATTGAAGACAAAAAGCGGGCTAAAGCCCGCTCGTTTTTATAATTATTAAACATTTTAATCTTTGAAAATATTTTAACCACCCCGTCAAAAATTTCTTTGAAATTTTCGCCACCCCTCCAACGGAGAGGAATTCTTGTGTGGGGTTAATTTATAACGTTTCTTTCAGCCAATCAAAAAATTCTCTCTGCCAAACCAAACCGTTTTGTGGATGAAGAACCCAATGATTTTCGTTTGGAAAATAAACTAATTTTGATTTCAAACCTCTCAGTTTCGCAGCCTGAAAAGCTTCCTGGCCTTGCTCATAACCAACTCTGAAATCAATTCCACCTTGGAAAATCATGATGGGCTTGTTCCATTTATCAACAAAATTACTTGGATTAAATTCTGTATAAGCTTTTGGAAGAGGTTTTTCCCATGGAGAACCCAAATCCCAATTTGCAAACCAGAGTTCTTCAGTTGTTAGATACCAAGATTTCATGTCAAATAATCCATCGTGAGCGATGAAAGTTTTGAATCTGTTTTCATGAACTCCAGCCAACATAAATACACTGTAACCTCCGTAACTTGCTCCAACTGCCGCTACTCTTTCACCGTCAACATAAGGTAAAGTTTTTGCGAAATCTGTTGCTGCTAAATAATCTCTGATTGGTTGTCCGCCCCAATCTTTTGATATTTGTTCGTTCCATTTTGTTCCCCAACCTGGCATTCCTCTCCTGTTTGGTGCAACAATGATATATCCGTTTGCTGCCATTAAAGAAAAATTCCATCTTACGCTGAAGAATTGTGTTAATGCAGATTGCGGTCCTCCTTGGCAATAAACCAATGTTGGATATTTTTTATTCGGATCAAAATTTGGTGGATAGTGAAACCATACGCCCATTTCTTTTCCGTCTGAAGTTTTCACCATTTTCAGCTCAGACTTTCCTTGAGAAAGTTTAGTGTAAAAATCTTTGTTCGCATCAGTAATTTGTTTTAATTCTCCGCTTTTAAGATTGACAGAAAATATTTCTGATGCGTGGTTGATATCTGTTTTTGAAACTAAAAGCGAGCTTTTCTGGTCTGCAAAGATTTCATTAATATCAAAGTCACCTTTTGTTATCTGCTGAACTTTTGAATCTTTAGGATTTAAAGAAAATAATTGCTTTGTACCCCTAAAAGCCGCTGTAAAGTAAATTGATTTTGAATCTCCACTCCAGAAAACATCGCCAGTGACAGATTCGTCCCAAGCTTTTGTAAGATTTGAAGTTTTACCTGATTTCCAGTCCATCAGTTTGATGTCGTTTTTATCAGCTTCATAACCATCTCTTTCCATACTTTGCCACACCAAAGACTGTCCGTCCGGACTGAATTTTGGATTAACATCATACCCTTTATTAGATTCAGTTAAGTTTTTTGTTATTCCTGAAGCTAAATTGTAAGCAAAAATATCCGTGTTTGTACTTGTAGAGTATTCTTTTCCACTTTTAGGTTTCGTAACATATAAAAGTTGCGTAGAATCCGGGCTGAAAACAAAATCTTCAGCTCCACCGAAAGGTCTTTGTGGAGAATCCCAGGCTTTCCCTTCCAACAAATCTTTAGCAGAACTCACATTAGCAGAAGTTTCAACTATAAAAACGTGATTATATTTCCCTTCATTAAAATAATCCCAATGTCTGTGATTCAAATCTGTATAAATTTGCGCCGTAGTTTTCGGAGTATCAGCATATTTATCTTTCCCCATTAATTTTTCAACCAAAACCTGCTTACTGAAAGCAATTTTCTTTCCGTCCGGAGAAATTACAATGTTATCAGCTTCCCCAATGGTGTAAAATTCTGCCCAGGTTTTCCCGCTGTCTTTTGACAGGAAAATCTTTTCGCCTTCCTGAGCATAAATTCCGTTTTTATCCCACTGAATCAAAGCTTTTTTACCTAAATCAATTTTTGAAGCTTGATTATTGATAACGTTTAAGAAATAGTTTTCGTTTTTCGTTTTCTCAGTTTTCAAGTCGGTTTGTCCGATCTTATAAATAAGAGATGATTGATCTGGAGAAACTGCCTGAACACCAACTTTTTTCAAAGTCCAGAGAATTTCGGGAGTCATTACTTGTTGTGCATTCATTAAAAGAGGTGCTGCCAAAGCAAGCAGACTGTGTTTTAATTTCATATAGTTTTATTTTAAAAGAATTTCAGAACATACAATATTCATTAATTCTTATTTAATTAAAAGATTGCCAAAGTTAATATTTAATATAAAACCAGCGAATGAATTTAGAAAATAGTTTTTGCATTATAATCCTATTAAATTCTGCAATTCCAAACAATGCTGTATTAAATTCAGAAGAAATATTTGAAATTTAAGCATAAAAAATCCCGCTTGAAATTGCGGGATTATATTTAAGAGACGATGTCGTCATTTTCTTCTTCGTGGTCATCTTCGTTATCGCTTCTGCTGTAAAGATTATTTTCTTCATCGGGAAGCTGATCGGTGATTTGTTCGAAATTATCATCATCTTCAGCTCCTGGAACATCCAAACCATAAGGCATTCCGTCGTTCACATGATTCGGATTTGTAATTGGGTTTCCATCACCATCCAAAGGAATGTGTTCTTCTTTGTTGAAAATATCTTCACTCGGATTATAATCCATTTCCTCCAGTTTTCTGTCTTGTTCGTTTTTGTTATCTTCTGGTGTCATAATATTGTATTTAATGTTGATCTATTAAAGACAAAAATGAGTCCAATTTTTAAAAGAGCCAAGGAAAAAGTTAAAAGAACCAAGTTGAAGAGATTAAGTTTACAATTTTTATTCTGTAAAGCGAAAACTTAGAATCTTGAATTTATTTAAATCTCGTAGACTTCAGGATTTGCGATGCGCGGCATTTTTTCTCCTTTTGAAAAAGCAATTAAATTTTCTGCTGCCAATTTTGCCATTCCGTTTCTTGCTTCAACGGTTGCTGAACCAATATGTGGTAAAACACAAACATTTGATAATTTCAAAATAGGATCATTCTCTTCGATTGGTTCCGGATTGGTAACATCTAAACCTGCTCCCCAAATTTGCCCTGAAACTAAAGCTTCATACAAATCTTTCTGATTGTGAAAACCTCCTCTCGCTGTATTTACAAAAATTGCATTCTTTTTCATTTTTTTGAAAACAGAAGCGTCAAACAAATTACTTTGTTCAGGTTTAAAATTTGCATGAATACTCAAAACATCCGACTGCTCTATTAATTCGTCAAAAGCAACATATGTTGCGTCGAGTTCTTTTTCCGCTTCTTCATTATGGTTTCTGTTGTGGTAAATAATATTCATTCCGAAAGCTTTTTTACACTTTTCAGCCATTTCAAAACCAATTCTTCCTAAACCGAAAACACCCAAGGTTTTACCGTATAATTCCTGACCAAGCTCATACATCGGATCGAAACTCCCCCAATCGTTATCTTTTACTTTCTGAAAATAAAAACTTGCTCGTCTCGCAACCGATTGCATCAATAAAAATGCGACATCGGAAGTAGCCCGACTCAAAACATCGGGTGTATTTCCAATCGGAATATTTCTTTTTGTAGCTTCTTTAATATCAACATGATCAAAACCAACACTGAACAAAGCAATCGCTTTTACGTTTGGACATTCTTCAAAAAAATTCTGATTGTATTTATTGTGTCCTACATTAAGAATAACATCTGTGTTTTTGCAGTATTGAAGCCATTTTTCATATGATAAATCATCAGTTTCCGGAATTGTAATTTCTAAACCTGCTTCTTTCAGCATTGTAATTCCTATTTCGGGAATTCTTTTATTTATAAAAACTTTCATTATTTTATTTTTTAAAATTAAAAAACCTCACTGTTTTTAAAATGAGGTTTGTATTAATTATTATTAGATGATATTTTTGAATTCATTTAAACTAATGTTCAATTTTCATTCCGAAACAGTCTCGATTTATCATTTTAATCTGATTAACTCACCTTTCCTCTTCACAATATTTTTATAATCCCATTGAATTTCTTCGGATTTTTTGAGCCAACGTTGAATATCAGCTTTATTAATTCCATTGAAATCATTATAAAATACCGAAGCATCCTGAAATTTTTCACCTTCTATATTCAATTGTTCTTCGTTAAAAGATTTCCCACTCCAAAACATCAGGCGAATTCCTTTTTTCTGTTTACTGTAACCAACAATTGGGTTTCCATCTAAAAACCAAACAGGATGAGCATGCCAGATTTTATTTTCTGCATCATTAAGTTCTGCATCAATTAACTTAGAAAGAAAAGTACAGATTTCTTTATCTGAATCTGATTGCTTTTCATTATAATCAAGAATATCGGGATTTATCATATTATTTAATGTGATTTTAAATTGATAATATTAATAATTCAGATCATTTTACAATTAAATACAATAACCCAAATTAGTAGCGCAACACAATGTACAACAATCGAAAGTCTTGTCTGCTTTTTCATCACGAATGATTTTATTATATTAATAATCAATAAAATAAAATTTAATGCAACAACGACAAAAACTGATAAGACATCTAAGTTTGGAGTACAAGGTCCAGATTTAAATTTTCCTGAAGCGTTTATTACAACTATCGTCAATATCGCTATTACATAAAATATTATTGACTTTAGTGCATTCTTTTTTTCTTGCTTCATTGCATTCAGACTTTGCTATAAGTTACCAGAAACTGTAATAATTACTGATTCGTATTATTTAACATCGGAACAAATTTATATGCCCCAAATTCTTCCTTTTCAATTTCGGTAGGAGAAATTTTTGTAAATCTATATAAAACCTGTTGATCAGTCGGACCTAAAGGAATTACCATTTTTCCGCCTACTTTTAACTGTTTTAATAATTCTGTCGGTAAAACCGAAGCTCCACAAGTCACAATAATTTTATCGAAAGGAGCAAAAGTAGGAAGTCCGGCAAAACCATCTCCAAAACTTTGAAATTTTGGATACAAATGCATTTCTCGTAACTTCTTTTTAGAAAAATCGAAAAGATCTTTTTGTCTTTCAACAGTAAAAACCAAAGCTTTCATGGCTAATAAAACTGCAGTCTGATAACCGCAACCAGTTCCTATTTCCAATACTTTTTCTCCTTCTTTTACCTGTAAAAGTTCAGACTGCTCTGCAACAGTTGATGGATGCGAAATCGTTTGATGCGCCAAAATAGGAAAAGCCCGATCTTCATAGGCATAATCTTCAAAAATACTTTCTATAAAGAGATGTCTCGGAACTTCATTAATTGCAGCAAGTACATTTTCATCTGAAATCCCGATTCTGTGTCTGAGATATTCAACCAAATTTTTCCTTTTCCCTTTATGTACAAACGAATCATGCATTATCAGCTGGTTTAATAGTAGTTTCTACAAAAGTAAAAAAACAATCAATATTTATCAACCTAAAAACTATCATCTATTTCTTAATACCTAAAATTATTATCTTTACCAAAATTAAAAAGCTATGTTAAAAGCAGGTTTGGTTGGCGCCGGACATTTGGGAAAAATACATTTAAGACTTCTGAATCAGTCTGATAAATACGAATTTATTGGTTTTCATGATAAAGATGCAGAAAATGGCAGAAAACTGGAAGCTGAATTCGGATATAAATATTTTGAGAATTTTGATGAATTATTAGATCAGATTGAAATGTTGGATATTGTAACTCCGACACTTTATCATTACGATTATGCTTTAAAAGCCATTGAAAAAGGTCTTCATTTTTTCATTGAAAAACCCGTTACCCAAACTCTTGAGCAGGCTGAAGAAATTCTAAAAAAATGTCGTGAAAACGGTATTAAAGCGCAAGTTGGTCATGTTGAAAGATATAACCCTGCGTTTATAGGAGCAAAAGATTACATTCAGAATCCGATGTTTATTGAGATTCACCGTTTGGCAGAATTTAATCCTCGAGGAACTGATGTTTCTGTAGTTTTAGATTTAATGATTCATGATCTTGATATTTTATTGAGCGTCGTAAAATCGCCAGTGAAAAACATTCATGCAAGTGGAGTTTGTGTAGTAAGCAAAACTCCAGATATTACCAATGCAAGAATTGAATTTGAAAATGGTTGTGTTGCCAATTTAACGACTTCAAGAATATCTATGAAAGCAATGAGAAAAAGTCGTTTTTTCCAAAAAGACGCTTATGTTTCTGTTGATTTTTTAGATAAAAAAGCAGAAGTAATCCGAATGAAAGATGCGCCTGAAAACCCTACTCCATTTGATATGATTATTGAAAATGCAGAAGGAGAAAAAAATCAGATTTTATTTGAATATCCGAGTATCCAGCCGAATAATGCGATTTTAGATGAATTAAATTCTTTTGCAGATGCTATTATTGAAGTAAAAAATGTAGAAGTTTCTTTGGAAGACGGAACTGAAGCGTTGAAAGTGGCTTTGAAAATTATGGAATTAATCAGCTAAAAAATAATAATCAATCTATTCCGATAATTTTAATTATTTTGCCAAAAATATAAATAATGGAAAAATCTCCTTTCGAAGAGTTTGAAGAGCTGAGAATCGACAATACTTCTAAACTTTTTCTGACAGAAACAGCAAGATGGGCAACATTTTTAGCAATTTTAGGCTACATTGGTATTGGTTTAATGGTTTTGGTGGCAATTTTTGTTTTGATAATTGGTTCATCCGTAAGTATGGGACCTTTTAGTGGCGGAACATTAATCTCGTTGTTTTATTTTGCACTTGCAGCATTTTATTATTTACCAATTAATTTCTTGTACAGATTTTCATCTAATATGAAAGAAGCTTTGCGTACAAATAATCAGGCTAACCTCACCAAGTCATTTGAGTATTTGAAATCTCACTATAAATTTATTGGAATCCTTACCATCGTTTTATTTGGGCTATACATACTTTTGATTATTGGCACAATCATTACTGGTTTTGGCAGTTACCTATAGATTAAAATTTTTATATTTGAATATACATCCTTCTTGCTTAAGAAGGATTTTTTTAAACAAAATATTATGAAAAAAATAATTTTGCTCTTTTTTTTAATTTCGACATTTAGTTTTGGACAAAAATTGAGTGTACACGATAAAATCAATGTAGTTCTTTTGAACAAAAAAGCTACAGTAGGAATTTCTGTACTCAGTTTTGAAAATGGATTTAAATATAATAGAAATGCAGACAGAAAACTTCCGACTTTAAGTGTTTTTAAATTTCATATTGCAGCTGCAGTTTTAGATTTGGTCGATCAGGGAAAATTATCTTTATACCAAAAAGTAGTCTTAAAAGAATCTGAATTATTGTCAAAAACTTGGTCGCCGATAAAAGAAAAATATCCAACCGGAGATATTGAATTGACTTTAGGTGAAATCATCGATTACACCGTTGCATTGAGTGATAACAACGGATGCGACAAATTATTAAAAATGATTGGCGGAACAAAAACCGTTCAGAAATTTATGGATTCTAAAGGTGTGAAAGGTTTTCAGATAAAAGTAAATGAAGACGAGATGCATAAAGATTGGAAAAATCAATATAAAAATTACAGCACAACAGAATCTGCCGTAAATCTTCTAAAAACCTTTTATGACGGAAAACTTCTTTCAAAAAAATCCACTGATTATTTAATGAAAATTATGCTCGGAACAAAAACAGGGACTAATAAATTGGTTGAGCAACTTCCGAAAAGCACACCTGTAGCTCACAAAACGGGATCTTCAGGGAAATATGACAATGATTTAACCGTCGCCGAAAACGATATGGGTATTGTTACTTTACCGAATGGCAAACATTATGCAATAGCAGTATTTGTAAACAATTCTACGGAAACAGATGAAGTGAATTGTAAGATCATTTCAGACATTTCAAAGATTGTCTGGGATTATTTTAATAAGTAAAATTTAAAGCTTAATTTTAAAACCATCAAAATGAAAAAGATATTTTTAACTCTGGGAGTTTTTAGCTGCGTATTTTTTTATGCACAAAAAAGTGAAAACTTCTATGAAATTAGTTACAACAGTATTTGTTGCGGTACCCCTTCAACAGCTCCGGTAATGAATTATATCGAAGCTTTTAAAACCAAAAACAAAGGAAAAGAAATTGAAGTTTTCAGACAATCTGGTTTGGGAAGAGAAGGCGAATTCAGATTATATATAGGAATTGACACTTTATCGAAAAGTAAGAAAAAAAAGTTTGTAACCGGTCTTGAAGCTGCCGTAAATTCACAAAATAATACGAGAAACCAAAGCAGTGACGGAACAGTAAATTTCCAAAGTACAGAGTTTGTAAAAAAGGAAGATTTAAAAAAAATAAATAATCTAACTGTATATAATAAAAAAGAAAAATTAAAATGATCAAAAACATTGTCGTTATCGGAGCCGGAACCATGGGAAATGGTATTGCACATACTTTCGCACAAAGCGGTTTTAGTGTAAACTTGGTAGATGTTTCTCAGGAGGCTTTAGACAGAGGTTTGAAAACGATTACAACCAACCTTGACAGAATTATTGCAAAAGGAAATCTTACAGAAGAACAAAAAGCAGAAACTTTAGGAAATATCACCACTTTTACACAACTGAAAGATGCAGTAACAAACGCAGATTTGGTGGTAGAAGCTGCAACAGAAAATCAAGATTTGAAGCTGAAAATTTTCGCTCAAATGGATGAATTTGCTCCTGAAAACTGCATTTTATCAACCAATACTTCTTCAATTTCTATTACTAAAATTGCTGCAGCAACAAAAAGAGCAGATAAAGTAATCGGAATGCACTTTATGAACCCCGTTCCCATCATGAAACTGGTAGAAATCATCAAAGGATATTCTACTTCAAAAGAAACTTTTGACTCAATCTACGAAATGAGCAAAACGTTAGGAAAAGTTCCGGTTGAAGTAAACGATTATCCGGGTTTTGTAGCAAACAGAATTTTGATGCCAATGATTAACGAATCTATCGAAACACTTTACAATGGAGTTGCAGGAGTTGAAGAAATCGATACAGTTATGAAATTAGGAATGGCTCATCCGATGGGACCGCTTCAATTGGCAGATTTTATTGGTCTAGACGTTTGTTTAGCAATTCTAAATGTAATGTATGACGGTTTTAAAAATCCTAAATATGCACCAAATCCACTATTGGTAAATATGGTAATGGCCGGAAAATTAGGCGTGAAATCAGGAGAAGGTTTCTACGATTATTCTGAAAATAAAAAAGCAGAGAAAGTAGCGAAAATGTTTGCAAAATAGATTTTAAATTATGAGTTGTGAGTTATAAATTATAAATTTGGGTATCAAACCTGTAACTATAACCTAATAACTTTCATCTTGTTAAAATTTAAAGAAAAATATATCCAAATAACAATGGTCATCATTACTTTAGTGATGACCATTTTGCGTTTTTTACTGAATGAAAAAGGGCGTGTAACTCCCGATGGACTAAGATTCATGAGATCAGCTCATATTTTCCCGGAAATCGATAACACGATTACGCCTTTAGGATACATTCTGAGCATTAAATTTTTTACTTTCTTCGGTTTAGATGAATTTTGGAGCAGTAAACTGGTAGGCATTTTTTCATTTTTACTTATTATTTTAATTGCAAAAAAAACAAACTTTTATTTACGGGAAGTTATTACTACCTGTTCCCTATTTGGTTTTGTGAGTGTTTTTGCGGCAACATTCAGTGAGACTTTAACCCTATTTTCTATATTTATTCTATTATACATTGCTCATTTGATTATAAAAGAAAGACTTACAAATAAAAAAGCACTTCTTTATTTATCGCTGGGTTTAATTTTAATTTTTAATATTCGATACAGCGCACTTTTTATTATCGGAGCTACAGGATTATTTGGTTTACTGAGTTTTAAAAAAAATTATGGAAAAACATTTGTTTTATCTGCTATTTTCGCCGGATTCTATATTATTTTCTATAAATTTCTATTCATTGATTATTTTAATAAAAATTATGTTGATGATTTTTTGGAAATAGGCTTAAAACCAACATCACTTTTGCTTACGGAATTTGAACAAGGTTTAGCAACAAGTTTTAATCCTTTTGTACACATCTCAAATCCGGGAGGCGGAATCATCAATTGGGGAATTTACGGAATTGGATTTTTCAATATTTTACTAATTGCTTTCCTGTTTATCAGAACAAAACTTTCAGAAACCGAAAAATATATGATTCTAATTGGTTTTTCGGGAATTGTATGCTCGTTTTTAATCCAATATTTCTATTCAACAGATGCTTTAGGGTATCGTTTATTATGTCCTTTTACCTTTCCTATTTGGTTGGTTTATTTTAAAAAATTATTTAATATTTTCGGAACAAAAATTTATCTTATCGGAGCTTTAAGTCTTTTAACAGGATTCGCTTTTACTTGGCTTTCAAAAGGAAATTATCTTCAAAACAGAAAAGAAATTTCAAATTATTTAAGAACTGAAAAACTGGATAAAGTTCCTTTAAAATTTTATGTGAAAGATCTTGAAGACCTAGAAAATGTTCAGATTTCTGAATTGATTGGTACTGTAAATTCAGATATTGATTTCACTTTTAAAGCAGAAGACACCTTAAAAAAATCAACGTTAACGCCACATAAAGTTTTACAAAAAATTAAGCTCGACAAGAACAAATACCAATAATTTTATTATCTTTGATTTTAAAGTTAAAACAATAAAAAAATGAAATTACCAAAGTTTTTATTAGCAGACAATTCGGAATTTCCTGAAGATTTATTCGTAGTTCATACAGAATATCCAAGATTCATCTTAAATGTTGAAGAAGAGGAAGTAGAATGGCTTGATGATTTGGAAGGTGACGACGAAGAAACTATGGCAGACGAAGCTACAAAAGTAGTGGAAGCAGCTTTCAAATGGTGCGACGAAGAGTTGGCTAAGTACGACGAAGAAGAGGAAGAATAAGAAAATTACTCATAAAAAAAGGAACTCAGTTTGAGTTCCTTTTTATTTATATTTTATTCAGATTTATTGAATTTTAATAGCAATAAATTATCCTGATATAATTCTAAAGTAGTTCCTGAAACAACATATTTATTGGCTTTTTGCATCATATCTAGGAAGTTTTTCTCTACACTCATATTATCACAAGCCATTTTTGTAGATCCCATTCCTGAAGGTGTAAACTGTCCTGAAGCTGTTTCCATTACCACTGAACCGAAATATCTGTTACAACCTGCATTTCCGTTTACTTTTGAGCCTTCGATATTCAATGTAGGAGCTTGCCCTTTTACGTTATCTGCTAAAGTCCATTTTGTATTGGCAATCGATGGTTGCGCTTTACCAACTTTAGATGATGACGAAGTTTGCATTGTTCCGCACGATGCAACAAGAGCCATTGCGAATATTCCTAAAACTATATTTTTCATGTTACTTTTTGATTTAATCCAAATTTACGGAAATTATTAATAGTGACATTCTAAAAACAATTTTTATGTTAAATTCACTTTTAATTATTTAATCTTGATGAAATGCTTTTTAAAATTCTCGGCATCTTCATCTTTTTTAAAATTAAACCCAATAAGATTTGCATGTCCCATTTTATAATCACTACTCACTAATAAGAATACTTTTTTTCTAAGGTTTTGGTCTAAAGTGCTCATTCCAATACTTTTTCGCTTTTCGTTAATATTTTCTACCAAAGTATTTCCTTTTGCATTCCTTTTCTCAGGATAAAACCATTCATGTACGTAGCAGCAATCTGCTTTTTCCAACATTTTTTCTATATTATCATGTGGTCTTTCAGGATTTCCATCATTTTTAAAGAACTGCATAATGTCAAAATGTTTTGATGTATAACTATCTTTTCCATTATTTAAATCTAAAAGAAATGCCGCATTTTCAGGAGTAATTTTTCCTTTGTTTAAAGCTTGTATAATTTCATCTGAAAAATTGACAACTTGCGGGCTGTACAAATTAGTTGCTAACTGATGCCAGATAAAATAAAAATTTTGGAAAAACACCAAGTTCGCAGAACTTAATCCTAAATTGTATTCATTGGGAAATCCTTTTTTCTGAATTAACTGCAAAAGTTTTGTACTTGTAATACTGTCATTCTTGGTAATCTCTTTTTTATATTTCGCATAATTTCCACCGGAAAGTTTTCTGTAATGCTGGTCAGTGGCAAACAATTCATCCAGTTGTTTTCTGTAATCCTCATCAAACTTATTTGTGCATTTCAGTTTCTTATAATTTTCATGGTTTGGAAAATTCACTGAAAGAAATTTATCTTCAAATTTGTAATTCATACAATTCAAAGAATGATAATGTTTAAAAGCATTTTCATAATCCTTTTTATTCAATAGAACTATCATGTGATTGTACAGATCATTCGCATGAGGTTCATTAAAGCTTTTAAAAGCCTTTCGATAATAAAAATCAGAACTATCTAAATCATTTGTCACAATTTTATCTTCAGCCGAATTTATAGCCTCAAAATAACTTATTAATTTCTTATTAGTAAGTTCACGATTTTGGGAATGGGAAGCAGCGAAAAGAAGCAGAAAAATAAGTACAGTAAATGATTTCATATAATCTTGGTATTAGCTTAAAACAAAAAAAACGGACAAATGCCCGTTCTATTGTGTGAAAAAAATATTTTCTTATCCTCTCAATTCTGCGTTAAACTCTTTTTGGAAAGATTTAATTAAAGAATCCATTACGTGAGAAATTTCTTTCTCTTCCAAAGTTTTTTCTTCGTTTAATAATTCAAAACTCATTGCGTAAGACTTCTTACCTTCCGGAAGATTTTTCCCTTCATACACATCAAAAAGATTAATATTTTTAATGAAAGGAGATTTGTTCTTTTTAGCCGTTTGATACAATTCCTGATATGTAATATTTTTATCAATCAATAATGCTAAATCTCTTCTTATTTTGTTGAATTTAGGAATATCTTTAAATTTCAATTCATTCTTAGAACGCAATTTCTGAGCAAATTCCAACTCGATTTCCGCATAGAAACATTCTTGGTCTACATCGAAATCTTTCAACATTTGAGGAGCCACTTTTCCGATTCTCACTAAAGTTTCACCTTCAGTTTCGTAAGCAATTGCATCGGAAAATCTTTCGTCGTCCAAAGCAATTTCTTTATAATTAATTGCCAATCTTTCCAACAAAACTTTCACATATGCTTTCAAGTTATAGAAATCTGTTGCAGATTTTGGCTGCAACCAGTTTTCGGCAACATTTCTTCCTGAAACTAAGATAGCAAGCTGTTTTCTTTCTTCGTAAACCTCTTTTTTATGATAAATTTTACCAAACTCAAAGAACTTAATATCCTGATTTTTCCTGTTGATATTGTACACTGCATTCTGCAAAAGGCCTTCCAATAAAGACTTTCTCATAAATGCCAAATCTCCGCTTAATGGGTTTAATAATTTTACAGCATCCGTTTCATCTTTTACAGAAGTCAAAGAATTGTTCATTACTTCGTTGAAACCTAAACTCTGTAAAGTTCTCGCCCAAGAATTTTCCAATTCATCCTGATCATTTGCACTTAATTTTACGGGCGTAAAAGATATTTTTTGCGGAGCATCAATTTTATTGTAACCGTAGATTCTTAAAATCTCTTCAATCACATCAATTTCTCGCGTTACATCTGCTCTGTAAGCCGGAACAGAGATTTCAAAACCATTCTGAATTTCATTTAAAACCTGAATTTCAAGTGCTTTTAAAATTTCTTTTACCTTTTCTCTGTGAATTTTTGTCCCTAAAATCTGTTCGATTTTTGAAAATCTGATGATGACGTAATTGTCTTCAATTTTCTTAGGATATTCTTCCAATAAATCCCCTACCAACTTTCCTTCTGCCAATTCTTCAATCAATTTGATCGCGTGAGTAATGGCAGTTCTTGTAATATTCGGGTCAACTCCTCTTTCAAATCTGAAAGAAGCGTCTGTATTTAAACCATGGAATTTTGCTCCTTTTCTTACCGCAACCGGATTAAAATAAGCACTTTCCAGGAAAATAGTTTTCGTATCAGCAGAAACTCCAGAATTGGCACCACCAAAAACTCCGGCAATACACATCGGGTTATCCTGACCGTCTTTAATAATGATTTCAGAACCGTTCAACGTTCTTTCAACACCATCTAAAGTCGTGAATTTTGTTCCTTCAGCAACGGTCCCAACTTTTACTTTTTTGTCTGCAATCTTATCTGCATCAAAAGCGTGAAGCGGCTGACCTAAACCGTGAAGAATATAGTTTGTAATATCTACAATATTGTTAATTGGGCTTAAACCGATTGCTTTCAATCTGTCTTTTAACCAAGACGGAGAATCTGCAACTTTTACGTTTTCGATTACAGCACCAATGTATCTTGGCGTTAATTCTGTATTTTCAACTTCAAGTGTGAAGCTATTAGAACCTTCGTTGTTTAAAGCAACAGAAGAAACTTTTTGGAAATCAGATTTTTGTTGGTTAGTAGAAAGAAAAGCGTGAAGATCTCTTGCAACACCGTAATGAGACATTGCATCAGTTCTGTTGGGAGTTAAACCAATTTCAAGAACTTCGTCATTTGTCAATTCAAAAAAATCTGCAAAGTTTTTCCCGACTTCATATTTGGTTTCGTCTAACACCATGATTCCGCCGTGGTCGTCGCTTAAACCCAACTCGTCTTCAGCGCAGATCATTCCCTGAGAAACCTCACCTCTGATTTTAGCTTCTTTAATTTCGAAAAAACTTCCGTCTTTAGCATAAATTTTAGTCCCAACTACAGCAACAGGAACTGTTTGTCCTTCTGCAACATTCGGAGCTCCGCAAACGATGTTTAAAACTTTTCCGTTTCCTACGTCTACAGTAGTTTTGTTTAATTTATCAGCGTTCGGATGTTTCTCACACGTCAAAACTTTTCCTACAACGATGCCTTCAAGACTTCCTTTTACACTTTCAAACTTTTCTATTCCCTCAACTTCAAGACCGATATCCGTAAGAAATTCGCCGATTCTCTCTGTTTTCAGTTCTGTTTTGATGTAGTCTTTCAGCCAGTTGCTTGATATTTTCATTCGTAGAAATTTTTAGATTTAATCTTCAGGTTCTGTATTCATCATTATAAACAACAATAAAACACACCTGAATTTTACGTCTACAAATGTCGTGTTTTTTTAAGAAATACCGAAATCCAAAAAGGTTAAAAAAATCATATAAAAGCTTATTTGGATTGAGGAAAAACTATTATTGGACAAACCTCAATTAAATAAGTTTATTTGGAATTTTATTCAAAGGCGCAAAGATTTTATCTTTGATGAATTGATGAGCTTACTGCACTTTTTTTGAATATCGTCCCAAATTGGGAAAGTCTCCCCAACAATAGGTTTGCTTCGTCCCAACTTGGGAAACCTTCCCCGAAAAAAATTTTACAGTATCTTGTCTTGGGAAAACGTCTCTACAAAAAGTGTTGACTTATCCCAAATTGGGAAATCTTGCAGCTAAAGTAGTTTGCCAAAACTGCATATTTAAGATTTGAAATTCAATGGATTGTTTTACCTTTGAAATTAAAGTAAAATAACTTTGACCAATGAGAAAAGATGAATTTTTAAAACTATTTTGATAATGCGTCAATACAAAGAATATATCAAGGACGATCCAAACTTCAAGAAACTTTTTGAAAATGCAGCAATGATTGTTGGACATGTTTATGAAACTGCATATTGCATTAATAAATTAACAAAAGAAGAATTTTGTATTTTTGAATTTCTCGAAGACCCGTCTTGCAGTATTGTAGGAGAAAACAATGATTGGTGTTTAATCGGTGGGAATGTTTTGATACTAAAAACCTTAGTTGACAATACTTTGAGATTAGTAGGTGACTTTAAACAAATATTTGATTTAAAATATATTGATGCCTACACTGCTCAAATTTTAACAGATCCTTGGTCAGAAAATTCTGAAATTTGGCAAATTTCATTTGACGTAAATAAATTTACACAACCATTAACTTTATCGAAGATACGAGACTTCAAAGAATACTTTGACAAACCATACTCAGAAAATATAAAATGGTAAAACAAAGCCTTATGTAGTGGTTTTATACTTATCGCCCCACTGCATCACTTTTCTTGAAAGCATCCACTTTCAGATACTCATCATTTTCCTCTTTTTTCTTTTTATCTGAAATTAAAATTCCGAAAAGGTGGTCGATTTCGTGCTGGAAAATAACGGCTGTAAAACCTTCTACCATTTCTGAAAATTTCTGTCCTTTTAAATCGACATATTCCAGTTGAATCACTTTACTTCTGTAAAACTGATCTCTAAATTCGGGAATCGACAAATCACCTTCCGGACCGAGATTCTGCAATTCTGATCTCCAAGTAATTACTGGATTTAAGAAATATTCTAACGGTTCACCTTGTTTATCAAAACGCTGTACCCAAATTACTTTTCTGTTGATTCCGACTTGCGGGGCGGCAATTCCTACTCCACCGTCAGTTGATAGAAGCGATTCTTTCATTCTTTTAACTAAAGTTGCTGTAGTAGGATCTTTTGGATCAATTTCTGTTGAAACATTTAATAAAGTTGTATGTTGATGAGAATCTGTTGTCTGATAAATCGGTAATGCAGTATTGATGTCGCCCTGATTAATCAAAGAAATTTCAGATTTCGTCAATTTTTGAGCGTTAATGAAAACGATTAAGAATATGAAGAGTAAAGAGATTTTTTTCATTTTTATAGAATGTTGAACAAAGATAAAGATGTTTTTAAGTTTTGGCTAAAGCCAATGAATCTTTTTCGAATAAAAAAACGGGCTAAAGCCCGTTTCTATTGAATACAAAATGTTTTTTAAAGTAAATTGAGCAAATCAAGCAGATAAAAAAATCTGCAAAATTTCCGTAATCTGCGTGAAATTAAAATTGGTTCTTTTATTTTTTTCTAGGGCTCTTTTCCTAATAAGTTTTCGTCATATCCGCCGGAATAATCAGGTTAAAATCTGTTGGGATATATTCTTTCTCGGGAACTTTTAATTCAGCATCTTCAGATTCAAAAACAGAGATAACTGCCATTTTCAGGTTGGGATTTTTCTGTTTGATGTACCAATAAATGCCACCAAATTCCTTACTGTGAAAATTTCCGTTGTAATGGATAAATGTTTTTCCGGGTTGCAGATTTTTCAGAATAGATTCAGCCATTGTAGCATCTTTTATTGCCTGAGCAGAAATAAAATTCATCACTTTGGTTCCTTCTGCATGATCACCCATCATTTTTTTCATTTCAGGATAACCGGGAGTATCTAAGGTAACATTAATCGGCAATTGAGCGATATAAGATTTTTCTCTTTCACTTAATTTATTTAATGATTCCAAACCTTCTTTTGCGGTTTGTGAAGCATATTTTCTCGGAACATTGGTTGCAATAAAGTTCAGGTTTTTGTCTTTAGCAAAATCAACCAAAGGTTTGTAATCTGTGGTGTAATTATTCCAAAGACGGACAGAATCTTTCAAGCTTTTTGATTCAATTTTTCCTGCAAGATATTTATTCAACTGTGGCTGATTATCTCTTTCAAACATTTCAGCACCCAAAGTAATCTGTTTATTTTTCTGACTGTATAAACCTTCTGTTACCTTTAACTGTAGCCAGTGAACAATCGAATTATTGTGAAGTTCACCAAAGAAAACAACGTCATAATCTGCAAGTTGCTTTACCAATTTTTCTGTTTTAACGGTTTTACCTTTTTTGTTATAAAACTGATAAGGTTTAAAATTCTGTGCATTGATGACAGAAAAACCGAAAACTAATATGGCTATAAATATATTTTTCATTTTTAAATTTTGATTTTTTTAAACACGAATAACATGAATGGTTTTCACAAATATCACAAATTTTAATCGAATTAAAAACTTGTTGGTTTTTCGCAAAGGCGCAAAGTTGTTTTTAATGTTTATTATTTTTTTAAGGCGCAAGAAAATCAAAGATTTTCAGCAAGTAATTCATTAATCAAATTAAGTAAATATGCAGTTTTAAATTTTATCTTCGATAAAATCTTTGCGCATTAAAACTTAAATTTAGAAAAACTCTTGCGCCTTTGCGTTTTCCAACACAATAATAATACTATCAAACAATTGGAAATTTACAAATTTGTGTTATTTGTGAAAAATATTTGTGCAATTAGTGTTAATATACAAAAAAGACCGCTTTGAATCTACAAACAAAACGGTCTTCATCAAATCATTTAATTATTATGCTTCAAGATTTGCTACCAAATCTTTCCATTCCTGAAGTTCAGGAATTCCCGGTTTTCTTTTTCCGAAAAGCTGTACAATGAATTCTCCTTCTTTGTTAAATACTTCAATTGCTGTTACTTCTCCGTCCTCCGTTGGTTTTTTCACGATCCAGACTTCAGCGATTTTTGTTACATCTAAATGCAAATTGAAATCAGGATCCATCACATTAAACCATTGTTGGTGCCACATTGTTTTTTTCACTTCACCCGTGTGAATCTGGATAATTCCTCTATTTCCGACAAAAACCATGATTGGTAAACTCTTTTCAGAAGCTTCTTCTAAAACATTTACTACTTTTGAAGAATCGATTTTTTGAGTATAACCTTCAGGAGCCAATCTCAGAGCCTGTGTTCTTGAAACACCGAATTTTCTGGTCATCATAAAGAAATCATGCGTGTCTTTTAATTCTGTCCAAGCTTTTTTGAAACCTTCCGCATCAATTTCTGAATCTGCTTTTTCAGGGGCTTTTGGAGCAACCGCTTCAAATTCAAAAGCTTCAGCTTGATTTTCAGCTGTAAATTGAACTACGATAGGATCGAAAGCTTCAACATTACTGTCTTTGGTTAAATATATTTTGTGAAGTGCTAAACCGTCTTTACCGAAAAACTGAAGGCTTTTTCTGTCACCTTCAACTACCGCAAAAGCAAAATTCCAATGATTTTGGAAGATTCTTAAGTCGATATCTTCACCTACGAAAAGCTGTGCATGAGGACTGCTGAAATCTCCATTTAAGTACGTTCCTTTTCTTTCGTGAACACATTCGTCGTTTCTTGTCAAGGCCATTACTTTTCCTAATTTTTCAACTTCTGTTAAGATGTTGGCAAATTCAGGTTTTAAAACAGTAACTCCTTCTCCTACGTTAGTTAATAATAATTCTGCTTCACTTACTCCTAATTGTTCAGCGGCATTTCTTATTCTCAAATGTGGGTTTTCTACTTTCAGAGCTTCCCATTTTTCTTTCAAGTCGTTAACTATTGTATTCATTTTATTTATTTTTTTATGGTTAAAACTGTATATAATCTTGTGACGGTTTCGTTACCTGCTTTACTTTTTACCTGTTCTTCTTTTTCAGAGATTTTCATTCTTTTAAAATGACTTTTAGAAACTGTTTCTTCCATTTCATCTGAATTATAAAGCGTAAAATTAAATTGGGTGAAAGGTAGAGTTTCCATAAAATCCCTCTGCCCAAAAGTGAGAACAAATGTTCCGTTATCTTTTAGAACTCTGTAAATTTCATTTAAATATTCAACAGGTTCTTTCCAAAAATAAGCAGTGTTTACGGTAAATATTTTATCGAAAGTTTTATCTTCAAAGGGAAGTTTCGTTCCTTCATACAAAACAAATTCAGCCTGATTTTTAAATTCTTTATTTAATCTTTTGGCTTCATTATGCATCGTTTCAGAAATATCAATTCCGGTATAGTGTATATTTTGAGCTAAATGCAAAAGGCTTTTGACGTGGGCTGCATTTCCGTGACCAATTTCCAGAATACGTTCTTCATCCTCAATCAATAAGGTGTGGATGCTTTCTAAGGTCATTCCGATATTGGTGGCATTCATCATTTCACCAATCTCAATACCCTTTTCACCTTGCGGATTACCAAGGTTTTGAGCTAATATTTTTAAATCTTTTTCTTCCATTTATCCAAAAATAATCATTGGGTTTTTAGTAATCGGATGGTCGCAAATTGTACAAGGAAAGTTGTACGCTGTGGTGATATTTTCAGCAGTGAAAACCTCTTCCGGAGTTCCATAAGCAGAAACCTGGCCCGATTTCATTAATAAAATTTTATCTGCATATTGAGCTGCAAGATTCAAATCATGCAAAACTACAACCGCCGAATTTTCATTCTTTGTGAAATTTTTGATGATTTCCAAAGCTTTGTATTGATGTTTTATATCTAAATTATTTAAAGGTTCATCCAGAAAAAGCAATTTCTGAGTAACCTCATTATCCAACTGAGCCAAAACTCTCGATAAGTGAACACGCTGTTTTTCACCACCCGACAAAGTATTGTATTCTCTGTCTTTCAGATGATAAACATCGGTTTCGTACATCATTTTGTTCATCGCTTCATGATCTTCCTTTTTCGGCTGAGAATCAAAATAAGGATAACGTCCCATCATCACGACATCTTTCACTTCCAAAGGAATATCGTTTGAGTTGTGCTGAGAAAACTTCGCTTTATGTTTAGAAAGTTCGGCAATTTTCCAGTCTCTGATGTTTTTATCTTTAAATAAAATATTGTGATTGGTTTTCACTTCATTCGCCAAAACACTTAAAAGACTCGATTTTCCTGCTCCGTTTGGACCGACAATGGCTAAAAATTCACCGAAACCTAAAGAAACATCCACCTCATTAAGAATATGAAAGTCTTTAAATTTATAACTGATTTGTTTTGCCTTAATCATTAGATTGACTTTTTAAATTTCAACAAAATAGCAATGAAAATAGGTGCTCCCATCATTGCCGTTAAAATTCCGATGGGTAATTCTGAAGGCTCAACAATACTTCTGCTAATCGTATCGGCTGTCAATAATAAAATACTTCCGAAAATAGCTGATAACGGCAAAATAAAATTGTAATTTGATTTAAATAAAAGCCTTAAAATATAAGGTACAATCAACCCAACAAAACCGATCGTTCCGGAAAATGCAACGCAACTTCCAATCATTAATGATACGATGATGACGATTTGTTTTTTTAATCTTTCCACATTAATTCCTAAATGCTGTGCATCTTTTTCGCCCAACATCATTGCGTTTAAGGCCTTTCCTTTAGGTAAAAGAATTGAATAGGAAATAATTAAAATGACGGTTAAGATAATATTCTTCGTCCATGTTGCAGCGGCTAAACTTCCCATGTTCCAGAACGTTAAATCTCTCAATTGGTCATCTTTAGAAATAAAAATAAGAAACCCTACGATTGAAAAACCGATCGCGGTAATAGCAACACCCGATAAAAGCATCATTACCACATTGGTTTTACCATCGCTTGTAGAAATTTTGTACACCAGCATCATTGCTAAAAGCGAACCTACGAAAGCGGCAATCCCGACAAGCGAAAATTGTACTGCTTCAGGAAGGTACTCTCTGAAATATCCTCCTAAAACAATCGTAATTGCTGCCATTAAAGTCGCTCCCGCAGTAAGCCCAATCAAATCTCCTGTCGCCAAAGGATTTCTGAATAAACCCTGCAAACTTGTTCCCGAAACCGAAAGCATACTTCCAATAATGATTGCCATTACAATTCTGGACGCTCTCACCTCCCAAACGATATATTTGTCGCTTAAAGATAAATCGGTATCTCCCTTTATTACTTTTCCTAAAACTTCGAAGGCAGATTTTCCGCCAAAATCATATACCCCTGTATTAATAGACCATACTGCTATAAGAAAAAGCAGTATGGAACTTAATGTAATGTATAAATATAATTTACTTTGCGTTTTCAATTAAAAGTTTGTTTAATGAAACTGCAGCCTCTCCTACTCTTGGTCCGAAACCTGAAATCAGACCTCCGTCCATAGCAATTACTTTTTTGTTTTTTCCGGCGTTGGTTTGTGAAACTCCCGGCATTTTTAAAGCACCTTCGATTCCACCTGAGCTTTCCAATCCGCTAGAGAAGAAAAATAAAACATCTGGATTTGCTTTTACAACTGCTTCCGGAGTTAATGGCTTGAAATCTTCAAAATCATTCACTGCATTTTCACCTCCTGCAAGAGCAATCATTGCTGCCATTGGTGTATTTTTACCTGAAACCATCATCATATTCCCTCTAGAATAAATGAATAATACTTTTGGTTTTTTAGCAATTGGCTGAACCTGCTTGATGTCAGCATCAATTTTATCGTTTAATTTCTGATAATCTGTATTCCCAATTGCTTTTGCAACATCAGCAATTAATTTTTTGGTTCCTTCAACGGTATAATCTTGTTTAAAAGTTTCAGTTTTAATTCCTGAAGCTTTGATTTTACCCATCAATTCAGGATTAATATCTTTATCTGAAGCTAAAATCAAAGTCGGAGAAACTGCCATAATTGGCTCAATTGTAATTGATCTCACATGACCTAAATTTTCTGAAGATTTCTTTAAAGATTCAGGATATGTACTGGTAACATCTGTTGCAACGATTTCTTTTTCGTGACCTAAAGCGGCAACGATTTCTGTAATTCCGCCGTTTAATGTTACTATTTTATGGTTTGATTTTGGAGCTTCTGCCACAAGTTCATTTCCTTTTTCTGTAGGTTTTTGTACTTCTTTTTGGCAAGAATAGACTGCCATTAAAACAGAGGCTACAAGTATGAATTTTTTCATTTTTATTTTTTATCTGATTTATTTTACAATTATAAAGGTTTGTACTCAAACTGTGGGAAACCTCTTTCACCAGAAATACTTGTAATTCTTGTAAATCTTAATTTAAAGTAATATCCGTCTGCATCTTTAATTACATAGAAACGGTCACCAAAAACTTCAAGCCCATTTGTACCGACAGGATTTCTCCAATTTGAACCTATAACTCTATGATCGTTGTAGATAAATTTAGACTGCTCAATACTTTCCACTTTAAAATTGTTATACGCTTCAATTCCTGAAGCTGGAGAAGGAATTACCACTTCATAAGCACCTACCCCACCAACATTATTATTGTTTACAAAGTCTGCGTAAATGTAGCTTCCTGCTCCTGTAATGATATTGGTAAATACTGTAAAGCAAAGATCCCAGTTTTTCTTTTCAGGTTGAATAAAAACTTCTTTGTTATTCTTTAAACTTACAAAATTATAATTGTAAGCTGTGTTTTTATAAACTGTAAGTTCTTTGTGCGTTGTAGCATTCAATTCTGCATATTTTACGGTATAACCTGCACCAGCTCTTACAACCTGAACTTTCATCCAACCTCTGTTATCACCTCCTGTAGCAACTGAACCTACAGGAACCGATCCATTGTATATTTCTTTTCCTAGATTAACTAAATAAATACCGTTCTCTGCATCATTAACTTTAATACCTTCAATAGCAGTATAGCCAGATGGAAAATTACCTTTCACATCATCAATATAAGCTACATTAGCTTCATTAAAATTAGCGACCTGTACTTGGTCTTTTAGCGCAGTCACACTTGATTCAGTCACAGCATCAATATTAGTAGCCCCAACAATTTTTCCAGCAGCCATCATAATAGATGAGTTTAAAATTACTTTAAACTCGTTTCCTGAATAAAATGCCAAATCCCAATCAGTTCTTTTAGTTAAAACCTCTTCCTTTTTACTCAAATCATACCAAACCTGGTTCGGCTGTGTAGCACCGCCAACGTTTGCATCGATGATAGAACCTTCTACAGGTGGTACAGCTACAGCATCTTCGTTATCGTTGATACAAGACTGTGAAATAAATGAAGCGCCTACTAAAAGGCAAAAAAGTATTTTTTTCATTTTAATTCTTATTAAAAATTATAATTTAAACGAGCAAAGTAGCTTCTTCCGTAGAATAGATTTTGCATATCTGCACCTGCATTATGAGCTCCTCCGGAATTGATTGTATTTCTAACCGATGAAACATCAAAAATATTCTTTATTCCTAAACTTAATTCTAAATGATTATTGAAGAATGGTTGTGTAAGTGTAAAATTCAACATATTAAAGTCACCAACCTCACCTAAGATATACTCTGGTGTGGCACCAGGATTTTGTTCAAATTTTTGTGTAAACTGTTTTCTAACTCCAGTATATTTATAATATAATGCGAATAGAGTTTTTGTTTTATCTAATGTATAATTGGCCGCAAGATTTGCTTCGGTGTAGAAATTATAGTCATTAGGTGAAATTACAGCTCCTGAAATCAACTCCTGAGAAATCCCCATTACAGAAACACCCGCATTTAAAGAGAAATTATTTTTTTTAACCGTTAAACCTCCACCAAATACAAGTGATTTATAATTATTAATGTTCAAATAAGATAATCTCAAAGGTTGATTATTTACTACTACATTTTCTATTCTGTTTTTTACATCAAGGTACATTGCTGATAAGCTTACATTAAATTTCCAAGCGTTCACAGCAGGCATATTGTAATCATAAAATAGTCCGAAAGAATAACCGGTTTCCGGTTTTAGATTTTCATTTCCTCGGATATCGTGATTATTGTCTACTACATATGTGTATAGTTCTTCATAAGTAGGAAATCTGTTTGAAGACCCAAAAACAGCTCTTACATCAGATCTTGAAGTTGTATTATACCTTGCCGTTAAAGAGTAGTTATATTGTGAATCAAATTTATCGCTTAGTGCCATTCTCACTCCTGGACGTAATGAAAACTTATCGTCTAATTTCCATTCTGCAGAAAGGAAGTTGGCGTAATTGAAGATAGATCTCTCTATATTAAGTCCATTATTATTAAATTGAAAAGTTGATGACCCAGCAAATCCACTGGTATTGTCAAGCTCATATCCCAACTGAAAATTGATTTTTTCGTTATCTAAGAAATTACTGAACATTCCTCGAGAGTAAAATACTTTGGTTTCATAATAGGTATTTTTTTCGTCTCTTGAAATTTCATTTCTATTGGGAACATCATAAATATAATTTTGAGACTTTCTTTCTTGAGTCTGATAAGAAAAATCACCTAAATAATTGATTCTTGAACCCAATTTAGTTTGAATATTAAACTGGTGAATCCATCTTTTTGTAAAATAATCTTTGTCTTCTGAAACAAAAGTTCTTTCACCCCCTCCTAAAGGATAATCTGTGATTCTAGGATCTCTAAAATTGATTTCTTCCGTAAGAAAATTCACTTTATAAAAGAATGAAGTATTTTTTTTAGAATAACGAATTGCAGCATTTCCCGTGAGTTGATCTTTTGGAAGCCATTCATATCCTCTTTTTAAATCGTTATTTAAATTAAAATATTTATATCCATTTAAATCACCTTTATAACCTTGAAAATCGTTATGATTAATATCGGCAGTTAAAGACCAATTATCTGAAAGTTTAAAACCTAAATTTAAAGCCTGAATATGTCTTCCGTTACCTTTTTTGAACCAGTCATAATCTTTTCCTACTGTTTCTTCCTGTAATGATAAAAGTGCTGTAACCTTTTTGGAGTAATTTTTCTTTGTAATAATATTGATTACACCTGCAACTGCATTATTACCATATTCTACACCCATTGCACCTTTTACAATCTCTATACGCTCTATATTATTTACATTGATTTTACTTAAATCGATTTGGTTCCCCATTCCTTGATCACCAACTACAGGAATATTATCAATCAGTACTTTCGTGTAAGAAGAGCCTAAACCCATAATTCTTGCACTAGAATCACCGTTTCCGCTATTGGGTTCGATTAATATATTAAGATTTTGGTTAAGAACTTCGGCTGCCGTAGTCACAGCCATATTTTTGATTTGCTGCGCATCAATCACCTCAACCTTATAAATTGATTTGTTGATTGATTGCTGCATATATTGTCCGGTAATGACAACTTCTTCTATTTTCTTCTGATTGAGAGAATCTTTTTCCTGTGCATTAATCCAAAAAATAGCGGATAAAGACACAACAGAAAGCACTTTCTTCTTCATAAACTCAAAATTTTGCGACAAATATAGCGCTTTATTTAGAATAGTTAAAAATAAATAACTATTTTTGCAACATGATTTTAAGCATAATTGATAGGATTATTAAAAATTTGATAATGATAATTCGAGCTTAATATAATATTTGTTCTTTGTTCCGCAATTATCACTTATTCTAAAACAAGACAAATGTCATTATTTAATTTAGAATAATTAAAAATAATTAACTTAATTTTGTAAAATATTAAAAAATAGAAAAATGAAATTAAAACTACTTTTAGGAGCTTTGTTATTTTCAGCAGTAACTGCAAACGCACAAGTGGCTTCAATAGACCAAAATTTTAATAGTTTCACAGCAGGAAATACTACTTTTCCTCAAGGAGGTTGGTCTGCAGTTTTACCTGCAGGAGTAGGAGCTCCTCCTCCAATGATGGTAGTATATGCAGTAACAGGTGACGCTTCAGACAAATATGTTTCTGCTTATTCTGGAGCCAACTCAGGAACACCATTATATTTGGTTTCTCCACAGATTGTTGCGCCCACAGGAAATAAAACTTTAACATTCAAAACTCGTAAAAATGTATCTGGTGCAGCTGTATTGGTACAAGCTGGTTTAGTATCAAGCCCTACCGATATGTCTACTTTTGTTCCACTGGGTACAGAACTAAATGTAACTTCTACTACATTTCAAACAGTTACAATTCCTGTTCCAAGCTCAACATCAAGTTACTTAGCTTTTAGAACAGTTAACGCAATCCCAGGGGTTCCTCATACTGCAGCAGATTTTGATGACGTGGTTTATGATACAACTCCAGTGGGAACAATTAATGAAAACTTTAATGCGTTTACAGCAGGGTCATCTGCATTACCTCAAAACGGATGGAATAAAGTTATTGCGACAATGCCTCATAATGTATATATAGCAGCTAATAATGGAAGTAATTCTGCTCAGTTTTATTCAGCAAATACACCAAATACAACTGCGTATCTTATTGCTCCAAGAATTGTAGCTCCGGACGGAAGTAAAAAACTTAGATTTACTATTGGAGTATCTGCTGCAGCTAACGGAAGTTCTACTCTTGAGGCAGGTATGGTAACAAGCCCTACAGATATGGCATCTTTCACTTCTCTAGGAGCTCCGGTAACTATTACAACCTCTTCTACACCACAGATTATTACTTTAGATGTCCCTACTTCTACTAAGCAATATGTTGCTTGGAGATTTGTAGGAGCTGCAAACCACTCTGCGGTTTATGTGGATGATGTTATTTATGATGTACTTTCTTCTTTAGGAACATCAGATATAAAAACTAATACAAACACTTTAAATTTTGTTATTAATACAAATAATGAAATTCAGTTTGTAGGTAAATCTAATGTGAAATCTGTAAAAGTTTATTCTGCATCAGGAAATTTAGTTGCACAAGGAGCTGTTAACAATAACAGATTTGATGTTTCTTCTTTAGCTACTGGCTTATATATCTTTACTTCAGAAGATGATAACAAAACAGTATCTCATTCAAAATTTATCAAGAAATAATTGATTTTAAAATATATTCTGAAGGGTTGACTATAAATTGTAGTCAACCTTTTTTATTAACAAAATGAATAACAATCAATTGCGGATAAATTTTAATAAAAAAATTGACAAAACATGATATTTATCTTGTTTTTATTTAGAATTATTAAAAATAATTACATAGTTTTGTAGAACAATTCTAAATAAGGAATAAGGTTATGAAAACAAAATTATTTTTTGCTTCTCTTTTTGCACTTTCAGTACAGCAAACTGTATTAGCACAAACAGATTCAAACGGGTATACTACGGTAAATATGTCGATGGGAAACCAATACCAGAACAGAGTATTCTTTGATTTAAGTGCCAACAATATTGTATCTCAACCTGCCAATACTTGGGATATTGCTTTCTATAGAAATTCAACTTATGATTTCGGATCTAGAGTTAATGATGATAAAAAAATTGAAGTTTATGAAGCTTCAAATTCTGCATCAAATTGGGATAACATAAATATTGCTAATATTGCTTCTTGGGGAGCTCCGAAATATAATCCTGACAATTCTACTTCTCTTCATAATGGAGCTTTCGAACAAGGTTCTGCAAGTTCAGGATGGGGAGTTTATCAATCGAATCATCATATTACAGGAACTGTAATTTTTGTTCTTAAATATCTTTCTACCGGTGAATATATCAAATTCATGATAGAAGATTATTTTGGTGGATATACATTTAAATATTCCAAATGGAATGCAACTACATCAACTTGGGAAGCAACACAAACAAAGACTTTAGCAAACGGTACAGATGATGCTTATTTTAATTATTTCTCATTCACTACAGGAGCAAAAGTTGAAAATTTAGAACCACCAAAAGCAAACTGGGACTTAATGTTCACAAGGTACTACACTTTCTACATGAATATCATGATGTATCAAATGTCTGGAGTTCTACAAAGCCCGACAGTGAGTGTCGCAAAAGTACAACCAGAAATTCAGGCAACAGCAACTTCTACTCTTCCTGCTTCTACAGCATTTTCAAGTAATATTACAGCTATCGGACATTCTTGGAAACCAACTTCAGGATTCTATAATGATGTTGTTTATTACATTAAACAAGGTTCGGAATATTATAGAATGTATTTCATTTCAAATGAAGGTGCCAATACAGGAAATATGTATTTTAAATATAAAAACATCACTTCTACTTTAGATGTCACTGAAGTAAGCAAAAAAGCAACTTTCGGAATTTATCCAAACCCGACAACTGCTGATAAAAAAGTGACGGTTTTATTTGATGTAAAAGAAAAAGCAAATAACAAAGGCAGCGTTGAAGTTTATGATCTTACTGGTAAAAAAGTTTATAATGCAGAACTAAGCAATCAAACGGGTTTCTATAAACAAGAGATGAACTTATCTCATCTTCCATCAGGAAATTATTTAGTTAAAATTTCTTTTGGAGGTAAAACGGAAACAAAAAAACTTATTGTGAAATAAGACAACGTGAAAATGTGAGTTTGCTTCGCAGTGAATAGTCAATTGTCAATTTTTAAAATTCACCATTGACAGCAAAGCTAATTAACAATTCACTTTTAAAATTAATACTTTCTATTTTTTCTAATAAAAAGGCAGTTTCAAAATGATGAAACTGCCTTTTGACTTTTGTGGCTTCTAGCTTCTAACAAATTTAATAAATCTTAAAACCTTTATAAACTTGTGCTGATTCTTCAGATATTTTAGAAGCATTTTTTCTAAATTCGAAAAGATGATCGGTTCCGTTGTGAGCATTATGATGTTCTACACTTTCCCACAACTCAATAAGAAAAAAAGTTCCTTTATTTTCATTATCTTCTATAAGATCGTATTGCAGACAACCGGTTTCTTTTCTTGTTTCTCTTACCAAAGTTTGAAATAATTCCACCGCTTCCATCAAATGATTTTCTTTGAATCTGAAAAGCGCAACGATATGTAAATTCATGTGTTATTTTTAGGCTGTAAATGTAAATTATTTTTTGATTTTAATTTAAAACCAATTATCCTAAATTTTTCACAAAAAAGCATTCTAAAAAATTGATTTAAAAATAGTAATCGAGCTCATCACAATAACCAAAGCTCCAATGATGATAAACATATTTTTCACGGGAAGTTTTGCAGTAAGCATCGCAGAAAATGGTGCAGTAATAATTCCACCAATCAAAAGTCCGAGAATAATATTCCAGTGCTGGATTCCTAGCGTGAAGAAGAAAGTTACTGCTGCGGTAATTGTTAAAATAAATTTGGCTACCGTTGAGCTTCCCACAGCAAATCTTGGCGTAAAAGAATTTTTAATTAAAGTTCCTGTAACCAAAGGCCCCCATCCTCCACCGGCAAATGAATCTATAAAACCACCGATTACTCCCAATCGCGTAAGGTTTGTTTTTTTCTTTAAAGATTTATTTTGTTTAGGGTTAAAAGCATTCAAGAAAATTTTAAAACCTAGATACAACGTGTAAAAGGAAATAACTGTTTTGGTAATTTTTGAATAATATTCTCCTAAATATGTGAGTGAAACGGCTCCAATTATTGCTCCAATTATCGCAGGAACAGCCAATTTTTTAACCAGACTTTTGCTCACGTTTTTCAATCGAATATGACTGATACTTCCCGCTGCCGTAGTAAAACTTTCGGCAGAATGAATACTTGCGCTCACCGCATGAGGAGGAATTCCAAGAAATAAAAGTGTGGTTGTGCAAATCACACCATATCCCATTCCCATAGATCCTGCAACAAATTCAGCAAAAACACCTACCAAAAGCATCCAGTAAAAAATATGATTGTCTTTGGCAAGAATAATTTCAAGTTCATCCAAATATCCTAAACTGTACATTGAAACAAATGCAATAACCAAAACGACTACCGTAATCAAAAGTACATTGAGTCTGAACTGAATTTTCTGGGAAATTACCATATCATCAAGTGTTTTAAAGAACTATAAAATCATCACTGCACCAACGGTTGAATTGCTTGTTTCATCAATCAGAATGGCATTTCCTGTTGACCTGCTTTCTTCAAAACTGTCGAAAACCAAAGGTGATGCTGTTTTTAATCTCACTTTTACAACTTCATTTAGCCTGATGCTGTCTGTTACAGGCATCTGCTCAAGTGTATTGACATCAATTTTATATTCTATTTCTTTCACAATAGCTTTCACGGTTTTACTTTTGTGCTGAATAAAATATTTGTTACCCTCGTTCAGTTCTTTTTTGTCGAGCCAGCAAACAACGGCTTCCATCTCATTTTCAACTTTCGGCTGGAGGTCGGTTTTCACTAAAAAATCACCTCTGCTAATGTCGATATCATCTTCCACATGAATCACGGCTGGCTGATTGGTAAACACAAAATCCACTTCTTTTCCACCATTTTCAATTCTTGAAATTTTAGTCTGAATATTTTGTGGAAGCACCGTAATATCATCTCCTTTTCTGTAAATTCCTGAAATTACTTCGCCTGCATAACCTCTGTAATCATGCAGTTCATCCGTTTGCGGACGGATCACGTATTGTACCTGAAATCTCGGGTTTTCCTGTTCCTGATTCTGGTTAATCTCCACATTTTCCAGAAAATCTAAAAGTGTAGAACCTTGATACCAACCGGTTTTCTCAGATTTAGACACAATATTATCTCCGTTAAAAGCTGAAATCGGAAAATAGTTCACGTTTTCGAGCTTCAGTTTTTTTGCAACTAAATCGTATTGAGCTTTGATGTCATTATAAATCTCTTCAGAATAATCCACCAAATCCATCTTATTGATGGCAACCACCACATTTTTCATTTTCAATAATGAAGCGATGATAGAATGTCTTCTTGTCTGCTCAATCACTCCTTGCCTTGCATCAATCAGAATGACAATCAATTGCGAGTTCGAAGCTCCTGTAATCATATTTCTTGTGTACTGAATATGTCCCGGCGCATCGGCAATGATAAATTTTCTTTTCGGTGTAGAAAAATAGCGGTAAGCAACGTCAATCGTGATTCCCTGCTCTCTTTCGGCTCTCAAACCGTCGGTAAGAATGGCAAGGTCAACTCCGTTTTCGTTTTTATTTTTTGACTGTTTCTCCAATGCTTCAAGCTGGTCAATCAGTATATTTTTGCTGTCGTAGAGAAGTCTTCCGATCAGCGTACTTTTGCCGTCGTCTACACTCCCTGCTGTTATAAATCTTAGTATGTCCACGTTTATTTTATTAGTAATGAGTGATTGTTAATAAGTAATTTTTCAAACCGTTCATTTTTTGAATATTTTAATGTTAAGCATTGAGTGAAATACGCAGTTTTTTGGCATTGCCTATTACTCATTGCTCATTACCTATTTAAAAATATCCTCCCTTTTTTCTGTCTTCCATTGCGGCTTCCGTTACTTTGTCGTCGATTCGGGTTTCGCCACGTTCGGAAATTCGGGAAGCGGTAATTTCGTTTACTACTTCATCCAACGTTTCGGCTGAACTTTCAACTGCGGCTGTACAGGTCATATCTCCGACGGTTCTGTAGCGCACTTTTTTATTTTTAATCTGATCATTTTCATCAATCTGAATAAAATCTGAAACCGCAATTAACTGTCCGTCATACTCGATCACATCACGATTATGAGCAAAGTAAATTGATGGAAGCTGAATATTTTCTTTTTTAATATAATTCCAGACATCGAGCTCCGTCCAGTTTGAAATTGGGAAAACCCTTACGTTTTCACCTTTGTTGATTCTTCCGTTGTAGATATTCCACAATTCGGGACGCTGCAATTTTGGATCCCACTGTCCGAATTCATCACGAACTGAGAAAAAACGTTCTTTTGCTCTTGCTTTCTCTTCATCTCTTCTCGCTCCGCCGATGCAGGCATCAAACTGAAATTCTTCAATTGTATCTAATAAAGTATGTGTCTGAAGCCAGTTTCTTGAAGCAAATTTTCCTTTCGGTTCGGTTAAATTTTTAGCTTTAATCGTGTCTTCAACTTTTCTTACAATTAGTTCAGCTCCAAGACTTTCGGCAAAATAATCTCTGAACTGCAGTGCTTCCGGAAAATTGTGTCCCGTATCAATATGCACGAATGGAAACGGAATTTTCATCGGGGCAAATGCTTTCTTAGCCAGATGAACCAGTGTAATCGAATCTTTTCCGCCGCTGAAAAGCAAAGCAGGTTTTTCAAACTGAGCCGCAATTTCACGCATGATGTAAATGCTTTCCGCCTCCAGTTGCTCAAGATAATTTAGTTGATAGTCACTCATTATAATTTGAAAGATTAAATTTGAATTAGTTTGAATGCAGACCGCATTCTTTTTGTGAATTTTCCCACCACCAACGTCCGGCTCTGGGATTTTCGCCTTCCTCAATGGCTCTTGTGCAAGGTTGACAGCCGACACTGATAAAACCTTTTTTATGAAGAGACAGTTCCTGAACGTTATTCTGTTCCAAATAATCTAAGACATCCTGATACGTCCAGTTGATCAGCGGATTATATTTGTATAAAATTCTTTCCTCGTCCCATTCCAGAATCGGCATATTTTCACGGTTTTCCGACTGTTCGGCACGAAGTCCGGTAATCCATACTTTGGCATTTTCCAAAGCACGGTTCAAAGGTTTTACTTTCCGTATGAAACAGCATTCCTTTCTATTTTCTACAGAATGATAAAAAGCATTGATTCCTTTTTCTACGGCATATTTTTCAACATCGGCAGATTCTGGAAAGAAAACGTCAGTTTTCTTTTTGTAACGCGAATTGTTTTGTGAAAGCAAATCGTAGTGCTCATAAAAAAGTCTTCCGGTATCTAAAGTGAAAACTTTTATCGGTAAATTATTTTTAAATATCGCATCTGTAATCACCTGATCTTCCTGACCAAGTGAAGTGGAGAAAACAATTCCTTCTGAGATTTTAGACGAAATAAACTGTAATCCGTCTTCTAAAGTGAGTTGCTGTAAAGTATGTAGATCTTCTTTTGAAAACATCAATTTCTGTTTGATACCAGCAAATATCCAACAAAAATATTATCCTACCAAATAAGTAGACTTGTGAATTTAAAATTTATGATTTATTTAATCAATTAAATCGAGCAAGGTTTTCTCTTCCAAAATTTTGAGTGAGGCATCTCTCACTTCAATCAACACATCGTGTAAACTGCAGTGATCTTCATTGCAATTATCACATTTTTCATAAAAATTAAGACTTACGCAAGGAAGCATTGCGATTGGGCCATTAACAAGACGAATAATTTTAGCCAGATTCACTTTTTCAGGACTTTCTTTGAGGAAATAGCCCCCACCTTTGCCTTTTTTGCTGTCTAAAACGTCAGATTTTTTGAGCTGCAATAATATATTTTCAAGAAATTTTAACGGAATTTTTTTGTACTCCGCAATTTCAGAAATCAAAACCGGGCCTTCATTTCTCTTTTCTACGAGATATGAAAGCGCCTTAAAAGCATATTGAGATTTTTTTGACAGCATTACAGCAAAAATAGGAAAAAAAGTTGGATGATGGGGCTAGATGTTGAGAGATGGGTGCTGGAGGTTTAAAACTTACAATTTAACGATTAAAAATAGAAATATCTACGTAGTACATTCAGCTTCTAACATCCAGCTTCCAGCCAAAACAACTATATTTGTCCTATGTTCAGTAAAGAAGAAGCACAGCAATTAAAGAAAGAGTTTTGGACGGCTTTCGGGAAATCGTTTCCGAGAAAATGGATTTTGTATGATACCAAAGTCAAGGATTTTTCATTTAAATTTTATGCAGATAAGAAAAAAGCAGAAGTCTCGTTGGATATTGAGATGAAAGATGAAGTCTTCAGAGACGCTTATTATAACAAAATCTGGTCGCTAGAAGATATTTTGAAAGACTACATTGGCGATTTTCATAAAGAAGAATTTTACACTCTGGAAAACGGAAAAGTCATCAGCCGGATCTGGGTAGAAAAAGAAGGCGTTTCTGTTTTTAATAAAAATACCTGGAGGGAAGCTTTTGAATTTTTCGTAGAAAAAATGGATGGTTTTGAAAGGTTTTATTATGAATATGAGGATTTTATAAAGGATGTTTAAAAAGGATATATAAATTAAGTTAATCAATATATAAATGAAAATCTCTCTAATATTATTATTTAGCTGTTTTTTAGCTTTAAATTGTCAGTCAAAAAAAGATAGTTTAAACAATAAATTTACTGGTTGGACTTCACATAACTTAATTGGCAAAGTAAAAGAAATTACTATTAAATCATTTAAAATTGATTCAATACATAATACAAAAAAACAAGAAGGCTTGTACCATAAATTCGAATTTTCAACGACGGGTAATGAATTAATTTATAATATTTATGATGAAAACGACGTATTAAAATTTAAATCAACTCCTAAATATAATAATGGGAAAATTGTTAGTTCTACCATAGATAACATTGAAGAAAAGACTACGGAAAACTGGGTAATAAAAAAATATCTTTTAGATTTTTATGGTGGAGAAATCGAATGTTATATTGATAACAAACTAGTAAAAAAAGTTTTCAATACAATTAATAAAAAAGGACATCAAACAAGTTTAAAAGTTTTTAGTAATGATAATAAAATACTTTATGAAAAATCTTTGGAGTATGATGATCGTGAAAACCTAATTAAGACCACAGATAATTCTTATGCAAATGACACTGTCTATTCAATAAAATCTTCATTTATATATACAAAGTTTGATAAAAATAACAACTGGATTGAACGAACTGATAAAGTGGATGGTAAATTTTTGCTTACAGAAAGATCAATTGTTTATTACTAAAAATATTAATTTACAAATCTTTGAAAAACCATACATAACTGAAGTTTTTTGTCAAAAATATGGTAATAAAAGAAAACTCTCGTACTTTTAAAACAAAAACACACTTATGAAAAAAATTATCTTACTATTTATTCTATTGGTATTTCCTTTAGCTTCAGCTCAAAACGTATTCAAATCACAAAAGCAAATCTACTTAGCAGAATATTACGCTCATCAAAAAAATGATCAAAAAACTTTAGAATATTACTTGAAAGCCATTAAAATTAATCCTAAAGTCCCGATTAGCGATGTGTATTTAGAAGCAGCATCCATATCTTTTAAATTAAAAAATAACAAAACTGCCAAAGAATTACTTACCCAAAGTATCACCAAACAACTAGCTCCTTTAGATTTTTTAAAAGATTTTGAAAGTCTTAAACCCTACAAAGATTCTAAAGAAATGAAGGAAGTTTTGGCTCAATATAATGATTTGGAAAATCAATACTACAGAGAGCTTAAAAATCCGGCAGCTTATATGGAGATTCAAAATTTGATTGCCACAGATCAACTCATAAGAAAGGAAGATAAAGTTTTTGGCAAATTATCTAAAGAAACAGATTCCATGAATATTATTAAACTAATGGAACTTACTAAAAAATATGGTTGGGAATCTCGTGCGTGGATGCTATTGTGGCATCATCGAGGATATACAGATGATCAAAAATTTGTTTGGGATTTTTTTAAACCTTATTTGGAGAACGAAATTAAAAAAGATAATGTTAATAAAGATTTTTTTGTTGACTTTGATGAATTTGACAGCTCTATGAATGATTTTACAAACAAAACAAATAAAGGATCTCTTTACACATTGCAAACTTTAGGAAATATAAACCACAACACAACCTACTTTGACATAAAAAATCTTGATAAAAGAAGAAAGTCTGTAGGTTTGCCTCCGTTATATTTTGAGCATTTTCTTTATGGCTCAGAACTTCCAAAAGATTATCAATACAATCCTGAGAATCTTCTGAAAGATTTGGAAAATTTATAATTGTTAATTTTCAATAAACATAATACAATTTAAACTCTTGTTTAAATATTTTCCGTATTTTAGTTACACCAAAAATATCAATATCTACTTATTCATCAAGGTTTCAGCAGAATACATTATGATATTGATTTAAAATTAAATCACAAAATGTTTAAGATACAATGGAAAACAACTCATTTATTTTTACGGACGGAAAAGACCCTAAAATGATTGCAGCATACAAAAAAGCACAGGAAAACTTCAAATATTTCTGGCGAGAACTTTCTTGGGAGCAAAGAAGAATTATTCCCGGATTGAATCTTGCCTGTGTAAAAGCTTCTTTTTCTGAAAAAAATCCCGATGGAGAACAAATCGTAGAACACATGTGGATGAATGATATTTACTTTGATGGCGACACTGTGAGCGGATATCTCATCAACGAACCCAATGATCTGACCACAATACAACCCAGAGATTATTTCGAAATACCTCTAAACGAAATCAGCGACTGGCTTTTTGCCATCACTCCGATGCAGAAAAAACCAACCGGGCTTTCAAAATTATTTTCATCATCTTCAGAACCAATTCCAAAAGCGTATGGCGGATTTACCATTCAAAAAATGCGTGCAGATATGTCGGAATCTGAAAGAAAAGAACATGATGAAGCGTGGCAACTCGATTTTGGAGATTTTAATGAAATTGAAGTTGTCAATGAACAAAAAGAAAAGCCGGAGAACCTCATCGAACATCCGATGAGCAAGAATATGAAAGAAGATTTTGTAAAATTTCTAAATGATTATCCAGCGGAACTCACCAATATTGATGAAAACGGCTTTACGCTTCTTCACAGAGAAACAATTGCAGGAAATCTAAGCTCGGTAGAAGTTTTGCTTGAAGCCGGTGCCGATAAAAATTTAAAAAACAACAACGGAAAAACAGCTTTAGATTATGCCAAACAGCTCAATTGGGAACATCTCATTCCTGTTTTGGAAAATTAATTTTACAAAGAGAAACTTTCGGGTTTCTCTTTATATTTTTTACCAAATGACAAATGCCGTGAAAATTTCTTTAGCTAAATTGCATTCATGAAAGAATTATTTGATTTTATTTTAAAATTTGGAAACCTCAACCAGCAGCAAATCGATTTTATTTCTAGCAAGACTATTGAAATCAATATTTCGAAAGAAGAATATTTTTCAGAAGCTGGAAAAATAGCAAAACAAGTTGGCTTTCTGGTTGATGGAATTCTCAGGGTTTGCTATTATAACAATCAAAGTGAAGAGATTACAAAGTATTTCATTGAAGAAAATAATTTGGTGGTAGATTTAGAAAGTTTCGATAATCAAATCTGTTCGAGTGCTTACGTTCAGGCGGTCACAGATTGTAAAATGATTGTTTTTGAAAGAAAAGACTGGCTCGAACTTTTACAAACTATCGTTGGTTTTGATGCCATTGTACACAAAATCATTTCCCGAGCTTTAATACAAAAAGTAGAAAGAAGAAGTCCGCTTGTATCAGAAGATGCAACAACCCGTTATTTAAAGTTTCTTGAAATTTATCCTACAGCTTTTAACAGAATTCCTCTTTCGTATGTTGCTTCGTATTTGGGAGTAACGCAATCTTCTCTAAGCAGAATCAGAAAGAATATTACTTTATAAATAATATTATTTTAAATCCAATCAACTAAAATTAATTTCTCTTTTTGCCAAATGGCAAATGTCACGTTGTTTTATTGACGGAATTTTACACCATTAATTAAAACAAACAAAATGCAAACAGTATTAATAACAGGAGCCAACAGAAGTATTGGTTTGGAAACTGCAAAACAACTTTCAGAAAAAGGTTTATTCGTTTATTTGGGAAGCCGAAATCTTTCAAAAGGCGAAGAAGTCGTAAAAGAATTACATGAAAAAGGATTTCAAAATATCAAAGCTATAGAAATTGATGTGACGAATCCGGAATCTATTTTTAAGGCTAAAAAAATTATCGAAAATGAGCAAGGAAAACTGGATATTCTCATTAATAATGCCGGAATTTTAGGCATCAACCCACAAACTGCCTCAGAAACTTCTGTAAAAGACATTCAGGAGGTTTTTAATACCAATTTCTTTGGAGCAATCAGTGTGACGCAGGTTTTTTTAGATTTACTTAAAAAATCTGACAGCCCTAGAATCAGTAATATTACTTCAGGATTAGGTTCCTTAACTTTACATAGTGACCCAAACTGGAAATATTATCATGTAAAAGGAGCAGCTTACGGTACTTCAAAATCATCACTGAATGCTTATACAATTGTTTTAGCTTATGAATTGAGAGAATTGCCTTTTAAAGTAAACGTGATTGATCCAGGTTACACGGCAACAGATTTTAATCATCACAGTGGTCCCGGTTCTGTGGAAAGTGCAGCTTCATTCATTATTAAACACACTTTAACCGATGAAAATGCTCCAACCGGACAGTTTTTTAGCAATGATATAGAAGATGAATCGGGAATCAGTCCGTGGTAATTTTTAAATTCTAAAAAAATCAAGAGAGACTTCCAAGTTTCTCTTTTTTCTTAAATTTTCCTTAATAGGTGATATTTAAAACAGCTTTTTCTATCTTTGAAAGCTTAAATCGAGGCGAATAACAGATTTAGATAAAACTACTCTTCTTATTTTATATTAAAGAAAATTCATTGCAAAAAATTTATAAACACTTTCAATTCAGGTTTAATCAGAGTTTCAGGATTTTTAATTATAATCCTAAAGTCAGCTTGCCGATTTTTCTGGTTTTCGGAATGTTGATGATAGTTAAATTTCCGCAATCTATTTTTTATCCGCTACTCTATTTCTCCATTGCTTTGGTTTTTCATATTAACAGAAAAGATATTCCGTTTTTAAATAAAATATTTATCAATCATTGGAGACTGATTATTTTTTTAGAATCTGCATTTATCTACGCGCTTTTTCTAATGGCAAACATCAATTATAAAATTGAAAAATTCGGTTTGATGATGTTTTTTGCGATTATTTTACTCTGTTTTTTACAGCCAAAGTCCAAACCTTTTCCTACTTTGCAATGGAACTTTATTTCCAATGATCTTTTCGAGTGGAAAAGTTATCTTCGCAAAAATACTTGGATGTTTATTCTGACGTATCTTGTAGTGATTGCTTCGGCATATCATCAAGCCAGTTTGATTTTGTGCGGAATTTTTTTGATGGATTATTTATCTCATGTTTATGAAGATAACGAGAACAAAGAAATGCTCGAAGTTTATTTTAAAAAGATCAATTTTAAAGATAAAATCTATAAAAATATTGTTTTTTTTAATACGCTTCTTTCACCAACTTATATTGCGTTTTTAATAATCAATTTTAACGAAAGTCTGTATCTTCTCTACTATATCTTCTTTATGAATCTTTACTTTTTGCTGATTCTCACGAGGAAATATAAGCTTTATCATCATCAAGAAAAGGCCAATTACTTTAGTATTGTAGTTTTTATAGAATATTTCGTTTACAGCATGTTGATTATTCCAGCATTTATTATCATTCATTTAAATATCAAAGAAGCACAGCAAAATATTAAAAACTATGTTGGAAATTAAAAATCTGTCGGTCAGTTTTAAAGATAAAAATGTTCTTCAGGGTTTAAATTTAGAAATTGAAGAAGGAAAAATTTTAGGTATTCTCGGGAAAAACGGTGCCGGAAAAACCACATTTTTTGAATCGCTTTATCAAGGTCAGAAATATAGTGGAGAAATTTTGTGGCAAAGCAAAAAAATTCTTCGTGAAAATATTTCTTATCTCGAAACAGAAAATTATTTCTATCCATACATCACAGGGAGAGAATATTTATCTTATTTCTCAAATGATAAACTTACAAAAACCATAGAATTAGCCGAAAAATTTCAACTTCCTTTGGAGAAATATGTGCAATATTATTCCAGCGGAATGAAAAAGAAACTCGCTTTGATAGGAATGTTAATGCTCGATAAACTGGTTAATATTTTAGACGAACCTTTTAACGGAGTTGATTTTGAAGGCGTTCATTTATTGTATGATATTATCAGAGAATTGAAACAAAACAATAAATTGGTTATTATCAGTTCACATATTATCGAAACTCTTTTTCACACCTGCGACCACATTGTTACTTTAGAAAATGGTATTATCACCAATACATTTGAAAAATCTGATTTTGAAAGTTTGAATCATTTTAAATTTGTTTAAATATTTATTTATAATTTTTGATAGCACCAAATCCTATCTTTGGAACTGTTTACTCTTTCATTTTAAAACAAAAAGACATCTGCATTTCTACAGATGTCTTTATATGTATGACTGTTTCAGATTACTTTTGGTCAGCTTTTACATCGATAGCGATTTCGATATCTTTGCTGATCATCCATTCAGCAGGATCAGTTTCGTCAGTTCCGAATTTAATTCCCCAATCAGCACGGTTTACAGTGAATTGAGCCTTTAAAGTTGCAGATTTTTCTACGATGTCAACTTTTGCAGGGAAAGAAACATTCATTGTTTTTCCAAGAAGCGTAAGATTTCCGCTTACTGTTTTGTTAGCACCTTCTACAGCATTTTGAGCACCTGCAGCTAAATCTTCAACTTTAGTGATTTTGAAATCAGCAGTTGGATGTTTTTCAACATCAAAGAAGTCAGCATTTTTAAGGTGACCTTCAAGATCTGTGTATTTTTTGTCTTTTTCAGTAACTGAAGCTGGATCTACTTTTAGAGACTTCATGTCAATCACAAATTCTCCTGAAGCCAATTGATTATCAGCAACAGATAATTCTCCTGTAGAAACTGCTAAAGTTCCCCAACGTGGAGCAAAACCTCCTTTGTGGAAAGCTTTCCAGTTTACTTTAGAAGCTGTAGTATCAACAGCAAAAACATTCCCTTGCTTTTCTGCTACAGTTTGTTCCTGACCTGCAGTTGCAGCTTCTTTTTTATCACCACATGATGCAAGAAGTAAACCTAAACTTGCCAAAGCGATTACGCCAATTTTCTTCATTTTTTAAAGTATTTAATATTATTATTGTTTGTTGTCTCAATAAAACCTCAAAACTTTTATTTTATTGTTTTGACTCTGCAAACCTCCGAAAAATTGAAGGTTTAATGATTAACATAGGATAAGAAAAGACTAAAATTATAAAAAACTTTTGGAAATTGTAGTTTAATAATAATTAATTCCTTGGAATTGTTCGGAATCTTAAATCATTTTGGTAGAATTGACGGAGTTTCTAAGATTGTGATTTTTCTTTGTAAGGTGATTTTAATTGGGATTTGTTTATATTTGTTGAAAGGCAATTAATACCCAAAACATTTTAATGAAAAAATTACAAATTATCTTTCTCCTTACTCTAAGTCTAAACTCTTTTTCGCAAAAAATATACTACAAAATAAATGGTGGTAAACCTGTCGATGAAATTAAATATACCCAAGCAAAAGAATCTATTTATAAAAAAGGAAAACTAGAAGAACTTCTTCTTAAAACAAAAAAGACAGAAGATTCAATTATTCATTTTGTAAGACTTGGTGCGCTTTCTACCACTCCCGATGGTTTTGATCCTTATGCAGAAACTAAGAAATATATAGGGACAAGATTTCAGATTGAAAAATTTGTAAATGAAAAACAGAAAAATTTCGACAAAAATTTTCTTAGCGGAAAACCTACTTTTATCAATTTCTGGTTTACAAGATGTCCACCTTGTATAGAAGAAATTCCTTTATTAAACGAACTAAAAGAAAAATTTAAAGGGAAAGCAAATTTCATCACAATTTCTTTTAATGATAAAAAAACGATTGATGAGTTTACCAAACAGCAACCATTTAATTTCCAGCATATTGCAGATTCTAAAAAGCAGATTGATGGACTGAATATTTCAGCGTTTCCTACAAGTCTTATTTTAGATAAAAACGGAATTATAAAATTTGTTTTCGGAGAGGTTACAGGTGAAACTCAAGATATTGAGGTTATTTTTGAGGGATTGTTATAAAATCATCAGTAATAACATTGATGGAAATAAAATACAATATCAAACTTTTTACAATTATATCAAATCTAATTTTGGTTTGTGCTTTTCTTTTACCTAAAGTAGTTACAAATTCTTACCGATATGGAGAATTACATAACATTTGGGCATTTTCTGTAATGACAGTTTTTGTTTTCCACGGCATTTCAATCTTTTTAACAATTTTAAATATTGCCTTTATTATTCCAAAAATCAATGAGAATCGAAAGAAATATTACATTTTATTGTTGTTAAATACTCCCGTTATTTTAGTGTGGATATGGTTTTCAATAATGATTTTATTTTTTATTTAATTTTTAAACTTATTCATATTCAATACAAGAATAACAAAAAAAGAGAAACCTCACAGTTTCTCTTTTTCTATATTCTATCCAAATTTCTTTTTTCTTAACCAGAAGAACAGTCCTCCTAAAAGTCCGATAATTGCTAAAGGAAGCAACAAATTCACGTATTGCCAGTTTGTTCTTTCATCGGTGATTCTTTTACGATCGAGAAGACGTTCTTCGATGTTTCTGTTTCTCAGCTCCATCAGATTACTGTCGTCAAGAAGATAATCTAAAGCATTTCTTAAGAATTGTTCGTTCCCAAATTGTTCTTCTGTCAACATATCAACTCCTAAAGGTAAAGCCTGTCCTTTGATGACTTTATTTCTTCCGACGTCACCATCTGCAATTACGATCATTTTGTTTTCAGGGCTTGAAGCTTTGAATCCCGGATAAGATTTTCTTTCAATTCTCGAAGCATAAGCAGAATTAAATTTACCTTCCAAGGCAACAGCAAAAATCTTCGGTGTGCTTGGTTTTTCCATTTGCCCCAAACTGTCTACACTTGCAATTTCTTTCAGCTCAACATAGTTTGGAACCTGCTTTAGTAAAGTTCTTTCACTTGACTCAAATAAAACATTGGTTTTAAATTTTCTTCCACCTAAAGTATCAATAGATGTGGGAAACTCAAATTTTACAGGATTGATGTTTTTTGTAATCGGATGGTCATGCTCTGCAATTCCCAAGGGAAAATAAGGCCACGGAAGACTTGTATATTGTGCATTTCCTCCTACCTCACCGGTTACCAGTTTTAAAAGCGCATATTTTTTCACATCTTTTACCAAAGCAGGATTGATTCTTAAACCATAATTAAAAAAGAAATCCGTCATGTTAATATCAACAGGAAATGGCATTACTTTTTTAGACTTTGTCAAAGTATCCATTTCAGCGTTAACTGCATCAATCATCCAAAGCGTTTTTCCTCCGTTCATGATGTACTGATCCAAAATTACTTTTTCGCCATCTGTAAAAGCCTTTCTTGGTTTTGCGATCACCAAAGCGCTCATTTGTTTCAATAATGGTAAATCTGCCTGAGTAATTTCCACATTATTTTTTGGAACAATCGGACCTGCGTCGTAGTTTTCTGTAGCCAATCTCATGAAGCTTTCAAATTCCGTAGGATTCAACTCGTCCTGATTAACCAGAATTCCTACTTTCTTTCTCTTATTCGTAGCGACAGCTTTAATATTTGAAACTAAATTATATTCCAAATTCTCAATAGATTTTCTTAATTGTTCATCTGCATTAATATTCGACTGCTGTACAACCAAAGGAATAGAAATTCCTCCACCATTATATTTTACGACTGCATAAGGAAACAAATAGATCTGGGTAACTTTTCCGTCTTTAAAATCCGGAAGAACCGAAGGCTGCATTCCCATTGCCATCAAAGTATCCTGAGACATTTTGGTTTTCATAGGATCGATGAATTTAAAATCAATTTTCGGATTGATTTTTCTGAATTCTTCGAGCATAAATTTAGTCTCACTCTGAAGCTGTTTAAAGCTTGCCGGAAAATCTCCTTCCAAGTAAACATCAACCGTCAAAGGTTTTTTAATCGATTCTAAAACTTTGATGGTACTGTCTGAAAGGGTATATCTTTTTTCTTTGGTTAAATCTAATCTGATGCCCGAAAACGCAAGAACCAATGCAAGAACAAAAGTTCCGATCAATAAAATGGCAAATGGAGATTTTAAGTTAATCTTCTTCATGTTTTTACTTCTTTTTATTGATAAAATGATTAGACAATGTCAAGGTAAGACCGATAATAAAAACAAAATAGGCAACATCTTTAAAATCGATAAGACCTCTTGTAAAGCCTAAGAAATGCTGATAAAAACCAATATTCTGTAAAATAAAATCTGCTCCGCCCAACAATTTATAACTTGCCAATTGCTCAATACCGAAATACATGATGAAACACATGAAAACGCCTAAAAGATAAGCCATAATCTGATTCTGAGAAAGCGAAGATGCTAAAATTCCAACACCTGAAAAGGCCGCAATCAGAATAATTAAGCCAAAATAACTTCCGAAAGTCATTCCCATATCAATATTTCCTTCCGGAACTCCCAAAACGTAAATTGTGTAGAAATAAATCAATGAAGGAATCAGACATAAAATTCCGACAACCCAGACTGAAAGAAATTTCCCTGAAACTAGATCTGAAACTTTCAGAGGTTGAGAAAACAACCAGTTTAAAGTTCCTGTTTGTTGTTCTTCCGCAAAAGTTTTCATCGACAAAGCCGGAATAATAAACATCAGTAACCAAGGTACCAAAACAAAGTAGCTCTGTAAAGAAGCCAATCCGATGTCGAAAATATTAGAATCATTCTCGAAAAAAAACAGAAATAAAGTCATTATCAGACTGAACGCTGCAATGATAATCCATGCGCTCCAGTTACCGAAATAACTCCAAAGTTCTTTTTTAAATATTGCAATCATAGTTTTATTTAGGGTTTAGGTAATAGGTTTTAGGACTTAGTTTATTCGATAAATTGACGATTGACTATTTCACAATTTACTATTATCTATTCATTATTTTTTCTTATTCTTATTTACCAATTTTACGGTCATCATGATTAAAAATACCAGAACGAAAAATCCGGTAATTAATTGCCACCAATATTCAATGACCTGATATTTTAATATGACAGTAAAAACCACCAAAAATAAAATAAATGTGGCGATTTCGTTTGCCTGTCTCAGTTTTAAATTGGCAGTTTCTAAAGTATTTCCGTTGAGTTGGGTTAAATGTTTGACTTTTTTCCAGCACCAATAATGGTAAATTGCCAATCCGATAAGGAAAGTCAGTTTTAAATGAAACCATGGCATTTTCATTAAACCGGTATTCAGAAATATCATTACTAAGCCGCAAACAGCCATAATAATTCCGGCAGGAACGGTGATGATATTCCATAATCTTCGAGCCATAAAGATATATTGTTCTCTCAGAATCGACTTTTTTTCATCCGAAAAAGCATCGGTATCTTTATAGTACACGAAAATTCTTACGAGATAAAAAATTCCCGCAAAATAACTGACCATAAAAATAATGTGCAACGCCTTGATGATGGTATAAAGCATCGTAAAAATTTGTGTGCAAAGATAATGATTTTGTTGATGAACTAAATGCAAAATAGTAAGTCAATCAACGATTCATACAACATTAATCGTTTTTATTTATGAAATTTAAATTATATTCAAGTTTAATTTAAATTTTAACTAAAGCCATTGCAGGAGAAAAAACGAAAACAAACTAAATTTGTTCTTATTGAGTAAAAGAAATACTATCAATCTTCTTTCCATCAGCGTATTTTTTAATATACTTCAGTTTTCCGTTTTCGTCGTAATATTTCCAATCTCCGAAATAATACCAATGTCTCTGAACATCTGAAATATCAAGTCTCGATTGTCCTTTTTCCATGATTTTACCATTGGAGGAATACAGTTTTGTTTTAGTAACCGTTTTTCTGATTTTATCTTTCTGATAGAGTTTATCCTGAAAAGTGGTTTTCCAGACTCCTACTTTTTCACCTTTTCTATATTTTCCTATTGCTATTAAAATTCCTTGATCTGAAGAATATTCTTCCTTCCATTTCCCATGGCGTTTTTGAGTTTTAGAATCAATTTTAATGTATTGATTCATTTCAGTTGTACATGAAACAAAAATAAATATTGAGAATATTGTAAGCAATAAGTTTTTAAGCATAAAAAAACAGAATTTCTGTAAATATAGAAATTCTGTTTTTATTCTACAATTGTAGAACGATTTATTTTTTTAAGAAATCACTCCTAATTCTTTTCCAACTTTTTCAAAAGCAACAATTGCCTTATCTAAATGTTCTCTCGTATGAGCCGCAGAAAGCTGTACCCTGATTCTTGCTTTCTCTTTAGGAACCACAGGATAGAAGAAACCAATTACATAAATTCCTTCATCCATTAGTTTTTCTGCCATTTTTTGCGCCAATTTTGCGTCATACAACATGACAGGTACGATTGCAGCGTCACCATCTGGAATATCAAAACCTTTTGCTTTCATTTCCGTTCTGTAATATTCTGCATTTTCCATTACCGTATCACGAAGTGAAGTGTCGTCTGAAATCATTTCTAATACTTTCAAAGCTGCACCAACAATTCCCGGAGCCAGTGAATTTGAAAATAAATATGGTCTAGAACGTTGTCTCAACATATCGATGATTTCTTTTTTACCTGACGTGAATCCGCCTAAAGCACCACCCAAAGCTTTTCCTAAAGTAGAAGTGATAATATCTACTCTACCCATCACTTCGTTTGCTTCGTGAGTTCCACGACCGGTTTTTCCGATGAAACCAGTTGCATGAGAATCATCAACCATTACCAAAGCATCGTATTTATCGGCTAAATCACAAACCCCTTTTAGGTCTGCAACAATTCCGTCCATTGAGAAAACTCCGTCTGTAACGATGATTTTGAAACGGTGATTTTTTTCGGAAGCAGCGATTAATTGAGCTTCCAAATCTGCCATATTATTGTTTTTGTAACGATATCTTGCTGCTTTACAAAGACGAACTCCGTCAATAATGGAAGCATGATTCAATTCATCAGAAATAATCGCATCTTCTTCCGTAAATAAAGGTTCGAAAACACCACCATTTGCATCAAAACAAGCAGCGTATAAAATAGTATCTTCAAGACCTAAAAATTCAGCAATTTTTTCTTCCAGTTGTTTGTGAATATCCTGAGTTCCACAGATAAAACGTACAGAAGACATTCCGTAACCGTGAGAACCAATCATTTCCTGCGAAGCTTTCATTACTTCAGGGTGATTTGACAATCCCAAATAATTATTGGCACAAAAGTTTAAAAGCTTTTTTCCATTAGCTTCAATCTCTGCACTTTGCTGAGAAGTGATGATTCTTTCTTTTTTAAAAAGTCCGTCGTTTTTGATGTTTTTCAGTTCGTTCTGTAGATTTTCAAGATATTTTCCGGAGATCATTATAATTAAATTTAGTTGCGCTAATTTAATAAAAACCCATTAAACAAAATAAGTTTCAAAATTTTTATTGTTTTTTAATCAGTGAAAAATTAAAATTCAGAACCAATAGTCTACTAATTTTGTAGGATAATTATTATATTTGACGATTCTAAATTAATTGTAATGAAATTAACACAGGTAAAAAGCACTCAGAATATCAGTTCAGAAGAATTTACTTCAAATCACATGAAAGCCTGTAAACCAATTATTCTAAAAGACTTTGTTGAGCAGGACAGTCCGGCTTTTGAAAAATGGAATTATGAATATTTTAAACAAATCGCAGGCGAAACTAAAGTAAATGTTTATGGAAGTGAGCTTGAATCGATTGATCGTGTGGCAAGTAAGCCTGTAGCAGAAACTACTTTTTCAGAATATTTAGATTTAATCAGTACAAAAACAACTGAATATCGTTTATTTTTATTCAATCTTTTAAGTATAAAACCTGAACTTAAAAATGATCTTCACTATAAAGATGTAACGAAGGGAAAAGTTTTAAAATGGCTTCCTTTTATGTTTTTTGGTGGAAAAGGTTCAATTACGAGAAATCATATTGACATTGATATGTCTCATGTTTTTATCACACAATTTCAGGGAATTAAAAGAATATGGCTTTTTCCATGGGAACAGTCGGATTTGATGTATAAACTTCCTTACAATTTTCACAGTCTGGTTAATCTTCAGGAAGCGGATTATGAAAAATATCCGGCTTTAAAATTTTTAAATGGTTATGAAGCTGTGATTAAGCCTGGAGAAACACTTTATATTCCTTCCGGTTGGTGGCATTATATTCAATACGAAACGGAAGGTTACTCTGTTTCTGTTCGTGCTTTACCTTCAAGTTTGTTAGAGAAATGGAGAGGTTTTAAAAACTTAGTGATCATCCGACATTTTGATAATGTGATGAGAAGAGTTTTTAAAGAAAAATGGTTTAATTACAAGGTTAAAATTGCCAATAAAAGAGCTGAGAGAGCAATCAAGAAAATATATCAATAAAAAAACCTTCCAGAATTCTGAAAGGTCTATGTTTGATTTTAAGCAATCTACTTCTTGATAAATTTCTTGGTAAATTCTGAAGTAGAAGTTTTGACTTTAATCATATAAACACCCGTCAATAAGTCTGAAACATTCAAAATTTTCCCATTGGAAATTCCGTGTTCATGAAATTTTTTGATTAGACCTCCTTTAGCATCAAAAATTGTAATTGAATTTATATTTCCATCTGTTTTAATATTTAATTTTTCAGATGTAGGATTAGGATAAATTTTTATCAATTCTTTTTTTCCAACTTCTGCAGTTGAAAGGACTGCTAAATTATTAATCTGAATATTATCAACTCTGAAACCGGAACCGAAATCATCATAAACGAAATCAATAACCTGTACGTTTTTATTAGTTCCTAAAGATCCTGAATAAATTTGTACCCCATTCATAAAATACTGCAAAGTATTGATAGACTGCTTAATAACAATTTTTAAATTATACCATTGATTTTCTGTAAGAACCGGTCCGTCAACAAACCCTGTTGCATTTCTATAACTCAAAACTCCTGTAAGATAATCGATTCTCAAAGCAGCAGTATAATCAGAAATCAATGCATTGTTATAAATTGCAATTTCGTAATCTGAAAATTCAAGATCTGAAAAACTATAATCAAAAGAAATCTCAACATCGCTACTCGTCACTAAACTTGTAATATTTTTTTCAATTCCACAAAAATCCTGAACAGTTTCATTACTAATCATGTTGAAAGATCGAGCTCCATCTGTTGGATTTGAATTAACAACCTGTGCATTTGCTGAGGGAAGTCCACCCCAAACTGTCCAACCTTGTTGACCTCCAAGATTTCCAACAATATATCCTTCTGTGCTTTCAAAGGAGATTTTTTGCATCTGCGCTTTAAAATAAAACGCTCCAAACGACATAAATGCCATTAAAGTAAATAGATTTTTTCTCATGGAAATATTTAACAATTAATGAATCAACGACTTATAATTTTACGAAGCTGCAAAATTAATACCTTATTTTCAATTTTTTAAATATTTCTTTTTATATTTAGTTAATATTCAAAATTTGCAAAATATACCAATCACATCATCAACGTCTGGTGAAAATTTTTTTGAATTTAATTTCACGATACTGAGAAACAAAACTTGTGAAAACTCTTTATCTTTTTAGGGGAAAGCAATAGAATTTAATAAAAAAAGCTTTCACAAATGAAAGCTTTAAAATTACAAATGACTTTATAGTTATTTTTTCACGTCAGTTTTCTTGTAGACAACGCCTTGTAGAGATTTTATTCGGGCTGTACATTCATCGGAAATGAATGTCATCACAAGATTTTCTCCTATAATTTCATACTTATATTTCCCTGTAGTTCCTGCATTGCAGGGTGTACCTCCAGAATTTTTCACGATAGTAATTTCACCGTTATTGAGGCTATAATTCATATTCTCAATAATTTTATCTCCAAGTAAAACATCTAATTTATCTTTAGAAAACTTCAGAACAACTTCCGTTTCCTGAGGGATTTTCGCAAGACCGCTCCATTGTGTATCCAACAAAGGATTGTCTGATTCTTTAGATTCACATGATGTTAAACTCAACATCAATACAGTAATTAAAACAAGTTGAAAAAAGAATAAAGTTTTAGATTTCATATTTGTCATTTTTTTGTTTATAAACAAATATACACTGAAAATCAATACAATAATTATTTTTTATTCTTTTACAAATTTTAAGTTTGAATTATTTATCATAATAAAGTAAACTCCTTTTTCAAAAACAGCTATATCAATCTTTTGATTCGCTTTTCCTTTTTTCACCAGTCTTCCGTCGGCTGTGAATATCTGATAATCGGCTTCTTTTTTTAATCCTGAAATAAACAATTCATTTTTTGCAGGATTGGGATAAATACTAAATTCCTGAATATTAAAACCTGTTGTGCTTAAATTATTATCTTGTGTAACCGTAGAATTTTTCTCCAAAATCTGATATTCATAATTAAACTGAACACTTGCAATCGGAAAACTCACAGTTTCGTTAAAATATTGATTGTTTGAAGTGTTATTTAGAGCAAAAAAAGCAGTTTGTCCACCAGTTCCGGTTACTTTAATTGGTAATGGCATCTCGAAGAAACTTACTGAGGAATGACTTTGTGTTTGAGACGCTTTAAAAGTGACCTGATTACCAGTTTGTTTCCATCGGATATCATAAGTCGGATAACCTTGACCATAAATCCAATCGTTGAAAAATTCTGTAAAATTTGTTCCTGTAGATGTTAAAAATGAAGTATTTAAATCTGAAGTTCTTACATAATTATAAGCTAAATTCGGTCTTGCATGGTAATCTTTTAAAGCCTGATAAAATAGGGTATCACCTAAAATCCATTTCATCATTCTTACCACATATCCGCCTTTTGAATATGTTAACCTACCATTAAAAATAGAACCTATATTTCCTAAATTACTGTCTGCAACGTATACACTTCCTTGTGTATCACTTGTTATATAATTTTTTTCACCGAGAAGATAATTTAGAAATTCAGCATTAGTCATGATCAACTTTTCATAAGCAACGTGCTCTCCAAACGTGGCAAAACCTTCATTCAGCCAAATATCGTTCCATGCTCCGCAAGTCACTTTATCACCAAACCATTGATGTGCTAATTCATGCGCAATTAGTTGTTTGCTCCAATCTCCCATTGAAGACATTGTTTGATGCTCCATTCCACCACCTGCTGTAAATTCCATGTGCCCATACTTTTCATTTCGGAAAGGATAAGCTCCAAAATAGGTTTCAAAAGTATTCATAACGGTTTTTGTCCACTCAATATTTGCCATACTTCCAGCATCTGCATTTGTAGAAGGATATAAATAATTGACAAACGGAAATGGCGGAGTTCCCATTGTGTCATTTAACTTTACAAAATTAGTAATTGAAAGTGCTACTAAATATGCGGTGACTGGATATTGCGTTCTCCAAAAAGTACGTTTTTGCCCGTTTCCTAAAATAGTTTCCGACATTAATCTTCCGTTTGAAGCAACGCTGTACTGAGCTGGGGTTGTCACTTTTATATCAAATCTTTCAATCTTATCGTTCAAACTTTGCTTTGTTGGAAACCAATCTTGTGCACCATAAGGTTCATTTAAAGTAGCAAGAACTGCCGTTCCACTTTGAATATTTGTAAAAAAAGAATTATTTGCTGTAGAAGGAGCTCCGTTATACTGAATTGTAAGAGAATCTAAAACATTGGCAGCCAAAGCTGTCGTAAAATTAATTTTTATTTCTTTGGTTGAAAGTTGCTGAAAGGTAAGATTCTGACCATGATAATTGACCTGGGAGACATTCATGTTATTATTTAAATCAAAATAAATACTGCTCATTGCCTGATTGGGTTTGAAATGCGATGTCACAGAACCAGAAATATTATAAACAGCCGGATCAATTGAAATATCCATTCTTTGATACTGTAAATCATAGTTTAACGTATTGGGATTGATATTTCCTGCAGCCATTTTTGCTGCATAAGATTTCATTTCTTTTTTGATTAAACCTTTTTTTTCTACATTCTCATTTTTATATTGAGCAGAAAAAGTATGAAAAGCAAAGATGCTTAAACACAAAAGGTAAACATTTCTCATAGTCAGATAATTAGGGAATAAAGATAAAAAAAACCTTTCAATCGGAGATTAAAAGGTTTCTATATGAAATTAAATTTTTTTATAAATCTAAAGCCGGTTTCAAAATCGCTTCCATTTTGCTTTTTACCTGACCAACAGATCCTGAATAATTATTAACCATTAAAGAAAAACAAAGCGTTCTTCCTGAGTTGGTTTTTAAATACCCTGCTAAAGTTTTTACTTTATTTAAAGTTCCTGTTTTAGCAAAAACTTGTCCGTTTCCTTCTGTAACAAACATACTTTTCAACGTTCCGGATTGTCCGCCGATTGGTAAAGAATTAAAATAAGTTTTGTAATGTTTTTCATCCATCAAAGAAGTCAAAAACTTCACTTGAGAAATTGGAGTTACATGATTGCTTCTCGACAAACCGCTTCCATCCATATAATTTAAACCTTCCAAATCAAAAGCAATATCTTTCAGATGATTATTTACTACCAATCTACCCGATTCTGAAGTTTGATCCCCCATTTTGAAGTAACCAACAGTTTTTAATAAAGCTTCTGCTAAAGAATTATCACTTCTTTGGTTTGTGTAATAAATAATATCACCCAAAGTCGGAGATTTGTACGCAGCAATCATTTTTCTTGCTTCCGGCGAAGATTCTGTCAATTTAGGAGTTACTTTTCCGCTAACGGCTACTCCACTTTTCACCAAACTTGCTTTAAATGAATTTGCTAAAAAAGCAGGTGCATCCGGTAATTTTGTGGTTAAAGTTCCGTTCCCGTCGTATTTTTCAGCATACACCATTTGATTGACATAAGGCGAAACATAAAAATACTTCTTATCTGCAGCAGAATTCATTGATTTTTTAACGATCAGTTTTTCATTTGCCGGATTAATTTCACGGGTTGTACCAACAGGAAGATAGTAATTATTGTTTTCTAGCCACACAACATTTTCCGGAAGTCTCGAAATGTTACTTTTGAAAAGCGCTGTCTGAATAATAATATCACCATTTACCTTTTTGATGCCTTCACGTGCAATTCCGCCTGCAAAATCTGAAACGATATCTTTGTAAGACCAAGCTCCTGCTTTGTTGGTTCCCAAACTCGGGTCGCCACTTCCTACAATATATAGATTACCGTTTAAAACCCCATTTTCGTCGATTTCCCCAGAATATTCCAATTGCGTCATCCAACGGTAGTTTTCACCCAACATGCTCATTGCAGTTTCGGTGGTTAACAGTTTGGTTGTAGAAGCAGGAACAAGCGGAGTATTTTCGTTATACGAAGAAATCACCTTCTTCGTTTTCGGGTCGTAAACTACAAATCCCCAAGTTGCGTTTTTCAGCACAGGATCTGCCATCATTGTGTTTACACTGATATCTACAAGTTCTTTGGGCGACAAAATAGCTTTCTCCACGTACGCAGCCGGCGAAGGAAGGTTTAAGCTACTTTTTTGATTGTCATAATTCTGAGAGTAAAGAACTGTAGAAACGGTCGATTGAGCAAGGAGAAAACCAGCAGTCAAGACCGTAATACCTGAAATATATTTTCTGAAATTTACCATCTAATTTTTCTTTTTGTTATATTTTTGATAGTATAAAAAACGATTAGTTAAATCATTAGTTTAGTTCCAAACATATAATCAACGGTCAAATGTAGAAATTATTGTTGTATGGTAGTTCAGTAGACTGTTATAAAACAGCATAAAGTTTGTTAAAGTTTGTTAAAAATCCACAAATATGTCTTTTTTAATGCTTTGATAAGCAGTGATTTCATCAAATTCTTTTAAACTTAATAAAACCAAGTTCTTAAATTTCTCATAGTTTTTACCTCGTGGAAGCTTTAGCAAAATCTGAAATTGATATAAGTTATTCAATCTCGCAATTTGCGCTCTTTCAGGACCTAATATACAATCTTCGGGAAGGTATTTTCTTAAAATCGAACCTAAAAACTGAGAAGCGCGATCCACTTTTTCATCTCTTCTGTGTTTCAGTTCAATCATAATTAATTTTGTGAAAGGCGGATAATTGAATTTTTGTCGTTCTGTGAGAAAATATTTATAAATTTTAGAAATATTATTCATTTTAATTAACTGAAAAACAGAATGATCCGGATTAAAAGTCTGAATTAAAATTCTGCCTTTACCGGAAACTCTTCCTGCTCTTCCAGAAACCTGTGTAATCAGCTGATACGCTCTTTCCTCAGCTCTAAAATCCTGTACATACAGCATCGAATCAGCTTTTGGAATCGCAACCAACTCAATATGATCAAAATCCAGGCCTTTGGAAATCATCTGAGTTCCGACTATAATATCGGTTTCTCTGTCTTCAATTTTTTCATATAATTTTTCGTAGGCGAATTTCTTACGCATGGAATCAACATCCATTCTGTCCACTTCATTGTCAGGGAAAATTTTAGAAATTTCTTCATGAATTTGCTCAACTCCTACACCTCTTTCGTTCAAATTTTCTGAAAAACATTTCGGGCAAGCTTTTGGCTTCGACGCTCGTTGTCCGCAATAATGGCATTTCATTTCGTTTGCGGCTTTATGATAAGTCATTACAACATCACAATTTGAGCAGTAATTCACATATCCACAAGATTCACATTCCAAAACACTGGCGTAACCACGACGGTTGTGAAGAATCATCGTCTGATTTTTTTCTTCTAAAGTTTTTTTAATCTCATCAATTAATTTCAAAGAAAAATTTCCGGAAACTTTTTTAGAATCCTGCGCTTCTTTAAAATTAATCAATTCAAATTCAGGAAGTTTTACATTTCCGAATCTTTCATTTAAAAAAATATATTTCATCTTCTCTTTTCGGGCTAAATAATAGCTTTCAACAGAAGGTGTTGCCGAACCTAAAATCACATTGGCTCCATAAAAATTAGCCAAAACCAAAGCCGAATCTTTTGCATTGAAAAACGGAGAAACTTCTCTCGGTTTATACCCCGAATCATGCTCTTCATCCACTACAATTAAGCCTAAATTCTGATACGGCAAAAACAAAGAATTTCTCGTCGCAATAAGGATTTTGATATCATTATTTTTAATTCTTCTCCAAATTTCAACCTTTTCAAAATCGGTCAATTTCTGATGATAAAATCCGAGCTGTCGGCCGTATTTTTTTTCTAATCTTTGGGTAATTTGTTTCGTTAAAGAAATTTCAGGAAGCAAAAACAGAACATTTTTCCCTTCACAAATACATTCTTCAATTTTCTCTAAATAAATATGTGTTTTTCCTGATGAAGTGACACCGTGAAATAAAACATTTCTGCCTTCTTCAAACGCTTCATCCACTTCAATTTTTGCAGCTTTCTGAACCTCTGTAAGCTCTTCAACCTCTTCAATTTCGCCATCATAACTTTCGATTCGGTCTTTTTGCATATAATATTCTTCAACCAGATTTTTATCTGCCAAAGATTTAAAATGAGAGCTTGCAAAATATCCATCTTCAAATAATTCTGATTTTTTAATATGCAGATCAGGATTTTCGGTCTGTTTTTCTAAAATATGAAGGAAAAGATCTTTCTGTTTCTGAGCTCTTTTTAAACTTAAAAGAATTTCGGTAAGATTGTTATTATTTAAAACCTCATCGTTGATTTTTACATAAGCAACTTCTTTTGCTTTGTATTTTTCAGCAATTTTTTCATCGATTTCAATATATTGCAAATCAATCAGTGAATTAATCGTTTTAATAATATCCTTTTTCGGAATAAATGCTTCAATATCCGTTAAATTAATCAACTGTCGCACTTCCAATGCCTGAATCAGATACATTTCGTTAACATCAAGATTCTCAAATTCAACAGTAACGTTTGGTTTTAATTTAAGATAAGTTTCGCTTTCGAGTTTTAAAGAAGATGGAAAAGCAAAGCGATAAATTTCACCCAAATTGCAGAGATAATAATCTGAAAGCCATTTCCAGAACTTAATTTGTTGTGGTGGCAAAATCGGCTGTTCATCTAAAATACTGATGACTTCCTTCGGAATAAACTGCGTAGGTTCTTCATCATGCAACTCAAAAACAATTCCCGTATAGATTTTTTTTCCTCCAAATTGAACCAAAACTCGCATTCCTGGTTGGATTGTTGGAAATAATTCTTCGGGAACTTTATAAGTAAAAGTTCCTTTCAGATTGAGCGGTAAAATAATTTGAGCGTATTGCAAGGGAATAATTAAAGTGTAAAATTAGATTTTTCTTTATTTAAACACAAAAAAGTTGTCTTGGTTTTTTAATAATTAAAAATTGTATTAAATATTCATAAATTAAATAAGTCAGACATTCCTAATAAATTTCTAATTCAAAAAAACTTTATCTTTGCCTTTATGATTTTACGAGGAGAAAACTTAATCAAAGAATACGGTCCCAAAAAAGTTGTAAAAGGCGTTTCTGTACAGGTTCAACAGGGAGAAATTGTAGGTTTACTTGGTCCGAATGGAGCCGGAAAAACCACTTCATTTTATATGATCGTAGGTTTGGTAAAGCCTACTTCAGGAAAAATTTTCCTCGACAAACAGGAAATTACTTCCGATGCGATGTATCGTCGTGCCCAAAAAGGCATCGGTTATCTTGCTCAGGAAGCTTCTATTTTCAGAAAACTTTCTGTAGAAGAGAACATCATGGGCGTTTTACAGCTGACTAAACTTTCAAAAAGAGAACAACAAATAAAATGTGACGAACTGATTGAGGAATTTTCTTTGCAACACGTTCGTAAAAACCGAGGAGATTTGCTTTCCGGAGGTGAAAGACGTAGAACCGAGATTGCAAGATGTTTGGCAACAGACCCAAGTTTTATTCTTTTGGATGAACCTTTTGCTGGAGTTGACCCGATTGCCGTTGAAGATATTCAAAAAATTGTAAGAAGTTTGACCGATAAAAACATTGGAATTCTGATTACCGATCATAACGTACAGCAGACTTTGGCGATTACCAACAAAACGTACATCATGTTTGAAGGAAAGATTCTGAAAGAAGGTCTTCCCGAAGAATTGGCAAATGATCCGCAGGTAAGAGAAGCATATTTGGGAGAAAATTTTGTTTACCAAAGTATTTTCGATAAGCCAAGTAAGAAAAGTTATGCTTATAATATTTGGGCAGGAAATTTTGAATCTAAGTCTCAATTCCAAGGCTTTGTAGATGAGAATTTTGCCCAGTTTGATGATTTGAGATTGATGTATGGTTTTGAAGATATTAGTTTTTCATCATTGGGAAATTCAGAAATCCAGCATATTTTCAATGATGTTGTTGATAAAAATGCTAATAACTCTTTTGTTTTCCAGAAAAAGGAAATCAATTCAATTTATTCTTTGGAACAGGCACAAGCAGATTCTAAAGCAGCAAGCAAACCTGAATTGCATTATTTGACGACCTATGTTTTTGAGGGATAAAATTTAATTAACTCTTGAAAGAAATGTTTTTTAAAAATATATTTAATAAAAATAAAATTACCATTTATTCTAAAACGAATGGTCTTTCTAAAATTGAATATGTTGAAAAGTATCAACTCAAAAACCTATTTACATTATTACATCAAGCTGAGGATTTAATTGAAGAACTTGCTTTAACAAATTCAGACGTAAAATTCTTAAAGTTTAAGAATATTTTTATTGAGGAAATTTGTGAAATTGAAGGAGACAATATTGCAGATATTACAAAGGTTTGGAATTGGTTTAAACCACATAAAGAATGGAATGATTTTACTGGGTCTAAAGGAATTGAAATAGGTTCTCAGATTTTTAATATTACAACTACCTGGAAATTAGATGATGATTTTATTCCTGGAACTAAGGTTTCATTGGATAATGAATATGGATTAATTCTTGATAAAGGAAATGATTGTTCTTTCGGAATAATCAGATGGGACACTCCAAAAGAAGTTGATGAAGAAGATTGGGTTGGAATGTTTGGTACTTTCAAAGAATCTGGAGGAAAAATTATTAATGAAAGTCATCAATTTAAGTATATTAATAATGATGGAAGTTTAAAAACATAATTTAAAGCAAATTATTTGCTGAAAAATATAATAAAACGTACCTTTTTCTCTCAGAAACGGTACGTTTTTCTTTTAAAACCAATTCATGGCAAAACCTTTTAACAGAACAGTGACTTTATTCGGAATTTACAGACAGCTGATTCCGTTTATAAAGCCTTACCGACCAATGATTTACGGAACTTTGTCTCTGACTTTTCTCGGTGCTTTAGCAGCGCAAGTCAATCCTTTAGTTCTAAAATATACGGTGGATGAAGTGACAAAGCTGACTCATTTACCAAATCCGATGCATGAAGGAATTCATATTTTAATTCTCATCTCGGTTATTTTATTGGGAAAAGAACTGTTAAATATTTTCATCAATTTCGGGCAGAAATTTTATGGTGAAAAAATAAGAATTAATGTAAGTTCGGTTTTGGCACAATCTGCAATTGACAAGATTTTGACGTATAGAGTTGCTTATTTTAATGATGAAAACCACGCCTCAGGAAAACTACAGACAAGAATCGACCGTGGAATTGAAAGTTTGACAAGACTCGTTCAAAACTTCTTCATCGATATGCTTCCGCTATTTTCAAATGCATTTATCGCTCTGATTATTATGTATTTGCAAAACGTTTATGTAGGAATAGTTTCAACGATTATTGTCCCTATTTATTTTTATATCAGTTCATTACAAGCAAAAAAATTGGGAGGAGTAAGACGAACCTTAAGAAATCAACGCGAACAAAAAACTTCCGGACTTTTAAATTTAATCAATTCCATTATGGTGATTAAAAGTTTTGTCCGTGAAAAATTTGAAGGTAAAAAACAGTATGATTTGCAAATGCAGTTGATGGACAGCCAAATGTTTACCCGAAAAACGAGTTTTATCTACGACGGTTTAAAAACTTTTATCGAGCAGTTTGGGGTTGTTTTAATTATTCTTCTGACGGTTTATTTGGTTTTAGATCAAAAGATGACCATAGGTGCAATTATGCTCCACATCATGCTTTTCAATAATGTTTCATCACCAATCAGACAGCTTCACAGAATTTATGATGATATGAATGATGCGATGATTTATGCGGAAGGTTATTTTGATATTTTAAATGCCGAAAATGAAACTGAGCCCAACGGAACTTTCGTAGAAAATAAAATTCAGGGAAATTTTGAATTAAAAAACGTCAATTTTACCTATCCAAATGGAACAAAAGCACTCAACAACGTTTCGATGACTTTTGAAAACGGTAAAACTACCGCTTTAGTAGGATTAAGCGGAGCCGGTAAGTCAACAATTATCAATCTTTTGTGTAAATTTTATCTTCCCGATTCAGGCGAAATTATTTTAGATAAAGTTGATTTAAAAAATTACAACAATACTTTTTTAAGAGACGATTTAGGTTTGGTATTACAGAAAAATCATATTTTCCAGGGTAGTATTGAAGACAATATTCGCTACGGAAATATGAATGCGAGTTTTGAGGAAATAGAGGAAGCCGCTAAAAAAGCATATCTCCACGAACAGATTTTAGATCTGCCTGAAAAATATCAACATGATGCAACCCAACTTTCGGGTGGACAACAACAGCGAATTGCGATTGCAAGATTATTTTTGAAAAATCCACCGATTATTTTCCTTGATGAGCCGACGGCAAGTTTGGATGCGATTGCTACGGAACAGATTAAAAACTCTTTAGACGCAATCAAAGAAGGACGAACGGTGGTGATTATTTCACATTCTCTCTCTCAGATTTTAGATTCAGATAAAATTTATGTAATGAAAAAAGGTCATGTCGTTGAAAGTGGAACACATGATGAACTAGTACAAATGAATGGAACTTACCGAGAAATTTTTGATGCTTCAGCGAGGAGTTTGAATCTGGATAGATTAGTGAAAAGCTATAAAGATGAAAATTAGAATTCTATTTATATTAATTTTATCTGTGAATTGTTTAATCTTTTCACAATTACCATGTCCTTTAAAATCCGGAACATTTATTTTGTTAAAACCAAAACCAAATTTTCGTCCTTATGAACATCCAGATGAAACTAGAGACAGAATAAGCGCAGAAAACAGTCAGGTTATAAGTATTTCTAATGGAAAAGTTGTGAAGATTATTAAGTCAGACTCAGATTATTCTCTGATTTTAAAAAATGATATGGAGAATTTTTTTATTTATTCAAATTTATCTAAAACTGAATTAAAAGTGAATGATACAATAGAAAAAGATCAATTGCTGGGATTGGCTAATTACGACGAATATTATGCTTCTTATATAATGGATTTTCAATTCTGGAAAAAAGATCAATCAATTAAAGTTGATTTAAAATGCATCAAGCCTGATTAAATGAACGACCATTACCTAAAAAAGCTCGATCGCGTCACCGCAATTCTCACCCAACTACAGTCAAAACCGATTGTAAGAGCTCAGGATTTGGCCGAAAAATTTGAAGTGAGCGTAAGAACAATTTACCGTGACATAAAAACTCTGGAAAACGCTGGAATTCCTATTGTGGGTGAAGCGGGAAGCGGTTATTCTCTGATGGAAGGCTACAAACTTCCGCCTGTGATGTTCACCAAGGAAGAAGTTTTAAGCTTTATCACGGCTGAAAAACTGATGCAGAAATTTTCGCATGAAAGTTTGGGAAACCATTATAAAACAGCAATGGAAAAGCTGCGTTCAGTTTTAAGACATTCGGATAAAAATTTAATTCAGAATATTGAAAATCAGATTGATATTTTTGATTACAGTCCGAAATCAGATGATTCTATCAAAAACGTTATCCCTATTATTTTAGAAAGTATTGCCGAGAAGAAACAGCTTTCGATTGAATATCAAAGTGTTGACGGACAAGTTTCAAATCGAACCATTGAAGCGGTTGGGATCTTTTATGAATTTACTTATTGGTACATTATGGCTTTTTGTACGTTAAGAAAAGATTTCAGGCAGTTCAGAGTCGACAGAATATTGAAAATTTCCAAAACAGAAACTTCTTTTTCACAGGAATACGGAAAAATCAATGACCACCGAAGAGTTGCCTCAAAAACAACTACCAAAGTAAAATTATTAGTCGATAAAAAAATCATGGGATATTTAATTAATTCTAAAAGCTATTACGGATTGATTGAAGAAAAAGAAACCGAAAATGGTATCGAAATGACCTTTGAAACCGAATGGATTGACGAAGGATTTCCGCGCTGGCTGATTACTTATGCAGACTACGCCACTATTTTAGAACCGGAATTATTGAAGACTAAAATGAACAATTTAATTACTAAAATTGCAAAAGATTTTAAATAAATGAAAACCCTATTTTTACGAAGCTTACTTTTAATTTTCATTACTTGCACTATTTCTATTTATGCCTGCTCAACATTTTTACTGAAAGGAAAAGATTATTGCGTGGTTGGTTTTAATGAAAACTGGAAAACGATGCCCGGAATGATCGTCGTCAACAAAAGAAATGTTCAGAAAAGAAATATCAGCTGGGAAAATCTGACGACCGATCATTTAAATTCAAAAAAACAATGGAGTTCAAAATACGGTTCGGTCACTTTTAATCTTTTAGGATATGATTTTCCGTGTTATGGAGTCAATGAAAAAGGACTTTTTCTTGTTGAACTGTATCTTGAAGAAACCTCAAAAGTTTTTAATCCGAAACAGCCGAATATGTTTTGGGCACAGTGGATTCAATATCAACTGGATAATTACAAAACCGTAAAAGAAGTTGTGGATCATTTGAATGACGGTCCAAATATCGATTGGTGGCCCAATGCAGCCGGAAGCCATTTTTTTGTAACTGATGCCAAAGGCAATTCCGCAACCATCGCTTTGCTTGACGGAAAATACAAAGTGCTCACGGATAAAGAAATGCCAATGCCGCTTTTATGCAACAATCAGTACAAAAAAGATTTTCGAACTGCTCAGAAATTTGATTTTTTGGGCGGTAAAGAAAAGTTTGATTTTACACAAAAGGGAAAATGGGAAGACCGTTACAATCGTGCTTATTATATGTTACAAAACTACAAATATGATCTGAAGCCGGTTGCCTACGCATGGAATATTTTAAATTCAATTCATGCGGGAGAATGGCAAACGGTGATTGATGTCAAAAATATGAATCTTACTTTTCGTTCAGACCTCAAAAAAGAAGTAAAAACTATTGATTTTAAAAAGCTTGATTTTTCTAAAAATGCTCAAGTGAAATTTTTAGACATTCACACCAATCAATTAGGTGAAGTCAACAAAGATTTTCAGGTATTAACTTTAAATAAAAACAACGAATATGTTGAAAAAGGATTCCCGATTGGCTATGACAATAAAGAATTCGGAACTTCAGAAGTTTTTATTAAACTGAAAGAAAATATCAGAAAATTTTTCCAATCTGTATTAACTGACTAATTATTTTCAGTTCGTCAGTTCGAGTATTTTTTCGAAATGAAATGGAGAAAAATGTATCGAGAACTCGTGAACTCTTGGGAAAATATATTTATAATAGAAAAGATATCAGACAAAAACTTCTCGATATGATTTTTGCAAAATCTACTCGAAGTGACGATAATGTAAACTTTTAACTAAAAAGCTTTCAGAAGAATTCCGAAAGCTTTTTTTAAATTTAATTAGAGACTAAATCTTTCCCAAAAGAAAGGTGGCTCCATGCCCAAAGCTCTCAGATAAACATAACCTTGTCCACGGTGATGCACTTCGTTATCCACAAAATACAGAATGTTCTGATACACCGGAAACTCGTACTGACCAAATAAGTTGAACGTTTCCTGAAATCTTTCTTCTGAAATCTGATTAAAATAATGATTGATCACTTCCGTTTCAGAATCCCACTTTGCCAGAATTTCTTCCTTCGTTTTTGGCTGAAAAGCTTCCTCAGAAAACTCTTCCATTTGCCCCTCAACGATTCCTTTTAAAGCCGGACCTGCAATGCTGATTAATTCAACGGCTAATTTTGCAAACGGTCTCATTCCGCCAATTGAAAACTCGAATAATTCTTTTTCTGGAAACATTTCAATCACTCTTCTTGTCAGGTTTCTGTGTCCTTGCCAATGCTCTAATAATTGTGCTGAAGAGATAAACTGTGTCGTTGTTGTTTCTGTAGTTGTCATAACGTTTTTGCTTTATTTGTTAATGTTAAGACAAAGGTAAGACGAGACAATGACAACAGTTTGTCAGTAGGTTTTTGGTATATAAAAATTATTTAAATATTTTTAAAATAATTAAATAATTTTCACGTTAGATGGATATCCTATACACAAATGTTTTCATTGTAAATATGTAGAGGTAGATAAATTTTGAATTAGGCCGATTATTTTTGAATCGGTCTTTTTTATTCATTAATCGTGTCCCAAAGACTCATTACCTCAACATTTTTTAAAGGTTTTGAAAGTTTAATTATTTTGGAAGATTTCGGAAGCAAATCGAAAAAATTATCGCTAAAATGAGTATCTCCCAATAAATAAACATCTTTTGCCAGAACGTCGGTGGAGATTTCGATTTCTATGGAAGAGATTTTTTTGATTTTGATATTGGGTTTGGTCAGTTTTAAATCTTTTGGTTTTGCGAAGAAGTAATTAGTTTCAGCCAAGATTTTTTCATCTTTTCCTCTAAGAATTAAATTCAAAAACAATTCATTTTTATCTGAATCACCCACCAATTCGGCGACTGATGATGAGTCAAACTTTATAATATCCTCTAATTTTTGCTTTTGATTAGAAACTGCTGTAAGAATATTTTCACCTTTGAAATTATTTACTTCCATCTCCAGAGTCACATCTTCAAAATTTTTCAAACCATCATTAATTCCATAAAAATTTAAAATCCCATCCTTTTCTTCCGTTAAAATTACCTGATTTTCAAAACTTCTTTTAATCTGATAATGTAACGCTTTCCAGTTCCCCAAATAATCTATTGACGACCACGAAACAACCGGCCAACAGTCATTTAACTGCCAATACAACGTTCCCATATTATAAGGTTTTGCACGTCGGTGCACTTCAACGGCAATCTGCATTCCTCGAGCCTGGAGTAATTGAGAAACATAATTATATTTCACAAAATCTGTAGGAATTTTATAGTCCCTTTTCATATACAAATCGATAATTTCCCAACCTTTGGAATGCTTTTCGTGCGCTTTTATCGTTCCGTTTCGTAAGCTAAAATCAGGTTTTTCTGAAAACATCGATTTTGTAGTTTCCAAAGTCGGCATTCCCTGAAAACCATATTCTGAAGCAAATCTCGGAACTTTTTCATTATAAATTTCAAAAGGTTGTTCACCCCACCAAACTCCCCAATAATGAGAATCACCTTCCGTTAAACTCTCTTTGTGTCCCCATCCGATTGATGGTGAACTTTCCCAATAAATCTGCTTGTCATTGGACGCGTATTTTTTAATTGCATTTGGAATTACTTCATGGAAAATTTTCTTGTAATCTTTCCAAACCTGCAGAGAATCTTCTTTTGAATATTTAAATTGTTTTTGATATCCCCAATTGACAATCGCTTCATCAATTTCATTGTTCCCGCACCATAAAGCGATCGAAGCATGATTTTGTAGCCTTTCAACCTGATCTTTAACTTCGAATTCTACATTTTTCTGAAAATTTTCATCAGCAGGATAAAAACTCCCCGCAAACATAAAATCCTGCCAAACCAAAATCCCGTTTTCGTCGCATGCATTATAAAATTCGTCATCTTCGTAAATTCCTCCGCCCCAAACACGAATCATATTCATATTCGCTTCTTTGGAATCTTTTATTAGTTTTTGGTATTTTTCTTTGGTAATTATAGGTGTAAAACTGTCGGATGGAATCCAGTTAGTTCCTTTCGCATACATTGGATTTCCATTAACTTTAAAATAAAAAGACTTTCCTTTTTCATCTTTTTCCTGAATTAATTCGATGGTTCTTAAACCAATTCTTTCTGTCTTTTCTACTAAAGTTTTTGATTCTTTCTGTAATGAAATTTTCAAATTATATAAGTTCGGATCGCCCCATCCATTCGGTTGCCAAAGTTTGGGATTACGAATTGTAAAAGGAATCTGAATTGTATTTTTTCCTTTTTTTAATTGAATATTTTTGATTTGGTTATTAATTAAAACGGAATATCTACCTTCTTTATCAGCAAGAATTCCTGTATAAATATTTAATTCTGCTTTTTGCTTTGTTAAAACTTTCTGTTCAATTTTTACATTTTCAAGTTTAGCTTGATTCCAGAAATTTAATTTTACATCTTTCCAAACTCCTGCTGTTACTAATCTCGGACCCCAATCCCAACCGAACTGATATTGCGCTTTTCTGATAAAACTTCGTGGTGATTCCGGTGTAGTGAAAGGAACTTTTTTCGCTAATTCTTTTCCTACACTTACCGCTGATTTAAATTTGATTTGTAACAAATTATCTCCAACTTTTAAATATGTTTTGACAGGAATTTCCCATTTTCGGAACATATTATCCGTTTTTTTTAATAATTTTCCGTTCAAATAAATTTCAGAAAACGTATCCAATCCATAAAAAATCAAATCGATATTCTTATTCTCTAATTCTTTTGAAGAAACTTTAAAATTGGTTTGATAATCCCAATCTTCATTTTCAACCCATTGAACTTTTTTCTCATTTTCATCTTTGTAGGGATCAGGAATAATTTTGTTATCCATCAAATCCAAGTGCACAACTCCGGGAATTTTTGCTGGAAGCCAATTTTGATCTTTTGCATTTTTAAAATTCCATTTTTCTAAGGATAAGTTTCGCTCTGAAGATTGCGAAAAACCAACTGTGTAAAAAAGAGCTAAGATGTATGAAAACAGATTTTTCAAGGCGAAAATTTAGATGTTTGATTTTAAATTTTTAATCTCCTCCGCATTGGCAAAAGATTCATACGGCAACACGGCTGAAGAATGAAAATATTTCCCACCCGTCACGTTTTTCAACTCCGAAATATTATTGGAACGAACGCCGCCACCGATTAAGATTTTAATGTCATTGCCACAATTCTCAATAAGTTTTTTTAAATTCTCCTTCCCTTCCATGGCAGAATTTTCTCCACCTGAAGTGAGGATTTCTTTGAAACCTAGTTCAACCAGTTTTTCTGCAGATTCAAAAATATTTTTTGTCCGGTCGATGGCCCGGTGAAAAACGCAAGGTTTGCCATTTGCCAGATCAACCAACAATCTGTTTTTTTCATAATCAATTTCCTGATTTTCATCTAAAATACCGAAAACAAAACCATCAGCTTTGGCTTTCGAAAATTCAATAATATCCCTTTGCATCTGTATAAATTCTGAATCGCTGTACATAAAACCGCCACCTACAGGGCGAATCATCACATGAATCGGTTTGGAATATTTTTCTTTTAAATACCTTAATTCTTCAAGGTCGGGCGTAATTCCTCCGGAATTGATGTCTGCACAGAATTCAATTCTGTCTGCAACGGAATTTAAGGCGATTTCAGCGGATGTGATATCGAAAGTGGCGATTTCTAAAAACATAGGTTGATTTGAGATTTGATGTTTGAAATTTGAAATTCGGGGTTCGGGATTCGGGATTCGAGTTTATGATCAGAATCTTTCACTTGGCTCTTTCCTTACTTTAAAGCAAATTCAGGTTTCTCCAAACGGTTTCCTTTCTGGTCGTGAACGGCAAAATTAAATCCGTCCTGAATACAATATGAACCGTATTCCCCTTTTTTATTAATGGCAATAAAGCCCACCTGAATATCTTTTAAATTTTTATTTCTTCGGTGTGTAATTTTCAAAATCCTTTCAACTGCTTCTTTACAAGCCTGTTGCGGATTTCTTCCCTGTCGCATCAGTTCCACAACGAGATGAGTTCCGACCGTCCTGATCACTTCCTCGCCATGACCAGTTGCCGTTGCAGCACCAACTTCATTATCAACGAACAGACCTGCACCGATAATCGGCGAATCACCTACTCTGCCGTGCATTTTGAAAGCCATTCCGCTCGTTGTACAGGCTCCGGAAAGATTTCCCTGAGCATCCAATGCGATCATTCCAATCGTGTCGTGATTTTCGATGTTGACGATGGGTTTGTATTTGCTGTCTTTCAGCCATTCTTTCCACTCTTTTTCGGATTCTGCTGTGAGAATATTTTCTTTTTTAAAACCTTGTGAAATGGCAAACTGGAAAGCTCCGTCGCCAACCAACATCACGTGAGGTGTTTTTTCCATAACCATTCTTGCTACAGAAATTGGATTTTTAATATTTTCCAGACACGCCACCGAACCAATGTTGTAATTTTCATCCATAATGCAGGCATCCAGCGTCACTCTTCCATCTCTGTCAGGGCGGCCGCCGTAGCCAACACTTCTTTCGTTCGGATCATTTTCAACCAGACGCACGCCTTTTTCAACCGCATCCAAAGCTCTTCCACCTTTCCCTAAGATCTTCCATGCTTCTTCGTTGGCTTTTAAACCAAAATCCCAGGTTGAAAGAACGATGGGTTTATTGACCAACGTATTTTCATTTTCAGGAACTTCTTTTGCAATTAAATCCAGTGGATTGAGCAGCAGTGCAGATGATAATATTCCTGTGGTTTTTAAAAATTTTCTTCGTGAATTCATATTTTTAGGTTGAGGCTAATGTTAAGGTTAATCTTGAATATTAAATTTTAAATCTTGAATTATCTCGCTCCGATTTCATCGACGAAAAGCCATGCTTTTGAATCTGCTCCTGGATTTCCTGCGGGAATAATTCCTGCGTTTTCTACTTTAATTTTAATAAACTTTGCATTCTGATTTCCGAGTTTAATATTGATTTTTCCTTTTGTGGAAAGAATTTCTTCTTTTCCGATTTCTTTAATGGTTCTAAAATTTTTACCGTCATCCGATATGGAGACAGTCGCTGATTTTGCCAGATGAATCCAGCTTCCTTTGTTGTCTAATGTATTAAAGTAAACTTCCGAAAAATTTGTTTTCTCACCTAAATCAATTGTCGCAACCACATCTTTTCCCTGAAAACCAAGCCATGTTTTTCCCAACTGCTTTACGTTACCGATAATTCCGTCAACTAAGGTGAAAGCTCCGCCAAAAGAATAATTTTCGCTGGGCTGATGTTCTAAAGTGATTTTTTTTCCGGTCGTTTTTGAAGTAGAAAAATTCTGAGAAGAAACCGCTGATTTTAATTCATCATTTTCAAAATAAGCAGATTTAATGTTCATCGCTTTTGAAGCCGGAATCGGATTTTGGTAGGTTGAAGAATTTGATGTTGGCTCACTTCCATCTGTCGTAAATTTAATTCCGCTGGGATTTTGTGAAGTTGAAAGTTCGTAAGAAACACCTTTGCTAGCAGGAATTACCTTTCCTGAAATGTTGTAAATACTTTTTGCATAGTTAATGTTCATTTTATCTAAAATTTTAAAATGCTCCACCACCCTATTTTCAAATTCCTTATAATTTTCCGGTTTTGAAGTTCCCCATCCTACTTCGGAAAGTGCAAATAATCTTGGGAAGATCATGTACTGAACCTGTTTGAAATCCAGAATATATTCCGTCCATAAATTTGCCTGAACTCCCAGGATATATTTCGACTGTTCGGCATTTAATTCGGCAGGAATCGGCTTGTACGAATACACTTTATCCAAAGGCGTAAAACCTCCGAACGCATTGGGTTCGGTCTGCGGATCGCCCTGATAATGGTCAAAATAGCAATATGCACCCGGCGTCATCACAGCAAAATGATTGGTTTTTGCGGCTTCAATTCCACCTTTAATGCCAGTCCAGCTCATTACTGCAGCATTTGGTGCCAATCCACCTTCCAGAATCTCATCCCAGCCGATGATTTTCCTGCCTTTTGAGTTCACATACTTTTCAATTCTATGAATGAAATAACTTTGAAGTCCATGCTCGTCTTTCAGATTATTTTTCTTAATTAATGCCTGACAGTGCGCACATTCCTTCCACCTCGTTTTCGGACATTCGTCACCACCGATGTGAATATATTGCGAAGGAAAAAGCTGAATCACCTCATCCAAAACATTTTCCAAAAAAGTAAACGTTTCATCTTTCGGACAGAAAACATCATCAAAAACGCCCCATTTTGTCGCTGCTTCAAAAGGTCCTTTGGTACAAGCCAGTTCAGGATAAGCAGAAAGTGCAGCCAAAGCGTGACCCGGCATTTCAATCTCCGGAACGACCGTTATGTGTCTATCCTGAGCATATTTTACAACTTCTTTAATTTGATCCTGAGTATAAAAATACGGTCCGTAAGGTTTGCCGTCAAAAGTATCATCAACGTAAGCTCCAATCATGGATTCTTTACGTTTTGAACCGATTTGAGTAAGTTTCGGATATTTTTTAATCTCAATTCTCCAGCCCTGATCGTCGGTTAAATGCCAGTGAAAAGTGTTGAGTTTGTACATTGCCAAATAATCGATATACTGTTTAACTTCTTCTATTGTGAAAAAATGACGGCAAACATCGAGGTGCATTCCGCGCCACGCGAATTTTGGAGAATCTTCAATTTTCATTGCAGGAATTTTTCCGTTTTTCTGCGTTTCAAATAACTGAATTAGAGTTTGAATCGCTAAAAAACACCCCTGATCTGTGTAGGACTTTATATGGATCTGTTTGGAAGAAATTTCAATTGAATACGCCTCGTTATTAGGTTTTGATTGATTTTCTAATTTAGAATACAACAAATGCGCATCCTGATTTTTTGCGTTACTGAATTTTAATTTTAATTTATTTTTTAAATATTCTGTCTCGTTTACAGGAAGATTATTACTTAAATTAAATGATGTCGGAATAACAAATTCTCCATTTTGAAACTCCACTTTTTGCGGATAAGGAATTAAATTCAGTTTTGTTTGAGAAAAAAAACACATTGAAATCAATAAAGAAAAGGCCGAAAGAATACGCAGCATCTGGTTGAGTTTAGATTTTAGCGAATATAATTCTTTTCTGAAAAATTCAGTCTATCATTTAACTATTTCAGCTTTGAAACATCTAATTTTGTATAAAATTAAATGATGAAAAAAACTTTTCTTTTGGCAGCCGGATTATTGTTTTCGGTTTCTGCACAGGCACAGATTTTAGATATAATTAAATCTACGGTTAAAAACCAGACAGGTGTTGATTTAAACAATCCTAAAACCAACACAACCACTTCACCTGCAACAACTCAGCAAACTCCAACAAAAAATACTTCTTCAGTCAATTTGGGAAGTCTGACTTCAACTCAAATTTCATCTGGTTTAAAGGAAGCTTTAAATTTGGGTGTAAATGAAGGCGTGAAAAAGCTCGCTGTACAGGACGGTTTCCTTAAAAATGAAGCAGTAAAAATTTTAATGCCCGAAAAATTAAGAGTGATTGATACCAAACTCCGTGCTTTCGGATTGGGAAGTTTAGCGGATCAGGGCGTAAAATTATTGAACAGAGCTGCCGAAGATGCAGTGACTGAATCAGCTCCTATTTTCACCAAGGCCATTACCTCGATGACGATTACTGATGCCAAAAATATCCTGTTGGGTGGCGACAATTCTGCAACCAATTATTTACAGAGTAAAACCCAAACTCAATTATTCACCGCTTTTCAGCCCAAAGTAAAGGCTTCATTAGGAAAAGTGGGCGCCGATAAAGTCTGGAATAATTTGATTTCTAAATATAATACGCTGACCGGACAAGCCGTTTCCACAGATTTAAATGAATATGTGACCAACGAGACTATTAATGGCGTTTTTAAAATGGTAGCAGAAAAAGAAAGCGGCATCAGAAATAATTCTGTGATGAGAACCACGAGTATTCTGCAGAAGGTTTTTGGGGCGCAGGATGGGAAGTAAATTTCTTTTTTCCTTGATGAAAAAAGAAACAAAAAAATCAAGACTTAAAACTTTTTGACGCTACAAATTGAGCCAGCGCTGAAAAGTTTAAACTTGTGCGGATTCACAGGTAGTTTTTAAAACATATTTTTTGCCGCACTTCGAACATAAAACTTTTCTCAGTGGCCTTCTTCTTTCAATTTGCTTAACGCTAAAAGTTTTCAGGTCGTAAAATAAAAAAAGTTTTCAATAAAAAACCTTGTCCATTAGACAAGGTTTTTGCTTTATTTAGAACTGCATCTCCGGAATTTCTCCATCGATGATTAAATCTGCTTCCGTTGATTTGATAATATGTTCTACCGAAACTCCGGGAGCTCTTTCAACAAGTTTGAAACCAGCTGGAGTTACATCTAAGACCGCTAATTCAGTCACTACTTTTTTCACACAGTTAATTCCTGTAAGAGGAAGTGAGCATTTTTTAAGGATTTTACTTTCTCCAGCTTTGTTGACATGCATCATTGCAACGATAATATTTTCAGCTGAAGCTACCAAATCCATTGCCCCTCCCATTCCTTTCACCATTTTTCCTGGAATTTTCCAGTTGGCAATATCACCGTTTTCTGAAACTTCCATGGCACCAAGAATGGTCAAATCAACTTTCTGGCTTCTGATCATCCCAAAACTGAACGCAGAATCGAAAAACGAACCACCTTCCAAAATCGTAATCGTCTGTTTTCCGGCATTGATGACGTCTGCATCTTCCTCTCCCTCAAAAGGAAATGGTCCCATTCCCAAAACTCCGTTTTCACTCTGGAATTCTACCGAAAGATTGTCGGGAACATAATTTGCCACCAATGTTGGGATTCCGATTCCTAAGTTTACATAGTAGCCATCTTTTACTTCTCTGGAAATTCTTTGTGCAATTTGTTCTTTCGTTAACATAGTATAATCTTATCCCGCCAAATTAACCATTTTTCCAGAATTACGAAATAGTTTCTTTTCTTATCCTATGATAAATTTTACTACTCAATTTGTCGTAAATTTGTGCGCTTTTAATTTTACAAATGAAAATTCTATTAAATTATTTAAAACCATATAAATGGCTAATCTTCGCTTCGTTGTTGTTAGCTTCTATCAATCAGGTTTTTTCACTTTTCGCACCTGCGATTACAGGAAATATACTGGATAAATTGGTCAATCAGCCCAATCATTTCGATAAAGAAAAACTTATTCCAAGAACTCTAAATGAATATTTGTACGGAACAGATATTTACCACGGAGTTTTTTACTTTTTAACATTATTAATTGGAACCGCCATGATTAGCCGTATCGCCAAAGCTTTTCAGGATTATGTGGTAAGTGTGATCATTCAAAAATTTGGGGCTAAAATATTCACTGATGGTCTACAGCATTCTATGAGATTACCTTTTCAGGAATTTGAAGACCAGAGAAGTGGCGAAACGCTTTCAATTTTAACTAAAGTGCGTGAGGATTCTGTGAAATTTATCAACAATTTCATTAATGTCTTTTTCGGAATTCTGGTGAGCATTATTTTCGTTTCAGTTTATGCCATCCGTTTACACTGGTCGATTATGCCGGTTTATGTAGTCGGAATTATTCTTATTGCCGTTGTAACCAATTTATTGAGTAAGAGAATTAAAACAATTCAGAAAAATATTGTTGCAGAAACGACAACTTTAGCAGGAAGCACCACTGAAAGTCTTAGAAATATTGAAATTGTAAAAAGTTTAGGATTGACCAATCAGGAAGTTGAGCGTTTGAATAATAATACTTATAAAATCCTGAATTTGGAGTTGAGAAAAGTGAAAAGTATTCGTTCGCTAAGCTTTGTACAGGGAACTTTAGTTAATTTTCTACAACAAGTAATCACCTTCACTTTATTATTATTGATTTTTAAAAACATTGTAACGCCGGGACAATATCTATCGTTAATGTTTTACGGATTCTTTATTTTCGGACCAATGCAGGAAATCGGGAACATCATTATTTCTTATCGTGAAGCTGAAGCATCACTTCAGAATTTCGACTGCGTGATGAAAAAAGAAGTGGAACCAAAACCTTTGACTCCAAAGAAAATCGGAGCTATTGAAGATTTAAAATTTGAAAAAGTTTCTTTTCAACATCAAAGTGCGCATTATAAAGCTCTAAATTCCATTTCATTTCATGTAAAAAATGGCGAAACGATTGCTTTTGTAGGACCAAGTGGATCAGGAAAAAGTACACTGGTGAAATTGCTAGTCGGTTTATACAGACCGCAGGAAGGTTCTATTCTTTACAATAATATTGACGGAAAGGAATTTGATTTTGATGAATTGAGAAATCAGATAGGCTTTGTAACACAAGACACTCAACTTTTTGCAGGAACAATACGAGAAAATCTTTTATTTGTAAATCCTTCTGCGACTGAAGAAGATTTACAATTAGCTTTAAAAAAATCGAGCTGCACCGCTCTTTTAGAACGTGCTGAAAAAGGAATTGAGACCGTCATTGGAGAAGGTGGATTAAAATTAAGCGGTGGTGAAAAACAGAGAATTGCCATTGCAAGAGCTTTATTAAGAAAACCACATTTGCTAATTTTCGATGAAGCAACTTCAGCTTTGGACAGTATTACGGAAGAAGAAATTACGACAACCATTAAAGAAATTTCAAGAGAAAAAGAGCAGATTACTGTTTTGATTGCGCACAGATTAAGTACAATTATGCATGCCGATCGAATTTTTGTTTTAGAACGCGGACAAGTAATTGAAACGGGTTCTCATCTACAATTAATCGAAGAAAAAGGACTGTATTATGCGATGTGGAGACAGCAAATCGGAGAAAGAAAGACTGCAGAATTACCTTTGATTTGATTTTTACCACAAAACGCACAAAAGTTTCTTTGATTTTTAAATTGAAAATATTTCGGTAAAAAGTTCAAATAAGATTTTGATTTCTAAATATTTTCAATCATTTTTTTTAATAATACAAAACAGGGTGATTTTATTAGTAATTTTAAATCGTTTTAAAACTTAAATTGATTTGGATGAAAAAACTTCTATCTGTTATTATTTTAACGATTTCAACTTTGATTTTTGCGCAGGAATCAAAGGAAAGCAAGTGGATTTTAAAGCTTAATGCTACGCAATTAGTGGATGCTGTCTCTTATCCCACAGTAATGATTTCTGCTGAAAGAAAAATAAATCCTTATTTCAGTGTGAATGGTGAAATTGGATATCAGCTTTATGAATTTAGCAAAGCAGATACTATTATATTAAAATCACGAGGTTTCAAAACCAATCTTGAAGGTCGAGTATATTTATTTAAACTGCTCAATTCAAGAATTGAATCTAAAAGGACTGAATTTTATGTAGGATTACAATTATTTTATCGTGAAAATCAAAGTACAGATATTGTAGATTATTCTCCTTTAAATAATGCCGATGTAAAATACACCGATAATTTCGGATTTAAAAGAAAGGCGAAAGGTTTTAATGTGCTGTTCGGAAATCAGATTTCAGTATCCAAAAAAATTGTTCTTGAACCTTATATAGGTTTAGGATTAATGAACAGAAAGGTAGAAAATACAGCTATTGATTACAATGAGTCTAAACATGAAATTGTGGGAACAGGCTTAGTTCCGTTTTTCAGAGAATTGAATATGGAAAAAAAATCGGGTAATTACTTTAACTTTTGCTTTGGACTTAGAGTTGGATATAGATTATAGAAGATGGAAGTTTACATGATTGAAAACAGAGATTCCTACTTCTTCGTAATAAAATAATTAAATAAAATTACCCCGAAAGTTGAATTTCGGGGTATTATATTTTTAGAAATGAAAAAATCAGTCTTTTTTTCTAACCGTTCTCTGCTCAATTCTTTTTTCAAATTTTTCTCCCTGGAAAATTCTCTGAATCATAATTCCTGGGATATGAATCTGGTTTGGGTCTAATTCTCCTGGTTCTACCAATTCTTCTACTTCAGCAATCGTAATTTTCCCTGCTCCTGCCATTGGATGATTGAAATTTCTTGCAGATCCTTTGAAAATTAAATTTCCAGCATGGTCACCTTTCCAAGCTTTTACGATTGAATAATCTGCTTCATAAGCGTGCTCCAAAATATGTGGTTTTCCTTTGAAATCTTTTACTTCCTTTCCTTCTGCGACTTCAGTTCCAAAACCTGCAGGTGTATAAAAAGCAGGAATTCCTGCTTGTGCAGCTCTGCATTTTTCTGCTAAAGTTCCTTGTGGCGTCAGTTCTACATCCAATTCTCCTGAAAGCATTTGTCTTTCAAACTCAGCATTTTCACCAACGTAAGAAGAAATCATTTTCTTGATTTGTCTTTTGTGAAGCAATAATCCCAAACCGAAATCGTCTACTCCTGCGTTGTTTGAAATACAAGTTAGGTCTTTTACATCGCTATCTACCAAAGCATTGATTGAATTTTCCGGAATTCCACACAATCCGAACCCACCTAACATTAAGGTCATTCCGTCTTTGATTCCTTCGATTGCTTCAGCTGCATTTTTTACTCTTTTATCGATCATTTTAAGTATAAAATTTGAAGGTCTTAAATTAGTGTTTTTCTTTTAAATTGAGAATAATTTATTCTGTTCTTTTATTTTGAAATTAAAGATTCGAAGAAGTCAAACAAAAAAAAACCAAAAGTTCATGACTGGAAAACTACGGCTAAAAATTTAAAACACTAAATCGCGTGAGGGATGGAGGCGGCATCCTTTTTTCGATTGGGAAATGCCGTTGCGAAAAAGATACAGCGGACAGCCCGACCCGAGTGAGGAAATGGAGCGGAGCAGAATGACCGAGCGAGGGACACACCCACAAAATATAAGTGATGGGTAATGAGCAATTTACAAATATTGATTTTCTGTAAATATTTAATAATAAATATTTGCTAAATTAATTTTTAATCGTATTTTTGCAATCTGTTATTCAACCTCTGACGATGTCCGTGTAAGTTGCTTAGCCTAAACATTTTTTATATTATTAATAATGGATTTATTAAAGTACGTACAAGACAAGTACATTACAAAAAAAGAATTCCCTGAATTCAAAGCTGGTGATACAATCACTGTTTATTACGAAATTAAGGAAGGACAAAAGACTAGAACTCAGTTCTTTAAAGGAACAGTTATCCAATTGAGAGGTACTGGTTCTACAAAAACTTTCACCATCAGAAAAATGTCTGGTGATGTAGGTGTAGAAAGAGTTTTCCCTATCAATATGCCAGCTTTACAAAAAATTGAAGTTGACAGAAGAGGTAAAGTTAGAAGATCTAGAATCTATTACTTCAGAGATCTTAGAGGTAAAAAGGCTAGAATTAAAGACGTTCCTTACAAGAAGTAATTCAGACAACAACACATACGAAAAGAGGCTTTCTATTTTAGAGAGCCTCTTTTTATTTTGATATTTTTATCAATCAACCTTTTTAACCACACCGTCAAAAATTTCTTTGAAATTTTCGCCACTCTCCCAATGGAGGGGAATATTTAAGAGTGCATAAAACATGATAAGTTTAAATTTGGGTTTTTGTTTTCAATATTGTAAACATCCAACACCTCATTTCCAGCTTATTTAATAAAATCATACAAAGCATTCCAAAATTTATCATAGACTTCGATATGTGGAAGATGACCTACATTTTCTAATTCTACTAATTTTGAACCTGCAATTTCTCTTTGGGTTTTCTTGCCAAGCTCCTGATATTGTCCCATTGTTGGCTGAATTTCTTTTGGAGCACGGTCTTTTCCGATTGCAGTTCTGTCTCTTGTTCCGATGATGAGTAAAGTCGGAGTTTTAATATTTTTAAATTCATAAACAACTGGCTGATTAAAAATAATATCACTTGTTAACGCTGCGTTCCAAGCAACTTGTGGATAATCTTTATGTAAAGTCCAGCCTGCAATTAAATCTAACCATGGTTGATATTCTGATTTCCATTTGTTATCATAATAGAATTTTAACTGATAATTTTTGTAAGTTTCAGCGGTATTTTTTAATTCAGATTGATACGCTTCATCAACTGTTTGATATTTTGCTAAGGTTTTGTAATCTTCTAATCCGATCGGGTTTTCCAAAATTAATTTTTCGACAGTTTCAGGATACATCAATGTGAATCTTGTAGCGACCATTCCACCCATTGAATGTCCTAAAACAATGACTTTATTGATTTTCAACTCCTCTAAAATTGCTTTCGTATTATCAGCCAATTGCGCAAATGAAAACTGATAACTCTGAGGTTTTGATGATTTCCCGAAGCCAATCTGATCGGGAATAATGACTCTGAAACCTTTATCTGAAAGATCTTTTGCTGTTTTTTCCCAATATGCGCCATTGAAATTTTTTCCGTGAAGAAGCATGATGGTTTTTCCATTTGATTTTTTTGGAACAACATCCATATAGGCCATTTTTAGATTTTGTTTTTGAGAATTTAATTCTAAAAAGTGAACTTCAAAAGGATATTGATAATTGGAAAGTGTAGCATCTAAAGGTTTTATCTGCGAAAAAGCTAAAGTTGATGTAATTGTAAGAGAAATTCCTGTGAGAATATTTTTTAATTTGGTCATGAAGATTGAATTTAGACATAAAATTAAAAAAACCGATTCAAAAGAAACGGTTTTGGAAGTTATTTATAATTTAATTATGATTACTGCTCTCCGGTTTTTAACGCAACGATCGCAATTTTTTTTTTTTTAACAGCTAACTGTTTTTAAGCTACACAAAGCCGTTTCACTTATAAAAGCTGACAAAGTTTTTCAAATTAAATTTTAATGTTCGTTTTAAGAAATGGTTTCGGGAATAAGTTTCTCCTTTTTGGAAGGTAAATTCATCAGGACAATTGCCATTAAAATTAAAATAATACCAATCCATTGAATGAAGATTACTTTTTCACTTAATAAAACAAAAGCCATTGTAACCGAAACTGGAAGTTCTAAAGATGAGATTATACTCCCTAATCCCAAACCTGTATTTGGAAAGCCTAAATTAAATAGAATCGGTGGGATAATTGTTCCAAACAATGCCAAAATAAAACCATACGTCCAAAAAATGGAGTAATCAAAAGGTCTTATATGTTCTGTATTTTCAGTAAAATTTAAGTAAAATGATCTTAAACTTTCAGAGTACAATGGTCCGATCTGAGCGAAAAACAAAAACGCTAAAACAATTACTGATCCTCCAGTTAACATGATGATACTTTTTCTGAGAACCGGTAAATGTGTTGCCAAAGTATTTGATGTAAACATGGTCATCGTAAATGAAGCTGCTGCTAAAAGTCCCCAAAAGATTCCGTGCCAATCTAATTTTACTTCTAAGTTAATCAGATTAGTTGCCAAAACGGTTCCTAATAAAACAATTAAAGTGGCAACTACTTTTTTAGCATTCGGAAATTTTTTAGTGATAAAACTTTCCACAACAACACTAAACCAAACCGACTGCATCAACAGAACAATTGCAATAGAAACAGCGATATACTGTACTGCAATGTAATAAAACAAACTTGTGCATCCCAAAGAAGTTCCTGCCATCAAAAGCATTCTGAATTCTTTACGGCTCGGTGATGATAATTTCTTTTTTGAGGTAATGGTCTGAACGAAATTCAGAATTAATAGTCCGACTAAGCCTAATGCAAATTGAGCTGTTGTAACTTCCGAAGTGGTAAAACCATCTTTGTAAGACATTTTAACGAAAGTTGCGAGCATTCCGTAAATACTTGCACCAAAGCCAACAAATAATACTCCTTTTAAAATATTTTTCTTCTTCATAATTTTTTTCGCGGCCGGCAAAGTTACAACTTATTATTTTAAAAATCAGACAGGTGTATATTAACAAAAATCACTTCAGAAAATTCTAAAGTGATTGTAATTTTTTAAAGTTTTTGAATCTATTTTTTAACAATAATTTTTGTGCTGGAATCAATTCCGATGCCGTGTAATTTTACAACATATACTCCGTTTTCAAAGTCTTTTGTTGAGACAGGAATTCTTGAATCCTGTGAAGATCTATTTTCTGAAAGAACTAATTTTCCTGACATATCATAAATCTGTAAATGAAGACTTCCAATCGTAAAATCTTTCAAATAAATAAAAAATTCATCTTTTGCAGGATTAGGATAAATTGATACTAGACTTTTATTGGGTTGAATATTTGAATTTCCATCTGTACAATCTTTAGGTATTGTAAAATCTTCCACCTGATCATTGATATTCATTTTATTTCCCGGCAAAGCATTTAGCCCTAAACCTCTTTTAGCAAAAGTTTTCCAAATCATACAACGGTTTTCGCCTTTCGTTGTCAACATTTCAGCAGACAAAATAGCATTTCGCCCGTCAATAAACGTTGGGTTACAAGCCTGTAATTTCAATGCATCCGTTACCAATTGTAAAACTCTTGCACTTCCGCTGTCTGTACTTGAAGTCACATCTGAAGAATATCCGTATTTTGCAGCATATTGCCAATGAAGATCCCAAAGCATTGATCCCCAAACAAATCCTATTCTATGTACATCGGGAACGATTTCGCCATCTTCATCGATTTCCATTCCGTTTGTATCTCCGTAAGTGTAATTATTAACTGAAAAATCCGGAGAATATTTTGCAGGTCTGAATCCGGCTCCGTTTGTTGATTGTCCACTTGCATAACTTCCGATACTTCTAGGTACAGAAGCATTATCTCCCGGTTTGTTCGTAAGCATTAAGGCAAAAAAATCTGACCATCCTTCTCCCATTTGCTCCTTACTTGCAGATTTTAAAAGACAAGTGTAGCCATTTCCGGTCAATCTGTTTGAAATTCCGTGTCCGTACTCATGAGTGATAATTCCGTTATCAAAACTTCCATCGGGTGTAACTGCAGTTGCAGGGTCACTTTTCAAAGTAACATTTACCGTTAATGAATTATTGAGTTGTGTTTTGATATATTCACCTTCACTATTTGTTATTAAAACTGATGGGATTGTAATTGTCGTATCTGTTCCTCCCATTGAAGATGGAAAATTTGAAGCAGTCGCATTATTATAAATGATTGCGGCTACTGCTCCAGCATTTTGAGCATTTTTCACTTTTAGAGCGAATGTACAGTTTGCGTTACCTCCTCTTTCCACCAATCCAATTTTTCCGGTTAAAGATCCGGAAGGTAAAGCTGAGCAACCATCAACTACTGAAGCTAAAGCAACATCTCCTGTAACTCCGGTTCCATTAAGTTGCGGTCCAAACTGTGCCGGGCTCGCCTGTGGAACTCTCGGAATTGCTGCGATTGGTGCATTATAAAAGAAATATCTATTAATTGTAGACCAAAGATACATTTGCATTAAAGGTCTGTTTCCATCTGAAGGTGTGGTGAAATTGGCATTATTCAAACCGCCTCCATCCTGAGATTCTGCTAAAACATAATCGTTTCCTACTCCACCTTTTCCAAAATTATTTTGCTGAAAATTTCTTGCAGATTCTGTAAATCCGAATTTGTAGAAAATATCGTGAACCTTATTATTTATGTAGAATAAATTGGTAATGGCTGCACTTCTGTTAAAAGCCGGAGTTCCATTAATCGAGAAAGGGAAATCAAAATTTCTATTTGCACCACCATCTGGAGAAAATCCTGGTTGATCTAAATTTGCTGCATCTTCGTAAGCAAAAACATTATTTCCACGTGTAATTGTATAGCTTGTATTTCCCGTTGAATGCCATCCTTCGGGAGATGAGGTTAAAATCCATGGATTTGAAACGGTGGAACGACTTCCAAATGTTGGTGCTTCAATTGGTAAAGGAAAAACATTGTAACTTGCGTTATCAGCTAATTTTAAAGAATTTTTCTGAATATTTTGAGGTCTTAAAATATCAACTGTATATTCACCTAAATAAGCATCAGAATGAAAATTACATGATAAATTTAAATTTTCCTTAGAAATAATTTCACCAGAATTCGCATCCACTAAAATATTCCAATAATTTGAAGATTTTGGTTCCTGAAAAGAAAATTCATAAGCCAATTTTAAATTGGAATTTACCTCAACAAATGTTAATTTTTGCTTGACAAAATTTTTCTGACCAGATGTAGGAGAAGTACTTCCCAAAATTTGAAAGTTTGCTATTTCATTATTTTTTAAAGCTAAAGCTATATTTTGAAGCGCTTTTTCCTTATTAATTGTTCCAATTTCTGAACCTGAAGAATCATAGTTTTTAATAAATGAATCTGAATAATATTCGATTTTACCATTTTTAATCAAAACCGTTCCGACCGCATTATAAACTGGATAATTTTTAAATTTTTGTTTAATTTTTACTATTTCTCCTTTTAAAGATTCAGAATAATCAACATTATCAATATCAAGATCTATTAAATCGGCTTTTTTAAAATCTTGGACGTGTTTAGTAGAAATATAGTTTTTAATTAATCTTTTGTTATCCTGAGAAAAAAAAGAACAGGGTAATAAAACAAAAAGGGCAAACAGAATCTGAACATTTCTATTTTTTATTTTAAAAGTAAAATTATTAATCATGATTTTAGTTCTTATTACTGTATAAAAATAAGAAATCGAATTTGATTTACCTTAAATATTATCACATTAAATACAAAAAGACTGCTTCACATGAAACAGTCTCAATTATTATTTATTCAAAAGAAATTATTTGCTAATGATAACTTTTGAAGTGGTATCAATTCCTAAACCTTTTACTTTTACAAGGTAAGTTCCGTTGATTAATTTATCTGTAGAAATTGCTTTTTTAGCATCCGGAGAAACTTTACTTTCTGATGAAATTAATTTTCCTGACATATCATAGATTTCAACATTCACTTTACCTAAAGTATTACTTGGGAAATTGATGTAAAACTCATTTTTAGCAGGATTTGGGTAGATTGAGATTCCAACATTTTTCACATTATCTGTCTCAGAAGTGGCAAGAAAACAATCTGAAGGAACAGTGAAATCTTCTACCTGATCATTGATATTGGTTTTAAGCCCAGCCGAAGCATTTACTCCAAGACCTCTTTTTGCAAAAGTTCTCCAAATCATACATCTATCGGTTCCTCCTGTCTTAGCTAATTCTGCGGCTAAAATAGCAGTTCTTCCTTCAACAAAAGTTGGGTTACAAGCCTGTAATTTCAATGCATCTGTTACTAATTGTAAAACTCTTGCACTTCCGCTTGTTGTACCTGAAGTCACATCTGAAGCATATCCATATTTAGCAACATATTGCCAATTTAAATCCCAAAGCATGGTTGCCCAAACGAAACCGATGGAATGCACATTCGGAACTATTGCAGAACCGTTATTGTACTGCATTCCGTTTGTATTTCCGTAAGTATAAGAATTTATGGCAAAATCCGGAGAATATTTTGCAGGTCTGATTCCAACTCCAGTAATTGCTTGTCCTGCAGCATAAGTTCCCATTCCTCTTGGTACAGAAGCGTTATCTCCAGGTTTATTGGTCAACATTAAAGCAAAGAAATCTGACCAACCTTCTCCCATCTGCTCTTTACTCAAATTTGAATTTAAACAATTAGAACCAGTACCCGTTAATCTATTTGAAATACCGTGACCATATTCGTGGGTAACAATACCATTATCATAACTTCCGTCATATTTAGCATCAAGTCTTAAATCCACATTAACGTTGATATTTGATGATAATTTTGTTTTAATATATTCTCCTTCAGTATTCGTAATCAAAATTGATGGAATTGTAATTGTAGCATCTGTTCCACCCATTGTTCCAAGAGAAGAACCGTTGGCCGTATCATTATAAACAATTACACCTGTTGCACCTGCATTCTGAGCATTTTTCACTTTTACTGAAAAAGTACAACTTGCACCTCCTCCTCTTTCGATTAAACCAATTTTTCCGGCAAATTCTCCTGCAGGAAAAGCAGTACAACCATTGGTGTTGCTTGCAAATTTTACATCACCTGTAATCCCAACGTCATTAAGACCAGGACCGAATTGTGCTTCAGCTCCAACAACATTACGCGGAACTGCATCTGTTGGTGCATTATAGAATAAAACTTTATTTGAAGCTAACCAAAGATACATCTGCATCACTGGATTGTAATTATCCGGGTAAGGCGCAAAATTAGCATTATTGTAACCTCCTCCATCTTGAGACTGTGCGAAAACTTCGTCATCATCTAATCCACCATTTCCGAAATTATTACTTTGAAAATTTTTGGCAGATTCTGTAAATCCAAATTTGTAAAAGATGTCATGTACCATATTGCTTATATAAAACAAATTGGTGGTAGAAGCCGATAAATTATTTATAGCTTTTGTATTTGCATCGTAAGGAAAATTAAAATTTCTTACTGCCCCTCCATCAGGAGATGTTCCGAAAGTGTTTTCATCATCGTCTTTATCATCGTATGCATAGACATTGTTTCCTCTCGTAATTGTGTAATGGGTAGTTCCGTTTGAATGCCATCCTTCCGGAGAAGAAGCAAGAATCCAAGGATTTGTAACAATACTTCTTGCGGCAAAAGTTGGCGCTTCAGTTGGCAAAGCAAAAACATTGTATGAAGCATTATCTGCTGATAAAACCAGACTGTTTTTGTTCACATTATAATATTCTTTATTTTGAGGTAAAAAATTACTCAAATTTTGAGAATCTCTGCTGTATGCTCCTTCATGAAAGTTACATGATAAATTCATATTAACTTTACTGATTACTTCTCCAGATTTTGCATCAATAAGGTAATCCCAATGATTGGAAGTTTTTGGCTCATGAATTAAAAACTCATACGCAAATTTCAGATTTCCCTGATCATCTGAAGCGTAAACTAATCTTTGTTTTGCTGCAAGATGTTTATTTTCTCCTTTCTCAAAAAACTCCATAATTGGAATATTGGAGATTTGAGTATTGCCTAAATCAGCAGCTATTTTATCAAGTGCTGTTTTCTTATTTAAAGATACAGTTGTGTCACTTGAAGTTGTATAATCTTTAATGAAATTATCTGTGTAGTAAGTAACCTTTCCTTCTTTAATCAAAGCTGTAGAAACTGCATTATAAATTGGATACCCTTTATAAGTTTGCTGAGTTTTGACTATATCACCATTTAATGATTTTGAAGAATCTACATTATCAATAACGAATTGATTAAGATCTGATTTTTTGTATTCTTGTAATTTATTTTGAGAAATATAATTTTTAATGAGAGTTTCGTTAGATTGAGCAAACGATTTCGAAGGTATTACTGCTAAAATTGCAATAACTAGTGGTAGAATTACTTTTTTCATTTTCACTTTTAAAGGCGCAAATGTACAATTAAAACAATAATGAAAGTATATTATTTTTAAATTATTCATAAAATGCATCAAACCCAAAAAGTAAAGTGATTTTATCTAAATATTAAAGCAAAAAAAACCACTCTTTCGAGTGGTTCTTATAGATAGAAATGATTGGTGGATTATTTACCTCCTTCCATTTTCTTTTTCAATTCTGCTAAAGCATCGATATCTCCAAGAGTCGATCTTTCTTCGTTGTTTGAAGAAGATGTATTGTTAGATCTATTGTTGTTAGAAGATTCTCTTACGTTTTTCTTCTCTTCGTCTCTAAAAATACCAGTATGAGATACTACTACTCTTTTGAATTCTTTGTTGAATTCGATTACTTTAAATTGAGCATCTTCACCTTTTTTGATTTTAGATCCGTCTTCCTTCTCTAATAATCTTGATGGGCAGAAAGCTTCAACTTCAGCATCTTCGAATTGTACAGAAGCACCTTTATCGTGTACTTCTACAGCTTTTCCAGCGTGTACAGTTCCTTCAGCATATTTAGTTTCAAATTTATCCCATGGGTTTTCTTGAAGTTGTTTGTGACCTAGAGATAATCTTCTAGCCTGGATGTCTAATTCTAGAACTACAACATCTAATTTATCACCAACTGCACAGAATTCTGATGGATGCTTGATTTTCTTAGTCCAAGAAAGATCAGAAATATAGATTAATCCATCGATACCTTCTTCCAATTCTACGAATACACCAAAGTTTGTAAAGTTTCTTACAGTTCCAACATGTTGAGAACCTACTGGATACTTAGCTTCGATATTTTCCCATGGATCTTTAGATAATTGTTTCATACCTAAAGAGATTTTTCTGTCTTCTCTGTCAAGAGTAAGTACTTCAGCTTCCACTTCGTCACCTACTTTTACGAAATCTCCTGCGCTTCTCAAGTGAGTAGACCAAGACATTTCAGAAACGTGAATTAATCCTTCCACACCTGGAGCAATCTCAACGAATGCACCATAGTCAGCAAGAACTACTACTTTTCCTTTTACTTTATCACCAACTTTCATGTCAGCAGAAAGAGCATCCCAAGGATGAGCTTCTAATTGCTTCATACCTAACTGGATTCTTGTTTTCTCGTCATCAAAATCAAGGATAACAACTTTTACAGTCTGTCCGTCTTCAAGGATTTCAGATGGATGGTTCACTCTAGACCAAGAAAGGTCTGTAATGTGGATCAATCCATCAACACCTCCTAAGTCAATGAATACACCGTAAGAAGTAATATTCTTAACAGTACCTTCAAGAACCTGACCTTTTTCAAGCTGAGCGATGATTTCTTTTTTCTGACCTTCGATATCTGCTTCGATCAATGCTTTGTGAGATACCACTACGTTTTTGAACTCAGGGTTGATTTTCACAACTTTGAACTCCATAGTTTTACCTACGAACTGATCGTAATCTTTAATTGGCTTAACGTCGATTTGAGAACCTGGTAAGAATGCTTCGATTCCGTGTACGTCAACGATCATACCTCCTTTAGTTCTAGATTTAACAAAACCGTTAACGATTTCTCCAGTTTCGTGAAGTTCGTTTACTCTATCCCAAGCTTTAAGTGTTCTAGCTTTTCTGTGAGATAACTGTAACTGTCCTGTTTTGTCTTCTCTTCTGTCAACCATTACTTCAACATCATCACCTACTTTTAGGCCTGGGTTGTAACGGAATTCGTTAAGAGAAATAACACCTTCAGATTTGAAATCAATGTCTACGATAGCTTCTTTGTCAGTTAATCTTACAACTTTACCAATGATAACATCATTATCATTTAAGCTGCTAAGAGATCCGTTATAGATTTCTTCAAGATCACTTTTTTCTTTTCTCGCATCTGCATCAAGACCTGATTCGAAAGAATCCCAATCAAATTGTTCTGGTGCTACGTTTTGGTTAAGAATAACCTCTGCTGAATTTGTCTCTTTTGACATTTTCTAATAAAATTTGTATTCCAATTCTTACAGACTTTGGCTTTGCTGTGAATCCTGAAAAATATGGAAGTTGTTAATTGATAATGTTTTACTTCGCCGAAAGTACGTTCACAAAAGTGACTGCAAAAGTACGAAAAAATTTAATTATGACAATACTTTTTTATACTATCCGTCTTATTTCAACTTGTTCTTTTTCAAATCATTCCAAAAAAGACAAATCAAATTTGCACACGTTTTCTGAAAATATTTAAATTTTAAAATTAAATTAATTTAAAGACTATATTATATCGGAGACGAATTGGATGTGCTGTAAGAAATCGCTATCCAATAAATAAAAAAGTTACAAGTATCTAGCAATGCTCCAATTATTGCTATTCCAAAAGTAAAATCATTATTTTTTTGTCATTCAATTTAAAATTTCTTAATCAAACGTTTTAGAAGAGCCATCGAGTAACTTATTAAGCTCTGAAAGTTCATTATCTGTCAAATCTCGCCATTTTCCAACAGGTAAATCAAGTTTAATATTCATTATTCTGATACGCTTCAACTTTATAACCTCATAACCAAGAAATTCACACATTCTACGAATTTGTCTGTTCAATCCCTGTGTTAATACAATACGGAAAGTCATATCATCAATTCGTTCCACCTCACATTTTTTGGTAACTGTATCTAAAATCGGGACACCATTACGCATTTTTTCAAGAAACTTTGAATTGAGAGGTTTATCTACTCTCACCAAATATTCTTTTTCGTGGTTATTTTTACCTCGAAGAATTTTGTTTACAATATCACCGTCATTGGTTAATAAAATCAGACCTTCGCTCGGTTTATCTAATCTGCCAATCGGGAAAATTCTTTTCGGATGATTAATATATTCTATAATATTATCGATTTCACGTTTTGTATCAGTAGTACAAACAATCCCAACAGGTTTATTAAAAGCAATATAAATAGGCTTGTCTTCCGATTCACGAATGGGTTTTCCGTCAACTTCCACTATATCATCATCTGAAACTTTTGTTCCAAGCTCAGGAATCTGACCGTTGATTTTTATTCTGCCTTCTTCCAAAAGCTTATCTGCAGCTCTTCTTGAGCAATAACCAACTTCTGAAAGATATTTATTAATACGTGTTTTTTCCATTAGTCTATTCCTTCTACTGTATAATTCTTATTACTAAAAACGATGATTCCATAACTTAATCCTATAAATACTGCACTTGAATTTCCAAGTTGAAATCCTTCTAAAACCAAACCTCCTTCCTGACTTAATCTTTTTGAATAAGAAACCTGAAGACCTGCCTTCAAACTCCAAAAATCAGAATTGGAAACAGCTGATTTATTAAACTGCTTTCCATAAGTAACATCAATAAAAAAAGCTTCATCTCCCGGATTGAAAATAAATTTTGGCTGAATCAACCAATATAACATATGAAAATTAGGATCAATATAGCTGTATTTCAAACCTGTACCAATTGCAAAATTAGAAAGAAAATTGTAACCACCAACGACCGACATTCCATACGTCAGTTTATTTGGCAGGTAGGGCGAAATATATTGTTGATAATATTGTGAATCTTTATTTTGATTGTCTTTAATCTGATTTCCTAAATTGTATCCAACATTTAAAGTCGGATTTAGATAAAAATTCATTTTTGGTTTTTGGGAATTATCTACCTGAGAAAAGCCTTTTATTGAAAGTGAGAAAAATGAAATCAATAATAAATTTTTAACCATAATTCTCAAATCTATATTCATTATTTAAAAATTCAGAAGTACCATCTTCGATTTTATAATCGCCGATTTTTGTTCTTCTCAACTGCGTAAGATATGCTCCAACATTCAATTCCTGACCAATATCGTGTGCTAAACTTCTGATGTAAGTTCCTTTTGAACATCCAACGGTAAAACTTATTAATGGAAAATTAATTTCGACATCTTTAATATAATGAATCGTAGTTTTTCTGGATTTCATTTCAACTTCCTCTCCTGCTCTCGCCAAATTGTAAGCTCTTGCTCCATCAATTTTAATGGCAGAAAAAATGGGTGGTTTCTGATCTATTTCACCCAAAAATTTATCTAAAGCATTTTTCACATCTTCTTCAGTGACATTTGAAAAATCCTGATGAAGAATCTCAGGTTTTTCGGTGTCGTAAGATTCGGTTTGAACTCCGATTTTAATTTCCGTCCAGTATTCTTTGGGAGCATCCTGAATTTCAGGAATTTTTTTGGTGAATTTTCCTGTGCAGACAATTAATAATCCTGTCGCTCTCGGATCTAAAGTTCCGGCGTGACCGATTTTGAATTTTTTCGGAAGATCAAATTCGCGCTTTAGTTTATATTTCATTTTATTGACTGCCTGAAAAGAAGTCCAATCCAGAGGTTTGTCTAATAAAAATATGTGTCCTGACTGTAGTTCTTCAGCTGTCATTGTTTGGGTTGGAGAGTTTTTAGAGTTTGGATGATTGGAGTTTTAATTAATTACAAATATTTTTATGATACACCAGATTGCAGCCCGGCTTGAACGGAGCTCTTTTTGCCGTAGCGAAGCGAAGGTAAAAAAGTGGGAGTGGAAGACGGAAATAGCTGCCCAAAATGTAATTGGTATTTGTTATTTAAACCAATAAAAATATATCAACAAAGCAATCCCCACAAAAATACGGTACCATCCCCAAGGTTTGAAGCCATATTTATTTAAAACTCCGATGAATGCTTTGATAGCAATAAGCGCTACGATAAATGCAACGATATTTCCAACAATAAAAATGGTGATATGATCCTGAGATTCAAGAATCATTTCGTAGCCTTTGCTTTCGTTTGGTGTTCCTTTACCCCAAGTTTTTACAAAAACTGAATACACCGTTACCGCCAACATTGTAGGAACTGCCAGAAAGAATGAAAATTCTGCGGCTGCTTTTCTACTTAATCCTTGCGTCATTCCACCAATAATAGAAGCTGCACTTCTACTCGTTCCCGGCATCATTGCAAGACATTGCCAAAAACCAATAGTGATTGCTTTTTTGATTGATAAATCTTTTTCGTCATTGATAACAGGATTTTTAAACCATTTATCTGCAAAAAGTAAAACCACTCCACCTAAAACTAAAACTGAGGATATTGCAATCTGATTTCCTAAAACATCTTCAATCATATCATCAAAAATATACCCTAAAACCAAAGCAGGAATTACAGCAAATGCCAATTTATAATAAAACTGAAGGTTTTTAAGATCAAAAAACTTTTTCCAATAGGCTACAACGACCGATAAAATTGCCCCAAACTGTATAGAAACCTGAAACATTTTAAGAAATTCTGTTTCTTCCAACCCCATCAAACTTGCGGTAAAACCCATGTGAGCGGTTGAAGAAATAGGTAGATATTCTGTAAGACCTTCTATGATTGCAATAATTATTGCTTTAATTAAATCCATTTTATGTAATAAAAATTAAAAAGACTAAGAAATCCAGAGATTTAGCAACACTGTCTAAATTCCCAAATTTCTTAATCTTTAAATAAAAATTGTAATTCTATTTTCTTTTTAAAATTGCGTACACTTCAATCACGAAGCCAATTACAACAAGCAACGGTGCAATTCTGATTCTTCTGATGGAAAAAATATCGTCATTCCAAACATTTGGATCTAATTTTCCGTCAACTGTGTTTGCATCGGGTCCCATCATCAAAAGAAAACCGACAATGATACATGCAAGACCAATCAGCATCCATTTAAAATTCTCTTTACCGAAATAAAAATTGCTTTCCTCAGACACTTTTGTTTCGTTACCATAATCTGATGCCGAAAATTTATTTGTTTTTTTGCTCATTTTTAAGAATAATATAAATCGTCAACATTAGATCTCAAGAATCTCCAAGTTGCAATTATTGTACTTAGTATTGTAATGAAAATTCCCAATCCAAAGATAGAAACAACCAGCCAAATGTATTGATTTGTATCTTGTACGAAAGGTGTTTTTATAGTAGTTGTAAAATAATACCAAATTCCGAAAAGCGCCAAAAGACCGATTAAAGCACCTAAAATCCCTAAAATAAGAGCTTCTTTTATAAATGGTGTTAAAATAAATCTTCTTTTTGCACCAACCAGCTGCATTGTTTTGATGATAAATCTTTTTGAGAACACCTTTAGTCTGATTGAGTTGTTGATTAAAACAATAGCAAGAACTAAAAATAATACACAGAATGCTAAAATCCATTTTAAGATTTTATTTAAATTATTATAAATTTTCTGTGAATCTGTATCGTTTTTTACATCTATAATTCCGGGAACAGCTTTAATCTCTTTTAAAACACTTGCAATTTTAGTAGAATCTGTGTATTCTGCTTTAAGAGCAACTTCTACAGATGCAGGGTAAATATCTTCTTCGAAAAGTGCTTCCGTATCAATCCCCAAGCTTTTTTTCGCCTCGGCTGTAGCCATTTTTTTAGAAATATATTTAGTTCGTTTTACCGACGGCATCGCTTTAATAACTTCAACGGCAACTGCTTCCTGTTTTGCTATTTTAGCAGAATCTTTAACATCGTAGTTTTCATCGAAATAAGCATTTACGACTAATTGCTCTTTTAAATAGTCAGAATATTTCTGAGCATTGATTAAAATAAGCCCCATTAATCCTAACAAAAATAGTACTAAAGCGATACTTACCACGACTGTAATATTGCTGGACCGAAGTCTTTTCTTATTAAACTCTTCTACAGATTTAGCCATTAATATTAAAATTTTTGGCTAAATTAGAAAAAATCTTCCGAAATTTGGAACGAATTATAGAAAATCATTGTTAACAAAATCATAAAAAACATTGAGTGTAAAAGCAAAAAAACATCTCGGTCAACACTTTTTGACAGATGAAAATATCGCAAAAAAAATAGTTGACGGACTAAGTTTTGAAAATTATGAAAACGTACTTGAAGTAGGTCCCGGAATGGGAGTTCTTACCAAATATTTAATTGAAAAAGAGCAAAAAATATTTCTTGCAGAGATTGATAATGAATCGATTGAATATCTGAAACAGAATTACGAAAAAATCACTGAAGAAACTTTTGTAGGAGATTTTCTGAAGCATGATTTTGCTGGTTTAGAAAATGAACAGATCGCAATTATAGGAAATTTCCCATACAATATTTCATCACAGATTCTATTTAAAATTGTTGATCATTATAAACAGATTCCTGAAATGGTAGGAATGTTCCAAAAAGAAGTTGCGGAAAGAACTGCCGCCATTCCAAGAACAAAAGACTACGGAATATTGACGGTTTTAATTCAGGCTTATTATGATGTAAAATATCTTTTCACCGTTCATGAAAATGTTTTTAATCCACCACCGAAAGTAAAATCGGGAGTAATCAGACTTACAAGAAATCCGAAAGAAGGTTTAGCAGGAAATGAAATTCTTTTTAAGCAAATCGTAAAAGCAGGATTTAATCAAAGGAGAAAAAAATTATCGAATGCCTTGAAAGTTCTAAATATTCCTGAAGCTTTGAAAACGCACGAATTTTTAGATAAAAGAGCTGAAGAACTCAGCGTATCAGATTTTATTTCTTTCACTCAACTTTGGAAAGAAAATCAATAAATAAAAAATGCCTTTCAAATCTGAAAGGCATTTTTCTTATTTCATATAGAGAATTATTCCCTGTTTTTCAACATAATCCAACCCGATCTGCTCATCTGAGTTTTAGATTTATTGTATTCAAAATTGAATTTGTACCAATACGTTGCAGTTGGTAATCTTTTTCCACCTACAGTTCCGTTCCAGATTGGTGTTTCTTTAGTAAATCTGAACATCTCAACACCGTATCTATCATAAATGGAACCTGTAAAGTTTTTGAATGCTCCTAAAGATGTTAAATCTAAAACATCATTTACACCATCATTATTCGGAGTGATAACGTTATTAATTTGTAAAGTAAAAAATTCTATTGAGCCATAACAAGTTGTCCCTTTAATTCTTACTCTCACTATATAATTTGTATTATCTAAAAGACCTGTGAAAACATTGGATTCTTGCCATTGAACTCCACCATCAATAGAATATTGAAGTACTCCGGGAATATGATTAATAGGAGGATTTTCTGCAGTAACTGTTAATGTATTATTCTCGTAGTTTAAGTTAGTAATATATGGAGAAGCAGCCGCAGTAACGGTTACCGTAAATTCTTTTTCGCAAATTGCATTTTTAATAAGAACTTTGTAAACACCAAGCTCAGTGGCAGTAATTGTCTGAGTAGTTGCACCAGTACTCCATAAATAATCGGTACCTGTTGCTGCTCCAGCGTCTAGAACAATAGTATCGCCAATACACATCTCAACATCCAATAGAGGAGTGGTAATTGCCGGAATTACTTCTACCGTAACATTTGCAGGCTGAAAAGATCTACATCCTTTAGCTCCTATAGCATAAACCTGAAAAGTGGTTGTCTGATAAACCGGTATTGTTTGTGTATCGCCACTTCCCATGAAATTTACCCATTCGTAAGTAACTCCACCTGTAGCTTTTAAAATTACACTTTCACCTGCACAAACTCTTATTCTGTTTGAAGTAAGACCTGCAATAGGAGTAACTTCTCTCTCTAATTTGAGTTCGATTAATTTACTACAGAATCCACCGTCTGAAACTTGTACATAAAGAATCTGACCGTTTGTCCCGTTGTAATCTGAAATATTTGCGATATAACTGTTATTTAAAGCCTGTGCATCTGCCAAGTTTTCATAAAAACGGAATGTAGCTGTTGTCGTTGGGCTGATTAATGGTTTAGCACCGTTTAAGTTAAAAGTTGTAACATCCGGAGTACTACAAAGCAAATAAGTAGCATTTTGCGCTAAAGGAGTTGTACCTCCATTAATTTTTATACTTGCCGACCCAGGACAAGGATTTCCGGGAACACTTACTTCAATTTTGTAATCTCCCGGTTGTATTGCTGTAATTGTATTTGTAGTAGCATTAGGAATTACAGCTCCATTTAAATACCATTGGTAATTTAAATTTGGTCCACTTGTAGATGCCGTTATCACTTGAGGTACATTATCACATACATTAATTTCAGCAGGCAATTGAGCCCCTGCAGGATCTAATAAGTTTACTCCAATATCAAAAGAACCAGCTTCCAAAAACACTGCAGAACCATAGCTACTGTCTCTTGCATCAGCTACAACCATCTTAATATGATAAGATTGCCCGGGAATTACAGTCGCTTCAGCAGTAAGAGGTGCTGTAGTACCGTTATAATTGGTTGCATTGGGAGATAATGAGCCAAAATATTGAGCATTTATTGGTCCACAAGAAAAACTTGCCGGTAAAATATTGGGTACAGAAACGGGTCCTGCACCTCCCGGTAGAATTGCTAAATTCGTATAAGTAGAACCCGGTGTATTAGGTTTTAATAATAAAGCAAAAGCATCATCATATTGAAGTGGCGGACAAGGATAAATACCTTCATATTCCTCAGAAGCAAAAATATATCTGAATTTCATCTGTGAACTTGTCGGTACAAAATCAAATTCTAAAATAGCAGCATTACTAATTTGAGTACTTACACCAATAGCTGCGATAAGATCTGCATCACTTCCTCCACCATTACCATCACTTAAAGTAATAGGTTCAAGAGCATTACCTGCCTTTCTTGCCCATCCTGTCGTTAATATAATCCCTTCTTCAAAAGGAAAAGTTGAAGTTGTTTTATTGAAATAGCCCCAAAATCTGTTGTTATTTGTAACAGGTTGATTTGGGCTCACTGTTACATTAGAAATATTAGGAGTTCCGCAAGAACCGGAAGTACCTACCAATACATCTGTAACTAATTGTGTAGGTGTATAATTACTTGCAGGATATGGAGGAACATTTACATCAATATAAGCTCCTGCTTTTTTTGAAGCTAAATTAGTTTCTCTAATCGGTTTTCTTGATTGAATTTGTTGAGCATAAAAAACATTGGTGGTGAGTAAAAATAATGAATACAGCAGTAAATATCGCTTCATAATAATATTTGTTTCAACAAATTTAAAAGTTTTTTAAATATACTCCATCAATAATTCTCTTTTTAACATAATAAAAAAACACGCCTTTCAAATCGAAAAGCGTGTTTTAGAAAATATCATAAATATTAATTTCTATTTTTAAGAAGTATCCATCCTGATTTCAATTCAAGTTTTTTACTTGCCGGGTTTTCCCATTGAACTCTATACCAATAAGTTCCTGTAGGTAAATTAATCCCTTTAAGAGAACCATTCCACATTATATTTGACTTATCTGCTTTAAATAATTCGGCTCCATATCTGTCAAAAATTGATGCTGCAAAATTTTTGTAATTGCTAATTCCAGAAAAGTCAATATAATCATTTACACCGTCATTATTTGGAGTAATTGCATTGCTCATCAAGAATGTGAAAAACTGCAATGAAGTTCCACATTTTGCACCAACTACTCTCACTACCAAACTATAATTGGTATTTTTCATCACACTGTAAAATATATTTGAAGCCTGCCAAGTAACACCGCCATCAATTGAATATTCTAATACCCCTCCAGAAGGATTTGTAGTAGAAATAGTAAGAATATCTTTATCAAAAACTACATTGGTAAATTGTGGTAAATCAGGATTAATAATTTGTGCTGTAAACAGTCTAGAGCAAGTTCCGTTGCTTATTGTGACAGAATAAGACCCCGGAACATTGGTAGTAATAGTTTGTGTAGTTGCACCTGTACTCCAAACATACGTATAGTTTGGCCCTGCTCCGGCATCTAATGTTGCAGGATCTCCCGCACAAACATTCACATCTTTTAAAGAAGAAACAATTGCAGGAACAACTTCTATTGTAATTGTCGCAGGTGTTGTCGATACACATCCGTTTCCACCTAATGCAAAAACCTGATAAGTTGTAGTTACATTCGGTGTTACTATTTGTGTATTACCTGTTCCTGTAAGACCTACCCAATTGTAAGTAAATCCTCCGCTCGCCGTTAATGTAGCTGATTCACCTGCACAAATTTTTAATTTAGAAGCAACAACAGAAGCAGTCGGCGGTCCCACAACGATAGTAATAGAGGCAGGATTAGCAGAAATACACCCATTTGCTCCTACAGCAAAAACCGTGTATGTTGTATTATTTGCCGGAGAAACTACTTGAGTTGCACCATTTCCGGTAAGACCATTTCCCCAATTGTAAGTTGCACCACCCGAAGCCGTTAATGTAACAGATTCTCCAGGACAGATTTGCTGGAATGTGGAAGCTAAATTTGCAACTGGTAAAACTTTATCCTGCACTACAGTTACAGAAGCTGTAAAAGTACATGTCAAATTTCCTGGTTGTGTTACGTTTGTTACAGTTAGAGTATAAGTTCCTCCTGCATTTACAACAGGATTTAAAGTATTAGCTCCTGAAACAATCGTTCCTCCGGTTGTTGTCCACAAAATTGTCGATCCCGTTGGAATTGTTGATGCGGAAGCATTAAGAGTTATCTGTGGAACAGAACACGTAATCGTTTGAGGAGCTGCTATTGTTAAATTTGTTGCAGCGGTTGTCTGCAATTGTAAAGTTACAACATAGCTACAGCCTCCATTTTTTACAAGTACATAAATTGTTTGATTTCCTGCGCTTGAAAAAGTTGTAGGAGCACCAATTGTACTTGTATTCCCTGCGTTTGCATCTGCCTGATTGATGTAATAAGCAAAAGTTGCAGTTCCTACAGAGGTAATCTGAGATTGAGCAGATGTTAAATCATAAGTAATGCCTCCTTGCTGATAACATTTTAGAAGAGTAGCATTCTGTAAAGTTATTGGTTGTGACACTTCAATTGTAATTGTTGCAGGAGCACTTGAGATACAACCATTTGCTCCGGTTGCTATAACCGTATAAGTTGTAGTTGCTGTTGGTGTTACAGTTTGGGTATTTCCAGTACCTGTAAGACCTGTCCACGTGTACGTTCCTCCTCCTGAAGCAGTAAGAGTAACAGTTTCTCCTGAGCAAATCAATATTTTACTTGCAGTAAGCCCGGTTGTAGGCGGGGTACTGTTTCCAACAACATTTACATCGGAAGTAGCTGTACAGACTATATTTCCTGGTTGATAAGTATTTGTGATAGTTAAAGTATAAGTTCCTGCTGTATTCACTACAGGGTTTAATGTATTTCCGCCTGAAACGATATTCCCACCCACTGTAGTCCATGCAAATGTAGAACCTGTTGGATAAACCGACGCAGAAGCATTTAACGTAATCTGAGGATTTGTACATGTCAAAGAAGCTGGAGCGGCAATAGTCGCTGTTATTGGTGGAGCTTTTACCAATTGCAACTGTGCAACTTTTGAACAAAACCCATTTTTAACTAAAACATATATTGTTTGACCTCCTGCACTTGAATAAGTTGTAGGAGCTGCAATAGTACTTGTATTTCCTGCATTAGCATCCGCTTGATTCACGTAATAAGAAAACGTTACTCCAGGAGTCGTACTTATTGCATTTTGAGCGGTCGTCAAATTAAAATTAACATTTCCTGCTGCGTAACAACTTGTAAGTGTCGCATTTTGAACTGTCGGTGAAGTTCCACCAACGATAGTCACTGTCGCTGTTCCGGGGCAAGAGTTTCCAGGAATTAATACTTCTACTTTATAAACTCCCGGCAAAGTTGCTGTATAAGAAGCTGAAGTTGCTCCAGGGATAACTCCGTTATTTAAATACCAAACATAAGTCGCTCCAGGAACTTGTGTAGAAGCGGTAAAAGTTTGAGGTGCATTATCACAAACATTTATTGAGGCAGGAAGCTGAACTCCTGCAGGTCCTAAAATCTGTACACCGATATCAAATGAACCTGCCTCTAAAAACACTCCTGAATCATAAGCTGGATCATCATAATCCGCTAAAACCATTTTAAAATGATAAGATTGCCCAGGAACGACAGTCGCTTTCGCCGTTAACGGAACTGTACGTCCACTAAAATTAGTTTCTATCGAACTTGTATTATATCCTCCAAAATAAGCAGCATTAAGGGCTCCGCAATTTAATGGATTACCATTGAATTGATTTGCCGGCCGAATATTGCTAACACTTACAGGTCCTGCACCAGCCGGTAAAACTGCTAAGTTTGTGTAGGTTGAACCTGGTGTATTTGGTTTCAAAAGCAAAGCAAACCCATCTCCAAATTGACATGGATAATTCGACTCATACTCTTCAGAAGCAAATAAATATCTAAATGTAACCTCAGTTGAGGTAGGAACGAAATCAAATTCTATATAAGTTGCATCTTTCAATAAATTATTTGATATTCCTAAAGCTGCCGCTAAATCTGGGTCTCCTTGCGTGATAACTCCATCACTTAACTGTCCTGCTTGAAAATTATTCCCTGATTTATTGGCATGTCCTGTTGTAAGTACAATACCTTTCGCAAAAGGAAAATTGGTAGTTCCCTTATTAAAAAATCCCCATGTTCTTGTTGCATCACCAGTTGAAAGATTTGGGGAAACCAATACATTTGAAACGTTTGCAGTAGAACAAGTAGAACCTCCTGCAATAAGAACATCTTTCACCAATTGTGTTACACTATAGGAAGATTCAACATACGTTGGTGTATTAACATCAATAAATGCCCCTACCTTCATGCTTTGACTTGTTGGTTTCATAGCACTTTTAGCATTTGCCCGCTGTTGTGACAAAGTAAAATTGCTTAGAAGCAGCAAAATCAAAATCGGAAGTAAATTTTGTAATCTACTATTTAACATTTTAAACTATTTTCAACAAAAATACTATTTTTTTTATTCAAAATTTAAGCAAAATTCAATTACATTAGTTTTAACACAATTATATAAAATTCAGATTTTCAGTTTCGTAGAGTATAAAAACAAAAAAGACCGAAAAAAATCGGTCTTTTTATAAAATTTAATTATTGTTATTCAAAGTTTTTCAGTAAAATCCACCCTGTTTTTACAACTAGTTTTTTACTTGCTGGATCTTCGAATGTTACCTGATACCAGTAAGAGGCTGTAGGTAATTTTTTACCCTGGAAATATCCGTCCCAATAAGGTCTTATTTTCTCAGCTTTATAAACCACTCTACCATAACGGTCAGAAATAGAAGCCTGGAATTGTTTATATTCACTTACACCTCTGAAATCAATCATATCATTTACATTATCCCCGTTTGGAGTAATAACGTTTTGCATTACAAAAGTGAAATATTCTAAGAATCCTACACAACTTGTAGTTTTCACTCTTACTCTGATAGAAACTATTGTGTTATTAGGAATATTATTAAATACATTAGAACCTTGCCAAGTTAATCCGTTATCAACTGAATATTCCAGTACTCCACTTGCAAGATTGTTAGCCGTAATTACTAATGTACCGCTTTGATTATAATCAACATTTACGATTTCAGGGATAAGAGCCTGCTTAACTTCTGTAGTATATCTTTTAGTACAAACACCATTGCTGATATCTACATAATAAAGTCCCGCAGCTGCAGCGACAATAGTTTGTGTTGTCGCACCGTTACTCCAAGAATAAGTATAATTTGGTCCCGCTCCGGCATTCAATGTCATTCTATCACTTTCACAAATAAATCCTCCTGAAAGATTAGATGTAATTGCCGGAACTACTTCTACAACTACAGTTGCCGGTTGCAAAGATTTACATCCCTGAGCTCCGATTGCATAAACCGTATAAGTTGTAGTTTGGGTAGGTGATAATGTACGAATTGGAGTAGAAACAGCCGTGTCATTCCACTGATACGTAATACCGCCACCAGCTGTCAATATCACAGATTCCCCAACACATATCTTTAATCTAGAAGCTGTAAGTGTAGCGACAGGAGTTTCTTCTTTATTTAAAGTTAAAGTAACCCGCTTACTACAGAATCCTCCGTTTGAAACCACAACATGTAAAACCTGCCCATTGGTTCCATTATAAGATGCTAAACTAGCTTCAGGAATATAGTTATTATTCTGAGCTTGAGCATCAGCTAAATTCACATAAAAACGAAATACCGCACCGGCAGTTGTACTAATAGATGGTTTTGTAGAATTTAAATTAAAAGTTGATAAGCTTGGTGTAGTACAAATTTTCAAGGTAGCATCTTGTGCAACGGGACTTGTACCTCCAATAATTGTAATAGTCGCAGATGCCGGACAAGTACTCCCAGGAACGGAAACTTTAACTTCATAAACGCCAGGAGTAGTTGCAACATAACTTACTGATGTGGCATTTGGAATAACTATACCGTCTTTATACCATTGATAAGTAGCCCCAGTAATACCGTTTACCTGAGCAACTAAAGTTTGTGGGACATTGTCACATACATTTAGACTTGATGGTAATTGAACGCCATTTCCGTCTACTAATTTAATACCTATATCAAAAGAGCCTCCTTCAATGAATACAGCAGAATCAAAACCTGTATCTCGGTAATCTGACAATACCATTTTAAAATGATAAGCAACTCCGGGTGTTACAGTAGCAACTGCCTGCAAAGGAACCGTTCTTCCATTATAGTTTGTAACAATATTAGTTGAGGCATTGTAACCTGCAAAATATTGTTCATTAATCGCTGGACAAGGAAGTAGACCACCATCATCTCTAACACTGCCGTGAATATTTGTCATACTCACAGGACCCGCACCTCCCGGAAGTACAGCAACATTTACATAAGGTCCACCAGAAACAGGTTTTATTAAAAGTGCAAACGCATCAGAATATTCACATGGATAATTACCTGTATATTCTTCTGATGCAAAAAGATAATTAAACTTTACCTGGCTGGAGTTAGGTACGAAATCGAACTCCAACATTACATTATCGTTATAATTATATTGTGGATTTGGATTTGGTACAGCCGCCAAAAGATCTGCATCATTTTGTCCTGCTCCAGTTACTATTGCACTTGCTCCTGACGCAACATTTCCTGCTTGCCGTGCATATCCCGTTGTTAAAACAATTCCATCTGTAAACGGAAAGTTTGTTGTTCCTTTATGAAAATACCCCCAAAATCTATCATTATTTGTAGCTGCCTGATTAGGCGTTACAGTTACATTACTTACATTGGGTACACCACAACTGGTTCCACTATTAATTAAAACATTTTTCACCAATTGTTCCGCAGTGTATGTAGAAGGAACATATCCTGCAGCATTAACATCAATGAATACACCTGCTTTTTTATTTGTAGCATTTACTAAATTTTTTGGTGGTTTTCTTTGTTGGGCAGAAATAGAGGCCGAAACAAAAAATACTGCAAAAAGAAAAAGATAATTTTTTAGTCTATATTTTAACATTTTGTAATTGTTTGCCCAAAAATACTACTTTTAAATGATTTAAAACGCACTATAGAGGATATTATTGGCAGTAATATTCTATTTTATTTAAATTCTAATGAAATTTTAATTCATTTCTAATCTCAGTAAATAAAAAGACCGCCAAAGCGGCAGTCTGTAGATATTTTTTTTAATCTTTTTTCATTTCATCAATTTTATGCTGAAGTTCTGCAATTTTATCCTTTAGAAACTTAATTTCATTTTTATTAGAATTCACATTGCTTTTCAAAATTGTCTTTTTAGCTCTTTCATTGTGATCTTCTTCGTCATCCTCATCATTAATTTCTTCAATATCTTCCTGAATATCTTCAATATCTTCACTAATTTCTTCCAAATCTTCAGAAATTTCTTCTATATCTTCGCTGATCTCCTCAATATCCTCTTGAATGTCCTCAATATCTTCCTGAATATCTTCAATTTTCTCATGACTTTTATTCACAGACATTTGGATAAGAATCGAGAGATAAATTGCTTCTAAAGACAAAACTGTGGTCAAAACCAGCAACATTTTATCAAAATCAATCAATCCTAATGCGGGTAACAGAAATGATGTCAAAAAAAATAAGGTATGCAAAATCAATGACGGAATCGAACCAATCCATGATGTAATTCCATCGGCTATTTTCTCTAAAAATTCTATTTTTTCGTGCGGTGTTTTCATTATTTTCTTGTTTAAAATAATTCTTTCGTTACTCCCAATCCAAACAAAGCAAAATCATATTTTGCAGGATCGTTTTCGTCAAATTTTCTTATAATTAGATCTAATTCTTCAACTGTTTTCCAATCATTTTGAGTTCTGGAAATCAGTCCTAATTTTCTTGAAATATTTCCGGTATGAACATCCAAGGGGATTGATAAATATTTTGGATTGATGTTTTCCCAAATTCCAAAATCTACGCCACGATTATCATTTCTGATCATCCACCTCAAAAACATTATGATTCTTTTTGAAGATGAATTTTTATAAGGCGAACTCACATGTTTATGTGTTCTGTGTTTTTCAATTCCTAAAAACTTCTGTCTGAATCTTTCAATGGAATGCTGAAAATTGCTTTCATCATTGATAACTAAAAACAAATCTTCAAGACTTTGATTTTCAGTATAAATCTTATGAAATTGCTTGATAAAATAAGAAAAATCTTCTCCGTTAAAAGTTCTGTGAATATTTTTATCTTTAATAAACTCTAAATCTTTCTCAGAATAATTCATTACAAAATCATACGGAGAATTGCCCATAATATCGAGCATTTTTTCAGCAGATTTAATAATTGATTTTCTATTTCCCCATGAAATTGTCGCTGCCAAAAAACCGGCAATCTCAATATCCTGTTTTAAAGAAAAACGATGCGGAATCTGAATAGGGTCATCCTGAATAAACTCAAGATTATTATAAATATCAGCTTTTTCGTCAAGAAAATCTTTTAATTCAGAAAAATTTAACTTCATTATTTAATCAACATTTAAGAATTAAAAAAATTTAACCATTGAGATTCTGAACAGTTTAAATTTATCTGATTCTAAATCCTACTTAAAACTAAACTGTCTTATACTTTTAAAATTGTTCATTCGAAATTTAAATTTTCACCGCTTCCAAAGCTTTAGGCAAAAATGTATTCGGGAAAATCTGCCTTGCTTCATCGGTAAAAACGGTTAAATCTCCATAACGATTAGAAAAATGTCCTAAAATAAGTTTCTCAACCTCAGCTTTTTTAGCAATCGTTGCAGCTTCCAAAGCAGTGGTATGACCCGTATAATCCGCCATTTCTTTTAAATCATGCAAAAATGTAGATTCATGATACAAAACAGTAACATTCTTAATGATAGGAATCACAGATTCCAAATATCTTGTATCGCTGCAAAAAGCATAAGAAACTGAAGGCGCAGGAGTTGTCGTTAAAATTTCGTTGTTTAAAACATATCCGTCACTCAAAACAAAATCTTTTCCGGCTTTCAAATTATGGTAATCGCAGGTTTCAATTTCATCATATTTTGAAACTTCTTCCATGTTAATATGACGTTCCTTCGGCTTTTCTTTAAAAAGATACCCGTTACAATAAATCCTGTGATCAAGCGGAATTGTAAACACTTCTACTCTATTGTCTTCATAAATTTTCTCTGAATAATCTTTGTCTAATTCATGATAAACCACTTCAAAACCGCGATGCGTTTCTGTCATCGTAAAAATAGTTTCCAGCATTTTTTTTATTCCCTTCGGCCCATAAACATGCAAAGGAACTTCTCTTCCCAAAAGCCTGAAAGATGCAATCAATCCAGGCAAACCAAAACAATGGTCGCCATGAAGATGCGAGATAAAAATATGATTGATTTTTGAAAATCTTGCCTTCGCTTTTCTCAGTTGAACCTGCGTTCCTTCCCCACAATCAATCAAAAAACATCGCTCTTCCATCTCTAGAAGTTGCGCTGTTGGTGAAGTATTAATTGTTGGTATTGCTGAATTAAAGCCTAATATCGTTAAATAAGTACTCAAATCAATAGTTTATTATAGCAAATGTACAATAATTGAGGTTAAAGTTGAGAATTAGGTTGAGGCTTAGATTAAGAATGAAAATAATAGCTCAAAAGTCTTAACCTAAACCTCAATCTTAATCTACTTTTTCAAAAAATCCAAAAACAAATCCAAAGCTTGTTTTCTATGGCTTATTTTATTCTTGTCTTCGGGATTCATCTCTGCAAAAGTCATCTCATAACCTTCGGGAACAAAAATTGGGTCATACCCAAAACCTTGATGACCTTTATTTTCTTTCAGCAAATTTCCGTAAGCTCTGCCGTCGAAATATTTTGCTCCGTTTTCGTCATAATAACATAAAACAGTGATGAAATATGCTTTTCTGTTTTCCACATTTTCCATTTCACTTAAAACTTTTTCAATATTTTTAGCAAAATCGTGATTACCAGCATAACGCGCCGAAAAAATTCCAGGTCTTCCGTCTAAAGATTCCACGACCAAACCACTGTCGTCTCCAAGACTTGGAATTCCTGTTTTCTCAAAACAATATTTAGCTTTAATCAAAGCATTGGCATTGAAAGAATCTCCATCTTCAACAATCTCGTCATGAAGATCGTAATCAGCAAGACTTTTTACAATAAATTCGTCTCCTAAAATCTGTTGTATTTCTTCTTTTTTATGCAAATTGTGTGTTGCAACCAGTAATTCCATTTTTTATTTATTTTTTGTAAAACCCAAAAAACACAATTTAATTATTGTGAAATTTGTAAAAGCGTTAGTAATATAGTATTTAGTTAAATCTCAGAGTAATGTACTTTATATTTCTTCATAAATAAATAATAAAATGAAGAAAAAAGTAAAATTCCGATAGCCAGTATGATGTATTCTGAAACTTTAAAAGAGTCTGCAAAGCTTTCTGTTTTTGCGTAAAATATTAAGATCGACGAACAAAGATTGTTAAATCCATGCAAAAGCATCGGTAAAAGAAGTGATTTTGTTTTATAATAAACCAATCCTAAAACTGTTCCCAATAAAACCGCTCCTACAAACTGCCACGGATTTCCATGAACCAAACCGAAGACAACTGATGCAAAAAATATCGCTTTCAAAGGTTTCACTCCTTTATTAATCAAACCTTTCTGAATAATTCCTCTGAAAATAATTTCTTCAAAAATTGGTGCCATAACTACCGCAGTAATGACCATTACAACAGGATTATTCGTCATCTGATTCATCAAATCAGTAAAAAACTCATAATATTTTCCGAAAAAAGGACCAGTCGTAGGGATTTGTGAAGTGATAAATTCTCCAATGAACATCATCCCCAACATCATTGGAAAAATCAAAAGATAGGTGTAAAAATTGGTTGGAGAAAAGTTGAAATTCAACTTCATTTTTGTAGAAGGTCTCACAATCAAAAAATCAAATGCAGCAATAGCCGCAAGAAATCCAGCTGCGTTGGCAAGCATAAAAAACCAATCTTTCTGTTGTAAATCTTCTTTAAAAACAAACATCCAAAAAACATTAAAAAAAGAAACCAACATTGTTCCTGCAATTAGCCCTACAAATAAAACAAGACCACCAAGCCAGGTAAATGTGAATTTAGGGTATCTGCTTTTTTCCATTTTAATGATTTAAAAATTTTGTGAAACAAAGATAAATGTTTTTAAAAGAAAATTGGAAGGGAGAAATTCAGTCTCAAGAAATTTCCAGTAAATTATTATTTTATAAATTCTGCCTAATTCCTTTTATCTATCATAATTGCTTCATTATGAAGTTTAATCAAACTATCTTTGCAGCTTAATTTTTCAAGTTAACATGGATACTTCATTAAGCCAGCCCAAAAATCTCAATTTACAATTAATAACTTATGTCTGTTTTACTTTTGTAGGATATTTTATCATCGGATTATCGCTTTCTGTACTTCCTATTTTCATTAATAAAAGTTTAGGTTTCAGTCTTTTGATTGCAGGAATGGTGATAAGTTTACAATATATCTCTACCTTTTTTCTAAGAGCTTATTCAGGAAAAATGATTGACGGAAAAGGTCCGAAACCCGCAGTTTTATTAAGCATGATAGGATTTTCTTTAACCGGAATTTTCTTGATTTTGGCTTATTATTTTAAATTCTCACCCATTCTAAGTCTCACATTTTTGATTATAACAAGACTTTTGACAGGTTGCGCAGAAGGTTTGGTTGGAGCAAGTCCTATCAATTGGGCAATTATGGCTTTAGGTGAAAAACATACCGCAAAAATCATTTCATATAACGGAGTTGCGTGTTATGGAGCTTTGGCAATCGGTGCATCTTTAGGAATTATTATCGAACAAAAATTCAGTTTATACGGAATCGGAATTCTCTCCATTATTTTAGGAATTATCGGGTTTTTATTTGCTAAAACAAAGGAAAACAAAACCAATATCAGTCAGAAAGAAACACAATCTTTTTGGAAAGTTTTAGGTAAAGTTGCTCCATTTGGTGTTTGTTTGGCTTTAGGTGGAATTGGTTTCGCAAGTATTTCTACCTTCATCACTTTGTACTATAATCATTTTCATTGGAGTAATGGAGCTTTATGTCTAAGTGTTTTCGGTGGATTATTTGTTGCCGGAAGATTGGTATTCAGCAACGTTATTAATAATTATGGCGGAATTAAAGTTGCCATCGCCTGTCTTTTAGTAGAAACCATTGGATTATTAGTCATTGCTTTTGCGACGAATGCACAAATGGCATTAATTGGAGCAGGAATAACAGGCTTAGGATTTTCATTGATTTTTCCAGCTTTAGGAGTAATGGCAATTAAAAGCGTCTCGCCCTCAAATCAGGGCTCTGCTTTAGCTGGTTACGGACTTTTTATTGATATTTCCTTAGGCGTTGCAGGACCTATTATCGGAAGTGTTGCCGATTTTTTCGGAATGCAGTTTATCTTTCCTTTCAGTGCCGCAATGGTTTTTATTGGTTTAGGTCTTGCATATTTCCTGAAAAGAAAGACAAATTTGAATAAGATTGAGGAATAAGTTTTAAATTTACACAAAACATCTTTGATTTTTAAACTAATGGGACTCACTCCCGCAGATTTCACAGATTCACATAGATTTTTTTCCTACAACTTTTGCGAGCTTGTAATTCTACATTAAAACTTCAAAGTAATATGCTGTAAAATCTTTTGTGACTTTTGTGGTAAAAAATTAACTATTTCAATTTAAAATCCAATTTTCAGAATCCGATTAAATTCACGATTTTTGCAAATTCAAACTACGATATGTCAGACTTAATCAAAGAAATAGAAAAAAGAAAAACCTTCGGAATTATCTCTCACCCCGATGCCGGAAAAACAACTCTCACTGAAAAGTTACTACTTTTTGGAGGTGCGATTCAAGAAGCGGGTGCGGTAAAATCCAATAAAATAAAAAAAGGAGCCACCTCCGATTTCATGGAAATTGAAAGACAGAGAGGTATCTCCGTGGCAACATCTGTGTTAGCTTTTGAATACAGAGATCATAAAATTAATATTTTGGATACTCCCGGTCACAAAGATTTCGCTGAAGATACGTACAGAACTTTAACTGCTGTTGACTCTGTAATCGTTGTAATTGACGTTGCAAAAGGAGTTGAGGAACAGACTGAAAAATTGGTAAAAGTCTGCAGAATGAGAAACATCCCGATGTTGGTTTTCATAAATAAACTTGACCGTGAAGGTAAAGATGCATTTGATTTGCTGGATGAAGTTGAGCAGAAATTAGGTTTAAGAGTTTGTCCGCTCTCTTTACCAATTGGTATGGGAAGTGATTTTCAGGGAATTTATAATATCTGGGAAGACAATATTCAGTTATTTTTAGAGGAGAAAAAGCAAAAAGTTGGTGATTCTATTAAGTTTGATGATATCAATGATTCTAAAATTGATGAAGTAATCGGTGAAAAACCGGCAAAAAATTTAAGAGATGAATTAGAATTAATCCAATCTGTTTATCCTGAATTTAACCGTGACGACTATATGAATGGAGAACTACAGCCTGTTTTCTTCGGTTCAGCCTTGAATAATTTTGGAGTTCGTGAATTGCTAAATGCATTTATTGATATTGCTCCGATGCCTCAACCAAAAGAAAGCGACACACGTTTGGTAAAGCCTGAAGAAAGCGCTTTTACAGGATTTGTTTTTAAAATCCACGCCAATATGGATCCTAAACACAGAGACCGTTTGGCTTTTGTGAAAATTGTTTCAGGAACATTTAAAAGAAACGAAAATTATTTATTGGTAAGAGAGGGCAAAAAAATGAAATTCTCTTCTCCAAATGCATTCTTTGCAGATAAAAAAGAAGTTGTTGACGAAAGTTTCCCTGGAGATATTGTCGGACTTCATGATACAGGAAGTTTCAGGATTGGTGATACCTTAACGGGTGGAGAAAAATTGAGTTTCAAAGGAATTCCGAGTTTCTCTCCGGAACATTTCAGATATATTAATAATAACGATCCTTTGAAGGCAAAACAGTTGGCAAAAGGTATTGATCAGTTGATGGATGAGGGAGTTGCCCAGTTGTTTACGCTTGAAATGAACAACAGAAAAATCATCGGAACAGTGGGTGCACTTCAGTATGAAGTTATTCAATATCGTTTGGAACATGAATATGGAGCAAAATGTACTTATGAACCACTTTCTATGCATAAGGCCTGTTGGGTTGAAGCGGATGAAAAATCTGAAGAATTCAGAGAATTTGCAAGATTAAAGCAGAGATTTTTAGCAAGAGACAAATACAATCAATTGGTTTTCCTGGCTGATTCTTCTTTTACAATTCACATGACGCAAGAGAAATTTCCGAATGTGAAACTACATTTTATTAGTGAGTTTCAAAATGCTTAATTGAACTTTTAAATTTTAAAATATAATCCGCAGAAAAATTTGCGGATTTTTTCATTCTTTAAATATGATATTTTTGAATTATTTTAATTATTTGAAATCATCTATTCTCAACGAGAGAGAGATTATTTTACAATAAAAAAAACCGTTCAAAAGAACGGTTTTTTTTATTAAAATTTAGGTAATAAAATTATTTATGAAGCATCAAAAGCTTTTTAACAATTTTTTCTCCGTCTACAGTTACATGAATCATATAAGTTTCTGTAGGAACATGTTTTAAGTTAATTTGCTCCAAATGCTCTCTAAAAATATGGCGCGTTTTTTGAGGAACAACTAATTTTCCATCCATAGCATAAATTTCGTAAGTCACTTTATAAGGCGCTGGTTCTCCTTTATCATCTACCTTAGAAGGGAAATCTGCTTTAATGTAAACATAACCGTCATTTGATGGAACAGGATAAATCATTAAACCTTGGAAAACACGAACTGGTGGTACTACAACTGGAGGAGTTACTACTACAGAAGAATTAATTGTAAAATTCTGTAGGTTTACATTTAAAAATATATTATTCACCGCTTTAACCATAATTCTTGCATTGGCGATATTCCCAAGACCTCCTGGAACTGTATAACTATAACTACCATTATTTGGCGTACTCGCAACTAATACCGTTGGGAAAGTAAGACCACCATCTGATGATAATAGAATTGTTACATTTGGTGTGCTTACAGGAGCTGCAGTGGTATTTGCAACATTCCAAGTAATGTTTTGCACTTGTCCTTCACTCCAAATAATTCCTGCTGTATTTTGAGATGTTACAGTAAATGGACCCGCTCCTGCATTTACAGTTACTACCATGTCATCTGAATTATTCCCAGAACCTCCCGCTCTATTATCACGAGTGGTGAATCTAAAGTTATATGTTCTTGCCACATTTGACAGAGCTTCTACAACAATAGGTGAAGCCGTACCAAGAGGACTTGAGGTTGTAGTTGCTCCTGTAAGTATTGCTGCTAATGGCGGGAAATATCTGAATGGAACTGTTTGAGGAGTGTAAGATCTGAAAGTTGGACCCGAAGCTTTCGTCGCTGTAGCAACTGAATTAGCATTAGTTTGAGAAGTAGAAGCATTATCCATCTGTTCCCAAATATAAGTTAGAGGATCTGAGTTTCCATCAGTACCAGTTCCTGTAAGCACAAATGGAGTTCCTCTCGGAATAATATAATCTGCGCCGGCATCAGCTGTAGGAATTGCATTTCCTGTATCTGTAACTACAGGACATGTTTTTGTTTTAATATTATTGGTAATCTGCTGAATACTTACTGCATGAAAAAATGGATCTGAATTCATTTGAACATTATAATTAGTAATACCAGCGTAAGCCATAATCGTAGAACCGCCACCTGGCTCCACATTTACTCCTGTTCCTTCATTAGCATTCGAAAATGTATGGTTTCCACCAAATTGATGTCCCATTTCGTGAGCTACATAATCGATATCAAATGTATCTCCAGACGGAATACCATTTGCAGGGGAAGTATATCCGCGACCTTTTGTACCGTTTGTACATACGCAACCAATACAACCTGCATTTCCACCACCTCCGGTAGAACCAAATAAATGTCCTATATCATAATTTGCTTCTCCAATTGTAGCAGTTAAGTTATTTTGTAACTGTGTATTCCAATTCGCCATTGTTGTGTAAGGATCTGTAGCTGCATTTGTATAAATAACGCTAGTATTATTTGCAATCAGTACCATTCTCGCAGAAAAATCTTTTTCAAAAATCCCATTTACACGAGTCATTGTATTATTCATTGCAGCTAATGCACCGGCTACTGTTCCTCCAAAATAGGTGGTGTATTCTCCATTACAAGATAATGCCAATCTGAAAGTTCTCAATTTACCATCATCGGCATTTGGTCTTGCAGTAAGATTAGAATCATCAAGACCTTTTTGAGCAACATCAAGAACTGTACATTCAAATTTATCTAAGCTCTGCTTCTTATCTGATTTTTTATAAACAACATACGTTGAAAGATCTTTAGTGTATGGCTCAATAAAAACGGCAGATTTGTTTCCATAAAGTTCCATTGAAGAAAGTCCCAAAGGTGAAACGCTGAAATAAACAGTATTGCTTGAATCTTCCAAACTTTCACCAATATAAGATTTAATGTCAGGATATTTCGCAGCTAGTTCTGGATCAAAGTTAGAGTTTTCTCTTACTTTAAAATTTTCAAAAACACCTTCAGAATTTGGAAAAGATATAACTGTATTCGATTTTGTAAAACTATTTGTCGTTTTTACCAAAGCATTCTTTAAACCTGAAAAATCAAGGTTATAAACTTTGGGATGCATAATATCTGTTTTATTCTCAAATACTTCTGAAGTATTTCTTGGAGATGTCTCTTTCCAAAGTTGTTTGGTTTGTGCCAAAAAAATATTGGAAATAAAAAACACACCCATCACTAGTAGTTGTTTTTTCATATAATCTTTTCTTTTTTTATATCTAATTAAACATTATAAATTTTTAACCTCAATATTTTTATACTGATTCTCTATATTCAATAAATTAAAATCATCATTTAAAAGTATGAGTATTTGATTTATAACAAATAATAAAACATCAATACTAAGAAACAACGACTTTTCATTATGAATGTCTCAAAAAGCAAAGGTAAATATTATTATATTTCCAATGATAATTTTCTTTTAACATTTTTAACATTTAACTAAAATCTTTGTAAAACAATTTTTCAAATTTTACAATCAACTGATTTTCAATTAAATAAAAATTTACTAAAATCGTACATTTCTTTTACAATCTTTACAAAAATTTCGCACCTAATTTTACTTCAACAAAAAAATAATCTTATGAAAAAGTTCATTTTATTAGTTGCAGTGTCGAGCACTTTCGTAATGTGCAAAAAGGTGAAGCAGCAACATCTCAATTAGAAAATGCTATAAATAGCGCAGATAGTACCGTTTCAAATGTTGATGAGAAAATTAATTCAATCAATGATGAAGCAAATGCGGTTTTTGATTCTGCTAATATCAGAATTAAGGATTTTGAAAAAACAAAAAGTGAAGCAGTACAAAGAATGGAGACCACTTCCAAAAATATAGATTCACTTTCAGAAAAAATTTCCAATATGAAATTGGAATCAAAATTGGAAAAGAAAGATTCTCTGAAAAAAAATGCCGAAAAAATAGTCGTAAATGTTCCTGCTCCAAAAATTATTAAAGAAACAAAAATCATTTACAAAGACAAGCCTAAAAATGAAGAACCTGTTTCTAAAGATAGAATGTCGAAAACCGGAGTTTTAGAACTCAATGTAAACGATGCAGAAGTTTCTAAAGAAACCGTAAAAGAATTGGTAAAAAAATACGACGGATTCGTAAAAAGTGAAAATATTTCCCTGAATAACGACGACCGAAAAATCGCTTACATTAAAGTGAAAGTTCCGATTCAGAAGTTTGATTATCTGATGGATGATTTAAGCTTTAACATCGGGGATGTAGAAAATAAATCAATTGATGTGAACGGACAAGATTTCGTAAACAATACGATGTGCGATCTAGAAATCACACTTTACGGAACTTCAGAAAATGCATTAGTAAAAAGTGAGCCCGAAACTTTTGGTGGAAAATCTTTCGCTGCAGTTTCTTCAGGTTGGAAAGTCATTACTTCTATTTTCCTGTTTATTCTTCCGCTTTGGCCTTTGTTTGTAATTGCAGGAATCGGATATTATTTCTATAAAAAGAAAGCTCATAAACAGTCAGAAAATAATTCAAATTAATAATCCAATTATATTTTTAATTAAATTTTAAGGTAAGATTTTATTGAGCAATAGATTTTTCTACTAATTTTATCAGCTCATAATATTAATATTTGTGGTTTAGTGTAAAAGAATAGGCTCTCAATTGAGAGCCTTTCTTGTTATTTCATGTTCACTATTTTATCTACAACATATTTTGTGTTACCTCTCCAAGGGAGTGTTCCGTTGTATTCTTTATAATGGAGGTCAAAAGTTTTTCCACTATTGAGTTCCAATTGCTTAAAAACTTCGGGGTCAGAAACAGAAAACTCAAACTCATAGCTTGTAATGGTTCCAGTCTTTCCTTTTCCAAAACCTTCCTGAATTAATTTGCCTTCATAAGTTTTAAAAATATAACCTTTATTAATGGCATAATTTAAATAACCTGACTTCACTCCTTCTCCGAAAACGAAGAAAAATTTATACCAGATAAAAACTCCAATAAGAAGTAAAACTACTCCAACGGTAATCCACAAAGGCTTTTTCATAAATAGTGTTTTAATGTTTTTAAATTATTTTGAGATACTTCTCGAAATCACAATTTTCTGGATTTCAGAAGTTCCTTCATAAATCTGAGTGATTTTCGCATCTCTCATCATTCTTTCTACGTGATATTCTTTCACATATCCGTATCCACCGTGAATTTGTACAGCTTCAATCGTAGTATCCATTGCAACCTGAGAAGCGTATAATTTTGCCATAGCTCCACTTTCAGAAATATCTTTTCCGGCATCTTTTTCACAAGCAGCCTTAAAGCAAAGCATTCTTGCAGCCGTAATCTGAGTTGCCATATCTGCCAATTTGAAAGCAATTGCTTGGTGATTGATGATTTCAGTTCTGAATGCTTTTCTTGTTTTAGCATATTTTAAAGCCAATTCATAAGCTCCTGAAGCGATACCTAAAGCCTGAGAAGCTATACCAATTCTACCTCCATTCAAAACAGCCATTGCAAAATTAAATCCGAAACCGTCTTCACCAATTCTGTTCTCTTTCGGCACTTTTACGTTATTGAAAAGTAAAGAATGTGTATCACTTCCTCTGATTCCTAATTTATCTTCTTTAGTTCCGATTTCGAAACCTTCCCAACCTCTTTCAACGATGAAAGCGTTAATTCCTTTATGTTTTTTCTCAGGATTAGTTTGTGCAATTACGATATAATAAGATGCAGTTCCACCATTTGTAATCCAGTTTTTAATACCATTTAATAAATAGTAGTCTCCTTTATCTTCCGCAGTAGTTTGCTGAGATGTCGCATCAGAACCAGCTTCAGGCTCAGACAAAGCGAAAGCTCCGATTACTTTTCCACTTGCAAGAGGTGTAAGATATTTTACTTTTTGTTCTTCAGAAGCAAATTTTTCAAGACCTGCACAAACCAAAGAGTTATTTACAGACATTACAACAGCCGCAGAAGCGTCAATTTTAGCAATTTCTTCCATTGCTAAAACGTAAGAAACACTATCCATACCTGCACCTCCGTATTTTGGGTCAACCATCATTCCTAAAAGCCCCATTTCTCCCATTTTCTTTACTTGTTCAGTCGGGAATTTCTGATCACGGTCTCTTTCAATAACTTCAGGTAATAGTTCCGTTTGAGCAAAATCTCTCGCTGCCTGCTGAATCATCAGCTGTTCTTCTGATAAATTAAAGTCCATAAATTTTTCTATTATATGGAGGCTAATTTACACTTTTTGAGCAAATCTGAAAATATATTCATTCATTAGGACTTAATCAAGGTTTCCTGGGCTTTTTTAAATATTCATTAGAAATAAACATACTTTGAATTATTAAATATATTATGGCATACATTTTAGTAATTCTTAATCAATTAGAAGTAATTTTCACAGTTAAAAAAAATCCTTATATTTAAAATCCTAACTATATATTTGAAAATTATGTCAATCAAAAGATTATTCGATATACCTCACTACGCTTTACAACATTTACCTAAAAGTGATATGTTTGTTACAAAATATCAGGGAGAATGGCAAAAAACGTCGACGCAAGAATTTGTAAATCAAGGAAATAAGATTTCAAGAGGACTTTTAAAACTAGGTATAAAACCCGGTGATAAAATTGCTTTAATCACTACCAATTCACGTACAGAATGGGCAATAATGGATCTTGGCCTTTCACAAATTGGTGTGGTTTCTGTTCCGGTTTACCCAAGTATTTCGCCCGAAGATTACGAGTTTATCTTTAATAATGCTGAAATTAAATACTGTTTTGTCTCTGATAAAGAGCTTTTGGCTAAAGTCATGAAGATTAAACACAATGTTTCAAGTCTTCAAGGGGTTTTCACATTTGATAATATTACAGGTGCTGCAAATTGGAAAGAAATTCTTGATTTGGGTGAAGACGATTCCACTCAGATTGAAGTTGAAGATCTTTCAAAATCGATTAATACAGAAGATTTAGCGACGTTAATTTACACTTCAGGAACAACAGGAAAACCTAAAGGCGTGATGTTAACTCATGAAAATATTGTTTCGAATGTTTTAGGCTCAATTCCTAGAATTCCGAAGAAAAAAAGTTTAGATTATAAAGATACGAGAGTTTTAAGCTTCTTACCGATTTGCCATATTTTTGAAAGAATGTTATTTTATCTTTTTCAGTACAATGGTTTTTCAATTTATTTCGCTGAAAGTATTGAAAAAATGGGTGAAAACGTGAAAGAAGTAAAACCTCATTATATGAGCGTTGTTCCTCGTTTGGTTGAAAAAGTTTACGATAAAATTTATAATACCGGTTCTAACGCAGGTGGTTTCAAACAAAAAATATTTTTCTGGGCTTTAAATTTAATTCAGAAAAAGAAAGAAGTTTCAAAACCATCAGGTTTAATGGAAATTATTGCCGATAAATTGGTTTTTAAAAAATGGAGAGAAGGTTTGGGAGGTGAAATTATCACTTTGGTTTCCGGATCGGCGGCTTTATCAACAAGATTAAATTTAATGTTCCAAAACGCAGGAATTCCTATTCTGGAAGGTTATGGTTTAACGGAAACTTCTCCTGTAATTTCGGTAAACTCTTTCGGAAAAATGAAAGTGGGAACTGTAGGACATCCTTTGGATAATTTAACCGTGAAAATTCAACAAGACGGAGAAATTACTGTAAAAGGACCTTCTGTTTTTAAAAGTTATTTTAAAAATGAAGAACAAACAAAAGAAACGTTCACAGAAGACGGATTTTTCAAAACCGGAGACATCGGTCACATCGACAGCGAAGGTTTCCTACAGATTACCGATCGTAAAAAGGAAATGTTTAAAACTTCCGGAGGAAAATATATTGCCCCGCAAACGATTGAAAATTTAGCAAAAGCGTCGAAGTTTATCGAACAAATTATGGTTGTAGGCGACGGTGAAAAAATGCCGACTGCTTTGGTTCAGCCCGATTTTGAATTTGCTAAAAGCTGGGCGATGAGAAATAATTTAAATATCGGAACAACTCATGCTGAAATTGCAAAGAGCCCTGAACTAAAAGAAAGAATCGAAAAAGAAATTGACAACATCAACGAACATCTTGGAAATTGGGAAAAAATCAAAAAAATTGAATTGACACCTGAAGTTTGGGGAATTGAGGCCGGACTTTTAACGCCAACTTTAAAGCTGAAAAGAAAAGCGATTAAAGAGAAATTTATTGATCTTTATAATAAGATGTACGAGCATCATGAGTAAATAATATGAAGCCGTTTCTGATTAGAAACGGCTTTTTTTTAATATATTTTAGTTTTTATGATTTTTAAGCTATCTATTAATAAAACCACCCCGTCAAAAATTTCTTTGAAATTTTCGCCAACCCTCCAGAGGAGGGGAATCTAAATAGATCATTTTGTAAGATTGCATTACTTCGACAAACTTATAGGCGTAACACTGGTTCTTGCGATTAAATAAAAAGCTGTCCCAAAATTGAGACAGCTTTTAATATTTTAAGAAATGGGTAATTAAAATTTAATTACAGATTTCATTTTTTCATTTTCTTCCATTACCAATTCGTCATCAACAAGGATTTTCCCTGAATGCTCATCAATAATAATTTTCTTTCTCTGAGCAATCTCCATTTGCTTTTGTGGTGGAATTGTGAAGAATGATCCTTTTGGAGCACCTCTTTCAAGACCTACAACCGCTAAACCTGTAGAAGAACTTGTTCTGATTCTGTTGTAAGAAGCCAATAATCTTGCATCAATTTTAGAAGCAAATTCCTTAGATTTTTCGATTAAATATTCTTCTTCTTTTTGAGTTTCAGAAATTAAACCTTCCAATTCTTCTTTTTTGAATTTAAGGTGATTCTTCAAATCGTCGATTTTTGTAGTCAATTCATTCAAAGTTTCTTCTTTGTGAGAGATTTTAGCTCCAAATTCTTTGATTCTTTTTTCAGAAAGTTGAATTTCAAGTTCCTGATATTCCATCTCTTTTCCTAAAGCTTCAAATTCTTTATTGTTTCTTACGCTATCTTGCTGAGATTTGTATTTTTCGATCAATGTTTTTGCGTGGTTGATCACCTCGTTTTTTGTATTGATCTGGTCGTTCTGCTCTTTAATATCTGCATGAAATTTTTCAGCTCTTGTTTCAAGACCTTCAATCTCGATTTCAAGATCTTCAACTTCGATTGGCAATTCTCCTCTTGTGTTACGGATCTCGTCTAGTCTTGAATCTATGATCTGTAAATCATATAAAGCTCTTAATTTTTCTTCAACTGAAATTTCGGTTATATTCGCCATATCTAAAGGAAATAATTTACTGGGTTTGTTTTTTCACTAGATTTTAAGATTGCAAATGTACTAATTTTTTGCGACAAAATTTCAAATAATTGTTGAGCAACCCATTGTTCTGATTCATAATGACCTACATCACAAATCAACATTTTAGATTCTGCCAGAAAATAATCGTGATATTTGAGATCTCCGGTGATATAAGCGTCACATTTTTTAGCCAAAGCAGATTTGATTCCGCTTGCTCCAGAACCTCCCAAAACTCCTACTCTTTTTATTTTTTTATTGGTGAAATCTGAATGTTTAATAATTTCGATATTAAATTTATCTTTAATAAATCTCAAAAAATATTTTTCATCCATTTCTTCGTCAAATTCACCATACATTCCCAAACCTGAATATTGATTTTCATTGTCTAATGAATAAATCTGATGTGCAACTTCTTCATAAGGATGCGCTTCTTTCATCGCATCAATAATCTGATTTTGTTTAAATGATTCAAAAATTACAGAAATCATGCTTTCTCCGGCATTTTCTCTCACATTCTGTTGACCCGAAAAAGGATTTGAGCCTTCAACCGGTCTGAAAGTTCCATTTCCTTCGATTTTAAAACTGCATTCATCATAAAAACCAATATTTCCAGCTCCAGCTGAGAAAAGTGCTTCTTTTAGCTGTTCAGAATATTCGTTCGGAACATAAACTGTAAGTTGTTTCAGATTATTTTTTTTGGGCTGAAGTATTTTTTGATTTTTTAAACCCAATTGATTACAAATTCCAGCATTGACACCAAAATAATCATTATCAAAAGCAGTGTGAATGGCATAAATCGCCACTTTATTTTCGATAGCTTTTAAAACCGCTCTTTCAACATAATTTTTCCCGGTAAGAGATTTTAAACCTGAAAAAATAATCGGATGAAAACAAACTACCAGATTACAGTTTCGAGTAATCGCTTCGTCGATAACATTTTCTAAAGCATCATGACAAAACAAAACTCCGCTTACGTTACGATCTTGAACTCCACACAAAAGTCCGACGTTATCAAAATCTTCAGCTTGAGGCATCGCAATTTGCCCTTCTATGATAGAAATTACTTCTTTTATTGTCATTTTATTCTGTAAGTTTGTTACGAAATTAGTTATAATTTTACTAAAAATAAAAACACTCATGGAAAGAGAGCACAATCTTGTTCCCGGAGATAAACTCTGGAAAAGATTTTTGTACCGAATCATTTACCGCTCCGACACCAAACTCGGAAAACTGTTTGACGTTATCCTTTTATCGCTCATTTTGGTAAGTACTTTTATCATTATGATGGAGAGTGTGCCGAAACTCGATAAAAAATTTCATGTTTATTTTATTGTTTCCGAATGGGTTATTTCAGTTTTTTTCACAGCGGAATATTGGTCTAGAATTGCGGTTTTAAAAAACAAAAAGCACTACATCTTTAGTTTTTTCGGAATTATTGATTTTCTTTCATTAGTTCCTTTTTATCTGAGCTTCTTTTTTCCTGTTACTAAATATTTTCTGATTTTCAGAATGTTGAGAATGCTGAGAGTTTTCAGGGTTTTCAACCTTTTAGACTTTATGAATGACGGAACTGTAATTGTGAGAGCTTTAAAGAACAGTTCAAGAAAGATTTATATTTTCCTTTTATTTTTAATAATTTTCTCTGTTATCGTTGGCTCATTAATGTTTATGGTAGAAGGCGGAAGACCTGGCTTTGAAACGATTCCACAGTCTATTTATTGGGCAGTTGTAACAGTTACAACTGTAGGATATGGAGATGTTTCGCCAATAACTCCAATGGGAAAATTTTTTGCGGTTATTTTAATGTTGGCTGGTTATTCTATTATTGCTGTTCCTACCGGAATTGTGACTGCCGAAATGAGAAACAAAAGACAGAATCTAGAATTAATCTGTGATCGTTGTGGAAATGAAGATATTGACGATGATGCACGGTATTGTAAACAGTGTGGCAAGAAATTGGCTTAGTAAATTTTATACAAATTGATCTATTAACCAAAATCGACAAAATCATGGAACCACAAAAGAAAAACAGACCCAATAGCTTAGTATTGATATTATTTGGGTTGGTGATATTAATGATTATTATTTATTTTATTCTCGTCATGTTCTTCCCTACAGTTTTTGATCTCATGAATACAGGAGAAATAAAACCAGTACCAATAGATAAATAAAATTCTTTGTACGTAAAAATAAGACTTTCCAAAAATGGGGAGTCTTTTTTGTTGAAAATATTTTCATTAAAATTTAAATAAAAAAAAGAGACTGATCAATTGATCAGTCTCTTAAAAAAGAAATTTAAAATAAATTATTTTTTAATTGCTTTGATAGTTTGCTTAGAACCGTCCTTCATATTAAGAACAACTAAATACATTCCTGAATTTAATTCTCTTAATTGAAGTGCAGTTTCTGGCTTATCAAAAGTTTTAATCAATTTACCCGAAACATCCATCACGTAGATAGATTTCACATTTGAAACATCTGAAATATTCAAGACATCAACAAATGGATTTGGATAAGCTTTGATATCATTCTTAGTTTTAACGGCTTCTGAAGTTGCTAAACTAGCATCATAAGCTGCAATTTGGAAAGTACCATTATTTGACTGACTATAATTCCAGACACCAATTAATAAAGTCGAACCTGGAATCTGACCTGTTAATGATAATAGTGAGAAATTACCATCGGTAGAACTATCATCATCACAACCAACAGAAACCAAAGATCCACAAGCACCAGAATAAACCCCTAAAACAGTATCAGTTACAGGAGAACCAGTAACTCCTCTTGTTTCAATAGAAATATTTCCACTTGCAGGAACAACTACTGAATACCAAGTATCTGCATATCTTGTTGTTTGACAAGCAGTCGTTGCAGTTGCATCAGTTGTCATTGTAGCACCGATTGTAGTTCCGGTAGCTGCATTTTGAGCAAAATTTCCACCTGGTGTAAGTGCTATTGCGCCAGAACAATTATCATTTGCCGGTGGCAAAGCTAATGTTGTAAATGTAGCTATTGACGTCCAAACAGATTGGCTAGATCCACAATTAGCTCTTACCCATACGTAGTAAGTTGTTGCCGGAGCTAGAGGAGTTAAAGGAGTACTTGTTGTAGTAACACTTAGCGTAGGTGTTGTTGTAGCTGTAGGTACAGTATTAGTTGTACTGTAATAAACTTGATAACCACTTGCTGGAGCTGGTGCAGGAGCAGTCCAAGCTACGGAAGCACTATTAGTAGTAATATTTGAAATAACAACTGCTGTTGGCTCGGTACATAGAGGTGTAACATCTATATTGATATCATCCACATACAATTGGTTCATATCAAGTGCAGAATAAGCTTGAAAACCGAAATAATAAACACCAGTAACTGTTGGAGTAAAATCTTTAAAATCATAAGTAGCAACTCCATTTGTAATAATATTCGGATAATCTGCCAATGTATTTGTCATTGCTGCACTTGCTGCAGAAGTACCATAAGCAACTTTCATTTTTTCTGCATATTGCGTCGTTCCGGTTGCATTAGCATATTTATATTTGATTCTATAACTTGTTCCAGCAGTAAGATTAACGCCTTGAGTAAAGAACCATGTGTTGGCCGGATTAGTACTATTATAAGAATAATTAAGAACGTTGCCCGTAAAGCCTGCTGGAGCAACTCCTGTTTTCCATGCATTTCCTGTTCCATTGTTGACAACTAATGTACAATTAGGCAATGCAGGAGTTGTAACATTTTCAAAATCTAAAGTATAAGAAACATTTGTGGAAGTACAAGGTGTTGTAAAAGTATACATGTTTGACCATAAACTTTTATCTGTTGTAGTACAGTTTGATCTTACCCATACATAATATTGTGTATTAGCAGCAAGTGCAGACAATGCTCTTGTAGTTCCAGTAATACCTGTATAAGTTGGAGGAGTTGTTGATGTAGGAGGAGTTGCACTAGTACTATAGTAAAGCTCATATCCACTCGCTGGAACTGTTGTAGGGGCTGTCCAAGAAATATCTGCTGTAGCTGTTGTTACGTTTGCTCCTGTTACTGCACTGGGTAATAAACAAGTAGGTGCAGCACCTTGAGAAATTGCTACATTATCAAAATAATAATAATTATCTGCCGAAGAATTCGATGTTACATTGAACCTGACATACAAACTTCCTGCTCCGGGATTAAAAGTAATTGTTTTTGTTGAGCAAGTATTAGCAACAACATGATTAGTAGCATCTATAGTATATGCAGTTATCCAAGGGCCAGTTGCAGCAGAAGCATATTCTACTTTTATCATTCCTATAGTACCAATTGCAGCTCCAGTAGTACTGGCAAAATAATCAGTAATTTTATAATCAAACGCCATTGTAATTAAACCTTGATTATTTCCTGTCAAACCGGGAGAAGTAAATTGGCCCGATGTTCCGTAATACTGTTCACTACGAATAGTTCCTCCAGCGGTGCCACAAATTTGCGAAGCTGTTGCATTTCGTGAAAACGATCCTCCTTCAGATGCGGAAGTCCAGCTATTTAACCCTGTGGCAGTCCAGTCTTGTGTATAAGAGACTTGAGCCATGAGTAAAGTGCCAAGAAATAATTGACACATTAATAAAACTTTTTTCATACTTATAAATTAAAATTAGAAAATAAATTTAATACTTTTTAACAAAAATATAATAGTATTTTAAATAAATATTTATATAAAATTCAATAAAAACATTCAAACACAATAAAATACATAATGAATTATTGAAATTACACACTAAAAAACATGTTATAAAATGTTAAATATTTTATGATTGAAAAAATATTGATAATTATAATCGTTTATTAAGACATTTATTAATTTCATTCTTTAAGAAAAAAAACTTCATAATAAGCTTAGTATATCAAAAAAAATAGCGACCAAATGGTCGCTATCTTATAAATCAAATTTTAAAGATTATTTCTTAATTACTTTAATAGTTTGCTTAGAACCATCTTTCATATTAAGAACAACCAAATACATCCCTGAATTTAATTCTCTCAATTGAAGTGTAGATTCTGGCTTATCGAAAGTTTTAACCAATTTACCAGAGATATCCATTACAAAGATAGATTTCACATTCGAAACATCTGAAATATTCAAGACATCGACAAATGGGTTTGGATAAGCTTTAATATTACTTTTAACTTTAACTGTTTCTGTAGTTGATAAACTAGCGTCGTAAGCTGAAATTTGGAAAGTTCCATCAACTCCAACACCTGAAGAATATCTCCAAACACTAAAGTACAATACAGCACCAGGTGTTTGTCCTGTTAGCGATATTTTTGAGAAGTTATTAGTACCAGCACTAACGTCATCGTTACAATCAACATTAACTAAAGCACCACATGTTCCAGAATGTGCAGATAATATAGAATCAATAAATCCTGATCCTGAAGCAGAAGCAGTTTCTACAGTTATACTTCCTGAAGCAGGAACAACCACAGAATACCAAACATTATTAGTTCTACTTGTTTGACACGTTGTACTACCATCTGTTGTAGCCCCAACATTTGTAGTAGTAATTACATTCTGAGCGAAATTAGCACCAGGAACCAAAGCAATAGCTCCAGAGCACGCATCATTAGCAGGTGGTGCAGGTGGTGTTCCAACGCAAATATTGAAACTAGCAACAGTTGTTGCCGTTGCTGTGAAGGTCCATACTCTTATTTTATACTCTTGACCAACAGTTAATCCAGTTAAGTTCATTGTGTTAGGATCACTACACATAACCTGCACTAAACTTCCACAAGCTCCACTGTAAGCAGCCATTGCCATATCAGTTGAACCAGATACATTTGAAAGAACAACAGTATGTGCTGCACTAGTTGCAGTAAATTTAAACCAAACATCATCATTTGTACCAGTTGCTCCACAAGTTGGTGCTGTTTCTGTAGATGCTGTTGCACTTTGTGTATTTCCAGCAGTTGTAACACCACACGATAAATCAGGATTTACTGTCAAAGTTATTGCAGCAGAACAGTCATCATTTACAGGAGGTGCAGGAAGTGTTCCTACACAAATACTAAATGTTGCTACAGTTGTTGCCGTTGCTGTGAACGTCCATACTCTTATTTTATACTCTTGACCAACAGTTAATCCTGTTAAATCCATTGTATTTGGATCACTACATGCAACTTGCACTAAACTTCCGCAAGCACCACTGTAAGCAGCCATTGCCATATCTGTTGATCCGGATACATTAGATAGTGTAATTCTGTGTGCAACATTTGTTGCTGTAAATTTATACCAAACATCATCATTTGTACCAGTTGCTCCACATGTTGGCGCTGTTTCTGTAGATGCTGTTGCACTTTGTGTATTTCCAGCTGTTGAAACACCACATAAATAATCAGGATTTACAGTTAATGTTACAGCACCTGAACAATTATCATTTGCCGGTGGTGGTGGTGGAGTTCCAACACAAATGCTAAATGTAGCCGTAGTTGTAATTGTAGCGGTATATGTCCAAACTCTAACAAAATAACTATTTCCAGGAGTTAAACCCGTCACATCCATTGTATCAGGATCACTACACATAACTTGAACAAGACTTCCACAAGCACCGCTATATATAGCCATTGCCATATCAGTTGATGCGGAAACATTTGTAAGCGATATTCTGTGCAATGCATTAGTTGCAGTAAATTTATACCATACATCATCATTAACTCCAGTTGCTCCACAAGTTGGTGCAGTTTCTGTACTTTGTGTAGCACTTACTGTTGTTCCTGTAGTGGTTGCACCACATAGATAATCAGGATTTACAGTTAATGTTACAGCACCTGAACAATTATCATTCACTGGTGGTGGTGGCGGAGTTCCAACACAAATATTAAAGCTATTATTTGCTCCCGCACCAGCATAATTATATACTCTTACATAATACTTTTGTCCTATAGTCAAACCAGTTACATTACTAGAATCCGGATCGCTACAAAGTACACTAGTCATAGCACCACATGCTCCGCTCAGTACATTAAAATACATATCTATAGAAGTACTTGTTCCTGTAGCTACAACATTAGTCAAACTAATATTATGCACTGTAGAGGTTGCTATAAATGAAAACCAAACATCATCATCAGGATTCCCAGAACAAGGAGTTGCTGCCATAGACAGAGTAGCTCCTAAAGTATTCCCTGGAGTTTTAACACCACACAACAAGTCAGGATTAACAGTTAGTGCAATAGCACCAGAACAGTTATCATTTGCAGGAGGAGGAGTTACTCCAGTTGTAAAGCTTCTTTCTGTACATCCTGTAGAAACACTTGCTCCTTGATAAGCTGTAATCAAATAGAAATACTGAGTACTTGGATTCAAAGCAGTAGCAAATGTATAAGATGTAACGTTACCCAAATCAACATTTGAAAGAATATTACCCGCACCAGCAGAAGTACCGACTCTTATTCTATAACCTGATACACCTGAAATAGCAGTCCATGTAATGGTAGGCATATGAGAAACCCCTGTAGCCGCTGCTGCCGGAGTACCAATTGAAGGACAAGGTATTGCTAAAGTTGTAAAAGATCTCTCAGAACAACCAACCGCAGATCCAATTGCATTAACAGGAATCACCGTGTAGTAATATTGAGTTGAGAAATTTAAAGGAGTAGCAGCAGGAATAGTATATGTTGTAACATTTCCAACATCTACACCATTCATTACATCAGTACCTCCTGGGGTTGTACCTATATTTATTTTATAACTATTAGTTATAGGATTTGGAGCCCAAGTAATTGTAGGAGTTACAGAAACACCGGTTGCAGCAGCAGCAGGCGCAGAAACTGTAGTACATCCAGGAACCGTTGTAGGAGGCGGAACCGTTGCATTAAATGCAATATGCGGTCTTCTATAATCTGAAGAAGTAAGAGTAGCACCAAATGTACCTGTTGTTGTAACATATTTGGTTGTATTACTATTAGAAGTATTTATACAAGGTCCTGTATATTCATACTCCCAATCGATAGTTGTAGCTTGAGCAGTTGTCTGTACATATTCTGTAAAGACAGCAAGATTGCTCCCGGCTGTATAAACAAAGTTGGTAGAATGAGCAAACTCTTTGAAACCAGCAGTACTTCCAATTGCAGTTTGAGGATTTGAGTCATACACCAAAGTAGCTCCAGTGATTGCAGTTGCCCAATCTAAAGCAGCAGAACCAAAATCTGTAGCTGTCGTATTTTTTAGATAAATTTTAAAAGTAGCACCATTATTCATACTTCCAGACGAAGCAAGTCTTTTTAAGTAAGTTGAAGTAATTGTACCATCTGCAATTCCAACCAATTGTGAACTTGCAATAATAAAAGCTCCACGACTTTTAGAATTAGCCGTTGCATTACTGTTTAGTGTTCCGTAACCATTCGTGGCTACGGTTCCACTACATACGGGGACCGTATAAGTTTGTCCCCAATACAATTGACAAGCAAACACGCTCATCAAAAGCAGAAACAAAAAATTTAGTTTTTTCATACTCAGTTAAATTAAAATTAGAGGGCTAAATTAATAAATATTAACAATCAAATTCAAAAAAATTGTTAATATTTTGAAAACATACCAACAATGAAGTTAAAATAATGACATATTATTAAACAAACATTTAATTATTTTTAAACCCGACAACAATTAAATACAATCAAATATCAATATATCAATCAATTACATAATATAAATTATTTCTATTTAACAATAAATTTTAACCCTATAATTTAAACTATTGCCAAAATTCAAAGAGTAAAAAATCGCAACCAATAATATGGATTGCGATTTTGTACTTTTTCAAGATATTTAAAGAAAATTAATTTAAATAAAACTCATATTTATTAAGCAGTTGTATATTTTTAATCAAATCACCATTCAAATTGACAGAGTGCTTCATCGATTGAACTTCAATATGAGTATCATCATCAATATTTTTGATGTAAAATTTAAATTTCTGATTTCCTTGGTTTTCATTTAAAATATTTCTGAAAAAACTTAAATCCTCGGGTCGAAAATCCATCACATCCATTATTAATGAAATACTTTTGGCAAATTTCTCGAATGCCTCCTGAAGTTCAATAACATCCACAACATTCACAAAAACCCTTCCGTCTTTTACCTGAGCAAATTTTATTTTTAAGATTACAAAACGCTGTACTTCAAGCTTATCCTTTAATTTCATATAATCTCGATCACCTAATCTAAATGAATATGAACCTGAATAATCTTCCAAAGTTAGAAAAGCAACTTTTTCACCGCTTCGGAAACCATCTTTAACCACATATTCTGTGATTAAACCGGCAACGGTATATTCTTTTCCGCCACCACCGTTTTCTCGTTCTTTCTGTAAAGTTTTCCAGTCTTTTTTCTTTTCTTCAAACAGTTCTTCTTGTTTATTGGCAAAAGCCTGTTCTTTATAAGCATCAACCTCATCAAGATTTAAAAACCCGAAAACACCTTTTGGTTCCGCTTTTTTTACAACTTCCTCGATAATTTCCTCTTCTTCACCTGCAACAATATCATCAGAAACAATTTCAATTAAATCTGCCACCTCATCCACAGAATCTTTTTCTAAAATCGGAACTTCATCAGTAATTATTTTCGCTTCTTCGTCTTTTTCCAAAACTGCTTTTTTAGACAAACTTCCCTGCATAAACTGGTATTGAAACTTAAATTCATCAAGCGGATGCGCCGAAAGATAAAATCCAATGGTTTCTTTTTCTTTATTTAATTTATGCATATTTGGCCACTCTACACAAGGTGCCAATTTGGGTTGCTCAATCTGAACTTCTTCTGCAAAATCAGCAAAAAGAGAATGTTCCATTTCGTTTTTACTTTCCTGAAAACTTTGTCCGTAACGAATTAATCTTTCTAAATTCGTTCTTCCAGCCATATCGATATCGAAATACTGACCTCTGTGGAAAGAATCCAATTCATCGAAAGCGCCTGCTACGACCAAACTTTCCGCCACTCTTTTATTCATCTGAGAAGGTAAAATTCTTTCGAAGAAATCATAAATATTTTTAAATCTTCCGTTTGCTCTTTCTTTTGTGATACCTTCACTCGGACCTTCACCAATTCCTTTGATAGCTCCCAAACCAAAACGGATTTGTCCTTTTTCGTTTACCGAGAATTTATATTGAGATTCATTCACATCTGGTCCCAAAACATCAACCCCAATACTTTTACAATCTTCCATAAACATGGTGATCGATTCGGTATTGTTGATGTTGTTACTCATCACACTCGCCATATATTCTGCCGGATAATTGGCTTTTAAATAAGCTGTTTGATACGCAATAAACGCATAACAAGTGGAGTGAGATTTATTAAAAGCATATTCAGCAAAAGCTTTCCAGTCGTTCCAAATTTTTTCTAAAGGACCTTCATCGAGGTTATTTTTTCTTCCGCCTTCGATGAATTTCGGGTACATTTTATTCAGAACCTCAATCTGCTTTTTACCCATAGCTTTTCTCAAAGTATCGGCTTCACCTTTTGTGAAATTGGCCAATTTTTGAGACAAAAGCATTACCTGCTCCTGATAAACAGTAATTCCGTAAGTTTCCTTTAAATACTCTTCGGTTTCGGGTAAATCATAGACAATTTCTTCGATACCGTGCTTTCTATTAATAAAGTTTGGAATATATTTAATTGGCCCCGGTCTGTACAAGGCGTTCATTGCAATCAAATCGGCAAAAACTGTAGGCTTTAGTTCACGCATGTATTTTTGCATTCCCGGACTTTCATACTGGAAAATCCCAACCGTTCTTCCTTCTTTAAATAACTGATACGTTTTAGCATCATCCAAAGGAATTGCATCGGGGTCAATATCAAGTCCATGTCTAGCTTTAACTATTTTTAAAGCATCTTTAATGATCGTCAAAGTTCTTAGACCCAAAAAGTCCATCTTCAGAAGACCAGCACTTTCTGCGACCGAGTTATCAAACTGAGACACTAAAATATCGGCATCTTTCGCCGCAATTGTTACAGGAATAATATTACTCACATCTTCTGGTGTAATAATTACCCCACAAGCGTGAATTCCAGTATTTCGGATGCAGCCCTCCATCTTTTTCGCACTCGACAAAACATCGTGACGGGCATCATCCGGAGTATTAAGAACATACTTCATCTCATCGACAAGCATTTGTTCTTCAGGTTTTAGTTTATCATATTTCGATAAAGCTTTTGCAATATTCATTCCCGGACTTGGCGGAATAAGTTTTGCAATATTATTGGTATCTGGAATAGGTAAATCTAAAACCCTTCCGGCATCTTTAATTGCAGATTTTCCACCCAAAACTGAGTAAGTAATAATCTGTGCCACCTGATTTTTACCATATTTTTCGACTACCCATTTGATAATTTTATCTCGACCTTCGTCATCAAAATCAATATCAATATCAGGCATTGAAACCCTTTCCGGATTAAGAAATCTCTCAAATAGTAAATCGTATTTTATTGGATCAACATTGGTAATTCCCGTGCAATACGCCACGGCAGAACCTGCTGCAGAACCACGACCTGGACCAACCCAAACGCCCATTTTTCGAGCTTCATTACAGAAATCCTGTACAATCAAAAAGTAACCGGGATAACCCGTATTTGCAACGACTTCAAGTTCAAAGTCAAGACGTTCTTTAATTGCCGGAGTAATTCCTGTATCAGCATATCTTTTTTTCGCTCCTTCGTAAGTCAAATGGGTTAAATATGCCATCTCACCACGTTTTCCACCATCAATTTCGTCTTCAGCATGAATAAACTCAGCCGGAATATCAAATTTTGGTAGTAAAACGTCTCTTTTTAAAGTATAAGGTTTAAATTTTGCAGTAAATTCTTCATATGCATCAAAAGCATCGGGATATGCCAAAAATGCTTCCTTAATTTCATGAGAATTTTTGATATAATATTCTCCAGTAGCCAATCCTCTCCTCTTTCCAAAGCCTTTTCCAACAGGCGTTGTCAGCTTTTCCCCATCTTTAATGCAGCTTACAATATCCTGAATATTAGAATCGTCTTTACTGGTGTAATACGTTTGATTTTGCGCTAAAAGCTTAACATTATATTTGTCTGCAAAATGCAACAAAACATCATTCAAATGCTCTTCTTCAGGCAGTTTATGGTTTTGAATCTGAACATAAAAATCGTCTTCAAAAGTATCTTTCCACCATTTAAAAAGCTCCTCCCCTTTTTGTTCACCGGTATTTAAAATTGCATCGGGAATATCTCCGTTGATTCCGGAAGTCATGGCAATTAATCCTTCTTTATATTCAGCAATCACTTCACGGCTTATCCTAGGAACTCCGAAATAAAATCCTTTGAGGAAACCAATGCTTGAAAGTTTTGCTAAATTTTTATAACCGTTAAAGTCCTTCGCCAACAAAACAACCTGCGTTCTTCTGTCGGGATCATCTTTGGTAAACTGTTTCTGCTCGTAACGGTCTGAAATATAAAATTCACAACCTACAACAGGAATTAATGGCTCAAAAACAGGTTCTTCCTCATTAAATTCTGTTCCGTTTTCTTCAGCTTCCTGCTTTTTTGCTACATATTCTTTATGCTTTTTTGCACGATCACCATTTGCTCCTTCAACCGCAGAAACAAATTTAAAAGCACCCATCATATTTCCCAAATCGACCATTCCGACAGCTGGGAAATTTTCGTCTGTTGCTTTTTTAATTAAATCATTAATGCTCGAAGTTGCCGTTAATGTTGAAAAAACACTTTTATTATCAAAATTGAAATATCTTCCTAAATCAATATCATCGATACTCCCGACATCAGATTGCTTTTTCTTATTATTAAAATCTGCAACCTGCCTTCTGATAATAATATTGAAAGGCTTAATCGGATTTGGATGAAGCGTTTTAAAATATGCCAATTGATCTTCCGAAGTTTTCAAAACCTCAGCAGGAATAATCCCAATACGCATCATTTCAAAGAAAACCTGAGCCGTTGCATTTACGTCGGCAGCAGCGTTGTGCGCTTCGTCAAACTTATGACCGTACAATTTTTCGTATAATTCTTCCAGCTTCGGGGACTTGTATTTTCCTCCTCTTCCACCTGCAAGCTGACAATAATCTGTTCCCAAAATCATCGTATCGGCTTTGGGTTTTTCCTGAAGATTGTCTTTTATATTTTTTCTGTAAAATTCTGCTCCGACGATGTTGTAATCAAATTCAACATTATGACCGGAAACGACTCTTACTCTTTCTAAAACTTTGGCAAATTCATTTAAAATTTCTTCTAAATCACGACCTTCTTCGTTGGCAATTTTCGTTGTAATCCCGTGAATTCTTGCGGCATTAAAGGGAATATCATATCCTTCAGGTTTTATAATATAGTCATGATTTTCTAATAAAGTTCCGTCATCATCATGCAACTGCCACGCAATCTGAACCATTCTTGGCCAATTATCTGAATCTGAAAGCGGTGCGTTGAAATTCTTTGGTAAACCCGTGGTTTCTGTGTCAAAAACTAAATACATGTAACTTTTTCGAGTTTTTAGATTAAAAAAGAATGTAAAGTTAGGCTATTTTTTTATGATTTAAAATCTGTTTTCTGTTAAATTTAGACCAAAACCAAACGACATTTTGGAGGTTTAAAAATTGTTTAAAAATCATCAATTCAACCTTATCAATTTAAAAATCAACACTATAATTCGGTAAACTAACAATTGTTCGGATTTCTAATTTTATGTATATTTGCTTTCTATGGAAAATACACTTCACGAAAAAGTTTCTCAGGACATTTTATTAAAAGCTTATAACCACATGATGCTTGCCAAAGCGATGGCAGATATTTACGAAGAAAACAGAAATGTTTGCAAATATGTTCATAGCACATCACGCGGTCATGAAGCAATTCAGTTGGCAACGGCTTATCAGTTAAAGAAAGAAGACTGGGTTTCTCCTTATTACAGAGACGAAAGCATTCTTTTGGGAATTGGTTTTGAGCCTTATCAATTGATGTTGCAATTGTTGGCAAAAGCTGATGATCCTTTTTCAGGAGGAAGATCGTATTATTCTCATCCATCGAGCAGAGATGAAGACAAACCAAAAATTATCCATCAAAGTTCAGCTACAGGAATGCAGACTATTCCAACAGCTGGAGTTGCTCAGGGAATTAAATATATTGAAGATTTTAATTTACAGCAGTTTGAGAACAATCCGGTTGTAATCTGTAGTCTTGGAGACAATTCTGTAACGGAAGGTGAAGTGAGTGAAGCACTTCAGTTTTCTGCATTACATCAATTACCTATAATTTTCTTAGTTCAGGACAATGAATGGGGAATTTCTGTTACAAAAGAAGAAGCAAGAACCGTAGATGCGTATGATTTTGTGGCAGGTTTTGAAGGTTTAGGCAGAATGAGAGTTGACGGAACCGATTTCGTGGAAAGTTTTGAAGCGATGAAGAAAGCCGTTGATTTTGTTCGAACTGAAAGAAAACCTTTGGTTGTTTGTGCTAAAACGGTTTTAATTGGTCATCACACATCTGGAGTTAGAAGAGAATTTTACAGAGATGAGGAAGATTTAGCAAAACACAGAGCAAAAGATCCAGGAAATATTCTTAGAAATCATTTGCTTGAATCTGGCGTAGATGAAGAATTATTAAAACAAATTACAAAGAAGGCAAGATTAGAAGCAGAAGAAGCATTCGAAAGAGCTCAGAAAGCGGAAGATCCGAAGCCTGAAACTGTAATGCAACATATTTTCGCACCGACTCCGATTACGGAAGAAGTGGGAACGCGTGAACCTGAAGGTGGTGAAAAAATCGTAATGGTTGATGCTGCAATTCACGCTGTTCAGGAGATTATGTGGAAACATCCAGAAGCTTTGTTGTACGGACAGGATGTCGGTGAAAGAATTGGTGGGGTTTTCCGTGAGACGGTGACTTTAGGAAAGAAATTCGGAAGCAAAAGAGTTTTCAATACAGCCATTCAGGAAGCTTACATTATTGGTTCTACAACTGGAATGAGTGCAGTTGGTTTAAAACCAATCGTTGAAGTTCAGTTTGCAGATTATATTTATCCGGGAATCAATCAGTTGATTACAGAGATTTCAAAATCTAGTTATTTAAGTCAGGGAAAATTCCCTGTAAGCAATATTATCCGTGTTCCAATTGGAGCTTACGGCGGCGGCGGTCCTTATCACAGTGGAAGTGTTGAAAGTATTTTAGCAAATATTAAAGGAATTAAAATCGCTTACCCAAGTAACGCTGCAGATTTTAAAGGTTTATTAAAAGCAGCTTACTACGATCCAAATCCGGTGGTGATGCTGGAGCACAAAGGTTTGTATTGGAGTAAAGTTCCGGGAACTGAAGATGCCAAAACGATCGAACCTGCGGAAGATTACATTTTACCTTTCGGAAAAGGAAAAGTAATCATCGAAGCTGATAAAAATGAAACCGAAAAAGGCAGAACTTTAGTGGTTGTAACGTATGGAATGGGCGTTTACTGGGCTAAAGAAGCTGTGAAAAACTTTAATGGAAGAGTTGAAGTTATTGATTTAAGAACTATTATTCCTTTGGATGAAGAATTGGTTTTTGAAAGAGTAAAAGCACACGGAAAATGTATTGTTTTAACAGAAGAACAATTGAATAATTCTTTCGCAGAAGCCTTTGCACATAGAATTTCAAAGCATTGCTTTAAATATCTTGATGCTCCGGTAGAAACGATTGGTTCATTGGATACTCCGGCAGTTCCTATTAATTTAGTTCTTGAAAAAGAAATGCTTCCAAATGCTGAGAAATTAGCTTCAAAAATCGAAGAAATGCTGAAATATTAATTCAGATAAAAAATAAATTAAGCCTCTAAATATTTTTAGAGGCTTTTTTGTACACTTTTTGCTAACTTGGTTTTACAAATTTTATTTTTAAAATGATCACGACCAAATACGTCAATTACAAACAGGTTCTCAACTTATCCGGATTTCATCTTATTTTAATTACTTTTTGGTGTACCTTGATTGCAATTCTTTTCCATATTTTTCATTGGGATTGGATGATTATTCCTTGGGTTCCTGTAGCATTGATTGGTACGGCGGAAGCTTTTTTGGTTGGTTTTAAAAACAATCAAGCTTACGATAGACTTTGGGAAGCAAGAAAAATCTGGGGTGGAATCGTTAATTCCAGCAGAATGCTTGGTTCAATGGTGTATTCTTTTGATACCGCAGATGAAAATGTAGGAGAATTTGACTTTGAAGACCGACGCAAAAAAATTGTTTTCCGTCACATTGCATGGTTATATCAATTCCGTGATCAGCTTTTGATTCCGGCGGAATGGGAACATATTAAAGTGGAGGAAGAACATTTCAAAAATATCGATCATAAGCGTAATAGATTGATCAAAGCGGGGTTTCCTGATTATGGCAGAACGCCTATTTTTCTCAATAAATATTTATCTGAAGAAGAAGTAGAATTGCAATCTCATTATAAGAATTTTGCGACTTATCTTATTGCTCAACAGTCAAAAGATGTGAATGAGCTGAAAAATATGAATGCTATTTCAGAGTTCAATCAAATTCAGTTGCAGGATTGTCTGAATGAGTTTTATACTTTACAAGGACAAGCTGAAAGAATTAAGAAATTTCCTTTACCGAGACAGTTTGCGAGTACGGCTTTTGTGTTTAATATCATCTTTATTATGTTGCTTCCACTTGGATTGGTGAGTGAATTTGCAAAATTAGGAGATTGGGGAATCTGGGCTTCAATACCGTTTTGTATTACGATTGGCTGGATTTATATTATCATGGAATTAGTAGGTGATTATTCTGAAAACCCTTTTGAAGGATTGATGTTTGATATTCCGATGTTATCGATTTGTCGAGCAATTGAAATTGATCTTTTACAAATGGTAGGAGAAACCGATTTACCTGACGTAATTACTTCAAAAAATGGCGTTTTAGTATAATTATCTGAAATTTCCCTGTTTGGAATCATTTCGCAGCACGACTTGAGCGGAAATCCTTTTTTGGCGATTGAGCTTGTCGAAATAACCAAAAAAGATTGGGAGCGGAAGGCGGAAAAAGCTGCCCAAAACTAACACAGTGGATCGATGTAGTCAAATAAATACAAAATCATAAAATAATCTCCGTCGTATTTTTCACTTCAGAAATCGTGAAAGAACTGTGTGTACTCGCAATATGTTGCAGAGTGGTCAACTTGGTAACCATAAAATTCCTGTAATCATCCATGTCTTTTAAGCAGATTTTTAAAATATAATCGTAATCACCACTTACGTGGAAACATTCTGTAACTTCTTTTAAGTTCAAAACTTCTTTTTCAAACTGCATCAAATATTCTTTTTTGTGCTGAATGAGTTTTACATGACATAAAATAAGAAACTTTTTGTCAATTTTTGTTTTATCAACCAACGCAACATATTTTGAAATTACGCCCGAGTTTTCGAGTTTTTTTATGCGTTCATAAACTGCCGTTACAGAAAGCCCGAGCTTATAAGAGAGTTCTTTGGTAGTTTGTTTACAGTCTTCCTGTAGATATTGAAGCAGTTTTTTGTCGATTTCGTCAAATTGCATAGAAAATATTTTAGTAAAATTTAGCTTAAAACAAATATACCCAACTTTTATTCTATCAAAATCAATTTAAATAGTTTTATTTTCTAAATAATTAAATTTCAGTTGTAACAAATATCAGAAAGATTCATTTTTAAAACAAAAAAAATATGAATCGATTCAACGCGGCAAATGAGATACAGGATCTTCAATATTTCGGAGAATTCGGAGGAGTAAATCCGTCGATTTCAGACAGCTCAACCTACACTTTTCTTTCAGCAAAAACAATGTTTGATACGTTTGAAGGCAATGCAGAAGGTTGTTATCTGTACTCAAGACATTCGTCACCAATGAATCTTTATCTTTCCGAAGCTTTGGCAAAAATGGAAAACACCGAAGCCGCAAACGTTACCGCTTCCGGAATGGGCGCCATTACTTCTGTTTTGATGCAGGTTTGCAAATCAGGTGATCATATTATTTCAAGCAGAACAATTTACGGTGGAACCTATGCTTTCCTGAAAAATTTTCTTCCGCCATTTCAAATTGAAACTTCGTTTGTAGATATCAATAATTTTGAATCTATCGAAAATGCGATTAACGAAAATACAAAAATTATATATTGTGAAAGTGTGAGCAATCCGCTTTTGGAAGTTGCAGACCTGAGAAAACTTTCTGAAATCTGTAAAAAACACAATTTAAAACTGATTGTAGACAATACTTTTTCTCCGCTTTCTATATCGCCGACTCTTTTGGGAGCAGATATTGTCATTCATAGTTTAACTAAATTTATTAATGGCAGCAGCGATACAGTGGGCGGAGTTTATTGCGGAAGCCAGGAATTTATCAACGACACCAAAAACGTCAATAACGGAGCTTGTATGCTTCTTGGTCCTACAATGGACAGTTTCCGTTCAGCAAGTATTCTTAAAAATTTAAGAACGCTTCATATTAGAATGAAACAGCACAGTTACAATGCCATGTTTCTTGCACAAAGATTTGAGGAAGACGGTTTAAAAGTTTCTTATCCAGGTTTAAAATCTCATAAAAATCATGATTTAATGAAAAGTATGATGCATGAGGAATACGGATTTGGCGGATTATTAACTTTAGACGCAGGAACCACAGATAAAGCCAACGAATTGATGGAAATGATGCAACAGGAAAACCTGGGTTATTTAGCTGTAAGTTTAGGCTTTTACAAAACATTATTCTCATGCTCCGGAAGCTCAACCTCATCAGAAATTCCTGAAGAAGAACGTGAAGCAATGGGAATTTCAGACGGATTAATAAGATTCTCAATCGGTCTCGATCACGATATCGAACGAACATACGAAAAGATGAAAGAATGCATGCTCAAAACAGGCGTTCTAAACCATGAAACCATTTCATCCATATCCTAATTATTGTTATAAAAGCTGTTGACTTTCGACAGCTTTTATTATTTTTTGCTTTACCGCAAAAGTCACAAAAAATATTTTTTGGTTATATTTTAAAACATTTCAAAAGTTCCCAAAATGAAAATTCTAGATTTTTAAAATTATTGTGTTCTTTTAAAATTAATGCTTGAAATTTAAAAAAGCTTTATGGTAAAATTAAACTTTGTGAAAATGTGTTGGAAATGCATTCTCCGGTTTCATTTTTAAAATATTCAATAAAATCCAGGATTTTAAAAATCCGTAACCGTAAGAAAACATTTGAATGTATGTTGAAATAACTGCCATTCCGGCGATTGCAATATTTTTAGTCACAATTAACGCATGAAGTAAAACCATGAAGGTGTATAACCCGAAAAGCGACAGAACAAAACCTTTTCCTAAGATAAAATATTCAATAAATCCTAAAACGTAGCCCAAAAGAAACAATGTCGGGAATGCAAAAGAAATCTTCACATAATTTGGATGTCTTTGATTTAGAATGGGTCTCGCACAACCGAATTGATAAACCTGTTTTGAGAATTTTCCAAAGTCGACTCTTCTTTTATGATAAACGGCAATTGTATCAAAAAAAGCTGTTGTGAAACCATTTTCCCAAAGTGTCATAGACAAATCCGGATCTTCACCGATTCTCATTTCTGAAAAACCACCAACTTTTTCGAAAACTTCTTTTTTAACACCCATATTGAAACTTCTGGGTTGAAATTTTGAAACCGCTTTTTTATTTCCTCTAATTCCACCAGTTGTAAAAACGGAAGTCATAGAATAGGAAATTGCTTTTTGCATCAGATTAAAACCTCTATGTGCTTTATCTGCCCCGCCAAATGCATCACAAGGAATGGAAAGAATACCATTTTTAATATTTTCAATATAATCATTCTCAACAATCACATCGCTGTCTACAAAAACCAACCAGTCATTCGAAGCTCTTTTTGCACCGTAATTTCTCGACAAACCGGGACCTGAATTCGTTTTTTTGAAGTATTTTATATTTAAAATTTTCTCAAAATTGTGAATAGTTGGGTTCAAATCAATTAAAGAACCATCATCAACAATGATTACTTCAAAATCTTTATCAGTTTGAGCATTGAGTGAATTGAGAAGTTCAAAAAGCTCATCTTTTCGATTAAATATGGCAACAACGATGGAAATAGTAGGTTTCAAATTGAAAATTTTTCAAAATTAAAGATTTGAAAAGGAATCTCAATATATTTTAAAACAATTTATGATTTTAATTTAGATGGAAATGATGAATTTAAAATAAACAATAAAAACCACTGAGATAATAAATAAAATTAAAGAAAAACTGAACAATAAAAGTTTAGACAAATTTTTAAAGTAAAAAAGCCCTAGATGATAAAGGCTGAAAAATGCAATAAAAGAAATTACAAAACCCACAAGAATACAAATTAGTAAAGTCTGTATATAATTTTCTTCGGGTAAAGGATTTTTAAATACCATAAAATAAAGAATGGAAGCAATCACAAGAAAGCTTCCACTCCATAATTCTGTTGTGTATTTTGATTTTTTTGAATATTTACTAGTCTTTTCAGTATCCGAAGAAGATTTTGAAGAAAATCCGAAATCTAAAAATTCTATAAGAATTTCTAATCCGTCAAAAAAGTCAAAAGGCATATTTTATTTTTTGTTTTCCTCTAATTTATGCACTTTTTTCGTTCCTTCATACATTTCGTACTGCAAAAATCTTGTTTCTAATTTTCCGTTGAAAAGTTTTATTTTTCTTGAAGGACGAAGTCCGATTTTCTTTACAGCTTCCAAATCTGAAGAAATTAACCATGCTAAAGTGTTCGGATAGCTTGTTTTAAAAGTATCTCCTATTTTCTTGTAAAAATCATCATCATTGATAGAAATTCTCTCATCATAAGGCGGATTGAAAACCATCAGCAACGGGAATAAATCTTTTTTGGTATCGAAGAAATTTTCTCTTCTCACTTCGATAATGTCTTCCATTTCTGCAGATTCTATGTTTGCTGCTGCAGCATTCAACATTCTTCCATCAATGTCATAACCTACAATTTTACCTGTAAATTCTCTTACACGATTAATTCTTACTTCTTTTATTTTAGAAAATAAATCAGAATCATAGTTGTTCCAATTTTGGAAACCAAATCTTCTTCTGAAAGTCTGTGCCGGAAGATCCAAAGCAATCATTGCCGCTTCAATTAAAAGCGTTCCCGAACCGCACATTGGATCAAGGAAATTTCCTTTTCCGTCCCAACCTGCCAATTGCAACATTCCGCTTGCCAAAACTTCATTAATCGGAGCTTCACCCTGCTCTTTTCTGTACCCTCTTTTAAATAAAGCATCACCTGAAGAATCTAAAGAAATTGTCACCAATTCTCTATCAATATGTAAGTGAAATTTAATATCCGGAGATTTCGTTTCTATACTTGGTCTTTTACCATATTTATTTTGAAAATAATCTACGATTGCATCTTTCATTTTGAAAGTCATAAACTGAGAATGGCTGAATCTTTCAGAATTCACAGTAGAATCAATCGCAAAAGTCTGATCAACATCCATAAACTGATCCCACTCAAATTTGAAAAGTTTATCGTAATATTTACTTTCATTATACGCTTTGAACTCCTCAATCGGAACCAAAACTTTCAAAGCTGTTCTAGCTGAAAAATTTACTTTATATAGAAAGCCTAAATCTCCCTCACAATTTACTGCGCGGTTTTTAAGCTCAACATTTCTACCACCTAATTTTTTAACTTCCTCAGCAAGAATTGGTTCTAATCCGAAGAATGTTTTTATCTGAATTTTAAGATTTTCTGTATCCATTTTGCAAAAATAGTCATTTTAGTTATTGGTTGTCAGTTTATAGTTGACAGAAATCATCGGATGTGATAAAAACCATCAACCAACCACTACTTACCATCAACTAAAAACACTATTTTTGCAGTATGGAATGGTTTGAATCTTGGTTTGATACCCCTTATTATCATTTATTGTACAGCAACAGAGACTATACAGAAGCTGAAAATTTTATTACAAAACTGACTTCAGAGTTACAGCTTCCTCAATCGGCAAAAATCATAGATTTGGCTTGTGGAAAAGGAAGACACTCGGTTTTTCTTAATAAATTAGGTTATGACGTGCTTGGTTTGGATCTTTCAAGACAAAGTATCGAACACAATAAACAGTTTGAAAATCAGACTTTGATTTTTAATGTTCATGACATGAGAAATCCTATTGATTATGATCCTGTAGATGCTGTTTTTAATCTTTTTACGAGTTTCGGATATTTTGACAATGAAGATGATGACAGAAAAGTTTTCCAATCGGTTTGTAATGCTTTAAAAAAAGATGGATATTTCGTTTTAGATTATCTGAATGAAGAGTTTGTGAGAAATACATTAGTTCCTGAAACTACTATTACCAGAGGAGAAATTGATTTTAAAATTTCAAAAAAAATCGAAGGCAGACATATTGTAAAAGATATTACGTTTGAGGCCGATGGAAAATCTCATCATTATTTTGAAAAAGTAAAACTTCATACTTTGGATGCCATTAAAAATTATGCTGAAGAAAGCGGTTTTGAAAGAATTAAAATTTGGGGAGATTATCAACTGAATGATTTCAATAAAGATACTTCATTACGTTGTATCAATTTATTTAAGAAGAAATAACTAATTCTTTCAATGAAGATTAATATAGTTATTATAGTTTTAACATTAGGCTCTATATTTTCTGGAATAAAGTTTGGATTTACAGATAGTGATACACCTCCATTGCCGTTAATTATTTCCGTTATATTGCTATTTATTGGTATTATTTTAATTTTTATTAAGAATCTTTTCAAAGATAAATACAGCTATAAAATCCACATAGCTTTTACGGTTTTAAATTTATTGATTGTCCTTTATTGTTTACTATTACCTTTTATTTAATATGATTTTCATTTTACTTATATTAAGCGTCGTTGCCGGAGTTTTGCTTGGAAAATATTTTGGGCAGAAAGAAAAGTTCTCCAAAAATTTATTGATTTTAAGTGCGGGATTTTTAATTACCATTTGCTTGAATGAAGTTTTCCCGCAGGTTTACACTTCAGATATCGGCAATCTTGGAATTTTCGTCATTGGCGGAGTTTTATTGCAAATGATTCTTGAAGCTTTAACGAAAGGTTTTGAGCACGGACATTTTCATCATCATGGAGAAAGTAATATTCTTCCGATGGCTTTGATGGTTGGGCTTTTTATTCACGCATTTATTGAAGGAATTCCTTTGGCTAATGAAACAGATCCGTTTTCGCCTTATTTGTTGGGAATTTTATTTCATAATCTTCCAATTTCTTTTATTTTGGGGGCATTTTTATTTAACCGAACAAATTCAAAAGTATCTTATCCATCGATTTTAATTGTAGCCTTATTTGCGTTAGCTTCACCTTTCGGAATGCTTTTAGGAAACTATTTTAATCCAGCTTGGCAACCTTATTTCTTAGCGATTGTAGGTGGAATTTTCCTTCATATTTCATCTGTAATTATTTTTGAAAGTAATAAAAATCACAATATCGACTGGTCAAAAATAGGACTGGTTATTTTGGGTGTTTCATTGGCATTGATGATGCATTTATTTCACGATCATTCTCATGTAGGACATCATCATTAAATTTATTATCAAAATTTAAATATAAACAAAAGGCTTCGAGAAAATTTCCCGAAGCCTTTTTTATGTTTTAATGATGTTAATTTAGAATTTCCATCCAACTGTTAAGAAGAAATTGTTTCTAACATTTTTAACATCTGAAACTACTGAATATGGAGTTGCTACATCAAAATCTCCTGAATAATATCCTGTTCCAAAGCTTTCGTTTCCACTCAAGAAAGGATTTTTATATTCTGAAGTAATATTTTGATATGCTGCATCGATGTAGAATTTACCAAAATCATATCCGATACCTGCCCCAATTGTGTTTCTATCTCCTAAAATCAAATTACTGTAATTTACATCTCCAGTTTGACCGTTGTTTGAGTAAGCACTTATTGTCATTGCATCAAACGGACTTGAAGCGTAAGAATAACCACCTCTTAATCTGATAGCTTTGATTCTATATTCTGCTCCGACTTTAATTTCAGACAAGTTTTTGTAAGAATCGCTGAAGAAAGAATTTAGCTCGCTTTCTGCATCTCCTTGAACTTTATATCTAGGCTTTGTTAATCCCAAAGTATAATCTACGTTGATTGCAAAGTTTTTAGTCGGCACAAAAGCTCCACTTAAAGTCGCTTTCATCGGAGACTGAAATCTTCTGTCTTCAACGAAGCTATCAGCATAGATGTAACCGTCGGTTCCTGTATAATAATCGGTGTAAATTCTATCTAAAGACCACCAAGTTGGCGATTCAATTGAAGCTCCTAATCTAAATTGTTTAGTAATTTTCCCAATTACACCCACACTTGCAGAGAAACCATTTGATTTTTCAGAATAAGGCGTGTATTGCTTGTCGAATGAATAAGCCGTATTGTCTAAATTCAAACCAAATTTAGCACTGTCATACTGCTCCAAATCAACATAATGCATATTAACACTTGCCCCAACATATAAAGCATTGTTGTAATTTGCACCAACTCCTAAGTTAAATTTAGTCTGAGTTCCGTATCTGTTGTAAGCATGACCTAAATAAGATAGATTACCTATAACAGGATTTCCACTATTATCTACAAGATCTTTTGCAATAGAAACATTTCCGTTTCCTGGAGATTCAACGTAGTTTTCAATAGACTGAGTTGATAAATTGGCACCAAGCGTTACAAACTTCCACGGACTTTCTGACATCAGTTGAAAGGTTGCCACACCGCCTAAATTGCCAATATTTACTTTATTGATATTATAATTAACAGACGAACTGGCTAATGAACTTGTATTTTTATTTCCGCCAACAGCTAAAGTCACAGAAGCGTCTCCTGCAATTGCAACTCCCAAACCTGCAGGGTTAGTAAGAAGCGCTGTCGCATCTCCACCCAAAGCTCCGTTTGAACCTGCCATCGCATTAAACTTAGACGAACCTGTCATTGGGGTATTAGAATATACATCAATTGAATTTCTTATAACCGATATATCTTGAGCCTGCAGATAAAACGCTGCAGTAACACCCATTAATACTAGAGATTTTTTTAACATTATTTTTTAAATAGTTATTAAGTTTAAATTATCTACCACCAGATCTGAAACCGCCGCCTCCGCCGCCGGATCTCATTCCACCGCCGCCGCCAGAAGAACCGCCTCTGAAACCGCCGCCGCTGCTTCCAGAATTAAATCCGCCTGATCTGAAACCGCCATTATCACTTGGTCTGTAGCTATCATTTCTTCTAGGAGGAGATTGTTGCTGCTGATTATAGTTATAATTTGGTCTTGACGGTCTTACTCCGTTATTGTTCATATTCGGTCTTGTACCATTATTCATATTTGGATTACGGAATCCTCCTTGACCGTTTCTGAAACCGCCATTAGCATTTCCTTGTCTGAAACCGCCGTTGTTTGATCCATTTCGGAATCCGTTACTGTTTGAAGAACCGTTTCTAAAACCTGATCCATTATTATTTCTGAATCCTGAAGCTACTTCAGCTCTTCTGTATGCTGATGCATTATTTTTAAATCCACTTATTCTTCCATTCGCCCCACTTCTTGCATAAGGAACTCTGTTGTATCCACCCCAGTAACCAGCTCCACCATATCCCCAATAAGGATTTCCGTAGTAACCGCCCCAGTAAGGATTGTAGCCTCCCCAATTATTCCAACCGTAGTTCCAGCCCATTCCCCAGTAAGGATTGTAGCCGCCCCATCCCCAAGAGTTACCCCAGCCGAAGGACATTCCCATTCCCCAACCAGAACCCCAGTAGGGACCAAAACCGCCGCCCCATCCCCAAGGCGAGCCCATTCCCCAACCCCATGAATTATCATAGTAATTGGTTTGACTTCCTGCAAAACTTCCCCAATCAGAATCTGTTGCGTTACTATTCCAGTCGTTATTTGACCAGTTATTGTAACGATTATCTTGCTCTGCTGAGTTAATCTGTGAATTTTGAATTAAGTTAGAATCATCTTGATAATAATCATAATATTCTCCTACTCTATTCCCTTCGTTACCATTAATGATTACACCTTCTGGTAAAGTATCTTTATTTGGGTCGTAATACACCCCATCCGTCTCGCTATATCCACCCATTTGTGCACCACAAGACATTAACAATAATCCACTTGAAATCGCCAAAACACCTTTTGATTTTAGCATTCCAAATAAATTTTTATGTATATTTCTTTTCATGATAATGTATAAATTTTTAAATTAAATTATATTTGCATCTTGTACCAAAAATATACCAATTTATTGGCAGCAAAAATCTATCAAAAATAGATTTTTATTTTTAGATTACATAATTTTAGAAAAGTTAAAATATTAAAAAAAAATTAATGGCAAAATTAACTTCAAGAAGCGAAGATTACAGCAAATGGTATAATGAATTGGTTGTAAAAGCAGATTTAGCTGAAAACTCCGGCGTAAGAGGTTCTATGGTTATTAAACCATATGGATATGCAATCTGGGAGAAAATGCGCGATGAGATGGACAGAAAGTTCAAAGAAACCGGTCACGTAAATGCTTACTTTCCACTTTTTGTACCCAAAAGTTTGTTTGAAGCAGAAGAGAAAAATGCTGAAGGTTTTGCTAAAGAATGTGCTGTAGTAACGCATTACAGACTAAAAAATGATCCAGATAACCCAGGAAAATTAATTGTAGATCCGGAAGCTAAACTAGAAGAAGAGCTTATTGTTCGTCCGACTTCCGAAGCAATTATCTGGAATACTTATAAAGGATGGATTCAATCATACAGAGATTTACCTATTCTTATTAATCAATGGGCAAATGTTGTTCGTTGGGAAATGAGAACTCGTCTTTTCCTTAGAACTTCAGAATTTTTATGGCAGGAAGGTCACACGGCACATGCTACAAAAGACGAAGCTGTTGAAGAAGCAGAAAAAATGAATAATGTATATGCTGATTTTGCAGAAAACTTTATGGCAATGCCGGTTGTACAAGGTTTAAAAACTCCATCAGAAAGATTTGCAGGAGCAGATGAAACCTATTGTATTGAAGCTTTAATGCAAGATGGAAAAGCACTTCAGGCAGGAACTTCCCACTTTCTGGGGCAGAATTTCGCAAAAGCATTTGATGTAAAGTTTACTAACAAAGAAGGTAAAATTGAGCACGCTTGGGCAACTTCTTGGGGAACTTCAACTCGTTTGATGGGAGCTTTGATCATGACCCATTCTGACGATTTCGGATTGGTTCTTCCTCCAACTTTAGCACCTATTCAGGTTGTGATTGTTCCTATTTTTAAAGGAGAAGAGCAATTAAACCAAATTAGTGAAGTTGCTTTAGACATTCAGAACAAATTAAAACTAAAAGGCATTTCAGTAAAATTTGACAATGACACTCAAAACAAACCTGGCTGGAAATTCGCTGAATATGAGTTGAAAGGAGTTCCGTTGAGAATTGCAATGGGACCAAGAGATTTAGAAAATAAATCTGTAGAAATTGCCAGAAGAGATAATCTTACAAAAGAAACCCGTTCTTTGGAAGGATTGGATTCTTACATCGAAGATTTATTGAAAACTATTCAACAGGATATGTACACGAAAGCTTTCCAGTTTAGAAAAAATAACTTTACAAAAGTAGATTCTTATGATGAATTCAAAAAGGTTTTAGAAGAAAAACCAGGATTTATCTACGCTCATTGGGACGGAACTACTGAAGAAGAAGAGCAAATAAAGGAAGAAACTAAAGCAACAATCAGATGTATACCTTTGGATGATGACATTGAAGAAGGCATATCTTTAATTTCAGGAAAACCATCAAAAAGAAGGGTATTATTTGCGAAAGCTTACTAACATTTAACATAATAATTATTAAATCTGCAAAAATTTAGAAGTTTTTGCAGATTTTTTTTGAAAAAAATAATATTTGGAAGGATTTTTGTTTAATTTTAGATAACATTAATTAAAAATAATATAATATGTCATTAAACATCATTGATCTTATCAAAGGGCAGCTTGGTTCTGCATTTGTTTCTCAGGCTGCATCGCAACTTGGAGAAAGTGAAGCCGGAGTTTCTAAAGCCATTTCTGGTTTACTTCCGGTAATTGTAGGTGGATTAGCCAACAATTCTGACAAGCCTTCGGTCTTGGATTCTATTTCAAATGCATCCTCACAAGGCATTTTGGGGAATTTATTTGATTCAACTTCTAATAATTCTTTTATTTCAGGATTATTAACTTCTATTTTTGGTGATAAGTTAAACGGGATTGTCAATGCGATTGCTACTTATGCAGGAATCAGCAATAACTCTTCAGCTTCATTATTAAATTTAGTGACAGGAGCAACAGTAGGTTCTGTAGGACAATATGCCGCAGATCATAATTTAGACAAAACAGGAATTTCTTCATTATTAAATGATCAAAAAGGAATTGTATCTACACTTTTACCTGCAGGTCTTTCTTTAGCATCTTTAAATGTCGGAGATTGGGCAAAAGGTTACAAATTTGACAATGACCAGGACGAAATAAAACCCGTAACTCACGAAGAACCAAAAGTTGAAGTAACAAGAAGTGTTACAGATGGCGGAACTTTCCCTGACCGAGCAACTTCTTCAGAAGGCGGATCAATCTGGAAATGGCTTCTTCCTATATTATTATTAATTGCAGCATCTTACTTTTTATGGAAGCAGTGCAATAAAAAAGAAACAACTACTACAACGACAGTTACAAACGATTCTTTAAACGTTTCTGAAGACTCTTCATCAATGCCGATGGACTCAAACACAACGGCATCTATAACAAAAGTTGACGAAGACATCGATTTAAATGGAGCTGCACTAAAAGGCTACAAAGGTGGAATGGAAGATCAAATGATTACTTTCCTGAAAACTGACGGGTATAAAAACGCAGCCAACGATGATGCTTTAAAAACCAAATGGTACGATTTCGATCATGTAAATTTTAAAATTGGAAGCGCAAATACTTTGGAAGCTGGTTCTGAAGGACAATTACAAAATTTGGTAGCTATCTTAAAAGCTTTTCCAGATTCAAAAATTAAAATCGGTGGTTACACAGATAAAACAGGTGACGAAGCTAAAAACAAAAAACTTTCTGCAGACAGAGCCAATTTCATCAAAGATTGGTTAGGAAAACAAGGTGTCGGAGCACAAGTTATTGCCGCTGACGGATACGGAAGCGAATTTGCAAAAGTAGATGCTTCTGCTTCAAATGGCGAAAGAGCTGTTGACAGAAAAATGTCTGTAAGATTTGCAAAATAATCTGATTTAAAAACAAATAATTAAATCCCGGAAATATTTCCGGGATTTTTTGGTAAAATAGATTTCCATTTCATTTATTTAATTAAATTTGTTAGTCATTTCTAACAATGACAGGTTTTAATATGAAAAACGCTTGGCGAAAAGACAAAACATCACATTCATTACCAGAGGTATTTTCCTCAATTTCCATCCCTAAAGGTTCAGGCTTTTGGCGGAAATATCTTGCATTTGCAGGTCCTGGACTGATGGTTGCAGTGGGTTATATGGATCCTGGAAACTGGGCAACCGATATTGCAGGAGGAGCACAATTTGGTTACACACTGCTTTCGGTAATTCTTATTTCTAATATTTTCGCAATGGTTTTGCAGCATCTTTCTGTGAAATTAGGCGTAGTTGCAGAAAGAGATTTAGCTCAAGCTTGCAGAGATCACTTTAAGCCGACTACTAATTTTATTCTTTGGATCTTTTGTGAAATTGCCATTGCTGCCTGTGATTTGGCGGAAGTAATTGGTTCTGCTATCGCATTAAATTTACTTTTTGGAATTCCTTTAACTTGGGGAATTGTGATTACAACGATTGATGTATTAATCATTTTATTGCTTCAGGCAAAAGGTTTTAGATGGATTGAAAGTATTGTTGCCGGACTCATGTTTATTATTCTTGTTTGTTTTGGATATGAAGTGATTATTTCAAAACCTGAAATCAACGCTATTTTAGGAGGTTTAATTCCACAAAAAGAAATTATTACAAACCCTGCAATGCTTTACATCGGAATCGGAATTTTGGGAGCCACCGTCATGCCACATAATCTATATCTTCACAGCAGCATTGTGCAAACTCGCAATTACACGAGAGATCGTGAAGGAAAAAAAGAAGCGATAAAGTTTGCCACTTTAGACAGTACAGTTTCTTTGTTGTTAGCATTTTTCATTAATGCAGCCATCTTAATTTTAGCTGCCGCAACTTTTCACACTACAGGAAATCAACACATTGCAGATATTCATGATGCATACAAAATGTTGACACCCATTTTGGGAGCTTCCATGGCAAGTATTGCATTTGCGATTGCACTTTTAGCTTCCGGACAAAATTCTACTTTAACAGGAACTCTTGCCGGACAAATCGTAATGGAAGGCTTTCTGAATATCCGCCTGAAACCTTGGCTTAGAAGACTGATTACAAGATTAATTGCGGTAATTCCGGCATTGATAGTGACTATTATCTATGGCGAACAAGGTACAACGGATCTTTTAGTTTTAAGTCAGGTTATTTTATCGATGCAACTAAGTTTTGCGGTAGTTCCTTTAGTTATGTTTACCAATGACAAAGCTAAAATGGGCGAATTTGCCAACAAAGCATTCTTAAAAATCTGCGTCTGGGTGATTACGATGGTGATTATTGTTTTGAATCTATATTTATTGTACCAAACATTTTTTGGAGAATAAATCATTGTGAAGAATATAACAATGAAGCAATTTATTTCTTTAAACACAAATGACAGTAATTTTTCACCAATAGCACAAAAATCTCTTCGATCTCTAATAATTCATTTACATCCTTTGGGGTGACAAACTTCGTGGGTATTTTTCAAATATTTTGAAAAGAAGGCTGCAACCTTAGCCCCGATTGCAATGAAAATCCTTTTTTGCAAAAAAAGATTGTAATGGAAAGCGGGAAAAAGCTCCTAAAAAAAACGTTATTAAATCTGCCTAAATGTCATTCTTTTTTCTTTGGCAGAATGTTTGACAAACAACTTCTAAATAGTTATTGAAATATGGAAAATCAGGATATCAACGAAGAAAACATCAATAAACAAGAAGAAAATACTGCTCAAACTGAAGAAACCGTTCAGGAAAATGTGACAGAAATACCTACTCCGGAAGAACTTTTGGCAGTAGAAAAAGACCGTTACATCAGACTGTACGCAGAGTTTGAAAACTATAAAAAAAGAACTTCAAAAGAGAAAATGGAATTCTTCACGTATGCTAATCAGGATATGATGGTTTCTATGTTGGGAGTTTTGGATGATTTTGAAAGAGCTATCAAAGAAATTGCTAAAAACGGTAACGAATCTGATCTTCAAGGTGTTGAATTAATCTACAACAAATTTAAAAACAAACTGACCGAAAAAGGATTAAAAATAATGGAGGTACGTGCAGGAGACAGCTTTAATGTAGATTTCCACGAGGCGATTACTCAAATCCCTTCACCTTCTGAAGATTTGAAAGGTAAAATAGTAGATGTTATCGAAACAGGATATACTTTAGGTGAAAAAGTAATTCGTTTTGCAAAAGTTGTAACAGGAAACTAAAAACATAAGCAATAAATAATCGGTAATAAGCAATTTTTGATATTACTGATTATTCATTACTAATTACTCATATTAAATTATGTCAAAAAGAGATTATTACGAGGTTCTTGAGGTAAGCAAATCTGCGAGTGCCGACGAAATAAAGAAAGCATACCGAAAAATGGCAATTAAATATCACCCAGATAAAAATCCGGGAGATAAGGAAGCCGAAGAAAAATTTAAAGAAGCTGCAGAAGCTTACGAAGTTTTAAGTGACGACAATAAAAAAGCCCGCTACGACCAATACGGTCACGCAGGAGTTGGCGGAAACGGAGGCTTCGGAGGCGGTGGTTTCGGAGGCGGTATGAACATGGAAGATATTTTCAGCCAGTTTGGCGATATTTTCGGTGGAGGCGGTTTCGGAGGATTTGGCGGTGGCGGCGGTGGTCGTCAGCAAGTAAAAGGTTCTAATTTAAGAATCAGAATCAAGCTGAATCTTGAAGAGATGGTGAACGGAAGCCAAAAAACTCTTAAAGTAAAAAAAATGAAGATGGCAGAAGGTGCCACTTCAAAAACCTGCCCTACGTGTAACGGAGCCGGTGTTCAGATGAAAGTGATGAACACTATGTTCGGACAGATGCAGACTCAAACCACTTGTGGAACTTGTCAGGGAATCGGAAAAGTTGCCGATAAAATTCCTGCAGGAGCCAATGCACAAGGTTTAATAAAAGACGAAGAAGAAATCACTATTAATATTCCTGCAGGAGCAAGAGACGGAATCCAGCTTAATGTAAGAGGAAAAGGTAACGACGCACCTTTTGGCGGCGTTCCCGGAGATCTTTTGGTGATTGTAGAAGAAGAAGTTGATAAAACTATAAAGAGAGAAGGCGATAATCTTCATCAGGAATTGTATATTTCTTTTGCTGAAGCAGCTTTAGGAACGAAAAAAGAAATTCCTACCGTTGGCGGAAAGGTGAAAATTACCGTTGATCCGGGAACTCAATCCGGAAAAATTCTGAGATTAGCCGGAAAAGGTTTACCAAGCATCGACAGCTACGGAAAAGGCGATATGTTTATCCACATCAATGTATGGACACCGCAAAAACTTACGAAAGATCAAAAAGACTTTTTTGAAAAACAGATGAGCAGCGGAGAAATGGTTGCAGAACCGTCTGGAAAAGAAAAAACTTTCTTTGACAAAGTAAAAGATTTATTTAATTAAAAAAATACTTGAAAAGAGGCTTTTTAAAGTCTCTTTTTATTTTTAAATTTACATCGATTTAAAATTTGACATTTTCCTGAAAAGGATATTGTAAATATACAGCCATGAATTATAAGCTTGAACTGCGTACACCTGACTCACAACCTAAACTGATTTTCCATGCCATCACTTTTGATGCCTTTAAAGTAAATATTGTGGAAAGATATTGTGGTGTGAAACCATTGTTATGCGATGTTTTATTTAGAGTAAGAACTTTAGATAATCAAATTATTAATAGAAAAGACGGACACGTAAAAATCAGAATTAAAGATGAAGATCTTGAGATTTACCAAAGATTACTAAAAGTTTTCAAGTCTTACGACTATAAAAACAAATTAATCAGCAGAAGAGATGCAGAGCAGGATCTTGTACATTTTATTTTGAGATTAGTTATCGTAAACTATGAGCTAAACTAGAAATTTTCTCTATTTTCGTACAATTAATTACGAAAAAATTTTTTATGCGAAAAGCTTTTGTCCTTTCATTGATATGTGCAATCGGTTACGCACAAGAAAATCCGAAGTATTTATTCGACGAACTTTACTTTGCAGATCCTTCTGCTCATGTTTTTGACGGGAAAATTTATATTTATCCGTCACACGATATTCAGACTGATGTGAAAGATGCAGCAAACGGTGCACATTTCAATATGAAAGATTATCATGTTCTCACATTGGATAATGTGAACGAAAAAGCAATAGATAATGGAATTGCTTTAAAGCTAGAAGATATTCGTTGGGCAAAACAACAGCTTTGGGCTCCCGATGCGGTAAAAAAGGGTAATAAATATTACTTGTATTTTCCGGCAAAAGATAAAAATGATTTGTTTAAAATAGGAGTTGCGATAAGTAAAAATCCAACAGGTCCTTTTAAAGCTGAAAAAAATCCCATCTTAGGAACATATAGCATAGATCCGACAGTTTTAGACGACAAAGGAAAATATTATATTTATTTTGGCGGTTTAAAAGGCGGGCAACTTCAGCATTACAGGAACAATCAATATTCTACAAATTATCCTGAACTTCAAAAGGAAGAAAATGCTTTACTTCCAAAAATTGCCCGATTAAAAGATAATATGAAAGAACTTGCCGAAGCACCAAAAGATGTTTTAATCTTAGATGAAAATGGCAATCAGCTAAAATCCGGAGACCAGCATCGTCGTTTTTTTGAAGGAGTTTGGGTTCATCAATACAACAACAAATATTACCTTTCCTACTCTACCGGAGAAACTCATAAATTGGTTTATGCCATCGGAGAAAATCCGTATGGTCCGTTTACTTTTAAAGGAGAAATTCTGACTCCCGTTATTGGCTGGACAACGCATCACAGTATCGTAAAAATTGATACAAAATGGTATCTTTTTTATCACGATTCAAAAAAATCAGGTGGAAAAAGTTATCTGAGAAGTTTGAAAATCAGAGAATTAAAATATGACGAGAATGGTTTGATTCAAACCATGAACGGGCAAGATTAATTACAGTAAATATTTCAGTTTTTGGTTTAAAAAAACCAATAAGAGACTTACAGGAATTAAAATTAAAAAAAAGAGTAGAATTTTATATTCCGAACTTATTTCTTTATAAAAATCAGATTTCATAATCAACGGATGCACAACATAAATGGCGGTTGAAAGACTTGCCCAAATTTTCGACTGTGTTTTAATATAGATTTTCTGACCATATAAAAAGAGAATTGGGCTTACAAAAAGTAAAGAAAACAGAATATCTGTACTTTCTGAACTTATCATTTTGTAATTGAAATAAGATTCCGCAATAACCATTACAACTGAAAAAACAACCAGTACGTAAGAATATTTATATTTTTCAAAATTAATTTTCAGTTTATTGATCAGAAAGCCAATCGTTAAAAACGGGAAGCATACGAAAAGAAAATTTCGATACAAAAGATAATCATTCAAAAGTGAATCTGATTCTGAGTTTAAGTGGTGTAAATTTCCCAAAACCTGAATGATATACCCTATTCCGAAAAAAATAAAAACCAAAACTGACAACAAAATCACTTTCTGATTTCTTAAAAGAAATAAAATAATTCCAGAAAACAACGTTCCAATTAAATACCACAAATGATGGTACCCAAAAATTACAGTAAGCCAAACCTGTTCGTTATCTTTCCAATACGAAATATAAATCAGCATCCAGATTGCATACAATAAAAACGTCCTGAAAAGCAATTTTTGAAGTTTCTTTGTGGTATCAATATGAAAAAAATAGAATCCAGTAATGACTAAAAAAACAGGAACTGCAATTCTGAAAATACCATTAACCAACAGGAAACTCATCATCGGATAAGTTTCTTTGAGGAAATTCATGTGCAGAAATACGACAAATAATGCCAGTATAATTTTTAAAATATCAATCGATAAATTTCTACCCATAATTTACTTAAAATGAAATTATTCAAACAAACTAAATGGTAATCTGCTGCGTTAATTTTTGCAAAAATAAATAATTAAATTGTATTCGTTATAATCCTCATAAAAGCTCTGACTTTATATCTTTCCCATCTAACAATTTGTCATCATCCTCACTGTAGATTTTGGCGTAGTAATTTTTGGTATTCTTATTTGCTCTCCTTCTATATTTTCTCCTCTAATCTTCTTTGTGAATCTTTCTCCAATTGATTAAACTTTCTTTGCAAACTCCTAATTTTTGAGCTACTAAGGATACATTGCCTCGCTGTTCACTTAAAGATACTGCTTGGATCTTAAACTCTAAACTGTAATTTTTTCTGATCTTTTTCATACTCTTAAAGTTAAAAATTATAAAAATTGTGTTCTTACAAAGTTGGCAACTCCACTGTCTGAGTATAATCCATTATTCTATTTCATCTGCCGAATCAGCATATTTTAATGGATGAGCTGTAGTTTTGTTTTTACTTTCTTTAATGGTATATCATTAATCCGAATCAAAACCCTGCAATCCTGCTTATTGATTTGCAAGGTATAGAAAGGAGTAGGCTTCGGAAATTTAATTTCGTTGGTTATTTGGTCGTAATAGTCATTCATTTCTTTTGCGTTTTCTTTTGGTGATTGGGCACAGCTATGAAAGAAAAATATTAAACAAACGAAAAAAACATTTTTTTCAAAAATCATTTTAGAAAATTTTAAACTCATTACTTCCTTCTGGTATATAGAGTATTACAAATCTATAGGAAGAACTTTTTTCAGTATAACCTTCTTCCATATAATTTATTTCAAGTAAAGAAGATTTATCGTTTTTATTTCGTAAAGTAACCAAACGATTATTACAGTAAAAATTGATCTCGTAATTTTCAATGGGATCCATTTCCCTATCCTTTAAACTAAAATCATACATTTCACTAGTAGGACCAGTAGCCATATTTTCCTTTTTTGTGAAATAATTATAATTCCAATTTTTCAACAGCGATTTTTTGCTTTCTTTAATAAATTCTACCGGTTTTTTGAAAATATCGTAACTCAATTGTTTGTATTTATCTACCACCTTTTTTTCTATATCGGGTACTTTAGACAGGTCTTTGGCTGTAGCGATATCTTTACTGAAATCCCAAGGAACATCTGCCCGAAAACTGCCTTTAATAATATATTTAGGTAATTTCTGATCGCCTAATGCTTCAGGTAAATCAAATTCCTGTTTCATTTCGTATTGCTGCATGGAAATATCTCTTCCTGCTGCATAAATCAGTTTAATATTAACATGGGCTTTATCGCTTATAGTTTGCTGGTTGCTTTTAGGATATACCTCAATAGTAACTATTTGCTCTCCAGATTTTGCAAGAATATCATTAATGGGAAGAAGCTGGCTTTCAGCTTCATCTTCAAAAAAAGTATACGCTAATGGTATATCATTGATCCGAATTAAAACTCTGCAATCCTGCTTATTGATTTGCAGGGTATAGAAAGGTGTCGGCTTCGGAAATTTAATTTCGTTGGTTATTTGGTCGTAATATTCGTTCATTTCTTTCGCGTTTTCTTTTGGTGATTGGGCACAGCTATGAAAGAAAAATATACAAAAAACTAATAAAACATTTTTTTCAAAAATCATTTTAGAAAATTTTAAACTCATTACTTCCCTCCGGTATATAGAGTATTATAAATCTACCCGAAGAGCTTTTTTCAGTATAGCCTTCTTCCATATAATTAATTCGAATAATAGAAGATTTATCGTTTTTGTTTCGTAAAGTAACCAAACGATTATTACAGTAAAAATTGATCTCGTAATTTTCAATGGGATCCATTTCCCTATCCTTTAAACTAAAATCATACATTTCACTAGTAGGACCAGTAGCCATATTTTCCTTTTTTGTGAAATAATTATAATTCCAATTTTTCAACAGCGAATTTTTGCTTTCTTTAATAAATTCTACCGGTTTTTTGAAAATATCGTAACTCAATTGTTTGTATTTATCTAACACCTTTTTTTCTATATCGGGTACTTTAGACAGGTCTTTGGCTGTAGCGATATCTTTACTGAAATCCCATGGAACATCTGCCCGAAAACTGCCTTTAATAATATATTTAGGTAATTTCTGATCGCCTAATGCTTCAGGTAAATCAAATTCCTGTTTCATTTCGTATTGCTGCATGGAAATATCTCTTCCTGCTGCATAAATCAGTTTAATATTAACATGGGCTTTATCGCTTATAGTTTGCTGGTTGCTTTTAGGATATACTTCAATAGTAACCTCTTGTTCACCGGATTCAGGAATTCTTGTATTAATAGGTAAAAGCTGGCTTTCAGCTTCATCTTCGAAAAATGTATACGCTAATGGTATATCATTGATCCGAATTAAAACTCTGCAATCCTGCTTATTGATTTGCAGGGTATAAAAAGGAGTAGGCTTCGGAAAATTAATTTCGTTGGTTATTTGCTTATAATAGTCATTCATTTCTTTTGCATTTTCTTTTGGTGATTGGGCACAGCCATTAGTTATGCCTAAAATTAAAATTAGGGTTAGTAAAAGTTTATACATTCTGTTTTTATTTGAATTCATGTGAGAATTTTTTAAAATCATCAATACGGTCTATCAACGGCATTTTTCCCTTTGGAGTTGGTGGTTTACCTTTTCTATCACCTTCACCATTAAGTTCCAATTTCCCCACTACTTCTAATGTAACTCCTGTAAAAGAGATAGAGCCTTCAATGGTTGTATATTTGGTATTTTCTTTATAGCTTGCTTTAAACTCAAGCCCTGCTTCGCCTTTCCCGGAAAGTTCTGCTCCTACACCTGCTACCGTAGAACGATCGCCTACACCATCATTAAAAATAATTTTTTTAACATAGGCCTCGATTTTTAAACCCAATTCCGCTCCTATTCCTAAGGTCACTTTAGGTTCTAAAGTATTATTGGAAGAATTGGCAAAATCCATACTGAGCTTTAGATCAACCTGTCCAAAGGCATATGCATTAAACCAAAGTTTGGCACTTACATCTAATGGTGTAAATGCAGTAATAACCAATTCGCTCAGATCCTTTATTGCATCTATAGCAAGAAGTATCTGCCCAACATAGGGAATGTAATGAGCTGCTGCAATCAAATCTAATCCCCCTTTCCCTTTGAAAAGGGGTCTTAAAGCAATATCAATACCTCCTATCACCTTTACATCTTTTTCGCTTACCGGAACACCAAAGTGCCAATTGCCTCCGACATGTAATGACGGTAAACTAAAATCTATGAAGACAGCAGAAACTGCCTTAACACCTACTTTAGCAACCATTGTTTTTGCCATATCACCAGCTCCATTTACTACACTATTTTTATGGGAAATTTTATCTAAAGTATTCTTTACAGTACTGAGAGCACCTAAATATTGTGATAATTTTTGCTCAAGTCCTACACTCAAATCTGTTACTTCTCCCTTCAAAGCAGATTTAACATGTAATTCTACTTTATAATCTATTAAATTAGGATTTTTGCTTTTATAAGCACCAGCTTTCTTTTTGTCAATATCGCTTAGCTGTGGACTAAATCTCATTTCTCCGGCTTCATAAACGGCAGATTCTGTAGGTACTATAAGCACAAAAACCTCCCACTTTATATCTGGAAAAACTCTTATTTTCGCAAGTTGGTTAGGATATCTACAAGTTGATACCGGTACAAAATAAATTTGTGCAAACTCTTTGTAAAGGAAAAAATACCTGAATGCCCAAAGTTTATCTGCAGCAGCATCTAATAAACTTCTTTTGTCATAGCCCAAATACGAAGCAAGTTGGGTGTCAAAAGTTTTAATATATGTGTAATTAAGCTTATTAATGGTGAAAACCCCTGATTCATCTAAACTGTAATTTGTCCCCTCGATCCAATTTTGAACATCAGCAAAATGAACTTCGGATGCTATTACCGGATCGAAATCTTGAGTTGGAGATGTTTGTGATTCATCGATTTTATATTTGTATTCTCCACCATCTTGATGTTTTCCCTCGTAGTTATTTTCTTTTTTCGGAATTTGAGGACGGGGACCTATTTGTATAGGCTCCATTCTTTTATGATCAACATAAAGCTCGTCTACTTCTGAAGCATAATTTTTTTGCTCTGGCAAATCAGGTTTTTTTGGTAATAGTGAACTATAAACATGTTTTGTAGGGAATACGTTATGAATATCACCGTGATTTCCTTTCTTTAAAAGAACACTTTGGCATCCAGCTTTATTTTTTAAGCCTTTTGCAATGATTTTTATTTCTTTATCTGAGACATGGCCTAATATTATATCATAAAAATTTTCAGTTTTATCTCCACCTGATTGCAATTTGTCTTCGTTAAAAATCTCAACAGGATCTTTTCCTTTTTCAACAATCTCAATGCTTGAATACCCACAAGGATCATATTCTTTTATCGTATAATTAATATCTCCAATGTATTGTATCATATGAGTGATTTCAGCTTGATTAAGGAGAAAAATCTCATAAATGGACTTTTTTACTAAAAAGAAATTTTGTGTAAGATATGTTATATTATGTTCATCATTTCCCGAATTACCCATAATTGAATAATTCTTTTTAGCAATGTTGAATGCGTAGTATTTATTATCTCCTATCTGAAGAATACGAACTTCTAATGAATATTTTTTTGGTTCTTTCCCATAATGATAGTTCTCTCTCCATTCCTCTTTTATGGTAAAAAAAATTCTAAAATCATTATTGAGGTTGTCTTCACCAGTTAATTTAACATATTTTGAAAGAGATTCTGTTAAAAAAGGATCTTTTTCTAAAATATTTCCTTCACCATCACATAAATAAAGCTCTATATTATAATCCTTTGGATTTGCATTAGGATCAAGTTTACTAATTCCAAAACGATGTAATGAAACTTGCACATATATTTGTGTATCATATTGAGATAAGCCATCACTTATTTCATTATCCTGCAGTGTAATTTCTTTTGATGGTGCTTCAAAAAATGCATATCTAAGATATTTATCTACATACGTAATAATGGAAAAATGGAGGCCATCATTAGGAATTTGATTAAAAACTTCAACTCTATATGCAGTTCCTAACCATAAGTTAGTTGATTCATTAAAAAAAAATGAAATCGAATTTCCTAATTTATATTGATTCCCAATACCCAAATAAGGAATACTGGTTTCACCTCTACTATGATTAAAAGTTCCCCACTCATTATATAACTCGCCTTTTTTCTTTTTAAGAGCTGTGTCAAAAAATGAATTCATGATATAAGTCCATTTTGCATCGGCAATCAGAGAAGACAAATTGATATTTTTTGTATCAAAATACTTTTTATCTGGTGTAAGATAGAACTCATAATTTTTCCTTCGTTCAATATAAATGACGTCACCTATTTTTATATCCCTATCATAGATATCATTTATTTTTAAACCACAACTAATAATTCCTTTTTCCATAACTATTTAGCATTTAAAAATTCATAGGGATCTTTTTTTTCAAAATCTTTCATGTTTACAACAGGCATGATATGAGACAACAAGTCCTCATCAGCATTCTCAAAATTCCGAGATGTTGGTTGTGCTATTTGTCCGCTCATTAAGATTTCAACACATTGTGGTCCACCCACCGCACAGGTTGCTTTACTGTCCTCCAAAAGAACATATCCTCCTGGTGGGTCATATTTTTCCTTTTCATAATATCCATCCCACTTAGTAATACTGGGAACACATGGATTATTATTCATTTTCGCACATGATCCAAATGTCTTCTTCTCGAATGGGAGTCCAATATCTTTGTTCGTTGCAATCAATTTTTTCGATCCTTCCGGATCATTTGCATACCATTTTTTGTGGGTAAGAACTACCAATTTATCGGGAGTTGTTCCAAATTTGCATTTGCATAATGCACCATGAACTACTTTTTCTTTTAATGCCATGAGAATTGTGTTTTTTTGATTTGATTCAAGAGTGTGTTATCCTCCTAATATGTCATATATAAAATCCATAAAAGTTTTTTTCTTTTTTGGAGGTTTAAATTGACTTTTATTCTCATTACCTGTTACCTCAAACATACCTTTTGGTTTACTTGGTTCTATTTTATTATCATCGGTATTTATTTGGTATTGGGTAAATTGTATTTTTTTAACAATTGTTTCCACACCGTTTTTATCTTTCGATAAAACCTCAAAATAAGCACGGGTATCCATAGGAAAAAAATAGTAAAAATCTAAATCAAAGTAAACTCTTAGCCTCATCAAATATTTTAATGCAGAGTCTGAATTTTCAGGAATGAAATGATCAATGGCATTTACTTCATCAGATATAAAATCTACCAATATAGAATCGTTATCAGTAATTTCAGTACGCAAGGTCTGGACACCTGTAAATTCAATTGGATGTTGATACGGCAAAATTGCGAGAAACAAATTTGTTTTGAAACTAAGATTTTCAGGATATGATAAATGTTTGGGGTGGAACAACAGATTCCAAAACATATCATATTGCATAGATTTTTCAAAATATATCTTGTTAGAAATTTTCTTGTCTACAGAAGTAATAAATGATTCTATGGCATTGCCAGAATATTTGTTTTTTATTGCAGATTTATTTCTTTCCCATCTATTTAAAATTTGATTATGATTGGTAATTCCCTTATAGGGTATTCCTGATTTATTAATATGAGTTTGAGCAGGATAAATTGTTTTGCTTATCAAACTGCTTATGGTTTCACTTACTGAATCAGGTTCGTGCCGATTAAAAAAAATATTTTCTTTCTGAACGTCGACAAGCCATCCCTCAGAATGTTTGTTAATGTAAACGGTACTATTGTAATCTACTCTTTTATAGGGTTTATCTTCCATGTGATTATAATACTTTACAGATACTCCATACGTTCGTTCGTTCAAACCATTAAGGTCTAAAAATAATGTGTTATTTTTTTGTAGTTTAATCAATTTAGGAGCATCAAACTCTTTCATATATTTTAATTATTTAAAAAAATCAACTATATCTATATTTTGAGTTTCAAAGTGTTTTTAAAATCGATAGTAAAAGTTATACTAGATACTTTCTATATATGATTTTATTAATCATTTTACAAATTCGCCAACCATTACACGTCCGCCACTTTCCGGAGAATCAAAATGCCAGAAGATACCTTCTGTTACCAAAAATTCATCCTTATAAAATCCAAAAACATTTTGAAGAATCGTAAAATCTGTTACATGATGTACTTTCCAGGTTTTGCCATAGTCATAAGAATAATGGATCTCTGGTTTTGCTCCTAGTTTACGGTAATCACAGACAAAGTTTTTGTAACGGTAAAAATATTTGTTTTCTGGAGTCTTTGTATACAAAGGATTTTCGTTGATGTCATAAATATCATATTGAAATTTATCGCCGTCATCAAATATTTTATTTTGTAAAGTCAATTGATTATCTATATAGAAAAAATAATCATACTTATTTTTAAGCTTATTGAGTAGTTTGTCCTCTTGTGTGATTGCATTGTACTCTCGGATTTCATTGTCTTTTTTGTAAACTATTCTGCCATTGCCTGTGTAAAAAAAATAATCTCCAATTTTATTGGTAGGTATTTTATATTCTTCTTTTCGATTGAGAAGATTAACGATCGTAAACGTACCGTAGTTTTCGAGCACAATATATTTCCCATCAAAATCACTATAATAATAGTCAGAAAGATTTGCTGGTCTTACATATTCATCTACTTTTTGTAGCTCAAAAGTCTTATTATTCAATAATAGTATTTTATAGTGTTTGACAGCTACACTATCCATTGTATATGCTTTTATCAGGGTATAATCACCTTTAGACTCCATATAATCCATATCTTTTTCTCCTATTATTATTTCCTGATAATTTTTCCCTCTGTCCTTGCTGGCAAATAAGACTGCAATATCTCCTGTTTTTGTGGGGTCGAAAGAATTTTCATCTTTTGATCCTCCTAGTATAATTGTATTCTCATAGGGAATCTCTATTTTGGTTAAGCGAATTGCACTACCGGGATTAAAAGATCCTCCATTCACTTTTACCTTATATAAATCAAAAAAATCATATTTTGCTGTCCATTTCATATTACTGTCTTTTCGTTGTTGTGAGCAGGCAGAGAGGGATGTTATAATGCATAATGCGCCTATTAAGAGTCTGCTTATTTTGTATCGTAGATTAGTCATGTGTGATGCGGTTTTCTCGTATGAATTTTTCTATGTCGTCCAACAGCATAATATCTACCACTTCATCTTTTATTTTTCCCCCGGCTTCTTTGGCTACTTCCCAAGCATCCATCCAACCCGAATTTTCCGGTTGGCTGTAATGTTCCATATTGGTTACAAGCAATTCTCTATAATCCATATTACCGGCTACAATGGCTGCCTGCATCCAGGTGCCGTATGCTCCTTCACCCATCCATTCTTTGAAATCCGGTGACAAAGATATCAATGCTAAATCTTTTAGTGGTAACTCAGACATTGCTTTTGGATTATAAACATCGGGATGCGTAGCAAAAGCAAATTCCTGAAAACGCTGATTGAAGAGTTCTATATTTTTATAGTATTTTTCTTTTTTTGATTCTTTTGCTTTTTCCTTACCGCCATTTCCCGCTGCAATAACTTCTTCTGTAGTCGGTTCAAAATTTTTGTTAAACGTACTTTCCATACTTTCTGTGATTTTGTCATAGATAGCCTCATATTGATATTTAATTAAACCAATTTCCATTAATTTTTGCAAATCAAATCTTGCTTTTGTTAACCAATTTTTTCCTTGGTCGGATAACTTTGGATTCAGCACATGTGTAAATCTTACACAATATTTAAAACCATAGCTGTATCCTACCAAAGGTTTTCCGTCTACACCCAGCCTGTCTTCTGTTTTTATTCTTGCAACGGTCATCCCCACAGGGTTTTTCATTTCATTATTAAGGGCATAATAATCATAGAATTTCTCCGTATCTTCATTTATCTTTATCATCGGGCCATAGTAATAGTCAGGTGGTACATGCCCGCATTTCTCATGCCTGCGCATAAAGTCATTGTACCTATACTGATAAAATTCGCATCTGCCATAGCCAATACTTTCATAGCTTTGTATTACTTTTTTATCGCAGGTTTTTACCAAAAGATAGTCTGGTTTTTCTTTTGGCAGAGGGATCTCGATATCTTCATGATAGGTGCAATTGAAGAATAATCTTACATCATCATCTTTTTCTATTTCTTCCACTATCTCTAATCCCGGAGAAAGCAGAAGATCCAAAACGGCTTTATTTTTCTCAACTTTCATAGAAACAATACGGGCCTTATTGGATGCAATAACACTTATAGGATCATGAAACTTGTCTTCATCATAGTCATATAACTGGATACTGATTTCAGAATCAAATCCTGTTTTGGTATCTTTGTCCGGAATATTTTGCGTCTCTATATGGAAGTACACTTTTTGCCCTACATTTCCTTCTACTATTCTTTGTTTGCCTTCTAGATCTGATGACCACCAAGCGTCTTTAAAGTATTTGGTTTCTTTAGCTTCGTCTTTTTCAGGATTTCCAAAACTAGTTCCGTTTGCTGCTGTAAAATGGCTAAACTGTCCTGCATAAGCTTCAAATTCATCAGTATAGACCGTCCAGCCTTTTTCTATCTCTGTGATATATTCACCTTTTGTAATCCGTACAATAGACATAATCAGTGCATTTTAGAGTTGTCTCCACTATTATTGTTGAAATTCTTTTGAGAATGGATGTTATTGTTTTCTTGAGAAACAATCTCTCTTCTTTTAGAATTTTCTTTTACTTCTTTTGCCTTGGTTTCTCTATTTCCTTTTACAAATTCCATTAAACTTCCCACAATATTTGTCATAAAGTTTGCTCCTACAGAAAGATTCTTCATCATGCCAATACTTTCTACCTGATTCATTCCTACTATATTATTTTGATTTCGCCCAACATTTGTTGTCATACTCTGCCCAACATTGATGTTCATATTCTTACAATTAAAAGTCATCGTCTCAGGGGCGGTAACAGTAATATTACTCCCAACGGTATCGAAAATCATTTCATTACCACTTTTGTCAGTTAAGATAATACTTTCATCTTCCGTGAACTTCAAAATATGCCCGCTTCTCGTATGGATTGCTTTGATACTATTATCAGAAGTGCCGTAACCACTGGTCTCGCTCCCGTTGTACTGGGTCCCCACCACAAACGGCTTCTCCGCATTCCCACTTTCAAAATCTACCAACACTTCCTCACCAATCTCGGGAATAAAATGAAAACCTTTCCCGCTTCCCGAATGTGGCTGTACCAGTCGTATCCAGGGCGATTTCTCTCCCTTCTTTTCCTGCCAAGGATACTGAACACGAACTCTTCCCATTCCCGAAGGATCATTATTGTCTATAACTCTTGCAGATTGTTTTTCTCCAAAAGCAACCGCCTCCTCATCCTGATAAGGGGCATTGAAGAGATCCGGAATCCCCACAAATTCATTATAATAGGTATTACCATCATGATAATGTTTGATCTCTGTGATGCGGTAGGTTTCCATCGCCCTGCCGTTGATGTCGATCAGTTTTGCCCTGCCGCCGATCTTGAGTTCGGGGTCTTTGCTTTTTCCTTTTACCGTCACCAGATTCTCCCTGTTTTCCCTTTCCTTTCTTACCGCTTCCTTCAGCTCGCGGTCGGTGCTGTCGGAGATTCCGGTGTGGTTGAAAAGCATTTCGGGCTTCTTCTTGTACACGTTTTTAGATGCCGTAATCGCAATTGCCTGAAAAGGATTTTCTTTGTACTGAATCTGCGCCGATGCAGAGTTTTTATCTGCTTTGTTTCCGCCCTGCACATCAAAAACAGAATAACTGAAATCCTGCGGTTTGATATTCATCTCAACCTCTACTTCTATGAGATCGATATTTTCTTCAAGATTAACGATTGGCTGTACTTTATTACCAAAGACCATACTCTGACCGTTGTAGTAAAAATATTCTCCGTAGCGCGTTGCCAGTCTTTTGATAAACTGATAATCCGATTCTTTATATTGTACGGTATATGGTAAAGCATATTTCGTGTTCGGATTTTCTACCAATACTTTACAGCTTTCGGGATATTCTGATGTTGCCGATTTGATGATCTGATCCAGTGTTTTATTCTCAAAACTCTGGCAGTCTTTTCCGTTTTCAAGAAGAATACTTGGAGCGTAACCGCTGATGTAGAGCTTTCCGTAGCCGTTTTCTTTCTTATTTTTCACATTCGCAACAACGCCGTTGAAAACCTGTCTCACATCCCCGAAACGATGAAGGTTGATCGTAAGGTTTTTGCCCAGAATATTTTTGGAATTTTCCATAATATAGCCCTGAAAACCATCCAAAGCATCATCCGGAACGGTAATGGTAAAGTTGTCGTGATCATTCGTATGCTGGTTCAGGTTGATTGAAAAACCCGATTTATCCAAAAAAGGTTTTCCGTCAAGACTTAAAGTACAATAGACCAGAGGACTGGTTTTATCGGCCAGAAAATCTTTGAACGTTTTGGAAGAAAAATATTTTTTGAGATCATCGGGATGATTCAGTCGCATATTGCTCCCTGAATTCCCGCCGAAACCGTTTTCATCATCTAAATAGGACATAATTATCTATATTTATTTGGATTTTGTGTTTTTTAAATAAGCTTCAAAGGATTTTATTTAATCTAAAAAGCTTGTGGAAAGTGTATTACTTCCAGGTTTTCTCGTGAATCGCACCGTTCACATCAAATTTCCTGGCGATAAGGTGCATCTCGATCTGCAAAGGTTCTGCATTCACAGAATTAAAATGTTCAGTGAATTTCACGCAGTATGCTTTTTCAAAATCAAGCTCCTGAAGCTTGCTCATTGCATCTCTTCTGAAAAAAGTGATTTTTCCGTTCTTAGTCTGGTTATGATCGAGCATCCATCCCAGAAGTTCGGGATTTCCTGTGCTTTCGATACGGATGAAGATTTCTCCGCCCTGAGGCATTCCCTGCGGCTTTCCTGTCCCGTCGGTTGCCTGGGTAAAGCTGTATTTACATTCTAAAATATTATACGTGTTACCGTCTAATTCTAATTTTGATAAAAAAGACATAGCTGTAGTTATTGATTAATGGTTGTTGCTTGATGTGAATTATAATTACTTATCCATCCACTACAAGTTGAGAAAGATAAAAAATGGGCAATATAATATTGCCCATTCGCTTTGATTTATAAAGATCCCGGCCACTCGTTTTCGTAGGCGCCTGTTCCCATTTCAATTTTTCTTGCCGAGATTGTAAAGGTTTCCGTTAACGGATTATCTCCTGTAGAATCAAAATTTTCTTTGTGTTTTACCAGATAGCCTTCCGTGAATTTCAATTCCTTTAAGGTTGCATCGCTGTCTCTTTTATAAAAAACAACGCTTCCGTCTTTTCTCTCGAACGAGTTGGTCATCCATTCGAAAAGTTCTGTTGAGTTTGTCCCTTCTACAACGATATCGATCTTACCGCCTCTTGTTACTGTTGACGGTCTTCCGGTTGCGTCCGTTTCCTGGAATAAGCCGTAGCTTACGTTAAGTGCAGTAAATTCTTTTCCTGCTACTTTGAATTTTGCTTTAAATGACATAAATTTTCTTTTTTTAAATGTGTTTAATGTTTAAATAATTGTTTTTATCATCTTTTCAAATAATATAATCCTGACAAACATTATTTATAAATGGTGCTGCCTTTATCTGTATTTTTACAAATAGCGCTCTTAGATTAATTGAAACTGATGAAAAAAAATTGGTTTTAAAACAGCAGGTAATTACACCCACTCGTTTTTGTGAGAGGCATTGCCCATTTCGATTTCTTTTGCAGTAAGCACGAAGCTTTCTGTCAAAGGATTTTCTCCAGTAGAGTCAAAGTCTTCTTTGTATTTCACAATATAAGCTTCTTTGAACTTCAGCTCCTTCAATGTAGCATCGCTGTCTCTTTTGATAAAGACAACACTGCCGTCCTTTCTTTCGAATGAATTGGTCATCCACTCAAAAAGATCAGTGGCTCCTGTCCCTTCAACTGTTAAATGTATTTTACCGCCTCTCGTTACGGAAGATGGTCTTCCCGTTGGGTCGGTTTCCTGTAGCATTCCGAAATCTACAGCTAAGATGTTGCGCTCGATACCGGCGGCTTTGAATTTTGCTTTAAATGACATAATAAATATATTTTGGTTAAATATGTAATATGTAATAATACCAATGATGGAAATATACCCTCTGAAATTTTAAAAATATATAGTTTTACAATAACCAACTAGGGAATATATCTTCGTCAAATCTATAAATTTAATTTAACAAAATACATAAATTAATAACATTTTTTTTAATTATTTCACAATAAATAAATTCAATTAATATTAAATTAAGCAATATAAAGCCAAAATAAATAATAATTACATAATTTATTAATATGTGTAATAAATCATTTATAATACAATTTATTTGCAAATAATATATCAATAATTATATCTATCGTAATTGCCAACAACAATATTTTTTTATGAATAAACCAAGTAAAATAAATAATATCCAGAACGTGAAGATTTGATTTAGAATTAATCTTTAATAAAACAATATTGCTGAATTAATAAAAATGTGTTTTTTTCCAGCTTACATAGGTAATGCTAAACAAAAAACGTGGGAATAAATTCCCACGTTCAACATTATAATTACTAAAATTTACTTCTGCTCATATTCTGTATCCCACTCATTGCCGTCGTCTCCTTTATGACCATCCATCTTGATAAGGAAATTCTTTGCAGGGAAATATGGTTTCATATGAATATCCAGATGTATTCTGTCTTTCTGTACAGGATCCTGCTCGAATTTTCTGATCTCAAAATTCTCGATCAATTTACCCGGACCTGTAATTCCGTCAAGAAAACGAACAATCTGGTTCATAATTTCTTTTCTTGTCACCGCTGTAAAGTTTTCAAATGCTCTTCTGTTTAAGAAATCCATCAAAACTTTAGTCACATAATCGAAAACTCTTACAACAGAATAGGTCTGAAGTCCTAAATTATCTCCGTTGAACAAAGTCTTACCAGAGAATGCCATCACTTTTCCGTACTCGTTTACCATTGGGATCAAGCCTAGATTTTCAAGATTTGCGATTTCGCTTTTCTTCAGATCGAATTTCACACCATCCGCTTCATTGATTCCTCCAAACTTTTTACCTGCAGTTACCTGAGACATCAACGTTTGATAGATTTTTCCTGCAAGAGCTGCGGAAGGCGGAATGAATAGATCTTCAGTTTCATTAATATCTTCAAATCTTCCTCTTCCTACCAACCAGTTGCAAGTCATCAAAACATTGGCTCTGTAAACGTCTCCACCAGTCAAATAAGCCTGATCAAACATTTCCATTACATCATCCGGTTCATCCAGATGTTCAAAATCGGTAACCAACATTACTTTGTTTTCGTGCGCCAGTTTTGCCCATTTTTCAACTACTTTATTTGATCCCAAATATCCTGGAATAACTAAGATTCCATAGTTGCTTTTAAGATCCAGTCTATCATAATTGTCTGAAAGTTCTGCGTGGATGGTATCGATAAATCTTGTATTGTCAAGATCTTTCAATTGCTCCAGATTTGCATTGACAATCGTGATGTTTTTCACTTTATCAGATTCTGTATTCTTATAAAATAAAGCAGCCGTTCTGTAATTGGCTTCCAATTCTCTTGTGATATCAACAGCTTTTGATAAATTTTTAGAAAGCAAATCTTCAGATGATTTTCTCTGATCTTCGCAGTTAGCCACCATATCTGTTAAAGATTCGTTGTTGCTGATTACATTTGCCCAAAGTTCAAGAGTTTTCTTCAGCGTTTCTCTTTCTTTTTCTTTACCTAATTCTGTAAGGAAGATTTTTCTTCTCGCTTTTCTGTCTGGATTGATGTTTTGTACGCCTTCAATAGAGGTTTCCAATAAATCGAAACCGCCATATCTTGCTAATTTATTAAGGCTGCTTTCCAGTGATGCAGTTCCTCTTTTTTGCTCAAGTACGGGAGCAACATTTGCCTGTACTGATTCTTCTTGCTTTGCCATAGTTTGTGTTTTTAGTTGTTGTTTGTTGTATTATTGCTTTCCAACTCTTTAATTAAAGACTGAAGAGTATCTACCAATCCTTTTTTAGCATCCGGATCTTCAAGTGCTGCTTTTAGGATTTTATTGGTTTTTAATTGTTTAATGATTTTCTGATACTGATCTTTCTCTGTTTCCAGTCCACTCAAAAATCCACTTTGTCCTGTAATTCCTTTCGTACCGAAATCACCGAGATTTTTGAATTTTAAGTTTTCCATTTTCACAGATCCTTGCGCGTCTTCAAAATCTACTTTTATTTCAGGTTTGAAATGCTCAAAAACTTTATCAATAGTAGTAAGACCTTCTACCAATTCTGGTTTTACAGGATCTTCTGCCGTAAGTTTTTGTGCTAAAAGCGTTCTGTTTTGAGGGATTTCAAAAATTGCCTCACTAGCGTCCAGTGGAACTTCATTCCCACCAATTCCTTTGTTTGTCAACATAAGTGTTTTTTTTAAAGGGTTAATAATTGTGTTTAATTAATGACTTAAAACTATTTTAAGCCACATTTTTATTTTTCAAAAATCCTGTATGGATATATATTTGCCGATGAATTTTTTAATTTAAGTAAAAAGCTCTCACATAAATATTCCCATTCCGAATCTCTAATTGAGTCTTTCACATCAGGGTTTCTGACTAAAAAAATGTCAATGGTTCTGCTAAAACCTCCTTTTAAAGAAACTTCTTTTTTAGTTCCTTTAGAAACCTCAACATTCTTAATGGTATTTTTAAAATGATTTAATCCAAAAATTCTTATATCTGCCACCGTCACAATTCTACCTCTTGTCAGCAATGAATTTCTGTATTCTAAAATTTTATCTTGTGGAGACAAACTCTTTCTGCCGCCGGTGGATGATTTAATCATTACTGCTGTTTTATCCAGCATCACAGTATTGGGACCTTCAACTGATAAAACTGTAGCTGGTTTTATCTCATTCCCTTCCTCTGCTGTTGTGAGCCAATACGAAATATTACAGGCGATTTCAGAATCCTGCGAATCTGCAGTTATTACTAAATATGGGTTATTGGCTTGTGAAAAACTTTTCTCTTTCGCCAGTTGGTGCAATGCCGCAACATTTTGGTTAATCTGCCTTAATGTTTCCTTTGCAGAATCTCCACCGATTCCTGAAAAAGCAGCGGTTTCGTCTTTTATTAATTCCAAAAGATATTGCAGCAGTTCAGAAGCGCTGCGCTGATCAAATCGTGAGACTCCGCCTTTCCTTAAAACCGCAGAAACACCATTACTTTCAGCAGCATAATTTTTCACATCAAACCTTCGTCCTCTGTCATCCGAAACATAATCGAGATCCAAAAAATAATCATCAGACTGGATCGGAATAATATTTAGTCTCCCCGTAACTCTATTATATAAGGATATATTGTGAATATTAACAACAGGAATACAGTTTAGCGTAATGCTCACATTTGTCAAAACATCGCTTACAACGGCTTCAGAAAATTTGAACTTCAGCCAAATAATGTCGTCGTCTTCCGAAAGTTTATTTCCTTTAAAATAATTTTCAAAAAGCTCTTCTTTTTCAGGTTTATCCGCATAAGATAACTTCTCTTTTAATGTGAAAAAGTTTGAGAAATAATATTGATTGACATCTTTATAAATATGCTCCAGATCGGAATAATTCTTTGTAATAATATTTTCAAGATTAATGCTTTCTTGATCTACATTATACCCTTCCTGTAATGAAAATTCTTTTTCTCCGAAATAAATTTTTGCCTGCTTTAAATAATAAAAAAACAGTTCTTTTTGATAATTGTTATTGATATCGATATGAAACATCAGATTTTCAATATCTGTCTTTTCCTTGCAGCGAATTCCTACCCACATTTCTCCTGAAGGAATATGATAATCAGATTTCGTTAATAAATCTGTAAAAAAGAAGCTTTCTATACGGTTTAAAATATTTCCGTAGGCAATATATTCTACTTTTGCCGTGGTTAACTTAGCTTCAATAGTGGGACAAAAGAAAATATCTTTGCTTCCGCTCTCACTTGGATTGAATACATTATGAATACGTTTACTGGTCTTAAAATGACTGTACAAAGATATTTTCGACTGATTTTCCAAAGGAAAAACCTGAATCAAAGATCGTGAAGGAATAACTCCCGAAACCTCTTCCGGAAACATAATTTCAAGAATCCTTTCTATAATTCTAGAACGTGAACTTTCGAGCTCAAAACCTAACTTTTCAAGCTCAGAAGCTGTTGCAGAGAGAAGCAGGCTTACAATTGGGTCAAATGAAGTTTCTGCCTCCAGCTCATTATATCCCCAAAGTCTTGCGGCTCTTCTCAGTATTCTATCTTTAATTCTTTCTTGATTCATTTGTGTTTTTGTGTTTTAATAGGAAAGAGGTCCTACAAAAAATGAGTTCTGAAAAAGAAAAGGTCTGTTGGTTTCCAAAACCTGACCTTTTACAGAGATTACGACTCTCTTCTTCATTCTTCTTTTTCCAATGGTTCCCAGGTTGTGGTCTTTCACAGAGACTTCCACATCCTCGAGCAAAAGTCTTTTTTCGTGCATCACGATCGATCTTTTCATAGAACTGACAATGAACTCTTTTAAACTGTTGTCGGTTTTAAGCAGATCAAAATCCATTTCCCAGATCTCCGTTCCAAAAGTTTCATCAAACTTACATTCTCCCAAAGCCGTTGTAGAAATCAAAAAAATATGCTGGCTAATGGAATTGTCGATAGAAATTTTGTCGGCATCTTTTTTATTGACAATTGCCTCAAAATCCATTGGTATTTTATAATATATGCCTCTCATTATTTCTAAAAATAAATTGTTCTTTTAATATTACCTTTATCGTCATATTCAAAATTCTTCGCCACATTACTTCTTCTGATAATCTGCAACTCTACTTTTGGTGTCAGTTTCAGAAACTTCTCGCGGTATAAAATATCCCCGATAAAACTTTTACCATCATTATTATCGACAATGATAAAATATTGAGTGACTAGATCCGGTTTTTCAAATTCATTGATATTACCTGAGTAAAGCATTACGTTTTGTCCATTTCCGGAAAGCTGATATGTAAGTTTATCCTGATCAAGTCTGCGATGTCTGGAAATATCAAACTTTTCAACACTTTCCCAAAGTGGTTCATAAGCTATGTTTTCATATAAAAAAGAAGTTTTATCAAAACGCTTAATTCCTAAAAATGATAAAAAACCTTTCTTTGTTGTTGTCTTCACAAAGCTTAAGGTATCTCGTGTTACCTGATAAGCTTCTGTTTCATTGGTTTTGTCGTCTGTAACAGTTAGTTTATACGTAGGAACTTCAATTTCTCTATTGTTTATTTTCAAATGAACTTTTCCGACTTCCTGATCCGAAATAATCATTGATATGGTATGCTTACGAAGTCCGGAATCTGTTCGCACAATAATTTCATCTCTTTCATTTTCTGAAGAAGAGTTTTTGCTTATTCCAAGATTTAAATTAAGTTCCGGAAGCGGGCTCATTTTTTCTCTTTTTTAATTTTTACTTCGTCAGTTTTCTTAATTTTATAAGCCAACAAACAATCTAATTGATTATCAATATCCAGATTTTGAACTTCACTTACATACAGTTCGTAGTTCTTTTTATAAGTATATAATTTAATCAGGTCAATATCGTTTAGCCTTAACTTTTCAAACTCCTTTTTGCTAAGCTGTTTTGCGAAAAAGCCTTCGCAATTCAAAGAAAAACCGTTTTTATAGGTTACAACTTCCCCTGTTTTAAAGAAAATATCTAACACCTTATCTTTTTTCACACACACATTTTTATCTAAAACCTGAATGTACATAAAGACTTTATTTTTTCTTTTTCCCAATTGCAGCGTAGCATAAACATAGTCGCTGTTGTTCACTCTGAGATGTAAAGCAGGTGTACTTGCAAACTGTTTTTTATCGAGTTTCTGCTTTGTCTGCACAATTCCGCAATCGTAACTTGGAACCGCTTCTAAGCTATCTGAAACTATTTTCTCCTGAGCATTTGCCGGGAAAAAGCCAATAAGAAAAATAATAAATATGAATATCGATTTTTTCATTTTTCGATTATTGAGCCTGATATAATTGTCTACAAACATCAAGGTCTGTTCTTATTTTATCATATTCCGCTTTCAGCGTTTTATTGATGGTACTCAAACTGTCCATTGTCATTTGATTTCCGGATAATTGCTTAATTTGTTTTTTAGCATCAACCAAATCTTTGAATGTCATAATCGTATTATTGTACATTATTTTATTCTTCAGGGTATCTTTCGGAAGCTGTTTGTACATATCCGCTAAAATTGACAATGATAATTTTTCATTAAAAAAATCATTCTGCCCGGGAACCCCGATTGAATCTACAGATGCTTTTACTTTTTCTAACTGGAAAGAAAACTTATCCTGAGTTTCCATTTCTTTTTTCATTTTGCTGTTTTCAGCTTTCAGCAAACTGTTTTCTTTGAAAGGAAAATAGGCATTGAAAAATACGGCCACAAGCAAAACAATTACGGTAATGACGAAAAACAGGATGAAAAAGGAAAATGCTCTTGAGCGTTCTTTTTTATTAAGGACTTCCATATGATTGAGTAATATTTGTGTTTTTAACTAAGTTTTAATCTGCAAGAAAAGTTCTGCTTCGTTTAGCGTGAATGACAGAATCCCTGTCATCTGTATTTTCGGAGACGAATATGCTTCCGTCGCGTTTTTTGCCGATGTAATCCAATCTGTTGAGAACTGAGTACAGATCTTCCAGCGTTTTCATAAAAATCTTCACTTTTGCAATCGTTACATCCATATGATTATGGTTGTAATCAGTATTGATGACATCTGTAAAAATAGTTTCAAAATAGCCTTGGCTTACATTACACCATTCGGCAAAATAATTGAGAAGTTCTTCCTTTCCGGCACCTGAGCGTGCGTCGATAAAATTTTTCAGCACTCTTGCCAAAGCAACAACAGAAAGCAACATATTGGCAGGCGGTGTATGTGGAGAAAGCCATCTGAATCTGTTGATTTCCTGACCAAGATAATTAAGTGTTTTATCAGCCATCAATCCCATCATTATAGCCAGAGAATTGTTCTGTTTTTTAACGTGGATTTTCTGTTCAATCTGTACGGCATAAAGTTCAATCTGTCCATAAAAGCGGTCGATTTCCACATATAGATCCTGTAATTTTTTTGAACTTGTAATACTCATACAAGGCGAAATATAATCTTCATCAATTCTTGATTCACCTGCATTGACCAATATTTTCCCAATCGTTAAATAACCTGTACCAAATCCTAAAGTATTTTTAAGTTCATTTTGAGGAACAAGATTTAGTGAATATTCTGGTTGTGTGTAAGGATATCTTGGTGGGTTTTCTTCAGGATCGGGTTCGCCAAAAGGTGTTCTTTTAAAATGATTTACAGAAAGACAAGCCATCAAAACCACACTTTCATTATCTTTTATTTCATAGGCCGCCTCCGGATATGGAATTGATAAATTAATGGCTTCTGAACTTCCGGCCCCTATGTCTATCCTTGCCCCGCTTGGAGTGATTGCGTGACATTCTTCAACTTTTATTCTCAGTAATTTGTGGTTATCAATTATGAGACTCAGTTTAATAGAATCATTCACAGGCAGTAATCCGTAGTTAATCATTGATGTATGGATTCCGACAGCATCTCTTACAGAATCACTTACAAAATCCTGAACATCCGCAAAATGGTTTTTATTGATCTTCATCCCGTCTATCCAGTTTACGGGGAAGTGGTTTATCTTTTCTATCATTGTGTTTATATATTCTTTTAAATTTGATTTATAAAATTTTGGATCTACTCTTTAAATATAAAAATTTTAGTTTTTTCTTTGAAATGTAAAAGCTATAACTAAAAGAAGTAGAGAAAGTCCTCCAACAATTGTTGTAAAAAGCCATTGGTTTAAAAAGCTATTAATTTTGGCATCTTGCGGATTTTCTTTTGAGTAGACAATTTCAACCTGACTACCAACCGAATATGGTTTTGAATTTCCATGTCCTACATTTGACTCTACTTGTGTAGTTCGATTTTGTAGATCTTTAAATTCGAATTTAGGGTAGTAATAAGTAGTATTTTTTGTTGTTCTTTTGTTACCGTTTTTCTTCGTTTCTTTCTCAGATGTAGTTCTGTAAGAAATGACAGTTGCTTTTGTTGTAATAGCATTTTCTAAAAATGTGTACTTATTGTACCCCATATACACAGCTATACCTAAAAGAATTAATCCTATTGATAATAAACCTTTATTCATTTTATATTTATTTTTTGGGATTTTATTTATTCTGTTGTAGCCCGTTCGTTATCTTTTTCTTTGTTATATTCAAAATCAGGAACTTCACTGACAATCCTATCTTCCGTAAGCTTCAGTTCATCAGATCTCATACAAAAAACCACACTATTTTCTTCAATTCCATTCATGTAAAGCGTGTAGTCTGGATCTATATATTTTGTAGATTCATACCATTTCGGCTGAAGAAAGAAAACCCAACTGTAAAGTCCGTTTGATCCTTCAATTTCTATCTGATCTTCAGAATGTCTCTCATTGTAATCGATAACGAAGTTGTAAAATAGCCTTCCAAAATCAACTCTTGTTGGTCCTTTTGCGCGATAAACACTATATTTTTTTGCATAACGGTCTTTATCCATTAAAAAAGTAAAGACTACTAAATCTCTCATTTCCTCGTCGCTAACTCCCGCCAATTCTTTATAATTTTCCGGAAACTGCCATGTTTTATATATTTTAGGAGGAATTGCCATGGCCTTATTAAACGTATCATTCAAAAATGTGGGAATGAAGAATACCAGAAAATGTCCCAACATTAAAAATGAGAAGTCAATTCCATTTAAAAAAGTAAAAATTAGCGTGAAAGGAATTGTTGAATACATCACCGTTACCGCTGCAAAAAGATATTCTGTTCCGCTTTTATTTCCTCCAAATTTTTTGAAATAAGTTCTGTACATCGAGCAATGTATAATCCCCATTATCAACGAACAAGCCTGATAAAAAACAAATTCATAAAGATTATTGTCCTGGAAAAGTTTATTAAACCCTAAAAACGCAATAATTGAGTAAATAAATACTACTGAAAATATGTACGTATAAAATTTACCCTTATATTTCTGCTTAAAGTCCGGGACTTTTTGTGAAAAGACCATCGTAAGAATAATACTGATCGCTAAAAAAATAAGAATAGCTGCCAATATTTTGGGTTCAAATAAATTAATAAAATATTTTTTCAACTGTGTCATATACGTGTATTATAGCCTAATATTGAGTACTGCTGTGCACTAAATTCGAATTCCTGTTTTTCTTCCGGAAGCAAAATTGTCGTTTCTATCTCTACTTCGATTGGAAAAAAATATTCATAAAATAGATCTACAAATTTTTTCATTGCACCATCATGAATAAATTCTGAAAACCCTGAATTGACCAATGGACCAATCTGAAGATTAAAATGGCTGGAATAATCATCATAACTATTCCCCGTTATAAGCTCCAATCCCAACCTGGTGTTTCCAAGTAATATACTTTGTTCTTCATCCATATATTTTTGATAAGCTTTGGTATTTGTACTTACTTTTTCTTCTATTAAAGATGAAAGAATTTGGCAAGCTAAATCTATATTCCCTACTATTTTATAAGCATAAGGAAGTATTCTGATAAATTTCGACACCAATAAAGGCGGAAGATCTCTGCTGATTCCCCAAAAATCATAAAACATTTCAGGTACTAAAAAATTATTCAAATCGGATAAAAAATCCTGTTCAAATCCTTCAATTTCAACTCCGTAGCTAAATATTTCATTTTCAAAAGGCTGAAAAAACTGTCTTGCTGCTTTTTGTTGCTTTTTTTGAATCTGATGTTCTTTAATCATTCCATCAACATCTTTTCCCGGAGCATCATTTCTTGCTTCATGGTTTAGACTTTCAGGAAGCATATCGTACAAACTATCACGTGAAAGCAGTATTGTCAAAAATTGATCTGCATCAAGATCGTAGTCCACAATCCCAGAATCTAAGACATCATACCTAAATGCTCTTGAAAACTGACCTTGTTTGAAAACTACATACTGCGATTCATCTATATCTTTATTTTTCAACAGATTATTAATAATAACTTCGGCTCTGATGTCATTTTTCAGAGAAGTAATATGTTTCGCAAGATTATTAAGTTTTTCCATCGTTAATTCTTTGGTTTTAATCTTCCTGCAGCAACATATCTGAGCTGAAAGTATTCATTATTAAAATCATAGATGTTTAAACCATCAGATGTACAAGCTAATATTCTGTCATTATTTAAATAAATTCCAACATCCGAGATAGGATGCATTTTATCATATCTGAAAAACAGAATATCGCCTTCTTTCAAAAAATTTCTTCCTGTAAATAACTGAATTGATTTTGAACGAAAAATTCCGTCCGGAGTTTTCTGAAAAGTTTCGCCATACACATCACTGTATAAAGATTGTACAAAGTAAGAGCAATCAACACCTTTTTTTTCTTCTAAAGTTTGTTTTTTATACGGAGTTCCTATCCATCGATCGATGTAGGAGTAGAGTTTATAATTGTCAACTTCCTTTGGCATGACTTCCATAATTATCGAATATTTCTCTTTAAGGCGAAGTTCTTCGTCACTTAATTTTTCAACATTATCATCTACATGGGAATATTTAGAAACAAAACTATTCTTTACATCTTCTGTATTCTGGTTGTACGCTTCAGCCGAAAAATTATACGGAATCTCTTGAATATACTGTTTGCTGGTACAGGAGCATATAAAAAGCAGAGATAGAGAAAATGCTGCTGATTTGTAAAATTGCCGTTGCGAGATCATTATTAAATCATTTGTGTTTGACAAATATATTTAAAAAAGTAATACAAAAATTATTTTTATTGTAAAAAAAAATTTGTCTATCAAAAAAATCATAGATATATTTGCGAGGAACACAAAAACAAAATGAAAAAAATCAAGATTAATTTATTTTCAAACGTCGATCCCAAGGTTTACATAAGTCTGGGAATTCTTTTACTACTAAGTTTAATAGTACTCTTCTACCAGTATACTCGTCATGTTGATTGCGAGAACGCAAAGTTTATTATTCATTCTGATGAATTTATGATAAATCGGGTTGTAGAATTCTACGATAATACCGAAGGTGCAAAATCATGGGATTGGGATTTTGGAGATGGTACAACTAGGGATAGAAGACAAAGAACCTTTCATAAGTATATGAAACCAGGAGAATATATTGTTAAATTAAAAATTAATGGTAACTGCGTTCATGAAAAACTGATTACTATTTCAAGTATAAGTCAACAAAAAGGATATTTACCCACGATTATTAGTCCGAATGTTGTCACAGTAGGAGAATCAATTAGTTTTGATGCTTTTAAAGAAGACGGAGAATCTTGGGAATGGAGTTTTGGTGAAAATGGAGGAACGGATGCCTTAGAAAGAAATCCATCTTATAAATTTAAATCTGTGGGTGAAAAGAAAATCACGCTTATTGTAAATGGCGACGTGGAACATACTGCCGTAAAAACGATTTATGTTGCACCAAAAACCATTATTGCAAAACAAAAAATCGATATGAAATCTTATGAATTTGAAAGACCTCATGTTGCTTTTTCTCTTCCCGTAGGAAGTGCCCAAAAAGACCCTTTGGTAGATATGTTACAGTATATTCCGGTATCTCCGAAATCAAAATCTAAGAAAGATTCTATTGCTGCTGAAAATAAAGTTCCCGAAATTTCTAATGAACAGTTCCAATTATTACTAAATCAGGTTGCTGCACAGCTCAAAACAAAAGATGATTTTAAAGATTACCTCTGCGGAAGATTTGATATTCCTGTAGTTGTTAATGATAAAAAATTAGTTCCTTTTGATCAGTTTTGTCAGCTGATTTCAGGAAAAAAAATAAAAATTAACGCACTCAGAATCAATAAAGACCAAAAAAATTGCATCCAAAATTTGAATATTCAATATAAGGTTAAAAAAATGATGATTTGGGTAAAAGAATAAAAACACAAAATACATTATGATGAATCAAGAAGAAATTACCTACAGTTCTGAGGTAACTAAAGCCCTCAATATAGCTCAAAAAATTGGTCGAGAAAATTTAAATGCATATTTTACAGGAGCACACTTATTAAAAGCGATGCTCAACAGAGATTTATCCTTGTTGAAACATTTGGAAAATCTCGGAGTTGATGTTTTTTACTTAGAAGAATGGGCAGAAGTCCGTATCGAGGAATTGCCAAAATCTCCAAACAAATATTCTTGCGAACCTGATGAGATTATTGATGAAATTTTTGCTGAAGCAGATCAAATAAGAGAAATGTTGGATGAGCAGGATATCTCACTTTTTGCTGTAATGACTGCAATCAGCTCTCCCGGTGTAGCTTTTAGCTTTGATCAGATGAAGACATTTCCCGTAACCAGAAATGAATTATTAAAAGACATATCCTCATTTGGAGAAGAAAATATGATTGGGACAGCTGAACCTGCAAAAAAAACTAACAAAGGTTTTATTCAGAAATACTGCATCAATACGAAAGATAAAATCAAGAAAAAAAACAAGAAAGAATTATTAGTCGGAAGAGATACGGAAATCAATAAAATTACCGAAATCTTATGTCGGTACAGCAAACAAAATGTTCTTGTAATCGGAGATCACGGAGTTGGAAAAACTGCATTGATTGAAGGTTTTGTACAAAAAGTTTTATTGAAACAAATTCCTGATATCTTGGGCGGATTAGAAATTTTCGAGCTTGATATGGGAGCACTTATTGCCGGAGCTTCTTACAAAGGTGAAATTGAAGACCGCATCAAAAATATTGCTCATGAACTCAAAGCTATTCCTAAATCGGTTTTGATCATAGAAGAATTTCATTCATTATTTGGAAGTCACGGTTCAGATTCCGGGATTATTAACCTTTTAAAGAGTGAGCTTTCCAATGGTCTTACATTGATTGCAACCTCCACAATAGAAGAATTTACCAAAAAAATTGAAAAAGAACAAGGTCTTGCGGGAATGTTTGAGCTTCTAAAGTTAGAAGAAAGCACAGATGAAATTCATTTCAGAATGCTGAAACAGACTTTGGAAGATTACCAGATTCACCACAAAATAAGCATTGATGATCAAACAATGAAAGAAGCAATCAGACTTTCCCAAAGATATATGAAGGAAAAAAGTCTTCCCGCTTCTGCGATTGATCTGATTGACCACACAATGTCGGTTTTGAAAACTGCAGGAGAATCTTTTTTAAAGGAAAGAAATCATCTCGTTACAAGAATTATTCATCTTGAAGACAATACCAATAATTATTCTGAAGATGAAAGAAAGATGCACGCAGACTGGCTTTTGAAAGATTTGGTAGAAAAAACGAAATATCTGATTAGTACTGCAGACAGCAATCAGGAAGAAAATGAGCTTCCCGAATTTGAAAATACAGACGAACTTTTAGCATTTGCAAGAAATCTTATCGAAAAAACTGAGAAAATTGCTCAGGAAAAAAGAACAAATATTACCGATTTCGATTTAGCTTTGATTATCTCTCAAAAAACAAATATTCCAACAGGAAAGCTGAAAGAAGAGGAAAAACAAAGACTTAATGAGATGGAAGATGTTTTGGCTAAAAGAGTTGTCGGGCAAGATCACGCCATTACGATTGTATCAGAAGCCGTATTAGAAACCCGTTCAGGATTAAGCAAGGCAGGACAACCCATAGGTTCATTTTTCTTTTTAGGACCAACCGGAACCGGAAAAACAGAATTAGCAAAATCTTTAGCAGAATTTCTTTTTCAGGATGAAAATGCCATTATCCGTTTTGATATGTCGGAATTCAAAGAAGAGCATTCTGCAGCTTTGTTATATGGTGCTCCTCCAGGATATGTCGGTTATGAAGAAGGCGGACTTTTGGTCAATAAAATCAGACAAAAACCCTACTCTATTGTTCTTTTTGATGAAATTGAAAAAGCTCACACATCGGTTTTTGATGTTTTCCTTCAAATTATGGATGAAGGAAAATTACATGATAGATTAGGAAAAGAAGGTGATTTTTCTAACGCTATTATTTTATTTACTTCAAATATCGGTTCAGAATTTATTGTTGAATCTTTTGGAAATGGAGAAATCCCACAATCTTCTAAATTATTGGAAATGATGAGTCGTTTTTTCCGTCCGGAATTTTTGGGACGATTGACAGAAACCATTCCTTTTGCACCAATTAGTAAAGATAATGCACTGAAAATATTTGAGATTCACTTGAAAAAAGAATTGCTGGATTTAGCAAAAGGACTAAATATTAATTTAAATATTGCTCAGGAAGCAAAAGAATTTTTATCACTCGAAGGTTATGATATTAAATATGGAGCAAGACCATTAAAAGGTGTTATACGAGGAAGATTGAGAAGACCTTTGGCCAAAAAAATTGTTTCGGGAGAATTTAAAGATGGTGATGATATTGAAGTTTCAATTGCTGAAGGAGAATTGATTTGGAGAAAAACCAATGAATAGTTTTTGATAAAATACACTTCCACTTATCTAATTTAATAAATGGAAGTGTCTGTTTATTTATTTCTTTGTGCTAATGAATAAACTTTCTTTCCACCAGTAATTACAAACAAAGCAATTAATCCCCCTGCCAAACCAAACAAAACCTGTTTCAACGTTTCGTGCCAAGTTGGTAAAGCGTGATGAAGCTGATTGATGTTATGATCAAAAATCCCTCCTGCTACCAAAATCAATGCAATTGTTCCGATAATTCCTAAAGATTTTATTACCCAAGGAAGTGCCTTTACAAGCAAATGTCCCAGTTTTCCAAAGAAGCCTTTATCGTTGCTTTTTTTGATTAATTTAAAACCAGCATCATCCATTCTTACAATTAATGCTACAATTCCGTAAACACCGACTGTTGCGATAATTGAAACAATTGAAACAGTAACAATCTCTACAAGAAAAGGATTAAATTGTGATTTTAATGCTTCGTAGCCATCTTTTGCTGCAGCTAATGCAATAATTACAATTTCAAGAGACAAAATAAAATCGGTGGTCACTGCAGATTTTACTTTAGCTTTTTCAGCCACTTCACCCTCTTCAACTACATCATCAGATTCTTTGATAACTTCATGCCCCTTCTTATCTCTGTGAAACAAAAATTCGACAATTTTTTCGACGCCTTCATAAGCAAGATAAAACCCACCAATGATTAAAATAATCTTTATTGCAGGCGAATACAGCCATTCCAGCAGAAAAACAAAAGGAACAATAATCAGTTTATTGATAAACGACCCTTTCATAATTTTCATTAATACGGGAATTTCTCTTGAAGAAAGAAAACCTGTTGCTTTTTCAGCATTTACGGCAAGGTCATCACCCAAAATTCCTGCTGTTTTTTGAGTCGCAATTTTACTCGTGACTGCTACATCATCCATCAAAGCAGCGATATCATCTAAAATCGCAAAAAAACCAGAAGCCATAGTGTTTTAATATTTTTTTAATAAATGTTAAGTCTTACAAAAATATAGATTTAATTTGGGATTATAAACCAATCTTTAATTTAACGCAAAGTCAAACAAAGAATTTAAAATTATGAATGTTTCTAAAGTTATACAAAGGCGTAAACTTAACATAGAAACACAAGCCTTCTTACTGATGACAAATTGCGAACAATCTTAAAAAGTTTTTGCTTAAATTTATTTTAATGAAAATATTTCCGAAAATTTTAATTACGCTAATTGCACTTGTACTATTTTCAAGTTGCAAAGAAAAATTGGCAGAACCTATATTATTTTTTGAAAATTATGATTTAAAATCAGGAAAATATAGACTTGAAGGTCACCAAATTGAAGGCAAAATTATAGACGATTTTAAAAACTTTTATATTGATGATCCTGAGACTTTAATTAAAATTCAAAAACAATGGATTTTCAAATATAAATCAGGCATACAACCTTGTGGTTACGGATATTCAATTGTTTTAAAGGAAAATAATAAAATCATCAAACAGACTTTGGTAAATATAGATTGTGAATATATGTCGGGCTGGATTTACTTTCCGAAAGAATATCTTACAGACCACAAAAATCATTTTGTTAAAATGAATTAGTCAGATTGAAAATTAAACAGTCAGCATATTTTTTGGTTTTGAAGCCGATTTTCTTTCGAGGTTTCTCCGTCATCGCTTCGTCATGTCTCCGTCTCAATAATTATTTTGAAATTTCGTCTAAAAAATTAAACAGACAGTAAAAATCATATCTTTAGATTATCATTAAAATCATTTTCTCCTTACCTTTACTCTATGAAAAAGCTGATTCGCAATTACCATTTCTTTGTTTTAGGGTTAATTGGCTTGGTTTTAAACTCTTGTAATACCCGAAAATTTAAAATTTGGGTGGGAACAAATAACGAACAGAAAATTTACAATCTGAAATATGGCGAACACAAACGTCAGAAAATGGATGTATTTCTTCCTTCAGATTATCCGCAAGATTCACCTGTTGTTTTGATTGTTCACGGTGGCGCCTGGAAATACGGGCGTAAAGAACATATGATTCAAATTCAAAAAATGCTTTTTAAAAATCAGATTCCGAGCATTAATATAAATTACAGACTGGTTTCAAAGCATTTAACGTATAAAGAACAGCTTGAAGACATCAACTCTGCGATTGAAAAATTCAATTCTCTCTCAGAAAAATCTGAATTGCTTCCCAATAATTACATTTTACTCGGTGAAAGTGCAGGAGGACATTTAGCATTACTTTACGGCTATCAAAATCCTGATAAAATAAAAAAGATAATTTCTTTGAGCGGTCCGACAGATTTTTATTCTCAGGAATACCTGAATTCATTTTACTCAAAATATACTTCGGGAACCGTTCAAAAAATGGTTGGAGCTAAATTTCACCGTAAAAATTTATCTGAAGATTTTCAAAAAGCAAGTCCGATTGCCAATGTTACCAATGTTCCGACACTTTTGTTTCAGGGAAACCAGGATTTTTTAGTCAATCAAAAACAAGGTTTGGCTTTAGATTCTGTTTTAACGAAAATGAATATTCCGCATAAATTGGTTTTTATGGATAAAACCGGTCATGCTCCTAGATTTTTCAATAAGAAAAAAAGAGACAGCATTATTTATCCAAATATTTTGGAGTGGATAAAGAATTGAATTAAATCACTCAATTGGAATTTTCCTCGCCGATTAAGGGATTTAACAGATAATTTACCCTGAAATAAATCTGTTGAATTTGTAAAATCTGCATGAGATAAAACTCATTCAAATCAAAAAAATAACCCGCAAAATGCAGGTTATTTCTATTATTTTAAGTTGATTATTTTTCTTTGTCAATTAAGTCATCCAAAACTTCATCTTCTAGTTTCGGGTTTTCTTTTGGTGCACCAAAAACAAATTTAAGTATTACAGGAACTGTTGTAACCAATACGATAATAATGATAATGAATTCTAACTTTTCTTTCAGATTAATTCCGAACTGATCCATGAATAATTTATCAAGATAATGACCAGCAAAAATTAAGATAAATGACCAAAGTACGCCTCCAATAACATTATCTCTTACGAACTGTTTTCTATCCATCTTCACAATCCCAGCAACAATCGGCATAAAAGTTCTTACAACAGGTAAAAATCTCGCCATGATAATTGCTAAAGCACCGTTTTTTTCAAAAAAGTCATGCGCCTGATACAAATATTTCTTCTTGAAAAGCATTGTATCTTTTTTGTTATATAAAGCCGGCCCCGTTTTTCTTCCAAACCAATACCCTACCTGATTACCCACAATAGCAGCAATAGCAACGGCAGTCGCCAAAATAGTTGTATCTAAAAAGTCACTCCCTGTAGAACCAAAAGTTTCTTTTATGATGTCTACAGCATAAATTCCTGATACGAAAAGCAGTGAATCTCCCGGAAGGAAAAACCCTACAAATAAACCAGTTTCGGCAAAAACGATGAATAAAATCAGCCAAAACCCACCCATCTTAATATAAAGTTCGGGGTTTAATAAATCTCTCCAAGTATTAATGTCTTCCATATATATAGCTATGACGCAAAAGTAAGCTTAATACCTTTTAAAAGGAAATATATTAGCATATTTTAACTTAAATGTAAACATGATTTTTATAAATCTAAATCGTCATCTGAAACCGCAGTTCCATCCGCCATAAGATACGCTTTTAAGAAAGGAGTAAGATTTCCGTTCATTACCGCATCAACATCTGAAGTTTCGTGAGCCGAACGCACATCTTTCACCAATTTGTAAGGATGCATTACGTAATTACGAATCTGGCTTCCCCACTCTATTTTCATTTTACCGGCTTCAATTTCGTTTCTTGCTTTCAGACGTTCTTCTAATTCCATTTCGTATAATCTGGATTTCAAAAGCTGCATTGCTTTTTCCTTATTCTGAAGCTGAGAACGGGATTCTGAGTTTTCGATGATAATTCCTGTCGGAGCGTGACGAAGACGAACCGCTGTTTCCACCTTATTTACGTTTTGCCCACCTGCTCCGGAACTTCGCATCGTTTCAAATGAAATATCGGCAGGATTGATGTTAATTTCAATCGTATCATCCACCAAAGGATAAACATAGACCGAAACGAAACTCGTGTGACGTTTTGCATTAGAATCGAAAGGAGAAATCCTTACCAATCTGTGAACACCGTTTTCACCTTTAAGATAACCGAAAGCATATTCACCATCAATTTCTAAAGTCACTGTCTTCACTCCTGCAACTTCACCTTCCTGATAATTAAGTTCTTTAATTTTATATCCTTGCTTTTCTGCCCACATGGTGTACATTCTCATCAACATTGCAGCCCAATCGCAACTTTCTGTTCCTCCTGCTCCTGCTGTAATTTGCAGAACTGCCGAAAGCTCATCACCTTCGTTGGAAAGCATGTTTTTAAACTCAAGATTTTCGATTTTTTCTAGCAATTGCGGGAAAGTTTCGTCTAATTCTTTTTCTGAATCGGGATCTTCCTTGGCAAATTCTAATAAAACCTGCAAATCTTCAAACTGAGTATTGATTTCCTCATATTCTTCTACCCATTTTTTCTTGGAGCGAAGCTGTTTCAGGAAAACTTCTGCTGTTTTAGGATTATCCCAAAATTCAGGAGCCGCAGTTTTTTCATCATCGTTTGAAATCTCTATCTTTTTTTTGTCAATCTGAAGATATCTGTGTAAATCTTCAATCCTGGACTGAACTTCTTTTATATGGTCGTTGTTAATCAAAACTAAAAAATTTGAAAAGCAAATTTACGGATAAAATCATGAGTAATTGGTAATGTGTAATAAGTAATAGTAATTGCTGGAAATAAATTTCAAACTAGTAACCTCATTTTAAAATTTATTAAAATCTTAAAAAATGTAGGGCTATTAAAAAGAAACAAGCCGATTAATTAAAACCGGCTTATTGCACAATGATTGCTTGTAAATTATATAATAATCAAAGTGAAAAAAACTCTATCTTATTTTTTAACAACTTTTTGAGATGTTAATGTTCCGTTTTTATTTTTTAGTACCAAAATATAATTTCCTTTATCTAAAGACGAAAGATCTAATTTTGATTCAGGCTGAATATTAGTTTTAATTGATTTTCCTGAAAAATCTAAAATTTCGATTGAACTTACCTCTGAAACATTCGCCAAATTCAACTCACTTGAGAACGGATTAGGGTAAACCGATTTTTCTTTAACTTTTTTTGCATCAGAAACAGATAAATTAGCAACCTGCGCAGAAATTCCAAATACATTAATGACGGTTGCTGCCGTAGATGTTTTTTTAACGGTAACCGAAGTAATCAGTTTACTTTGATTTGCCGTACTTATCGCCAATGTAATCTGATAAATTCTTGGATTTGTACCACCTGCTGCATCTAATACATTGGTAGCTCTGTTGATTCTACCAATCCCTTGAATTGCTGCATTAGTTCCACCATACCAATCCTGAAAATTTGTACTGGAAAAAACCTGTGTGGTTCCATCCTGAAAATTAACGGTAATATCACCCGTTGAATCTCCGCTTCCGCTCACCGCCAAAACGTAAAGATTATTGGCAGCTTTTGGTGTTGCAAAAGTTAGCGTACCTGCATCATTCGCATTGGGAAGTCTCAAAGAATTATTTCCTGAATAAGAAGCCATTTGATAAGTCAATCCGCTTGTTGTTGCTACCGCAGAAGTAATCAAACCATTTTCCGGTAATCCGTAAGTTAAAGCTGTAGCCGAAGAATTTACTTTAAAATCTCTAGACATATATGCGAAATTATCGGTGTCTTTATCTAAACTCATTGTTGTTGAATTCAAAGACGGACCCACTCCGTTTGCAATAACATCTGCATTAAATCCCGTAACCGTTAATGATTGATAAGTTTGTGCATTCAACTGAGCTAAAGTTAAAATAACCCCTAAAGAGAGTAGCTTTCTTTTCATAATTTTTTATTTTAATGTAGATTAGTTTTTAGAATAAGTTAAGCTTCTTTTAGAATCAAAACCTCAACAAATATATTAGATGACCTCTGAAAAGCACTACTCTGAGCGTAGAAAGTACATACTCAACACATACTCACCGCTTATAGAATTGATACAAAAGCAACATCTAAACAGTTAACTATAATTTATGACAGCAAAAACTTAAAATAAAAACAGAAAATTTACAGAATACAGAAATACTGTGAAAAATTTACAATAATCAAAAAGTAATAATTTAACAATATTTACGAAAGAAAATGATATTAAATTGAAAGTTCGATGTTCCAGATTATTTAAGATTTAAAACAAAAAAAATCCATTACTATTTTTTAATCAAACAGTAATGGAAGTCTATAATTTCTTAATTAAAACGAGAATCTATTTCTTATTTTCGTGTTCATCATTATGTTGAAAACCAATTTCTCTTCTCGGTGTTTCAACTGCCTGATAAGTTTCCAGTTCAGATTTTAAAGCATGAATTCTCATTTGGAAATCATCAAGATTATTAATAATGACATCATTCAAAAATTGGGCAATCTGAGTAAGATATTCTTCAGTCAATTTCGCAGCAGCATCTCTTAAGGCTCCGTTCAAAAGAACCTCATCGATAACCATTTTCTCATTTTTCACTCTTTGATAACGATTTTTAATACGCTTTTTTAAACTTTGAGTAAAATCAATCAACATGGTATTGCTGAAAACTTTCATTTTTGAGGCAATATTATTCCAGAAAGGAATTTTATCTGCTTTATTGTTTTTAAGAATTTTGAAAAGGAGTGAATCTTTATCGAGATTTTTAGTCATAGAATACAAAATAATCTCTGACCTTTCTGATGCATTTGGCGGGAAAACAGGAACCAGAACATCAAATCTTCCGGGTGCAAGAATTTCTTCGTCAATATCTGCAACAGTATTTGCTGAACCAACCATTAATACTTCTTCGCTTTCAAACTTTGAAATGTAATGGAGAATTACTTCCTGAGATTCAAGATTACAGGAAGCAACATCATTTTCAGCTTTTCTTGCCATCATAATTTCGTCAAAATCTTCTAAGAAAAGCAAAACTTTATCTTCTTTCATCATTTTCACCAGAAAATCGTTGAAGTTGGTTTCATTTCCATCCACAAAAGAAGTTCCGAGATAATGTTTTTTGACTTCTTTAAATTTATAACTAATGATTTCAGCAATTTTGTTTGCCCAAAAAATCTTTCCGCTTCCGGGAGGTCCATATAAAATAATTCCTGCAGGTCTGTTGATTCCCCAATCTTTGATTTGTTGAGGATTTAAAAACGGTTCCAAAACACTTGAAATATAAAAGAACAAATCTCGGTAACCGATAAAATCTCTTTGCTGTAATTTGGTTTTATTGCCAAAATAATTGTAAACGAATTTGTAGTTGCCACCTAATTTCTGATCAATTCCGTAACTTGAAATCGATGAACGGAAAAATCCGTTATCAAAAATATTTGACGGGTTTTCTTCAATGGCTTTTTCAATTTTATCTTTAGGCTGATTTATTGTTTCTGCGATTTGCTCGACGGTTTTGTTTTCATCTAAATCTTCTTCATACTGCTTCAGAAAATCTACATTTTCGCGGGCAAATTTTTCAAAATCTTCTTTTACTTCAAAATTGGTCGAAATACAATCAATCAAATCAAGATCAAAATCCTGAATAAACTGTTTGATAGCTTCTGCGGAAACATTCAATTCTTTTGCAAGCTGGATTAACTTCATACAAACATCTTTAATTCAAATTTAATGATTTTTTTGAAAGCTGGGACAGAAGTTAGAAGTTAGAAGTTAGAAGTTAGAAGTTAGAAGTTAGAAGTTAGACAAAACTAATTCATAATTCATAATTCATAATTCATAATTCATAATTCATT
>NZ_JAOVZV010000010.1 GCF_026460945.1 Chryseobacterium luquanense
GAAGCGATAAAAATGTATAAAAAATCGGTTGAGCTAAATCCGAAGAATGAGAATGGTAAACAGATGCTTTTGAAAATTGAAAATGAAATGAATGAATAATATTTTTCTAAATTTTAAAAGTTTCGGCGGCACCGCAGGTGCCGCCGAAACTTTTTCATATACTAAGGGCATTTATTGAATCAAATTTTCAATCGCTTTCATAACCTCAGCCGGTTTTTCAGTTACTGCTCCCAAATGATCTGCGGTAAACTCTAAAAACTGTTTGGGTTCAGGAGCATTTTTATAAACTTCTTCGCCTTGAGAAAAAGGAACAGTTTTATCATTTTTGCTATAGATAAAAAGTTTAGGAAGTCCTTCTGTAGCTTTAATATCTTCTTTCGCCGAGTAAACCGATGCTAACATTTTAGCAAGAGCATCTTTAAACTGAGGCGCAAAAACAGCCGCAATATCTGCAAACGAAGACATTCCGCCATGCGATAATCAATCCTGAGATTTTATCTTTATTGTTTTTCGCTAAATGAGCTGAAATCTGAGAGCCAAGAGAAGCTCCATAAATCAAAATTTTAGTGTTTTTAATTTCCTTACGGTTAAGCATGGTATCAAAAAACTTTTGTCCGTCTGCAGCAACATTGATATGCGTCGGAATTCCTGTTGATTTTCCATAACCTCTGAAATCGACCATTGCAACCTGAAATCCTGCTTCAACCAAAGGCTTAATCATAAAAACATACGTTGCGACATTTCCACCTGCTCCATGAAAAAACAGAATTGTTGCTTTAGGTTTTGCTGAGGCTGGTTTTAGAAAAATCCCGGTAATCGTATCTTTTTCAACTGGAATAGAAAAGTTTTCATATTTTAGTTCAATTGGCTTTAAAGTTTTGCTTGGCTGATAAAATTTGTCATCAATTTGAGCTTGAAATAATTGAGTAAAAATTACAAATAGAAATGTGATAATAGCTTTAGCTTTCATAATATTGTTTTTAATTATGAAGCAAATATAGGTACGATGGCCGTTTCACGCAAAATTAAATCACTGAAGTGTTACTTTTTATCACTGAACTGTCATCGAAACTACAACTCAATCATTTAATTCTGAAAAATTTATATTTGTATATAGTACGACTAATATTTAAAATCTTAATAAGATATTATCCTTGCTTTGGAAATCATGATAAAACTTTTAAAAACTAAACCATGTACACAGCAATCTTTACAGCTATTATATTAATCTTGTTTGTTTTGAAAAAGAAAAATGAAAATATTTCTTTCAATTCAATTGTTTTAAGAACAGTAGTGACGCTTTGTGTAACAGGAATTTTTATTTATCTATCCGAAATAATCGTAACATATACGTATGACTATTTTTTTGCTAAAAAGTATGAGGCTAAAGTTGTAAAATATGAGTACACAGAAGGAGATTCAGATTCCGGTCCGGTACCGATTGCCATTGTAGAATTTAAAAATGATAAAAATAAAATCCTGCAAAAATCAACAGGTTACGGAACGAGCCATCCTATCGCAATAGGAAAAACAATACAAATATCTTATAATGAAGGGGATAAATATGTAAGGAATTTAACTTTCAGCGAAATGAAACTGATGGTATTTTTCATTATATTTTTTTTCGGAATATTCAGTATTGCATTTGTTGCGGTTGTTATGAATGCATTCGGCAAAAATTTATTTGTAATATGGCGGCTTGTATCAATTATATTAGTTTATGTAGTATTTCCTGTTTTTTTGCTATTATTTATCGTAATCCTATCTCAGGTAATTTGGACGTATTTCTACAGCGAAAAAAATGATGTTTCAATTTTGGCATTACTGATAAGCGGTGTATTTTTAATTATACTTGTAACTTTATTTCTTGGGTATATTGCAAATCGCTTTGGAAAACTTAAAACTTATCTTAAAAAACCGAAAAAAAAGCCAATCAAATCATTTGATTTCAATAAGCGGATTCCAAAATAGAGTTTTAAAATTTTTCACTTTGAAATTGTCAACTACAATTCCTTCTGCTTCTAATCTTGACTGAAATTCTGGAACAGATAAAGTTCCCGAACTCGATATGACACGATGAGCCGGAACATCTTTCGGGCAACCGCCCATTGCTTTTCCCACATGACGGGAATGGTTCGGAAAACCAACAGCTTTTGCAATGGCACCGTAGCTTGTCACTCTGCCTTTCGGAACTAATTTTGTGATTTCCCAGACTTGCTGTTTGAAAATTTCATTCATTTTATTTAAGTAATAATCAAATGTAAGAAAATATGATTTACTCCGGTAAACTTTGCCGAGGTTATTATCGTTTCGCGGCTTAATCTTAACAAGGTAAAAAAGCTAAAGTGAACCAAGTAATTTTAAAGTTCAGAGAAATCACGCAAAGAAGTTTAACACAATTTTATCATAGATTAAAATCCAAAAGGCATTATTGTTGTAAATTGAAGCAATGAAATAAAATATAAATATTATGTCAAATTTTAAAGGTAAAGTAATTATAGTTACAGGAGCAGCGATGGGATTAGGATTAGCAGCAGCAGATTCTTTAGCATCAAAAGGAGCTGATTTAACTTTGGTTGATTATAACACAGAAGCTTTAGAAAAAGCTAAGGCAGAATTATCATCAAAATATCCTGAGAGTAAATATTTAACAGTTACTGCAGATGTTTCTGTTGAGGAAAATGTAAAAAACTATGTTGACGCAACAGTAAAAGAGTTCGGAAAGGTAGACGGATTATACAACAACGCAGGAATTGAAGGAAAACAGGCGCCATTAATCGATTACGATATCGATGTTTTCAAAAAAGTAATCGACATCAATCTTTTAGGAGTGTATTACGGAATGAAGTATGTAATCCCTGAAATGCAGAAAAACGGTGGCGGAAGAATTGTGAATGTAGCTTCTGTTGGAGGAATCAGAGGGGTTTTAAATCAAACCGCTTATGTTGCCACCAAACATGCTGTTGCGGGTATGACCAAAAATGCAGCTTTAGAATACGGAAAAGACAATATTCTCACGAATGCAATTGCTCCCGGAGCGATTTTAACGCCAATGGTTGCCGAAGCTTTTAATCAGGTAAATCCTGCAGATCCGAAAGCGGCTGAAAAAGAATATGCTTCAAGAAATCCTACCAGAAAATTGGGAGATCCGAAAGATGTAGGAAATTTGGTCGCTTATTTATTGAGTGACGAAAACGGATATGTTTCAGGACAGGTAATTGCCATTGACGGTGGTGAATCGAATATGTACGGAAACCCATAATCATAGGTAATCAGTAATGATTAATAAGTAATAATTGCCTGCTGAAATGTAGGCAATTTCTGTTTTTTCTGACTGCTCTAAACTTCCTGCTTTAACATCCATTTTCCAGCTTTCCAAAAACTGCACAATTTTTGAATTTAAATATTAAAGATTTGAGTTATGAAAAAGTCCGTATTTAGATTTTTAAATAAAATCAACAAGAAGATATTACCGAAGTTAAGTGATAAAGATCCGTTGAAATTGACAAAATTTCAGAAAGGAATTATGGCTTACAAGTATTTTGTGCTAATTAATTCTTTGGATTGAATTATTCCCATAGATTGCACGGATTCTCATCGATTTTAAAATAATCAGCTTAATAAACTTAATCAAAAATCAATCTATTGATTCTTAAATGATGTAGAATCTTGCTTTAATTTTAAAAAAACTTAATGTTTAAAAAATTAGCGAGTAGCAAACTATTTAATTTTTGCAATCAACCTCCTGCAAACCTCGTACAAAGGTTTTTCAATTAACAGATAAATAATAATTGAACAAATCCAAAGCAGTACAAAATTTTTGTCAGGAAGATAAATGTAAGATTTGAGTTTCATATTGAAATAGCTCAAATGAATCAGATAGAAAACAAAAGAAGCATTTCCAAGCAAAATAAAAAACTTCGTCGAAAGAACATTTGATACCCACGTTTTTTCCTTCATCAATCCCCAAAAGAAAATGATAATTCCGATGGGTAAAAATAATTCATGAATTACTCTTCCTTCCCAACGTTCAACACCGTGTACGAAATTGTTTCTGGCAAAAAATCGAATACAAAAAATTAAAATTAAGATAGAAATTCCGCCCCAAAGTGTTGGTTTTTTAATCTTGTTTAAAAATTGAATTCCTTTTTCTTGCTTCATTAAATAAGCGAGCAACATTCCGAAGAAAAACTCAAGGCTTCGTCCGAAAAAAGTGCTTCCAATCATAAATTGTAAAGGATATAAAAATCCTTTTGGATTACCGTTAAATTCTTTTAAACCAACTCCAACAGCCCATCCTAAAAGGAAAAATCCGATTAAAAAGAGAATGCAATATTTCCAGCTTTTCTTTAATAACAAAAATAAAAACGGAGCCAAAATGTAAAAGAAAAACTCAACAGTTAATGACCATGCCTGAACAATCCCGGAAACTGAATATTTTTCAAATAGTGAGTAAAACAAAGAATATTGTAGAAAATAAGTATCAACTCCTTTTGAATATGAAGTATCGAGAAAATATAAACTCAGCAAAATCCAGTACAAAGGAAAAATTCTGGCAATACGAAGCAGAATATATTTGAGATAAGATTTTTTAGATTCTAAAGGTTTTTCTTCATATCGGTAAGCTAACAAAAATCCGCTCAGAACAAAAAATACAGTCACTCCGATATGCCATTCGCTGATGAAACGCATTATTTCAAAAGGTAAATCGTTGCGCCAGTATTTTCGGTTGTGATAGACAAAAACCATCATAGCGGCAATGGCGCGCATTCCGGTTAAAGCATCGAATTTATTTTTCTGAAGGGTTTCCAATTAGGATAAAATATAAAGTGTAATAGTCTTTTTGAACACGAAGTTTAATAAGCTTTGTGAGTACTATATTCTAATAAAAAGCAAAAAGGCTTAATAAATAAGCCTTTTAAGTATAATAAATTTTTAATTCTAAAAATTAGTTTTCCAAAATGTAAGAGAACATCAACGGTGCACAGATTGTAGCATCACTTTCAACGATAAATTTCGGAGTTGTGATATCCAGTTTACCCCAAGTAATTTTCTCATTCGGAACTGCTCCTGAATACGAACCGTAAGAAGTCGTAGAATCTGAAATCTGACAGAAATAAGACCAGAACGGAATATCATGCATTTCCATATCCTGATACAGCATCGGAACCACACAGATCGGGAAATCACCTGCGATACCTCCACCAATCTGGAAGAAACCAACTCCTTTTCCTGCTGAGTTCTTCGTGTACCAATCTGCCAAATATGTCATGTATTCGATACCAGATTTCATTGTTGTAGCCGTTAATTCACCTTTGATGCAGTATGAAGCGAAAATGTTACCCATGGTAGAATCTTCCCATCCCGGAACAACGATTGGCAAATTAGCTTCTGCAGCAGCAATCATCCAAGAATTTTCTCTAGGAATTTCGTAATACTGCTCCAAAACTCCCGAAAGAATCATTTTGTACATGAATTCATGCGGGAAATATCTTTCACCTTTTGCTTCAGCATCTTTCCAGATTTCAACAATATGTTTCTGTAATCTTCTGAAAGCCTCTTCTTCAGGAATACAAGTATCTGTAACTCTGTTCAAACCTCTTTCCAAAAGATCCCACTCATCCTGAGCTGTCAAATCTCTGTAGTGAGGAACTCTTTCGTAGTGAGAATGCGCTACAAGGTTCATTAAATCCTCTTCAAGGTTTGCACCTGTACAAGAAATGAAATCTACTTTTCCCTGACGGATCATTTCAGCCAAAATTTTCCCTAATTCTGCTGTTGACATCGCTCCTGCAAGCGTAATCATCATTTTCCCACCGTCTTTAAGGTGTGCAACATACCCTTTTGATGCATCTACCAAAGCTGCAGCGTTGAAGTGCAGATAATATTTTTCTATGAACTCGGTAATCGGTTTGCTCATTATTTTAAAATTTTCACAAAGATAAAATTTAAAAACGGAATGTAGCGGATGCTGCTAAAGAAACTCTGCTTAAACCTTCTCTGTTTTCTTCACCCAAATCCAGAACCTGTCCGTTGTATGAAATTTTTCGGAGTGATCCTCCCGAAAGCCCAATTTTAGGACCAATCAAAATGTGCTTGTTGATTTCATATTGGTAAGCGAAATCAACTTCTGCACCAAGCGTATTTCCCTTTCCTTTTATATTTCCAGTCTTTGTCGTATAGCTCATTGCTCCTAATGATGCATCTAAAAGGAATTTATGCTTTGTCGGTTGATCAAAGTTTGTCACTGTAAAAGATGGACCGTAAAAATTGATTGCATCTTTTGTACTTACTACTGCACTGGTTGTTGTTCCCATATTGTCGACTACACTCAATCTTCCTGTATGAGAAGCGCTGTAATTGGAATATTTAAAACCAATCTGCACTCCGTTTTTAATTTCATAGCGAAGTGCGATATCGAAATTGGTTCCGCTTTTAAGACCTTTAATGTAGTTGCGCTCTTGTGGAGATAAAGCCGATGAGATTTTGTTGACTCTCCATGCGTAACCAAATGATGGTGTAAGTGATATTTTCTGAGAAAATGCAGCTGCTGAAACTGAAAGCAAGCTTATTGCGAATAGTTTTTTGATCATTATTTTTACTTATAATGGCAAAAATAATATTTTTCTATCAATAGAGAATTAAATACTAGTTAAAATTTAAATCGTCTGTTTTCTTTTTTGTCTGAAATTTTCTTTTTGGAATCTAATCTTTTCTGAACTTTTGCCTTCGAAGGTTTTGTTTTATATCTAATTTTAGGAACAATGATAGAATCATTTACAATTTCTAAAATTTTATCGGTAGCAATTTTTTTATTCTGCAATTGCGTCCTCGATTCTGAAACTGTAAGCTGTAGAATTCCATCTAAGTTGATCCTGTTTTTAAGTTTAGTAAAAATTAAATTTTTCTGAAAACCATTAAAAAAATCAGAATCTTCTACCTTCCACATGACCGTGACAGAAGTTTCTACTTTATTTACGTTTTGTCCGCCTGCGCCACTGCTTCGGGAAGTTTTAAAATTAAGCTCTTTACTAAAATCTCTCATCATATTGTTTTAATAATTTACTTTTTCTCAAAAATACTTTTTAGCTCCGACCTATTTACCTTTCCATTAGGAGTTCTTGGAATTTTTTCTACAAAAATAATTTCTTTAGGCTTATGAAATTTTTGTTGATAGTTAATTATTGATAGTTTTTGGTTAATTAATTCAGATTCTTTACCTTCAATAACTAAAATCAACCTTTGTCCCAGACTTTCATCTTTCATCCCTAAAAATACAGCTTCATTCGGAATTTCTTTTTTTACTAAAGCTTCAAGCTGCTCGGGAAATATTTTTGCACCTCCGGAATTAATCACATTATCAATTCTTCCTAAATATTTAAATTGATTTCCATTAGTGATCTCAACCAAATCATTTGTCTGCAGAATTTCGGAATTAAGTTTTGGAGCATGAATTTTGAGACAACCTTTTTCATCCACAGAAATATTAATTTTTTCAAAAACAGTAAAATAATCATCATATTTAGGATAAATTTCCTTTAAAGCAATATGGGAAAGTGTTTCAGACATTCCGTAGGTTTCGTAAATTTTGGTTGACGAGTGGAATAGTAGGAGAGTTTGAGTAATTTTCTTTTTTAAAGATTCCGAAACTGCTGCACCTCCAATAATTAGTTTTTTAATAAAATGAATTTTATCTAAAGAATTTTCAACCTGCAAAGGTGTCATCGCACAAAAATCTATTTCTTGATCAAGATTTTCTAAAGGTTTTAAAGATGAGTCAGATATAAATAACTTTAATTTTCTCTCAAAAGAACGTACAATCATCATTTTCCCAGAGATATATTCTACCGGAAGACATAATAATGCCGTGTCATTATTTTTCAATTCCAAAAAATTGCACGTCATTTCTGCTGAGTTCAGCATCTTTTCTTTTTCAATTTCAAAAATCTTAGGAGCACCGGTTGATCCCGAAGTCTGAACTTTCACCGTTTTTGAATCTGATAACCATTCTTCAACGAAAAAAAATACTTTTTTTTCAAATTCGGATTTAGGATGTAAATTATTAATTTCGAGATTATTGAATTCGACCAGCATAATTCAGGCAGTTATTTTGTTATGTAAATTTAAACAAAAATTAAAAAATGATTTGCAATTAAAGAAAAAAGCTTTAAATTTGCATCACTAAAGAAACAGACCCATGGTGTAACGGTAGCACTCTGGTTTTTGGTACCATCAGTTGGGGTTCGAATCCCTGTGGGTCTACAAAAAAGCAATCTTCTGAACACCAGTTGATTGCTTTTTTTTATTTTGAATATATCATAAGGAATATAAATATTGACGCAGTATACTCTGAATTTCTGCTACATTATCAATTCATATGATTCACATTTAAGATATTGTTTTTAATATTTTTTATTTCAACAAATTCTTTAAAAGGACTATCATAATAAGTTTTTAAACTTTCAATTATTGTATTATCCACATTGTTATCAAACTTCCTTGCAAAAAGATGATTTCCTTCCAATAGAAAACCTAAATCAGTTTGAGTGAAAGTTTTAGGACGCAATTTGATATCTCCATCCGGAATCCAGATAATTGCTCTTTTATCATCATTTATCAATGTTCCTGCGAAAGATGTATTCATTAATACAGTTTGAAAAAATGATTCATCAGCAATTAATGTATTTAAATAATAATCTTCAAACTTTTTCACCTCTACATTGTTGGTGATAAATTCACAGCAATTTCTGGTCAAAATCATCCACTGTCCGCCAATGTAAGGAATCACCCCTTTCATAAAATCTCTTTTATGAGTCTTATCTGAAATTTTATCCTCTAATTCTTCAAAATAATTCTCAATCCTATTCATTGTTTCAGGTCTGCTTTTTTCCTGATCAGCAATTTTTATATAGTTTTTACCATTATTTTTTGATAAAAAGTTTTTTATGATTTCCTGTGATTTAAGTGGGAAATCCTGACCGCTTAAATTGATGAAATAATCCCATTTTTTATTCATTTCCAGCAGATATTTCATTCCATCCAACTCTGCCTGAACCATACTGTAGCCACCCCAAATCACATTTTCGCTATCAAGAATATGTACGTTAAGATAATCCTTTAGAAAGTTCTTTACATCTTCACCAATTTGCTGACTTGCTTTTTTGTCAATATGGATAAGATAGAAATTAGAAGAATCATAAATAGCCTTGAAAAGTTTTTTGAATTGATTGGGTAGACGGTGTACCAAAATAAGGTATGCGATACTTACAGATTGTATCGGCATATCAACAATGCCGCTTTCGCTGATGCAAACATTTTTCATTTTATATAATTTAAAAATTATGAATGCTTACAACTTATTTTATAAAGTATTAATAGACATTTTTATAAAAATACGATAATTAAATCACATTCTTAATATTAAATATGCAAAAGACAGATTGGGATTTTGATTGATCTCTGAAATATTTGAAAAAAGTACATATTTTTTTTGCAGTTTTAGAAATATTTAATAGATTTGCACCACTAAATAAAACAGACCCATGGTGTAACGGTAGCACTCTGGTTTTTGGTACCATCAGTTGGGGTTCGAATCCCTGTGGGTCTACAAACCACTCTTTTTAAAGAGTGGTTTTTGTTTTTTTATAATAATGAAATTTTGGTTCGAAAAAGCAATCATCCTAGTTTCGTAAAACTAGCCCAGATCGAAACGGTATCCTTTTTTTTATTGAAAAGAAAATAGGGTTGGATAAAAAAGATATAGTGGAGAGCTGGAAAAAGCTTCAAATAAAAAAAATCTTTTCGATGTAGTGAAATAGCTCCTAAAAACTTGCTTTTACCTGCATACTTCCAATGTGAATTGTTCTTTCACCGGAATTTCTTCCTTCATAATTTAAATTCAACTGTAAGAAAGAGTTGATTGCCTGTTGAATAAACACGCTCCAAACCTGGTTTTTCCCTGGTTTTAATCCATCGAGCATTTGGTTTCCGACAATACTGAAGCTGTTTCCAGTAAAGTCATTATTGATAAATGAGAAGTTTCCTCTGATGGATGTTTTCTTTCGCTCCCATTGAATGGTTCCTGTAATATCAAACGCTTTTAAAAGTTCTTCACCGTCTTTTCTCTGTTTTTCGCGGTAAGCCGATGAGAATTCTGCCTGAATGGCGTCTGTGAATTTATAAGTCGCTTTTGGTTTTGTCTCGAAATTATTAAGTCTGTAATCTCTTGTCGTAAATAATTGGGATGAATTTTTCAAATCGTGAACGGAATTTTCCCAATCAACCCTGAATTCTTTATTAAACCAATATCCGATATTCACGAAGTGAGAAGTCTGATTACGCTCTTCGTTACTGAAATTGGCATTGATAAGGTTGTCATTTTGTATGAAGCGGTAATTTCCGTTCCAACCAGATTTTTCGGTAGGATTAAACTGCATCGACATCAAAATATTCTGGTTTTTAAGAATTTGATTTTCACCTTTTTCAAAAGGATTCAAAACCAAAACTTTATCTTTTTTATAGAATGAATTTTGAGAATTTAGTGAAATATTGAAATTCCAACGTTTTAAAAACTTATTTTCAGAACTGAAAATCACCGCAGGATTTACGAATAAAGCCAGCTGTAATTTGTTTTTATTAGACGGAATATAGCGTACTGAATTGGTATAAACTCTGATGTATTGCGCCAAATCCGAATACTCTGCAATTTCAAATTCGTCAAGTTGTTGTACTCCGTCACCATTATAATCCGTCCATTTATAAATTCCCTGTCCATCAGTAACTTTAATGTACTGAAATTCTCTTTGCGCTTCCTGTCCGTTTCCTAACTCGTAAAATGCCTGAAGTCGCATCCCGTTTTTGAAAAGCTGTTGATTGTATAAAATATTTCCAACCACAAAATCTTTATTCTGATTGATATCTACATCATCATTTTTATAGAAGAATTTTCTGTAGTGGAGTAGTGCGTTTAAAGTTGTTTTTTCAGTTTTAATAATCTGGCTTTCTGCCATAAAACCTAAAATCCTGTTCATGTTTTGAAGTCGGTTGTCACGCACCGAGTCATTATCTCTTACATAAACTTTAGATAAAAGTTTTGTTCTTGCGCTGTCACCGATTTTCTTTTGTACGAATAATTCTTTCCAGCTGAAACTCGTTACATCCATCAAGCCGGTGTCGTTGTACTTTTTCTCATTATGTTCCATGCTTCCGCCGACTGCCCAACTTCCTTTTTTGCCGGTATATTCAGTTCCTGCTCCTCCACGAATGAATTTTGTGTCCTGAAGAATAGCATTGGTATTCAGGTAAGATAAATTTCCTTTTGTGTTGAATTTTCCTTTAATCCATCCAAAATCAAGATCATTTTTTGTTCCTTTATAAGAATCCTGTTCGTCAAGATAATTGATTCTGTAGTTTAAAGTTGATTTGTTATTCCATTTGTTTAAAAAGCTAAAAATAAAACGGTTTTGCGTTAAACCATTAAATTCTTTGGCCAAGTTGAAGTCACGTGAGAATTCTACATCATTGATTCGATCTAAAATATGGAACTGTTTATCGATATATTGATATTCAAAACTCGGAGTTCCTTTCCAACTATTCTTTGTAAATGTTTTATTTCCGAAAATTCTTGCAGCGTACCCTAAATTTTGGTCTGAATCTTTTGAAGAAAATAAATTGATGTCATAGTTACTCATCGAAACATCCGCACCGATTTTTCCATCCTTCAACAGATATTCAGAATTAAAAGTATAAACCTGAGCTTTTTGTGGGGAAGGAAGTTTTCTTACTGCTCTATAGTCTCCCTGATTTGGACCAACGTATTCGAAAACTCGCCCGTTATTGGTAGTTTGAGTTAACTTATAATCTCCCAAATTTGCTCCAAAATAAGTAAATGAAACCTGATATAAGGTTTGTGTGGCATCTGTTGAAAATTGGTAGTAGTTTCCATTAACTCCTGGAACAAGACTGTATAAGATTTTATTTACATCAAATTCGGCAACGACTCCGGAAGGCGCATACATTAAATTGGAATCATTTCCCGCATCTGCTAAAATCTGCTCGTCTTCTTTTGATAAATTTAAAGCTAGCGGAGCATTTTTATTGTCATTTTCCATGAACCAATTCAATCCGATTCTTAGTTTTTCTCTTTGATGCTGAAGTTTTCCGGTAAATAAATATCTGGAATAATTTCTATTTGCATAATTAAATGAAATCGTAATGAAATTCTGCTGAAATATCGGTCGGAAACTGGTAAATGTAACCTCTCCCGTATTATAATTAATAATGTAATCCTGATTTTCTCCACGTTTCATCAAAATACCGTCGATAAAAACCTGCTCCGAGCCTGAAATCAAAGTAATAAACTGTTCGCCATTTTTCCCTGTTAAACGATAAGGTCCCTGATTTCCTTCAATCCCCTGAAAACGGATTCTGTGAAATTCACTTCGGGCAACACCCGCTGAAATATCTACAAAAGTCTTGTTGTCGGTTCCAAACTGGGTCTGAAACTGAATTCCCATACTTCGACGTTGGTATTTGGCGAAATAATTCTTGTCATCTACAAGATCTAAATGTCCCGCTCTAAGAATAGATTTATCCTTAATATTAAGCTGCATATAAATTTTGTCAAATTCCTCCAAAGTCTGCGTGTAACCATCTGCCTGAATCGGTAGGTTATGATCTGAAATACTGGCTAAAACAGTAACATCTTTCGATAATTTTCCGGAAATCTGAAGATCCATTGAGCTTTGAACCGATTGTCCCTGATTGTTACCAAAAGTAATTCCTCGAATGATGGAACCTTTAGAATTTAGCTCTCCTAAAAATCTTTTGGAATCATTTTTAGCTAAAACAGCTTCATCAACAATAATTCGGTTGCTGGTTTTTACAAAATCCATCGTGTCTTTCGCAAAAATATCCTGTCCGAATTTTAAAGCAAGAATACTGTCTTTCTTCTTTGTAAATATACTGTCATTCTTAGCTGAGGCGGAATCTTTTGGAATATTGGGATTTTTCCATGTAAATATTTGGGCATTATTCGATGATAAGCCCATGAGAAATACGAAGAATATCAGTATAGAATTCCGCAATCCTTTAAAAATAATTTGTAAAAATAGCTAAAAAATGTGAGTGACACGGCTATTAGCATTATTAACAGAAAATTAACCTTATTATTGTCTCAAATGAAAAAATAGCCTTATTTTTGCTATGTAAATTATTAATAATTAAAAATTAAGTTATGAAAAAGATCTTTACAGTTTTAGGAATTGTTGCAGTTGCTACATTTGCAAATGCACAAAACTTAATTACAAATCCAGGTTTTGAATCTTGGGATGCAACTACTACCCCAGCAAAACCTACAGGTTGGACTTTCGTAAGTAACACAGTAGAGCAAGGTACAGGAGCTGCTTTTGTTCATGGTGGTAATAGTTCATTAAAAGCTGTAACGGAAGCTACAGGAAGTCTTAGTTCTTATATTGACGTTCCTGCAACTGCAAATACAACCTACACGCTTGGCTACTGGGTTTTAGACAATGATGCTAATGCAAGAGGAAGAGTTTGGGTTCAAGCAAGAACAGCAACTGCGAACCTTACTTGGACTGGAGTGGGAAATTTTCAGCCTAGCGCATATAGTACAGATAATACAGCTTGGACATTTGTAACTGCTACCGCTACAACTCCTGCTAATACAGAAATATTAAGATTTGACCTAAGAACTTATTCTGTTGGTTCTGGTTTAGGAACAGTTTATTATGATGATGTGAATTTACAAGTTGGTGCTACATTGGGAACTGCAGAAATTCCTCATTCAAAACACAGATTAATTAAGTTTTCTGTAGTAGATTCTAGCTTAACTTTTGCTACTAAATCTGCAGTTGAGATTTACGATGTTAATGGTAAAATAGTAAGAAAAGCTGATGTTAATGACAATACTACTCTTAATGTTAGTGATTTAGCTGCAGGAGTTTATTTTGTAAAAGGATTAGCAAACGGTTCTCTTTCTTCTCAGAAATTTATTAAAAAATAAAGTTTTAACTTTTATATCAATATAAAGCCGCCTATTCAGGGCGGTTTTTTTGTATGTATTGCATATTTTTATTTATTGATAATTTAATAGATGTGGTATATTGTTGTTTATTTGGTATTAATTTTGCTTAAATTACATTAAACCAATCAAAATATCACGTTATGAAAAAAGTATTTACTTTTATCGGGCTAGTCTCGATAGCAGCATTTTCTAATGCTCAGATTGTAATTAATGAAATCTATTCTGGTGGTGGAATCTTAGGAGCCGCTATTACCAATGATTTTATAGAACTGAAAAACATTGGTGCTTCCTCGGCTTCTCTTAACGGGGCAACTCTTCAATATGCCTCTTCAACAGGAGCTTTTACACAGTACAATACCTTACCCAATGTCACTCTTGCTCCCGGACAAACTTTCCTTGTTCAGCATGGAACTGATGGATTTGGAGGATTGATTAATCTGATAAATCCTAATCTCATAGTTAGCGTTTTGCTTAATTTAGACGGGTCTCCTGCTGTTGGAGTAGGAGTAGGTCTTGCGCTTACATCTGGAAAAGTTGCTTTGGCAAGTAATACAACACAGGTTACGGGACCTACAGCTTCTAATGTTCTCGATTTTGTAGGATATGGATCAGCAAATCAATATGAAGGAACTGGAACGGCTCCATCACCAACTATTTTAAATTCAATCACAAGAACAAGTGGAGATACGAACAATAATTCTGTTGATTTTACAGTGACATTACCAACTCCACAGTCATCAGGAACTTTAGCAGTGAATGATGTAAATAATGCTAAACGGTCTGAATTTATCAAAAATTCTTTGGTGAAAAGTGATGAGATTACTTTCGGAGCTGATGTGAAAGATGTAAAAGTTTATACTTTATCTGGTCAATTAGTGAAAACTTCTTCCATAAAAGCCAACGGAACTTTAAATGTTGCTGAACTAGCTGAAGGTAATTATATTGTTACAGGAACTATAAATAATCAATTGGTTTCTCAGAAAATTTTGAAAGATTAGTTTTTTATTACTACACATTTATAAAAGCAGCTGTCATTTGACAGCTGTTATCTTTGGTTTAAGATTTTTTTGATATGTCGAAAGTTTTAGTACATCTTTAATCATCTTGCTGTGATGAAAATTTTTTTTGATGGTGATTTATTTTTGAGTTTTCAAGTGAAGCTTTATAAGTTTTAAACTTACCTTGATGAATTAATAAATTTACCTTAATAAGTTAGATATTGATAAAATGACTTTAAATAGGTGGAAATACGCAATAATCGTCATTGATGTGAAGAGAACTTTTAAAAAAAATACAGTGTGAATTGTTTTATTTAATTTTAATATAGTCTTTAAATTTTTTGATCTTAATCTATCGATGTTTTATATTTAAAGTGATTAAAAAAATATTAATTCTTCTATGTATGATTTTTGTAAGATTATTTTACCTATTTTAGATGCACAATAATCAACAAAATTTTTAACTATGAAAAAAGCAATTATCTTTTTGAGTATCCTTTGTGGACTAAACGCAAGTGCACAATCTTCTTGGTCTTTAACCGGAAACTCGGGAACCAACCCACAAAATAATTTTATTGGAACTACAGATGCTAATAATTTGGTATTTAAGACTAATAATGTGATAAGATTTCAAGTTACAGGTAATGGGTCTAATGTTTTTTATGGTGCTGATGTAATGGGCAGGTTCGCAAATTACATAGATGATATTTCCATAGATGGATTTAGAGTTTTAGATGAGATGAATGGGTATAATTATATGCGCGTTGATGGCAAAAATAAGATTGTATATTTACAGGAAAAACTAGGGAAAGTTGTCATAGGATCTTCAACTTTGGCAGATTGCTCCGATTGTAATGAATACAAGCTTTTCGTAAATGAAGGTATCCGTACAGAAAAAGTAAAAGTAGACATTGCGGCAAATAATGGATGGGCTGATTATGTTTTTGCAAAAGATTACAAATTGATGCCATTAAAAGAATTAGATCAGTTTATCAATAAAAATGGTCACTTACCGGAAGTTCCTACTACAGAAGAAGCCATCAAAAATGGGATTGAGCTAAAGGAAATGAACATTCTTCTCCTGAAAAAAATAGAAGAGCTTACGCTTTATACAATTGAGCAGCAAAAGAGAATTGAAGCGCTAGAGAACAAATCTAAATAATTTATATAAAATTAAAAATATGAAAAAATTTTATATAACATTATTTTTGTGTTTATCCCTTTTTGGGTATTCACAGGGTGAGAATGACCATTGGTATTTTGGTAATAAAGCTGGCGTTAATTTTTTTGGTCTACCTACACCGATAGTGGATAGCGAAATGCCAACGTATATGCAACCGGTTGGAAGCATCAGCGACAGTGATGGTAATCTGCTTTTTTATACAGATGGTAAAAATATCTGGAACAGAGAACATCAGATTATGCCGAATGGAACTCTTAATAATTTTGGGTCTTGGACGTATGGTAGCCAACTTTCTATTTCAAAACACCCCGGTAACCCTAATCTTTATTATATTTTTACTCCGGTTCCTATTTATATTAATGGTGGTATTTCAAACGGAATAAGCTCCTATACTGTTGTTGATATGTCATTGGGTAACGTTGTGAATGGTATTCCTCTAGGTGATGTAGTACCAAACCACAACTCATTACCTTTAATGGATGAAAATAATTTGCAATTTGCAGCCAATAATGTGAATATTGTTAAACATTCTGATAATAAATCGTATTGGGTAGTTATACCAAATAAGACGAAACTTTACAGCTATTTAATAGATGATCAAGGCTTGATTAATACTCCAGTAGTAAGTAATATCCCTGCAAATATTCCTAATTATTCGCCAACTACACACCCTTCATATCTCAAAATCTCTCCAAAAGTAAATGTAAGTAATAATTTTTCTAACTATATGTATGTAGTATATTGGGGAGGAGTGAACTCAAGTGATTGGGCAAGTAGTAAAGTTTTGTCATTTAATAATGGTACTGGGAAAATAACGACTGATTTCGTTCTTGATATTACAACAAATCCTGGCGCAGGATCGTGTGGAGAATTCACACAAAATGGTTCAATACTTTATGTTGGTTCAAACGGAAGCTCCATTGTGCATGGTATTAATATGGTTAATATTTCACCAAGTTCTATCAATTATTATACTTTACCAATCAATTATTCTTCATCTTCTGAAGGCCCAATGGATATGCAAAGAAATAAATATGGACAGATTTATATGCCGTTTGAATACAATAATCAGTATTTAGCAAGAATTAATAACCAAAGCATTTATAATAATGCGAATGTAGATATTTATGGTTTATATCTAAATGGAAGAACAGTGGGGCGTAATCTTCCGCAATTTGTACAATTTACCAGTAAAATAGGAGTATGTATTCAAGATATTTCACTTACATCACCAGAACCTAATTTTGCTTATGTATATAGAGCTTCTAATTCAATAAACACAACAAATTACTCGGTGGCTCCAAATCAAAATGTTGAAATGAAAGCAGGCTCCTTTATCATGCTTACTCCGGATACTGAGATAAAAGGCAAGTTTTTAGGTAAAATTGAATGGTGTAGAGTTGGCTCCTATAGAGAAAGTTCTCCAGAGAATTCCGCATTTGATCAACCAATGAGATTATCACTAGATTTACGAACAAAGAGTATTGTTGAAAATAAAATTTTAATTTCTCCTAATCCTACATCAGATATTTTGAATATTAAATCAGATTCAAAAATTAACAATGTATCTGTTGTTGATATGAGTGGCAGAAAAATAAATGTAAGATTAGACGGTGAAAAAGTAGATGTGAAAAGTCTTCCATCCGGAACTTATATGATAAACATTGAAACTAAAGATGGTGTTTCTACACAGAAATTTATTAAAAAATAAATATTATTTGAAAAACAAAAAAACAGCTGTCAATCGACAGCTGTTTTTTGTTTTAATACCAACCTCTCCTCGCTGCATTAATAATTGTACTTAGGTTTAAAACTAAAGTATATCGTATTCTTTTTCCGTAATCTTTGAAAGCTGGCTCGAAACCTAAAGAAGATTGTACAGGAAGAAATATTTCTAAGAAATCCGGAATAACTCTTACTTTCAAACCACTGTCCCAGATAAATTGTGTCGGGTTATTTTTGTTTTTATACAAACCTGCATCAGCGTAAACATGAAAGATTTTCCAAACGCTGGAATCTACATTAAATGATGTGATAAACTGATTAGCCGTTCCTGGAATAAAAGATTTAAAACCACCATCGGCCAAAATATATTGTTGAGACAAAACACCGCTTGTTGCACTTTGTCCTAAAAGATTGTATGAGAAAGAATAATCGGAAACTCTTGAAATTCCGTAGTCAAAAGTATTGTTTCGGGTTTCGTTTCTGGCAAAATATCCGGCGAAAAGTCTTAAACTCAGTTTCTGTCTTGGTGCAAATTCCCAACGGTAAAAACCTTCAGCTGTAATTTTATTATAATCTTCCATTCCCTGCGTACTCAAACTGAAACTTTTCTCATGAATCATCTGATTATCGGTGTAACCATAACCAACTGTCCAAAGATTATACTTGCTGTAATCATCTTTTGCAATCATTTTTGCATTAAGATCTCGTTCAAAATAAGTGTAAGAAATTCCCAAACCACGACTTACCGTACTTCTAGGATTTTTTCTGAAACTAATATTGGTAGAAATTGAATTCTTCTGATAAGCCAAATCATAATCATAATGAAAATACGATCCTGAAACTCCAAAAGTTAACCTTTGAATAATACTTTCAGCCGGTAAAAAAGAGTAAGCAACAGATCCTGAGCCTGTCATTTTCTGTGTTCCGGTACTGTAATAAGGGGTGAAAGAATATAAAAACTTCTGATCAAAAAGCGATTGGTTTTTAAAGTTCATCCCAATCAAAAATTTATCATAAGTATTGGAAAAACGAATTCTTGGGTTCAGATAAATTTCGTTAAACTCAGGATTAGGAATATCTTTAATCAATTTAAGTTTAATCTTTTTTGCATTCGAAAACAAACCTTTTGTATAAAGAAAATTATCACGGTAATTCGATTCCGGGAAGATGTAATCGTTGTTTAATGTAATCTTGTAAATGTCTTCTGAGGGAAGATTGACGGTTTTTAGTCTCTCGTTTTCTTCGGTTTCAATCCAATAAGAAGTTCGTGTTCCGTCTTTGGTCTGCGTTTCCAGCTTTACAGGGATTGCTTCATCAGTATTTTTTACAATTTTAATATTTAGAGAATCATCTTTCACTCTGAAGTTTTTTAGTCTGAAATTGACTCTGTTTTTCTGTTTTAAAAATCCTTTTAAATAAGATGTTGGAGATTCTTCTTGGGCAAGTTTGTCGAGAAAATCTTCAGGATTTACTTGTCTGTCTGTATTTTCGGAAATATAGTTTTTTAGTAAACTGTTAAATTTTTCTGCACCCATTTTGTCTGCAGAATAGCTGAAAAGAGTTCCTGTTTCAAAACTACTGATTGCCATATCGTTGAAATTACTCAAAACCGCAAAAGGCTCATCGATTTTCTGATCGAGATTCTGCGACATAATATATTGATATGCCAAACCATATCGATCCAATAACTTTACTCTTGAAGCGTGAAACCATTTTAAAGGTTTAATTCCTAAAACATCTGTTTCAGGAAGATTTCCCAAAAGTTTTTTGTCTCCGTAGAATTTCTTTAAATATTGTATTTCAAGATATGATTTTAAACCATTTTTAAACCAATGATTCTCCTGTTTATCAGTAATAATGCTTTCGTCAAGAATTTTTTTAGAGATAATTCCAAAATAATCAAGGTCTGTATTTTCGGCATCTGAGAAAAGTTTAAACCTGAATTTCCAAAATTTAATATCATTATTTCCAAAAAAATCTTCTTTGGCTCTGAATTTTTCAGAAATAAACAACTGCTCTGGAATAGAACCAATTTTATCTTTAATAAACCTCAACTGCAAAGGAAGGTAAAACTCAAGATTCTGAATTTCCTGTTGACTGATATTGTAACCAAATTTTATTTCAGTTTTAATATCATCGGAATTGATTTTTATCGTCGGAAAATTATTATTAGTAATAATAAATTCAGGATCAGAATCTAAATAACCTTTAAATGAATTGGGCTGAATCTGCTGAAGATTGCTTTGTACAAAAGAATTTGCAGGTGTTTTAAAATCGACATTCCAATAGGTATTGAAATTCACTGATTCTTCAATGTCATGATAATCTCTTTTAAAACTGTTCTCAGAATCAAAATGATCAGGAACGATAAAGAAATATTTTAGTGCAATATCTTGTGCAGAAGTTCCGTAACCGGTAAACTTTTTGTCTGGAAGCTGCATTTTATATTGAAGTTGAAGTTTGATGCTTTTTCCGGGTTGTAAAGATTCATTTAAATGTAAAAATAAGTTTTCCTCAGAAATAGTATTCAATGAAAGAGGTTGATTTTCAGAATTTTTAATATTTAATTCTAAAATTTTTCCCAGTTCTTCCTGTTTTGCAAAATGAAGACTGTTATTTCGGTCTTCCAACTTTCTGTAAACCAAAGAAGTTCCTCTTTTGTTGTAAGCGGCAATCCAATTGAGAAGTTTTATACTGTTTAAATCTTTATCAGAATGGTTATGATACACAATTTCCTGATTAACTTCAAGAGTTTTTCGGTCATTAGATAACTTTGCCTGAATATAAATGCTGTCTTTTTGTGCAGAAACCTGTACAATTCCCCAAATCAAAAAAAGACCTATGCTAAACTTTTTCAAAATATTGATAAAAAATCAAATATAACTTATTTTAGATGGAAATGTTATGATTTTTAGTTAAGATTTTTCAAATTAAGAAAATTATTTACCTTTTTCTCTGAAATGAAAAATGCTCTCAAATAATGAGAGCATTTTGGTAATTTATTTATTTTACAATGAAGCTAAGTATGCTTTCCAACCTTCATTTTTATAATTAATTGCGGCTTCTGCAGGATTTTCAGATTTGTAAATTCCTCTTCCAACAATCATGAAATCGGTATGCAGGGTTTTAAAAACGTGTTCCGGAGTATTGTATTGTTGACCTTTCCCGTCTCCCGAATCTGCTAAATTTACTCCTGGAGTAAACAATAAAATTTCATCTGGAAGTGCATTTTGAGAAACTCCACCAATTACATTTGGGTGAGAAAGAGCTACTTTCAAAGCTTCTTCTCTGTAATTATTGGTCGTTAAAGTTCCTTTTGAAGACATTCCGATGATTGCAACTACACCAACATTAGTGAAGCAATCTAAAGATTCAAAACCACCGATTACCTGAGAAGTTACAAAATCTGCCCAATCTGTAATTTTGAAAACTCCGCTTGTAAACTGTAATTCCTGAGTGTTTCCGATGTCGGCAAATTTTCTGTCTTCCATTAATAAAAACTGATGTTTTGCAGCCAATTCCTTCAACGGAATAATCGTATTCTGATAATCGAAATCTGAAATAATATCGATGTGCGTTTTTAAAGCAATAATATGTGGACCAACATTTTCAGCTAATTCAAGTAACTCCTGAGTTGTCGTTACATCTGCCGACGCAATTAGGTTTGATTCTTTTGCTAAAGCAGTTTCTAATAATTTTTTTGAAACAGAATGTTGTGCAGCTTCAAATTTTTGCTGATAAGAAAGTCTTGTTTTTTCTTCAAATTGAATATGATTTCCCTTCAAAAAATCCTGAATTCTTTTAACTTCTTCATCGCTCAATTCACCATTTTCCTGAAGAATTGTGCAAACTTCAGAAATATTAAATAAAGTATGAACTCTGTAACCTTTGCTTTCCAAAAGCTGTTTTCCACCTTGTTCTCTATCTAAAACAACAACGATGTCTGCAACTTTTAGATCTTCCTGCTCAACTTCGGCAATGGTTTCTACCAAAGATTTTCCGGAAGTAATCACATCTTCTACCAAAAGACAGTTTTGCCCTTTTTGATAAATTCCTTCAATTAATTTTTTTGTTCCGTAGCTTTTTGCTTCTTTTCTTTTAATAATTAATGGGATATAGCTTTCCAAAGACATTGCTGTTGCCATCGGAAGTGCAGCGTAAGGAACTCCGCAGATCAAATCGAAATTATCCAAAGGAAGCATTTCCAATAAATAATTGGCAAGGTTTTTTAAAATTTTAGGATCAGACGCCAATGGTCTTAAATCTACATAAAACGGACTTTCAATCCCACTTTTTAACGTAAATCTTCCAAATTTGATGATGCCCAATTTGTAACATTCCAAAAAGAATTCTTTCTTACTTTCCATTAATTTTTTATTAGATAGTGCAAATTTAAGAATTTGATGTTTAAAGTCAATTGCGAATTATGAATTTTGCTTGAAAAGAAATTTTTTAAAATTACCATTAAGAGCATTAAAAGTTTAAAAATTATTAAGAATCAATAGTTGATTTAAAAATAAAGCTTAATGATTTACTTTAGTTAAACTTAAAAAATCTGAATTGATTTTATTTTTAAAAATTTAATTTCCTTAATGATTTAAAAATTTCATCTTCATTAAAAATACTTATTTATAAGAAAAAACATCCCCGAAAGGATGTTTTGTAAATTATTAAACGATATCTGCGTCTATTATTTTCGTACCGTCTACTGTATATTTTTGTTCAGCTTCCCAAAGTAAAAACTTATCTACTTCCCGTATGAGTTTCGGAATTGCCAATGATAAAACTGCCAAATCATCTAAAACTCCCGCTACAATAATAAAATCAGGGATGATATCAATTGGGGAAATTACATATAGAAGACCTACCAAGGGTAAAATCAAATCTATCGATTTTACAGGATAAGATCCCTTTCTCCACATATTTACCATTCTGAAAATATCAGGTATTTTTTTTACGAAGCCTTTGTGGGCTATTGCCTCTTTAGCAAGATTGAGTTTTGAATATTTCATTTTTGTGTTTGCTTTTTTTAAAATAATTTTCAACTCTGTAAATTTCGCAAAATTTATACCAAATCAATATAAATTTTAGTTAAAGTTTATTTAACAATATTATCTATGAATTGATGGATAGATTCTGCGTCCCAATCAGTTGCGGCATCTTCTTTAATTAAAATCCTTCCGTTTTGGTCTAAAAGAAACGTTGTAGGAAATGCTTTCGGAAGTATTTTCTCCGAGATCGGACTCTGTGCAATATACACTGGAACCGTATAATTATTCTCTTTCAAGAATGCTCTTACTTTTTCTTCGTCATCCTTCATTGCAATCAAAACAAAATCTACGTGACCTTTTCTTCTGTCGTATAATCTCTGAATTGACGGCCATTCTTTCCGGCATGGAGGACACCAGGTTCCCCAAAAATTTAAGAAAACAGGTTTGTTTTTAAAGTTTTTCAGATTCGTACTTGGTACGTTGATTCCCTGCAAATCTACATCATAATCATCCTGACTGATGTGAACCGCATTTTCTATTGTTGCTACAGGGAAAAATTGATCTTTAAGAAAATTTCTGATTCCCGGAACTAAAAAAACAGCTCCCAAAATGACAAGAATAATAACGTATGTAACCAGTTTTTTCATATTTACTATTTTACAATAATTCTAAAATCTCCTGAATGGCATCTTTTCCTCGGTTTCTTGAGTAATAAACCTGTAAATCGTTATAAAAAGTTTCTCTTGGATATTCTTCAGGATTAGCTTTAAATTTTAATAATAATTCATGGCCGAATTTTGGACGAGGTCCCCAAGAATTTTTTACTTCAAAGTTTTCATCTAAAATAATAACTTTCGGAATAGATTCAGTTCCGTTGGTTAAAAACTGATTGATTAAACTTTTATCGCTGTCTCTTAAAAAGATTTTCACTTCATTATAACCTTCAAAAAACTTCGCTAAAGCGGGAACTGTTGCACTTGCATCACCGCACCAACCTTCAGAAATAATTAGAATTTTTCCGTTGAAATTTTTAGATTTCAATTCATTAATTTGTTCTTCATCTATTACAAATTTTTTCAACGTTCTGTCCATTCTCTGGATTCCCAATTCGTAATACATTTTATATTCAGAATCTTGCGGAGTCGCAGGATTTTGTAGTCTTTCTTGTGCAATCTGAAAGTATTCTTCAAATGAGATTGCTTTATCCCAGTAATTTTTCATTACTAAATATTTAAAATTGATTAATATTTCTCGTTTTATTGATCAGAAATAAGTCGGCCAAAACAAATGCCGCCAAACTTTCAACAACCGGAACAGCTCTCGGAACTACACAAGGGTCGTGTCTTCCTTTTCCTTCTACAGTTACTGCATTTCCGTCTTTGTCAACGCTATTTTGAGGTCTTAAAATAGTTGCTACCGGTTTGAAAGCAACACGGAAATAAATATCCATTCCATTAGAAATTCCACCTTGAATTCCACCGGAAAGGTTTGATTTTGTAGAAAAATCGGTATTAAATTCATCATTATGTTCACTTCCTTTCATTTTTGCACCACAAAATCCGCTTCCGTATTCGAAACCTTTGCAGGCGTTGATGTTGAGCATTGCTTTTGCCAATTCAGCCTGAAGTTTAGAAAAAACCGGTTCACCGATTCCTACGGGAACATTTTTGATAACACAGGTAATTGTTCCGCCAATCGTATTGCCTTCTTTTTTGATTTCTTTAATTTTTGAAATCATTTTTTCGGCAGTTTCAGCATCGGGACATCGTACTTCATTATTTTCCGTTTTAGAAAAGTCTAAATCCTGATAAGGTTTTACACAGAAAATTTCGCCAACCGAAGAAACATAAGCATTGATTTCAATATCTTTTAAAAATTGTTTTGCTAAAGCTCCTGCAACTACCCAATTGATGGTTTCTCTTGCAGAAGATTTTCCGCCGCCACGATAATCTCTAATGCCAAATTTTTGATCATACGTAAAATCTGCATGACTTGGGCGATAAGAATTCGCAATATGGTCGTAGTCTTTTGATTTTTGATTTTCGTTCTCAATCATAAAACCAATCGGAGTTCCCGTCGTTTTCCCTTCGAAAATTCCTGAGAGAAATTGTACAGTGTCACTTTCTTTTCTTTGCGTAACGATTGCTGACTGACCTGGTTTTCTGCGGTCTAATTCGTATTGAATTTTTTCAAAATCAACTTCCAAACCAGCAGGAAAATTATTAATGATTCCGCCATAAGCTACGCCATGACTCTCGCCAAAAGTAGTAAGGCTGAGAAGATTACCTAAAGTATTGAACATAGTACAAAATTACCGTTTTTTATTCAGATAATAAAGTCTTTGATGATCGGGTTATTGATAACTCTTTTTGATGATTTCAATGGTTTTGTCGAGTCCTTTTTTCTCTTCAGCGTTGAGCTTTTTCCAGATAAAACCTTTTCTTACATTGTTTTTGTCGATTGGTTGTGGGAATATCCCTAATTTCTGATAATCCATCACATAGCTTTCTGAAATTGCGGGAATAAGCGTGTTAAAATTGAAAGGATATTGTTTGGAAATATTGAATTTTAAATCTCCTACTTTATAAGAATTGTATTTATTATAATCGTAATTGGACGGTATTAAAAGCTGCTTTACTTCAAACTGACTCATAAATGTTCCCACCCGAAAACTTGGTATAAACTTCTGAATGAGATTTGGGAAAGAAAAAATTCCAACAGCAATTACTATCAGAAATGATGAAATTAAAATTGAACTTTTCTTGTTTAAATGTTGAAAAAGAACAACAAAAAACATCACGAAAAAAACATCAATAAAAAATCTGTATTGCGCAGAAAAAAGTAAAATTAAAAAGCTTTTAATTAAAATTGAAATACAAATTAAACTAATTATTTTATTTCTTTTAATTATTGAAAATATAATGAAACCAATTAAACTCACAATAAATAAAATGTTGATGATTGATTTTATTCCTTTTAAAAATAACCAGTTTTTAATGTGATCGAACCAGGAGAATTTTAAAATTTCTGCATAAGTATATTGTTCGTCGTAGGTTTTTACCAAGGCAAATTGTGATGAAGCTTTTAATAGTTCAGGATTAGCTTTCCAAGGGATTTCACAATCAAAAAATGTGGTTGGAAAAACAGGATATCCGAATGTCCAAAGATTTTTAATAATAAATAATATAAAAATGAACGACCCGAAAATGAGTTTTTTATATTGAAATTTTGAATTGAAAATAGAGTAGAGCAGAATGAAAATCGGCAACCAAATGACTGTAGGTTTTATGGCAAAAGTGAAAATCGAAAATGCAAATAGGAAAGACAGATTTTTGTTCCCCGATAAAATTTCATTTAAAATAATTAAAGAAAATACGATAACTGGTAAATCCGGACTTGGAGACTGTGTAAAAATCAATAAGACGGGTATGAAAATCAATTGAATCCAGCTTTTGTTTTCAATAATATAAAGCCCGTAAATGATTAGTAAAACAGTATTAAATTTAAAAAATGGGTCAGAAAAATTACTGAATCCTGCCTGGAAAATATGCCAAACCGACATTTGCCCTAAAATTAAATCCAGATTTGAAATTCCTTTTACCAAACCGTATTCTGTAAGCCATTTTATCGTAGGAATATAATAACCGAAATGGTCTAGAATAAAAGGATAAAAAGATCCGCAAAATAGAATTGAAATTGTGAGAACTCCAAAAATGGTTGAATTCTTTTTTGAAAATTGATGGAAATTTAAATGAAGTTTTTCTTTAAAAAAGTAAAAAAGTCCAATCAATATTATCGGGATTTCGATGTATAAATTCAAAGGAATGAAAAATGCTAAAATAGTGAAAATTAATCCGATTGAAAGTATTCCTGTCAGGATTTTCCCTGAGATTCCATTCAGCTTTTTCCCAAAGAAATTTTCCATCAATTTTCCCCAACCTATTAAAGTTGAAATCAGAAGAATTGAGGAAAATAAAATTAAAAGCATAAAAAAAAGATTGCCTAAAAATAAGCAATCTTTCATGTTTTTGAAAATATTTAATTATTTTGGTTGCACTCGACCACTTTTTCTATCTTGTGCTCTACCCAAAGTATATCCTGTTGCACCACCGATGATGCCACCTACAACGCCACCACCAACACGGTTTTTCTTATTAACAATTGCTCCTAAAGCAGCACCACTCACTACACCGATTGCGGTACCTTTTGCAGCTTCACTGATTCCTTTTTTCTTTGCAGTTGTTCCTTGTGAAGAACTACCACTGGAAGAAGAACCTCCGCTGTTTGAAGCTGGAGCATCTCTATAAACAGTTTTTGTCTCTCTAATTACCTGTGGTTTTGAAGCAGCTGCAACTTTTGCTTTTTCAACTTCAGCTACACTGTCGGCTTTCTTTTTGGTTTCGTAAGAAAATCTCTCTCTTTCGATTGCCAGTTTTTGTTGTTCAATTTCAAGTTGTCTTACCTGAAATTCTAGTTTTTGTTGTTCTAAAGTCTTTTCGGCAACTTTATTATCATCCTTCTTACAGGCACTCAATGTTAAAACTGAAATTAAACCTGCTAAAACTATCTTTTTCATAACTCAATTTTTTCTATTTATAATTAAGCTTTGAAGCTTATATTAAAGATAATCTCAATTATGAAGCCAAGTTTTAGTTAAGGAAATGTTAAAATTAGCAAACTGTTTATAGATAAGGGAATTTGAGCAATTGTTTTTATGAGAAAATTTAAAATAAAAAAAACTCCAATCAAAGGATTGGAGTTTTCGTGAGGTGCCTAGCGGATTCGAACCGCTGTAGATGGTGTTGCAGACCACTGCCTAGCCGCTCGGCCAAAGCACCGTTTTAAGTGGTGCAAATATACTAAAATTTACTTTTTGTCCAAATTTTTTATGTGATTTCTTTTACTCCGATGTTGTCAATATCGCTTTTACTCTGTCTTTCAGCTTTATAATTTTTAATATTAACTACTCTTGTGTCACTCCATGTATCATGCCATCCGTTTTCTCCGAAAAAAGAGAGTGCATCGAAAGGAACAATTCTGGAAACTGTTCTGATTAAATATTCCTGAAAAGTAGGATTTGAGCTATCCAAACTCATTACTTTTGTTCCTGTAATATATTTTCCTACTGTTCTTCCTTTTGTAAAATATTCCATTAAAAAAATATACAAAAGATAAACTGCTGTTGTTATTAGAATATCTTGAAGTCTACTTGCTGAAGCCATTTTGTCTGTAATATTTAGAAAAAACTCAATGTTGAAAATTTCGTATACTAATAGTGAAAATGCTCCGAAAAGAAAAAATATGACGTAAATAACAATTCTGTCAATAATAAAATTGGCGAACCTAATTCCTTTTGAAGCTTTGTTATCTTCTATAATTTTTAAGTGTTTTTTCATAGTTATGTTGTTTTAGTTTTTATTAGAATCCTTTTAAAGTAAATCTCAAATTAGCATTGGTGTCAATTACAGCGGTGATTCCGAAATCATTTAAAAGAATTTTTGAAGGTTTTAAATTAAATACTTTTCCGGAAATTTTCAAACCTTTATAATATTCTTTATTAAAAGCTTCTTCAATACTTTTCTTAGACGAGTCTTCAATTTCATCGGTTGGAATTCCATATTCGTCTTCAATCATTTTTACAATTTTACCTTTGAAAAGTGAAGTGGCTAATTTTTGAAGAAAGTTGGATGTTTTAAGTTTGAATTTTGTATCAGAAAGTATGATTTTTTTCTTTATTTCATCGTAAACAGGAATGCCTGAAATAAATGCCGTTCCTTTTACATAGCCTTCCGTATCGGCTTCAATCATAATGCGGTTTGCTTCTCCATAAACTTTAATGTCAGTAATTTTTACTTTTGAATCTCTGATGTCAAATTCTTTATTTAAAAATGACTTTTTTGCAATATTAGTCGCTTCAGAAAACGGAATGTTTGCTGTTGTCTGTAAAACAAATTTATCTGCCAAAAGCGGAATGAAATTAAAATTCATCATGGCTCTTGCTGGTTGCGATGCTTCAGGTTTTGTTCCGGTAAAAGTTTCAGAGAAAATATCAATCCCGATATTGGTATCGATTTGATTTCCGTAGAATTTTAATTGAGTAATATTAACGTTAATTGGGGTGATTTTCAACCAGGTATTATATTCTTCCGAAATATTGAAAGGCTGAGAAAATGCGTTCCAAGCCAAAACTGCATATTGTTGGAAATTAAGCTGCGAAGCCATTTGTTCGTCAATTGTTTTACAGAATTTATACTGTTGCTCTTTCAAACTTGATTCGACGATCGAGGTAATGGGAATTTTTATTCTACCAAAATCTAAAACAGGTTTTTTTATCCATTTAAAACCCATTGGCTGGGTGAAAGTACTCACCGTCCAGTTATTTTTAAAATTTAGAGCAGTTTTGAAATACATTACCGTTTCAAAAGTTGTCTCTTGATAGGTGTAAACTCCCAAAGTGCCAATTCCTTTTTCTGCCCAAATTTTTAGCGGAACTTCAATCGCAATGTTTTGATTAGCATCTCCTACTAATCGTATCGGTCGGGTTTTCCAGACTTTTACCTTAAATTGATCATTATCGTTATCGGTGTAAGAATCATCCTGAAAAATCAAATCTTTCACCGAAGCGTTGATCATATTGCTGATTTCCGACAACGGAATTGTTACCGGCATTGTTATGCTCGATTTTACCTTTGGAAAACTGTAAACTATTTGATTATTTTCGGTCTGAGCAAAAATGTTAAATGAAATCAGTACGAAAAGAAAACTTAAAATTCTCACCTTAAATGTTTTTGAAAATTGAAAATTAGTTATTTTCCGTTGAACTACCCAACAAAAAACTTTTTTCAAGTTCGATACTTGCCCCTTTCATCTCACCTTTCATCGGTGGACTCGTTTTGGTAATTCTTAATTTGATGTAAGAAATCTGATTGAATTTTTCATTGATTTTGGTAATAATTCTTCCTGCAACGTGTTCCAACAATTTCGACTGAATCTTCATTTCGTTATGAATGATTTCATTGATGTCCGCATAGCTTATCGTATCATTCAAATCATCAGAAACTGCAGCATCCCACAGATCGGTATGAATTTCTGCATTTAAAATATAGTATGTCCCGATGATGTTTTCTTCAGGAAGAACACCGTGGTAAGCGTAGATTTTAACGTCTTCTAAAAATATTTTGCTCATAGTTTTTGAAATTCTAAATGTTCACCAATAAAATAATTATTTCCTAGAAATATAATTTTAAATTCATCTTTTGTTTGATCGTTTAATTTTTTTTTGTTTTTAAAATAATATGGTTCTTTTCCATATTTTAAAAGAAGATTAAAATATAAATCTAAAATATCTTCAGGGCCTTCTGAAAATAATGCATTTTGATGTCCTAATAATTGTTCTAAATTTTCGTTAGTTATATATTTTTTTGGTTGTATAAAATTATCTAATGTCAGACTATGGAGGTTATGAAATTCTATAAAGAGTTTTTCAAGATTTTCACCATAATTTTTAAAATACAATTCCTTCCAATTCTTTTTATAATGAGACAAAAGAATATGGTCTGAAAAAATAGTTATAAATGCATCAACATTTGTTGAGTCTTCAATATTATAATCTTTATAGTTTGTTATTCTTAATTTCCACTGATAATTTTCTTCTCCTTCATCTAGTAATCCCTCTAAAATTTTTATTGTGAAGTAAAACTCAATAACGTTATTTTCAAATGAAATTTTGTCAATTTTAAAAATCCCATAGTTTTCGTATTCCACTGTATCAAAGAGAGAATCTAATTCTATAGGTAAGATTTCTTTAGTGATATCAATTGCTTTCATAACTTTTTTCCATTGTAGAAGTTCATTAAAGTAAAAAAAGCGAGTAAAAACCCGCTTTGAAATTTATTTGATGCTTTTCGAAAGATCAAGCATTGCCTCAATCGGCTTCAGCGCTCTCAGTCGAAGTTCTTCTTCGATGATGATTTCCGGAAGTTCATATTTCATACACAAGTACAGTTTTTCCATTGTGTTTCTCTTCATGTAAAAACATTCTGAGCAGTTACAGCTTTCGTCAAAAACCAAAGCAGGAATCAGTTCCTTGTGTGGCGCACGTTTTCTCATTTCGTGAAGAATTCCTTCCTCAGTCGCGATAATGAATTTCTGACAGTCGTCTTGTTCCACAAAATTCAAAAGGGCAGAAGTCGAACCGATGAAATGAGCCAGTTTTAAAACAGCTTCTTCACTTTCCGGGTGTGCAATCATTTTTGCGTCAGGATTATCTGCTAACTGCTGTGCGATTCTTTCCATTGAGAAAGCTTCGTGTACGATACAGCTTCCGTCCCAAAGAATCATATCACGGCCGGTTTTTTTAGACAAATATCTTCCTAAATTTTTATCCGGAGCGAAAATAATCGATCTGTCAGTCGGTAAAGCTTCAATTACCGTTTCAGCGTTTGAACTGGTTACGATGATGTCGCTTTCTGCCTTTGTTTCCGCATTACAGTTAATATATGTTGCAATCAAAGCGTTTGGATGCTGCTCACGCATTTTTCTCAATCCTTCTCCAGAACATCCGTCTGCCAAAGAACATCCAGCCATTGTATCCGGAAGAACAACTTTCTTCGTCGGGTTCAGAATTTTTGCAGCTTCAGCCATGAAATGTACTCCGCAGAATACAATCATGTCGGCATCGGTGTCTTTGGCCTGTCTTGCCAGTTGAAGAGAATCTCCTAAGAAATCGGCGATATCCTGAATTTCTCCCGGTTGATAATAATGCGCCAATATCACGGCATTTTTTTCTTCTTTCAGTTGGAGAATGGCCTTTACCAATTCTTCTCCCTGTGGAATATCTATGTCTTTTAAATCTAAAAATCCTTTTACAGGAAGTGTAGATTTAGCTTTTTCTAATGTTTCGGTGCTCATTTCGACCTGTATTTTTTTTTTATAGAAGTTAGATTTTAGAAATTAGAAGTTAGCTGCTAATCCGAATTTACGGCTGTTTTTTACTAACTTCTAATCTCTAGCTTCTAATTTCGCCTATAAATTTTTTTATTAAACTTTCTATTTCTATTTTTGCTTGATTCAAATCGCTGTTGATCACGATTTCGTCAAATTCTATTGCGTAGGTAAGCTCTTCTTCGGCTTTTTCTACGCGGGTTTTGATGGTTTCGGCATCATCGGTGTTTCTAGTAATCAATCTCCGTTCCAACTCGGCAATCGAAGGTGGTTCAATGAAAATCGACAATGCTTTCTCTCCAAAATATTTTTTTAATGAAATTCCGCCTTTTACGTCTACATCAAAAATAACAACTTTTCCCTGATTCCAGATCTTTTCGACCTCAGATTTCAGAGTTCCGTAATATTTATCGGTGTACACTTCTTCAAATTCCACAAAAGCTTCTTCAGTAATTTTCTGTCTGAATTCATCCGGCGAGATAAAGTGATAATCAATGGCATGAATTTCACTTCCTCTCGGTTGTCTCGTCGTACATGAAATGGAAAATTCCAATTCAGGAATAGCTTCCAGAGAATGTTTTACCAATGTTGTTTTCCCGCTGCCCGACGGCGCTGAAAATATGATAACCTTATTCATTTTTTTAGTTATGAATTATGAGTTTTAAATTATGAGTTTTGAAATCCGCAAAGCGATTTATAACTCATCATTAATAATTTATCACTTTTATAAGACGTTTAACGTCTGTTCTTTTATTTTTTCCAAATCATCTTTCATCATCACGACTAGTTTCTGAATTTCAGCGTGATTGGCTTTTGATCCTAAAGTATTGATTTCTCTTCCGATTTCCTGTGAAATAAAACCTAGTTTTTTTCCGTTGAAATCTTCGTTTTCCATCACTTCAGAATAATATTTCAAATGCTGGGAAAGCCTTACTTTTTCTTCCTGAATGTCCAATTTTTCAGTAAAATATGCCATTTCTTGGTAAAATCTTGTTTCGTCAACGTTTTCAAACTCTTTCAAAGTTTTCATGTAACGTTCTTTCACGGCATCAATTCTCACCTGCTCGTAAGGAACAACTTCTGCCAAAGATTTATCGATATTTCTAATGTTTCTTTCCAGTTCTTCGTGAAGAATTTGACCTTCAGTTTTTCTGAATTCCTGGAATTTATCTACCGCATTGTTTACGATTTTCGCCAAAGATTCCCATTCTCCTTCAGTTAATTCGTCTGGTCTTGATGTTATAGCATCCGGTAATCTAACCGCCATTTTCAGGTACTCAAAGTCGGGTCCATCTGAAGCGATATTTTTAAGCTCATTCATGTAAGAATCGATCAAACTTCTGTTGATTTTTACATCATTCGTTTCTTCAAGATTCTCAATATTGATATAGCAATCTACCTTTCCACGGATGATTCTATCGTTTAGAATTTTTCTTACTTCAAATTCTTTTTCTTTATATCGTAAAGGAATTTTGATATTTAAATCAAAGCTCTTGCTGTTCAGTGATTTAATATCGATCGAAATTTTTTTTCCTTCAAAAACACCTTCGGCTCTACCGAAGCCGGTCATTGATAAAATCATAGTTTTTTATTGTCGTGCAAAGATAAACATTTAATTTAGCAAACTGGAAATATCCGTGATATAGAAAGTGAAATTATGATGAGGAAACTGAGATGTTTTTTCATTTTTAAAATGACTGTTAGCATATGAAAATATTGATTTCTGTAGTGGGAACTACCGGTATTGGAAAAACAAAACTCGCCATTGATTTAGCTCGCCAATTCAATACAGAAATTATTTCCTGTGATTCCCGACAGTTTTTCAGCGAAATGAAAATTGGAACCGCCGCGCCTTCGGAAGAAGAACTTTCGCAGGCAAAACATCATTTTATCGGTCAGCTTTCTGTAAAAGATTATTATTCTATCGGTCAGTTTGAACGTGATTCTTTGGAATTACTGGATCAGCTTTTCGAAAAATACGACATCGTCATTATGGTTGGCGGAAGCATGATGTATGAAAAAGCAGTTATTGAAGGATTAAACGATTTGCCTGAAGCCAATGACGAAAATCAGAAAAAACTGGAAGCCATCTGGAAAACTGGGGGAATCGAAAAACTTCAGGAAATGCTGAAAGATTTAGATCCTGAATATTACGAAAATGTGGATATTCACAATCAAAGAAGGTTGCTGCGGGCGATTGACGTCATTTGGCAAACCGGAAAAACATATTCTGAAAATATTTCTCATGACAAAAATCCGAGAAATTTCAAAACGATTAGAATAGGCATTGAGGCGCCACGAGAAACGATTTATGAAAGGATCAATCTGCGTGTCGATAAAATGATGGAAAACGGCTTGCTTGATGAGGCGAAAAATGTGGATGAACTAAGAAAATCTCAGGAAGGAAGAAATCTGGCATCACTGAATACGGTTGGTTATTCAGAGCTTTTTAAATATTTTGACGGCGAATGGAATCTTGATTTTGCGGTTTCTGAGATTAAGAAAAACTCCAGGAGATTTGCAAAACGGCAATTGACTTGGTATAGAAAGGAAGAGAATATTCATTGGGTCAATTATGAAAATGCACTACAAGGATCTTTGTTTTTTTTAAATGAATTGAAAGGAATTTAATGATTTAATTAATAAAAAATGCGATCCCTAAAGACCGCACTTCAAACAATATAATTAAATTTACTACTTCCATCCTCCACCTAAAGCTCTGTACAAATCTACAATACTGCTTAATCTCTGTCTTTTTACAGACGCAAGATTCAGTTCAGCCTGCAGAGAATTTCCCTGAGCGGTAATCACTTCTAAATAATTGGCCATTCCGCCTTTGTACAACATTTCGGCACTTTTAATTCCGTTTTTCAATGTTGTAACCTGTTCGCTGGCTTTTTGTTCCTGAACTTTCAGACTTTCATTAGAAACCAATGCATCAGAAACTTCACCTACTGCATTCAAAACAGACTGACGGAACGCCAAAACATTTTTCTCTCTCTGAATTTTAGCAACATTCAAATCTGTTTTCAACTGTCTTTTCTGAAAAATAGGCTGAGTCAATCCACCTAAAACAGAACCGAACAATGAAGCCGGAATTGAAAACCAGTTATCAATTTTAAACGAATTTACACCTCCGTTTGCAGTGATTTTCAATGAAGGGTACATATTTGCCTGAGCAATTCCCACGATTGAATTTGATTCCAATAAAACCAATTCCTGCTGACGGACATCCGGACGGCGACTCACCATCGCTGCAGGAAGTCCCGCAGAAATATCCTGTGGTAAAGACGTGTCGGACATTTCAATCGTTCTGTTGACTTTATTCGGATTTTCACCGACCAAAATACTCAATGCATTTTCCTGAATCGCAATATTTTGCTCCAATTGAGTGATCAAAAGTTCTGTCGATTGCTTTTGAGCAGTCGCCTGTTGAACTCCCAATGAAGTCGTATCGCCGCTTTGCCACAATTTTTCTGTAAGTGAAAGGGTATTGGTGCTTAAATCTAAATTTGATTTTGCAATCTGTAATTGTTTATCAAGCATCAATAAATTATAATAACCTTGAGCAATCGCTGCAACAACTTGTGTCTGAATTGCTTTTGTCGCTTCATAGGTCTGCAGATACTGCATTTTTGACACTTCCTGCTGGTTTTTTATTTTACCCCAAATGTCTGCTTCCCAAGATAAGTTGAATGCTGCATTATAATCTTCAACATGGCTTTGACCTAAGAATAAATTTAAGCTCTGCCCGTTCATGCTGTTCTTTGAAGGCTTTGAAATTTGAGCAGAAACTCCGAAACCAACATCAGGATATTGAAGATATTTTGCCTGTTTCAGTTTTTCCTGTGAAGAAGCGACCTGTTTTAAGGCAATTTGTAAATCGTAATTGTTTTTAATTCCTTTTTCGATTAAATTTTGCAACATCGGGTCGCTGAAAAACTGTTTCCATTCTAAGTTAGCAACGCTTGCAGTGTCTGCGGTTGCGGTATATTTGAATGTTTCGGGAAGTTCGGGTTTAGTTTCCTGATAGGCCAATTTTGGCACACAGGAAACTGCACCTAATGCAATCCCAAAAGCGATGATTATATTTTTTACTCTTTTCATAAGTCTATATATTTAAATTGATCACAAAACTTTGAGTGTTAAGCAAAGTTGTCTTTAGTAGGAGAAAATATTTTGCTTATTTTAGAAAATCTTAAAAATTAAATTTGAAGAAAAATTTTTGTGCGAATTTCAGATCTCAAAGTTTTGTAAATCATTTTTATTAATGAGCAGTTGCTAAAAGTTCTGCCTCCAATTTTTGTTTTTGAAGTCTTTTGTTCTTTCTGCTCGGCATTTTTTCATGTAAATACTGGAAGATCACAAACATTACAGGAATAATGAAAATCCCGAATACAACTCCTGTGAACATTCCTCCAACTGTACTGATACCGATAGAGTGGTTACCTTTTGCAGCCGCACCTTGTGACCAAACTAATGGAAGCATACCTACGATGAAGGCAAATGAAGTCATCAAAATCGGTCTTAAACGTAATCTTGAAGCCTGAAGAGCAGATTCAAGTAATGTTCTTCCTGCTTTTCTTCTTTGTACGGCAAATTCTACAATCAGAATCGCATTTTTCGCTAACAATCCGACGAGCATGATTAAACCAACTTGAACGTAAATGTTATTATCAATTCCTGCCAATCCTGTGAAAGCAAATACTCCGAAAATCCCTGTAGGAATTGTTAAAATAACGGCAAACGGAAGAATATAACTTTCATATTGAGCTGCCAGTAAGAAATACACAAATAAGATACTTAATGCAAAGATGAAAGTTGTTTGTCCACCAGTTTTGATTTCCTCACGGGTAATTCCTGTCCATTCATATCCGAAACCTCTTGGAAGTGATTTTTGAGCAGTTTCTTCTACCGCTTTAATCGCATCTCCGGTACTGTAACCAGGTTTTGGAGTTCCGTTAATTGTAACAGCATTAAATAAGTTGTTTCTTGTTACTGTTTCAGGTCCGAACGTTCTTTTTAAAGTAACTAATGTTTTTACGGGAACCATTTCGCCAGATTTATTTTTAACATAAATTCCTTCCAAAGAATTTGCATCCGTACGATAAGGAATATCTGCCTGAGCCATTACTCTATAATATTTTCCGAATCTATTGAAATCTGAAACGAAGCTACTTCCGTAATAGATCTGCATTGTCTGCATCAATTCTGTGATAGAAACTCCCAATTGATTAGCTTTATCTGAATCTACATCAATCGTATATTGTGGATTTCCAGCTGCGTATGTTGTAAAGGCAAATGCAATTTCCGGACGTTTCATTAATTCACCAATAAATGCCTGAGTTGTTGTTCCTAATTGTTCAAAAGAACCGTTGGTTTTATCCTGAAGCATAAATTCGAAACCGGAAACGTTACCAAATCCCTGAATGGTAGGGAAGTTGAAGAAGAATGCATTCGCATCTTTTACTTGCGCTACTTTTCCTGTTAATGCTGCTGCAATCTGGTCAGGATCTTTCATTTCGCCACGTTGCTCATAATCTTTAAGTTTAATGAAACCTGCAGAATATGGAGAAGCGTTTGCGTTACTGATAAAGTTCAGACCATCTGCAACCCAAAGGTGGTTTTTAGCTTTTTCACCGTTAATGATGTGATCAATCTGTTCAGTTGCTTTGTGTGTTCTGTCTAATGAACTTCCCGGAGGAGTGTTCACAGCATACAAGATGAAACCTTGGTCTTCTGTCGGAATAAATCCTGAAGGAGCTTTTTTAATCAAGAAAACACTTGAAGCAATAAGAAGGGCTAAACCACCAATTGCAACCCATTTATTTTTAATTAAAAATTTAAGGCTATAGATGTATTTTCTGGTCATGTTATCAAAACTTGCATTGAAGGCATTGAAAAATCTTGCTCCAAAACCTGTTTTCTTACCATGTTCACCGTGTTCTCCCTGAGGATCATTCAGGAACATTGCACATAAAGCCGGACTTAATGTTAAGGCGTTAACCGCAGAAATCAGAATTGCAATTACCAATGTAAAGGCAAACTGTCTGTAGAAAACTCCTGCAGGACCCTGCATGAAACCAACCGGAATAAATACGGCACACATCACCAATGTAATAGAGATAATCGCACCGGAAATTTCACTCATTGAGCTCATTGTGGCATGTTCCACAGGCATTCCTGTACGTTCCATTTTTGAATGGACAGCTTCCACTACAACAATCGCGTCATCTACTACAATACCAATGGCGAGGACTAATGCGAACAACGTCAACATATTAATACTGAATCCAAATAACTGAAGGAAGAAGAATGTACCTATAATCGCAACCGGAACGGCAATCGCAGGAATTAATGTAGATCTGAAATCCTGAAGGAAAATAAATACAACAATAAATACCAAAACGAACGCAATTACTAAAGTCTCAACAACCTGATGAATAGACGCATCCAGGAAATCCTTAGAATTGTACATGATGATCGGTTCAACTCCTTTTGGAAGGGTGGTTTTCATCTGATCAACCTGTTTTTCAATCTCTGTTAAGATTTCATTCGCGTTTGAACCTGCAGTTTGAAGGATGGCAAATCCGGCAACGGGCTTACCATCCACTCTGTTAGCTGCTGTGTATGTGTAAGAACCAAATTCTACTCTTGCCACATCTTTCAGTCTTAAGAAAGAACCGTCGCTGTTCGCTTTGATGGCAATGTTTTCGTAGTCTTCGTTTTTATTTAATTTACCTTTATACTTTAAAATGTATTCGTAAGTTTCCTTACTTCCTTGTCCAAGACGACCTGGAGCAGCTTCTAAGTTGTGATCTTTTACTGCTGCCAAAACTTCCTGTGGAGAAAGATTGTTAGCCGCTAATCTATCCGGTTTCAGCCAAAGTCTCATTGAATAATCTCTCGTTCCGAAAACCTGCGCCTGAGCAACCCCGGGAATACGTTGGATTTGTGGAATAACGTTGATTTTCAAATAATTCTGAAGGAAAAGCTCATCATATTGTTTTGGGTCATCACTTGATAATCCCATGAACATAATCATACTGTTCTGAACTTTCTGCGTGGAAATTCCCGCTTGTACAACCTCCTGTGGAAGCTGGCTCATCGCTTTGGATACACGGTTTTGAACGTTTACGGCTGCGTTATCTGCATCTGATCCCTGTTTGAAAAATACACTCAAGGTCATGGTTCCATCATTACTGGAATTTGATGTCATGTACGTCATGTTCTCAACTCCGTTTACCGCTTCTTCGATCGGTGTAGCTACCGAACGAGCTACAACTTCCGCGTTCGCTCCCGGATAAAATGCTGTCACCTGAACACTCGGCGGAGCAATATCCGGAAAGAGGGCGATGGGTAAATTAAAGAGGGACAATGCCCCCAATAATAAAAGTATTATGGAGATGACCGTTGAAAGTACCGGTCTTTCTATAAATTGTTTTAACATAAGAAGTTTATTTTTTAATGTCTTCTGTTTCTGAAAAGAGTTACAACGGTTTTGCTTTAAGCAAACTGTCAGAAGAAATAGGTTTTGCTTTGATAGAAACTCCGTCTTTTAAGCTACCCAATCCTACATAAACGATTTTCTCTCCCGGCTGTAAACCTTCAGAAATGAAGTAGTAGTTTTCAGTTTTCCCTGAAATTTTGATAGGCTTGCTGGTTACTTTCTGATCTTTTCCGACTACGTAAACGTAAGTTTTATCCTGAATTTCGAAAGTAGATTCCTGTGGAATTACCACTGCATTTGACATTAATTGAGGCATACGAACACGTCCTGTATTTCCTGTTCTCAATGTTCCGTTTGAATTTGGGAAAACTGCACGAACACTGATGGCGCCTGTTGTTTTATCAAATTGTCCGTCAACAATAGTCATTTTACCTTTTTGAGGATAAATACTGTTGTCAGCGATTACCAATTCTACCATTGGCATATCTTTTAATTTTTCTTCTAAAGTTGCTCCCTGATATTTATTTTGAAAAGCAATAAAATCAAGTTCACTTAAAGAAAAGTAAGCGTAAATTTCGCTGATGTCGGATAATAAAGTCAATGGACTAGGATCTGTTCTTGAAATCAGACTTCCTTTTTTGTAAGGAATTCTTCCAATGTATCCGCTTACCGGAGCTGTGATGGTTGTAAATCCTACATTGATTTTAGCACCACCAACAGAAGCTTTCGCCTGTGAAGCTGCGGCAACTGCGGCTGCATAATTTGCTTTTGCCGTTCTTAATTGTACATCAGAAACTACTTTTGCTGCAACAAGAGGTTCCAGTCTGTCAACCTCAACTTTTGCTTTTTGAATATTTGCGTTGGCAACTTGTAAATTAGCATTTGCCATATTCATTTGCTCTCCGTAAGCTCTTGAATCTATTTTGAATAAAGGTTGTCCGGCTCTTACATAAGCACCTTCTTCCACATAAATTCTATCTAAATATCCGTCTACCTGCGATCTGATTTCCACATTGTTTTTTCCTTCCAAAGCGGTTGGGAATTCCTGATATGTTGTAGCAGGAGACGAAATTACTGTATAAACGGGCAATTCAGGAGTGGGAGGAGCCATATTGCTTCCTTCGGCGGCTTTTGTGCAGTTTTGTAAAAGGATAATACTTGATATAAGTACGATAAACCTTATTTTTCCAGGTATTTTCATTTTTAATTTAAGTTTTTAATGAAGTGTTAAATTTATTAATGTTGTTGTTTGATTTGTATTCCGTTATTTTTACTAACACTGTTAATTTAATGTCAAAAAATATCGGAGCTAATTGGCGGTTTAAATTGCTATTTTCATGATGTTAAATTTAGTTTAGAATATTGAGTAGTAGACAAAAACACATGTAATATTTACTAACAGTGTTAATGTGAAGTGAAGAAAATTGCCAGCAGTAGTGATAAAAAGTTATATTTCATTTTTTAGATTTTTATTTATAAATAAATGGAAAGGATGAATTAATTACGTGTTACTTTTCCTAACGGTGTTAAGTTTGGATTCAAAAAAAATCACAAAGACTTAATGAAAGCAGTAACTGTTTCATCCAAAGTCGTCTTGTTCATCGTTGAAGGAATATCGTCATTACGCATCATCATAATCGAAATCAAACCATGCACCGCTGAAAATAATGCGTGAGAAGAGTGACATGCATTATCAGGATTTGAACCTTTTTTCTTGATAATCTCATAAGTACACTCATAAAGCATATCCTGAAAAGATGAAAATTCCTCCTTCATCATTCCTTTTCCGCTGCACTGCATTCCTAGACCAAACATCAGTTGGTAATATTCTTTATTTTTAAAAGCGAATTTCCAATACGCATCCACAATGGCAACAATTTGTTCTTCTGGAGTGTCATGTTTTTTCTGGGCTTTTAATAATTCGATATGAAGACAGTGGAAACCATTTAAAGAAATTTCAAATAAAATAGCTTCCTTGTTTTCAAAATAATCATAAACTACAGGAGCACTGTATTCAATAGCATCGGCAATTTTTCTTATCGAAAGAGACGCCCAACCTTCTGTTTTAGCCAAAGTAAAAGCCGCGTCCAAAATATTTGCACGAGTATTTTCCTTCTCTCTTTGACGACGTTCATGTACTCCCATGATTTCTTTTTTCTAACAGCGTTAGCAAAACTACTGACTTTTTACTATACTTTCCAAACAATTTTTTACTTTTAACTTTTAGTGAAGGATGAAAAAATTGTTTCATAAGTAAGTTAAATGCTGTGAGAATGGTATATTGATGTTATTTAAAATGCTTGATTTTGAAGTTATTGTAAAAATTAATATTCTCAATAGGGTAATTCAATTGGAAATGATGCTTTTCTAAAATATATAACTTCTTCCATTGAAATTAACCTTCCTTACTATATACTAAAAGAAATTTTTATCTTTGTGCATAAATAAAAAAATATGGATACTCCCTCAAATATGATGGAATTGGGTACAAAAGCACCTTTTTTTGAACTTCCAAACCCGTCAAAAACTAACGAAATTCAGTCGCTTGATGACTTGAAAGGAGAAAAAGGAACTTTGGTAATCTTTATGTGCAACCATTGTCCGTTTGTTCTTCACGCAATCGATAAGTTAAATGAATTGTACGAAGATTATAATGAAAGAGGGATTGAATTTATCGCTATTAATTCGAATAATGTAGAAAAATATCCTGCAGATTCTCCGGAAAAAATGATTGAATTCCAAATCGAAAGAAATTTTGATTTTCCTTATTTATATGACGAAAGCCAAGCGATTGCAAAAGCTTATGATGCAGCCTGCACACCAGATTTCTTTTTCTTTGATGAGAAGTTAGATCTTGTTTACAGAGGTCAAATGGATGATTCTAGACCAGGAAATCATAAAGATGTAACTGGCGAAGATTTGATTATTGCTTTCGAAAATCTTTTGCTGGGCGAACCTCAGGAAGAAATTCAAAGACCAAGTATGGGTTGTAACATTAAATGGAAGTAATTTTGTTGATTGTTTTCAGTTGTTAGTTGATGATATTGCAATTCTATAACTCTTGAAAATTAACTATAAATCATAAAATAAAAAACTCCGGAAAATTAATTTTCGGAGTTTTTTATCAATAGAAACGAACTGTAATCCTGCTGTTTAAATATAAAATTCAAATTAGCTTTAGCTAAAACTAAAACTTTTCTGCTCAAATCTCAAATTTAAAAAAAAGGATTATGCTGTTTTTCAAAACCAATACTTGTAGGATTTCCATGTCCTGAAAAAACCTGTGTTTCTTCATTCAATACAAAAAGCTTTGTTTTAATTCCTTCAATCAATTGCTCATAATTTCCTTTATATAAATCGGTTCTTCCGATGCTTCCTTCAAATAAAACATCACCCGAAATTATGAATTTCTGAGTTTCATTATGATAAACCACACTTCCCGGAGAATGTCCCGGAACATGATAAATTTTAAATTTTTCACCGTCAAAATCAAGTTCGTCACCTTCGTTTACATATTCTACATCCACATTGATATGGTCAAGTTCGAAACCAAATCTCATTCCACTCACTTGAAACATATCTAAAACTTCTTTATCATCTTTATGCATTGTTACAGGAACTTTATAGGTGTCAAAAGCCCATTGTAAACCTAAAACATGATCAATATGAGCATGAGTCAGAATGATTTTTGTTATTTTTAAATCGTTTTCAGTAATAAAATTTGAAATTATCTTAGTTTCCTGTTCATTCATATTTCCCGGATCAATTAACCAAGCATTTTTATTTTCATTAAAAAGAAGGTAAGTATTTTCACTCGCAAAATTGAATACAAAAGGCTTTATTTGAAACATATTTAGATTAATTTTTCATCAAAAATACGATAATAATAGGAAAATGGGCATTTTTCGTTATCTTCGTAATAATGAAAACGTTGCAAATATTTTTACTAAGTTTAGGTTCTTTTGCTTTTGGGCAGAATATTCAGAGTGTACAGTTGTTTAATCCTCAAACTAACGACGAAACGCCTGTAATAACCATGAGCCAACAATTGATTTTGAGTTTTGATGATTTAACCAATTCAAGCGAAATTTACCGTTACACGATAAAGCATTTTGACAGAAACTGGGAAGATGACAATCTTTTTTTTAGCGAAATTGCAAATGGCTCGATGAATGCAATACTGGATCAGTTTCAGTATTCATTCAATACACTTCAAGCTTACACGCATTACAAATTAACATTTCCAAACGATAAAATTCAGCCAAAAATTTCAGGTAATTTTGAATTGATTGTTTATAAAAGTTCTGCAGATCAACCGCTTTTCAAAAGAAGATTTTCTATTGTGGAAGATAATGTGAATCTGGTTTTAAATATTTCAAGAATTGCGGATGCAAAAAATCCTAATATCAATCAAAGAGTAGAAGTACAAGCAGTTGCAAAAGCCGGAGATTTAACTTCCAATGTAAATTCTATGACACTTACCGTGATGCAGAATAATAATCCGGATATGAAAATTATCAACCAAAAACCGAGTGCAACGATGGGAAATAAATTACTTTTCCAACAGTTGAATTTGGCTTTTCCGGGTAATAATGAGTTTTATTATTTCGATAATAAAAATATGAGAATGGCTGCAGATATGGTTCGTGAAACAGGGGTTTTAGATGGAGTTAATCAAACTTATCTTCATCCGGTTTGGGCATATCCTCTAAATTATCAATATCAACCTGACGTAAACGGAGCTTGGTATTTCAGAAGAAATGATTTGGGATTGGAAAGAGATGCGAATCGTGAAGGGGATTATGCTTGGGTTCATTTTTCTTTAGATTCCGATCTGATGGATAAGGAATTGTATGTTGTCGGCGGTTTTAATGACTTCAAAGCGAGTAAAGAATATCAAATGCAATATGATGAAGCAGCAAAGAAGTACATTGCTAAAATTTATATGAAGCAGGGTTTCTATAATTATATTTTAGCAACGAAAGAAGCTAACGGATCTTTAAATTTAGGCGAAATCAACGGTAATTTCTGGCAAACCGAAAATCTTTATCAGGCATTTTTATACTACAAACCTTTTGGAAGAAATTACGATGGTTTGGCTGGTTACGGAGAGTTCAGAACTCCGGTGAGATAAAATACAAAACCTTACAGCTTGCACATCTGTAAGGTTCTGTTAAAAAGTGTTTGTTGTCTTAAAGTAAGACTACAACAGAAAAATTAAACTATATAATAATGTCAAAAAAGTTCTAAACTAAAAGACGTTTTTAATTATTTTCCTTAAAAATCGCCGTTATAAAAAGACTTTCATTGTCTTCAAATAAATAATGAATCTGCACGGGGAAGTTTTCTGTTTTGCAAACGTGTAATTCCTTGTTTTTAATATCTGTGTTTTCAGAATCGTGCAGTATTTTGTAAATAGATTCTTTCAAATCATCTAGAAAATATTTGTCTTTATATTGTTCTTCTGCATTAAAAACCCTCATCAGCATTTTGATGTCATTTTTTGCGATTGATGACAGTAAAACTTTCATTAAGCACAAATTTTTTCAAGCTCAGTCATATTTTCAAAAAAATCAAGCTTTGTTTTTGGGTTTTCGGTATGAAATTCCAATCTGTACAAAACTTCATCAAGATGAAACTGAGGAATCACAGATTGCGGAACAGTTTCAAGATTTTCTACAATCATTGTAAACGCTTCAATAAGATCCGGAGTGAAACTTTCTATCTTTCTTTTTAAAATTTCTATGCTTGTTTCCATTATTTCCAAAGTTTTTAAATCTAACCCCTTTTTTTAATAGGGTAAAGGTAATAAAAAATATTAAATTACAAAACAACCCCCCTAATAAATTTACATAAATTTTAAAAATAAATATATTTTCAAATACTTTACCCCTGTTTTTTAATGGGGTGGTTTTTGGAAAAGTATAAAAAAAGACACTTAAATTGAATTAAGTGTCTTTATATTTTATAATATTGAATTTATTTTAAACTAAATAAAATTCATTCAGTTTTTCCTCGCAAAGTGTTTTTACAACATCAATCCATCGGTCTTCATCGTTAAGGCAAGGAATGTAATGGAAATTTTCTCCGCCGCCATGCTCAAACTGATGTTTTCCTTCAACTGAAATCTCTTCCAAGGTTTCAAGACAGTCAGAAACGAAAGCCGGACAAACTATCGCAAGGTTTTTAATTCCTTTTTTGCCGATGGTTTCTAGTGTTTCGTCAGTATAAGGTTCCATCCATTTATCTTTCCCTAATCTTGACTGGAAGGTTACCATCACTTTTTCTTTTGGTAAACCTAATTTTTTAATCACAGAATTGGTTACATCAAAGCACTGGTGGCGATAGCAAAACTGATGACTCGGGTTATTCTCACGAGAACAGCAATCATTCAGATTACAGGTATTGGTAGGATCTGTCTTATATATATGTCTCTCCGGAACTCCGTGATAAGAAAATTGTAGCGCATCAAAATTTTCAGGAAGTTTTTCTCTGATACTTTCTGCAAGACAGTCGATGTAAATTTCTCTGTTGTAAAAAGGCTGGATGTAATTGATTTTAATTCTCGGAAATTTCTTTTTTCTTACTTCTTCTGCTTTTTCAATCACCGTCTCAGTCGTGCTCATCGCATATTGCGGGTACAATGGAAATAAAACAATTTCCGTCACGCCTTGCTCAACTAATTTCTGAATTCCGGCTTCAATGCTTGGTTGTGCATATCGCATCCCGATTTCTACCGGAACGTCAACCAATTTCTGAAGTTTTTTCTGAATTTTCTGAGTAATGACAATCAAAGGCGAACCTTCATCTGTCCAGACTGTTTTGTAGGCTTCAGCAGATTTTGCAGGTCTTGTATTAAGAATAATTCCCTGAACCAAAAGTGCACGGAAAAACCATCGGTAATCAATCACTTTCTCGTCCATCAAAAATTCATCAAGATATTCTCGTACATCAGGTACAGAGGTTGATCTTGGCGAACCTAGATTGACTAATAATATTCCTTTCATATATATGTAATGGGTAATGAATAATGAGTAATAAATAATCTGAATGCCAATTACTTATTACCCATTACTTATTGCTTATATTTTTATCCGTTTACGGCTTCCACTCTTTGCACCAATTCCGGAACGAATTGTTTTAAAATATTTTCAATTCCGCCCTTTAATGTAGCAGTTGAACTTGGACAGCCTGAACAAGCACCTTGTAGCAACATCTTTGCCGTTTTGTTGTCTGCATCATATTCCAATAAAGAAATTTTTCCACCGTCGTTCTCTACCGCAGGAGCAACATATTCATTTAAAATATCTGAAATTTTCTGCTCGTCATCTGTATAATCTCTGTTGATGATTTTTTCTACTGGATTTTCGTGCTTCTGAGCTTCAATTGTCGAAATTTCACCTCCGCTTTGAAGGTATTCTGCAATGTATCCACGAACTGCCATCATTACCTGATGCCATTCCACAGAATTATCTCTTGTAACGGCTACGAAATTATCAGAAATAAAAACTTCGTTGGCGAAATCAAATTCTGTAAAAACTGCCTGTGCTAAAGGAACACCTTCTGCTTCATTTCTTGACTTTACTTCCACAAAACCGTCCATTAGCATTTTGCTTGAAACAAATTTCATCACATTAGGATTAGGAGTCATTTCCGCATAAATCTCAATCATCTCTTTTTTCTTCTGTAAATAAATTCTTGGGTTGGCTAAAAGTTCATCCTCGATTACATTTTTAAGGCTTTCTGCTACGTGTTCCCATTCTACAGTATCTTGTTTTGCAACCGCAACAAAATTAGCCGTAATGAAAATTCTTTCCACAAAAGGATAATTGAAAAGCTCCTGTGCCATAGGAATTTCTGATATATCTGAATCTCTGTCCAATTCCAAAGAACCCGGAATCAAATTGTAATCAGCTACAAATTTCATCACTTTTGGGTTTTCTGTTGGCTCTATAAGTATTGTACGCATTTTTTCGTTAAATTTGAGAGTACAAAAATACGGATAAGAACTTAGAAGCTGGGTGTTGGAAGTTAGATTTTTGCTATCACTGTAATTTGCAATTTGTGATTTCAATAATTTATATTTTCAAATTGGCTCATTATAAATTTTCAAATTAATTTAAATGGCACTTATAAAAGAACTTTTAGGAAAGACACCGCAAATTGGTGAAAATACATTTTTGGCAGAAACGGCAACGATTATCGGAAATGTAACGATGGGGAAAGACTGTAGTATTTGGTATAATGCAGTAATCAGAGGCGATGTACATTACATCAAAATGGGAAATAAAGTAAATGTGCAGGATAATGCAATGCTACATTGTACGTATGAAAAATTTCCTTTAGAGATTGGAAATAATGTTTCCATCGGTCACAATGCGATTGTTCATGGCTGCAGAATTCACGATAATGTTTTGATCGGAATGGGTTCTATCGTAATGGATGACTGCACAATTGAAGAAAATTCTATTGTTGGAGCAGGTTCTGTAGTAACTCAGGGAACGCATATAAAATCAGGAGAAGTTTGGGGCGGAGTTCCTGCAAGGAAAATCAAAGATATTTCTGCAGCGCTTCTGGAAGGTGAAGTCAATAGAATTGCAGATAATTATGTGAAGTATTCTTCTTGGTATAAGGACTAGGCTTAAAATGTAATAAGCTTTAGCTAAAGTTTAATTATTGTTTTTTCGCAGATTTTAAAAAAAAAGGTTCTGATTAACTTAAATCAGAACCTTTTTCTTGTAGCCTTTCAGCTATTATTAAAATATCAAAACTCCTTTTCCGTTTTCACATTTTACAGAAGTTGGTTCCGGAGCCATCATACAATCAGAAGTAATATTGTACTTTTTGTTGTATTCCGACATTTTTTGAGTGTAACTTTCTATTTTAGGAAGAATTTCAGTTTCTATTTTTTTAGGATAAGCGATGTAACCGGTTGGTCCGCCACAAGCTTTAGAACCGATTGGAGCGAAAGTCCAGTCTGCATTTTTTGTGCATTTTTCTTTTGCAATTTCAGACTCAAGGGCAATTTTTATTTTGTCTAAAGCAGCTAATTCGTATTTTTGACTGTTTTCATCTGCCGGTCTTTCCGAAATATCCTTTGGTAAAGTTGAAGGATCTCCAGAACTTGAAGAAGCGCAAGAACTTATTGTAAATGCGGTGATTAAAGCAATTATTGATGATTTAATAAGTGAGTTTTTCATAATTTATTTTTTCTAAAACGCATCAAAGTTTATGCCCTACTAACATTTTCCGTAAATTTGCAAACGATGAACAATCATTTTTTTGACTTAATAGAATATACGAGCCGAAGCGTTTTTCTTACAGGAAAAGCAGGAACGGGGAAAACTACATTTCTAAACGAATTTGTAAAAAAAACGAAAAAAAAGCACATTGTTGTAGCGCCCACGGGAATTGCTGCAATCAATGCAGGCGGAGTTACCATTCACTCAATGTTTGGTTTGCCTTTGCGTACGTTTTTGCCAACAACAGACCGTATTGACAGCAGTATTGCCAATAATATTATCGACCTTCAGCAGCATTTTAAATACCGAAAAGATAAGCTTAAACTTTTAAGAGAAGTTGAGGTTTTGATTATTGATGAGGTTTCGATGCTTCGTGCTGATGTTTTGGATATGATGGATTTTTCTTTGAGGTTTATCCGTAGAAATAATCAGCGTTTTGGTGGTGTTCAGATGTTGTTTATTGGAGATTTGTATCAGCTTCCGCCTGTTGTGAGAGATGAGCATGTCTTGAAAATGTTTTACAATTCGCCTTTCTTTTTTGATAGTTTGGCGATTAAAGATATTCCTTTATTGACAATTGAATTGACTAAAGTTTACCGTCAAACCGATCAGGAATTTTTAGAAATTCTAAATGCGATTCGTGACGGTGATGTTGCCAATATCAATTTTAATCATCTGAACGAAAGATATGATCCAAGCTTTGAAGCCGGAGAAGAACCTTACGTTTATCTCTGTTCGCACAACAAAATGGCAGACGATATCAACCAGGAAAAACTGAAGGATATAAAAGTAAGTCCCAAGTCTTACGAAGCGAAGCTATTTGGTGAGTTTAAAGAAAATCAGTTTCCGAATGAGCAGTTTTTAGAATTAAAAATCGGAGCTCAAGTCATGTTTATCAGAAATGATATTACGGGTGAAAAGAAATACTTCAACGGTAAACTGGGTGAAATTTCTTCTTTAGATGAAAATGAAATCAAGGTCGTTCTTGAAGGAAGCGAAAGAGAAATTACCGTAAAAAGAGAAGTTTGGGAACAGAAAAAATATTCTCTCGACACTGATAAAAATATTAAGGAAGAAGTTTTAGGAAGCTTTGAGCAGTTTCCTGTAAAATTAGCTTGGGCAGTGACGATTCACAAAAGTCAAGGTTTAACATTTGATAAAGTAATTATTGATGCCGGAAAAAGTTTTACGGCAGGTCAGGTTTATGTTGCTTTGTCCCGTTGTCGTACTTTGGAGGGGATTGTTTTAAAATCTAAAATTACGCCCGAAGTTATTTTTAAAGACAACCGAATTCTTAAATTTCAGGGTGAAACTCAGGCAAATGACAACGTTGAAACGATTTTAAATCAGGAAAAATACGATTACAGCATCAGAAAACTGCTTCGTACGTTAGATTGTCAGTGGTTTTTAAAAGAAGTAGAGCAGTGGAATAACCTTTCGATTGTTACCAAAAGTATTGACCGTTCAAAATCTAATCAGCTGTATCTTCAGTTGAAGCGAGATGTTTTAAATTTAGGCAAGATTTTTGAAAAATTGGAGCGTATTATTTTTCAAAAAGTAAATTTATTTATTGAAAAGAAAGAAGATTGGTCAGAAATTGAGGGTAAATCAAAAGGAGCTGTTAATTTCTTTTTTACAGAAATCAGAGATAAGGTTTTTAATCCGCTGAAAGATTTTTATGCTGAAATAAAAGGCGCAAAAGGTTTAAAACAGTATAATGAAGAACTCAAAAACTGGTTGGAAGATATTGAAGAATACCTGAACAGTTTAAAGGAAATTCATTTGTTGGAAACCAAACTTTTGGATGAGAAAAATGATAAAGAAGTCAGCATGAAAATTGCAAAAGTTCCGTCTCAGGTTCTTACTTTTCAGTTGTTTGAAGAAGGAAAAACAATTTCAGAAATTGCCATGGAAAGAGGTTTGGTAAAAGAAACGGTGATCGGTCATTTAGCAAAATTTGCAGAACAGGGTTTGTTGGATATTGCGAGAGTGATTACTTCCGATAAAATTAAAACTTTCGAAAAAACATTTAAAACCGATCCAAAAGAAACTTTAAACGAATGGAAAACTGCACTTCCAAATGATTTTGAATTTAATGAAATCAGGATCTTGATTAACCATTTTACGTATCAGAAAGAAAAAAATAATTAAAATATAAGGGTTCGGTAAAAACTGAATCCTTTTTTTATTTAAATATTGCTTAAATTATTTTGATGACATTAATCCGTAGGAAATTCAGTTGGAATGTTCATTTTATTTTGAGAAAATAAAATATTGGTAAGAATTAAAAGAGCAAGAATTAATAGAAATTTTTTCATCAGTATAAGTTTCAACAAATATAAAATAAGAATTCCGCATAGACAAAAGCTAAAATATCAAAACTCATTTTCCAATAGTTTTTCCCACAACACACCAATCAATTCCATCAATTACAAAAAGTAACTAATGCAATTTATTAGCCTTAACTTTGCTTGGTTAAATTTAATAAATGAAAAATTTTAATATATCCGTGCTTGATTTGGCTCCCGTAAAACAGGGGAAAACCATTCACGATACTTTTCAAGACAGTTTGTCTTTAGCAGGTTACACTGAAAATTTAGATTATAAAAGATTCTGGCTTGCAGAACATCACAATATGGAAAGTATTGCAAGTTCTGCAACTTCAGTTCTGATTGGTTTCATCGCCAACGGAACAAAAAAAATAAGAGTGGGTTCAGGAGGAATTATGCTTCCAAATCACAGTTCGCTCGTTATTGCTGAACAATTCGGAACTTTAGAATCACTTTTTCCGGGAAGGATTGATCTTGGTTTGGGAAGAGCTCCCGGAACGGATGGTTTGACGGCTCAAGCTTTGGGAAGAAATCCAGCCATCATCAATGAACAGTTTCCGAGACAGATCTTAGAATTGCAAAAATATTTTTCAAAGGAGAATTCAAACGCTTTGGTTCGTGCAATTCCTGGTGAAGGTTTAGATATTCCGATGTATATTCTCGGTTCGAGTACAGATAGTGCTTGGTTAGCTGCAGAATTGGGGCTTCCGTATGCTTTTGCGGGACATTTCGCTCCCGAACAGATGGAAATGGCTTTTAAAATTTACAGAGAGCATTTTGAGCCTTCAAAATATTTAGATAAACCTTTTGTTTTGGCTTGTGTGAACGGAATAGCTGCAGAAACTTCTGAGGAAGCACATTTTCTTTCTACCACTTTGTTTCAGGCATTCATCAATATTATCAGAAACGACAGGAAACCTTTTCCTGCACCGATTGAAGATATGGATACAGTTTGGTCAGCAATGGAAAAATCGATGGTTTTACAGAAGTTGAAATTCAGTTTTATTGGAAATCGGGAAGAAATTGCTGAACAGATTAAAAACTTTCAGGAAAAATATCAGGTGGATGAATTGATGATTAATTCTCACATATACGATCATCAGAAAAGACTGAAATCATATGAGATTATCAAACAGGCAACCGACTCATTATTTGAAGCGTAACAAACCGTTCATATTAATTGTTGATGCTTATTTTATTGAGTATCTTTGCGAAAATTTAAAGTAAAAATGTCAGATATTAAACTAAATACTATTCCAGAGGCGATTGAAGACCTTAAAAATGGTAAAATAATTATAGTGGTAGACGATGAAGACAGAGAAAATGAAGGTGATTTTCTTTGCGCTGCTGAATTAACGACACCTGCATTAATTAATTTTATGGCAGTTCACGGAAGGGGCTTGATCTGTATGCCGCTTCCTGAGAAAAGATGTGATGAATTAGGATTAGATGTAATGGTAAGCCGAAGCAGCGATCCTAAAGAAACTGCTTTTACCGTTTCTGTTGACCTTTTGGGTGACGGAACTTCTACAGGAATTTCCGCAGGAGACAGAGCAAAAACCATTTTAGCTTTGATGGATGAAAAATCTAAACCAACAGATTTTATGCGTCCAGGTCACATTTTCCCGCTTCGTGCAAGAAAAGGTGGTGTTTTGAAAAGAGCTGGACATACTGAAGCTGCAATTGACTTAACGAGCTTGGCTGGTTTAAAAGAAGGTGGGGTCATCTGTGAGATTATGAACGAAGACGGTTCTATGTCGCGTTTGCCGGATTTACAGATTTTTGCTCAGAAACATGATATGAAAATCGTTTCTATTGAAGATTTGATCCATTATCAGCTTAAAAAAGGAAACTTAATCGAAAGAATTGAAGAAAGAAAAGTACAAACAGCTTATGGTGAATATGATTTCTGTGCTTTCAGAGAAACGTCTAACGATCAGATTCACTTTGCTTTAACAAAAGGATCTTGGACGGTTGACGAACCTGTCTTGGTAAGAGTTCAGTCTTCTGATTCTTATTTTGATGTGTTGACGAGATTAAATAACGGTGAAAAACCATTATTGGAAAAAGTAACATCAATGGTGAATGAAGCTGGAAAAGGAGCAATTATTTTCATCAATAATGTTTCAAATTCTGAAAATACATTGAGAAAATTGCAACAGTTTTTAAATTATCAGGACGGACAACAAAAACATCCGACTGTTGCATTCAATTACAGAGATTATGGAATTGGTACTCAGATTCTGAAAAATTTAGGAATCAATAAATTTAAAGTAATCACTCAAAACCCTAATGTAAAACCTCAGGTTGGAGGTTATGATGTTGAGGTGACAGAGATGGTTCAACTTTAAAAGTGAAATGTTAATTGTGAATTCACTTCGTTGTCAATTTTTTGATTGCGTTTTCAATTCACTTGCGAAGCAAAATTGACTTTTCACCATTCATGATAAAAAATGGCTTGAGTAAATCAAGCCATTTTTATTTCGTCGAAATTCCTAAATCCATTTAGAAAATCTTTGATATTCATTCTTTTTTTACCTTCCAATTGCAATTCTAAAGGAAAATACATTCCGTCTTTGGTGTAGATTTTAAAATCATTTTTCGAAATCTCTAAACTTCCAACAGACTTTACGTGATCTGATCGTTCGAATTTTCCACTGTATATTTTTAATCCTTTTTCCTCTTCTCCAATTTTTAAAGTGGTAAAAGCTGTAGGATAAGGTGACATCCCTAAGATAAACTGATGAACTTCTTTTGAGTTTCTTGCCCAGTTGATTCTGGTGTCTTCTTTAAAGATTTTATACGCATTTTTTGGATGTTCTACTTCGGGCTGAGGTTTTTCAATGATTGAATTTTCAGCTAATTCATTCAATGTTTTTACCACCAATTTTGAACCCATTTCCATCAATCTGTCGTGAAGACTTCCTGCATTTTCATTTTCCAAAACCGGAATCTCTTCCTGTAATAAAATATTTCCTTCATCTATTTTTTCATTGATAAAGAATGTGGTTGCGCCTGTTTTTTCTTCACCATTAATGACTGCATAATTAATTGGAGCAGCACCTCTGTAATCTGGAAGCAGGGAAGCATGGAGATTGAAAGTTCCCATTTTTGGCATTTCAAAAAGAACTTTAGGCATCATTCTGAAAGCAACAACAACAAAAACATCAGCATTTAATTTTTTTAATTCCTCTAAAAATTCAGGATTTCTCAATTTTTCAGGTTGAAAAACAGGAATATTATTTTCGACAGCAAAAACTTTAACGGGGGACTGATTGATTTTTTGTCCGCGACCGCTTGCTTTATCGGCAACGGTGACAACCCCTACAACTTCGTGATGCGATTGATGGATGGCTTCCAACGAAGTCTTTGCAAACTCCGGAGTGCCTAAAAAAACGACTTTCAATGATTTCATGGTACAAAGATAAAACTCTTGAGTTATAAGTTAAAAATTAAGAGTTATGAATTATGAACTTCCATTACTTAATATCAATTATTGATTACTTATGTTAAAGCGTACGTTCGGAAATTCAGCATTTTCACCTTGCCTGAATCTAATAAGAAAATCAGATTTTCTAAGATATTTTCTTTTGTTTGAAATTGTAATTGAATAGAAATTTCTTCAATTGTTGCAGGTTTTTTATTTAAAACTTTTATAATTTCTGAAGAAACATTTTTACCAAAAATTGACTGCTTGTTTTTTTCGCACACGGTACATTGTCCACAATTCTTCGCATTTTTTTCACCAAAATAAGAGAGAATTAGTTTCATTTTGCAATATTGATTGTCTTCAATAAAAAATTTCATTTCTTCCCATTTCTGGATTTTGTTTTTTTGAATATGCTCAAAAATATTCCAATAAATCCCACCATTCGATCTTTCGTCACGCGGTTTTAAAAATTTTATTGAAGCTAATGCACCATCAATATATTCCAGATAATTTTTCTGTTGAAGTTCTTTCAGTCTTTCTTTGATGAGATGAACGCTTACTCCAATTTTATCGCTGACTTTTTGTTCGCTGAACATTACTTTATGAGTGGTAATTCCTGAAATGGATCTCAGCATTAATTCTATAAAATAAGCATCTTTTGCTGGAAGTTGGTCAATTTCATCGGGTTTAATGAGAAGTTCAAGCGAAGACAGACTTTTATTGCTGTTGTGAAAAATAATTTCTTGGGTATGAAGAAAATTCAGAACATTTTTAATTTTTGCAGTTGAAAGCTTTGTAAAACTCTGTATTCCTGACGTATTTAGCTGAAAAACCTTTTCTGGAAGCTCAAATTCTGCCACCTGAAACTTAGAATAGAGATAACTTATGATTTTTAAAAACTCTGTTTTGCTTGGAATCTGATTTCTTAAAATTTGATCAAAATTTGAAATTTCCTGCTGATTCCAAAGCATAAAAGCATAACTTTTTTTGCCGTCTCTTCCGGCACGACCTATTTCCTGGTAATAATTCTCAATCGATTGGGAAGGAGAGAAGTGTATGACAAATCGTACATTGTCTTTATCAATTCCCATCCCAAAAGCATTTGTGGAAATCAAAACGTTTTGATCACTGTTATTCCAGAAATTCTGTCTTTCATTTTTTTCTTTGGTTGATAATCCGGCATGGTAATAATCAACATTCTCAATCTTTTTTCTGTGAAGAAATTCAGTCAATAACTCAGCATCTTTTCGGGTTCTTACATAGATTATTCCAGATTCTTTAGCATATTTAAGGATATTAAAAACCTTTTGATACTTATCTGAAACTTCTTCCGAAAATATTTTAATGTTTTCTCTTTTAAAGCTTTTCTGAAAAATCTGAGGATTTTTAAGTTCAAGTTTAGATTTTATTTCATCTAAAACTTTTGGCGTTGCCGTAGCTGTTAATGCAAGACATGGAATTTCAGGATTATTTTTTCTGAAATCTTTAATATTCTGATAACTTGGTCTAAAATCCTGTCCCCATTCTGAAATGCAATGCGCTTCATCCACTGCAATAAATGATAGCTGAATTTCCTCCATTTGTTGAAGAAATAGTTTATTCGTCAGTCTTTCGGGAGAAACATATAATAATTTAGTTAAACCATCTTTGCATCGGTTATAGATAACTTCAGCATCAAATTCATCCAATTCCGAACTTAAATATTCTGCTTCAATTCCTCTGAATTTTAATTGATTCACCTGATCTTTCATTAAAGCCAAAAGCGGCGAAATTACAAGACAGGTTCCTTCCTGCAACAAAGATGGAAGTTGGTAGCATAATGATTTTCCGGCTCCTGTAGGAAGTAAAACTAGGGTGTCTTTTCGATTGATTACAGAATCAATAATTTGTTCCTGTGAGTCTCTAAAATGATTATAACCCCAAAAATGTTTTAGGGTTTTACTTTTTAATTCGGTAAAATCTTGCGGAGAAATCATAAAGTAAATGTAATAAAAGTATTGAGACAAAAAAAGCCACGCAATGCGTGACTTTAAATTTATAATAAGAAATTTTATTATTTAGCTTCGAAGTAAACTCTTCTGTTTGCTCTGTTTTTCCATTCAGGACATTTAGTAGCAGGATCACACTCAGGGTATTTAAGGTCTTTTTCACCTCTACCTACAGCGTTTAATTTAGAAGAATCTACACCATTTTTAATCAAATAGTTTTTCACACTGTTTGCTCTTCTTTCAGATAACTTTTGGTTATATTCGTCAGAAGCTCTTGTATCAGTTGCTCCGATTACAGTATAAGTACCATTTGAAGAGTTGATATAGTTTACAGCATTGTTAAGAATTGGGGTGTTTGTAGACAAGATTCTGTCAGAATTTAAATCAAACTCAATTCCTTCCATGTTAGTAGTGATGTCGTCTATTTTTCCTACTGGAGCAGTTGGTGTTGGTTCTAAAGGACAACCTTGGTTTTCAACCGGTCCTGGAACTGTTACGCATTTATCGTATAGATCAATTACTCCATCTAAATCTGTGTCTAAAGCTACACCTGCACCATCAACTCTTGCTCCTGCAGGAGTATCAAGTTGTCTGTCCCAATCGTCACAAACTCCGTCGTTATCAGCATCTCCTTTTTTACAAACTTCAATATCTTGGTTTTTGTTAGCCAAAACATCAAGCTTGTAATAAATTTCTTGCAAAGGATCGTGCCACATTAGGTGAGATTCGTGTTTTCCTAATTTTAAAGATAAACCAACTGTAGCGTTGAAGAAGTTATCAGAAATCTGATCTTCTCTTTTGTTAATCTCGCTGTATTGAGCACCACCTCCGTCAAATTCATCATCACCAGTGTAAACATACATTAGTCTTGTTTCAAGATCTAATCTTCTGTTTACTTTAAATTTAAGACCTGCTCCAGCTTGACCGAAGAAAGAACCAAATTTGAAAGGCTTAATTTCAGTCATTAATCTTTGTCCTGTAGCATCTTTTTGATATGCTCTGTATGCTAAAGTACCAACACCAGCATAACCGTGTAATGCCCATCTGTAAGTGGATTTGTTATCAACTCTTCTCAATAAATTTGAGAAATTGATGTCTCCCAAAACAGAGATTGCATCATATTGTGTTCTTGCACCAACTTGCTGATAAGTAGCATTTGCAGGCGCTGAATCTTTAGTATTAAACCAACCTTGTCTTGTTTCTCCTCTGTCGTACTGTAAATTAATACCAAAAGCATGAGTAATTGCTTTATCAATACTCACAAAAGCTGAGTAACCGAATAGGTTTTTACCGTTACCATTTTTAATAGATGTTAAATCTCCTGCTTGTATCAATGGTACTCCGGCTCCAAATGAAATCGCCCAATCGTTAAATCTTTTAGATTTTTGTGTGAAGGGAGAGATGTTGGCAGATCCAGATGAAAATGTATTTGGGTATTCATCAGTAGAAACTACGGCTATCGAATCTTGTGCATAGCTCACTGTGGGTACAGCTAATGCTAAGGCAACAATTGCTAAACTTAATTTCATAGTGTATTTTTTTATTTAGTTAATTAAATGATTATTTTTTGCAAAACATTAGTTGATTGGGCAACCGTTATTATTTGGTGAACCTGGTACTGTAACACACTTATCGTATAAGTCGATTACACCATCAAGATCCATATCCAATGCTACACCAGCGCCGTCAACTCTTGCACCTGCAGGAGTGTTGAGTTCTCTGTCCCAATCATCACAAACTCCATCGTTATCGTTATCTCCTTTTTCGCAGACAACCAATTCATTTGTTGTATTTTCTAATAGATTCGCTCTGTAATAGACTTCCTGTAAAGGATCATGCCAAGCTAAATGTGTTTGATGTTTTCCTAATTTAAAAGATAAACCTAAATTGAAGGTCATCATTGCATCTGAATAAGAATCATTAATTAAGTTATAATTAATTCTGTCCCCATTAGGATTTTCTAAAGCTCTACCTTCACCACCGCCATCGAATTCTTCATCAAAACTGTTGATATACATCATTCTTGCTTCAATGTCAATAAGTTTTGAAACGTTATATTTCAAACCAACTCCAGCCTGCATGAAAAATGATTCAATACCAAGTTTTTGATCAATCATAATTGGGATTCTTGGAGGATTTGTGCTCCATCTGGAAGCATCATTATCTATAAGCTCAGTTTTATAGCCCATAAAACCACCACCAAGATATCCATGTAATGCCCATCTGTAATGCGAATGATTATCAACTCTTCTTAAAAGATTAGAAAGATTAATGTCTCCTAATAATGAAACTTGTTGATATTCAGTCCAAGCATTAGCAACACCAGCGGCAGGATTATTTGGTAATTTTCCTTGTTGATTTGTTTTACCCATTTGGTATTGTAAACTCAGACCAAATGTATGGGATATTTGCTTATCAACGCTTGCGTAAGCATTCCAGCCCCAATTTACTTTCTTATCATAAAAAGAAGTAAGATCTGCAAAAGCCATAACAGCAGGACCACCTCCAATAGAAATAGACCAATCATTAAATTTCCGAGCTTTGTTGTCAAATTTTTGAATGTCTGCAGAACCGGAAGAAAACGTATTGGGATATTCGTTTGTGGAGTTTACCGAAATACTGTCCTGAGCATAAGTAGCAATAGGCAAAGCTGCCAATAATAATAAACCTAATTTCATACAATATGTTTTATTTGTTGTTTTTTTAACTAAAATTTTTCAATAATATCTGAGAAAATTCCCTTTCAAAAAGATGTTTCTTATGAGGGATTTCTAATCTTTCTGATGAGAATTTCAACTCATCATACTTCACTATATCAATGTCGATTATTCTATCGGTGTAAACTTTTGAGATTGTAGAGTCAGTAAGTCGTCCCATTTCAATCTCTATTTTTTTCACGTAATCAAGCAGTTGTATTGGCGAGAGGTGAGTGGATATTATTGTTGCAATATTACAAAAAATATTAGAACTGGCAAATTCTACGGGTTCGGATGTTAAATATTCACTTTTTTTTAATATAGAACAGGCCTCGCTTATTTTGTTTAAAGCGGTATCAATATTTTTTTTTTGTTCACCAATGTTACTTCCGAGTAACAAAACGACTGTATGTTGCGACATATAAGAAAAATGATTGTTTATGAAGAGTTTCTTTAAAAATGTATTGGCAAATATAGTGGCTATTGTACTATTATGCTTCGTGTTTTTCTTCTTTTTTATCATAATGATTGCCGTTGGTTCAATGGGTGGAGAAAAATCTGTTTCGGTGAAAAAGAATTCTGTTTTAACTATTAATCTGAATACAACTATTATCGATAGTCCTACAGAAGAACAGCAGAGTATTTTCAATATGAAAAATAAAAACAGCAACATTCTTATTTATGATGCTGTGGAAGCTATTCATAAAGCTAAAGAAGATGATAATATAAAGGGAATAAGTATTGAGGTAGATAATTTTAACGCAGGAACTACACAAATTGATGATTTAAGAAGTGCTATTGAAGATTTCAAAAAGAGCGGAAAATTCGTCTACGCTTACGGGAATTCAGTTTCGCAGGCTTCTTATTATTTAGGTTCTGTTGCTGATCAGTATTATTTAAATCCATCTGGTGGAATTGAATTAAAAGGTTTAGCAACTGAAGTAACTTTCTTTAAAGATTTTGCTGAAAAATATGGAATAGGAATCGAAGTTATCCGTCACGGAAAATTCAAATCTGCTGTTGAGCCGTTTTTAAGAAATGATATTTCTCCTGAAAACCAAGAACAACTGAGTACTTTATTGAATGATATTTGGGGAAATACTTCATCAAAAATGGCAGCTTCAAGAAAAATGAAAGCTGAAGAATTTAAAACTGTTGTGGATAGTTTATACGGAATGATTCCTGATTTAAGCTTAAAATACAAATTGGCAGATAAATTAATTCAAAAAACGGAGTACGACCAAATTATCAGAGCAAAATTGAATCTAAAAGCTAGTGATAAATTAAACAGAGTTTCTCTTCATAAATATATTGATTCGTTTACAGATAAAGAAAAGTCTGGCGACAGGGTTGCTGTTTTATATGCTTCAGGTTCTATTAATAATGGAGATGAATACAACGAAATTTATTCGGAAAAGTATATTAAATATATCAAAGATCTTCAGGAAGATGATAAAGTGAAAGCAGTAGTTTTAAGAATTAATTCTCCGGGTGGAAGTGCGAATGCTTCTGATGAAATTTTATTTGAACTTCAACAGTTGAAAAAGAAGAAACCTCTTGTTGTTTCATTCGGTGACTATGCTGCTTCAGGAGGATATTATATTGCAATGGGAGCAGATAAAATTTATTCTGAACCTAATACTTTAACTGGCTCAATCGGAGTTTTCGGAGTAATGCCTTATTTTAAAGATATTGCCAATAAAAATGGAGTTCGTTCTGATATTGTTGCAACCAATGCCAATTCAGCATATTATTCTTCATTGCACGGTCTTACGCCTTATGGAGTAAATTTAATGACAAGAAGTGTGGAAGGAACTTACAAAAGATTTGTTCATTTTGTAACGCAGAACAGAAAGAAAACTTTCGAACAAATCGATAGTGTTGGTGGAGGTAGAGTTTGGAGCGGTGTTCGCGCAAAAGAAATCGGATTGGTTGATGAACTGGGAACTTTAAATGATGCTGTAAAATTTGCAGCACAAAAAGCAAACTTAAAATCATACAACGTTGCTTCTTATCCTAAGAAAATGACAGCTTTTGAACAGATTTTTGAAGATTTAAATGAAGATGATATTTCTGCAAGAGTGATTAAAAATAAAATTGGTAAAGCCAACTACGAAGTTTTAGAGCAGCTTACCGATGAAAAATTAAAGTCTGAGGTGAAAATGGAAATGCCTTACAAAATCAAGATTAACTAAATTATTATTGTTCATAAAAAATCCCGATTTGAAATTTTCAAATCGGGATTTTTATTTTTTAAACTTTTTTATTTTCTAGTAGCCATTCCGTAAAGCCAAAGTACAAGTAATGCACCTCCGATGGCAAGAAACCAGCTTCTGAAATTCCAGAAAGAATCGACGTCTCCCCAATGAAGAACATAAACTCCGATTAGTCCGCCGATAAAAGCTCCAACAATACCTAAAATGATTGTTATAAGCCAGCCACCGCCTTGTTTTCCAGGCATGATAACTTTAGCAAGTGCTCCTGCTAAAAGGCCAAAAATAATCCATGTAATAAATCCCATAGTTTTTTAATTTTTAATGTTAGTAAATGTGTTTATTTTTAAGAAAATTACCTCTTCTTGAAAAATGAATCTACAAACTCTGTACCATTAAAAAGTTGGAGATCCTGCATCTTCTCTCCAACACCTATATATTTTACCGGAATTTGAAATTGATCTGAAATCCCAATAACAACGCCTCCTTTTGCAGTACCGTCTAATTTTGTTACCGCTAAAGCATTAACTTCCGTTGCTGCTGTAAATTGTTTTGCCTGTTCAAAAGCATTCTGACCTGTAGAACCATCTAGAACCAATAAAATCTCGTGTGGAGCATCAGGAATTACCTTTTGCATCACTCTTTTGATTTTAGAAAGTTCATTCATCAAATTAATCTTATTGTGAAGTCTTCCTGCAGTGTCAATAATCACCACATCTGCATCTTGAGCAACTGCACTTTGTACCGTGTCGAAAGCAACAGAAGCAGGGTCAGAACCCATTTCTTGTTTTACGATTGGTACGCCAACTCTTTCACTCCAAATAACCAATTGGTCTACAGCTGCAGCTCTGAATGTATCTGCTGCACCCAAAACTACCTTTTTGCCTTCAGATTTAAACTGATGAGCTAATTTCCCTATGGTTGTAGTTTTTCCGACGCCGTTTACACCGACAACCATAATTACGTATGGTTTTTTTGAAGTATCAATATTTCCGCTTCCTGAGTGAGGGTTTTCCAAAAGAAGTCCGGAAATTTCATCACGTAGAATTTGGTCTAATTCATTTACACCTACATATTTGTCTCTTGCGACACGTTCCTCAATTCTCTCAATGATTTTGATGGTTGTAGAAGCGCCTACATCGGAAGCAATAAGTATTTCTTCTAAGTTATCCAGAACTTCGTCATCTACTTTGCTTTTGCCGACTACGGCTTTAGTCATTTTTTCAAAGAAACCCTGATTAGATTTTTCCAATCCTTTATCTAAAGTTTCTTTTTCTTCTTTTTTAAAAATATTTTTAAACCAACTCATCTTAGAATTTTGATTTTTATAATCTTACTTTGTCTTGTACACACAAAGATAACAAAAAAACTACCCAAAAAATGAGTAGTTTTTATATTGTAAATAAAGTGACTGATTATTTTTTCAAATAAGCGTCTACTTCGTCTGCATTCATTACTTTTTCTTCGAAAACGTAAGCATCTGATTTAGATGACTTCACCATTTTCACAACTTTAGTCATTTTTTTTGACTGTCCGCTTTGTAGGGTTGCTACTACTTTCTTTGCCATGGTAAATTATATTTATAAATTACTTGATTTCTTTGTGAAGGGTAGATCTCTTAAGAACAGGATTGTATTTTTTCAATTCCAATCTTTCTGTAGTGTTCTTTTTGTTTTTTGTAGAAATGTATCTAGACATTCCCGGCATACCACTTTCTTTGTGCTCTGTACATTCAAGAATTACTTGAACTCTATTTCCTTTTTTTGCCATGATTTAGTTCTTTTTAATCAATCCTTCTCTGATGCCTCTTTCGATAGCTTCTTCGATTCCAATCTTGTTAATGATTCTCAATCCATGAGCTGAAACTTTAAGCGTAACGTGCTTGTCTTGCTCTGGAAGGTAAAATTTCTTTTCCAATAAGTTAATTTCAAAACGACGCTTCGTTTTGTTATTAGCGTGGGAAACGTTGTTACCAACCATTGCACGCTTTCCTGTTATCTGGCAAATTCTTGACATATCTCGATGTTCTTATTTGTATAATATTTGAGGTTGCAAAATAACAAATAATTTTTTAGATAGACAAGTCTTTAAATAAATTTTCTAATAATTATTTATCATTTTTAATGAGTTACAAATTTAAGAACATTGTAAAATGTCTTTTATACTTGAGCAGATGATAAATGTCAGTCTCAATAAAAACCGTTAAAATAATATTTGAGGCTATCTTTGTTTTTAATTAATCTAAATAAAAATAAAATGAAAAGATTATATGTTTTTGCTTTTTTTATTCCGATGTTGTTTCAGTCGCAAACATTTTCCGAAGTTTCTAGCAACATCAAAAATTTCTATTATGGTTCAAGTGACATTGGAGATTTTAATAATGACGGAAAACCGGATGTCGTTTACAACGGGGCAATAGATAACGACGCAGACGGTAATGCCGATATTACATTTAATGAAATTTATTCCAATAATAACGGCGTTTTTTCTGCATATGGAAATTTGGGAATCGATGTTACACATTTGGGAGATATTAAATTTATAGATTATAATAATGATGGTCTGCTCGATATTGTTTCCACAGGTTTGAGCTATAATAATGTTGTTAATTATAAGCATTATCGTTTTCTGAATAATGGAACAGGGTTTGCAAAAGTGGAAGATACTGCAGGGAAAATCTACGGTTCAATTGAAGTTTTTGATTTAAATCACGATGGTAAACAAGACTATGCTATTAATGGTACACAATATGTTGATGGAACTGGTTTTGTCTATGATTTGAGCCTTTATCAAAATACAGTAACTGGCTTTCAATTAAATCAATTATGGCTTCCTGGAACTCAGAATGGTAGTTTTAAAGTGTTAGATTTAAATAATGATAACCTTCTGGATGTTGTCGTCTTTGGTTATGATGAAAATACGAATCCTGTTTTTAAAACTTATTTAAATTCAAATAATGGACTTCAGCTATCTCAAACTCTTCTACCTTTAGCAAGTGGAAAAATGGCTTATGCAGATTTTAACGGAGATGGTTTTTTAGATTTGGTAGCAATTGGTCAGGATGATAATTATGATGAATATCTCGGTGTTTTTATAAACGATGGAACAGGTCAGTTTGCCGAAACCGAAATACCTAATGAAGGCCTTTCGGCTTCAAGTGTTGATGTTGGAGATCTTAATAATGATGGATACTATGATTTTATTGTAATTGGTGATGATGCAAATAATGACGGAGTTGTTAATGTATTTCTATACAATACAACTTCCAGTTCTTTTACAAAAGCAAGCAATACTTCTTTATATAATTTAGGAGGAACAGGAAATGTAAGGCTTTTTGATTATGATGGAAATAATCATTTAGACGTTTTGATGACTGGTTTTGATTGGGCAGATCAGGATTTGAATTCATTTACCAAATTATATCAAAATACTTCCACAGCAGCTAATTTAAAACCAACGGCTCCAGCAAATTTAAATTTAACAAAAACAGGAAATACGTTCAATTTTACATGGAGTGGTGCGACGGACGATAAAACTCCTGTAAATGCTTTACAATATGAAATTAAAGTGGGAACGACTCCGGGAGCGCAAGATGTCGCAAAATATGTGGTGACGACACCTTCTTGGTTTTTAATACTTGATCCATCAATTCAAGATGTGTACTGGAGTGTGAGATCAATTGATGCATCAAAAGTTTATTCTGAGCCGTCTGTTGAACATACATTAAGTGTAGATGGTTTCTCTTCAAAAACGCAACTGTCAATATATCCAAACCCGGCTTCTGAAAAAATTTTCATTAAAGGTGAAACGGCTTCCATAGTGGAAATGTACTCAATGGATGGGAAAAAGCTAAATGTACAGCTCAACAGCGATCAGTCAATAACCGTTTCTGATCTTCCGAAAGGAATGTACATCCTGAAAATTAAGATTAAAGATAATTGGGTTAACAAAAAACTAATGATCAAATAAGTAGTAGTTTGAATTTGATTTTAAACTCTAATTAAACTGAGAAAATCAATTTGCATTGGTTATGGTCGGAAGAGAAATCTTTCGGCTTTTTTTAATTTACAGTTATAGAAATCAATTTACTCTTTAAACAAAATCTTTGTAGAGAATAATTGTGTTTGTAATATTTGAGCTCCGTAGGAGCGAAACTACGAAAAGTAAAAAGCACCCAAAATTTGGGTGCTTTTTATATATATTGAGAAAATATTATGCTAAAATTCTTTTCACAGCTTCTGTCACAGCAGCAGCATCTATTTTATATTTCTTCATTAATTCTGCAGGAGTTGCAGATTCTCCGAAGGTATCATTTACAGCAACAAATTCTTGTCTTGTAGGTCTTCTTCTAGCCAACATTCCGGCAATAGACTCTCCTAAACCTCCTAAATAGTTGTGCTCTTCAGCAGTAACGATTTTACCGGTTTTTTCCACTGATTTTAAAATGATTTCTTCGTCTAAAGGTTTAATTGTATGAATGTTGATTACTTCACAAGAAATACCTTCTTTCTCCAATTCATCTGCAGCAACCAAAGATTCCCAAACAAGGTGACCTGTTGCAACGATTGTTACATCAGTTCCTTCCTGCAAAAGAATTCCTTTTCCGATTTCAAAAGGCATATCTTCAGGAATAAATACAGGTACTACCGGTCTTCCGAATCTTAAATAAACAGGACCTTCAAAGTCAGCAATCGCTAGAGTAGCCGCTTTCGTTTGGTTGTAGTCACAAGTGTTGATAACCGTCATTCCCGGAAGCATTTTCATCATTCCGATGTCTTCCAAAACCTGATGTGTCGCACCGTCTTCACCTAAAGTAAGGCCTGCATGCGAAGCACAGATTTTTACGTTTTTATTTGAGTATGCAATCGACTGACGAATTTGGTCATACACTCTTGAAGTAGAGAAGTTAGCAAAAGTTCCCGTAAAAGGAATTTTTCCTGTGATGCTTAAACCTGCAGCCAATCCCATCATATTTGCTTCAGCAATACCAACTTGATAAAATCTTTCAGGAGCTTTTTCGATGAATTTTTCCATTTTCAAAGAACCGATAAGGTCTGCACAAAGTGCTACAACATTTGGGTTTTTATCAGCCAATTCAGCTAATCCAGCCCCAAATCCTGAACGTGTATCTTTTTTTTCTGTATATGTATATTTCATATGAATTTAATTTTTAAAAAGGAGGTCTATCCGTCACTCCGGGAGATTTAAATTTACTATTTTCTTTTTGCTCTAATTCAATATTTTTCTTAATGTCATTTTCAATATCATATCTAATGACTTGATTTACTTCTGAAATTTTTTTGATTTGAAAAAGTATAGAATCCTGAACTTTCCTATTTTGTATTCCTAGTATCAAGCCTTTTGGGAAATTGATTTCAGAGAAAGGACTGTCAACAATCATATTTAAAAAATCAGTATTGTTTATTTTAGAGCTGGTATCTATGTAAACACGGAAAAAAACTTCATTGTTTTTAAGAACAACATATTCTTTAGCCTTGAATCCATTAATATCTACAATTCCTTTTTTTTCATTGTAAAGCAATTCAAATTTATTTACAACATCATTTATTCCCCAATTGTATTTGTCTGTAGGGCTAAGATTGAATTTTGTCTTGATATTTCCTCTAAAACAGTTGAATTTTTGATTTTGTAAAGAGATTATGTTGCACGGAGATTCTTGAGATTTTTCATAGAGCACAAAGTTGTTGTTATTATTTACATACATTTTTTCACCTGTTGCATACTCAATCTCATATTTTAGAGTGATTGTTTTCTGACCATAAGATATAGTTGAGGCAAAGATTAAAAAAGGAATAAATAATGCTTTCATCACTCTACTAATAATCTGCAGGAGCTTCTAAGTATAATTGTTTGAAAGCCGTATCCAATTGCTCGTCATTTGGAGCTTTTCCGTGCCAAGCGTGAGTTCCCATCATATAATCTACACCATTGCCCATGATAGTATGAAGAATGATTACCACTGGTTTCCCTTTTCCTGTTTCGGTTTTTGCTCTTTCAAGAATTGCGATTACAGCTTCAAGATCGTTACCGTTTTTTTCTTCCAAAACTGTCCATCCGAAAGCTTCTAATTTCGCATGAAGATTTCCTAATGAAAGTACATTTTCTGTGCTTCCGTCAATCTGTTGTCCGTTATAATCGATTGTAGAAATCACATTATCTACTTTTTTAGCTGCAGCATACATCAAAGCTTCCCAAACCTGACCTTCCTGCAATTCTCCGTCACCATGAAGTGTATAAACCAAAGATTGATCTCCGTCTAATTTTTTCCCTTGCGCAACACCTAAAGCAACAGAAAGTCCCTGTCCTAAAGATCCTGAAGCAATTCTAATTCCTTCCAAACCTTCATGAGTTGTAGGGTGACCTTGTAATCTTGAATCAAGCTTTCTGAAAGTTCTTAATTCGTCAACCGGAAAGAAGCCAAATCTAGCTAAAGTAGAATAGAAAACCGGCGAAATGTGACCGTTTGAAAGATAGAAATGATCCTCGTTTTTACCTTCCATCGTGAATGGTAATTTGTAGTTCATTACTTTTCCATAAAGTGCTGTGAAGTACTCTGTACAGCCTAAACTTCCACCTGGATGACCTGAATTTACAGCGTGAACCATTCTTAAAATGTCTCTTCTGATCTGTGTTGTAAGAGATTTCAGCTCTTCAATACTTTTACTCATTCTTTTTGATTTATTTGCACACAAATCTACAATTTTTTGTCGGCTTACGGAAATACAAAAAATCCAAGTATTTTCCCTGGATTTTGTTTGATTAATTTGCTAGAGTTGAAAATCTTAGACAAAGTTTTGAAAGATTTTATTTTAAATTTGATGAGAAATATTTAAACAGATACTTTGGCAGGTAATTTTACTTTTTATAAAAAATGTAAAAATCAGCTTTTGAATTAAAAATCATTACAGAATTATTCTTAATTCCAAAAGTTCCCTCTACACTAATGTAATCGAATTCTTGAGATAAATTTTCACCATTGATTTTTAATATATTGTATTTTTTATCTTTTGAATATACACCAATAGCATTGCTTTGATAAGTCGGACTAGTACATTGAAATTCTGAAGAAATAATTAAGTTTAACTTGTTATTTTCAAATAAGTAGTATTTCCAAACTTTATCTTCAAGTAACATTATATACTTTCCTAAGAACTGAATTTTTTCATGTTTAATTTTCAAAATTTCATTACCATTAGAAAGAAATAATCCGTATTTATCTTTCTTTTTTAAGATGAGTAAATTTTGACTGTTACTATATATTAAAAAATTCTGTGAAATAATTGAATCCATTTCTGATTTGAAAATAGATTTTTGATCTTTTTTATGTACTAATTCATATTTTTTTGACTGTGTTTTGACAATGGAATAATCGGGAGTCATAGGCTCGGCGCAATTGATGAACCCAGACTGTTGTGTACCACTTCTTAAGTTATATATAATTCTTCCATCATCGAAAATTCCGTATTTTTCATAAGAAGATAACTTTATTGGAAAAGGAAATTGTGATTGATAAATAAATTCACCGAGACGATTGATAAGCCCCCAATTGCCGTTGCTTTTAACAATTGCAGATTTTCCTGTAAAGGGATAAGCAACTTCATAACCCATTTCAATTGCTTTATTTCCATTTTTATCATAAAAATAAAAAAGACCATCTTCTGATAAATGATTTTTGTTTGTGTTGCTAACATAAACCGTATCATCTGACATTTTAATAATTTCATTAAGAATATTAAAATCTATTTTATCAGAAAATTGAGCCATTTGATCTTGTGCAGAAACGTTACTTGTAACAACTAATAATGTAATTATTGTGATTAATAATTTTGTTTTATTTAATAACATCTTTAAGTTGTTTAAATGATTAATCATTAAACTACTTTCAAATAATTCTTATTCTTCACCAGCCACAATCCAGTGAAAGTTAGCAATCCGTTCAGAATAATCAGTTCTACGCCAATTCTATAATCGGTATAATTGGTGACCAACATATTAATAATGTAAGTTAATACAGGAGCCAAAAGCGTCACTGCGAGAATGGAATATTTTGTTGATATTTTAAATTTAGTAAAGATTCCGAAAGCGAAAAGTCCAAGGAGTGGTCCATAAGTGTAACCGGCGATTTCCATAATTAAATAAACGATCGACTTATCATTCATTGCTTTGAAAACCATAATTAAAATAAAGAAAACGAGGGTAAACGTCAAATGAACTTTCATTCTCAACCGTTTTTTTTCTTTTTCGGTTTTGTTTTTATCTTCATTTAAATTCAACAAATCTACACAATATGAACTTGTCACTGCGGTTAAAGCTCCGTCTGCAGATGGGAAAAGTGCGGAAATCAAACCAATAATAAAAATCACAGAAATAATCATCGGAAAATGCCCTTGAAGAGACAAAGAAGGGAACAGATCATCTCCCATAACGTTGACAATATTTCCTGTAGCATCTTTAAATCCGAAAACATTTGAAACAACTTCTTTACCTTCAACAAGTGTTGTGATTTGAGAATATCCTGCGCCATTCTGCAACGCAAAAAGATAAAGCAAGCCGCCCAAAAACAAAAATGCAAGATTTACAAAAAGCAAAGTTCCTGCAAAAGTCAGCATGTTTTTCTTTGAATTTTGAAGATTATCAACCGAGATATTTTTCTGCATCATTTCCTGATCCAATCCAGTCATTGCAATGGTAATGAAGATTCCTCCTAAAATGGTTTTCAGGAAAAATGTTTTAGAATTCGGGTCGAAATTAATGAAATGAGTATAATTTTTCTGTTCTAAAATCGTGTAAGCTTCGCCAAATGATAAATTTAAATTAGATAAAATATACACGATACATGCTATCAAACTGATAATCATAAACGAAGTCTGCAAAGTATCTGTAATCACAATGGTTTTTACACCACCTTCAAAAGTATATAAAAGCACCATCAATAAAAGTACTAATGCAGTTACCCAAAACGGAACACCTAAACCTTCAAGCAGGAAAATCTGTAAAACATTAACTACCAAATACAACCTTGCGGTTGCTCCGATCGCTCTTGAAACAATAAAAAACACAGAACCAATTTTGTGTGCTTCCACGTTGAATCTTTTCCCTAAATAGGTATAAATAGAAGTAAGATTCATCTTATAATAGAGCGGAAGAAGGATGGCGGCAACGATAAAATATCCGATAAAAAATCCGATAACCATCATGTAGTATTCGAAACCTCCGAAAATATACTCGCTTCCGGTCATTTTCCCGACCGTTCCCGGAACTGAAATAAAAGTAACGCCACTTAAGCTGGTTCCAATCATTCCGAAGGCAACGAGCCACCATTTACTTTTTTTGTTACCGATAAAAAACGATTGATTATCGGAATTTCGGCTTGTGAAATAAGAAATCACCAATAAACCGATGAAATAAACAAAAACAAATAGCAAAAGGATAGTTCCGGAATTCATGCTTGAAATTAATTTCAGCAAATATAGTTTTTTTTAGGAAGTGGGAGAGAAGTTGAGTTTTTGGATGATGGAAGTTTTGACTATATAATAACTTACAAGAATGGAGATAGGATTTAAAACAAAAAAAATCGTGAAGAAAAAATTTCAAAATTAGTTAAAGTTCTTTCTTCACAAATTTAGCAAATCATATTTTTTTGCCACGAATGCACGAATTTTTGTTTAGTAAAAAATATTAACAATACAATTCGTGTCTATAGTCTGCGAAAATCTATTTTATCTGCGAGAGTTTCTTAGCCTTTATCTTAGCCTACAAAACATCCTTCAAATCATCATTTTTCTGAAAAGTCGCTTTTGCAAACGGACATAAAGGGATGATTTTTTTGCCGTTTTCTCTTGCGAATTCTACCGCTTTGATCAGCATTTCTTTTCCTACACCTTTTCCGTTGTAAGCTTCTTCCACTTCGGTATGATCAATGATGAAGCGGTCTTCACCTGCCCAAGTATAAGTCATTAATCCGGCTTTGTTTCCGTCGATTAAAGCTTCAAAGCTTCCGTGTTTTTCGTCGTTGTTTTGTTTTACTTCTATCATATTTATGAAAATTTGGTTTGAATTTGTATTTCGTTAAGTAATATTTTGTGTACCGGACAAGCATCTGCAATGGCATGAAGTCTTTTCAATTGGTCTTCGCCTAAATCCGTTCCTTCAAAACTAATGTTTCTTTTGAAAACTGCCAATTTTGTTAACGGAAAATTTTCCAATTCTACTTCTACGTCAATCTTTTCGACGTTCCATTCTTTTCTGTCGATGTACATTCTTAGAGTCGCAGCAGTACAGCTTGCCAAAGAAGTTGCGAGAATTTCAAAAGGATTAAAACCTTTATTTTGCCCGCCTTTATCTACAGGCTCGTCGGTGATTAATTGGTTTTCACCTGCGACAACTTCTGTGTAGTATTTTGTGGTGCCTAAACTTGCTTTTACAATTACAGCCATTATTTGTTGATGGTTTTTGGTTGATTGTTTTTAGTTGAAAAATCTTTGATTTTCAAAACTTATGTGTTCTTTTTAGCACAAATGTTTAGCTTAAAAACTCATGTGACTTATGGGTCAAAAAGCTTTTGTGATAAAAATTTGAGTTTAACCTATTTGTTTTTTAAAACTTTCAATTTTATCATTCAAATCTTTTAGCATTTCGGGGTTGATAACGCCGCTTTCTAAATCAAAATTTTCGTAAAATTTAGACAATGAAAAAGTTTCTTTTACATCTGCCGCGAACTGTGGGAAGAATGTTTTTGCTGTATTCATCACATTTCCGCCACCGTAACCTCCGGGAGAAGTTGACATTAGAAACATTGGTTTATTTTGAAAAACTTTTACATTAATTCTAGAAGCCCAATCGAAAACATTTTTAAAAGCAGCTGAATAAGAACGGTTGTGCTCTGCCAAAGAACAAATAATGACATCACATTCTTCAATCTGCTTCAAAAAATTATGTGCTTCATCAGGAAAGCCCTTCTTTTCTCTGTCAACCGAGAAAACGGGCATGTCAAAATCATTTAAATCAATTAAATTAATTTCATCCTCCTGAAAACTCTTCAGAACAAATTTTACCAGTTCTCTGTTAATAGATGTGGAAGATGTGCTTCCTGCGAATGCTAATATTTTCATTTTTGATTTTTTTAATACTTAAATTATTTTTTCACTGAATCTTCCTTCACTTTTTCCAGATAATCATTTTCCAAATCTTTTAGTTTTTTGAAATAATTTTCTTTATCCATAAATAATTTAGGATCGTAAGAAGCTCCTGGATTTCTCTTCTTATGAAGATCAAACTGACTTGCGTGAGAAGCAACCCAAAGATCAAAATTCAGCTTTTTCATTGCTGAAAAAGTATAGGCATAATCTTTTCGGATGCTTTGATAGGTTTTTACTTCAGAAAATTTTCCGTCAATAATTATTGAAGGCAAATTGGCAATCAGAACCTTATATTTTTTGTTTCCTTCAGTAGTTTCAAATATAAAACTGCATGATCCTTTTGTATGACCTGGATGATGAAGCAGCGTTAAAACGGTATTTCCAAGTTTTATTTTATCGTTATTTTTCAAAAGAAAATCAGGTTTTACAGGCTCAAAAGTGATTCCGTATTTTCCCAATTCGTAATCAGATTTCCCTCCGCTTTCTAATTCTGAGACATCTTTTTCGTCAACATATAATTTTGCTCCGGTTTCTCTTTTAATTTCAGCCATTGCTCCCATATGATCAAAATGAGCTTGTGTTAAAGATAAAATCTTGATGTCGTTATAATTAAAACCTAACTTCTTGATATTATTTTTAATAATCGGAAGAGAGTTTTGCAGACCAGTATTAATCAAAATATTTCCTTTATCGGTAAGAATTAAATAAGAAGCTAAATCGTAAGTTCCTACATAATAAAGATTTCCGACGATTTTAAAAGGTTCGTAATTTTGAGACCATTCTACAGGATTATTTTTAGGCTCAGTAACAGTTTGAGCATTACTTAAAAAAGTTGTAGTGATTAATAATAGAAAAAAAATTCTTTTCATAGAAATGGGTTTAAATATCGAAAAAGTAAGCTTAAAAATTTATTTTCTGTTCAAAATCGCTTTAGGAAGCGGAACATATTCTTTTTCATCTCCCGGAACCAGAGGAAAAGCTTCGTGATTCTGCTCATTCCAGTCAACTTTTGCTTTGTCGATTAATTCTTTGTCTGAATTTACAAAATTCCAGAAAATGAAACGTTCTTCATCGAAAGGCTCGCCTCCGAAAAGATAAACTGTACCGTTTTCGCTCATCTCAAATTCACAGAGTTCGGTATTTTTTGCAATCATTAATTGTTTTGAACCATAAGAATTTCCATCTGTAGAAACGGTTCCGTCTAAAACATACATTGCTGCTTCACCATAAAGGTCTTTCCCGATGCTGATTTTTTTTGCTTCTTTTGTTTTAATTTCAATAAAAAACAATTTGCTGTGAACTGGAACTGCAGATTTTCTTCCAAATGCTTCACCTGCAATTAATTTATACTGAATTCCGTCTTCTTCCCACACCGGAATCTGGTCTGCTTCGATGTGATGAAAAGTAGGTTCTGTTTGCTCCAAATGTTTTGGAAGTCCTACCCAAATTTGAAATCCGTGAAGTTTTTTATCAGTTGTTCTCAGATATTTCGGAGTTCTTTCAGAATGTACCACACCTTTTCCTGCCGTCATCCAATTTACAGCTCCAGGTTTGATTTCAAGTGCACTTCCGATGCTGTCACGATGAAAAATCGATCCTTCCAAAAGATAAGTCAGCGTAGAGAGACCAATGTGAGGATGCGGCGGAACATCAAGATTCTGATAATCTTTCAATTCTGAAGGTCCCATATGATCAATAAAAACGAAAGGACCAACTGCTCTTTTTTCACGGAAAGGCAATAATCTTCCCACCAAAAAATTCCCAATATCTGCAGATTTTTCTTCTATGATAAGTCCGATATTTGACATAATGATTGTGATTTTAGTTTTTAAATTTAATTAAAGTTTTATAAGTAAACATAGTTTTTTACCACGAAAGTGACAAAAGATATTTCTAAATTAAAGTTTAAATGATAAGAAATAATAATGCACCATATTTTAACTGAAACTAATGTGACTCATACGTTAGAAAAACAAAATTAAAGTTTGTCGTAAGCTTCAAATCTTTCATCTACAATGCGCTTCCAATCTGTATTTTTTTTAATAAATGCAAAAACGTATGGACAAAATGGAAGAAGTTTTTTGCCGCTTTCTTCAATGTACATTAATGTTTTTTCAACAACCGCTGCAGCTGCTCCGGTTCCTGCCAATTCCGGTTCGGCTTCTGTATGGATTAAAGCAATTTGCTGGCTTGTTTCTTTATAATCGATAAATGCAAAATGACCGTTAAATTCTATTTCAAATCTCTTTTTATCTTCATTTTTTACTAATGGAATGTTTTCAAATTCTGATTTCATGATGTTTAATTTTATATGATTAAATTATGGTTGGTAAGTATTGTACATACATTTTGTCATCCTGAAAGGATCTCGACTAAAAAATAAACTTAGATTCCTGCGGAATGACAAACTGTATGTTTAAATTATGTTTTAAGTTTGTATTTAAAATTCAAATTAATCTTCCAAATACCCAAATTTCCCTGTATTGAAATCTTCAAAAGCCTGCATGATTTCTTCTCTTGAATTCATTACAAAAGGACCGTGTGGAAAAATAGGTTCATTTAAAGGTTCTCCGCTAAGAATCAAAATTACGGAATCTTCGGTTGCTTCAATTGTGAAATTTTCTCCTTTGTTTTCAAACAAAACAAAATGATTGGTCGAAACTTTTTCTTCTCCATTTACCAAAATATTTCCTTCAATGACCAAAGCACCTGTATTAAAATTCACAGGAAAATTAAATTCTGCTTTTCCGCCAGATTTTAATTTGGCATTCATCAGATTAACCGGACTGAAAGTCGATGCAGAACCTTTTACACCTTGATATTCTCCGGCAATGATTTCTACAAATCCGTTTTCAGCTAAATCAACTTTCTGGATTTCCGAATTTTTTAACGCCTGATATTTTGGAGAACTCATCTTATCTTTTGCCGGAAGATTTACCCAAAGTTGAACCATCTGGAAAATTCCGCCCTGTTTTGACCATTCTTTTTCGTGATATTCTTTGTGAAGAATTCCTTTTGCAGCTGTCATCCATTGTACATCACCCTCACCAATAATTCCACCGCCTCCTGCACTGTCGTGATGCTCAACTTTTCCCTGATAAGCAATCGTCACTGTTTCAAAACCTCTGTGCGGATGAACACCAACTCCTCGTGGAATTTCTGAACCGTTGAAATGAAATTTAGAATTATAATCGAACATAATAAAAGGATCCATTCTCTTCATACTTAAATGCGAAGAGCCCGGAATAAAATTATGCACCCTAAAACCGTCTCCCACAAAATGTGCAGGTTTTGGCGGAACTATGATTTCTACTTTTTTAGTTGTCATAATATTGTTTGTTTTAATTTTTAACAAATTTAGGACAGCTGGTTTTCTCTCACATTGATGTGTGGTAATTTAGGTTGGAGAGTTTTTGGGTCGGAGAATTTTAGAGTTTTAGTCTTTGCGTAATTATTACAAAGTTTATTAAAGTATTTTAAATAATATTATTCTTTTGAATTCATATTTCTGCCATCCGAAACGTGAAGTCTTCTGAAAACTAGTGATGAAATAATAGTTAAAACTCCAACTGTGAGGAAAGTGTAGCGAAAAGCATTGTGAGTTTCATGTCTGATAAGATCAGAATTGTTTTCGTAAATTTTTAAAACAATCAAGCCAAATGCAATCCCAAAACCTATTGCAAGTTGTTGATTAACTGATAAAAGGGAATTTCCACTGCTGGTTTGAAAGTTTCGTAAATCTGCAATCGAAATTGTATTCATCGAGGTAAACTGAATTGAATTGAAAAATCCTAAGATTGCAATCACAGGAATAAACCAAAAAATTGAAGTGTGAATGTCGGGAATAGCCAAACAACAAATCAAAGTTCCAATCACAATGGTGTTGAGCATTAAAGTTCGTTTGTAACCGTATTTATTGAGAATTTTTATAACATATGATTTCCCAAACATCGCCGTCAAAGCCATTGGAGCAATAATCCACCCTGAAATCACCGCAGATTGACCATAAGCAATTTGTATCATCAAAGGAAGTAACAAAGGAACGGAGCTGATTCCTAATCTTGTGGCAAGATTTCCTACAATTCCTACTCTAAAAGTTCTTACCTGAAATAAGCTTAAAGGAAAAATTGGGTTTCCGCCTCTTTTAGCATGATGATAATAGTAATAGAGGAATAAAAAACCCAGAATAAAAACTACTAAAACCGGCGTAATATTCTGCATATCTCCAAAAAGCTCGAGCGAAACCGAAAGTAGGAGAGAAGCTGCCGCAAAAATTAAAAAACCTTTTAAATCAAAATCGGTATCTCTTGAATTGTAATTTGGCATAAATTTCAAGCCCAAAACAATTCCTAAAATTCCAATCGGAATATTTATGAGAAAAATCCAGTGCCACGAAAGATAATCAACCATATATCCGCCAACTAAAGGACCTAGAACAGGACCAATCAACGCAGGAATAATCGCAAAATTCATTGCTTTTAATAATTCGTTTCTGTCGAAAGTTTTAATTAAAGCTAATTTTCCGACTGGTGTCATCAGACTTCCGCCAACTCCCTGAATGACTCTTGAAATAACCAAATGTGTCAGATTCTGAGAAATCGCACAAAACAAAGACCCCAAACTGAACAAAACCAAAGAAAAAACAAAAACTCTTCTCGTTCCGAATCGATCCGCCAAAAATCCACTTGCAGGCATGAAAACAGCTAAAGTTAAAACATAACTGATGATTGCATTCTGCATATTCAATGGAGATTCGTTTAAATCTTTTGCAATTGAGGGCAAAGAAGTATTGAGAATCGTAGAATCGAGCATCTGCATGAAAATTGCTGTCGCAAGAATCAACGGCAGAACTTTTTTTACGGTTTGGCGAGGAGAAGTTGTTGTGGGCATTTGTTTAGATGGCTCTATTTGCCAAAACAATTTACAAAAATTAGTCCGAAACTATTTATAATCTGTTAACGAATAATCTATAAACCCATATGAATAATAGGATAATTTTTTTACGAACTATCTTTCTCTGACCTTCCGATTTCCCTAAACCCCATCTTTTCATAAAATCCGATGGCTTGTGAATTTTGTTCGTTTATATCAACTTTCGTAAAACCTGTTTTCTCTTTTAAAAACTGGCATAAAATTTTACCAAAAACCTTTCCATGAGAACTATTGTGAATAAAAAGCATTTCCAATATATTTTCAGAAACAGCCCCGAATCCTTTAATTTCTTCATTTTCAGAAATTAAATACACATCAAGACCTGGAAGATAGTCTATTGGAATGGCTTCTTTAAAATATTCAAAATCTGTTTCAGATAAAAAATCATGAGTAGCTTTAACCGCCGATTCCCAGATTTCCATAATTTTAGGATAATCTTTTGAAGTTGCAATTCTGATGGGGTGGACATGATCTAAATTTTTTGATAAAAATAAAGAAAACAAATAGTGTTAAGATTTTCTAAAACTCCAATTCTAAGTAAAATTGCATTCAAAGTAAATGATGATGTTAAAAATATATAAAATTTATTCTTCAGATAAAATCTGTGTGTTAAAATTTAAAACTTTATCCGAAATTTGAAAGACATTAAATTAAAAATCAAAACAAAATATTATGAATCAAAAGAAATATTCAGGTCAACCTGTGATTAATCTCAATAACGGAGTTGATATTCCTGCTTTAGGTTTCGGAGTTTGGCAGATGGAAAATCTTGAAGAATGTGAAAAAGCTGTTATCAAAGCGATTGAAGTTGGTTATAGAATGATTGATACGGCTGCAATTTATCAAAATGAAACAGCGGTTGGTAACGCCATTAAAAACAGCGGAATTGACCGTGAAGATTTGTTTATCACTTCAAAACTTTGGCTTCAGGATCATGGTTACGAAAAAGCAAAGTCGGCTTTTCAGAGAACGCTCAACAGATTACAGCTTGAATATCTTGATATGTATCTTATTCATTGGCCTTTCGGAGATTTTTCAGGTGCGTGGAAAGCGATGGAAGAATTGTACCATGAAGGAAAAATAAAAGCGATTGGTGTATGTAATTTTACCATTGAAAAATTAGAGGAATTAAAATCAAATTCTACGATTTCTCCAGTCATCAATCAGATTGAATTGCATCCTATTTTCCAGCAGAAAGAACTTCAGGTTTATAATAAAGAAAACAATATTGTTACACAACCTTGGAGTCCGCTTGGGAACGGAAATGCAGAACTTTTAGATAATCCTTTGCTTAAAAAGATAGCATTTAATCATAATAAATCAGTGGCTCAGGTTATTCTGAGATGGCATTTGCAGGAAGGTTTCTGTGTGATTCCGAAATCGGTGACACCTTCAAGAATCGAAGAGAATTTTGATGTATTTAATTTTGAACTTTCTGAGGAGGAGATGAATGTTGTACGTTCTCTAGATACTGGGAAAAGGTTGTTTTTTGACCCGAAAGATCCGGCTTGGGAAGAAAAAATGCTGAATGCTGTAGCAGATATTTAATAAGAATCTCTCGCAGATTTTGCTGATTATGCAGATATTTAAACTTTGAAATCTGTATTATTTGTTCAATCTGTGAGATTAAAAATCATTCCATGCAATTTAAAGATACATTCTGCAAAATATTCAACACAACACATCCCATTATTCAAGCTCCGATGTTTGGAGTAAGTACTCCTGAGATGACAGCTTCGGCGGCAAAAGCAGGTTGTTTAGGTTCATTGGCTTTAGCAGATCTTTCAGCGGAAAAATCTGTTGAATTAATTCAAAAGACAAAGAAAATGACGAATCAACATTTTGCAGTCAATATTTTTGTTCATCAGATTCCGGAAATTACCGATGAATTGAAGCTACAATATTTTAAGACGAAAAAGTTTATTGAAGAATTTGCTCAGGAAAATAATATTGAAACGAACCTTTCAAATTTAGAAGAAATTAAAATCAATTCTTATCATGAACAAATCGATGCTGCTATTTCAGAAAACTGTAAAATTTTAAGCTTTACTTTTGGAAATTTAGACCAACAAAGCATTGAAAAATTAAAAGAAAACGGAACGGTTTTGATTGGAACCTGCACTTCGGTAGAAGAAGCTTTGGAATTGGAAAAATCTGGAATTAATATTGTTTGTGTTCAGGGAATTGAAGCGGGTGGTCACAGAGGAAGCTTTGTATCTAAAAATATTCCGCAAATTGGCGGTTTTTCCTTGCTTTCTCAGGTTTACGATTCCGTAAAAGTTCCTTTGATTTATGCAGGCGGAATTTATAACGGAAAAACTTTAAAAGCTTCACAGGAATTGGGAGCACAAGGTTTTCAGGTAGGAAGTCTTTTACTTGCATCTCAGGAAAGTGCTTTGCAGGACTTCGAAAAAGAAAGGCTCAAAAAAGTAAAAGAAAAAGAGATTGTTTTAACGAAAAGTTTTTCGGGGCGTTACGCAAGAGGAATCAGGAATAAATTTATTGAGCATCTTGAAAACTCTGACTATATTTTACCGTATCCTTATCAAAATAAACTAACAGGCGAAATGAGAAGAATGGCAAGAACAGCAAAAAATGCTGAGTTTGTTAATCTTTGGGTAGGGCAATCAATTGTTGATTACAGCGAACTTTCGACTCAGGATATTTTAGAAAGATTAATTAAGGAATATTCAGAATCTATATAGTTTTAAAATTCTAGCAGATTTAAGTGATTTTGCAGATTTAATAATGAGAAAAAACAAAATTAAAAGGATATTATTTAACCTATATTTAAACCATAAAATCACACAATATAAATGAAATCACCATCACAAAATTTCGAAAAACCAATAAGGAAAAAGTCAACTGTAAGAAAAATATTTAAAATTATCGGATTTGGATTTTTAGTTTTAATATTGGGTTTAGGCATCTCAGAATACGTTTACCGAAACGAAACAGAAACGCCACTTTACAAAATTCAACAATATTTAACGTATAGTAAGGAAGATTGGAAGAATTATGAAAACAATAAAAAGATTTTGGCTAGTTTCCCGGCTGAATCTGGTAATGTAGATATTGCAACTCCAGCTCCTGAAAGCCCAATTGATACCTTGATGTGGACAAATGCAATTAAAAATAAAGACTATATTCCGGATGAGGTTTTGGCTGAAATTAAAAGGTATAAAGCACGAGATTTTTCTAAATTAATTTTAGCGGAAAGGAAACCGACTGACGAAGAAGCACAAAATGCCATTATCCGAAATTATAAAAATGAAGTAACTAAACTTTTAGATGAATATAAAGCACACATTCAGATTGGAACGGCTTATAATGCGCCATTGCAATCAGGAGACGAATTGGTAAGAGTTACCGCAATGGTCTCCGCATTTAATAAAGAGCGAGGAAATTTGGGAAACATTCAAATGCCACTCAATGTAATCTATGATTTTGTACAGTATAAATCTGAGCCTGATGTTTGGTATTTGTCTGATTTTAGCCAAAATATTCCTTATGATTATAAGCTTAATAAAGATCTTTGGTAAATTTTTCTAAGTCATTATAAAACAAAAATCGCTTTCAAAAATTGAAAGCGATTTTTAATTTTAATTTGAGATTGCTTTGCTCGCAATGATTTATTTCGTTAAATCTAAACCACCGAAATTTCCGGAGCTCATCATCATATAAACTCCCTGAGTTTTGTCTAATAAATCCCAATAAGCATGAAGTTCTTCTGCGTTGGTAAAGACTTTCAGATTTTCATTTTTGAATTTCTCTTTGATTAATTCAGGAGAAATAGGCTCCATTCTTTTGATTTTTAAGGCATCTTCAGAATAGAAAACGATGGCTTCATCCAATCCGTCCATTGCATGATCGTATTGCTCAAGAAAAACAGGATTTAAACTTGAATAGGTGTGAAGTTCAAGAAAACCATATTTCTTTTCATTTTTAAACTGTTCGCAAAATGCTTTTACAGCAGCTTTCACTTTACTTGGAGCGTGTGCAAAATCTTTGTAAAGAATTCCTCTATCTTCTCTTTCTACTTTTTCAAGACGTTTTGAAGCACCTTTAAAACTCATAATCGCATCATAGAAATCTTCGTCCATAATTCCCAAAGTGTGGCAAATATGTCTCGCTCCTTCAAGATTTAATAAATTGTGCGCTCCAAAAACAGAAAGCGGAATATCTCCCATTTCGGTCTTAAGAAGTACTTTTCCGTTGCTGATTTCATATTCCGGAGTTTTGTATGGCATTTTTCTGAAATAATTTTCAGCATTTTCTACTACTTTTACCACTTCCGCATCTTCTTCATTATAAACCAAAACTCCACCCGGAGTAATGCTTGATACGAATTTTCTGAACTGCTCAATGTAATCGTCAAATGTTTTGAAAACATTGATGTGATCCCAAGCAATTCCGCTCATTAAAGCGATATTCGGTTGATATAAAAGGAATTTTGAACGCAAATCGATAGGAGAGGAAAGATATTCGTCACCTTCCAAAACCATAAAATCGTTATCTTCAGTCAGTTTTACCATACAGTCGAAACCTTCCAACTGCGCTCCGACCATATAATCTACATCTTTCTGATGGAAATTCAGAACGTGAAGAATCATCGAAGTAATCGTGGTTTTGCCGTGTGAACCGGCGATGACAACTCTGGTTTTTGTTTTTGACTGTTCGTAAAGAAATTCAGGATAAGAATATATTTTTAAGCCTAATTCTTTTGCTTTAGCCAATTCAGGATTGTCTTGATGAGCATGCATTCCAAGGATTACAGCATCAATATCAGACGTAATTTTTTCAGGAAACCAACCTAATTCTTCAGGAAGAATTCCTTTTTTTTCTAATCTCGATTTTGAAGGTTCAAAAATAGCATCATCCGAACCTGTAACCTGATATCCTTTATCTTTAAGAGCAATGGCAAGGTTATGCATTGCGCTTCCGCCAATAGCAATAAAATGAGTTCTCAACTTATTTTCTTAGTTTTTTACGTTGTTATTAATGATTTCCTGAAAATTTGCCGTAATATTTTCCCAATTGGTTTTGTAATTGGGCATGATCATGCTTCCATCGTTCTTACTTCCTTCATTTGCTCCTTTCTTAACGTTGATGGATGTTGTTACATTATCATACATCTTTTTATGATCTTCCTGAATTCTTCTGAAATTATTTTTCGAAAGTGTTTCGTCTAGTTTTTTCAGATCTTCATTAGATATTTTAAAGTTTTTCTTTGTTTTTTTACCTTGTCCTTCAAAAGAATAATGAGCATCATTTCCTTTAATTAAAAGGTTTTCGTAAGATGGAGCGTAACCACCGCTTCTAGAATAACTGATGTCAAAATCTGAATATACTTTTTGACTGTTGCATGAAAGGGCTGTTATAATAATTAAAAATATTCCTAAAATCTTCTTCATTGTTGTCGTTTTAGTTTTGTGGGTTGGTTTGGTCAGATTTTTTAGCTTTAATTTCTTCATCATAAGTATGTAGAATATTAAAATCTTCGGTCTGTTCAATGGCAGTCATTATTTTCAGAAGAATTTGCTGTGCATTCTCGTTATCATAATCAATGTCTAAAGGCTTTTTAAATTCCATTGTTGGTTTTACTCCAGTCACTTTTACACGAAGTCCTTTTTTATCAAACGCTCTTCTGAAGCCATTTATTTTGATTGGAATTACAATCGGCCGTTGATTTTTAACCAATTTTGCGGTTCCTTTTCTTCCCTGAGCAAAAGCTGCAGTTGTACCTTGAGGAAATGTAGCTACCCAACCGTTGTCTAGAGCTTTCATGATATTGTCGATCTCACCAAGATCTACCATTCTGTTAATATTTTTACCTTCTGCTCTCCAAGTTCTTTTCACGGTAACTGCACCTGCAATTTTAAATATTTTTGGAAGAATTCCTTTGTTCATCGTTTCTTCAGCGGCTACATAATAAAAATCTACTCTCGGATTTAAAAGGTAAATGGGGTTTTTAATAGTGTTTAAATAGCCATTGTTTACCGCACAAAATGCGTGATACATTGCTGCAACATCGGCAAAGTAGGTTTGATGGTTGGATACGAAAAGCACATTGGAATCCGGAAGATCTACCAAATTCTCTGTTCCGGTGATTTTCAGCTTGTTAAAGCCGTTGAATCTTCTGTAAGAAACAATTCCCAGAATAAAAATGATAAATCTTTTTAAGAAATAAGGTGTTCCGAATGAATCGGTAAAAATGTTTTTCTTCGCCATTTTTTAATTAAACATAATAGTCGCAAAGTTACATTTTTTTAATCAACTGGCTGAATTCGCTCAGGATCATGGCTGTAGCTCCCCAAATAATATATCCGTTGAAATTAATGACAGGAACTTCATGACCTCCCGCTCCGGGAAGCGCCATAATTTCGGGACTGTCTGGTAAATTTAAAAATGAAGTAATAGGAAATTCAATTACTTCCACGGCTTCACTTTGCTGTAAAATAAATTCCGGATTTTTTTTGGTATAAGAAATATAGGGATAAACGTAAAAATTACTCGGCGGAATGTAAATAGGAGACAATTCACGAATAATTCTCACGTAATGTTTTTCAAGACCTATTTCCTCAGAAGTTTCACGAATGGCGGTTTCGGCAAAGTCTCTATCTGTTTCTTCAAGTTTTCCACCGGGAAGGGAGATTTGTCCGCTGTGTCTGTCTCTTTCGTTGGTACTTCTTACAATTAAAGGAAAATACCATTCATTATCTTTTAAATATAAAACGATATTCACGGCAGCAAATTTTGGATTTTTTTCTAAAACCTCATCATAAGTAAATATAGGCCGGGAAGGAGGAGAGAAAACTCCATGCGCATTTGAGCCTGCTAATTCAGCATTTTTTATTTTTCTTAAAAGATCTTTTCCAAAACTTTCCATAGCTCAAATTTACTAATATATCTTGTAGAAAGGAAACCGGAAAATGTTAATTATCGATAATTTTAAGAGTAAAGCTTACACCGTAATTATACGGATGAACTTTGTAACTAATAGCCGTTAGAACGAAAAACTGAAAACAGTTACAATACAAACTGCATTCAGTGATTTTTAAAATTTACACTATTCCAGTGGTTTTTTCCTCATTTTGTGCCTCTATCTTTGTCTCACTATTAACCAACTAAATTTTAATTAAAATGAAAAAATTAGTAACAGGAGCATTTGTTGTTCTATCAGCAAGCTTCGCTTTAGCCCAAAACAGTGATAATAATGTAACCCAAACTGGAAACAGTAATTCTGCTACAGTTACACAGCAAAGCCTTAGTACATTTGGTAATGAGAATGTATCTGACCAAACAGGTACAGGAAACACAATTAATGTGAAACAAAGAAGTAATAGTGGTCGTAATAAAGCCGAAACTACTCAAAACGGATTAATAAACGAAGCTACCGTGTCTCAAGGACAGGGTTTTTCTGCTGGTGGAGTTGAAGTAAAACAAGATCAGGACGGTCTTCGAAATAGAGCTACAGCTACACAAGAATATACATGGCAGTCAAAAATTGATCAAAAACAAGTAGGTAGCCTAAACACTGTAAGAGCTACGCAAGGCGGTGCAGATGTAAGATCTAATATTAAACAAGATCAGGATGGTTTAAGTAATACTGCTACAGCTTCACAAAGTCAGGGAAGTTTTGTGCGTCCATACGGAACTTGGAGTACAGCAAATGATATCAACCAAATTCAAGATGGTAATTTTAATACTGCTACAGGTACTCAAGTTGGATATTTGAATGATTTAGATCAAGTTCAAGACGGTAGTTTAAACCGTGCAACATCTACACAAACAGGTGAAAGACACGATACATCTCAAGATCAGGATGGAAACTTAAACGTTGCTACTACTACACAGACTGGTGTTCATCAAACGGCAACTCAGAATCAGGATGGTAATTTAAATAATGCTTCTGCTACACAAGGCGGAAATGATAATTCCGTAACACAAACACAAAACGGAAATTCAAACCGAGCTACAACTAATCAATCTGGTGGTTCTTCTTGGAATACACAAACTCAAAATGGTAACAACAATGTTGTTTCTGCTAATCAATCGGGGGGTATATACAATGCAGCAATGCAGTCACAAACTAATAACAGAAACAATGCAACTTTGGATCAGGTTGGAAGTTATAACGAAGCAGGACAATATCAAACAGGTTTGAGAAACTTAGCAGATGGTGACCAAACTGGTGATCGTAACTCATTAGACATCAATCAAAATGGTAACGATAATGAAGGATTTGCTACTCAAAGTAATAATTATAACAAATCTGATATTGACCAAATCGGAAATGATAACTATGCAAGATCAAACCAAAGCGGTTCTGCAAGTGCTAATGGAAACATGAATTCTGTTAAAATGTATCAACAAGGAAATGATAACAGCTCTATCGGAGAACAGTCTGTTGGAAACAGTAATAAGTTAGTCGCTAACCAATATGGTAATGATAATATTTCTGAAAGCTACCAAATTGGAAGCAGTAATACTGCTACAATCAATCAAGGTGCATCTTCAATGGCTGCAAACAGCAATGAGTCTTACGTTACACAAAACGGTAACGGAAACATGGCTACGATAAGCCAAATGACAAACGGTAATACTCATACTTCAATGCAGATGGGTAATTCAAATACAGTTACAGTTAATCAGTAAATTTAGCAAACATTTTTTGAAAGAGAAACTTCGGTTTCTCTTTTTTTTTTGCCTATTCGTATTTATACGGTATGCAATAACCGAAATCAGTGATTTTTTAATAGTAACTGTTTAACGTGTTTTGTAAAGCCCTGTATTCAAGTACCTTTAAAAAAAATAAAACATGAAAGCTTTTGAGAAAATATTTATTACGCTGGCTTTACTCTTTGCAATAGCAACAAAGTCACAAACCACAGACTGGAATCTTATCAATAGTCAGAATGCACTCGATATGATTAGCTTTCAAAATTCTAATCCGGCAGCTTCTGCATCTTATGGTTCACAAGTGGTACAAATGGGAAATAACAATAATGCAGATTTACAGCTTAACGCAAAAACAAATATTGTTATACAGCAGCTCGGTGATCAAAACAGTATTTATTTTAATAATGCATTTTCTCCCAAAGAAAATAAATCGGCAATTACTACCCAGGGAAATAATAATATTATAGATATAACCGGGACCAACAGTATTTCGGAGGGTTTGCATCTCAATATTAAAAGTGATAATAAGACCATATTTATGAGAAATTATTAATACAATATCTATGAGAAATTTAATCTCTTTTTTTTCTAAAGCTTTCTTTATCTTTTTGTCTGTCTGTTTACATGCACAGGAAGATAAAGGAATTGTTGCAAAAATTGAGAAAAATGTAATAGAGAAGCAGCTTTTAGTTAAAGCGGTTGTTACTAATAATTCTTCCATTTATAGGGAGCTCAATTATCTCTTGGTCGCTATTAAAAAAGGCAGCAACGGAAATCTTTCAAATAATAAACAAAGCGGAAAGTTTTCTATAAACCCTAATGAAACCAAATCCTTATCCGAACTCAGCGTAAATCTTGATAAAAATGATGCTTTGAAAGCTTATTTATATATAAGAGATGAAGAAAATCAAAAGCTTATTTCGAAAGACAGTCTTGAGATTAATCAGAATTTTCTAAAAAATAAAATTGCAAAAGTAGAAAGCGATGTCGTTTTTGAATTGCGTGGTCTCACCATTGACGAAACAAAAACAAAAGTTGGCAAAGACTTTTACGATCAGTTTTACATTCAGTATAATCAGCTTCCTGAAAAGAGCAGTTCTGCAATCAAAATTACAGAATTGCCGACGAGAGGTACAAGCGGACAGATTACTATCGAAATTGATGATAAAATTATCTACGATTTTGTAACCAATCCCAGCGAAGAATTTATTACTGAGCAGGTTTTTAATTCTCTCAGATATATTAAAGAATTTACAGCGAGCAAAAATCTTGTGAAAAATGAATTTATCTACTAAAACTAACTACCATGAAAACCATAGCAATTTTTTTAATTTTCTTATCAGGAACTTACCTGATAAAGTCACAACAATTGGTCTATAAACCCATCAATCCGGCTTTTGGTGGAGATACCTTTAATTATCAGTGGCTATTAAGCTCAGCGAGTGCTCAAAATCAGTTTGACGATAACAAAGGCGCTAATCTGTTGGGTAACTCCAGTTCCTTAGATAGTTTTACTCAAAGTCTTAATCGGCAGGTTTTGAGCCAGCTTTCTTCAAAACTTTTTCAGGATCAGTTTGGAAGTGGAGGAGTACAGCCGGGAAATTATCTTTTTGGTTCCCTTTACCTGCAGGTTACTGCAACATCACAGGGAACTATGATCAGTATCTTGGATACAAATACGGGAGAACAATCTGAGATTGTGATTCCAAAATAAAAAAACTAAAAACTATACCATGAGATTTTTTTTAACTATCAGAATTATATTCTGTATGCTCTTATTGTATGCCCTACAATCGTGTGGAACCGCAATGAGTTTTACTTCTAATAAAGAGGTCTCAACGATGGGTGAGATTACGACTCACACCACAGAACTGCGAAATTTACCGTTACCTAAAGAGAAAGTTGTCATAGGTGTTTATAAGTTCCGGGATCAAACCGGGCAATATAAACCTTCTGAAAACGGAGCAAACTGGAGTACCGCAGTACCACAAGGTACAACTACCATTCTTATTAAAGCTTTGGAAGACAGCAGATGGTTTAAACCCATCGAAAGAGAAAATATTGCCAATCTTCTTAATGAAAGACAGATTATTCGATCTACAAGACAGGAATATTTAAAGGATGCAGATAAGAATAGTCAAAATTTACCACCTTTATTGTACGCAGGAATGCTTTTGGAGGGTGGAGTGATTTCTTACGACAGCAACGTGATGACAGGCGGAATTGGAGCAAGATATTTTGGAATCGGGGCTTCGTCACAATACAGACAAGATAGAATTACAATTTATCTTCGTGCAGTTTCTACTTTAAATGGAGAAATTCTAAAAACTGTTTATGTTTCTAAAACCATCCTTTCTACAAGTGTAAACGGAAGCTTCTTTAAATATATCGATACTGAAAGATTGATGGAAGCTGAGGTTGGTTTCACTCAAAACGAGCCAATTCAGCTGGCTGTAACAGATGCAATCGAAAAAGCGGTTAAATCATTAATTATTGAAGGGATAAAAGATAATATTTGGGGGAAATCATTAGGTGATCCTGCAAATTATCAAAAAATTGTAGATGATTATGATTTGGAAGCTCAGAAAAATACCAACAGACAGATTGGGAATATTTATGCAACTGCAGAAAGATCAAAATTTTCTTTATTTGGTCAAGTTGAAGGTAATCAGGTGAGAAATGATTATGTAAATCCAGTTGCCCAGTTTGGTTTAAAAGGTGGAGTAAAATATTTTTTCGATAAAAATTTCAATGTAGAATTAAGCGCATCAGCTTACAGATTAGAAAATCAGGGAATTCTAAGACGTACTTTCATTTCTCCCGAACTTAATTTAGAATATTTTCTTTTACCAAAATATAAATTTTCCCCATTTATTTATGCCGGAGTTGGTGGTATGTTTTCTACTGAAGATGTAAAATACAAATCGCAATTCGGAGGTGGTTTTGAATATCTGGCTTTTAAAAACCTTGGAGTGAGAATTTCTTCTCAATATGATATTGGGTTTTCAGATGATTGGGATCTTCTCAAAAACGGAAAAAGAAATGATCATGCATTGAGATTTGGTTTAGGTCTAAACCTTTATTTTGGCAATAAAAACTAATAATTATGAAAACTTTTATAAAAATATTTACCCTTTTCGTTTTACTTTTCATGTTAGGATCGTGCAACGAAGAATTGGTAGAGCAGTCGCAAACAGGGGTTCTTAAAGGTAAAGTTGTGAAAAAAGGCACCAATGAACCGATACCCAATGCGAAAGTAATCACAACGCCGAGTACACAAACCGTATTTAGTGATAAAGATGGGTTATTCGAAATAAAAAATATTCCATTAGGAAATTATTCTGTAAAAGCTGAATTGTCGGGATATGTTGCCAATTTTCAGGCAGTAAATATTCAGGGCGAAAATCAAACCGTGACTGTAGTTTTTGAGATGAGTGATGATGATTCTCTCAATTCACCACCTACAACTCCTGTTTTGTTGAGCCCGATTGACAACGCTTTAAATCAACCTTTGAATGTTGAATTAAAATGGAATTCTACTGATCCCGATACTTCTGATGTTTTAAAATACAGATTAATTGTTAAAAATAATATCAATACCAATGTTGTTGAGGTAAATGATCTTACCGCAAAAAATTATACACTGAATAATTTACAGTATGGAGTAAGCTACTTTTGGCAGGTTGCTGTTTCAGACGGTATTCATCCTGAAGTTTTGAGTGCTGTATTCAAATTTACAACCAGTACGGTTCCTTCAAACCGTTTTCATTATGTACAAAAACAAAACGGTAATCTTACAATCATTTCTAGTGATAGCCAGGGAAACTATTTTCAGTTTACACAAACCATGTACAACAGCTGGAGACCGAGAAAAAACAATAATGCAGGCTTAGTCGCATTTTTAAGAACTGAAGGTGGTGGAACTCATATTTACACTGCAAACCCGGATGGTTCAAATCCATTTAAAGTAACACAAATTCCGGTTTCAGGATTTAATAATTATGAAATGGATTTTGCATGGAGCACGAATGGAAATACTTTGATTTATTCCAACTTCGATAAATTATATAGAATTAATAAAGATGGAAGCGGACAACAATTATTGTACACAACACCCGATGGAAGCTTGATTACAGAATGTGATTGGAGCTATGATAACAGTAAAATCGCATTAAAAACCAATAATTACAACGGGTATAATGTTAAAATTTTCATCATCGATATGCTTGGAAATGTGACGAAAAATATTGTAACCGGAGGTTCCGGAGCTGCAGGAGGATTGAATTTTTCTGTTGACGGACAAAAATTATTATACACAAGAGATGTTTCCGGGTATCAGGATTCAAATTACCGACAGCTCGATTCCCGAATTTTTATCTATAATTTAATAACAAATGCAATTCTGGATGTTTCTGCAGAAAGCGATAAACCTACAGGAACCAATGATCTGGATCCGAGGTTTTCGCCAAATGATTCGCAGATTATTCTGATGAATACTTCCAATGATAATATTTCACAAAAAAACGTAGTAGTTATTGACTTGAATACTTCAATGATTGATTTTGTTCGAACCACACTTTTCACCAACGCCGAAATGCCGGATTACGAATAAGATAATTGACAAATAGTTCTCGCAGATTTTAAATTTTTATTGGAATTAAAATCTGCTAAATCAAAAAAATCTGCGAGAATTTAAAAGAAAGTAAAATTTATATCATCTTTAGATTAAAATTAAACATTGCAATTAATAACAGATAATCAGAAAATGAATAATCAGTTCAAATATTCATATTAATTTTGTAAACTTTTGCCTCGAATTTTTTCCATGATTTACGGCAAAAAAGAAATCTAAACCTTTTGAGTTTAGATTTCTTTTGTTTTTTAAAGCTTAAATTTTTTAGTTGAAAATGTTATTCTCCAAAGCATATTTTACCACACCTACCGAATTTTTCACATTCAGTTTTAAAAGAATTCTTTTTCTGTGAGTTTCTACAGTATTAATGCTGATAAAAAGTCCTTCGCTGATGTCTTTACTGCTCAATCCGTCGCAGATAAGTTTTAAAATTTCCATTTCGCGTTTGGTTAAAGGATCTTTAATGTGAGAATTTTGTTTTTCCTGCTCATGACTGATATAATTAATCATCATTTCTTTCGCATATTCACAAATGTATATTTCATTTAAAAGTAATGATTGAATTGATTTTAAAAATTCTGCGTAAGAACTGTTTTTGTCGAGATAACTTTTAATACCCTTATTAAAAAGCTTTCTGATCGTTGCGACATCAAAAGAATTTCCGATGATAATAATCTTGATATTTTTGTTCTCAACGAGAATTTTTTCTACACAAGAATACATTTCGGTAAGAACCAAAATACCGGAGCTAATCATTAAAAATTCAGGGGGATTGTTTTTGATGTGCTCAGATAGATTTTTGTACGAATTAAAAATTTCAATTGAGCTAAAAATTTTGTCTTGAACAAGTAGTTTTGATAAACCTTCTGCATACAGCAGCGGCTCATCAAAGATGGTTAATTTAGGCTTCATCAGGTTTAGTTTTCAGTATATAAATATAGGGAAAATTATCGAATTTCAGACTGAATATTCTGTTTATTTGTGATTTTAATTAAAATAATCCATGTTTTTATGAAAAAACAATAATTCTGAAATTTTTATATCACTTTAAATTGAATTTTTATTTTTATTTATAGTTTTAAAAATGTTAAATATGTTTATAACAGGGAGTTAACAGAGGTTTTATTTGATATTTCTAAGGAATTTACTACTCAAGTAGGGAATTGTATTTTTGATGATAAAAAATTTTTCTCAAAAATAAATATGTGCTATCTGAAGTTAATATGGATAGGGTAGAATGTGTAAAGAAATTGAAATTTTAAGCTAAAAAAAGAAAATTTTTTTCTAATTTTAAATATAAATCTTGATTATTTTCTAAAATTTACCCATTTTACATAAAAAAAGCCTCCAAATCTGGAGGCTGTAAAATGTTTTTTTAATTAGAATATCCACTCAATTCTTCTTTTTTAGAATTGTAGATTTTGTATTCTAAATACTTGAAAGAATCCCTTGGGATAATGGTTACCCACTTTTTATACTTCAAAAACCATTTCATCTGTATGCTTTTGATTCCTTTGGTAAGGAAAGCTTCTACGAAAGGATGTACATGCAGGTAAAGTTTTCCTTTATCACCTTTTTGCATAATGGTTCTGATGGTGTCTTCCATTTTCTCAACAACGACTATTGGAGCTACAATTTCTCCGTCTTTGTTGGGGTTTTCTTCTTTTGTGTCGATCTGTTTTTCCGGACGGTTTCTCTGTCTTGTGATTTGTATCAAACCAAATTTACTTGGTGGTAAAATCTTGTGACGGGCTTTGTCTCGGCTCATTTCGTTTCTGAAATGTTCATAAAGATCTTTTCTGTGATCGGGGTTGGTCATGTCGATAAAATCTACAACAATGATTCCGCCCATATCGCGAAGACGCAATTGTCTTGCTATTTCTGTAGCTGCCATTTTGTTCACATTCAATGCGTGTTCTTTATTGGCAGTGTTTCCGGTGGTAATGTTATTACCGGAGTTGACGTCGATTACGTGAAGTGCTTCTGTGTGTTCTATTACCAAATAAGCACCTTTTGAACTGGGAATATTTACATGTTTTCCGAAGCTTTGTTTAAGCTGTTTCTCAACATTATAATATTCGAGAAGAGGAATGTGGGAGTCATAAAACTGAACGATATTTTTACGTTCCGGAGCTATTACTTCCAGATAATTTTTCATTTCGTCTACCATTTGCTCGTCATCGCAAAAGACATTTACAAAATCCTGATTGAAGTTATCTCTCAAAATAGACGATGCTTTATCGTCTTCACTTAGGACTTTAGAAGGTACTTTATTTTTTTGAATATTCTTAAAAGTATTCTCCCATTTTTGAATCAATTGATTCATATCATTGTGAAGATCAGCTACTTTCTTGCCTTCTGCCACAGTTCTGATGATGACGCCGAAACCTTCCGGTTTTATACTGTCAATCAATGTGCGAAGTCTTACTTTTTCTTCAGAACTGCTTATTTTTTTTGAGATGGATACTTTATTGTCGAAAGGTATCAAAACCAAAAAACGTCCTGTTAAAGAAATTTGAGTAGAAATTCTCGGTCCTTTTGTGGAGATTGGCTCCTTAGTAATTTGTAATAAAACGATATCATCTTTGGCGATGATCTTATCTACGGTTCCGTTTTTGTCGATTTCAGGCTGAATTTCAAAATTTTTCAGACCTGAAGATGTTTGTTTATTGGAAACCGAATCTTTTAAAAATTTTCGATAAGTAAGATATTGCGGTCCCAAATCCTGATAATGCAGAAAGGCATCTTTATCGTAACCGATATTTACAAATGCTGCATTAAGATTAGGAGCAAGTTTTTTTACTTTTCCTATAAACAAATCACCGACTACAAAATCATTTTTGTCTTCTTCCTCATGAAGTTCACATAGTCTACCGTCTTCCAGTAAAGCAATCTTTGTGAGATCACCTTCGTGTGAAACTATTAGTTCTTTCTTCATTTTTAAAATTAAAGATAAAAAGATTGATGATGATATTTGAGGGTATGATTGCTCATTATTCTCAAATTTTTACTTGTTTACATAACAAAATATAGTCGGTGAGCATTAAAAAATTTAAAAATCACCAACTATATTATATATTAAAAATCCCGAAGGAGATTATTTTTTCTTATGTCTGTTCGCTCTTCTTCTCTTCTTTCTTTTGTGTGTTGCAACCTTGTGTCTTTTTCTTTTCTTTCCGCTTGGCATAATGTTAAATTTTTAGTAACTAGTTAATATTAATTAATTTCTCTTTATTTTACTGCAACTTTAGTTTTCACTTTCTCCACAAAAGATTTTGATGGCTTGAAAGCAGGAATATTGTGTGCAGGAATTTCTATTGCAGTGTTCTTAGAGATGTTTCTTCCCGTTTTTGCTGCTCTTGTTTTTACGATGAAAGATCCAAAACCTCTTAGATAAACGTTATCTCCATTGTACATAGAAGTTCTGATCTCCTGCATAAAAGCTTCTACAACTTTCTGTGTTTCATTCTTTTCGGTCCCCAATTTATTTGAGATGGTGTTTACCAATTCTGCCTTTGTCATTTCCTTTGTAAATTTTAAATTTTAGGTGTGCAAATTTAGTAAAAAAAAAGGAATAGTAGCGAATTCACACAAAAAATATTTTGCATAAACTACTGACAATTTTATGTTTAGTATAAACTACCGCTAAAATGACGTGATTTTTACATACTGGAATTGTAATATCCGTTTTCTACACAGAACCGAATGAGATGCAGTTTTGTTTTCAGACCGAGCTTTTCGGTAAGTCTGTTGATGTACGTATCGATGGTACGTGTGCTTAGATTAAGCTTTTCTCCGATTTCCTTATTACTGAATCCTTCGTAGCAAAATTTCATCAGTTGAATCTCAGTGGGAGATAATTCTTCCTGGCTTTTTTTCTGTCGGTTCATATATTCTTGAACGGCTAAAGGCTGCTGTTGCCAAGATGTATAATAAGCGTTGTAATCGAAATCTTTGGAGGAAATCTGCCCTTTTACAATATCTTTGATGGTATTGCTATTTTTTTGACAGTAATAAATGTTGGGAATTTTAGATAAAATCTCTGCTATATCTTCCTGATAAGTCCCGGAATAGGTAATGATAGGTGTTTCCTGATTGTTTTTACGGATGAATTTTATAGCTTCAATTCCGCTGAGAACAGGCATGAATAATTCGATAATAAAAACATCTTCCTGCCTTCTGTAAATTCGGTTGATGAGCTCATGACCGTTGTTGCAGTCATTGAGAAGCATATTGAAAGGGTTTTCCAAAAGCGTTTTGATCATTATTTTTTTAAAATAAAAATCGCTGTCGGCAATAGAAAACCGTACCATATTGGTAAGTAGTTTACTCATTCTATTTTCATGATTTGGTGGTGCAGAATAAAATTCCGTTGACTAAAATATGAAAATCTTTCGGATCTGGAAATTAAACTTTACATTAAAAAATTGTAAATAGTATTGTATGCATTAAATTTAATTTTGTGTATAATTCTTTTTTTTAGTATTTTCACATTCCAAACCAAATCACGAACATGTCTTCTAACAGAGAAAAAAAACTAAACAGATCTGATGTCAGATCAGGTATTTGGAAATTTATATTTTCATTTATCATTCTGTCTGGTATTTCTTTTACCAGCGTCTACTTCTTTTTTAAGAGTTATGATACCCAACTCAAAGGCATCGACAAAGAAGTTGCCCAATATCGCGATTTGCTGAATCGAGATGATCTTTTGCATACTCAAGTCGACAGTATCTATGCAAGAATGGAGCTTTTGGATTCGGATAAAGCTTACAATGATAATTATTTGCGTACTTATATTTTAGATAACGTTCGTGAAGCTCAGCAAATTATGGGAGTCGATAGCGCCGATAATTTCAAACATTATGCTGTATTAATGCAGAAAATAAAGCCCATGCTTAATCTTAAAAGCCAAATAATCAATGTTTCTTTCAAGCAGCAAATTGCTATTCGAAATGTTCAGGATTGTCAGGGGAAATCTAATCAGATCAACAATAAGATGATGATTGATCCTACCAGAAAATTTACAGGGCGAAGAAGGTAATTCAATTTAAAGTTTAGAAATTATGCAGGGACAGATTACATTATCAAAAAAAGAAAAGCAGTATCAATTCTTTTATCTCATTCTAATGCTCATTTTAGCATTAATCTTTTTAGGAATTATTTTTCTTAAAAGTTTTGCATCTCCTTTTTCAGAAGCAGATACCAATGCACTGCAGATTTTAGAGCAGAAAGTTAAATTTGATCAACAGCAAAAAATTGGGTTGAAGTTAATAGATACAGCTTCGGCCAGAGTTAATAGATTGTCTGTAGAAATACAGCAACCAGTAGAGAAAAATGACGCAGAATATGCGATACAGGATCTCGCAAATACTTTTCAGAATGTTGTGGTAAATGATCCTAGAAAATCTGCTTTTCCTCAAATAGGAAAGTTTTTCAAAATGAATATGGTAGATAAAGACCGAATCATGAAAATGAACGAAAACACGAAAACCTTTGAAAAACAATATGAAGAATGCCAATTAGGATACAAAGAAAAAAGCCAGACTCTCCGTGATCGGAACAACTCTTTAAACCCAAGATAACACCAAAAAAATACAAAACACATCACAAAAATTTACTATGAACTATTTTCAAAAGAACAGGAAAAACATCATCATTGGTGTAATTGCCACATTGCTTATTGCCGCACTGGTCGCATTGTGGCTTCAAAAAAAGGTCATCCATTCGGCAGATGATATTGAAGGAGTGGTTTTCCCGTCTTCGCTTTCAACTGGTGATACTTTGTCGTTTCAGGATAAAACTGAATTTGCGAAATTTAAAAAATGGGATTTTGGGGACGGACAAACCTCAGACAAAAGTAAGGGTATTCATTTTTACAGTAAGCCTGGTTATTATAATGTAACCTTGATTATTGATAATAAATATTCTAAATCTTTTCCGATTATGGTTTCTGCAAGAGGAATTCCAAAACCTAAAGACAGTGCCGCTGTAGCTACTAAAATTGATGCGCCAACTCAGGTAATGCAGTATGAAAATGTACAGTTTCGTGCACTTTCTGATGCTACAAATTTTACATGGAGATTCGGAGAAACTGGGAAAATAGATTCAAAAGACAAACTGGCGATTTATTCGTTTCAAAAACCGGGAAATTATACAGTTACACTTTACACAGATAAAGATTTAGAGCCAATCGAGCATCATATTTTGGTCAATCAGGCGTATAATTCGATGCAGGATGAAGAGCCTACTTTAGATGAAATGTATGCAAAAAAGGATAATGATTTTAAATATCATTTACAGAAAATTGCAAATGGTAACAGCTTCAATGAGCATTACAACTATCTTCTGAGAACTTATCTGTGCAATAACGAAAATGCAATTGTAAAAGTTGCAGACAGTAAAGTCAATAATTTTTATCTGTATTGTGCAGGTCTTCAGTTTGATAAAAATACAGTGATACAGTCTGTAAAATTAAATTATGATGATGGTATGACTTGTGTCACCAAAGTCGATATCAACCAAAGCAAATAACAAAATAAGTCTGTTTCACGGACATCACACCAATTTATAAAGAAAATTAAGATGAAAAATAAATTTCCTCTAGCGGCTTATTATGTAGGACTTTCTGTTTTGCTGACGAGTTGTCAGGTAAAGCTGCCTTCTAAGAAAACTCCTGAGCCACAACAATATGGGCAAATAGATAATGCTTCCGTAATTAATGGTTTTCCTAAAAAATCAGCTCCATGGATTGCGATTTCAGATCGATCAAGAAATACGGCTTATCTTGATAAAAATGACGAAAAATCTTATAAAGAAGTTAAGTTTTTAGAGCCTTTAATGGTTTTAAAACACCGGGACGGAATGGTAAAAGTAGCAGAATATATTCCTGATGCTCTAATGAAAAAAGTTTCGTCAAAACAAATTAAAACATACGGCTGGATTCCCGAATCTGATCTTCTGCTTTGGAGTAATTCTTTAAAAAGCGAAAAAACGGGTTTTCCGGTAAGAGTTGCGGTAGTGCCAAGCAATCCGGATGTGATCAAAAGTGCCGAAAGATATTATAAAAACGATTCCATTATGGTTTTCAACTCGCCAAGTCTTATTGAGGCTGCGAATGTGAAAATTCCGAATGGTCAAATGGTTTATGTCTACAAACAGGCAGAAAATAACAAACGTTTTTTAGTCGGAAAGAAACCAACCATTGATATGGACAGCATCAATACAGGTTTGTACGGTTGGGTAAGTTCTAATGTAATTTCAGCTTGGGGAGAACGTTCTGCCGTAAAGATGAAAAATACAACTGGGATTAAAGAAACAACTTTAGGAATTCACGAAGGTGCACCGGGTGGAGCAGATGCAGATATTCGTACTGCTGTTTTGTTGACGGATGTAAATAAAAGACCGCCGCTTGAAAATATTTTCCCCGTAACACTTCCTTTAAACGAAGAAGTAAAACCTGATACCAGAACAAAATATTTTACAAATGTTTTAGATTACAGTAAAAATTTTGTAAAAAATGTGTTGGGAGAACCCATTGTTTTTGACCGTTATAAAGAAATAATTGATAGAAATAAAAACGCAAATATTGTTTTTGTTTTGGATGTAAGTGCTTCAAATACGCCTTATATTCCGATTGTAGGTTCGCTTTTACAGGATCTTCAGTTGAAATTTGAAAAGCCATCTTATTTTAATTCGATTAAATATGGTGTGGTGCTTTATAAAAACAATTCTTGTGGAGAAAATGTAGCTCCCTCGCCTCTGAGTAAAGATTATAATAAAGTGATGAGTTTTATTGAGCAAAAAACCAATGAAATGAATTGTCCGAGTAATGTTGGAAATCAACCTTTAAATGAAGGTTTAATTGCTGCCGGAAATTTACTTTCTAATGTTCCCGATGAAACCAATATTGTAATTACAATCGGAACTTCTGCCAACCGAAGCGGAAATATGTCCAGCGTTATTGGTTCGTTAACTCAAGCTCAGGCAAAGTTGATTATGTTCCAGACCAATGCCCGGTCTTCCGATACTTACAACGATTTTGTTTTAATGTCTGAAAATATTGTCACTAACACCGCTAAAAATGTTGCTGAATTAAAAAAACAAAAAATTATCAAACAGAGCGATGTTTTAACAAAGAATAATTTTAATCTGATTGAAAGTGATGCAGGATTCTTTTCGTTAGATTTTCCTAAGCAGAGTATGGCTCAAGGATTTGTTATTTTTCCTAAAAAAGGAGATATTACGGCTCCTGGACTTCTTGTGAAATCTGTGGATAGTCTTATTGCTCAAGTGTCTTTCGATAATGAAATGATCGATAAATCTTTGAATGAGCGTTTCCATTCTTCGGTAGGAGCAGGAAAAACAGAGGTTGATTTTAAATATAAATACCTTTATCCTGGATTAACAAATCCGGTTCCGGCAGGAATTGCTGCTCAATTGATTAACTACGGAAATCCGTTTTTGGCAAAAGGATATATTCCAAAAGAATTAATGGATTATAAAACCGGAATGGAAAAAGGTATCCTGATTTCTGAAGCAGAATATGATCAGTTGAAAGCTTTCTATTCTGAAGTTTATGCGAATACTGGTGCTGCAAGAACAGACTTTAAACAAGGTAGAGCGGTAAGAGAATATATCAAATTATTAAAAAAATACAATCCAACGTTGAAATTCTTAGACAAAGGAGAGTTATATAAGCAACCAATGTCTTATGCAGTGGGTGTAAGTACCGGTTTTGATAATTCTGAAGAAGAGAAAATGTCTAAATTTATGCTGAAAGGCTGGACGAAATCTAATATCATCACCAATGAAGAAGCAAAAAGCTATTTTAAATATTACAAAGAACTTGCAGACAGAATGCTTACTTATAGAAATAATCCTGCTGTAAAAATTAAACATAACGGACAGGAATTTTACTGGTTAAACGAATATTTTATGCCGACAATGCTTCCAGTGGAGGAGCCGGAATATACTCAACATTAATTAGTTATGACATAATAAAAAAAACGGAAAATTAATTTCCGTTTTTTTTATGTTAAGTTACTTTTTGCTATCTTTGAGTACCAAATATCACAAAATATGTCTACTCAATCATCATCTCATGATGGGAAACACTTCGTTGTTCAAAAAGGAACATGCAAGTGTGATCAAGGAGATCAGTTTCCCAAGCATATTGTCAGTGCGCATAATAAACATTATTGGAATGATTCTGCAGGTAATGCAGATTATTTAGCTGTTACTGAAGACGATCTTCAGTTCAATCCTTCAGGTCCGAGTTTTGGAAAATGTAAATTAAAACCCAGTTCGGGTGGTTATCTTCCATGCGCTTATGCTCCGGCTGGAAAATGGCAGAAAACTTACGAAAAAGTGATGGTAATGGGGAAGAAAACGGTGACTGAAGTTTCAGAACTTGAATGTACAACAGGCGGGAAAATCACAATTAAAGACCATGGACAACGTGGTGAAATGAGTAAAAAAAATGTGAAAAATGCTGATGCAAAAGTAATCAGACATATAAATCCTTTGGTGGATGTGAATGACTTTCAGGAAAGAATAATGGAAAGCGAAATCGATGCTTATTAACAATTAAATTTTCTGAAATGTCAAAAAAAGGAGTTTCAAAAATATCAGGAAATGCTTCTCCGAAAGTAGGTGAAGCAACTACTTATACCATTGATGATTGGTATCTTTCAACGCCTCAAAGTCAAAGAAATCCTGCAGGTGTCACCTGGGAATTATTCAAAAAAAGGTCTAACGGAAGCTTTACAACAACAAATATTAAAAAAATAGGCGATAGTAATTTTACTTTTGGTGAAGTTTCACAAAAACATACATATCGTCTGGAAGCTTATCTTTATGAGCCGGAAGGAAGTGGTGATTCGACAATAGAAATTACTCCTCAACCTGCTGCAATTCCAAAAATTGAAAAAGTTGAACTGCAATATGTGGATGATTCACCGGGAACGGTTTTTAGTTTTACCGAAAAAATGAGAGCCCGTGCGCAGTGTGTGAATTTAAATGGTGAAAAATTAAAGTTTACACTTTGGGAAGATGATGAAGCTGGCGAAGGTCATAATGCAAAAAATCTTTTAATTGAAACTAAAGAAGCAAGAGTAGATCAAACCGGAGTTGCGGTTGCAGAATTTATGCTTACGAGAGCGCTCATGCAAAAAGCGATGCAGGGTGAAGCTGATGCAAAGCAATTGGAATTTTATATAACGGTAGAATATTTTTCACATACTAAACATGCAACGGATAATTACAAATTAGATAATCCTTTGTATGCTCCAACTCCTGTTGAAAGACCACAACCAAGACCGGAACAACCGGTTAATAATTCTCCGACACAATCAACACCCTCAGAAACTCCATCAAATAATACAACACCAATAGCGGAAAACTCTCCAGCTGCAGAAAAACCGGCATCACAAATGGAAGAAAGAGGAGTTCCGGAACAAAATAGTAATCAATCGGGAGAATTACACGATTATCAGGAAACTCAAGGGACAGTTGAGGCTGAGCAACCACCAACTCCGCAAACCAATGAAGGAAAAACGGTAAGTGTGGTTCAGGATTCTTCCGTTGAAGAATTATTGGATGCTTATTTTGCTAAAAAAGAATTTACAAAACTCACTGGAGAAGCAGATGGAAATCATGTTTATACTTTTGGAGGAAGGAAAGCCAATAACCAAACCGGAACGGCAGCTCAAAAAGATGGTGTAGCCAAAACAATTTTAGGAAAAGTACAGGAAACATTAAAAACAAATAAAAAATACACAACTCAAGAAGCTATTATTACAGCACTTACTGCAAATGAATACGGAACCGATACTCAAAGTGATAAAACGGTAACTTTTCAAACATTTAAGCTGGGAGAAGAGTTTAAAAGAGTTAATAATGCTCCTTTAGATACAAAATTATATTTAGTTGCAAAAACCGCTGGTTCAGGTTTAAGTGACAAACAGGCTACAATTATCATTAAAGAAAAAGATGGTTTAATTAAAGGTTCTGCAGACGCTGTTTTACCAATTTTGGAAATTACGGAAGAACAAATGAATCAGGCTACTCCATCTACGGGAGACGTTCCTGGAACGGAAAAATCTGAATTTACAGGAACGATTGAAAATGGAATGGTGAAAATTCCTGTTCATCTTAGACCGAAATCTAATGATGACTTAAAAATTTGGCGAGACAAAGTTTCCAAAGGTAAAGAAGACGGGGACTATACTTATAAATTCGGAGGTGAAAATAAAGTGACTGATGATGCTTCTAAAAAAACAGTTGCAGAAGCGGTTCTCAGATATACAAAAAGCGGAAATGCAAATAATGAAAAAATTGCTGACGGTAAAAATGCGTATGTTGATGACATTATCAAGGTTTTAGAAATAAAGGATTATAAGAAAGACGATACGATAACCTTTAAGTTGTATAAAAAAATGCCTGAATTGCTTTACCTTCAGGTAAAAGCTCAAGGTGAAAAAGCTCATGATAAAAACTTTTTAAAAGCAGACGGTTCATATTTTGAAGTTGCAAAAAAATGTCCACGTTGTGGTGTTTTAACAATGGAAGAGCTTTCTGAAATATTTACTGGAGCTACAGAAGAGAAAAAGACTCAGTTGATGAATGCTTTCAACGGTGCAAATACAAAATTTGGTCTTGATACTTGCAGACAAAAGGCTCAGTTTTTTGCTCAAGTACTACAGGAAGTTGGTGAATCGATCAATGTGCGTAACGGGGAAAGTCTGGATTACGCTGCTGAAAAACTTCCGGAACATTTTTCCAGATTTACGACTACAGGAAGATTGAATGGACCACCAAACAATCTCGCTTTTCAATACGGAAGAAGTGCACAGAATGGCTATAGATCAAACCCTGAAATGATTGCCAATATTGCTTACGCCAACAGGGAAGGAAACGGAGATGCATCAAGTGGAGACGGATGGAAATACAGAGGACGAGGAATTATTCAGATTACATTTAAAAATAAATATGATAAAATAAATGCAAGAATAGACAGCGATTATCCTGAGTTCGGGATTGATATCGATGCCAATAATATCAATAATCTTAATGAAGGTACAGTGGCGAGTATGGCATATTGGGAAGAATACGGTTGTCAGACTCATGCCAATAAAGGGGTTGAGCGACCGCATTTTGATGCCATCGTAGATATTGTAAACAGTAGTACACCAACGCGTGAAAGCAGATGGCAGAATTTGCAGAAAACAGTTGTCACTTTTAAAGTAAGCGAATGTAGCGGTGAAGAATCTGCAGGATGGCACGAACCTGTAGCTAATCCTATGTCGACTTTATATATGCAAAGTGGCGGTGGCGGTATCGATAGTATCGGAGAAAACTGGGGACTTTTCGGAACAACAAGAAATGGAGGAACGCATCAAGGGCTCGATCTTTTCGCAGAGTTAGGAGAAGATGTTTTTGCCTGTACAAATGGTGTGGTTCATAAAGCACAATGGCATGGTGGTTATGGTAATACCGTGACTATAAAAATCACAGATAAAGAAGCTTTCAAAAATCATAAACGTGAATATGCACTGTTACATTCTGCCCGTGGAGAAATTTCTCAGGGGCCTTCTTTTGATAAAGAGCAGGATGTATTTTTGTTTTATGCTCACCTTAATGAAGTGTTGGTTTCTGTGGGAGATGAGGTAGAATCTGGTGCAGTAATTGCAAAAACAGGGGTTTCAGGCGTTGTAGGAGGAACTTGTGCTCCGCATTTGCATTTTGAGATTTTCACGACAACTTATGCCGTCGGTCAAGGCTTGAATTACAGATGTAATCCAGGATATTATGTACATTTTAAAGGTCCTTCTGATCAGTCTGAAGCTGAAATTCAGAAGCAGAAAACAAGAGCAGAAGCAGGCAGGGTTATTAATGTTCAAGGAGGATAAAATATGAAAACAAAATTTTTAATATTATTTTCGTTCATTTTCGTTTTCTTTTCATGCAAAGGAAATGACGGGAAAACTGTAAACAAAACTGATGAAAAAAATCAGGCAGCTGTAAAAGAAGATTACAGCAATTATAAAGAAATTCAATTTAATGTAAAATCTGATTATGAAGACAATTCTAAAAAAAATCTTGAGATTTCTTTTGCTGATTTTCTGTTCAAAATTCAGTTCGTAGATGACAGAGCGTATTTGAAAGCGAGCTTTAAAAATAAAATAATTAAAGATTTTCAGCAGGTAGTGTATAATTTCACTTACGATTCAGATTATTTTGATGCTGAGAAAAGAGTGAAAATTATTTATAACGGAAAAGATGGTTATCTGTTTTTACCGGGTTATACAGAAGAATTTCAAAATTTCACTGTTTATAAATTTAATAATCATGATTTTAAATTTAATCAGGCTTTATCGCTAAATAGTCACAATTGTAAAAACGGAGAAATCTTTTTAGATCATAAAAATGAAAGTTTTTACATGGTCGACAAAGTTTCCAAAACAAAATGTATTTTTTCTAAAGAAGATGCTTATCCGGTTTCCACAAAAGAAGTTCAGCAAGATTTGGTACAGCTTCAGCAAAATGAAAATAAAAGCGGAAGCAGTTTAAATGAATTTTTGGCAGATTTAAATAAAGACGGAAAAAAAGATAAAATTTCTGTTTACAAAAATGATACGGCTAAAGATGATTTTGATAAAACTCATTTCGGGTTACCTCTGAAAGTCCTGTTGTCTTCAAAAAATGGCTCAATTGAAAAATCAAATAATAATCTGGTTTTTTCTAATAGTTCAAATTGTATTTCTGAAGGTTTTTCAACAGTTGCAACAAAAGATAGCTACTTCACCATTGAACAGCAAACCTGTTTCGACTATATATTAGTGGACTCCTACATCACTTTTAAGGTTGAAGGAAATGAAATTTATTTGCATAAATACGGAGAAACTTATTTCGATAAAGCCAATCACGAAAGAAAAATTCCAGATAAAACATGGACTGTGAAAGAATTTGGAAAAGTCAAATTTGAAAATGTTAACGAAAATTTTTTATTAAGTTTAAGAAACAGATAATTTTATTTAAAACAATAACCAAACAAAAACAATTTCGAAGAACAAAGAGAAATCTATGATGGTTCATTTTATACTTCCCGGAGATACGCTGCAAAAAATTGCCGAAGAAATTCAGCTTGAAAATCCTGTTTATCTCAAAGAATTTCACAACAATCATTGTGCAAAAGAAGATTTTATTATGGAAAATTTGGTTCCCGGAAAAAAGCTTCTGTTGCCAAATATTGTTGACATTAGAACATTTAATGCTAAAAATGATGCACCATTCAAGAGTCCTGAAGTCAATCCGAAAATAGATTTTAATCCAATTAATTTTAATCAGAACTTTAAAGTTGTTTTTACGGAATCAAAAAATGATGAAGGGAAAATCAGTGAAAATCGTTTTTCGTACGTTGCTAATTTGAAATGGATAAAAAATGAATTTAACGAGCATCTTTTTCATTTCACAAAAGATAAATTCTCCAATCTTCATGATACGAAAATGGAATTTATGGCAATCGAAACATTTAAATCTTTATTGCCAATTGAAGTGTATGTAAATTCTAAAGGAGAAATTTTACGAACAGCTTTAACGAAGCAAACTTTAAATCATTTTAATGAAATTAAAGAAAAACTTTTAGACTTATTTCCCGATAAATATGCAGAAATCTATCTTGAAGAATTTGAATATGTTGTTTTAAATCCTGATGTTTTTGATAAAAAAATGAAAGAAGACTGGTTTCTGAAAATGTATTTTTCCTCATTCAGAAATCCTTTTAAAAACGGAAAATCTTTTTTTGAAATCTATTTAAATCAGGCTTCAGTACAGCTTCAACAAATCGTTGAAAAATCTGAAAATTCAGATGAGATTTCATTAAATCAATTTTCGAGCAATCAAAAAGGAGAGGATTTTAGATTTAACGGAAATCTGATCGTTTCTAAAGAAAACGGAATGATAAAAAAAATGAATGTTTTTAACTCGTCTAAAGAATATTCCGTTGAATATTCCACAGGTTTTTCTGTAAATGAAGCTTTGTAATGGTTTGTTTAATAGATGTTTATTTCTAATCGTAGTTTTACGACATCAAATCGTAGAATTACTACAAATTTTAAAATAGTGAATCAAAAATGTGAAAAATAATTGTCTTGGTTTTATCTTTGAAGTATAAAAATTACAAAATATTAACGATTAAAATTTACCAATCATGGCAGCAAATTCAAGAGGAATCTTAAAATTCAACGGTGGCGAAGGACAGAAATTGTTAAAGCTGAATTACAGCGTTTCAAGATCTACAGACGTTTCAGGTAGAGTAGCATCAGACCCGTCAAATGCAATTATTAAATTGACAATCGAGGCAACAGAAAAATCTGACATCTTGGAAACTCTTCTAAATGGAAAATATAAACCAACTTCAGGCGAAGTTACATTCAACAAATCTCACGAAGAAGGAACATTGATTACTTTAAACTGGGAAAACGGTTACGTTATTCAGCACGAAGTAGATTTCGATGCGGTAGACGAAAACTCAATGTTAATCAGCTTCGTAATCAGTGCGGAGAAAATTAATTACGGTAACTCGGCTTACGAAGGAATCTGGCCGGTTTAATTCAAAACATACCTTTTCAGTATTAATGTATACAAAGTCAAAGACCGTCTCAAAAAGGCGGCCTTTTTGTTTTATTTACATTTTAATCTTCAGATTTTTTTAGAAAACTATAATAAAACTTTCTAAAAATATATCTGCATAGTCTGCTAAATCTGCGAGAGAATAAGTTTATTTTCTGGCAGACATTTCCGTCTTCCGCTCCCAATCTTTTTTTTGCCACAACTTTGCCATTTCAAAAAAAAGGATTTCCGCTCAAGCCGGGCTGCAATTTCTACATAAATTTCAAAATTTCACAACATAAAAAAGGCTATTTCAAATTTTGAAACAGCCTTTTTAGTATTTATCAATAAATTATTTCACAACAAATTTTAGACTCGATTCATCAAGTTTTAAAATATAAGCTCCTTGCAAAAGACTTCTGATTTTAATTGAATTTCCATTTTTGAAGGGATTATTAATGGTTTGCATTATTTTCCCTTGAAGATTATAGATTTCAGCTTTTTTGATGTTTTCAGTATCACCTTTTACAAAAATTTCCTGATTAGAAATTGGGTTTGGATAAATCTGCAATTCTTTTCGCTCAGAAACCGAATTAGTTGTTTGAACCAATCTTGCAGAAGTACTATTGCAAGTCCAGCTTAGATTATCAATCGCTACTCTGTTGCTCGAAGAATTATTTACCAAAGTTACCACAACATTTCCTGAAATATTGATGCTATTGATTGTCGTTGTCGTCGCAGTTGTGCTGTAAGGAACAGTTCCTACAGTCACACCATTTACCTGAACATTAAAAGTACCATTACTTCCACTGAATTTTAGTTGTGTTGTAACCGTTAAAGAACCGATTCCGTTTGCAGAGCTGCTTGATTTTAATGAACCGTCTCTTACTGTAATCGCTTTATTTGAAATCGTTTGGTCGGTTCTGGAATCTGTGGCAGTCCAGGTAATTCCGTTGCTTGTCCATGTTTTTGTAGAGTATGATGATGAACTTGCTGATGGAATTGTTTCAAAAGTTTCATTCACACAATCTGTAGGATTCGGATTGGTTGTTCCCGCATTTGTTGTTGCAGAAACAGTCGAACTGTTTGCTGAAGTATTTCCAGCCGCATCTTTCGCTTTTACGTAAAAACTGTAAGTTGTAGAAGGATTCAATCCGGTAACTGTTGTTGAAGTCGAATTGATATTTGTTTTCAGACTTCCGTTCATATAAACATCATAAGAAGTTACGCCTACATTGTCTGTTGCAGCATTCCAAGAAAGAGAAACAGTGTTGGTTGTTTTTCCGGAAACGGTTAAATTAGTTACAGTTGTCGGAGCTTGCGTATCTGTTGTTGGAGCTTGCCCGCCCCAAATTTGATTCACATAACTCGGGTTGTCAATAAACGGATTTCTGTTACCCTGAAAAGTATATGAAGCATTATTTCTAGTGATTTCCGCCTGAGAAACAGGATCTTGATTGTGCCAAGCTAAAAGTACATTCAGCTCCCAAGTCTGAAGTCCCGGAAATGCAGAAGTTCCAATCATATTTCCTGTAGAAAACGTTGAAAGTTTAGTTTGGTATCTTGTCACAAAATAAAAAACCATTCTTGCAATATCACCCTTAAATTCATCAATCGGCTCAAAAACAGTTCCTGAAAATCCTGAGGAAGAAGAACTTCCGACTTTAGATCCATTTAAAGAAGTAAAACTTGCGCTTCCTACTTTTCCGAAAGGATAATTAGAACGCATTCCGTTTACTTTTCCGTCTGTAGCACGAATGAAATGAATATCATTTTTCATTGGAGAAGCCTCATTAAATAAGCTTTGTGGAACAATATGTTCACGGTTGTAGCAGTTTCCTTCTGTAGAATAAGTTCCGCATTGATTACTTCCGGGAGTGAATTTATAAGGGTCTGTAGAAGTCGGTCTTTCGGAATAAATGTCGAGAATCGAACCGTCATTTTCGTAATTTTTATCAATGTCGGTTGTTTTATAGGCAGTCCACAGTCCGTTATATCCTTTGTCCTGATGTCCGCTTGTAATAATGTTGCTTAAAGCAGTTTTAAGTTGTGCTCCGGATAAACCGTTTGCTGAGTTGTAATATCCTGCAGGAGTCTGTGCAAAACCTAACTGCGAGAATATCAGACATAAAAATAGTTTTTTCATAATAATATAATGTTTGGTAAGATTATAATAATTTGGTGAATGTAAAATTACATTATTATTAAGATTTATACTGATTTGTATTAAATTTTGTATGTAAAGTATTGGTTTAATGTTTCTTTTTGAATCGATAAATTGCGTAGTCATAATGGAAATTTATTATGGTATATTATGTATAAATTAATTTATTGTAAGTTATAATTGATAAATGTCATGAAAAATTATGAAATTTTAAAAATAAGATTAGTTAGATTTGTGAAACTATTTTTATTTAGAATGATTAAAAATTTATCAATTAAAGCGGGGATTGCTATCCTATTTTTTGGAAGCCTTAGCATGAGTAAAGCACAATGTAATCCGGTATCAGAATTTTCTGAAAACTTCGATACTTTGTCATGTTGTAATATGGGAGTTGTACCGTCGTGTTGGAGCAGTATTTTGACTGCAGGAGGTGGAAACCAGATAATTTCAAGCACTTCTCCTGCGTCAAGTCCGAGTAATGTTTATCAGACTGGTTATAATAAAGTTTCAATTGTAATTATGCCTCCGCTTACAAATATCAATGCGGGAACTCATCATTTCAAATTTAAAGCGAGAGTTAATTCCGGTCCAGGACTTTTAGATTTTGGTTATATTACGGATGTAAATGATGCTTCAACTTTTGTTGTTTTGCAATCGATTACAATTACAAACGGGACTTACGATATTACAGCTGAAAGAATTTTAGATGTTCCCACAACCGTTCCTGCAACTGCAAGATTAGCAATCAGAAATCCTGGAACAACTTGGGCAGGACATTATTGGGATGATGCAGTTTGGGAACCAAAATCTGCTTTATCAACGAACGATTTAAAACTGAACGATTTTAAAATTCATCCAAATCCTTTTACGGATATAATTACCATTTCAGAATCTAATGAAATTCAAAGCTTAAAAGTTACAGATGTTTCAGGAAGATCAATCAAAACAATAGAAAATCCTTCTTCAAAAATCAATTTAAATGATTTGAAATCCGGGGTTTATTTCATGACCATTCAACAAAAAAACGGAAAATCACAAAACTATAAAACCATCAAACGATAAATTATTTTTAACAGTCTTATTTTTAACGTAATCAAAAAGTCAACACAAATTTTGTGTTGACTTTTATATAATTTAAATTAAAAATTTATTTTTTCATTCCCGGAGGATAGTTTGCCATAATTTCGGCTACAATTTGAGGAATTTGTTTTTGTTTAGCTTTTGGTCGGTCTACAGAAATTCCGCTTCCGATTCCCTGCCAAACTAATTTTTGACTTTTCGCATCAACCATATCTACAATAATTGCTCCTTCGTTATAATTACTAGACCAGGTTCTGTTCATTCCGATTCCCCATCCGAAACCGCCTCCCCATCCCCACATTCCGCCAGGATTTGAAGTGGTAATGTCGGTAACTTTTTTGTGATTAGCTTTTACGTTAACAATCAAATCAGGATTTTCACCGGACTGAAGTCCTTTCATTTGTAATTGCTTAGACAATTCATTCAAAACTCTGTCTTTATCGATGTCATTTAATTTTAAATCGTCAATTCTGATTTTGTAAGTTTTGTAAGATGTGAAAGTTGCTGTTTCAGCGTAATCTGAACGTACTTTAAAAGGGCTGCAAGATGACAAACCTAAACTTGCCGCTAGCAAAATAAAAATATATTTCTTCATTTTATTTATCTTTTTTATTGGTTTTTATAAATGTGTCAGTCTTTTTATCATATCCGTAAGGACAGTGTTTGCAACCGCTTTTACAGCAATGTCCACGTTTAAGATGGAATTTTTCGGTAAAAACTTTGTAACCTTGCTCGTTGAAGTAAAAGTCTTCACCCTCTTTGATTTCAAAAAGAGCCATAAGTTAAATCAAAACTTTTATATTTGTTATCATGATAATTGTGTGCCAAAAGCTCCTCAAAAATACAAAAATAAACGGCATTACGCTCTATCCTTTTATTTTCATCAAAAATCCTGAAGATAAGAAGAATAGAGTCTTGATTAATCATGAAAAAATTCATATCAAACAGCAATTAGAGTTACTGATAATTTTCTTTTACATCCTTTATATTGCAGAATATTATTATCATCTTTTTAAACTGAAAAATCCTTACCAAGCCTATAAATCAATATCTTTCGAACGAGAAGCTTATGCGATGGAACATGATTTAAATTATCTTAAAAAAAGAAAATTCTGGGCATTCCGAAAGTTTATGAGATAGAAATTAAAATATTATTAAAATAATTGAAAACATTAATTTTGCAACATAGTTTCAGCCTGTAATGTTAAAAAGTCCATCAGAAAATATCCCGATTCAGGAAATTCCGATTCAAAAAAATGTAAAACTCTTCATCAAAAGAGAAGATTTGGTACATACACAAATTTCTGGAAATAAATATTGGAAACTTTTTTATAATATTAATAATTACTTAGAAACTCAACCAGAAAATCCTTTAATCATTACATTTGGCGGAGCTTTTTCTAATCATATTTCTGCAGTTTCGGCGACAGGAAATTTAGCGCAAGTGAAAACTTTAGGAATCATTCGCGGAGAAGAGCTTGAAAAAAAATGGACTCATAATCCTACTTTAGTTTTTGCCAAAAGAAACGGAATGAATTTAAAATTTGTTACCCGTGAAGAATATCGTCACAAAGAAAAACTAACCGAGTTTTTACAATATGAATTTCCAGAAGCATTGATTATTCCGGAAGGAGGAACCAATAAAAATGCAGTTAAGGGAGTAAAAATGATGCTGAATAACGATACAAAAGATTTTGATTATCTTTGCACTGCAGTTGGAACCGGAGGAACTTTAGCGGGAATTTCAGAGTTTTGTGAAGAGAATCAGAATGTTATAGGTTTTAAAGTAGTTGACGATTCTTCTTTGGAAAGCAAAATTTCAGAATTAACCTCGAAAAGAAATTTTCATCTAACCGATGCTGCTTTTGGCGGTTACGGTAAAATAAATGATGAAAATGTCCGTTTTATCAATAATTTTAAAAGCAATTTTGATATTCCTTTAGAACCGATCTACACAGGAAAAATGATGCAGAAAATTTTTGAAATGATTGATGACGATTATTTTCCTGAAGGAAGCAAAATATTATGTTTTCACACAGGAGGTTTGCAGGGAATAGAAGGAGCCAATATGCTTTTAGAAAAGCAGAACAGAAATTTAATACTATAAAAATAAAAAGTAAAAAACACTTACTCAAATTATTTGATGGGTGTTTACTTATTCAAAAAATCAAAACATGAAAAGACTTTTCTTACTAATTAGCCTTTTAGTTTTATCAAAATTCTCAGCTCAGACTTGGGCTACAGAAGATCAGTACATCCAAAAATTTGCGCAATATGCTGTTGAAGAAATGGAAAAATACAAAATTCCGGCTTCAATTACGCTTGCACAAGGACTTTTGGAAACGGGAGGCGGTCAAAGCCGTTTAGCTCAGGAAGGGAAAAATCATTTCGGAATTAAATGTAAAGAAGACTGGACAGGAAAAACAATGAAGCACACCGATGATGCTCCGAATGAGTGTTTCCGTGTATATGACGACCCCAAACAATCTTACGAAGATCACTCGATATTTTTGGCAACAAGAAAATATTACACCAAACTTTTTGACCTTGATATGAAAGATTACAAAGCTTGGGCTCATGGTTTAAAAAAAGCAGGTTATGCTACAAACCCTCGTTATGCATCAATTCTTATTGGAAAAATCGAAAGATATAAATTGTATGAATTTGATGAGGTTGATTCTAAAGAAGTTCTATATGCTATTCTGAAAAAATATCCTGATTTGAAAGACGACCGTACTTTCATGGCAAGAATGGAGCCGGCAAAAGCAATGAAAAAGACTACAACTCCTGTAACGGTAAAAGTTCCTTACAAAGCGACTTCTTATGCACAGCAACAGCAAAGAGTTGAGCGAATTAAAACCAAAGCAGAAATTCTTAATTCGATTTTAATTAAAAGTCATCCAAACGGTGGTTTAAAATATATTGTTGTTCCTGAAGATACTGATGTACAATATATTGCTAAAAAATTCAAGATCAGCGAAAGCAAACTGGTAAAATGGAATGAACTGGAAGGAACAGCCATTGCAAAAAATGAGGTCATCTTTCTTGAGTCTAAAAATTCCGAAGGTAATACACCTACTTACAAAGCCGAATCTGGTGAAGATATGTATGATATCGCACAGAAATTTGGAATTAAACTACACAAATTATATGCAAAAAACAGAATGGATGAAGGTCAAAAACCTTTAACAGGGCAGCTTATATATTTGATTGATAAAAAACCTAGAAACTAAATTGGTTGTTGGGTTTTGGTTGATAGTTATTGGAAAACATAGTCTATCAACTAAGTACTAACAACTGTCAACTAACAAAATGAAATACCAAAGAAGTTCAGCTTTATTTGATGAAGCTTACAAATATATTCCAGGAGGAGTAAATTCTCCGGTTCGTGCCTTTAAATCGGTGGGCGGAGTTCCTGTTTTTATGAAATCGGCGAAAGGTGCTTATCTTACTGATGCAGATGATAATTCATATATCGATTACATCAATTCATGGGGCCCTGCAATTTTGGGACATACACATCCCGAAGTTTTGGAAGAACTAAAAATTCAAGCGGAAAAAGGCTTTTCTTTCGGTGCTCCAACTGAGCTAGAAACAGAAATCGCAAAATTCATTACAGAAAATGTTCCGAATATCGACCAAATCAGAATGGTTTCTTCAGGAACAGAAGCTTGTATGAGCGCTATCAGATTGGCAAGAGGTTTTACCGGAAGAGATAAATTTATAAAATTTGAAGGCTGTTATCACGGTCATTCAGACTCGTTTTTGATTAAAGCGGGAAGTGGTGCAGCAACTTTTGGAAATCCAAATTCTCCCGGAGTAACTCAAGGAACAGCAAAAGATACTTTGTTGGCAAGATATAATGATTTTGAACAAGTTGAAGATTTGTTCAGACATAATCAAGGAGAAATTGCAGCGGTAATTATCGAGCCTGTTGCCGGAAATATGGGTTGTGTTCTTCCAGAAAATGAATTTCTTCAAAAATTAAGAAAAATCTGTGACGAAAACGGAGCTTTATTGATTTTTGATGAAGTAATGACAGGTTTCAGATTGGCTTTTGGCGGAGCGCAGGAATTGTATAATGTGAAAGCAGATTTGGTAACTTACGGAAAAGTAATCGGAGGCGGACTTCCTGTTGGAGCTTTTGCCGGAAGAAATGAAATTATGGACCATTTGGCTCCAAAAGGTGGCGTTTATCAGGCGGGAACCTTGAGCGGAAATCCTTTGGCAATGAGAGCAGGTTTGAAAACTTTGCAAATCATTAAAAACGACCCTGAATTTTTCAACAGATTAGCCAAAACTACTGAAATTTTAGACTTTGAAATCGGGAAAATTTTAAGTGAAAAAGGAATTGCACACCGAATTAACAGAAAAGGATCGATGATGTCGGTTTTTTTCCATATCAATGCAGTTTCTAATTTTGATGAGGCGCAGAATGCGAATCATTCATTATTCAATAACTTCTTTCATCAAATGTTAATGAACGGAATTTACCTTCCGCCAAGTGGTTATGAAACGTATTTCATCAGTGATGCAATTAAAGATAAAGAAATTGATATGACTTTAGAAGCGGTGAGAAAATTTCAGTATTCTTAAAAAAATCAAAATATAAATTTTAAAAGGATGAGGTTTAAACTTCGTCCTTTTTTGTTCATTTAGACACAAATTTCACAAATATTCCTCACAAATAAGCTCAAATATTAATGTTTTACATTTTTCTTTAATGGCTTCAAGAGCATAATTCGTACAAGCAATGTAATAAACCATACAATTCTAAGATTTTCCTTCTTATTAATTTTGTATCATAGAAATTGATTATGGAAAGGCTAAATAATATCTCACGAAAAGATTTTCTTAAAAACTCTGCTTTAGCAATGGCTGGAATTTCTTTAACGCCTACAATGATGAGTGCAAATGCGGTTTCTGAAGATAAATTTTTATCAGAAAACGGAAAATTAATTTTAAAAAATGTCCGTCTTGAAACCGGTTTTGAATATGAAGAAGACGAAGTGGTTTCAACAAAAACAGATTTGTTTTTAGTAGAAATCGAAAACGGAAAAATTTCAAAAATAGCTCCAAATAATCCGAAAGCTAAAGCAGTCGATGCAAAAGGATTTTTGATGCTTCCGGCTTTCAGAGATATGCATATTCATTTGGATAAAACTTTTTACGGCGACAAATGGCAAGCTGTAAGAAAAAGAAAAGGTGGAGTAAAAGGAATGATTGCTTTGGAAGAACAAATCATGCCCGAAATTCTTAAAAACTCAACTTTTAAAGCCGAAAAAATGATTGAGTTGCTTCAGTCAAAAGGAACAGCTTTTGCAAGGAGTCATGTGAATATTGAGACGACTTCCAAATTAGATTCTCTGAAAAATTTACAGAAAGCTTTAGATCATAAAAAGAAAAGTTTCGGTGCTGAAATTGTTGCTTTTCCGCAGCATGGCGTTTTTTATAAAAATTCTGTTCCTTATCTGAAAGAAGCAGCTCAGATGAATATTGATTTCATCGGTGGAGTAGATCCTTTTTCGATTGACGGAGCGATTGAAAAGACCATTGATTTTACGGTACAACTGGCTTTAGACCATCAAAAAGGGATTGATATTCACTTACATGAAACAGGCGAATCCGGTTTGAAAACGGTAGAATATTTAATTGATAAAGTCAACGAAAATCCTTTACTGAAAGGAAAAACGTTTTTGAGCCATTGTTTTGTCTTAGGAAAATTAGATAAAACAAAACAGGAAGAAATTGCAGAGAAATTAGGAAATGCGCAGGTCGGAATTGTTTCGACCATTCCTTTTGGAAATCTGATTATGCCGCTTCCAACTTTGCAAAAGCATGGCGTAACTGTTTATACAGGAAATGACAGTATTGTTGACCATTGGAATACTTTCGGAACCGGAAGTGTTTTAGAAAAAGCAAATCTTTATGCACAATTGTACGGTCAGTCAACAGAATTTTTGCTTTCAAGAAGTTTAAGAATGGCGACAGCAAATTTACTTCCTTTGGACGATAAAGGAATTCAACAATGGCCTAAAATTGGTGATGATGCAGATTTGGTTTTGTTGAATGCAAGTTGCTCAGCAGAAGCCGTTTCGAGAATTTCAAATGTCGAATCCCTTATTTATAAAGGGAATGTAGTGTTTTAATTAAAATATTAGGTGATGAAAGTTTTAATTTTTCTATTGTTTATTAGTTTAAATGCATGTGGAAAAAACTTATCTCAGCCTTCAAAAGAAAATATGGTTTTAGAGAGGAATGTAATTGAGCTTGTAAAAAGCAATGATGTAGAAGGTGTAAGAATGGCTTTGGAAAACGGAGCCGATGTAAATACAAAAGATTCTAGAGGACGGTCTTTGCTGCTTCTTGCTGCGGTTGGAAAAAAGGTAAAAATTGCCAAACTTTTGGTAGAATATAAAGCTGATGTGAATTTGCAGGATCAACAATTGGACAGTCCGTTTTTGTACGCAGGCGCAAACGGACAGGCAGAATTGGTAAAGTTATTTCTGAAAAACGGAGCACGATTTGATATTTTTAATCGATACAATGGAACGGCTTTAATTCCTGCTTGTGAAAGAGGTCATGTGGAAACCGTGAAAGTTTTAACAAATATATTAGGTTTTCCGATTAATCATGTAAATCGGTTGGGTTGGACAGCTTTAATGGAAGCTGTAATTCTCGGTGACGGAAGTTTTAAATATCAGCAAATTGTTCAGATTTTAAAAAGCAGAGGTGCTAAAGATATCGCCGATAAAGATGGAGTTACAACTTTGCAACACGCAAAACTATTGGGTTTTGATGAAATTGTTAAAGTTTTAGAATCTTAAAGACATAAAAGTTGTTTCTGAAAAATGATTTTCTAGATTAAATTTTATTAATTTAGACGAAAATCATTAGGGATGAATCAGCAGTCTGATCACTTTCCGGTTTTGGGAATTCAGGATTTTCGTAAAGACCAATCATTGAGCAGTAATTTATTGTTCAACGAACTTTTTGGTGAGCGCTCGATTGATCATCCTCATAAGCACGATTTTTTTATAATTAATATTTTTGAGCAAGGAAAAGGAAGTCACACCATCGATTTTGTAGATTATGAAGTGAAAAATCATCAGATTCATCTGGTTTTTCCCGATCAGGTTCATCAATGGTATATCCAGAAAGGAACTTTGGGCTATCAATTGATGATTAGCAGAAATTGGTTTGAAGTTTTAGTTCCTACTTTTAGATTTTCACAGTCATTTTATCAGAATCATCCGGTTATTGACCTTTCTGGAAGCATTTTCAATTCTGTTTTATATGAGTTTAAAGCAATTCAGAAAAGCTTAAAAGAAGAAAATATCTTTTGGGAAATTATTTTAAAGAGAAGCGAAATTATTGGATTATTAATTAGTAAAGCGGTTGAATTTATATTTAATAATGATCAACAGTATCATTCAAATCCTGTTTTTACAAAGTTTTTAAATCTAGTTGATGAATATTTTAAAGAAGAGCGTTCGGTTTCTTTTTATGCTGAAAAACTCAATATTTCTCCAAATTATTTAAATATTATCTGTAAAAAAAGTATCAATTCATCAGCTTCATCATTGATTCAGGACAGAATTTTATTGGAAGCCAAACGCCTTTTAAAAGTTTCTAAAATGTCGGTAAAAGATATTGTTTTTGATTTAGGATTTTACGATCAGGCAAGCTTCTCAAAATTTTTCAAATCTCATACGGGAATGACACCTTCTCAATTCAAGGAATAAGGATTTAAACCAAAATTCCTAAGAAATATTTCTCAGGAACTTTATTATTAAGATTAAACTCATCTAAATTATTGTAATCCAGACCAACCAATTGCCCAAGTTGGAGTCAATTCTCCATTTACGGCGCCCGTTGAGGCTATATTTTCAGTAAAAGTATTGGCTAAAATTGTTACAGCTGTTCCCGCTGATGAAGTAGCCGAAATTTTAGTAGTTATATTTGAGTTAAAGAGTATATCTTTAATTTTGCTTTGACCGTTAAAATAAGTAACAGTTGCATCACTTTGTAAATTAATACCGGTTTTAAAGCTCGAAATTACAGCATTTTCAATTGTTGCATGAACTCCTGAAGATAACCAGATACCATTAGTTTCTCCTGTATCATTTCCTCCAATTACAGTGACGTTTTTGAAGGCAACGTTTGATTGAGGAGAAGCACCGGGATTTGTAGTATTATTAATGCCTTTAATTCCGTTATTTCCTGTGCCATCTGCTTTTCTTTTGGTGTAAATTCCTGTTGCCGTTCCAATCCATCCGTCTTTAAAACTGAACGCATTGTTGGTATTTCCGGTCGAAACAACATTTGAAACGTTGACTGTTCCACCATAAATTTCAATTCCGTCATCGGCATTATTTAAAAGAGCAACGCTTTCAACTCTTGTTTCATTTCCAACTCCGAAAAGAGATAATCCGTTGAATTTTTTACCGGCAACAAATTCGGCTCCAGCATATTCAATCCTTACATAATTTAATGCTCCCGAATTATCCGTTGTTTCTGAACCTCCATAAGGTGAATTTCCTATTTCTGATGAACTGGAACTTCCTGTGTTGATAGGTGCTTTTCCACAAATTACGATTCCGCCCCAATTCCCAGCTACAGTTGTTTCTGATGTAAATAGCACCGGAGAACCAGCCGTTCCGTTGGCGTAAATTTTTCCACCTTGTTCTACTAAAACATAAGATGCAGCACCTGTTGTTGCTGTAATTTTTGTTCCTGCAGGAATAACCAGAGTTCCGCCACTTTTTACTTTAACAATACCATTGAGTTTATACATTTTCATAGGATCAAGCGTTACAACTTGTCCGTTTGAAATATCACCTTTAAAATTATTGGGATCTTGGGCTATTCCTACGATTTCTATTGTTGGAAATGTGTCATCGTCTTTACTGCAAGAATAAATAGTAAATGATGATCCTATCATGAAAGTTGCAATGATTATTTTAAAGTGATTTTTCTTCATAATTGTCGGATTATTCTCTTTCAACGGTATTTTTATGAATCTATTTTGAATGAGAAGACCAAATTACTATTTTTCTGCTAAGTTTCCCAATTCAGAATCAGATGAATTAATATTTAACGTTAAATGTCTATAAAAAGAACCACGCGCGGAAATAATTTCCGAGCGTGGTTTTCAATTTGATATGAAGAAACTAATTACTTAAATTCTTACAATCCAGCCCAACCTGTAGCCCAAGTTGGAGTGTTTATTCCATTTCCTGCACCAGTTGCAGAAGCATTTTCTGAATAAGTGTTTGCTAAGATTGTTATGGTTGCACCTGCTGTATTTTTAGCAGAAGCTTTAGTAGCAACGTTTGTATCAAATTTAACGTTAGTGATTTTGTTACCACCATTGAAATAAGCTACAGAAGCATCATGTTCTACATTGATACCAGTAGTCCAGTTAGATAACACTAAGTTATCAAAAGTACCATAAGTACCAACTCTTAATTTTAACGCATCAGCTTCACCTGTTGTACCTCCGATGAAAGTTGCATTTTTAATGGTAGGGTTAGATCTTGGATTTGCATTGTTGTCTAAAGAGTTGTTGTCAGCTTCGATACCTCTGTTACCAACACCGTTTGCTCTTCTTTTTGTGTAAATGTTTGTTGCAGTTCCGTTCCAACCTTCAGTCCAGTCGAAAGCATCATCTTCGTTAGCAACAGAAACGATGTTTGATACGTTTACTGTTCCGCCGAAAAATTCGATACCGTCATCAGATCCGTTGATTAAAGAAACGTTATCAATTGTAGTTCCGTTACCAACTCCGAAAAGAGAAAGACCGTTGAATTCTTTATCACCTGTAAAGATTGCACCTGCATATTCAATTCTTACGAATTTTAAGATTCCTGAATTATCAGAAACATTAGTTCCTCCGTATGTTGCGTTACCAACTTCAGCAGTTGCAGTAGTTCCTTTATTGATAGGAGCTTTACCACAGATTACTAAACCTCCCCAGCTTCCTGGTGTAGGGTTTGGTGAAGTCATTACAATTGGAGAAGAAGCTGTGCCGTTTGCATAGATTTTACCATCTTGTTCTACTGTAATATAAGCAGAAGTACCACCTGAAGCTTCAATTCTTGTTCCTGCAGGGATTACTAATGTACCACCAGCTTTTACAGCAACAGCACCTGTAAGTTTATAAACTTTTGTTGGATCTAAAGTTACTGTTTCACCAGATTTTACTTCTCCCTTAAAGTTGTTAGGATCAGAAGCGATACCTGTAGCGATGATTTCTTCATCATCATTATCGCTACAAGAATGGAATACTACAGCTGTTGTCGACATAATAAATGCTGCAGCTAATAATTTTAAAGTGTTCTTTTTCATTTTAAAATATTTTTATATTTATTTTTTAATTTAGAATTCGTAAGAAATACTTGCTCCTACAGCTGTTCCTCTTTTATATTTTTTTGCTGCAAGTTCGTTTCCTGTTAATAGATTATCTTGAACTCTTGTGAAATAAGGATTGATTAGGTTTCTTCCTGTGAAAGAGAAGCCCATTCCGTTTGATAATTTAAATTTCAAAGTAGCATCTAATGTACTGAATGCCTTATCTACCATATTCCCTCTGTTTTGTGTACCTAAAGAGTAAATATTATCTGAGATATAAGAGTATGAAACAACTAAGTCCATTGAGTTTTTGTTACCCCATTTCTGCTCTAAACCAATATTTGCATTGGCTAAGAAATCTGAAGCACCCTGCATCTTATCTTTTGTAACATTGAAGTTAGTAGAGTAGTTAGATTGTCCAGGTCCTGAATTTTCTTTAGCAACTTTGTCGTTGTCAAGTTCTTGTTCAGTATTCAAATAAGTACCGTTCAAGAATGCGTATAATCTTGTGTTTCCTGCACTGTAAATGTCTTTTCTGATTTCTGCTTCCACTCCATATACTCTTCCTGTGTCTCCTACATTCATTACAGAAGTTGAGTTTGATGATGAATTGATGGTTACTCTTGCAAGAGGATTTTGGATGTATTTTCCAAATGCTGATAATGATACTAACTCATTTTTACTTGGAAACCATTCCCATTTTAAATCTACATTGTAGTTATCTGCAAGATAGTTTGATTGGTTACCCAATGTGCTTTCTTCAATATCTTCATATTCGAAAGGCGCAATTTCAAGTAATAATGGGGAAGTATAAGTTTTAGATCCCGCTAATCTTAAATTATGTTTATCATTCAAGCTATATTTCAAGTTGAAAGCCGGTAAAATTTTATTATAATCTCTGTCTTGTTTTCCTTCCTGAATTGCAGTATTGTATTTAAGTTTCTGCATTAGATTTTCATATCGTACTCCAACCTGTGCTGTAAACTTATCGCTGAACTTGTAATCTACATTTACATAACCTGCATTATTAGTCATTTCGGAAGTAAATGTTTGTGGAATTAATGCTTGCTCCGGAGAGTATTTCACATCACCTCTAAAAGTTACGACATCAAAGAAAACTCCGGACTGATAATTAGCAAGATTAAAGAATGTGTCATAATTTTTAGGATCAACAAAGTAACTTCCCTGTACTGGTAAAATTCTAAAGTTATACTGTGTTGCTTTGAAATCACTGTCTTTATATCTTCCACTATATCCTAATGTAATTTTTGAGTTTTCTCCTAATTTGTAATCTGCATGAATATCACCTACAAAATCATTCTCCAAAAGCTGATCATAATATCTGTTGTTTGCTCCCGGATTACTACTTGCGAAGAAACTATAGTTTTGCTGTTTGTCAAAAACAGTTACATTCTGTTGTCTGTCTGGTCTTCTGCTGTCTAATCTATTATAACCTACATTCCAAGATAATTTCAATGGCTCAGACAAAGTATGCTCACCTCTTAATTGGTTCACCAATAAATCGTTGATACGGGTTGTAGCTCTTCTTAGCTGAGTTGTGTATCTTACCTGATTAACATCATTGTCATAATAATCCCTGTTATATCCTGAGAAATTTCCTAATTTCTGTTCGGAAGTATGGATGTAATTTGATGATAGATTAATTTGATGATTAGGATTAATCTTGTAATTAATATTTACTAAGCCAGTTGTATTAGTAGTATATTTAAATTCTTCTGCTTGAGTATATATTCTAAGAGCATCATCTTGTGCACTATATGTACCTCCCGTGATTCCATTGAAATATTCGTAGCTATTATCAAAACCTCCGTACCCGAAAATACTTAGTTTTCCTTGGCTTCCAACTTTGAAATTGGTTCCAAAGTCAAAACTTAAGTTTGAGTTGAAAGGATTGTTTACTTCCTGATCTTTCCAAGATGTATTAAAAACATATCCTTTATTTGCAACGGCATTTTTAGAAGGCTGTTCTAATTTAGCAAAACCAAAATAACTTGGTCCGTCCTGCAAGAAATAATTATTCTTCTGAACTGCGTTAAAATTAACAGAAGATCCTAAATTAATTTTAAAATAAGGCTTTCCTGTGTAAACTTTAGTTACAATGTCAACGTTTGCTCCAGACATATCTCCCCAAAGTTTTGGGTTGTATACTTTCTCCAAACCGATGAAATCGATCATATCAGTTTTAATGATACTTAAATCAATGTTTTTGTATAAAGGATCGTTTGATGGAACCTGAAGTCCGTTAATTGTTGTAGAGTTGTTACGATCACCTAGACCACGGATGAAGATTTGTCCGCTTCCTTCTTGCTTTTGTGATCCTGTTGCTTTGGTTACGGCAACAGATACGTCACCAACTCCTTGTTTTTCTAACTGTACAGATCCAACTCTTTCGATTACCTCAACAGACTTTCTCTGTACACTGATGATATTAGATTCACTACCTTTTTTTGTAGTTCCTTGAATTACAACTCCCTCAATTTTCTTTTCGCTTTTTAAGGTGTCATTTTTTTCTTGAGCGTACATTAAAGTTCCAGATGTCGTAAGGAATAATGCAGCGATACTCAGTTTTCTAAAATTCATTTCTTTTTTACTAATTACTTTCGGTGCAAAGGAAGAAAAGTTTAGTCGGGTAAATGGTTTAGGGAAATTTAAATTTTTCTTAACTAAATATTACGAAACCGATATTATTGTTAACTTTATGTGAACGATAACCTTTGTGTTAATCCGTCATTCAAAAATTGTTAACTTTGAACCGTAAAAATTGAAAATGAACCAAAAGAAAATTCTTCTAATAGACGACGAACTCGATATTTTAGAGATTCTGTCTTACAATCTGGAAAAAGAAGGTTACGACATTTATACCGCTACAAATGGTAACGAAGGTATAGATAAAGCCAAAGAAATTATTCCCGATTTGATCTTATTAGATGTAATGATGCCCGAAAAAGACGGTATCGAAACTTGTCAGGAACTTAGAAAAATAAAAGAATTGCAAAAATCTCTTATTGTTTTTCTTTCTGCGAGAAGTGAAGAGTTTTCTCAGCTGGCTGGTTTTCAGGCAGGAGCAAACGATTACATTGTGAAGCTTATCAAACCGAAAATTCTTATTTCTAAAGTAAACGCATTGCTTCAGTTGACTTCTCAGGTTTCTGATAATGCTAAATTAATTGAAATCGGAGATTTGGTGATTGATAAAGATAACTTCCGAGTTTCAAAAAGCGGTCAGCAGTTTTTGTTGCCTAAAAAAGAGTTCGATTTATTGTATCTTTTAGCTTCAAACACTGAAAAAGTTTTCAAAAGAGAAGAGATTCTTGAAAAAGTTTGGGGAAATGACGTAATTGTTGGTGAAAGAACAATTGACGTACACATCCGTAGACTGAGAGAAAAACTTGGAATCAACACTATTCAGACTTTAAAAGGAATCGGATATAAACTGATTGTTTAATTTTAGAATTCCTAACTTTACATTCAACCCCAAAATTTTGTAAAATTGAAATTTTACAGACTTACTTTAGTATCATCATGTTTGCTTACTTTGGTGATGCTCGTTTTAGTGATTATTTTTGACTCGCTAAAAGATATATATTACAACTCCTCTCAATTTAAGATAGGTCTTTTTCTATGTATTGTTTTTATGTTTATCATTAATTATGTAGTTTTAGAACTGCTGTTTAATTATTATGCTAAAAAACAAGTTATCAAAATCTCAAAAATTCTTCCCGAAGAAATTGTTTACAGCGATCAGAATAACATTACGCTGAAAGAATTGGGTGAAAGATTTTCAGATTTCAATCAGCAGCAAGTGACAGAGATGGATATGATGAAAGAAATGGAAAGTTACCGTAAAGAATATATCGGAAACGTTTCACACGAACTCAAAACTCCGCTTTTTTCTATTCAGGGATACGTTGAAACTTTGGTTGATGGTGGAGTAGATAATATGACGATTCGTGATAAATATTTAGAGCGAATAGGAATTTCCGTTGAAAGATTGATTGCCATCGTAAATGATCTCGATATGATCAACCGTTTGGAAGCAGGAGAAATTAATCTTACGGTTTCAAAATTTGATGTTAATATTTTAATTAAAGAAATATTTGATCTTCTAGATTTGGAAGCCGAAAAAAACAATACAGTTCTTCAGCTTCAGACTTTACACAGTCAGATTTTTGTGGAAGCAGATAAACAGAAAGTTTCTCAGGTTTTTATTAATTTAATTTCAAATGCCATTCATTACGCCAACAGACAGGAGGCAAAAGTGGTGGTGAAGACAAGTGTTCTCAGAAATAAAGTTCTTATCGAAGTTATCGATAACGGAATGGGAATAAAAGCCGAACTTTTACCAAGAATTTTTGAAAGATTTTACCGTGTAGAAACCAGCAGAAGCCGAAGACAGGGTGGTTCCGGTTTGGGACTTGCCATTGTAAAGCACATTCTGGAGGCACATAATGAAAATATTACTGTAGAAAGTGTCTACCTTGAAGGGACAAAATTCAGTTTTATGCTCGAAAAAAGTAAATGATTTTGCGGAATGTAAGAAAAAAAAAGTTTCTAAAAAATCATTAAATATTTTTTTGTGAAATCTCATTTATTATATATTTGCATCAAGAATTTATCATAATAAATAAAGGCAAAAAGTAATTGAAAAACTGATATGGTTTATAAGATCCGTGTAATATTAGATACGAAAGAAGATATTTTCCGCGATGTAGAAATCAAAGGAAAACAAACACTCTGGAACTTACATTTGGGAATAAAAAGTGCATTCAATCTTAGTGGAGATGAGTTGTCTACTTTTAATCTTCTCGAAGAAGACGGTACTGTCGTAAAAAGCGTACCTCTTGAAGATATGAGTGATGATGGTGATGGCGAAATTATGTCAGATGTTTACATCGATGAAGCCTTCGAATCTGCAGGTGACAAAGCTCAATTCCAATATGGATTGCTTGATCTTTGGGAATTTTTCTGCGAGCTTGTAGAAGTGGTAGAAGAAACAAAAGGGGTGAATTATCCGCTTACTGCATACAGATTTGGAAACGCACCACTAAAAGCTCCAAGCAAAAGCGGAAGCGCTGCAGGATCAAAAAACAAAAAATCAGCAATGCCTCTAATGGATGACGATTTTACTTTTGAGGATGATTTTGGAGGAAGCAGTAGTTTTGTAGATGAAGATGATGATTTTGATGATGAGGAGGAAGATGACTACAACGACGACGTTTTCGATGATGAAGACGATGACAACGAAAGATAAAAATTAAATATAACCCTGAACTAAAAATTCAGGGTTTTTTGTTTCAATTAAATTTAAAACTCAATTCCTTATTTTTGTAATTAAGTTCTTAGTTAAACTGATTTACTAAACAGAAATGTTTATTAAATTTTAAAATGAAAATGAATATGGATTTACCTCAAGATTGGAAACATACCACCAATATATACGAAGTCAACGTAAGACAATATACCAAAGAAGGCACTTTCAGAGCATTTGAAAAAGAAATGCCACGACTGAAAAACATGGGCGTAAAAACCTTGTGGTTTATGCCAATTACTCCGATTGCACAGCAAAATAAAAAAGGAAGTCTGGGAAGTCCTTATGCATCTTCGGATTTCACATCAATCAATCCTGAATTCGGAACGATGGATGATTTTATACATCTGGTCAATAAAGCGCATCGATTAGGCTTAAAAGTAATTATTGATTGGGTTGCCAATCACACAGGTTGGGATCATGTTTGGACGAAAACCAATCCTGAGTTTTATTTACAAGAAAACGACACTTTCAAAATGGCTTCCGGAATGGATGACATCATCGAACTGGATTACCAAAATAAAGAAATGCGTCAAAAAATGATTGATGCAATGAAATTTTGGATTGAAAAAACAGATATCGACGGTTTCAGATGTGATTTGGCTTCTTGGGTTGAAGTTGATTTTTGGCAGGAAGCAAGACCGGAGGTTGAAAAAATAAAACCTCTTTTTTGGATTGGTGAATTTGATGAATTGGAAAGTCCGGAATATGGGAAAGTTTTCGATGCAAGCTATTCTTGGAAATGGATGCACAAATCAGCTGATTTTTATAAAAATAATGAACCGATTAGCGAACTTGTAGATTTACTCAAAAAATATTCTCAAATTGGAGATTCTTCAATGAGAGCCTGGTTTACAACCAATCATGACGAAAATTCTTGGAATGGAACAGAATATGAAAAGTACGGTGATATTACAAAACCTATGGCAATATTTTCTGCAACCTGGAACGGAATTCCATTATTGTATTCAGGACAGGAACTTCCCAATGTAAAAAGATTAGAATTTTTTGAAAAAGACCCAATAGAATGGACAAATAATTGTGAGATGGCTGATTTTTATAAAACTTTATTAGATTTAAAATCTTCAAATCCAGCTTTAAGAGGCGGCGATTCAAATATTGTTACTTATCTGTTAAATACCTCTTCGAACGATAAAATTTTCGCTTACATTAGAAAGAATAAATGGGATGAAGTTTTAGTAGTACTCAATTTTTCAAAAGAAAATGTTGAGTTTACCATTGAAGATGAAAATGTATCAGGAGTTTTTAAAAACGTTTATGATAAGAAGAAAAGAGATTTCAGTAATAATAAGAATTTCAGTTTCAAAGTTTCCGATTATGCTGTTTTTGAAAAATAAATTTAAAAAAGTTATGTAAAGAAAATCTTTTAAGATTAAATCAAAAAATATAACTTTAAAATGATCAATAGGAGCGGACTTTAGTCCGCTTTTTAATTAATTTAACAAAGGCTTTAGCCAAATTTAAATATGAACAAATCTTCACTTATTGATAGTATTAAACTAAAACTCTCCGAAAAAATCCAAAATTTCGAGAAATTGATTGCCGAAACCCGTGCATCAAGCAACGACACGAAAAGTTCGATGGGCGACAAATATGAAACGGGAAGAGAAATGCTTCAGCAGGAAATCAACAATCTGCAAGTTCAGCTGAATGAGATTTTGAAACAAAAAGATTTCCTCAAAACTGTTTTGCCAAAACCAAATGACAAAGCTGAAAAAGGCGCTATCGTGAAAACAGAGAAAGGTTTGTTTTTTATTTCTGTTTCCTTAGGAGAAATTAAAATTGATAATGAGAAAATTATTTGTATTTCGCCGGAATCTCCTTTGGCAAAAGCGATGAATGGAAAACAGAAAGGTGAAGTTTTTTCTTTAAACAATATCAGTCAAAAAATTGAGGAAATTAAATAACTAATTTTGAAATAAAAAAAACATTGTTTCAAAAAGAAACATTTATGAAATAATTAACTGTTAGAGACGTTTGCTTTGCATTATTATTGCTTTAAATAATCCATCAACAAACAAATAAAATTTCATTTATTATGAAAATTCTAAACAATAAAGTGGCTTTGGTTACAGGAGCAGGTTCAGGAATTGGTCTTGCCATCGCAAAATTATATGCTAAAGAAGGTGCAAAAGTTATCGTTTCTGACATTAATGAAGAGCATGGGAAATCAGCCGTTGAAGAAATAAAATCTGAAGCCGGAGAAGCGACTTTTATTAAAGCAGACACTTCAAATCCTGAACAAGTAGAAGCACTTGTCAACGCTACAGTTGAAACGTACGGAAGATTAGATATTGCCTGCAACAATGCGGGAATTGGTGGCGAACAATCAACAACAGGAGATTACAGCATCGACAGCTGGAAAAAAGTTTTGAACGTAAATCTAGACGGTGTTTTCTACGGCTGCAAATATGAACTGACTCAAATGGAAAAAAATGGTGGCGGTGTCATCGTAAACATTGCTTCGATTCATGGAACGGTTGCAGCGCCTCTTTCATCAGCTTACACTGCTGCAAAACACGCGGTTGTCGGTCTTTCAAAAAATATCGGCGCTGAGTACGGACAAAAAAATATCCGTTGCAACGCTGTTGGACCAGGTTATATAGAAACGCCTCTTTTGGAAAGTGCAAGTGGTGATATGAAGCAAGCTTTAATTGCCAAACACCCAATGGGAAGACTGGGTACATCTGAGGAAGTTGCAGAATTGGTTCTTTTCTTAAGCTCAGATAAGTCGTCTTTTATGACAGGAGGTTATTATCTTGTTGATGGCGGTTATACAGCGGTTTAAAATTTAGAAATACAAATTTCAGGAAGCATTCACTTTTGGTGGATGCTTTTTTTCTATCACTAATATTTGTCTTTTTGACTGATTTTTAAATTTAAAATTCTTTATTTTGTAATCCTAATTATTAGCTTCAAAATGCAAAACTATCTCGATTTACTTCAGCATATTTTAGATAACGGAACCGATAAAACCGACAGGACCGGAACTGGAACCCGAAGCGTTTTTGGTTACCAATTGCGTTATGATTTGTCGAAAGGATTTCCTTTGGTAACGACTAAAAAGGTTCACTTAAAATCTATTATTTATGAATTGCTTTGGTTCATTAAAGGTGATACAAATACTAAATATCTTACGGATAATGGAGTTTCTATTTGGAACGAATGGGCAGATGAAAATGGAGATTTAGGTCCTGTTTATGGCGCACAATGGAGAAGCTGGAACGGAGCCGATGGAAAAGTGGTTGACCAGTTTTCGGAAGTGATTGAGCAAATCAAAAAAAATCCTGATTCCAGAAGATTGATTGTTTCTGCCTGGAATGCTGCAGAAATCCCGAATATGGCTTTAGCACCTTGTCACGCTTTGTTTCAGTTTTATGTAGCGGATGGAAAATTGTCGCTTCAATTGTATCAGAGAAGTGCAGATGTTTTCTTGGGAGTTCCTTTCAATATTGCAAGTTATGCCCTCTTATTGATGATGGTGGCGCAGGTTACAGGACTTGAAGTTGGCGATTATGTTCACACTTTTGGAGATGTTCATATTTACAATAATCATTTCGAGCAAGTTAATAGACAGCTTTCCAGAGAAACGAGACCTTTGCCTACAATGAAACTGAATCCTGAAATCAAAGATATTTTTGATTTTGACTTTGAAGATTTTACTTTGGAAAATTATGACCCGCATCCGGGGATTAAAGCGCCTGTGGCGATATAATAAAAATTAAAAAGTGAAGTACAAAGCTTCACTTTTTTTGTAACTTTCAGCCTTAAATTTCAACTTATCCACTATGAAATCACTTAAAATCAATATTGAAGAAAATACCGATGTTGAAAAATTAAAAGAGCTTTTGCTGCAGGTAAAAGGAATTAATCATATCGAAATTATCGACGATGAAAACCCGGAAAGTGAACTGAAGAAAGCTTTCGCAAAAACAAAAGAACAGTTGAAAAAAGGTGATTACGAAACATTAGTCAGCGATATTTTTGACATTTTAATAAAAAAATAATTCTAAAATAATAAAGTAAGCTCCAGAATATTGAGGTATTTTGAACGCTGAGTTTAAATAAATAATAATGAAAAAGGCCATTTTATCGATTGCAATACTGGGAGTTTTATTCTCTGCAAATGTATCTGCACAAACAGAAACTTCAGGAAGAGAAAAAATCTACAGAGCAACACATACAAAAGTTACTGAGCTTAAACACACCAAATTAAAAGTAAACTTTGATTATCAGAAGGAACAGATGAATGGTGAAGAATGGTTAACAGCTTCTCCGTATTTTTATGCTTCGAACGAGTTGATTCTTGATGCAAAAGGAATGTTGATTCACGAAGTGGCTTTAGACAATAACGGTAAAAAATCACCTTTAAAATTTGACTATAAAGATGATGTTCTAAAGATAAATTTAGATAAAACGTATACGAAAAATCAGGATTATACAGTTTATATCAAGTACACTTCTCGCCCGAATGAGGTAAAACAGAAAGGAAGTGCCGCAATTAATGACGCAAAAGGATTGTATTTTATTAATGCTCAAGGAAAAGATGCTGATAAACCCACACAAATCTGGACTCAAGGTGAAACAGAATCTTCTTCAGCTTGGTTCCCGACAATTGACAGACCGAATCAAAAGACTACTCAGGAAATCTTTATGACGGTTCCAGACAAATATGTCACTCTTTCAAACGGAATTTTAAAAGATTCAAAAAAAGAATCCAACGGTGAAAGAACAGACCATTGGGTGATGGATAAAAGGCATTCAACCTATCTTTTCTTTATGGGAGTTGGTGAATATGCGGTTGTAAAAGATAAATGGAAAAACATTCCCGTAGATTATTATATCGAAAAAGAATACGAACCGTACGCAAAACAGATTTACGGAAATACTCCGGAAATGATTGATTTTTTCTCTAAAAAATTGGGTTACGATTATCCTTGGGCGAAATATTCGCAAATTTCAGGTAGAGATTATGTAAGTGGCGCAATGGAAAATACAACTGCTACGCTTCACGGAAGTGATATTTTACAAAAACCAGGACAATTAATCGACGAAAATAAATGGGAAGATACCATCGCTCACGAATTATTCCACCATTGGTTCGGAGATTTGGTTACAGCCGAAAGCTGGAGTAATTTGACTGTCAATGAATCTTTTGCTAACTATTCAGAATATCTTTGGAACGAGTTTAAATACGGAAAAGATCAGGCAGATTATCATCAGATGGAAGATGTGAATCATTACATTCACAATCCTTCAGATTTCAAAAAAAACTTGGTAAGATTTGATTATGGCTCTCGTGAAGACGTTTTTGACTTAGTTACCTATCAAAAAGGTGGCGGAATTCTTCACATGTTGAGAAATTATCTTGGCGATGAGGCCTTTTTTGCAGGAATCACAGATTATCTAAAAACCAACGAATTTAAAAATGCTGAAGCACATCAATTAAGATTATCATTTGAAAAAGTTTCGGGCAAAGATTTAAACTGGTTCTTTAATCAGTGGTATTTCGGAAGCGGAAATCCGAAATTGAGCTATACAACTTCTTATGAACCCGTAAAAAAACAGGTTACGGTTAGTTTGAATCAGTCTCAGGATTTACCATTTGAATTTCCCTTAGCAATTGATGTTTATGACAACGGAAAACCTAAAAGATATAATGTTTGGGCAAACGCAACGGCAAAAAACTCATTCACTTTTGATTCGTCTAAAAATCCAGATTTAATCAATATTAATTCAGATGGGGTTTTGCTTGCTGATATTACAGATTCTAAAACTCCGGAGCAGAATTTACTACAATTTTCAGGTTCGAAAGAATTTAAAAGTAAATATATTGCTCTAGATGGTATTAAAGATCAGGTTGGAAAAAATCCTGCGGCTACAAAATTATTGGCTGCAGCTTTAAAAGATCCTTTTTTCAGAATCAGAATTAAAGCTTTGGAATTAATGGATTTAAGTATTCCTGAGCAGATGAAAGCTCTTGGAAGTGATGTTGAAAAATTAGCTTCAAATGATCCTAAAACTTTAGTTCAAGGTGCTGCAATTGCTGCTTTGTCGAAAACAAAAGATAAAAAATATGTTCCGATTTTTGAAAAAGGAATTAATGCGATTTCCAATTCGGTAAAGGTAAATTCAGTGGCTGCAATTGTTACCGTAGATCCTTCAAAAGTTAATGCATTAGCTGATAAAATTGATTTAGAGGGTGCTTCTGAAGAAATGTTGAATCAATTGTTACCCATTGTGGTTAAAAATAAAGTGACTTCACAAATGGCAAATATTACTCCTGTTGCTGCTTTCTATCCTTTTATCAAATTTCAAAACCCTGAATTGGGGAAAGTTGCAGAAGAAGGTTATAATTGGATTATGTCTTCTGATAATTTAAAAGCCACTGAAAATATCACTAAAATTTTAGATCAGGCTAAAGGACAAATGGGAGATAATCCGCAAGTAAAAATGATGATTTCTCAAATGCTGAAAGACGGTTTAAATAAAAAAATGGAACTTCTTAAACAAAATCCACAAAAAGCTTCAAGTATCAATCCGCAGATTGATGCTATTAATAAGGCAATTGAAAATTTTAAATAGTTAAATCTTATATTAATACTAAAGCATCTCCATCGAGATGCTTTTTTTGTTTAATCATCAAAAATTTAGACGATTTTACTGTCTTTTTTATAACATCTTTCATAAATTAGTTTAAAATTTAACGATTATGGGTTTTGGAATTGAGGCAGCGAGTTATTATGTGCCTTCTTTGTATTTGGAAATTAAAGATTTAGCAGAAAAAAGAGGAATTGAACCGGCAAAATTAGAGAAAGGTTTAGGTTTACATAAAATGGGTTTCCCGGATGTTCATGAAGATGCAGCAACTTTTGCGGCTGAAGCTTTACTCAAATTAATCAGAGACTACGAAATCAACCCAAAAGATATTTCAAGAATTTATTTAGGTACAGAGAGCGCAATCGATGCCGCAAAACCTACTGCTTCCTACGCAATGCAGATGGTAGAAAAGGTCTTAGAATCTGAGTTTGGTGAAAGATGTTTCAAAAACTGTGATGTCGTGGATCTGACTTTTGCCTGTATTGGTGCAGTAGATGCACTTCACAACTCTCTGGATTTTGTGAGAGTAAATCCTGATAAAAAAGCGATTGTCATCGCAAGTGATTATGCAAAATACGAGTTGGCTTCTTCAGGTGAATATACTCAGGGTGGCGGTGCTGTTTCTTTGTTGATCTCTGCAAAACCTGATTTAATTGAAATTGAAAATCATTGGGGAGTCGCTACAGAAAGTGTTTTTGATTTCTTTAAACCAAGAAGGCATTTTAAAAAGGATGATTTGACAAATGCTCCTGGAAACTTTCCAGATAAAATCGAAATTTTCACAGATGAGCCGGTTTTTGACGGACAGTATTCCAATCAGTGTTATCAGGACAGAATCAGAGAAGCGTACGAACATTATAAAGAAGTTTCAGGTAAAGAAAAACCTTATCAAAACTGGAAATATTTAATCTTCCATCTTCCTTACGCATTCCATGGAAAGAGAGTTTTTACTGAAATTTACAGCTTAGAAAACGGACTTTCCTACTCGAATCCTGAAGAACAGAAAGCGGTAGCAAAATCTGAAGATTATTTAAAATTTATCAGTGAAAAGATCGAAAAAACACAGCGTGCATCGTCTGAGATAGGAAACATGTACACCGCTTCGATTTTTATGGCCTTACTTTCAGGCTTACAGACTTCTTTTAGTGAAAAAGAAGAATTGGCGGGACAGGAAATAGGATTTTTAGGGTATGGAAGCGGTTCAAAATCTAAAGTTTTTGCCGGAAAAGTATCTGAAAACTGGAAAACCGTCGTTGAAAAATGGAACTTATTTGAAAATTTGAATGAACGTTTAGCTATTGATTTTGATACGTATGAAAAACTCCACAGAAAACAGCTTGAACATTCTGTAAATCCTGAGTACACTGGTTTTGGATTAGAGTCTGTCGAACATGAAAATCCTGTCTTATTAGGAGCAAGATATTACGGTTTTAAAGAATAAAGAATTACAGGAAGCATCTCATTGAGGTGCTTTTTTTAGTTAGAAACTAATTACCCCATTCTGGTAGTTCTTTGGCGTCACCCCAACCAACTGTTTAAAAACTCTTGTAAAGTAATTTGTATCAGAAAAACCCGTCTGGAAAGCAGTCTCCTTAATGCTGTTGTTTAAAGCTAAAAGTTCTTTCGCCTTGCTGATTCTTTCCTGAAGAATAAAATCGTTTGGCGAGGTTCCCAACTCGTCTTTAAACATTTTGAAGAAATTAGATTTGCTCACATAAGCCAGTTTCGCAATGCTGTCGATAGAAAGTTTCTGATGGATGTTGTTTTTAATATAGTCCACTACAAAACCGATTCTGGATTTATTTTTAGCCAAATTTTTCTCTACCATACTTCTTGCCTGTGTCTGCATAAGTCTTATTAAAAGTTCTTTTAAAGCGAAATCAGCCATAATATCCTTTTGAGAATTGTCATCCATGGCGATTCTCATAATGTTGTTGGTGGCTGAAGCCAAAGATTTATTGTTAAATAGAAAATATTCGTCAAGCTGAAGATTCCAGGATGAGGTTTCATCTACTTTCGCGAAATTATAGTTCAGATTATTCAAAGAGTTTTCGATAAACTCAGGATTTAAACTTAAAGAAATACATTGAGTTGGTGTCTCATCAGACTCCGGAAAATCAATAACCATCGTTTCACCGGGCGCAACCAAAACACTTTCTCCGGGGAAGTAATCGAAATAGTTGGTTTTGTTTTCCAGCTTCATGTATTTTCTGCCCTGAAGCATTGCTGTGAAAGCGATCGTGTCAAAATGCAGTTTTATATCAAACGCAGACTTGTGAGTCTCATAGATGCTGAATTCGCAGTTGTTGAGATTAAATTTAGTTTGATTTTCAACTAAGTTTAAAAGCTGACTTTCCTTCTTTAATGCAGGAGTATTCAATAAAAACTTATGATCATTCATTGCTAAATTTATTTAAGTTACGACTTCTATCAAATATAGAAATTATATGATTAAAAACATGTTAAGGAAATACTAAAGTCTGGCTTCTACACTATTTTGAAGTTTTTTTGTAGGATTTTGCTATTTCTTTTATTGTAGTCGGTGTAATTTGGTTGAAGATAAAAATCAAAACAATACTAATATGAGCACAGCAACAGAACAAAAATCAGACACGGTCTTACAGTGGCCGGAATTCAAAAAGCAATATGACAACTTTATTAATGGTGAGTTTACCGCACCGGTTAATGGAAATTATTTTGATGTAATTTCTCCCGTTAATGGCAAAGTTTTCACCCAGGCAGCGCATTCGTCGAAAGAAGATTTAGAACTGGCAGTTAATGCAGCCGAAAAAGCGTTCCAGACATGGAAAGATACATCGTCTACTGAAAGAAGCGTTATTTTAAATAAAATTGCGGACAGAATAGAAGAGAACCTGGAGTATTTGGCAACGGTAGAAACCATTGATAACGGAAAAGCAGTAAGAGAAACATTAGCCGCAGATTTACCTTTGGCAGTCGATCATTTCAGGTATTTTGCTTCAGTAATCAGAGCAGATGAAGGTTCGCATAACGAACTGGATAAAGATACGGTTTCATTAATCGTGCACGAGCCGCTTGGCGTGATCGCACAAATTATTCCATGGAATTTCCCGATTTTGATGGCAGTTTGGAAACTGGCTCCGGCATTGGCGACAGGAAACTGTGTAGTCTTAAAACCGGCAGAAAGTACACCGATTTCAATCTTGGTTTTAATCGATTTAATTAAAGATTTACTTCCGGCGGGAGTGGTGAATATTGTTAACGGTTTCGGAGCGGAGCTTGGAAGAGCTTTGGTGACGAATCCGAAAATAAACAAGGCTGCGTTTACCGGTTCTACCGCAACAGGTCGTTTGGTAATGCAGTATGCCACAGAAAATATCATCCCGGTGACTTTGGAATTGGGTGGGAAGTCTCCCAACGTTTTCTTCAGTTCGGTAATGGATGCAGATGATGAATTTTTAGATAAAGCTATCGAAGGTGCAGTTCTTTTTGCTCTTAATCAGGGTGAAATTTGCACAGCTCCTTCAAGATTATTGGTTCAGGAAGATATTGCCGATGCATTTATTGCGAAAGTAATTGAAAGAGTAAAGGCGATCAAAGTTGGAAATCCTCTGGATAAAACTGTGATGATGGGAGCGCAGGCTTCGAAAATTCAGAAAGATAAAATTTTGTCTTACATCAAATTAGGAAAAGAAGAAGGTGCTGAAGTGTTAGTGGGTGGTGACGTGAATCATGTAGGTGAAAATCTTGAAGAAGGATATTATATTCAACCAACCATTTTTAAAGGGAACAACAGAATGAGAATCTTCCAGGAGGAAATTTTCGGACCTGTTTTAGCGTTTACGACTTTCAAAGATGAAGAAGATGCAATTAAAATTGCCAACGATACGATTTATGGTTTGGGTGCAGGAGTTTGGACGAGAGATGCGCATCAGCTGTACAATGTGCCACGTCAGATTCAGGCGGGTAGAGTTTGGGTCAATCAATATCATTCTTACCCTGCAGGAGCACCATTTGGTGGGTACAAGCAGTCGGGTATTGGTAGAGAAAACCACAAAATGATGTTGGATCATTACCGTCAGACAAAGAACATGTTGATCTCGTACAGCAAAAACAAATTAGGTTTCTTTTAATTAATAAATATTTAGGGCGTGCCCGTTTTCCCCATTTGTCACGGGGAAAACGGTCGGGCTATCCAGGGCTGCACTTCGTTTCGGTGCTTCGCACCGGCGAGTTCCTCGCCGCCCTTCCTATCCCTCACGCAAAAGTTGTGTGCAAAACACATCACTATATTTGGTTTATGTAAAGTCTGACAATGCTTGTTTTGTCAGACTTTTTTTAACTTTATAAAATAATATACAAAGACTAAGCTCAATAAAAGTTTAACAAACCAAATTTTGTTTGAAAGACATAAAACCGACCTAGGAAATGGAGGCGTTAAGAAAATAAACTGTATGAACGTAAAAAAAAATCTTCTGTTCGAAGCGCGACACAAATATTCAACCGAAGAAAATAATAAGCTCTCGCGCAAGTTTAGAATTTTTAGTGAGTACAGATTATTTTTAGCAGGAGTTTCCAGTCTTGATTTTTTGGTTCTTTTGGATTAAGCCAAAAGAACAGAGAAATTTAACTGAAACCAATAAACCTTTTTGAAGAAGATCATTATGGAAACAAAAAAAATATCAAGACTTTCAGTTACAGAAAAAGCACTCGAGCTCATTTGGGAACTTGAAAAAAAGCACGGCGAGCTTATGTTTTACCAAGCCGGAGGATGTTGTGAAGGTACACAGCCACAATGTTTCGAGAAGGGAGGCTATTTTCCGAGAATGAATGATGCCATGATCGGAACCATCAACGGTCACGAATTTTGGATCGACCGTGATTTGTTTGAATATTGGCAGTATTCTCATTTCACCTTAGATGTTCTTGAAGGTTTTGGCCCGGGTGGATTTTCGCTGGAAACCCCTTTGGGCAAAACATTTAAAGTACATTACAAACTATTTACAGTGGAAGAATTAAAAAATTTGGAAGAGGTAAAACGAAGCGAATAAATAGTAAAATCTATTCAATCAGCAAATCCACAAAAATATGTAATCGGTCGATTATTATTTACCCGTAGCAAAATGAAGAGTATTATGAGTTAAAAAATATTTAGATTTGAACAAATAAATATAAATAAACATATTTGGATTACATAGAATGAGAATAATAGCATTAAGAGGAAATAGTGATTGTGGTAAAAGTACTACACTTAACCGTGTGTATCAAGAAATAATAAGTAACACTTTATACTGTGTAAATCAAGAACTAAGAGAGGTTTTAGGAAACCCGATTAATAATGATTTTGAGTGTATAGTGACATTGTTTGACAATAGAAAGATTGCATTTTATACTATGGGCGATTATATGAGAGATATTCCATATGCAATAGAAAAATATGCAAAAATGAAAGTTGATATTTTAATTTTAGCTTCTAATACAAATTACAATAATCATTTAAATGCTATTGCAAACTATCCTTTTAATATTGTTGTCAAAACAATTGCTTTGCCAAGAAATGATGATAATAATAATGTATGTAATCTCCAAGATTGCGGAACAATTTTATCTTTAATTTAAAATTATTAAGAAATAGTTTGTCAATCAGGTTTTTCAATTTTGGTTAGATTATATTTCACACTTTCACAAACCGATTCACAAACATTGCTGCCACAATATCTCCAACAGCATTTAAAACTGTCGCCAAAGGATCTACCAAAGTTCCGATAATAATCACCGCAGGAATCGCTTCCTGTGGTAACTGATAGACAGAAATCATCAGCATTTCCCCAATATATCCGCCATTGGGAATTCCGCCTGCAACAATACTGACAAAAACAGTAATTCCTAAAGCTAAAAGAAGATTAGACGGTTCAAAAAAATCTCTTCCGATAATCTGAAATGCAACGTAGATTTTAATTATAGAAGACATCGAGGAGCCGTTTTTATGAAGTGTCGTTCCAATCGGGATTACCAGATTAGCAATCGAACTCGGAATACCGATTTTGGATGCTGCTACTAAGTTTGTAGGCATGGTTGCGAAACTGCTGCAGGTACTTAATGCGGTGAGTGTAGATAGAATGGCGTTAGTCCAGAAATTTTTTATTCCTTTTTTTCTGTCTGCGAGAAAGGCGTAAAGTGAAAAAAAGACGAAGAAGTAAATAATTCCTGAAATATAGTAAAGTCCGAGAGGCTTAGCATAAAAACCAAAAAGCTGAGGTCCAAGCGTTGCTACCTGATACGCAAAGTAAGCGCCCAAACCAATTGGTGCAATTTTCATAATCATCAAAAGCAGTTCTTTCATCACTTCATAACCCGATGCGATGAAGAGTCTGAAAGGCTTACCGTTTTCTCCGGATTTTCTTGCAGCAAAGCCGGTAAGGAAGGCGAAAATCAGTAATGCCAGCATGTTTTTCCGTGAAAAAAGTTCGGTGAATTCTCCAACGGTAAAGAAGCTTACAATCCTGTCTCCCCAGTTTTCTTCTTTTGCCGCTTCAGCTATAATTTCAGAACTTCCCGAAATCGAGGATACGGGAAATAAATACACCATTCCTATGGTAAAAATAGCAGCAATTAAGATGAACAAAAGAAAGGTAAATGCCATTGTAAAAATGATTTTACCAAACTTCGACTGCTGTTCAAGAGAAGATATCGAATTAGAAACCGCAAAAAAAACCAATGGTACAACGCTCACAAAAAGCAAATTCAGAAAAATATCTCCCATCGGTTTAATGTATTCCACAATTTGTGGAGCAACAACGCCAATAATGCTTCCGACGGTAATTCCGAGAAGGAGAAAAAGAATTCCTGAATAGTTTTTTAAAACCTCTTTCATATGAAGGTATTTTTAATTTTTAAATGGTTATCTGTCATGATCTGTCTTTATTGGTTTTGTGATTTTCAAGACAGTACCGGTGATTCCATGCGGTGATTTTTAGTAAAGATAGATTTATTTTTTAACAATTTCTTGGATAAATCTTCGGCTTAATTTTGGTAAATTTGAGTAAACAATCGTTTCTATGGCTTATATAGATTATTACAAAATTTTAGGCGTAGACAAAAGCGCAACTCAGGACGATATCAAAAAAGCGTACCGCAAGCAGGCAAGAAAACTGCACCCAGACCTTAACCCCAACGATAAAGAAGCAGAACTGAAATTCAAAGAGCTGAACGAAGCCAATGAAGTGTTGAGCAATCCGGAAAATCGGGCGAAATACGACAAATACGGTGAAAACTGGAAGCATGGTGAACAGTACGAACAGGCTCAGCAACAGCAAAGGCAATCCCAAAGTCAGGGTGGAAACTACGGTGGTGGTTTTTCGGGTGCTGATTTTGGTGGTGGCGAAGATTTTTCAGACTTTTTCCAGAGTATGTTTGGCGGTGACGGTGGCGGATTCGGCAGAAGCTCTCGCGGAAGCGCATCAGGAAAATTTAAAGGTCAGGATGTGCATGCAGAATTGAATTTAAATCTAAAGGACGCTGCAAAGACACAGCAACAGACTTTTGATATTAATGGCAAGAAGGTGAGAATAACAATTCCTGCGGGAGTTTACGATGGCCAGCAAATTAAATTGAAAGGCCACGGAAATCCTGGTTTTAATGGCGGTCCAACAGGAGATTTATACATTACTTTTAATATAGCTCCAGATCCGAATTTCGAAAGGGTAGGAGATGATTTAAAATCTAAAGTGACGATCGATTTGTACACCGCTGTTCTGGGTGGAGACGTAAAAGTGGAAACTTTAGAAGGGAACGTAAATCTTAAAGTAAAACCCGAAACTCAAAGCGGAACAACGGTGCGACTGAAAGGAAAAGGTTTTCCTGTCTATAAAAAAGACGGTGAATTTGGTGATCTGTTTGTGACGTATGATGTAAAGCTGCCCACAAACCTTAGTGATCAACAGAAAGAACTTTTTGAACAACTTAAAAATTCTTAATCATGAGCGAAAGAATATCACGGGAAGAACTCGTAAAAATATACAATATTGAAATTACTTTTTTTGATGAACTGGTAGATAACGGTCTCCTGAACGTAGAAACTGAGGATAATGTTCGTTACCTGATTTATGAAGATCTGCAGGTTTTTGAAAAGTTTGCCAACTGGCATTACGATTTAGAGGTCAATCTGCCGGGTTTGGAAGTGATTCATCATATGCTGCGTAAAATGGATGATCTTCATCAAAAAAATCGCGACCTGATGAATAAACTTTCAGTAATTCGTGAGAAATATGAGGATATTTAATTTAGTTTTGTAAAATCAAACACTACATACATGGCTAGAATAAACGACGACAAAATCATCAATTTAAAAATCAATAAAGGAGATTTTGAAGAGATTTATCTTAATGGAGATCAGGGAAGTCTTTTTTTGTCACCGACCGTAAAAGGAAAACTGATTACCACAATCATCGTGGCTACCATACTTTTGATTTTATTTTATTTTAAAGATGATTTAAGCAAAGAGAAATTCGGGATTTTATATTTTGTGAGTTTTCTTTTTCTGCTTTGTGCGGTCTACTTATCTTTGGCCATCAACAAAGTTTCGAAATGGAAAAAAGAAGTCGTAAAATACCTCAAGACTCTTGAGAATACTGAAATTTATCAGATTCAGTTCAATACTAAAGTTTTTAAAGTCAACCTGAATGATAATAAAGAAACAAGTCTCTGGACAGAATTCACAGCTGGTGAAATCAGCGAAAAATTTATTGGTCTGGAAGGTAAATTCAATTATATGTTTCCAAGAAAATCAATGTCAGAAGCAGATTTTAATATGTTGAAAGATGCAGTACAGAAAAATGTTTTAAAATAAAAAAAATCAGAGCCAACGCTCTGATTTCTGTTTTTTTATAAAGGTTCTGCATTAATCTAACCAACCCATTTCTTTCATCCACTCGTCGTTGTAGATTTTTCCCACATATCTTGAGCCGTGATCGTGAAGCAGAACCACAACCACATCGTCTATTGTAAACTGATCTTTCATCTGAACCAAAGCTGCCATCGCACTTCCTGCAGAATATCCACAGAAAATTCCTTCTTCTTTTGCCAGTTTTCTTGCATAGATTGCTCCATCTTTATCGGTTACTTTTTCGAAATGATCGATTACCGACATATCGTAGTTTTCAGGAAGAATATCTTCACCAATACCTTCTGTGATGTAGGTGTAAGCATTTCCCAAGTTAATTTCTCCCGTTTCGTGAATTTCTTTTAAAATTGATCCGTACGTATCAACTCCAATTACTTTGATGTCTTTATTTTTTTCTTTAAAAAACATTCCGCAACCTGTAATGGTACCTCCCGTTCCGGCTCCAACTAAAAAGTGAGTCAGTTTTCCGTCAGTTTGTTCCCAGATTTCAGGTGCAGTAGACTCGTAATGAGCCGCTCTGTTTGATAAATTATCATATTGATTTACGTACCATCCGTTTTGCGTTTCTTTAGCCAATCTCTTTGAAACTGAATAATAAGAACGTGGATCTGTAGGTTTTACGTCTGTCGGACAAACGATAACTTCAGCTCCAACAGCACGAAGAATGTCGCATTTTTCTTTAGATTGCTTAGCGTTGGTTACAAAAATACACTTGTATCCTTTGATGATTGCTGCCAAAGCTAATCCCATTCCTGTATTTCCCGAAGTTCCTTCAATGATGGTTCCTCCTGGCTTAAGTCTTCCATCTTTTTCAGCATCTTCAATCATTTTCAGAGCCATTCTGTCTTTCACTGAATTTCCTGGGTTGAACGTTTCCACTTTTGCCAAAACCAAAGCCGGGAAATCTTCACCTAAAACGTTATTAATCTTTACAAGTGGCGTATTTCCTATGGTTTCGAGTATGTTTTCTGCGTATTTCATATGTCGCTTTTATTATTTTTTTTCTGCACCCCAAATATACATTTTTCAGAATAATTCAGAATCTATGTAAATGATTAGATGTAATTTACTTTATGTGCGAATTTTGTAATACGCCAAAAACGTCAGTAAACAATCGGCAAATGTTTATTCAGTTTATTAGAAATATGATTTTTAGGAGCTTTTCCCGCTTTCCACTATATCTTTTTCGCCAACGCTTTTTTCCAAAGCCATTTCAGAAAAAGGATGTCGTTTCAATCGGGGCTAAGAAATTTAGTAATAAGTCAAAAATTTGGAACAACCGGAAAATTCACAAGCGAAACAAATTGACGATTCACCATTTACTAATTATATTTAATCGCTTTAACGGGAGAAATCTTACTGATCAGATAACTTGGAATCACCAAAGCCATTCCTGAAATAATCAAAATTCCTATAGAAATTGAAATAATTAATAATGGGTTCAAATCAACCGGAACAACGCTCACATAATAATTAGCAGGATTCAATTTAATAATTCCTGTATATTTTTGAATGAATAAAAGTCCGAGTCCAATCAAATTTCCATATAAAAGTCCGGGAACCATGATAATTAAGGTGTAATTGATAAACGTTGCACGAATCTGTCCGTTGGTTGCACCTAAAGTTTTAAGCAAACCTATTGAGTTGGTTCTTTCGATAATCAAAATCAACAAAACCATGATGATATTAATGATCACTACCAAAAGCATAATTGAAATAATAATTCCGATATTAGTATCGAAAAGCCCAATCCAATCGTTGATTTGCGGATATTTGTCGGTTGCTTTTTCAGCATAATTTTTATATCCGATAAACTTTTCAACTTCAGGGAAATCTTCATCAACATCATTGATGTTTTTAAAAAATATATCTAATCCACCGATTTGATCAGGACTCATATCCATAATTCTTCTTACATGATTGATGTCTCCAATCACAAACTGATCGTCAATCATTTTGATGTCGGTTTTGTAAATTCCGACTACTTCAAAATTCCTGTAAATAGGTTTCTGATCGGCTTTTGAAAACACTGTTACAATGCTGTCATTTACTTTCAAATGAAGATCATTGGCAATTTTTTCAGAAATAGCAACACCGTTATTATAACCTTCTCCATTGAAAAAAGGAGTTTTTCCGGCAATTAGAAATTTTTTAAATCGTAAACTGTCAAAATCTTTATCAATCCCCTTGAAGATAACTCCCGCAAAACTATGTTTATTACGCATAATTCCTGTCACCATTGCATATTGCTGAACTGCTGCGACATCAGGAAGCGTTTTTATACTTTTAACATCCAACCCGTCTTTATTAAGAACTGAAGTGTTATTAGAAGAATTTGACTTGGTTGATCTTACTGTAATATGTCCGCTAAAATCTCCTAATCTTTCTTTAATCGCCTTTTTTGAACCCAATCCTGTAGAAACGGTAATGAGTGAAACAATGATTCCCAAAGCCACAGAAAGTCTTCCGATGATGACGATCACCCGAGAAAGGTTATTTTTGTTATCTTTGGAAAACGCTATTTTTCGGGAGAAATATAATGGAAATTTCAAGCTTATGAATTTAAATTTCAAAATTAGAACTTTAGTTCTTATTTGCCTAATTTTTTTAGGAGTATTCAATCAATATTATTCTCAAACCTCAGATAAAGACGGTTTTAAAACAGGAGCAGATCGAGCGGAATTATATCTTCCGCTTCTTAAAAACAAAACTATTGGTATCGTGACTAACCAAACCGGATTACTGAATGATAAGACACATCTTGTTGATTTTTTAGTAAAAAATAATATTAAAATTAAAACGATTTTCGCTCCTGAGCACGGTTTCAGAGGTGATGCCGATGCAGGTGAAAAGGTGAAAAACGGAGTAGATGTAAAAACCGGAATTCCTATTGTCTCTCTTTACGGACCAAATAAAAAACCAAAACCGGAACAATTAAAAGGACTTGATATTGTTGTTTTTGATATTCAGGATGTTGGGGTAAGATTTTACACGTATATATCAACTCTAACTTATCTAATGGAAGCCGGAGCTGAAAATAATGTCGAAATCATGGTTTTAGACCGACCAAATCCACACGACGGATATATTGACGGGCCAGTTTTAAAGAAAAAATGGGAAAGTTTTGTCGGAATGCACCAAGTTCCTGTAGTTTATGGTTTAACGATCGGTGAATATGGTAAAATGGTAAATGGAGAAAAATGGCTGAAAAATGGAGTTCAGGCAAAATATACTTTGATTGAAATGCAAAATTATCACAAGAAAAAGCGGTATTCCATTTTAGATAAGCCTTCACCGAATTTGCCGAATGATAAGTCGATCAACTTATATCCGAGCTTATGTTTTTTTGAAGGAACTCAGGTTTCTGCAGGAAGAGGAACGGATATTCCGTTTCAGGTTTATGGCTCACCTTGGACGAAAGATTTGCCTTATCAATTTACACCAAAACCCACTTCTGGAGCTAAAGATCCTTTCCTGAATGGTAAATTATGCTATGGAGAAGATCTTTCGAGCTATTCTAAAGATTTAAGAGAATTAAATTTAGAATGGCTGATTAAAGCTTATAAAAACTATAAAAATCCTGAGCAGGATTTCTTTCTGAAAAATCTTTTCTTTGATAAATTAGCGGGCAGTGACGAGTTGAGAAAACAAATTATTGCAGGAAAATCGGAAAAAGAAATTAAATTTTCCTGGAAAACAGATTTGGATAAATTTGAGAAAATCAGAAAAAAATATATTGTTTATAAAGATTAAAAAAAGGTCAATTGTAATTTTACAGTTGACCTTTTTTATTAATGTTTTTATTTAATCAAAATTTTGCGGTGGTGTTTTATCGTTCTTCCCTTTATTCAAAATAAAAAGTCCGATAGATAAACCGATAACTCCTGCAAAAGCAGTCATTAATGCACGTTCCAATTTATCTGCTTCTTCATTTCCTAAATAATTCATCAGAAAAAGTATAGCAAATGTAATAATTGATATAATAATGTGGTTTCTTCCTAGTAATTTCATATTATTTTAGTCTGTAAGAGATCATTACCCCGCCTCTGTAAGGGATTATTTCACCACTTCTGTTGTAACCTTCAGGTTTTTCATCATATCTTTTTCCTGATACTCTGTCATATCCTTTGTAAAAATCCTGGGAAGTTCCTATCGTTCCATACAATTCCATTCTCCAGTTATCAGATAATTTAAATTGATAACCTGCGGTAATACCGGCTAAAAAAGAATATCCTTTTTGGTAAAGATTTGATTTTGTGAAAATTACATTTTCTTCATTTTTGCTTGGGTAAGGGTCATCGTTCCAATAGTTCCATTTTTGCAAAACAAAAGAAGAAACTCCTATATTGGCTCCTAAAAACCATCCGTTAAAAGCTTCATCAAAATAATAACGTCCTTCCAATGATAAGGAATAATATTGTAATTCATGACCGGAAAAAGATTTCCAAGGCGATATCAAAATATCTCCCTGAGTTGTTATATTTTTTGTTATTTGATGTTCTAAACCTAGATTAACAACACCAATCGGAATCAACAAAGCATTCCCTTTTATATATACCTTTTTCTCAGGTTCGGGCTTCGTTTCTTCAGTCTGAACTTCCTGAGCATTCATATTTACTATTGAAAATAAACTTAATGCCGCAATAAAAATTTTATATTTCAAAATATGAGTTTTTATTTAATTTGACTTAATAATTTTTCTGCTAAACTTGCATCTTTACCCGATTGAGTGGCAATGTTTTTTGATTGTTCAGCAAAATTCTTCGCTAAATCTTTACTTCCTAAATTAAAATATATTTTAGCTAAAATATAAGTGTTTTCTGATGTTTCGCCACGCATTACAGATTTCTCAGCCCATTCTGCTGCTCTTTTCAAAGAAGTTTTCGTTTTAATATTGTCTGAAAAAATCCAGGCTGCTTTTAAAAGTTCATTGGGTTCAAAAGAATCTGAGTTTTTATAATATTCCAATGCTGCTTTTTCATACTCGAGAAAATTAGCGTTTTGTTCGTAATAGGCTAATTTGGTTTGATTAAGCTTTGTAATAGCTGCTTGTTTTCCAACCAACGGTTCTGCTATTTTCAAAAAATATGCATCGTTTATTTTCTTGTTCTTTTCGTCAATAGATTCCTGAACCACTTTACCTAAGACCATTTGATTATTAAACTCATTATAGTTTTCTTCAGGTAAAAATTTGATTATTTCAGCTTTTCGAGCAACAAAAGTTTTGTAATTAGAATCTTCAGATGACTTCAAAAAATACAATAAAAGTCCAACATCATCTTTCGTTAATTCTTCGTCTTTCTTTTTGTTTTCAAAATATCTTTCAGAGGCTTTCTTAGCAAATTCATAGTCTGAATTCGAATTAAGTTTCATGATATTTATTAAAAATTCAGGGCTTTTTTCACCTTTTGCAAATCTCTCTTTAGATGAACCCTCCTTTGAATTTACAGCATTTACATCTTGTACCATAGAAAGAAATAAACTTGGCTCCATGTAACCGTAATTTTGAGAAATCAATTCGCCGTCACCATTTAAAAAAAGAAAAGTAGGATAGGAGCGTACAGAGAATTTTTGAGCAATCTCTCTTCCTTCGCCTTTTTCCATGTCGATTCTGGAGCTTACAAAGTTTTTATTGAAATAATCTCCTACTGATTTTTGGGTGAAAACATTTTTATCCATCATTTTGCATGGGCCACACCAAACTGCATAAGCATCGATAAAAACAAGCTTTTTTTCTTTTTTTGCTCTTGCAAGAAGATCTTTAAAATTACTTTGGTCAAATTTAATTCCTTCTTCCTGAGCGAAAATAAATAGGTTGATAAAAATAAATAATCCGGAGATAATCTTTTTCATTCTAAATAAATTTTGAAAAGCGAAGATACTTATTTTTGATTGTATATGAATACTGAATCAGTTTTAAAAGATATAAAACAAAAAAACCACTCTTGAAAAAGAGTGGTTTAAGTGGTTTCTCCAGGAATCGAACCAGGGACACATGGATTTTCAATCCATTGCTCTACCAACTGAGCTAAGAAACCATTTGGTTTACTTTAGATTTTCAACTTTTGAAAAGAAAACCGCCTAATGAAAGGCGGTTTTGTGGTTTCTCCAGGAATCGAACCAGGGACACATGGATTTTCAATCCATTGCTCTACCAACTGAGCTAAGAAACCATTTGGTTTACTTTAGATTTTCAACTTTTGAAAAGAAAACCGCCTAATGAAAGGCGGTTTTGTGGTTTCTCCAGGAATCGAACCAGGGACACATGGATTTTCAATCCATTGCTCTACCAACTGAGCTAAGAAACCATTTGGTTTACTTTAGATTTTCAACTTTTGAAAAGAAAACCGCCTAATGAAAGGCGGTTTTGTGGTTTCTCCAGGAATCGAACCAGGGACACATGGATTTTCAATCCATTGCTCTACCAACTGAGCTAAGAAACCGTTCTTTTTACTTCGTTGTTTTAAAGTGATGCAAAAGTAGGAAGTTTTGATATATGAAGCAAATATTAATCAAAGTTTTTTCAATTTAAGCAAAAACCTACTGATTTTCAGATGGATTATTTTCCTGCTCTTTTCTTATTTGTTCGCTCATTTCCTCTAAAACAGGCTTAATTGTGCTCTCTGGAAGATCACTAATTCTAATATACATCAAGCCATCAATAGCATCATTGAAGTTAGGATCAACATTAAATGCAATTACTTTTGCGTTTTGCTTTATATATTTTTTGATTAAAACAGGCATTCTCAATTCCGGTTCAAGATCATCGATGATTTTATCTAATTTATTTAAATCAGATTCCATTTCGTTCAAGAATAAGTTTTTGTCACGCTCTCTTAATTTAACTTTATAGTCATTTCGTGGTGTAATGTATTGAGCAACAGCAGAATCGTAATAATTGGAGCGCATAAACTCAATCATCAAAGATTTCGAAAATTCCGAAAACTTGTTAGAAATACTTACTCCGCCCATTAAAAATTTATGGTCTGGATTTCTCAGGCAAACATGCACAATTCCACGCCATAAAAGGAATAAAGGAAGTGGTTTCTGCTGATATTCTTCGCAGATGTAAGCTCTTCCCATTTCGATAACCTTCTTGAAAAACGGATGAATATCTTGTTCAAATTCAAATAAAGAACTTGTGTAAAAGCCTTTAATACCGAATTTTTTCATTACATCTTTACCCAGAGCCATTCTGTAAGCTCCGGCTAATTTTTCAGCAGCATTATCCCATAAAAAAAGATGATGATAATGTTTATCGTATTCATCAAGATCAAACGGAAGATTACTTCCTTCACCAACTGCACGGAAAGTAAGTTCTCTTTGTCTTCCGATTTCCCTCATAATAGAAGGTATTTCTTCGTAAGGAGTAAAATAAATCTCGTAATTACCGTTGCTGAACAGCATTCTGTCTGTTCCTTTTATTTTACTGATATCTTTCAAAAGATCTTCTTTTGGAGTTTCATCAATAATATTCTGAACAATATTTTCTTCTTTTAATAATGGAAATTTTATCGAGAGATTTTTCAGATTGATTGCCTGTGCAAGAGATTTTCTTTTTTCATAATAAGATTTCATCATGTAAACCTTACGTTTCAGAAATTCTCCCAATTCTTCGATGTTTTCCATGTCATCCATCACTTTTACGGTGATAGGTTTTCCAATTCTTATACGGATTGGTTTTTCTCTGTCGTTCATCATTTCTGCAGGAAGCATCAATGTCTGCAAATTAGGATGAATCTTTGCAACCTGATAAAATAAAGTGCTGTTTTTAGCATGAAAATACATCGGAACCACTGGAACTTTAGCCATTTTTATGAGCTTTAAAGCTGGTTTTTCCCATTCTTTATCTAAAATTTCACTGTAAGGATTATTTTTATTTGAAACTTCACCTGCTGGGAAAATTCCTACACAACCGCCGTTTTCCAGATGCTTTAAAGTTTCGCGCATTCCGGTTGAGCTGTTTCTAACCTCTCTTCTTCCTTCAAAAGGATTTACCGGAATCACATAAGGCTCCATGGGTTTTATTTTTTCTAAAAGAAAATTTCCCATTACCTTAAAATCCGGGCGAACTTCAGATAAAATTTTACACATTAAAATTCCGTCAATTGCACCAAGAGGGTGATTAGAAACCAAAATAAACGGTCCTGTTTTCGGAATTTTTGCCAAATCTTCTTCAAAAGCGATGTAACTTAAGTTTCGTTCTCTTACAAATGAATCGAAAAAGTCTTTACCTTCCTTGTCTTTTAATTTATCATAAAGTCTGTTGACCTGATTGATTTTTGCGACGCTCATCACAGCAGAAGCGACAGGGTTTTTCAGGAAACCTATCTTATTTAAGCCGGAAGCTTTAATTAAATCGTTTTTCGAGATTAAGCTCATGTGTTTTTAGTCGAAATTAGTTTTATTGTGTTACCATTTGCAGTGTATTTTTTGCAATTTGTTCCAATAATACACTTTTTCCTTGGTAAAATTTGTCGATGTTTTCCATTTTTGCATTTCTTACTGTAAATAAAGATACATTTTTTATGACATCTGTTTTAAAAACTTTTTGAAGTTCGTCATTTAGCTCCTCCACTTTATTAAATTTATCTTCAAGACAGAGTTCCAGAGAAATCGCAGAATTCTGCATTAAAGAAACTTTAATTTTATATTTTGCTAAATTGTTGAAAATTAAACTCATGTGGTCTTCTGCAATAAACGAGAAGTCTCTTGTTGAAATTTTCAATAAAGTCTGATGTTCTTTTAAGATATAAGATTCTTCACTTTGGTTTTTATCGGAAGCACCTACTTTTGTTCCTGCTTTTGTAGGATCTACGAAAGATTTTACATAAAAAGGAATGTTTTTTTGTTGAAGAGGCTGTAAGGTTTTTGGATGAATTACACTTGCTCCGTAATAAGCCATTTCAATTGCTTCTTCATAAGAAATGTTTGAAAGAAGAGTTACATCATCGAATTTTCTTGGATCTCCGGTCATTACTCCAGGGACGTCTTTCCAGATCGTCATTGCTTCTGCATTTAAACAATAGGCAAAAATTGCCGCTGAATAATCTGAACCTTCTCTTCCTAAAGTAACCGTAAAATTATTATCATCCGAACCGATAAAACCTTGAGTTACATAACAAATTGCAGGATTTAAATTTGAAATAAATTCTTCAGTTTTTTGCCAATTTACAACTCCGTCTCTATAAGAATCGTCAGTTTTCACATAATCTCTTGCGTCTAACCATTGATTGCTAAACTGAATGTCATTTAAATATTCACTTACAATTTTAGTGGAAATCATTTCGCCACAACTTACAACCTGATCATAAACAAAATTGTAGTTGGGAGATTTATTTCTTCTTAAAAATGAATCAATATCATCAAAAAATAGATTAATTTCTGCAAATACCGCATGATCTTCTGCAAAAAGCCCTTGAGCTATTTCGATGTGTTTCTGTTTTATTTCTTCAATTTCTGTTTGATAGTTATCTTTCTTAAAGTACATTTCAACCACTTTTTCCAGCGCATTTGTGGTTTTACCCATCGCCGAAATTACAAGCAGACATTTCTCAAAGCCTTGACTTTGAAGAACCATAGAAACATTTTTTACACTTTGAGCATCTTTTACAGATGCTCCACCAAACTTGAAAATTTTCATTAAAGTATTAAAAATAAAATTGTTAGATTATCGAAATTTTAAGATGTCAAAATTATAAATTTACACCGAGATATGAAATAGGCAGCGAGCGCGATATAATTAAGATTTTATTAAAATCAAAATTTGTCTCCAAATAGTGTGGTTACTGTAATGATTTGGGGAGTTTTAAAATTTAAATTTTCATGTTGTCTGATTTGTTTTTGCTTGTATAGTTTTGATATACAGATGTTAAAGTCTATTTTAATATTTATTTCTTAAATAAGATAAATTTTACGAAATTTGGGAAAAGTGTAAAAAGAAAATTATGTCAGATCAGTCATTACAAACTTTAGGAGAATTTCTTATTGATAAACAGGAAGATTTCCAGTATTCTACGGGAGAATTTTCACGTCTTCTGAGTGCAATAAGATTAGCTTCAAAAGTTGTAAACAGAGAAGTAAACAAAGCAGGAATTGTAGATATTACAGGTGCTGCAGGAAACCAGAATATTCAAGGTGAAGAACAGCAGAAGCTAGATGTTATTGCCAATGATATTTTTATCACAGCACTATCTCAGAGAGAGGTTGTCTGCGGAATTGCTTCTGAAGAGAATGACGATTTTATTGATATTAAATGTGGTGAAAACGGTCATTTGAGTAAATATGTGGTTTTAATAGATCCGCTTGATGGCTCTTCAAATATTGATGTAAACGTTTCTGTAGGAACAATTTTTTCAATTTACAGAAGGGTTACAGAGCCTGGAACTCCGGTTCAGCTTGAAGATTTTTTACAAAAAGGGATTAATCAGATTGCAGCAGGTTATGTTATTTATGGGTCTTCTACAATGATTGTTTACACTACTGGAAACGGAGTAAACGGATTTACACTTGATCCGTCTTTAGGAACATATTATCTTTCTCATCCGAATATGACTTTCCCGAAAACAGGGAAAATTTATTCAATCAACGAAGGGAATTATATCAAATTTCCTCAAGGTGTAAAAAATTATCTTAAATATTGTCAGATGGAAGAAGGAGATCGTCCTTATACATCAAGATATATTGGTTCGTTAGTTGCCGATTTCCACAGAAATATGTTGAAAGGAGGTATTTATATTTATCCATCTTACGGTCAGTCTCCTAACGGAAAATTGAGATTGTTGTATGAATGTAATCCGATGGCATTTTTGGCTGAGCAAGCGGGTGGAAAAGCTACAGACGGATTCAGGAGAATTATGGAGGTAGAACCTACCGAATTGCATCAAAGGATTCCGTTTTTTGCTGGGAGTATTGATATGGTAGAAAAGGCAGAAGAATTTATGCGAATTGACAGCGTAAAATAAATGATAGCAGAATATTACAAATATTTATTAAAATTCAAACGCCCGAGTGGAACATCTCGCGGCGTTTTGCTTGAAAAAGAGACTTTTATTCTTGAAATTTTTCAGGATGATAAAAAAGGAGTAGGAGAATGTGCAATTTTCAGAGGATTAAGTTTTGATGATAAACCTGATTATGAAGAAAAACTGCAATGGCTTTGTGAAAATATTAATCGAGATTCTGAATATTTAAAGGATGAATTAAAAGAATTTCCATCAATTTGGTTTGGTTATGAGCAGGCTGTTTTAAATTTTAAAAATGGCAAAAATCTTTATTTTTCAAGTGAATTTACTGAAGGAAAAACTCCGATCATTATTAATGGATTGATTTGGATGGGAGATATTGATTTTATGGAAGAACAGATTCAGGAAAAACTGGATCAAGGTTTTCATTGTATTAAACTTAAAATCGGTGTCGATTGGAAATCAGAACATCAAATTCTTCAAAAATTAAGACATAAATTTTCAAAAAATCAGCTCGAGCTTCGGGTTGATGCGAATGGAGGTTTCACTAAAGATGAAGCTAAGGTTGTTTTACAGCAATTGGCAGATTTAGATATCCATTCAATTGAGCAACCCATAAAAGCTGGAAACTGGAATGATATGGCAGATCTATGTGCAGAAACTCCAACTCCAATTGCATTAGATGAAGAATTAATAGGGATAATTGATTTTAGTGAAAAGAAAAAGCTTTTAGAAACAATAAAACCACAATATATTATTTTAAAACCGGCTTTGGTTGGAGGTTTTTCAGGTTGTGATGAATGGATATCTCAAGCTGAACAACAAAATATCGGTTGGTGGATTACTTCAGCTTTGGAAAGTAATATTGGGTTGAATGCTATCGCGCAATACACATTTACAAAATGTAATCAAATGCCTCAAGGTTTAGGAACTGGGAGTTTGTTTACCAATAATTTCAAGAGCTTTTTAGAACTTAAAGGTGAGAAACTTTTTTACAAAAGCTAGTCGGATTAAATTATACCGTCAATGAAAATTGCTTTCTTAATATATTCAATAATATAAGACAGCTGTTTTTTAATCTGTTTCATGGTGATTTGATGTCTAATTTTTCTACAGTAAAGATCGTTAATTATTTTCAATTCTGTGTGAATTTAGTCTTAAATATTCATTTTCATACCATCTTAAATTTTCCTAAATTTGCAAATTGTTGTATAATACGACATTTTAAAGCGAATTTTAATGGAAGAAGAAAAAAAATCTCTCAATTTTATTGAGCAAATTATAGAAGATGATTTGGCAAACGGTCTGAAAAACGATCAGATCCGTTTCCGTTTTCCGCCTGAACCCAACGGTTATCTGCATGTAGGTCATACAAAAGCGATCTGCATCAACTTCGGTTTGGGTGAAAAATACAATGCTCCCGTAAACCTTCGTTTCGACGATACGAACCCTGAAAAAGAAGAGCAGGAATTCGTAGATTCTATCATGAAAGACGTTGAATGGTTGGGTTTCAAATGGGATAAAGTCTTGTATGCATCCGATTACTTCCAGCAGCTTTATGATTGGGCAGTTCAGTTAATTAAAGAAGGAAAAGCTTATGTTGATGAGCAACCGTCTGAAATTATTACCGAACAAAGAAAAAATCCTGCAGAACCGGGAATTGAATCTCCATTCAGAAACCGTCCTGTTGAAGAGTCTTTAGATTTATTTGAAAAGATGAAAAACGGGGAATTCGAAAGTGGTTCAATGTCTCTTCGTGCAAAAATCGACATGGTTTCACCAAATATGAATATGCGTGACCCTGTGATGTACAGAATTTTGAATAAACCTCACCACAGAACCGGTACAGCATGGAAAATCTACCCGATGTACGACTGGGCTCATGGTGAATCTGATTATATCGAACAAATTTCACACTCGCTTTGCTCTTTAGAGTTTGAAAACCACAGACCTTTGTACAATTGGTATTTAGATCAGGTTTATGAAAAAGGAAGGGTTAAAAACAAGCAAAGAGAATTTGCCAGGATGAACGTTTCTTATATGATTACTTCCAAAAGAAAACTACAAAGGCTGATTGCTGAAAATGTAGTCAATGGTTGGGACGATCCGAGAATGCCTACGATTTCAGGTATGCGTAGAAAAGGTTTTACAGCTACAGCTATCAGAAATTTCATTGATAAAGTTGGCGTTGCAAAAAGAGAAAATTTAATTGAGATTCAATTGTTAGATTTCTGCGTTCGTGAAGATTTAAATAAGATTGCAAAGCGTGTAATGGCGGTTATAGACCCTATTAAATTGGTCATTGAAAACTATCCGGAAGGTCAGGAAGAATGGTTAACTACCGAAAATAATAACGAGCAGGAAGATGCAGGAACGAGAGAAATTCCGTTCTCAAGAGAATTATATATTGAGCGTGAAGATTTCAAGGAAGAAGCTGGTAACAAATTCTTTAGACTAAGATTAGGAGGCGAAGTTCGTTTAAAATCTGCTTACATCATCAAAGGTGAAAGAGTAGAAAAGGACGAAAATGGAGAAATCACGACAATTTACGCATCGTATGACGAAAAGTCTAAATCTGGAAGCGGAACTGAGGAAAGTTTAAGAAAAGTAAAAGGTACGATTCATTGGGTTTCTGCAAAACACGCAATTCCTGTAGAAGTAAGAAATTACGAGAAATTATTCACTGTGGAACAACCTGATGCAGAGAAAGATGTAGATTTCTTAAATTTCATTAATCCTGATTCTGTCAATATAATTCAAGGATTTGGTGAGCCTAGCTTAAAGGATGTGGCAGTTGGAGAACCTCTTCAATTCCAGAGAATTGGCTATTTCACGAAAGATCAGGATTCAACAGATACAAATTTTGTATTCAATAGAACTGTAACGTTAAAAGACTCTTATAAGCCGGAGTAAAAATTTATTTATACCATATAAATGAAACAGGGCTTAATTTTTTAAGTCCTGTTTTTTTTCGTCAATTCGAGTATTTTTCGAAACGAAATGAAGAAAAATGTATCGAGAAACAATAATATAAACTAATTGGGATAAAACTCAACAACTTCTCAATACGTTTTTTTAAATCTATTCTAAGTGACGATGTTAATTTAATTATCAAATATCAGAAATTGTGAAACTTATACATCTATATACCAACTCATTCAAAGGACTTTCGAAAGAAAGTTGGATGCTCGCGTTGGTAATGCTCATCAACCGTGCAGGTTCGATGGTACTTCCTTTTTTGGGAGTTTATATGACTGCACATTTAAAATTCAGTATAGAAAATACTGGAATTGTTCTAAGCTTTTTCGGAATTGGTTCCGTAATCGGTTCGTGGCTTGGTGGATTCATCACCGACAGAATTGGGGAATATAAAGTTCAATATATTAGCTTATTATTGAGCGTTCCTTTATTTTGTTTAATTCCAATTTTCAAAACTGAAGTTGGAGTTGCTGCTATTATTTTATTGCAAAGTATTGTAAGCGATGCGTTTCGTCCTGCGAATTCAGTGGCAATCACAAAATATGCAAAGCCGGAAAATATTACAAGAGCTTTTTCATTAAATAGGATGGCAGTCAATTTAGGATTTTCCATCGGTCCGGCTTTGGGTGGGATTTTATCTGCAATTTCGTACGATTTTTTGTTTTACTCCAATGCTTTGGCAGCTTTAGCAGCGGGGATTTTATATATCATTTTCTTTAGAAAACGAAACAAGTTAGCCAAATTAAAAGCTAGAAAAATAACAGAAGTGGTTGAAATAAAAAAAGAAAACTCTCCGTATCGAGATGGTAAATTTCTTGTTTATTGTTTTTTATGTATGTTGTTTGCGATATGTTTCTTTCAGCTATTCAGTACGTTGACTATTTTTTATAAAGACACAGCACAGTTAAGCCAGCAAAATATAGGTTATCTTTTGGGATATAGTGGCTTCATCGTGGTTTTACTTGAAATGGGATTGGTTCAGGTTGCCGAAAAGTATTTAAATTTAGCCCGAACAATGTTTTTTGGAACTTTCATTTGCGGTCTATCTTACGCCATGCTTGGTTTCGATTACAGCATTTTAACATTGGTATTTTCGATGACTTTATTATCAGTGGGAGAAATTTGGGCGCTGCCATTTATGTCGACAATTACGGCTTTACGCTCAGGTAAAAACAACAAAGGAGCTTACATGGGTTTGAACGGGATTTCTTTTTCAATCGCCTTTATTGTAACCCCTTATTTGGGAACTTTAATTGCCGATAAATTAGGATTCACAATTCTTTGGATCGGAACAGGAATTGTGGCAACCGGAATTGCTATAGCTTTTTATTTTATTGTTCCCTGGATGATTAAAGACAGAAAAGAAATACTAGAATAACCCTTGAAATATATTGAAAAAGCTGCAAATCTGCGGCTTTTTTAATTAAAACTTAATATTCACAAAATTTAATTTGTAGTGAATAAAGAAAGTACAATTTTTGCATAGCAACACCAATGGCAAAATTATACTTCCTCATTTCCTTATTTTCCGCATCATTTTTATTTTCTCAAAAAAGAGATACTGCAACTTTGATTTCTGAAGTAAAAATAGATGCCTATAAAAAACCGACAACATTTATTTCATCTACCAAATCGGTTTCGGTAATTTCTAAAAATTTATTAAATCAAAATACCTCCGAAAGAATGCTTGAATCTATCAATCAGATTGCAGGGGCAAGAATGGAAGAGCGTTCACCGGGAAGTTATAGAATTTCTCTTCGTGGAAGTACTTTAAGGTCACCTTTCGGTGTTCGGAATGTAAAAGTTTATCTTGATGACTTTATTTTATCTGATGCTTCCGGAAATACTTATTTCAATGTTGTTTCTCCCGAACTTATTGACAGAATGGAAATTTACAAAGGTCCTGAAAGTGGAGATTACGGTGCAGTTACAGGCGGAACGATCCTTTTAAAAACGAAGAGTACAGATAATCTTCATGCGAATTTATCGGTGGGAAGTTATGGAACATTTAATCAAAGTTTTGATTTTTCAAAGCAAGTGGGAAAACACTTTCTGGAAGTTTTCCAAAATTATTATCAAACGGATTCTTATCGTGAACAGTCAAAAGTTCAGAGGAAACAAATTTTCTTAAAAGATAATTTTCAGTATTCTGAAAAAGGATTATTGAAAGGAATATTGATGTATTCTGATCTCGATTATCAAACTCCGGGCGGACTGACTTTAGAGCAAATGAATTTCAACAGAAAACTGGCGAGACCCAAAACAGCGACAGTTCCGGGAGCTCAGGAACAGGATGCAGGAATCAGAAATAAAATGGTTTTAGCAGGACTTTCAAATGAATATCAGTTTAATCAAAATTTCTCGCATTTTCTTTTAGTTCAGGGTTCTTATGTCGATTTTGAAAATCCATTTATCACCAATTTTGAAAATCGGTTTGAAAAGAATTTTGCTTTGAGAACGCATTTTAATTATGAAAAAAGCTGGGACAAAATTTCTTTAGCTTACCGATTTGGTTTTGAAGGCGGAATTAATGATATTTTAATTAAAAATTACGATAACAATAGAGGAATTGAAGGTAATCCGCAGAATTTTGATCAATTGAAAAATATTTCAGGATTCTATTTTCTTTCCCAAAAATTGAATTTTAATGGAAAGCTTTTTACAGATGTTTCTATTAGCTTAAATTCAAATTCTTACGATTGGGAAAGGCGTTATCCAGGGAACGAAAACGGCAATATTCATTTCAAAAATCAATGGCTTCCCAATTTTGGAGTAAATTATTTATTAGGAAAAGGTTTTTCGGCGAGAGGCAAAATTGGAAAAGGAAATTCGGCACCTACGAGTGAAGAAATCCGTTCTTCAACGCAGCAATTTAATCAAAATTTAAGTCCGGAATATGGCTTGAATAAAGAAGTCGGAATCCGAAAACAGTTTGGAAATTTTATTTTTATAGAAGGTAGTTATTTTGATTTTCGCATGAAAGATGCAATTGTAAGAAGGCAAAATGAAGCCGGACAAGAATTTTTCGTCAATTCAGGAGAGACAGTTCAAAAAGGGGTAGAGTTTCTTTTAGAATCGAAAAATTTTAATCTCAAAAATGATTTTTTTAGTCATTTTAAATTCAGATTTTCAGGAAGCTTTTATGATTTTAAATTTAAAAATTATCAGCAAAACCAAAACGATTTTTCCGGAAATGATTTAACGGGAGTTCCAAAAACAACAATAAATAGTTTACTAAATTTTACTTTTTTCAAAAAGTTAAATGTTGATTATTCTCATTTTTACACTTCAAAAATGCCTTTGAATGACGCCAATTCTGTTTGGTCAGAATCAAATTTAATTGGAAATATTCAGTTCAGATTTCCGTTAGACTTTGAAAAAACGAAGGTTAATCTATATCTTCAAATTCAGAATTTGTATAATGAAGATTATGTTTTAGGTTTTGATGTTAACGCTTTTGGAAACCGATATTACAATCCAGCTGCAAAAAGAATTTTCGTTTTGGGAATGAAGGTTGATTTTTAATTGCTACTATTTATTATCGATAAACTCAAATGTTTTTTTCAGGTAAGTTTCATTAGTTTTTACCTCATCTGTTGATTTTTCGATGGAGATATCCGGAGAAATTCCTTCCCCGATTTTCGTGTATTCTTTACCTGTTCTGTCAACAATATTTCCGATAGTAAGTACAAGAAAAGATCCGTCGGATAATTTATATTCCTGATTTCCGGATGTTAAACCTTGGGTATTTGTCCCGATTATTTTAGTATTTTTTTGCCCTACGAATGCAGCGGTAATAAATTCGGCTGAACTTCCTGTTACTTTATTTACCAATATTGCGACTGGTTTTTTTATAGGTTTGGGTTCTTTTTGTGTCAACTGGAATAATTGTGTTGCTGTAGAACCTTCATAAAATCTACCTTTTTTATAATTGTAATATTCGATTTTGCCTTCAGCATCTTTTGTACCCACTACATTTTTGTTATCTAGAAATGGCGCAATCGCAGCATACATCGGATAAAGCATTCCTCCGAAGTTTCCTCTCAAGTCAATAATCCAACCTTTTGGATTATGCTTTTGGAGGTCATTAACTTTCGCATAAAAAGTATTGATGTATAAATTCCAATCACCTTTGTTAAAAGATCCAATATCGGGTAAACTGATGTATGCATATTGGTTTTCAAGAAGTTCACTTTTAATTACGGGGAATTCCTGTCCGGTAGCTTTATAGCCTAAAGTATAAGCTTTTACCACATTTTCGGGATAAAAATTAGAATGTGAATCATTTAAAGAACTTAATGCATTTTTTATAGCGGGATAAGTTTCTTTAATCGTTTTTGCCTTTGATGACTCGGTTAAAGTTTTAGCAAATATATCTTCCCAATTCAGTTTACCTTTATTGACAGATTTATTTTTCATGATCTTTAATGCCTGAGTAACATAAACTTTAATGCTATCTGATTGCGCAAAAGTTTGAATTGAAAAAAAAGTCGTAATGAAAGTAAAAATAATCAGCTTTTTCATAGTAGAATTTAAGTATCTAAAAATAAAACTATTTTATTATTAAATTTTTCTTGAATGATGATTTTTGGAAATAATATTTTTGATAATAATTTCCGCATGAATTCTGGAATTCTCTATAAACCAAAGGTGCGTGTCTTTCCCGCCACAAACTACGCCCGCTAAATATAAATTCGGAACATTGGTTTCCATTGTTTCTTCATTATAAAATGGTTTTAGGCAATCTCCTTGTAAGTTAATTCCTGAGTTTTTAAGAAAATCAAAATCGGGAAGATAACCCGTCATTGCCAAAACAAAATCATTTTCAATCTCATTAATTTTCCCGTTTTCATCTTTAAAAATCACAGAATTTGCTTTAATTTCAATCAGTTCAGAATTAAAATGTGCAATAATATTTCCTTCTGCAATTCTGTTTTCAATATCAGGTTTCACCCAGTATTTTACATTAGGAGCAATCTCAGAATTACGGATAATCATCGTGACTTCTGCACCTTTTCGATAGGTTTCCAAAGCTGCATCAACTGATGAATTACTTGAACCCACTACGATAATTTTTTGTTTAGCGAAAGGATAAGGCTCGGTATAATAGTGTTTAACTTTCTCAAGATTTTCACCTGGAATATTCATCAGATTCGGAATATCATAAAATCCTGTTGAGATAATGACGTTTTTTGCTAAATATTTTGATTTTGAAGTTTCAACTTCGAAAGTTTCTCCGTTTTTGGAAACCTTTAAAACTTTTTCATAAAGATTAATATTGACGTTTTTCTGTCTTGCAATTCCCTGATAATATTCTAAAGCATCCTGTCTTCCGGGTTTTGGAGCAGTTGTAATAAACGGAATCTCGTCAATTTCCAGTTTGTCAGCCGTAGAAAAAAACTTCATGTATAAAGGATAATTGTACAAAGAATTGACAATTGTTCCTTTTTCTGTAATCAAATAATTGAGATTATTTTTTTTAGCTTCGAGAGCACAGTTCAGACCAATTGGTCCCGCTCCGATAATGAGAATGTCTAAAATTTCCATATATCAAAAATACTAAAAAGCCTTTATGATAAATAGCAAAATAGCTATCGAAAAAACAAATGTCATCATATTTAATCTTTCTATATAAACCACTTAATCAACCAAACTCTCAGACTTTCAAATCAAAAACCTCAAAACTGGCATTCCTTTTGAACTTTTCTATAAAATTTTACTATGAAAAAGGCTTTTGCAATGGTTTTAATTTTAGCAGTTTTGTCTTGTGACAAGAAACAAGATAAAAGCCCAACCGTCTCCACAGATAATCTTAAAAGAACCAATGAGAGAAATGAAACCGAACAGGATTCATTTTCAACAGAAGTTGCGCTAAAAAAGACGAATGATGAGTTGTTGCAAGCCTTGAAAGTAGGTTATTACGATGTTTTTGCCAATTACATTCATCCTCAAAAAGGCGTCAGATTTTCAATGTATGCGTTTGTGAACAAAAGTGAAGATAAGTATTTTTCTAAAGCCGATTTTGAGAAATATTTTCTTACAAAAACTATTTTTACTTGGGGATCTCGTGATGGGTCTGGTGAAATTTATAAAGCAACAGTTGATCAATATATGAAAAAATGGGTATTTAAAAAAGATTTTACCAAATCAGAATATTCATTCAATAAATTCTTAGGTGGCGGAAATTCTCTTAATAATCTAAAAGAAACGTATCCCAATACCAATTTTACAGAAAACTATATTGCCGGTTCAGAAAAAAATAGCGGAATGGATTGGAATGCACTTCGCTTTGTTTTTGAAGAATTTGAAGGTAAATATTATATAGTTGCCGTTATCAATGATGAGTGGACGATTTAATTACAATATTTCAGAAAGCTGTTTCGTTAAATTTTTTCTTGAAAATTGTTCAATATTTTCTGTGTTTTCTGAAAGATTTCCATTTTTCCAAAGGTCAAATTTCTCTAAAAGAAAATCTTCAATTTCTTTGGAATCATTATACCCAAAATGCTTCCCGGCTTTTGTCTCGTCTAAAATTTTTAAAACATCGGCTTGATTAGGCCCAAAAGAAATAATTTGTTTCCCAGTTGCCAAATATTCAAATATTTTTCCGGGAATAATTCCTTTTGAAGAATCATTTGGGAAATTTGTAATTAATAATACAGAAGAATTTGCCATCTCGTCAACAGCTTTGTCGTGAGAAACGTAACCAAGATTTAAAATGTGATTTTTTAAATTTGAATTTTCAAGCGTTTCTAAAATTTTGTCATCGATTCTTCCAACAAATTTTAAACTGAAGTTTTCAGCAAAATCTGAGTTCGTTTTAACTAAATTATTTAGCGCTTTCCAAAGGTTTTCAGGATTTCTTAATTGTTCTAAAACTCCGATGTAGCTTAAAATGAAATGGATTTGAGAATTTGAGGGTGTGAGGATTTTAGAATTTGAATCTGCCTCATCAAAACCATTGGTAATACAGAACGCATTCGCTCCGTTTTTACGGAAATTTTCTGCATCGGTGTAGCTTGTTGCCAAAGTAATATCCGCATTTTTAAAAACTTCACTTTCCAAAAAACGGTGTTTTTTATCCGATCTGTTGGTGAGTTTTAAATGTTTATAATATGAAATTTCAGTCCATGGATCACGGAAATCTGCAATCCACTTCAAATTGGGCATGATCTTTTTTAAATTTAAACCAATCAAATGCATTGAATGCGGTGGTCCCGAAGTAACAATCGTTTCAATTTTGTTTTCTTTCAAATACTTTTCGAGAAATTCTGTGGAAGGTTTTACCCAAAAAACTCGAGCATCAGGAATGAAAAAATTTCCTCTTACCCAAATCGAAAGCTTGGATTTCCAATTTTGGTTTTTTCCAACATCAAACTGCCCTGCTTTGAATTTTTTATTACTTTTATTCAGTTTTTCAGCAAGTTGATAAGGTTCCCATATTTTTGTTCTTATAATTTCTAAATCTTGCGGAACGTCTTTCATTAAACTTTCGTCCAACAAAGGATAACTTGGGTTTTCCGGAGTATAGATGACAGGTTTCCAGCCAAATTCTGGAAGGTATTTTGCAAATTTAAGCCATCGTTGAACTCCCGGTCCTCCCGCAGGTGGCCAATAATAAGTAATGATAAGGATTCTTTTATCTGTAGACATTATTTTATTTTAGCCGCAAAAGAAGCAAAAGATTAATTGTATTTTTTAGTTTTTCAAAAGAAAGCAAAATGAAAGTTTAAATTATTAGAAATTACATTTTGTAGGCTTTTGGGTATCTTAAGACGATTCTTGTCTTTTGTTTCTTTTGCGGTTTAAAAATTAGAAGATTATTATTTTAATCATATTGGTCAAAATATTTATTAATAAATGTTTCCTGACCAAAATGATATAGATTTTTTACATTAAAATTGACCAAAATTCCTTTAGGAGCTTTTAGTAAGTTCATATAATTTATAACTTGTGATTTATGAATATCTAAAATTGAAGCAACAGATTTAATTTCTAAAAATAATTAAATTTTCAATAAAAAAATCACATTTAAAATCACAATCTAAATACTCATCTTTATAAATAACAGAAATTTGGAATTCAGATTTAAAATTGATACCTCTTAATTTGAATTCCTTTTCTAATGCTTTATGATAAACTACTTCAGCTAAACCCGCACCTAAAATTTTATGAACTTCAATACAAGCTCCATTAATTCTATAGGTAAGATCTGTTATGTATTTTTGAGTAATCATAAGCTTTTTTAAACTTTGGAATTACTTGATGATTTCGGTTTTAATAGTATCTTTTTTGCGGTAAATAAAGAAAATTCCAAAAGCGCTTAATACAACGAATAATCCGAAGCAAAGAAGAGAAATCCATTTCCCGGTTTCTATAACTTGTGGCTCAAAAATCATTTTAATGCTGTGATTTCCCGCAGGAACGTGAACTGCTCGAAGCAAATAATCTGCTTTGATATAAGGAACTTCTTTTTCGTCAACAAAAACTTTCCAGCCATGAGGATAATAAATTTCAGAGAAAACTGCTAATTGCGGTGTTTTCGACTGAGATTTGAATTCTAATTCATTTGCCTCATATTTGGCAAGGTTGATTGTCGCTGTTGAATCTGCCTGAACAGGTTTATTGTTGAAATAAGATTTGTCAGAATCATTAATGACCGCAGTTTTTTTGCTGTCGATTTCTCCGATCGATTTGATTTCTTCATTCGGGGTATTGACAAATTTTAAATCACTTACAAACCAAGCATTTCCGTTAGCTTTTGGATTCGGAACAACTTGTGGTTCTTGTGGATTTCCAAAAATCATGTATTTTGTATTCAACAAATTTAAAATTTTTGGTGTCTTTACACTGTCAGGTTGAACGATATATTCGTTCAGTAAATCGTCATATCTTCTAAGTTTCACAGCGTGATAACCTCCGATTGATGATTTGAAATAAGAAGTATTGGTTTCGCTGGTTGTACCTAAAACCTGATTGTAAACTCTGTAATGTTTTTTATCTCTTTCAGCAATAGTTTCCAATGTTTTGTTTACCGGTATACTTGCTAAAATGGACTGCAAATTAGCATTATCACCTACTTTCTCAGCTAAATAATCTGAACCTTCAGTTTGAAAAGGATTTTCAGCAAAGATTTTATCAACGTAATTATCATCGTTTAAATAACGTTTATTTACCGTCCAAAGATCAAATAAACTTACCAATCCGATAACAATTAAAGCTATATTCTGATTTAATTTTTGTTTTAAAGCAAAGAATAAAACAGCTACAGTGATTCCAACATATAGTAATGCTTTGATGGCGTCTGTTCTGAACATACTGAAACGTTCATCTACTAAATAATCCAGCAGGAAAGGGGGGAGATATAATTCTTCGTTTTCTGTAGCAAAGCCTAAAATTGATTTTCCGAAAAGAATTAGAATTAAAGTTAATCCTAAAGTTCCGCCACCAACATAAGTAAGTATTTTCTTTTTGTATTCTTCATCAAGATTTTCACTTTTAAAGAATCTGTATAATCCGATAATTGCAATTAATGGGAATAATAATTCTACCACAACCAAAATTGAAGACGGCGCTCTGAATTTACTGTAGAAAGGAACAAAATCGATAAACAAATCTGATAAGAACATAAAGTTGCTTCCCCATGCCAATAAAATAGTCAGAATTGTCGCTCCTAAAATCCAGTAACGGTATTTCTTTGGAGCAAAAAAGAATCCTAAAAGAGCTAAGAAACACACGATTGCTCCTTGATAAGCAGGTCCTGAAGTTCCAGGCTGGTCTCCCCAATACGTTAAGCTTCCGAATCCTTTTGAAATCCTGTCATATTCAGCTTGAGAAGTTACATTGTCCTGAACGAGCTGTTGCATTTTTTCCATCATTGCAGCACCTTCTGGTTCCTGACTTCCGCCTCCCATTAATCTTGGAATGAAAAGGTTTAAAGTTTCAAGTTTTCCATAGCTCCACATCAGGATACTTTCTTTATCCATACCGGAATTTCCGGCTTTGTGACTGTCGTTTGTTAAGATTTGTTTTCCTCTTACCGTTTCTTTGATGTACTCAGAATTTGCCATGATTCGCTGCGAATTCATCCCAACACCGATGATTAAAGCACTTGCAATAATTCCTGATGAAATCAAAAAATGTTTCATAGGAATCATCTTTTTGATCGCTCTTATTAATTCAGATATAAATAAAAATCCGAGTCCTAAAAACAGATAATACGTCATTTGTGGGTGGTTTGCAGCAACCTGTAATCCGAAGAATAGAGTAGTTACAATAAAACCAATGACATATTTTTTTCGAATGTAAACCAATAAAATTCCGGCTAAAAGTGGGGCGAAATATTCTATGGTGTTTACTTTTCCGTTGTGTCCGGCTGCAATAATGATGTAAAAATAAGTGGAAAGTCCGAAAAATGTGGCTCCTAAAAGCGCGTATTTCCAGTTTCGGACGGCAACCATTCCCAAAAGAAAAAATCCTGAAAATAGTAAAAACAAATAATTAACCGGTCTTGGCAAAATGTTCAAATAGCTGTCGACTTTTTTAATGATATCGCCTTCAAAACGACTTCCCATTTGATAAGTCGGCATTCCGCCAAACATAGAGTCGCTCCAATATGTTTCTTTATCAAAATTTTCTCTGTAATCAATAAGCTCTTTTGCACCGCCTCTATATTGAACGATATCGTGCTGAAAAAGCTGCTTTCCCGTAAAAACAGGAGTAGAATATAAAAATGCTAAAACTAAAAATGCAATTAAGGAAACTGCAATGTATATTAAGTTTTTGTTTTTTGCCATCTCGGTTATTAAGTATATTTTTTAATTTGAGTATTTAAGATTTAGGATAATGCATAAGATTACCTTTTTTCTTTTACCTCTTCATAGTCCACAGTTTCTGCATCCCACTTCACTTTTTTCTCAATATTCGTTTTTGAACTTTTTGTTTCCTGCTGTTGATTGCTATTGGGTTTGAATCCCATGAAATTATAAAACTTTTTGAAAAAGATTCTTTTCAAAATATTCCATACAAAAAATATAACAATAGTGGCGAGAACAATCTCAAAAATTCCTTTGATAAAAGACATATTCCTTTTAATTTATTAATTCAAAGTTCTGAGTTTAAGAATTCTAAATCTAAAACTTATTTAGCAGATGGGTTTACCATTACTGAAGAATTAGAAACGCTCTTCATAGACTGCGACTGTTTTCCATCTGAAATAGTTTCTACTTGTGTTGTTTTCACGCTGATATTCTGATTGTTAATCCAACCAGTGTTTTGGTCAAACTTGATGGTTCCGTTTTGAGCCAATTCGCTGCTCATGCTGTGAGTCATTTCGCCTTGAGATTTTTTCTCTTCTTTTTTAGGAATTCCTCCGGCAATTGAAATTTCTACAATTCCGTTTTCTGCACTTTTCAAAGTATAGTTTGAAGTTACTTTAATTTTTCCGGCTTCGTCAGCATTTTCAGAAGTGCTCCATTTTTCACCAATTTTTGCACCTTTTTTAGGAAGTACAGAAAGATTTTTTTCAAACTGATCTTTCAAAACTTTTTCGTTGAAAGTTTGCTTAAGACTTGCTACAACACTTGCTCTTTGGTTTGCATCTTTTACAATGTCTTTCAAAGCATTTGATATTTTCGTGTAAATAGCATCAAATCCGGTGATAGAAACTACATTTCCTTTCATATCCATCTTCATGTTCAGCTTATTTCCGGTAAGAGCTTTATTAACATTCCAGATCATTTTCAGATCATCTTCTTTAGGAATTGGGAGTTTTGTATCTACAATTACTGTTTTTCCTTGTGATGACTGAGAATTTCTTTTTCCGATCAAATTAATGGTCATATCGTAAATATTCCCCTTAATATCATTGACCGTGAAACTCATTTCATCCGTCGATTCGCTGGTTCCGTTCATCGTTTTACCTTGCGGATCGGTCATTGTTTTTGTATCTCTTTGATACGTTGTCAAAGGATAAGTTTTTCCTTTTTCAAGTTTAAAAGTTTGTTTGAAAACCCCCAAAGAATCTTTGATTGCCGCGTCTGCTTTTACTTCTTTTACAGAATCTGCGGGAACTTCTACAGTGATTGTTTTTCCTGTTTTAGGATCTATTTTTGTTACGGTTGCTGTTTCTTTTTTGCATGAAACAAGTGCTATTGAGATAAGCGCTAAAGCTGCTATGTTTTTCATAAATAAATTTTCTGATTTTTTGGAATAGCACTAAGCTGAAACCATTAATTTTAAATGTAAATAATTAAATTTTTGTAATTTTCTGTCTCATTGCTTCATACAAAATCGCTCCACAAGCTACAGAAACATTCAGAGACTGTGTTTTTCCTTCTATTGGAAGTTTTATTTTCTCGTCTGAATGATGCAGAACTTCTTTAGAAATTCCGGTTTCTTCATTACCCATTACAATGGCGCAAGGTTCTGTGAAATTTACGTCATATATCAATTTCTGCGCCTTTTCAGTTGCTGAGAAAACAGAAACTCCGCTTTGTTGTAAGAAATCTACAACGTGAGCCAAATTGGGTTCTTTACAGATTTTGATATTGTACATTGCTCCAGCTGAAGTTTTGATGGCATCTGAATTTACAGGTGCACCCCCTTTTTCAGGAATTACAACAGCGTGAATTCCCACACATTCTGCAGTTCTACAGATTGCTCCGAAATTTCTTACATCTGTTAATCTATCCAAAATTAAAATGAACGGCGTTTTTCCTTCTTCAAATAATTCGGGAACAATATTTTCAATTCTGTGAAACGGAACATCAGAAATAAAAGCAACTACGCCTTGGTGGTTTTTTCTGGTGAAACGGTTAAGTTTTTCTACAGGAACGTAGTTGGGACGTATTTTATTTTTTGCTAAAATAGCTTTCAGTTCAGCATAGATTTCTCCCTGCAATGCATTTTGTACAAAAATTTTGTCAATAGTCTTTCCAGCTTCAATAGCTTCTAATACGGGACGAAGCCCAAAAATAAAATCGTCTTTCATTGATTTGTCATAAAATTATATGGTGAATGGTCAATCGTTAATTTTTCTTCGAAATCAATTTTAAATTATTTTAAAAATTCATAATTGATCGTTACTTGCGAAGCAAAATTTTCCAACTAACTATCTTCCTTTTTCTCCTAAAATTGCTCTTTTCTGCGCCATCGCATAGCCGTAGTGCAGACTTTCGTGCATATTGTTAAAAATAATTGCATCCTGAATGCTTTTCAAATCCATCCCGAAACTCGTAGTGTAAGGTGTATAATCTGAAAAGAAATCACTGTCAAAATCTTTCATCAAAGTTTTCGATGTTTCAGTCAATAAAAACTCCAGATCTTCCACTTCAGATTTTTGAACATTCAGATTTGGAAGTGTCCCTTTTTTGTAGGTTTCAATCCAGTATTTATCAATTCTGAACGTATTTCCACTTAGATAATAATGCAATAATTGCTGTGTAGCAACGGTATGTGCAATATTCCAATAGATATTGTTATTAAAACCATCCGGAATCAACAAAAGGTCTTCATGTGAAGTATTTTGCAGAATATCTAAAAGATTTTTTCTAACCTGTCTGTGTGCTTGAAAATGATAATTCATTTTGCAATATTTTAATCTTCAAAAATAGTTTAATAAACTGAAAATGACAATTATTGATTCAATCAATGAACGAAAATTTATAGATTTTTATGAAATTAATGGTTTCATTGAACGAGATTTGTTAAAAGACCGATTAATAAACTTATATTTAAGAGATAATATTTAACAAACTTTAACTCAAATATGGCATTAATTGTGTTGATTAGTGCAAGTATTTATCAGAAATTTACCCATTATTTTAATACAAACTAATGTCAGATTCATATCAAGCAGAAGACATCCGTCAACTTACCGAAAAGGTCAAAGAACAGAATTATTTTTTTAATCTTCTGAGGCAGGAAATCAATAAAGCGATTATTGGTCAGCATTACATGATTGACCGCCTTTTGATAGGTCTTTTAGGGAATGGTCACGTTCTTTTGGAGGGTGTTCCTGGTTTGGCAAAAACTTTAGCGATAAAGACTTTGGCAGAAGCTGTTCATGGTGATTTTTCAAGAATTCAGTTTACCCCCGATTTGCTTCCTGCAGATGTGGTGGGAACGATGATTTATAATATTAAAGAAAACGATTTTTCTATAAAAAAAGGGCCTGTTTTTGCAAATTTTGTTTTGGCAGATGAGATCAACCGAGCTCCGGCAAAAGTGCAGTCTGCTCTTTTGGAGGTAATGCAGGAAAAACAGGTGACAATTGGTGATGAAACGATGCCGTTACCAAAACCGTTTTTAGTTTTAGCAACTCAAAATCCAATCGATCAGGAAGGAACTTACCTTTTACCAGAAGCGCAAAGCGATCGTTTTATGTTGAAATGTAAAATCGATTATCCTGAATTTGAAGATGAAAGAAAAGTGATGAGAATGGTTTCTACTTCACATCAGCCAGAAATTAAACAGGTGATTTCTCTGCAAAATATTGTTGAAGCTAAAGCAATTGTTAATCAGATTTATCTTGATGAAAAAATTGAAAAATATATTCTGGATATGGTTTTTGCAACCCGTTATCCTGAAAAATACGGTCTTGCTGAACTGAAAAATTATATCAGTTTCGGAGCTTCACCTAGAGCATCAATCAACTTAGCGATTGCCTCAAGAGCTTATGCATTTTTGAAAGGCAGAGCTTTTGTAATTCCTGAAGATGTAAAAGCTTTGGCACAAGATGTTTTAAGACACAGAATCGGACTGACGTTTGAGGCGGAAGCTGAAGAAATTACTTCTGAGGAAATCGTGAACAGGATTTTAGCGAAAATTCAAGCACCTTAATTAATGTAGCAATTTAACAATGCAAGAGTTTACCAATTTAGAGATTATTACATTGATAAACTGATACATTGTTACATTTGAAACCATGCAAATAAAAGATATTGTAAAAAAAGTCAAGCAAATAGAAATCCGTACCAGAAGGAAAACGGAGGCTACTTTGATGGGACAATATCACAGTGCTTTTAAAGGGCAGGGAATGACTTTTTCTGAAGTTCGTCCTTATCAGTTCGGTGATGAAATTCGTAGGATTGATTGGAATAAAACCGCACGTTTTCGCGAACCTTTTGTAAAGGTGATGGAAGAGGAACGTGAATTAACGATGATGATTTTAGTGGACATTTCCGCATCCATGGATTACGGCACAAAAACACAGCTCAAAAGAGAATATGTTGCAGAAATTGCAGCCAGTTTAGGGTTTTCAGCAGCAGGAAATAATGATAAAGTAGGATTGATTTTATTTGCAGATAAAGTGTATAAAGTGATTCCGCCACAAAAAGGAAGAAAACATATTTTATCGATGGTAAGCCAGATTTTAACAGCCGATTATGTTCCTGCAATTTCAAAAATTGATAAAGCTTTAGAATACATGATGGGAATTTTCAAAAGAAAATCTCTTGTGTTTTTGCTTTCAGATTTTGAAGATAATTATGATTCTAAAATTCTGAAAGTGGCTTCAAAAAAACATCAGCTGCTCGGAATGCGAATTTATGATGAAAAAGATAACGAAATTCCTAATGTTGGTTACGCATTTTTAAATGATGCTGAAACGGGAAAACAAATTTGGGTAAATACGTCTAGTGCAAGATGGAGATACACTTTTGCGGAAGCCCAAAAACAAAAACAGAGAAACCTGGAAGAAGATTTTGCCAATTCTTCTGCAGAGTTTATGAACATTAATACAGGTGAAGATTACTCAAGATTATTGTACAATTATTTTCAGAAAAAATAAATAATCAATTGGGGGGCATTAGTCCGCTTTACATTATAAAATATAAAAGGCTTTAGCCAAAACTTATTATTTAAATTGAAAAAAATATTATTTTTACTTTCTTTTTTTATCTGTGTAAATGCTTTTTCACAGCTGCTTTCTTCAAATCTTGAGAAAAAAACTCTTGCTTTGGGAGAAGTCAATCATTTGGTTATTAAAATTGATAATCTAAAAAGTAACGCAGTAGTTACAGCTCCGAAAAATGAATTGCTGCCTTTTCATTTTGAAGAAATTAAAGACAGTGTAAGTATCAATGCAAATACTTATGAAAGAAAAATAGAATTTTCTGTTTACGAAGAAGGAACTTTTAAAATTCCGGAACTTGAATTTAAAGTAGGTCAAAAACTTTTAAAAACAATTCCTTACGAGATTGAAGTAATCAACACCGCTACGAAGGAAGATCAGATCAATGATATTATGAAGAATAAAGAAGTTGATTTGGAGGTGACTGATTATTGGCAGCTTTACAAATGGTATCTTTTGGCGGTAATTGCTTTTGTATGTTTAGTTATTACTGTTATAATGATTGTGAAATACGGACGCAAAAGCAAAGATTCACCTGTTGTTGCAACCAATCAGACATTGAAGGAATTAGACTCATTAAAGAAGAAAAAATATATTGAAGACGGAAATTACCGTTTATTTTATGTCGAATTAATTGATATTTCAAGAAAGTTTATCACTAAGCAATATAGAATTCCTGCGGACGTATTGCTGACGGATGATTTAATTGTTTTAATGAAAGAAAATAACACGATTTCTCAGGATAACGAAAAAATTGTGGAAGATGTATTTTTAAGAGGAGATTTGGTGAAATTTGCCAAAACTTTCCCAGATAAAGATTTAATGGAAAAAGATTTTGCTGAAATAAGAGATTTCGTGAAGCGTTCTTCCAAGGATATAGAATTTGAAAACCTGAGAAAAGATGTTTGATTTTGAATTTTTCAGTCCGTGGTTTTTTCTCTTGTTCTTGGTTTTTATTCCGCTTTTGATTAGAGATTTTAGCAGAAATAAAAGAAAAGGTATCAAAGTTCCGACGACGAATAATATGAATGGCAATAATGGTATTTTGCCTGTACTTTTTTTATTGAAAATCTCAAAATATATTATTCTTTCCGCATTGATCATTGCAATGGCAAGACCGAGAGCTTTTTCGGTTTCTCAGGATAGAGACGAAACTAAAGGTATTGATATTATGCTCGCTGTAGATGTTTCTCTCAGTATGTTTGCGAAAGATTTTACACCGGATCGATATTCTGTTCTTCAAAAAATCGCCTTAGATTTTATTAATAAACGCCCAAATGACAGATTTGGATTGGTAAATTATAAAATCGAAGCTTTTCTTAAAGTTCCCTTAACGTTTGACCATGACGCTGTAAAATATGAGATTGAAAATCTGAATCAAAGTGAAATGATTGACGGGACTTCTGTTGGTGACGGTTTGGCGGTTGCTGTGAATCATTTAATGAAAAGCAAAGCAAAGAGTAAAATCGTGATTTTGATGACAGACGGAATGAATAGTCTTGAAAATGGTTTATTTCCACCACAATTGGCTGCAGTTTTGGCAAAAGATAATAATATAAAGGTATATTGTATTGGTATTGGAACAAACGGATATGCTTTGATGCCGGTACGTGCCGATAGATTTGGATTGATTTATGCTGAGCAACCAGTTTCAATAGATACCAATATGCTCCAGGAAATCGCTGCAACAACAGACGGAAAGTATTACAGAGCAGATTCTGAAGATAAATTAGAAGAAATTTATTCTGAAATTAATAAATTAGAAAAAACAGATCTTAATGTTTCAAAGCTATATAATTACGAGGAGTATTTTAAAATTTTTCTTTGGATTGCTTTAGGAATGTTGGTTTTTGATGCCATTTTGCGTTGGGTACTTTATAAATTTTTAAGCTGATGGATTGGTATTTAGGAAATAACTGGTATTTATTGTTATTGCTGCTTTTGCCGCTCTTATCTTTTTTTCTCATTCGTTTTTTGCGTTGGAGAAAGAAGAAAAGAGAACTTTTTGCAGACTCAAAATTCCATGAAAATTTATTTGAAAAGAATTCGGGATTTTTGAAAATATTTCCTGCACTTTACTTTATAGCAACTCTTTTCCTGATATTTGCTATCATTGATCTTTTGAATGGCTCTGAAAAAATAGAAACTGACCAGAAAATGAATAACGTAATATTTGTGATGGACGTTTCTAATTCTATGAATGCTGAAGATATTAACCCAGATCGATTGACTCAGGCGAAAAATTTGATTATTAATACCATTCACGAACTTAAAAATGATAAAATAGGAATTGTAATTTTTGCAGGTGAAGCGGTTTCAATCATGCCTTTAACAACAGATTACGGTTCAGTAGAAACTTATATTTCAGATTTGCAGACGGATGATATTACAATCCAAGGGACAGATTTTCTTCATGCGATGGAAGTGGCGGTCACAAAATTTAAAAATGTAAATAAAGGATCGCGTAAAGTAGTTTTGATAAGCGATGGTGAAGATAATGAAGGGAATGATAATCCTGCTATCAGATTAGCGAATAGCGAAGGTATAGCAATTACGACTGTAGGAGTTGGTTCTGACGAAGGTGCACCGATTCCTATTTATAAAGTTGGGCAGTTGATGGGATATCATTTTGATCAGAACGGCGAAACGGTGGTTTCTAAAAGACAAACTGAAGCCTTGAAAAAAATGGCAGAATCTACCGGTGGAACTTACATCGACGGAAATAATATGAATGATGCCCCGAAAAGAATTGCTGAAGATATAAACAGGAAAGTTTCAGATACAAATACGAAAGTAGATTCTCAGAATGCCAATCATTATTATCAATACTTTTTGGCAATTTCTATATTCTTTTTTATGCTAATTTTTCTTTTTAATCCTAGAAGAGATTTTAATGTTTAAAATATTGTGATTGCTAAATTTCTAAACATTACAGACTTTAACCCAACTTTAACAAATAAGACGCTGTTTATTAACATATAAAGGGATAATTTTGCAAGAGATGAATACTAAAATTGTATTTTTAGCGTTGATATTTATTTTTTTGTTCTCAGGTACACTATTTGGGCAGGAAAGCTACAAGACTTTGGTCTACGAAGGCAACAAAAAATTTAATGCTAATGATTATGATGGCGCTTCTTCAAAGTTTATGGAAGCTATAAAATCTAATTCTAATGATTTTACGGCTCACTATAATTTAGGAAACGCTTTGTATAAAAGAAAAATGTATCAGGATGCGAAAGAAGAGTATGCAAAAGCAGAAAAACTTTCTCAGACTTTACCAGATAAAGCTGCGGCGCTTCATAATCTGGGAAATACAATGATGCAGATGAATCAGCATGAGAAGGCGGCAGATTATTATAAACAATCTCTCAAACAAGATCCTTACAACGAGGCAACTAGAAAAAACTATGAAATTGCCAAGTTGAAACAATTGGAAAAGGAGAGAAATAAAAGCCAGCAAAATGACCAATCCGGTAAAAACGGAGGCGGTGAAGACCAAAATAAAGGTGAGAAAGGTGATTCTAAAAATGAAAAAAAGAATCAGGGAAATGGTCCTCAGCAAGATAAAGGTCAAGACGATAAGTCTAAAGGAAAAGGCGGAGGTGGAAAACTTCCAAAAGAATTAGAAAAAGCTATATTGGATAGTATTGAAGGCAGAGAAAAGAAAACTGCTAAAAGAATTATAAAAGGATCTTATTCAAAGCCGCAAAGCAACGAGAAAGATTGGTGATGACACAAAAAATTATTTACGTTTTGCTTACTCTTGTATCTGTAATTTCTTACGGACAGGTACAATTTACTATGAAATCGGATAAAACCGATTACAACGGTAAAGAAATCGTAAATCTTACAATTGTTCTGGAATTAAACGGAGATTTAATTCAGCAGAGTAAACTACAACTTCCTGATTTATCAAAGTTTAATATGATTGGAAATGGATCTTTCAGCCAAGCTGTAAGAGATCCTGAAACGAATGTGGCAGTAGACCAGTATGTTACCAGAATTGCACTTGAGCCTAAACAAAAAGGTAAGATAAAAGTAGGTTCTGTATTGGTTACGATAAATAACAAAATTTACAAAACGGAACCTTTCGATATTTTTATTAAAGATATTGAGAAAAAAACGATAGCAAATGTTTCCAATGATGTCTATCTCAATATGGAAATTGAAGATCGTGAAGTTTATCAGGATCAACCAACAATAGCGGTTTTGAGGGTTTATTCTAGAAGCATAGATAATCTTAGGAAAGTAAAAAACATCAGACTTCCTGAGCAGGAAAATATCAATGTACATCCCGTTAATTTCAAAAGATCAGAAATTGATCCTTCCGGATATGCAAATATGGCATCTCAGGTTTTGGCGGTGTTTATGGTGTTTCCAAATGAAGCTGGTTATGTAGAAGTTCCTGCAGTTTCAGCTTCTGTGAATAGTTTTTCTGTTAAAAATAAAATTGCATCCAACAAAGTAAAGCTCAACGTAAAAAAACTTCCTGAAGGTTCTCCCGAATCTTTCAAAAATGCGGTTGGAAATTTCAAGGTGGATGTTTTTCATTCATCAAAAGATAAAGTAGAGGCGAAAAAGCCGGTAAATGTAACAGTAAAAGTTTCCGGTGAAGGAAATCTTGCTGATATGAGTCTTCCTAAAATTGAAGAATCGCCTGATTACGATATTTTTGCACCAAGAATTACTTCTCATGTAAGTGCAGGAATTTCAGGAATGAAAGGTGAGATTTTAGCTAAATATATTCTGATTCCCAAGAAAGCCGGAGATCTAATTGTAAAAACTGAACCTTTTGCTTTTTTCAATCCTGCAGAAAAGGAATATGTAAATCTCGGACAAGAAAAATTAGACTTAACAGCATTTTCACATGATGAGGTTTTAGAAGCAAGATCTACGGTTGAAAAAGTTAACGATTATACCAATACTTTGCTTGAAACTGTTGATAGTCCGGTTTTGAAAACTACTTCTTTTAAAGTAAAAGAAAAAAGTAAGTTCAACTGGAATGTACTTTTTATCAATATTGCAATATTATTTGGGTTGTTTGTTGCTTATATGGTGTTTAAATATTGGCAAAAAAATCGAAATATAATTAAAGAAAAACCAACTCCAAAACCTTTAGGTTCTGTAGCGGAAACCGAAAGAGAAATCAGAGAAAGTTTAAAAACAGACATCACAGATTATTTTGCCTATCTTGAAAATATTAAGACTTCAGGAGATTATCCAAAGTTTTTTCAAACCTTTGAAGAAATGGATTTAGAAGTAAGAAAGCAGTATTTTCAAAGCTCCAAAGAAGATTTTAAACAATTCCTGGAAAGGCATAATGGAAGTTTTGTTGCTGAAAATTATCAGGAATTACTACATAAAGTTCAAATGGAGAAATACTCTCCAATTACCTCAGAAGACTCTTTAAATGACTTATTGACGGATATCGTTAAATTATACTCTGTAATTAGTAAATAATCATTTTTTATTCATAATTTTGCGAAATTAATAATCGTAAGGTATGGAGGTTTTCAATAGTTTCTCTTTAAAGGAGGTAATTACCAGTTTTATGGTACTTTTCGCTGTGATCGATATTATTGGTTCGGTTCCGATTGTAGTAAGCTTACAGCAAAAATTCGGACAAATCGAAGCGGGTAGAGCATCAATTACAGCAGGATTTATTATGATTGTATTTCTTTTTGTAGGGAATAAAATCTTGAAATTTATTGGTGTTGATGTTAATTCATTTGCAATTGCCGGAGCTTTTGTTATTTTTATTATTGCTCTCGAGATGATTTTAGGAATTGAGATCAACAAAACAACCGAAGCAAAATCTGCATCCATTGTTCCGATTGCATTTCCCTTGGTTGCAGGAGCGGGAACTTTAACTACGACTCTGTCTTTAAGAGCAGAGTTTCATGATATTAACATTATTTGTGGCATCATTCTCAATACAATTTTCGTATATTTGGTGCTGAAATCTGCGAAGTGGATTGAGAAGAAGATGGGGGAGGCGTCATTGGCAATTCTTCAGAAAGTTTTCGGGATTATTCTACTGGCAATTTCAATTAAATTATTTACCGCAAATTTTGCGCAGTTGGTGCAGAATTATATAAATTTTTAAATCATGCAGAAGTTTTATAAAGTATTTTTAATCGTATTTTTAGTAATTATCGCAATCAATACGTATGCAATCGACTGGAATTCAGATATTACGTCTGAAGATAATGTGAAATTTTTAATCTCAATCGCTTGTGGACTTTTAGGAGTAGGTTTACTTTTCATCCTCAACACTTGGAGCAAAATTGGAGCAAAGAAGTAATTCTTTCCTATATAAAATATAAAAACTCTTTTATTGCGAAAGAGTTTTTTTTTGGTGTAAATATATATTTAAAAATGGTGCTGATGATTTATTCAAATCATCAAGATAACTTTGTCAACTTACCTTGATGATTTAAGAAGCTTATCTTGATGAATTGAAGGTTTGATGTACACCAATTTTTTATTAATGATTTAGAACTAAATTTTTCAAAACCGCTTCAGATTTCAGCTCAGTCTCATTCCATTCTTTTTCTGGATTGCTTTGAGCTGTAATTCCGCCTCCTACAAAGAGATGAACAGAGTCTTTATATAATCTTGCACAACGAAGATTCACAAAATACTGAATGTAATCATCCGTTTCGATCTTGATATAACCCGCATATAATTCTCTCGGAAATTTTTCAACTTTTTCAATAATTTCCTTGCAAAAATCTTTAGGAATTCCGCAAACTGCAGGAGTTGGATGAAGTTCCTGAATGATGGAATCTAAATTTTCTGGATTTATTTTTAATTTAAAATCTGTTCGTAAATGTTTGATATTTCCTGAAATATGGTCACAAGTTTCCGATTCCTGAATAGAATTTGAATCACTGAATTTCTGTAAAATATTTCTGATGTAAGATGAAACCGGTTTTTGTTCTTCAATTTCCTTTTCTGTCCATTCTTCAGAAACAGGAATTGTTCCGGCTAAACTCATTGTTTCAAACTCATGAGTCGACTTGTTGAATTTTCCTAAAACTTCAGAAAAAGCACCCAACCACGAAGTTTCTCCATGAAAAAACAAATATTTAAAAGCATTTGGATAGTTTTTGCAAAGATTGAGAAAGCTGCTTTTTAAATCAATTTCATTAAAATCTTTAACTATTTTTCTCCTTGAAAGAACCAATTTGGGAAGATCGTTTTCTTTAATAATTTCAATAACATCTTCCAGTTTTTGAAGATATTCTTCTTTATTTTCAGCTTCAAACTGAGTTTTATCTTCAGGTAGAATTTCTGAACTGATTTTTAAATGATCAAATTCCGACTGATTTTTATCGATGACTTTACCCTTAATTTCAATCTTCTCAATGTTATTAAAAGAATGAAAATTGATAGAATTGATATTTGAATTTTCGTCTGTAGAATAGAGTCTCTCGTCAAATGGAAATTTGAAATAAATCATAATGTTTGAGCTTTAAGAAAGCCATTACTTAGAAATAAAAAACGAAATTCCTAAACTGATTTTCCTTTCAACAAAGGTATTATTAGTCTTAAAAATGTCAAAATCAAATGAAGAGTTTTTTAATGAAAGATTGTTGATTTTATAATGTTGATATTCTGCATCAATTAAAAAACGCTTTAAAACCCGATATTGCAGACCAAAAGAAAATCCAAAATTGATTTGATTGCTTTTAAAATCATCCAGTTTATTTAAAATATTGTTTTCCGGAACTAAAAACTGTATTTTGTAGTTATTTTTATTAGCTAAAACCCCAATGAACGGACGGAAATTTCTCCATTCATAAATGGCTTTTAACTCTAAAATATATTCAAAGTGTTTATTGTTAAATCTTTGAAAAAGCAAAGGTTGATTGTCTTCAGAAAAGTAAAAGCCGTCGAGGTAAGTTTCTTCTTTATTGGCATTCAAATCAAATGTAGAATTCCAATGGGAAGTATTTGCAGAAAGCATTAAAGAAAAATTAGGATTGATGATACTTTTAGAAATCCAGATTCCTAAGTCTTGGCCGAACTGTAGATTTTTTTCTGAAATGTTTTCTGCCCAACTTGCTTTTTTAAAACCAATTCCTGCCTGAATTCCGAACTGAAGTTTATTGTTTGAAATTTTCTTTAATTGCTCTTGAAGCTCTTCTTTGTCTATATTTTGTTGAACGCTATTTATTTCTTTTGTCAGAATTTCGTGAGAAGAAAACATCAGATTTGCAGGTTTTAATTTAACTGCTTTTTCAAGATAAATGGTATCATAAACAATCACTTTTTCATAAATGTAAACGGTGTCCGTTTTTTTACGCTGAGCAAAAATTGAAATTGTAAAGATGACAGAAAAAAGGAAAACGATTTTTTTTAAAAGCATAGTTAGTTGACTTTTATCTTTCTATAAAAACAGTGTCTCTCTGAATGATTTTCTTTACAATAATTACTTTGTGAGAAGCTGTTTCAGAAGAATCTTTATTAGTCTTATTTCTTGAAGATACTGAGTTTTTTGTTGTAACGGACGGTTTTTCTGTTTTTAAATTTTCTTTGATTTCAATGTTTGGATTTTGAGATATTTCTTCGATTTCTAAATTTTTTCCTAAAATTATTTTGTCATGATTATTGACTTGATTTCCTGAAATTAGAACCATATTTTTATTGGATTCAGATGAGATAATATTCAAATTGTCTTTGGTGAAAACATGATTTTTAGGATTAAAAAACAAAACTGATCCGACAATAATAATGAAAAACGTCAATCCAATAATTGCTTTCTCTTTCCAATGATTTTGGTTTGAAGAAAATGTAATCGTATTACTATTTATATCTGAAGGAATTTCAAAATTCTGTGTTGTAGAAATTTCAAAATTTGAAAATTTCGACTGGAGGGTTTGTGCCCATAATAAATTATCAAATCCTAAGAAAATTAAAATCTGTGCTGTTTTGTTTTTCGGAGTTTCACTGTTTAAAAAATGAGTCAATAAATAGTTTTGAACTGATTTTTTCGCCCTCATCAAATGTGATTTTGAAGTATTCACAGGAATCTCCAAAATACCCGAAATTTCCGCATGAGAATAGTTTTCGATATAGTATAAATTGAAAACCGACTTATGATGAGAAGGCAAACTGTCGATAGATTTCAACAGCTCTTCTCTTGTAAAATCGTATGCTAAAATGTGTTTTTTCTCGTCCATTGCAGATGTGGTCATTTCGGTCAGTGTATCTGGGATTTCTGATGGTTCGGTAGTGATGAAAGTGTCTTTACTGGTTTTTCGGATGTATTGCAGTGCATTGTTAACTACAATTTTTTTAAGCCAACCAAAAATTGCCTGTTCATCTTTCAACTGATGGTTCTTCTGGATTGCCGCAATAAAACTGTCCTGCACAATATCTTCCGCAGTCTGAATGTCTGCGATATATCTGCGACAAATCCCCAAAAGTTTTGGGGAATAGTCGAGATAGATTTTTTGCCAGTTTAGTTTTGTTTGCATTTTAAAGTTTTACAACTGTAATGTTATTAAAACTTGAATCAAAATTTAAATTTTGAATACTTTGAGTTTCTACATTATTAATATATACTTTAAACTCAATGTCATTAGGATCCTGTCTTATCATATAAATATTTTGATCCATTACTTTTAAATCTTTTATCAATGGGTTTGATAGATTTGGAGTATGAATTATATTTCCGTTTTTATAATAATAATCATTACCTGCATTAGTGTAACAATCATTTTCGTCTAACGCAGGTTTTCCTCCGTAAAATCCATTTGGCAATAAAGGTAGAGTTACTTGGATGTTTGTTTGAAGATTTTTATAAAATTGCTGACACGAAAAAAAAACATTATTATCATTGGAAATAACATTTGTGTTTTGATAACTTACAGTAGAAGAATCAAACAAAGGATTAAATGTTGTATTTTTAAAATAACCACTTTTACGTATTCCATTTTCTTTTTTAATAGCTCCTACGTAAACATCAGAATTAAATTCTGTTATTGTACATTGATCATTATATGCCAATATATCTGTAAATAATAAATTCTTTATTCCGTTTTTCCAATAACAGAATTCTGCTAAGGTTGTTGAAGAAACGCTTGCCCAAGTATATCCGACAAAAAAGATGTTGCCATTCTTAATATATATATCAAAAATATCAATTACAGATGTACTAGGTATTCCTAATTCTTGTTTATAAGTAGTATAATTTCCATTTTTCCAGAATCCATATCTGCCTTTTACATAGACATTATTATTGTCTACAAATATTTTTGTTGGTGTTTCATTTGTAGTTAGATTATAATTTAATAAGTGCTTTACATTATTTTTCCAATAACAAAAATCTCCATTATCCTTACCTGATATGTAAACATCATATGAAGCATTTTTTTGTTCAAGTCCTTCATCAACATCATTCTCCCTACAAGAAAATACAAATGTCAACAGTAAAATGAACGGTAAAATTAAATTTCTCATGGTTATTCTTTTCTTTAAAGATGAAAAAATATAAAAAGGTTGCAGTAGATTTTAATAAAATACAACAGGTTTAATAATCTTAGGGATTTTCACGATATGATAAGGTTGAGTAATCACTGCGGTTACATCTCCCTGAAGTAATTTCTCTACATCAACTTCAATATTTTGCGCATTTTCATCAATTGTCATTATGTCAACAGAATGTCCACCATTTGGATAAACTGCATCAACGACGAGAATAATCATAAACTGGTTAAAATCAATATTAGTTTCTGTAAAACCTGAAGAAGGATGATTATTCGGACCATCAATTTGATTCAGGAAATTTGTCCATTGCGTAGAATTTGTGATCACTGTATTTTGTGGTGGAGCGTATGATGACCCCATAAGATTTCCTTTTCCAATCAACTGAAAGTTAATTTGGGCTTTGCTTTCAACTTGTTCTTCATCTTCATTACGACACGAAATCGAAATAAATAAGATGGAACATAATAAAAGAAGTAAATGTTTTTTCATGATGTATAAATTTAAGGGTTTCTTTATATAAGATGAAAAAAAATAAAAAGGTTGCAGCGGAATATGAAAAAAGACTCAAAATCTTGAGTCTCTAATTTGTTTAAAATGAATTTCTTATCGGTTGATAATATTATTGGTCATTGTAGTGTGATTGATGAGCTGACCTTTTTCATCACGAATTTCAATTTCAGAAACGTGCATTGTTTTTCCTTTTCTGATGAATCTTGCGATTGCGGTTACCATTCCGTCTTTTTTACTTCGTAAATGATTGGAATTAATGTTAGTTCCTACTCCAAAATACTTACTGCCATCAATGAAAATATTAGACAGGCTAGAACCCATTGTTTCGGCCAAAACACAACTTGCTCCACCATGCATAATTCCGAAAGGCTGATGAATATTTGGCGTAACCGGCATTGTTGCAGTAAGAGTTTCATTCTCCAAATCAATATCAATGAACCTGATACCAATCGTTTTAGCAAAAGTTTCCTCACCCCAATTGTTGATGAATTCTAATATTTCTGCTTTGGTTTTATCTTTAGTGTACATAATTTTTTTTATGTGTAATGAATAATTGGTAATGAATAATTTTGCTCTAACTTCTAACTTCTAACTTCTAACTTCTAACTTCTAACTTCTTCCGCATCTGCTCCCATCAAATTGGGATTCCAGTTGGCAGGGATTTTTGGTCCGATGTCGTTTTTAATATAATAATCCTGAATTTCCTGCATCACTTCTGCGAAACTTGCGGTTTCTAATCGTTCGTAAGGAATTTGGTAGCCTAAATAAACAATATTTCTCTTAAAATCTCCGGCAGCCAAAACAATAGGAACTTTTGCCGCCAAAGCCATGTGATAAAAACCTTTTCTCCATTTCGGAACCCAGCTTCTCGTTCCTTCCGGAGTAATTACCAAGCTGAAATCTTCTTTTTTAAATTCATTAGCCACAAAATTAATTAAGTCGTTTTTCTGGCTTCTGTCGATTCCGATTCCGCCTAAACTTCTTACGATTGCGCCATACCAAGCTTTTGTATGAGCGTCTTTAATAATGATTTTAAGTTTTTTTCCTAATTTCCAATAGGCTAAATTTCCCAAAAGATATTCCATATTGTGAGTATGTGGTGCTACAACAAGAATACATCTGTCGAGATTTTTAACGTCGCCTTGAAGAACGACTTTCCAACCCAGAATTTTCAGTATCAGACTGCCTATCAGCTTTTTCATATATATTATATTTAAAACAAAAAAGTATAACCAAACTTTGGTTATACTCTACAAATATATTGAAATATTGTCGCTCTTAAAATAAACTGCTGATTAAATCTGCGATTTTTACTGCAATTTCTAAAACTACTTGTACCATGGTTTAATTTTTTTGTGTTTGTTTTTTGTGGAATTTGAATACACGAATATACAAAGATTTTGTGATATAAAACACTTTCTATTGAAATTTTTTATAAATTTTTGAGAGAAGAAGAGTGTGAATTTCAAACGGTTGTCATTCACTCACACCTTCTGCACTCTCTAAAGTTTAATTATTTGGTTTTAATAGAATATTCTTTTTTTCCGTCTTTTATTTTAATGTCAACATCTTTCATTTTATCAATATTCATCTTCATGGTATCCATTATCTTTTTAGCTTCATCTTTTTGATATTTCTTTCCGTTGATAATCACGCTGTCTTTATCATTATCGCTGTATTCTATTGTAGAACCGTTGATTGATATTTTATTCTTTTCAATTTCCAAAGTATTATCATTTCCATCGCTGTCATCGTTATCTTCTTCGTTATCATTGATTCCGTTTCCATCTGCGTCGCCGTCTATATTGATGTCGTCTTTTAATGAAATTACAACTGAAGTTTTAGGAATTACCAATTCATAATCAACGTGATAATTTCTATTTCTGTGATCATAAGGATATTTGATGTAGTTTGGAAGTAAGATTTTATTACCTACAATCTCTACCGGAACACTTACGTTAAGAGGAATATTATAACCTTTTGCATCTTTTTTAATGATTAAATAAGGAGTTTTAATATTTTCTTTTCTCGTTACTTCTACATAGATATGATCCCTGTCGTACACCAATTTTTTGTCAGAATAAATATCATCATCATATCCCGTAAAGTTCTGAGGAATCGTGATTTGTTTTACATCTACATAAAGACTGTCTGAAGTTGTGTTGATGGCAATTTCTTCTACATCTTCTTTATGACCTTTGAAAAACATTTCTCTTTTTGCCATACTCAATCCGAAGAATGTTCCTAATCCGATTACTGTTAAGAATAAGGCTCCTAAAACCCAACCGATATTTCTCAATTTAGTTTTTGGTGAGAAAATTTTAATACTCAACAAGCTAAAAAGGATAGCCGGAATTAAAGATCCTACGATAATGATTGCTGCCAAAACATTATACAAGCCATCATCATCAAAGTAAAACTTCATTTCGTTTGCTCCCGGAAAGTTTGAATCTATTCCGAAAAGTCCGAATACTACAAATACTCCTATAATACTTCCTACTGCCATGAATGCGAAGAATCCACCGATGATATATTTTAAAACGTTCCAAACTCCGCTTCCTGCATTGTCAATGTAAGGTTTGTTTTCAATGAAAATTTCTCCTGCTCTTGTTGTTGTTTCATTAGCAAACTGTACAATTTTGCCAGATTCTTCCTTTAAATTATCAAAATTCAGAGGTTTACCTTTCATTTTCAAAAAATCTGAAGCTGTAGTAGCGATCGGTAAAATTGCCCAAAGAATTATATAAAGAAGAGGTATAAATAACATTACTGGTGCGCCAAAACATAAGATAATAAATGCTCCAACCCAGATCAGTCTCATTCCTGTAATATCTATTCCGAAATAAGCTGCTAAACCTGCACAAACTCCGGCGATTTTTTGTCTTTCAGAATCACGGAACAATTGTCTTTTGTCACTGTATCTCGTTCCTGAAAAACTTGTTTTTGTATTTTTTTCAGAATAATAAGCTTCTTCCTGCTCCTCGATTTTCTCCGGAGAACCGATTTGTGCCATTACTCTTTCTACATCGGTATCATTAATTACTTCACGTTTTCCTAAAGTATCTCTGAAGATTTCAACAATTCTGATCTCGATATCATGAATTACCTCATCTGCTTCAGAAGCATCCATAGAGTTTCTCAGAGCATTAAGATAGTCGCTGAGCTTTATATATGCGTGTTCTTCTATTGTAAAAGAAAAACCTGCGAGTCCTATTGAGAGTGTCTTGTTCATAGCTTTTGTTTTTAGTGTTTTTGAGTAATTTGGGTTACAGAATCGGTTAATTCTTTCCAGGTGTTTTGTAATTCAGATAAAAACGTTTTGCCTTTTTCTGTAATCTGATAATATTTTCTGGGCGGTCCTCCTGTAGATTCTTCCCATCTGTAGGAGAGAAATTCTCCGTTTTTCAGTCTGGTTAAAAGAGGGTAGAGGGTTCCTTCCACTACATCCAGTTTTCCTTTTTTCAGTTCATCAATCAGGTCAGAAACATACATTTCTCTATTGTTGATGAGGCTTAAAATACAGAATTCCAGAATCCCTTTTCGCATTTGCGCTTTGGTATTTTCGGTATTCATCTTTAATGGGTTTTGTTAATTAGTTATATATTTTCAGCTTTCGGTTCCTAGCTAGTTGAACCTATTCCGATTTTACATTACAAAGATATGTAATTAAAATGGTAATATGCAATACAAAGTAGTGAAATTATTTTTAAAATTAATTTAAACAATTGATAATCAGTTGTATAATTTTTGTTCTAAATTTTATCGCTGGATTAAATATTAGAAATAAGATGAATTTTTGCATCTAAATTTCTATATTTGTTATCAACTAAAACCTAAATTAACTCGAAATGAATTCTGGAAAACTACCATTAATGTTAGTATGTTTTGGGATGTTTTGTAATGCTCAAAATTATTTTGAGCTGCAGAATGTTTCCAAAACATACAATGTGATTGCAAATATCGAAAGTTGCGGAGAGAATAAATGCAATGGAAAAGCAACAATAGATCTTTATGATAAAAGTACGATGAAGAAATATCAGACTTTATCTTCATCGAATTTTTATTTAGATTTTGATGAAATCAGAAAACCTATTCTCGATTCATTGAAAAACTCAATTATTTTTGATGATTTTAATTTTGACGGAATTGATGATGTTGCGGTGAGAAACGGGAATAGCAACAATAAAAATCCTTTCTATGAAGTTTACATCAATGATTCTGCGAAACAATTTGTTTTAAATAATGACTTTAATGATTTGATTCATTCTAAATCAGGAATGTTTAAAACCGATTCGGCACGTCAAAGAATTATTACTTATCAAGAAAATGGGTGCTGCTGGAATCTTAGTTCAGAATATCAATTTTTCCCGAACAAAGGTTTAGTTAAAGTTCTGGAGTTTGAAGAAGACACAAGAGATCCCAAAAAAGTTGTTACCGTAAAAAGAGAATTTATAGATTACAAATGGTTTTCAAAAACAACAACTTATCCAAAAGAACTATATTCTAAAGAAAAATAATGAAAATACAGAAAGAAATCGATTTTATTGTGGCAGTTGACGCACTGAAAAACGTACAGAGAAGAAACTACAATGCAGATGATTCCAGAAGAGAAAATACAGCCGAACATTCTTGGCAGATAATTATTTTAGCACAAATTCTTTTTCCTTACGCAAAAAACAGAACCGATATCGATTTGTTGAGAGTAATCAGAATGCTTTCTATCCACGATTTGGTGGAAATTGAGGCGGGAGACACTTTCCTTTTTGACGAAGCTGCAATGGTCGGAAAATTTGAAAGAGAAAAACTTTCCGCTCAAAATATTTTCGGAATTTTGGATGAACCCCTTCGCTCCGAGTTTTTTAATCTTTGGTTAGAATTTGAAGAAGAACAAACTCCCGATGCTATTTTTGCCTGTGCGATTGATCGAATTATGCCATTTATTTTAAACTCTCATACTTCCGGAAAAAGCTGGACTGAAGCTAAAGTGACCGAACTGCAAATCAGAAATATGTTGGAAAACGCAATCAGCCGAGCTTCTGATGAAATGGGAGAAGCTTTTCAAGCGTTACTGAATTTAAGTTTAGAATCGGAAAAGGTTTTGAGATAAATTGTAATGGATTTATTAAAAATATGTTGTTATAGGTAATTTGGTAGTTGTATTGTAATTTTTCGTGCTATTATTTGAATTTTAATCATTTTTAAATTGATATATTTGTTTAATAATTATTTTAATTAAATTTTATGAAAAAAACTCTACTTTCTATTGCCGTTTTAGCGGTAAACTTGTTTTATTCACAAGTAACAATTGGTTCGGGAACCAGAACGGACTCGAATGTTGGTTTGTCTACTCCTATATCCATTTATTACGGATATAGTTTGTCTCAGCAGATTTATTTGGCAAGTGAAATTGGCCCTGCAATGAATATTCAACAGCTAAAATTTTATGTTCAAAACCCGATCACTTCATTAAGCAATACAGCGCAGGTTGATGTTTGGATTGGGCATACAAATGCAACTAATTTCCAAAATGTAGTAAGCACAACAGGAGCAGGATGGATTCCTGTTTCGCAACAACAAAAAGTTTTAACGACGGGAACTCTTTCTTATACAGGGAATGAAGTTACCATTACTTTGACGACTCCATTTGCTTATAATGGAACTCAAAATTTGGTGATTACTGTTGATGAAAATAAATCGGGTGATAATGGTAATTCTTATCCTTTCTACCAAACAGTTGATTATACTAATGATGTTACGTTAATTAACAGAAGTGATACTGTTAATCCTGATCCGCTAAATCCACCGACAAATTATACGGGTCCAAATTCAACAGCAACAACTGAAGTTCAAGGAAAGAAATACAAAGCTATTCTTACTTTGATTGCTCAAAATTTAGGAGTTGCTGATGCAAGGACTGTGGGAGATGCTTCAATAACTCCAAATCCTGCATCCGACTTTGTGACGATTAAAACTAAACTAACCATTGATTCTGTTGATATATTGGATCTGAATGGTAGAAAAGTTTTAAATAACCTTTCATTAAATAATGATAAGATTGATATAAGAGAACTCTCTTCTGGAGTTTATATACTTAAAATTAATTACAAAGAAGGACTTTCTACAACAAAGAAAATTATTAAAAAATAAAAGTTTCGGCGGGCAAAGCCCGCCGAAACCGCAGAAAAAAATAATTTGAGATTGAGTTTCGGCAACCGAAGGTTGCCGAAACTTTTCATTTATAGAATTTGAATTGGTTTCTTAAATTCATCAATTGCAACAAAAGTAAAATCTCCTACAATCGCTTTTTCTCTTTCATAAGAATACATTTGCTCGGTATAGATTTCTACGCTTACTTTCATACTTGTATTTCCAACGTGCGAAACTTTCCCGATTAATTCTACAATTGTTCCTGCAGGAATTGGCTTTTTAAAGTCAATTTTATCGCTGCTTACGGTTACTACGCGTTTTCTGGCAAATCTTGTAGCGGTAATAAATGCAACTTCATCCATCAGTTGCATGGCGGTTCCTCCGAAAAGAGTGTCGTAATGATTGGTTGTATTGGGGAAAACGGCTTTGAAAATTCGGGTTTCCGATGATTGAATTCTTTCTTCTGTAGTCATATTTCATTATTAAATTAAAGCGAAAATGAAATATTACTGGAATCCACAGAATAATTCAGGAATATAAAATTCCCGAAAAACTATAAGATCAATAAACTTCAAATCGCGAAAGTTTTTGTCTAAAGAAATAGGCAGGTCTCCTGACTTGTAACATCTTTATTCCTTCCCATCTCGTTTTTTACACGAAACAGTGGTTTTTTATAAAGACTTTGGTTACTTACAGTTGCGCGACAGTACGTGATTTTCACACGATTCCCTTTTAATCTGCGTTAAGCAAAACCCAATTTCCTGAAAAGTAAAAAGCAGAAGGTTTTCCTAAAAGCTTAATTCTTTTCGGTTGCAAAAGTACTAATAATAAAGGATATTTTCTAAGAATTATTCAGGATTACTGAAAACGATCTGGCTGATTGCTTTACCTTCCTTAATAGTCCAGAAAGTGATGTATCTGTTTTCACCTGATCCATTAATCATATAAAGGAAAATATGATCATCATCCATTGAAGTTACACCCATGTTTTCAAAATCTTTTGTAGGCTGGAACATATTTTTAATTCCTTCTCTCACAAAAACAGAGCCTCTTCCAGGTTGCTGCACGCGAACAGATTTTATTTCGGTTAAGTCTTCAGGAAGTTCTTTGCTGATTCCCCAAGGTTTTTGCTTGTCAATTTTAACGATGTTTCCTTCGGCATCTTTTTCCTGCTTTTTGAATTTTGCGTTGGAAGGATAAATATCAATCACCACTTTTGTTCTTTGATTAGCAGGAATTTTAGGATTATTATTGTCGGTAAAAGTAATTGATCTTCCGTTTTTAGATAATACCGGAGTGAATTTGGGAAGCTGATCGATAAATGCAATACGGCCTTTATTTACCATTCCTTCTTTATTAAGACTATCGTATCTCACAAATGGTTTTGGAAGCTCTTCTTTTTCAGGATATTTAATCCAGATCCATTCGGTTTCTCCCGGAGCCGGCTTTACATAAACAAAAACATCACCTTTTTTCATTCTGATTTTATCAACAATTTTACGGTAATCTTCTTTGTGTACACGCACCATCGCATAACCGTCTTCTGCTTTTACAACGCCAAAAGGAACTTTATTCTGTGCATTGATTAGCGCAAAAGAAAAAATACTGAATATCGATAAATAGATTGCTTTGTTTATGAAAGTCATTATAAAATATTTATAGTTCAAAGATATAAATTAAATATTTTTCGGGAGATAATTAAACCGTTTCAATTCTTTTAAATCTTCAATAGGTCTTAAATAACCGTCTGAAAGAAGAAAAATATCATCAGAAATATCCAATACATCATGATATTGATGATCTGAAATGATAAAACCTTTATTTTCAGTTTGTTGTTTAATGATTGTTTTTAATTCAGCAATTATTTTTGGGGACAAACTGTGAAAAGGTTCATCCAACAAAATAAATTCTGCTTTTGAATAAATAATAAGTAATGTTTCTATAATTCTTAATTCTCCTCCTGAAAGTGTTTTTGGGGTTTCATTTAAAAATGGCTGAATTAGATTTAATTCTGAAATTGCATCAACATTTTCCTTGCTGCAGAACAGCTTGATGAGATTTTTAATCTTGACATTTTTCGGTGGAAACGTGTTTTGTGGCAAATAGGCAATTTTGTTTCTTCTGTCAGATTGATTTCTTAGAATTTCATTATTAAATTTAATAAATTGTGTGTCACCTTTAATTGTTCCAAAAATAATCTGAAATAAAGTAGATTTTCCGCAACCATTTTTACCTAAAAGTCCTGAAATTTCACCAGTTTCCAAGTGCAGATAAATGTCTTTCAAAATATCTTTTTCACCAAAAGATTTTGTAATGCTGTCAATGTGAAGTTTACTCATAAAAATGCACTCACGAATTTTAAGATGATCCCAAAAGAAATTGTGATGCTCCAAAGTTGGATTCTCGAAAACCCAAAGTTTGCATAGAATAAATATTCATTTTTAAATCTCAATTCATAAATAAAATAATGCAGCAAAGGAAATAACAGAAGAAAGCACAAACTGATATTCTGTATCGTGAACCCAAGAGAAAAAGAAAGCAAGACAGAAAACAAAATTCCCGGGATCAAAAGTTTCCTGTAAAAAACCCATAATACTTTTAAACTGATAAGCATTTTTCAAAAATAGCAATAAAAAGAAAGAGAGCATCAATTAAGACACTCCCTTTTATATTTTTTATTGATTTTAGGTGGTTCTAAGTTTAGCTTTCACATTATTATTTTTAATCATGCTTCGAAGTTCCACAATCTGTTCCTTTGTAAAATACTTTTTCGCAACCATATTCATCGTTAGTTTACTTTGATAAATCAAAAACCAGTCTTTGTTTTCTTTTACTTTGTAAACGGTTTTCCAGGTAAAATCTCCGTCAAATGTTTCGCCTTTTGTCTGAATTTTTTCTTCAGTGAAGGTATAAACAATCTTTTCCTGAATTTTCTTATTCGAATAAAATGTATTTTTTAATCTGAAATATGAGCGAACAACAATAAAAACAAACAGAACTGCAAACCAAATCATTGCAGACCTGAAAATTTCTTTCGTATCGATCTCTGTATTGTATAAATTCAGTCCCAAAACTGCCAGAATGATTAAAGAAAAAATAATCAATCTTGGTAATGAATTTTTTAAATTGAAATTCAGGAAATCTTTAAAAGTAATATGCGTTTCTACGGTCATTTTTAAGCATTAAATTCTCTCCAATTCATCTGCATCAATCAATGTTTTAAAGGTGCCGTAATTTACAGTCACTTTATTTCTTGAAATCTTCTCAATTGTTCCCACACTCGTACTTCCCGTAATTCTCACACGTTGTCCGATTTTCATCCAAAGTTCTCGGTCAGATTTACGTTTTTCTTCAATTTTTTCGTTGGTTTCGCTGATTTTTTCAATGACATCTTCTTTCTTCAATTGTTGTGTTATTTTTCTTTTCACAACCTGAAGACGTTTGGTTTCATCTTTATCTGCTCCAGTTTTTCTAAATTTTTCCTGCTCCAGAATCTTCACAAAATCTTTCACTACATCTTTCCTCGATTTCCCTTTTACATAACTGTCGATAAAAGATTCAATCTTGCCTCCAAACTGAAGTTTTCGATGTTCTTCTTCATATAATTTCTGGAAATTGAAGAGTTTTTGCTGAAGCTGATCATTCAATTTTTGAAGATTGTCACGTTTGTCTTCTACAGATTCTTTTCTTTCGGCAAGATCAGTTTTCAGTTTTTCAACTTCATATTTTTCCTGTTGAAGCTTTACAATCGTTTTATCTAAATTCACAATATCATGTTCTACTTTTTTCTTAGCAGAATGAATGATAAATCTTGGAATTTTATTTTTCTCAGCAACTTCAAAGGTAAATGAGCTTCCGGCTTGTCCGATTTCCAGTTTGTACATCGGTTCAAGTGTTTCTTCGTTGAAAAGCATTGCTGCATTCTGCGCATTCGGAAGTTCTTCCACCACCAATTTAATGTTAGTATAATGCGTTGTAATAATGGCAAAACTTTTCTTATCATAGAAAAACTCTAGGAAACTTTCGGCTAAAGCGCCACCTAATTCAGGATCAGAACCAGTTCCGAATTCGTCAATCAATAAAAGTGTATTGGCGTCGGCTTCACGAATGATTCCGCCCATTTTCTTTAATCTCGATGAGTACGTTGAAAGATGATTTTCAATAGATTGATTATCACCAATATCGGTCATGATTTTCTCAAAGAAAAACATTTCAGATTTTGGATGGGTAGGAACTAAAATTCCACTCTGAATCATCAGCTGAAGCAATCCTACAGTCTTTAAAGTAATTGATTTTCCACCAGCATTCGGTCCCGAAATACAGATAATTCTGTTGTGATCTTTTAAGCTTAAAGTTTGCGAGAAAATAGTTTTATTCTCTGCTTTATTTCTTAAAAACAACAAAGGATGAAAAGCTTCTCTTAATTTCAGCGTTCTGTGACGGTTGATTTTAGGTAAAACTCCGTTGATTAATTCTCCAAATTTTGCTTTGGCTCTCGTTAAATCAAGGTCGAAAATATACATTTGATATCTCCAAAGCTGAGGTTGAAATTCTGCCAATTCTGCAGTCAGTTTTCTCAGAATTTTGTCTATTTCCTTTTTTTCTTCTTCTTGGTCTTCTTTCAGTTTAAAATAATGTTTGACAACAGAATCTGGCTGAATGTAAGTAATAGAACCTGTTTTTGAAAGTCCTAAAACTCTCCCCGGAACTCTTTTTTTATACGCCGATTTTACAGCTAAAACTCTTTGATCTTCAATAATACTTTCCCGGATATCATCCAAAAAATCGCTTTGTCCGTAATTGAATAAAACTCTGTTGAAATTCTCCTGAATTGCTTTTTTAGCCAATTGAATTTCAGCTCTCAATGTTTTTAAAGCTGGAGAAGCCTCACTTTTTACTTCACCAAAACGGTTGAAAACTTTATCAACTTTATCAATGATTTCCTTTTTAAATTCAAGCACAGAAACATCCTTTATCAATGTAGGGAAAGTTTCGGGCATGGTTGGGAAAAACTTCTGCAGTTTCCCGATTTGTTCCGTAAGCGTTTTTATTTTAATGAAAGCAACGTTTTCCAATCGATAATTTTCGATCATCATCAGTTTTAGCTCACTTTCAATATCCTCATATTCATCAAACGGAATAGCATTTGAACTTTCAAAACTCGACAAATATTCGGAAGTTTTTTTTAGGGAAAGTTCTGCCTCGTCAATTTCCATTGGACGAAGTTGAAGAATTTTATCTCTTGTTTTCGGAGAGTACGCAAAAGGAGAAATTTCCGCGAGCAATTGCGGAAACTCTAATTCGTCTAAATCTTCTTTATTTATATACACAGTGCAAAGATAATTAATTTGAAAATGAGTTAATTTAGAAATTTGAAAATGTATTTTTAAATTTTAAACCATTAAGATTCTTTCAAGGAGTCAAGATCATTAAACACTGCGCTTTTAGATCTATGCTTAAATCATCTAATGGTTCATTTTTAAAATTTAATTTAACTTCAAATACGTTTTTACTACATTTGAAATATGAGAATAGAAACCGAACGTTTGATTTTAAAAGAAATTAATGAAAGCCATGTTGATGATATTTTAAAAATTCGAAGCAATAAAGTGGTTAATCAATTTGTAAAAAGAATTCCTCCAAAATCAAATTACGATGCGCTTGATTTCATTTTAACCATCAAAAAAAGGATTGAAAATAATGAAACTGTTTACTGGGGAATTTCACTTAAAAACCAAACAAATCTTATCGGAACAATTTGTCTCTGGAAGTTTTCGGAAGACAGAAAAAAAGCAGAAGTTGGTTATGAATTGCTACCGGAATATCACAGAAAAGGAATTATGTCTGAAACTTTACAGGCAGTTTTAAAGTTTGGTTTTAATGATCTAAATTTGCTGGAAATTGTGGCTATAACCAATAAGTTTAATGAAAACTCAAAAGGTCTTCTTTTAAAACATAATTTTATTTTGGAAGATAGAAAAGATGAAGGCTTTCCGGATAATTTGGTGTTTAGTTTGAAGAAATAATATTTTATTTATGCTTTTGACGATGAAAAAACCATTACAATATATTAGAATTACGGTAACAAAATATGGCAAAAATAATTATTAATCGATCATCAGAATTTTCAAATAAATTGCGTTCAATAGAAATTCTTCTTGACAACAAAAGAATAGGTGAGATAAAAGATGGTGAATCAAATGAATTTGAAATTTCTCCCGGAAATCATGCTTTAAAAGCAAAAATTGATTGGTGTACTTCAAATTTGATTAATCTGTGTATTAATGAGGATGGAATTTTAAGATATAATCTTAGCGGAACAAATCCTTTCTTGGCATTATTTTATATTACATTAGGAAAAGACCAGTATCTAGAATTAAAACCAATAAATTAAATGACCTGGACCGAAATTTTAGCCCCAATAAAAAGCACCCCATACTTTACCAATCTTTGGGAAAAAGTAAAACAGGAATATGCAACAACGAAAGTTTTTCCTCCAAAAAAACAGATTTTCAGAGCATTGGAATTAACGGCTTTTGATGATGTTGAAGTCGTGATTATTGGTCAAGATCCTTATCATAGTGATTTTCAGGCAAATGGTTTATGTTTTTCAGTTTCTGAACAGGTTACAGCTCCACCTTCGCTTAAAAATATTTTCACTGAATTAAAAGATGATATTGGAGTTGAGCGAACTTCAAAAGAATTGGATGATTGGGCAAAACAAGGCGTTTTATTATTGAATGCAACTTTAACAGTTCGTGCTCATTCTCCAAATTCTCACAAAGATTTAGGTTGGGAAAAATTTACTGATTTTATTATCAAAGAAATTTCAGATAAAAAAGAAAATGTAGTTTTCGTTTTGTGGGGAGCTTTTGCACAGAAAAAAGCCGAATTAATCAATCCAGCTAAACATTTTATCATTAAATCTGCGCATCCATCACCTTTTTCTGTGTACAGAGGTTTTTATGGTAGCAAACCTTTCTCAAAAATTAATGAATATCTTGCTTCAAAAGGGAAGAAGCTTATTTCATGGTAGAATTCGTATGATCTATTTCTTTCGTGATCGAAATTCCGATTTTGTATTTTCCCGAAAGTGATTTTGCTCCATTTTCTGCAGTCGGGTGAGGGGTAACTTTTACTAAAGAAATTTTATATCCGTTAAAAGATTGTGTCGTATGATAATCTTTTCCATTAACTTCTGTGGTTGAAAATTGTAAAGTCATTGGTCGACTCGTGGTGCTCATCAACTCTACATTGGCAACGGCAACTCCTGCCCAAATGCATTGAGTTCCTTGCGGACAACGGCTGTCTTCTGCCATACTTTTAAAAGTAACATTCATTTGAAATTCTTTCAAAAATTTATTTTCTCCTTCACTGAAATAAATAATATTTCCTTCATCTTTCATAGGGATTTCGGTTTTTACTTCAGTAGAATTTTGAGTTGTTTCCTGATTTTTCAGTTCTTTCTGAGCTTTACAATTTATCAGGCTGATTAAGCTTAAACTCAATATGATATGTTTATACATTTTTACAATTAAATTATCTTAAAAATATCTAAAACGACAACCATTAGCATCGCAATTCCAACAACTAAGCTGAATCCTGTTCCGTAAATGAATCCTATAAACGCTCCTTTGGTTGATTTTAGAGCTTTATTCATGTCTTTGCTGTCGTGCAAAAGTTCCCCTATAAAAACTCCGGCAAACATTCCTACAAGAAAACCTAATGGAATTGGTAAAAATAGTCCCACAATTGTTCCGATAACCGAACCTATGCTTCCCCAATTTGTTCCACCATATTTTTTGTTGGTTTTTGCTGGAATTACATAGCTTAACACCACAGAAGCAAGTGTTAAAATTACAAATGCCCAAATATAAAGTACTGAAAGATTAGCATCTGTGCCATATTTATAAATTAAAAGCCCGCTAAGACTTAAAACCAATCCAGGTAACACTGGTAAAAAAGTTCCTAAGATTCCCAGAATAAGTAAAATGATACTTAAAAGTGAAATTATTGAATGATCCATATTTATTAAATAAAAAAGTGACTTTTAAAGTCACTTTTGTTTATCAATTTTTAAGCCGATTTTTAAAGATTTAAAATTACATACTGTAGAATTACTCCTGCATTTCCAATGTTTCCTGTAGCGTGATTATGGAAACTTGTGTAATAAATATATCCACTGTTTGTAGATCCTGAACATGGTCCCACCGTTGCGCCTAAAGCTACCAAATAAGGAACTGCAGCGGTAGGAACAGAAAGACTGATTTGAATATTTCCCGGAAGGGTAATGCAAACTGTTGTAAATGTTGTATTCGGAGCATTTCCGATTGGTGTCGCGGGAATACCTGTTGCTGTAAAATGATTGGTTCTGATCATCAATGCATTGTTTGATGAAGTTTCTTTCACTAAAACTTCCCAATACGTCGGATCATAATTGGTGATTTTTTGCCATGAACCTAGATCAAAATCAATATTAAGTGTATTAAATCCTAAAGCCGTAGATAATCCTGCACTATTTACAGTTGCCGGAATAATTCCAGAGCTTCCTGTGTTTGTCGAGCATAATTTTGTATCAGGAACAAATCCACCAGGAAGAGAACAGCTGGTTGTGTTGTCAGTTCCACCAACTAAATATGCCACATCCCAATCTGATGCATAAATACTTCCGCCATTAGCAACGAAAACAGCCAAATTAGCGTCAATCGCAGGGTAAAGTGATTGATTTGAGTTGTAATTTCTTGATCCGCAATTAAGGAAAATAATGTCGTATTGAGCAATTGTGGTAATGTTGGCAAGATCAGCATTCGTAATTTCTGTGGCATTATATCCTAAATTCTGAATAATGTCCTCAATTTTATCATAGTTTCCTTTTATGTAAGCAATTTTAGCAACCTGATTTAGTTTGGTTTGACTTGCGTTTAAGCTTAAAGTTTCGTTGTCTTTTACAGTTGCTGAAATTTCAGTACGGAAGTTACTACCATTTCCGGTTTGAATATGGATTGTATGATTTCCAACAGGAGCTTCTAATGTGAAATTTCCATTAGAATCAGAAGTTGTGTAATAGATTTTGTATTTTTCATCAAATGTGAAAACAGATGCACCTCCGATAGATTTGTTTCCGTTTTGCGACATTACTCTTCCGGAGATTTTACCGGTTTTTATAGTGTTGTCAACAGTAATTTCTGCCGGACTTTCAGAATCTGATCTACAAGATCCAAGTGATAAAAGCAGAATGAGAATAAAGAATAAGTTGAGATTTTTCATAGAATTTGGTTTTAAATTAAGAATACTAAATTAATGAATTTATTGTTGATTTGATTGTGTTTTTAAATTAATTTTAAATATTTGCTAATTAATATAAATTAAAACTGTTGAAATTTCTTATTTTATTAGGGTTGTAGTGAATTTTAATTTATTAAATTTGTTTTAATGAAAGACGAAATAAAAGATACCAAAAGTTTTTTTCAGGAAACTAGTGAACAGCTTTATATTTATGTGAGCAAAATCTCTCCAACTGGTCTTGATTGGGTTTTTCATATCATCGTGAAAATGGCGTTATTGCTTGGGATTTTCCTGTTGCTTGATTTTATTTTCAAGATTATAATCAATTATACTTTTAAGTTTTTTCGTAACGAAGAAAAGTTTCCTGTTATAAAATCTATTTACAATTCTAGAATTACCAATTCTCTTGCTCATTTTGTAGCATTGGCGACAATAGGATCTTTGCATGAATCTATTTTTGTGGGAGCTTTAAAGAATACTACTATTTTCATTCACCGATCGGTTAATTTAGGTTTAGTATTGATTCTTGCAGGAATGTTGTATCGTTCTTTAACTGGTTTTAGAAGCTATTTTACGATAAAACAGGATTACTACAAAGTGATGGCAATTAATGCGATTTCTGAAACGGTAAAAATTCTCGGTATTTTCATTTTTACTATAGTAAGCATCTGTGTGATTTTTGGGATTAAAGGAACAACGATTGTCGGGAGTTTAGGAGCAATTACAGCAGTTTTGGTTTTGGTGTTCAGAGATACAATTTTAGGTTTTGTAACCGGAATTCACGTTGCTACTTCCAAAAGCTTAAAAGTTGGTGATTGGATCGGAATTCCAAAATATAATATTGAAGGAAATATTTTAGATATAAGCTTGCTGACCACAAAAATTTCAAATTTCGACAAAACAATTTCCTCTATTCCCACATACGATTTACTGACTACTGAAATTAAAAATCTTCAGGTAATGTCGGAATCGAATACACGAAGAATAAAAAAATCAATAGTTTTTAATATTACATCCTTTAAATTTTTAAATGATGAAGAGATTGAAAAACTAAAAGAAATTAATCTTATTTCAGATTATTTAAATCAAAAAAAATCAGAGATCAATCAGGAAAAAGCTTCAATCGAGCATCGAGATAAAATCATCAACGGAAGGCAGTTGACTAATATCGGAGTTTTCAGGTATTACGCTCAAAAATATCTTGAAAATGATCCAGAAATCGATAAAGAAAGCCCAATCATGGTTCGTCAGTTGGAAATTACAACGCAAGGACTTCCTATGGAAATCTATTGTTTTGCAAATGATTCTAAATGGGTACGTTTTGAACAGATTCAAGCCGATATTTTTGACCATTTATTGGTCGCTTCAAAGGAATTTGATCTTCAGATTATGCAGATCGGTTTAAAAGTCTAAATCTGTATTAAAAAGTACATTTGCCAGGATGAAAAATATTGCATCTTATCAAAATGCGGAACAGCTAAATTTCATCATGCTTTTGTTGGCTGCAGTAATATCTTGTGTACTTCCATTCGATACTTTCTTGTTTTCTTATGCTGTTTTGGGACCATTACATTATTTAACAGAATTACATTGGTTAAAAAATAAAGATTTCTTTGTTCCTAAAAAAACAGTGAAAATCTTTGTCTTATTATTTGTCGCACTGTCGCTTTTTTTATTTTTAAATTATATCAGTATTTTCAATTTGTACAGTATAAATAATGGTTTTTTTGTAGGGTTTTTATTGTTTGCGTTTCTTCTTATAAGTATTTACTTTATTTTTAAAACTAAATCAATGTTGATTAAAAGTTTAATGATCGCAACTTTATTGGTTTGTGTTATTCTTTACTTTTTCAAACCCGGTGTCATCATTCTTTTTGGTTTATTTCTGCCTACAATTATTCATGTTTACGTATTTACAGCAATGTTTATGATCATGGGATATCTTTCAAGTCCCAATAGATTGGGTTTGCTGAGTATTATAAGTCTTTTGGCTGTGCCATTTTTAATTTATTTTTTTCCTGTAGAAAATTTAGCTTTGGAGAGATCAAGTGCACAAAATTTATTTAATCTTACAGGATTTAAACCTATTAGTCAGTGGTTGGTTTTTTTTATTGGTAAGATCGAAACTGCAGCACTAATCATAAAAGTACAGATTTTTATAGCTTTTGCTTACACCTATCATTATCTGAATTGGTTTTCCAAGACTTCTGTCATAGGATGGAGTCGGTCTTTGGAGCCAAAAAAGATGGTTTTAGTTGCAGGGATTTGGATTTTATCAATAGCTTTGTACCTTATAAATTATCAAACGGGCTTGTTGTTTCTTTTCGTATTGAGCATGATTCATGTTTTAGCAGAATTTCCTCTCAATGCAATATCTTTTAAGACCGTTTTTCAAAAATTGTTCTCTAAATGACAAAACTAAGTGTAAACATTAATAAAATTGCAACCATCAGAAATGCTAGAGGAGCAGAAACTCCAAGTGTGACTGAAGCTGCAATAAAAATTCAGGAATTTGGTGCTCACGGAATCACCATTCATCCAAGACCCGACGAAAGACACATTACAAGAAAAGATGTGTATGATTTGAAACCTTTGGTTCATACCGAATTCAATATCGAAGGAAATCCACACCGAGATTTTATCGATATGGTTTTAGAAGTAAAACCTGAACAGGTAACTTTGGTTCCCGATGCAGATGATGCAATAACTTCAAATGCGGGTTGGGATTGTGAAAAAAATATGGATTTTCTGAAATCTGTCATTACGGAATTTAAAAATGCAGGAATCAGAACTTCAATTTTCTTAGATCCAAATCCTGATATGGTAAAATTTGCTGCGGAAACAGGAGCCGATAGAATTGAACTGTACACTGAAGCTTACGCATCAAACTATTCTAAAAATAAAGAAGAAGCCATCAAACCTTATGTTGAAACGGCTTTTGAAGCTGAAAAATTTGGATTAGGTATTAATGCCGGCCATGATTTAAGCTTAGAGAATTTAAAATATTTTGCAGACAATATCCCAAATCTTTTAGAAGTTTCAATTGGCCATGCATTAGTTTCTGAAGCATTGTATATGGGAATGGAAAATACAGTTCAGGCTTATTTGAAGAGACTGGCAAAATGGTAGAGTTAGAAACTAGAGGTTAGAAATTAGAAGTTAATTTTTGTTTTACTAACGTCTAATTTCTAACCTCTAAAATCTTAATAAAAATGGAAATCTTACATTCAAAAATATTTGGCGAAAATTTATCGTCTACACCGCTTTTAGTATTTCACGGCTTGTTTGGAATGCTCGATAACTGGGGAAGCTTTGGAAAAGAATTGGGAGAATTTTTACCCGTTCATTTAATTGATTTACGAAATCACGGAAGAAGTTTTCATTCAGAAAATATGTCTCACGATGATTTAGCTAATGATATTGCCAATTACATGAATCATTACGGAATCGAAAAAGCTCATGTTTTAGGACATTCTTTAGGTGGAAAAGCCGTAATGCAGTTCGCTATTAATTATCCTGAAAAAGTTGATAAACTAACTGTTGTCGATATCGGTCCCAAAGCATATCCGCCGCATCATCAAGGAATTATCAAAGCTTTGGAAACGGTAAACTTTGATGAGGTAAAATCACGAGGTGAAATAGAAACAATTTTAAATCAATACATTCCTGAAAAATCGATAATACAGTTTTTAGCTAAAAATTTGTATTGGGAAGAAAATGGGGATTCCAAAAAACTGAACTGGAGATTTAATCTTAAAACATTGTCAGAAAAATACAATCAGTTTGTCTCAAATGCTATTAAGTTCGGAGTTTTTGAAGGCGAAACATTATTCATTTCAGGTGAGAAATCAAATTATATTTTACCACAGGATGAGTTTGCTATCAAACAGCAATTTCCAAAAGCCCAATTTGTGAAAATCAAAAATGCGGCACATTGGGTTCAGGCAGATAATCCGGTTGATTTTGCAATTATTGTAAAAGAATTTCTAGGATTATAGCTTAGGTCTCATATGTTCTTTAATGTCATCTAATTTTCAGCTTAAATTTAGGTAAAAATATCTTTTGTGATAAAATAAATCCATCTTTTTCTGTTATATTTATGCAAATTTGCAAAACCATTAAAATCAATCTCAATCTATGGTCTTCGTAACAGGTGCAACAGGAATTTTAGGCAGAATTATCGTTCTCGAACTTTTAAAAAAAGGTAAAAAAGTGCGTGCTGCAAAAAGACCTTCGAGCAACATCAATGAAGTAAAACATTCTTATCAATATTTCACAGAAAATCCCAATGATTTTTTCGATAAAATTGAATGGATTGATGTAGATTTTGATGATATTCATGCTGTTGAGTTGGCTTTGAAAGACGTTACAGAAGTATACCACTGTGCTGCAAAAGTTAGTTTTCATCCGAAAGATGAAAAAGAAATGAATCACACCAATATCAAGGCGACAGAAAATCTTCTTTTTGCCTGTGAAAACTCTACGGTTGAAAAATTTCTTCACGTAAGTTCAATTGCGGTTTTAGATTTATTTAATGACAAAGGCGAGCTTGATGAAAGTTCAGATTTTAATCCAAAAGACGAACATTCTGCCTATTCTATTTCAAAGCATCTTTCTGAAATGGAAGTTTGGAGAGCTTCAGCGGAAGGTTTAAATACAATTATTATCAATCCCGGAATGATTATTGGGACAGGAAACTGGGGTAAAAGTAGCGGCGATATTTTCCCGACTTTTGAAAAAAATAGTTTAACATTTTCTGGCGGAACAAGTTATGTCGATGTGAGAGATGTTGCCAGAATTTCTATTAAATTAATGGAAAAAAATGCGTTTGGAGAAAGATTTATCATCGTTTCCGAAAACAAAAAATATGCTGATCTAGGTAAACAAATCAGAACTAAATTAGGTTTAAAAGAAGCCAAAATTCTTTCAAAATCTACGCTGCAAATAGGAAGAATAGCCAATGTTTTTTTTGGTTGGATAATTCCTCAACTCAAAATGGCGACAAAATCGAATATTGAATCTGTTTCTTCTTTACATGTGATTTCAAATCAAAAAATTAAAGAGAAATTAGATTTTAAATTTACTCCCGTTTCAGAAAGCATCGACTTTCATCTCAATAATTATATTAACGATAAAAAGCTGAATAAAAAGTAATGAATCTTGCAGAGGCAATCATCAAAAAAAATGTAGAAAAGCACCCTTTAAAATCAGCAATTGGCTTTAAGAAAAAAGATGGCGGTTGGAAAGAACTAAGCTGGCAAAAGTTCAGTGAAGTTATTTTTAAAACAGCTAATGCACTGAAAGATTTAGGAATTGAATTAAATGATAAAGTCGCTATTTATGCCGATAATTCTGCAGAATGGATGATTTTTGATTTGGCTGTATTGTCGATTGGAGCGATTACCGTTCCGATTTATTCAACAAATAATACCGAACAGGCAGAATTTATTTTGAATGATTCTGGTGCAAAATCGGTTTTGGTAGGAAGTCAGGCTCAATATGATTCTTGTCTGGAAATCTTAAAAAAAGAAAGCACAGGTTTAAAAACAATTATCATTTCTAAAAAAGCAGTTTGGATTAAAAAAGAATTCAGCAGTTTTTATTTGGAAGATTTTATTGCAAAATCGTCACCGAAATTTGAATTTTCAGAAAAAAATGAAGACGATACAGCAACGATTATTTACACATCAGGAACAACCGGAAATCCAAAAGGAGTCATACTTCCGCACGGAAATTTTGTAAAACTTTGCGATGCTCACTTTGAATTTTTTAAGTTTAAAAATTTTGAAGATGAGATTTCACTGGCATTTTTACCGTTAACCCACGTTTTCGAAAGAAGCTGGACTTTGCTGTGTTTATATGGTGGAGCAAGAGTTTATTTCCTGGAAGATCCTAAAGATATTGCTAAAGCTTTGGTAGAAGTAAAACCATCGATGATGTGCGTTGTTCCAAGGTTCTTGCAGAAAGTTTATGCAGGAGTTTTAGAAAAAGCAGACGAAGGTTCATCATTAAAAAAGAAAATCTTCAATTGGGCTTTAGAAATAGGAAATCAAACCGCAGAATTTAAAAGAAAAGACCAGACGATTCCTTTGGGTTTAAAATGTAAAGAAAAGGTTGCCGATTTATTGGTTTTCAGCAAAATTAAAGAAAAATTAGGCGGAAGATTGTGGTTTATTCCTTGTGGTGGAGCATCTTTATCGCCGGAAGTAACACATTTTTTCGAATCAATTGACATTCACGTTACAGTTGGCTACGGTTTGACAGAAACGACTGCAACTTTAACAGCTTTTCCACCCACAAATTTTGAACACGGAAGTTGTGGAAAGCCTTTACCTGGAGTAGAAATCCGAATTGGCGAGCACGACGAAATTCAGGCAAAAGGAAACGGAATTATGAAAGGATATTACAAGCGACCTGAAGAAACCGAAAAAGTTTTTACACAGGATGGCTGGTTTAAAACCGGAGATGCGGGGAAATTTGATGACAAAGGAAATCTTTTTATTACCGACAGAATCAAAGATTTAATGAAAACTTCCAACGGAAAATATATTGCACCACAGATGATAGAAAATCTTCTGACAAACAATAATTTCATCCAACAGATTGTTTTAATTGCTGAAGGAAAGCAGTTTGTTTCGGCTTTAATTGTTCCGAATTTTGAATTTCTGAACGATTATTTAAAAAAGAAAAATATTCCATTTACCAATTGGGAAGATATAGTTCAGAAGAAAGAGATTATTGACTTCTACAAAGAAAAAATTAACGAACTTCAAAAACATCTTTCTGATTTTGAAAAAGTGAAAAAGTTTACTTTAATGCCTGCAGAATTTGAAATCAGCAGCGGAGAAATCACGCCTACTTTGAAAATTAAGAGAAATATCGTGCTAAAAAAGTATTCGGATATTATTGAAAAGATGTATTAATTTGAGGTTAATATTTAGGTTAAAAAAATAAAAGTTTAGAAATTAAACGATGACAACAGACGAATTTTTAGGAAAAGAAAATTTTACGGTACAAACTAAGACAGTTTCAGAAAGCTGTCCGTCTAATATTGCTTTGATTAAATATTGGGGAAAATATAAAGATCAGATTCCTGCAAATCCTAGTGTCAGTTTTACTTTAAATCACTGTAAAACCAATACAGAAATGGAATTTTTGGCAAATGAACCGTTTTCTGTTCAGACTTTTCTGTCAGGAAATGAAGAAGTGAAATTTGCTGAAAAAATCGAAAAATATTTTAAAAATATCGAAAAATATTTACCTTGGATTTTAAAAGGTAAATACATTATCAGAACGGAAAATACGTTTCCTCACAGTTCAGGAATTGCAAGTTCAGCTTCAGGATTTGGAGCGATTGCAAAATGTCTGATGACATTGGATAAAGAATTTTCAGGAAAGACTTCAGAAGATGAATCATTAAGAAAGGCTTCGTTTTTAGCGAGATTAGGAAGCGGAAGTGCATGTAGAAGCTTATACAACGGATTGGTTGTTTGGGGGAAATCTGATGAGGTTGAAGGAAGTTCAGATTTATTCGCCGTAAAATATTCTGATGATGAAATTCATCCTGTTTTTAAAGATTTTAATGACTGGGTTTTGCTGATTCATGAAGGTGTGAAAAGCGTTTCTTCAACAGTTGGTCACGGTTTGATGAATACGAATCCTTATGCAGAAAGAAGATTTCAGGAGGCAAGAGAAAATTTTGTTCCGATGAAAGAAATTCTTAAATCGGGAAACATGGAAGAATTCATCAAGTTGGTAGAACACGAAGCTTTAACGCTTCACGCTATGATGATGATGAGCGAACCAGCCTTTATTCTAATGAAAACCGGAACTTTGGAAGTCATTAATAAGATTTGGGATTTCAGAAGAGAAACCAAATTGCCTTTGTTCTTTACTTTGGATGCAGGAGCTAATGTACATTTGTTGTTCCCGAATAATGGTTCTGAAGAGCAGATTAAATCATTTATTGAAGCTGAGTTATTGCAGCACACTCAGAAAAATGGAGTGGTTAAGGATGTAATGAAGTTTTAAAATGAAAAACAAAAAAAGAATTTTACTCGTTAGTTTATTAATAGGTTTTATCTTGGTTCTCTGCCTGAATATAACTTATAGTAAAGGTACATCTGTAGGAACCTGGGGAAGAAATCGAACTGTAAACTGGTAATTAAATAGGAGCATAGTATGAATATTATTAAAGATCAAAATATCATCCTTTCAAATTCTGAAACGAAAGATTTTCTTGCCGATGCATTTTACCTGGAAACAGAAAACAAACTTCCGTTAGTCATTTTTGTTCATGGTTACAAAGGTTACAAGGATTGGGGAGCTTGGAATTTAATGGCTGAAAAGTTTGCCGAAGCAGGTTTTTTCTTTGTTAAATTTAATTTTTCGCACAACGGAACAACAGTTGAAAACCCAGATGAATTTGCAGATTTAGAATCTTTTGGAACTAATAATTACTCAAAAGAACTTTCAGATTTAAAAGTGGTAATTGATTATTTTTCTAAAAATGAAAAAGTTGATGATCAGAAAATAATTTTGGTTGGGCATAGTAGAGGTGGGGGAATTTCGATTATTAAAACCTGTGAAGACATCAGAATTAATGGTTTGGTTACTTTGGCAAGTGTTGATTCATTAGAAAGATTTCCGAAAAATGAAGCTTTCGAAAACTGGAAAAATGAAGGGGTTTATTTTGTGGAAAATGGAAGGACGAAGCAGCAGATGCCGCACTACTATCAGTTTTTTGAAGATTTTGAAACCAATTATCACCGTTTTGATGTAGAGCGCTCGATGGAAATGGCAAAAGCTCATGTTTTGATAATTCACGGGACAAATGATGAGTCTGTAAGCGTAAAAAATGCCGAACATTTACATCTTTTAAATCCGAATACTGAATTGTATTTTGTAGAAAACGCTAATCATACTTTCGGAGCAAAAGAGCCTTGGGAAGGGAAAGAATTACCAAAAGATTTGAATGAAGTGATAAAGAAATCTATTGAATTTATTACCGAAAAAATAGTCAATGAATAATAAAAGGAGTGAAAATATCACTCCTTTCTTAATATAATTAGGTTTATCTAATCAGCAGTTTCCAAGCCTCATCAATTTTACTTTCAAGCAAAAATTTCTGAGCTTCCAAATGGATATTTTCATCATCATGACAATCTTCAGAAGGCAAAATTTCAACATTCGCCAACATTCCCAGATCATTTCCAGTAAAGACTTTACTGAGTTTTACAGCATCTGGAAGTTGGTCAAAGCCAATTCCTTTTGTCACCAAAGGTTTCGGAACTTCAAAGAGACTGTTTTCATTGCTTCTTGAATAATAATTTCCACCTAAACGGGAAACCATATCCAATTTTGCTTGATTTAAATTTCCCTGTTCATCCAAATATTCTTCTCTGATATGAATTTTCTGAACCTCGCAGATAACCAAATTTCCTGCACCTCCCTGATTCCCTAAGGATTTCACTTCCCAAACTTTACATTCGAAATTGACAGGGCATTCTGAAATTAATTTAGGCTTAACCAAATCAGCATCTTTCATCGTTAAACCAGCTTTTATGAATTCGTTGACTCCGTCTCCATATTCTGTTGAAGCTAATGAAATCTGCTGTACGATTGGAAAATTCACCGTCCCGATTACTACTTCAGAAGTTTCTAAAACATTTTCCAACGTATGCTTCGTCGTATTGTCCCGAACTCTTCTAGAAGGCGAAAAAATCAAGATTGGAGGAACCGTACTAAACATATTGAAAAAACTGAACGGCGATAAATTGCTGTTTCCGTCTTTATCAACCGTTGAAGCCAATGCAATTGGTCGTGGTGAAACTGCTGTTTGCATTATTGTTTGCAGTTGTACGGGAGTTATTTCTGATGGGATTACTGTTTTCATGTTTTATATTTTACCACAAAAGTCACAAAAGCTTTTATGAGTTATAATTTTTAAATTATTAAAGTTCAAAAAAGGTGGTGTGAATAATCATCTATACCAAATTTTCAGTAATCATAACAGCATCTCATAATGTTTGTTTACAAAAGTTTCCTGCCCTTGATGATATAAATTTTTCACATTAAAATTGACCAAAATGCCTTTGGGTTTTTGCATTAAATTGATATAGTTTAAGATTTGAGCACGATGAATTTCATTGATTGCCGTTACAGATTTTATTTCTAGAATAATTTGTTCTTCAATTAAAAAATCACAAAAAAAGTCACAACTAATTTCTTGTCCTTTATAAATAACAGGAACTTTTAATTCAGATTTAAAATTAATGTTTCTTAATCTGAATTCTTCCTCCAAACATTTATGATAAACATTTTCAAGCAAACCAGCACCTAAAATCTTGTGAACTTCAATACAGGCTCCATTAATTTTATAGGTCAAATCTGTTAAGTATGATTGCGTTATCATCACAATTCTTTAATAATTTACGTACAACTTATTTGAACTTTAAAAAGCTTTAAATTTAAACTTTTAAAAAAACTTTTGTGCCTTTTGTGGTTAAGTCATTATTTAGCAGGAATAATTTTCCCAGAAACTTCCCCGAAACCTACTCTCACCCCATCTTTTTCAGCCCAGGCTTTCATCGTTACCGTATCATTATCATCGATGAATTTTCTTTCCTGTCCGTTGCTTAAAGTGATTGGGTTTTGCCCTCTCCATGTTAATTCAAGCATAGAACCAAAAGATTTTGGGTCACTTCCTGAAATTGTTCCACTTGCATACATATCTCCGGCTTCAACGTTACAACCATTTACTGTATGATGCGCCAATTGTTGGGTCATGTTCCAGTACATATGTTTGTAATTGCTTTCAGAAATAAGGTTTTCTTCACCGTTTTCAGGTTGCAAATACACTTCAAGATTGATATCATAATTTTTATCGCCTTCAAATTTCAGATAATCTAAAACTTCGGGATCTTGTGTAGGAGAAGCGGTTTTAAAAGGTTCTAAAGCCTCAAGAGTTACCACCCAAGGAGAAACTGATGAGCCGAAATTTTTTGCCAAAAATGGTCCAAGTGGAACGTATTCCCAAGCTTGAATATCTCTAGCCGACCAATCGTTGAAAATCACCATCCCAAAAATCGCATCTTCAGCGTCTTTGGTAGAAATACTTTCGCCCATTTCTGTGTTCTTATTCAGAATGAAAGCCATTTCCAGTTCGAAATCCAATTGCTTTGATGGACCGAAAACTGGCTTATCTGCATCAGCAGGTTTAGTCTGACCTTTTGGACGGTTAATCTCAGTTCCCGAAACTACGATTGATGAGGCTCTGCCGTGGTAACCTACGGGTAAATGTTTCCAGTTAGGAAGTAAGGCATTTGCAGGATCTCTGAACATTTTTCCAACATTGGTTGCGTGCTCGATGCTGCTGTAAAAGTCGGTGTAATTCGGAATGTGAACAGGCATCATCATTTTCACTTGATCCAGATCGTAGAACGCTTCTTCAATGGTTTTTTCATCTTTAGACAAGATAGATCCTTCCAAAAGTAATTCCTGAAGTTTTAAACGAACTGCATTCGTAACCGGTTTTTCAAGTTCTATAAATTCGTTCAAAGTGTATGCTTCAAAAACATTGTCTTCAAGACCTTTTATTCCTTCAAAAAATCCCAAATCATATAATGTTGCCAAATCAATGATCTGATCCCCGATTCTTGTACAGCAAGCGATAAATTCTTTATTGAAAACCGCTACTCCAAACGGAATATTATGAATGGAAAAGTCTGAATTTGAATTATATTCTACAAATGATTTCATAATTTTTATTTTTAATTTGATTTTTTTTGACACGAATTTTACAACTGAACTCGCAAATTTTCACAAATTATTAGTGTTTATCTGTGAAAATTTCAGTGATACTTCTGCTTAAACAAAGCTATTTTTTTGATGAAGATTTCAATTTTGAAAAAGATGCTTCATCAATCCAGCGGTCTTTGCTGTTGATATCGATGAGGTATAAAATATCATCAAGTCTTGTCAGCAAAAGTGTTTTTGTTACAGGAATCGGAACTTTTTTATTTTCAAGCATATCGGCTCTTAGCGAAATAATGTTTTTTCTGCTTCTCACAATGTCTCCTGAAAATACGTTAGAAGTACTTTCGCCCGTCGCTTTATCGTCGAAGATTTCAACATAAGTTGCTTTTTTACCTTTTATAACGATAAAATTTCTTTCAGTGTGATCCTGAAAATCTTTTAAGACAATAAATTTTTTATCATCAATATTTACATTGCTCAAATTTTGATTGATACCTTTTCTTTCTTCCAATTTGGTAAGAATAGCATTCAATGTTCCGTATTGAGCGTTGGCAAAAAAAACGGTTCCGATAAGTAATAACCCGCTGAAAAATTTAATCATAATCCTGTGTGTATAAAAAGTTTTGTCAGGATTTTTGTCCTGACAAAAACTATATTGTTAATTTTTAGATAAATAAAATGAATTAATTTTTAGACATTAAGATATTTTAGTTTAGGTGTTTTTCAAGGTTTATATAAATCTAAAAATAAGCACTTCGCTCAATCAATTTTCAGATATTTTCTTGAAAAATTTTAACTAATGAATTCTACCAATGGTTTAAAGATTCAAATTTTATCTCGTAATTTATTTTAAATTAAAGATTTCCTCTTTTTTCCTGTTCTCTTTCTAGAGCTTCAAATAAAGCTTTGAAATTACCAGCTCCGAAACTTTGTGCACCATGTCTTTCAATGATTTCGAAAAATAAAGTAGGACGGTCTTCTACCGGTTTTGTAAAGATTTGAAGTAAATAACCTTCTTCGTCATGGTCAATTAGAATTCCTAAACTCTGAAGTTTTTTAAGATCTTCATCGATATGGCCCACTCTTTCGGGAACCAATTCGTAATAAGCTTCCGGCGGAGCAGAAAGGAATTCTACGCCTCTTTTTTTCAATTCTGTAACGGTGTGAATAATGTCTTTTGTAGCAACTGCAATGTGCTGAACACCTTCACCTTCATAGAAATCAAGATATTCTTCAACCTGAGATTTCTTTTTACCTTCTGCAGGCTCGTTGATTGGGAATTTTGCAAAACCGTTTCCGTTTGACATTACTTTAGACATCAAAGCAGAATATTCTGTGTTGATTTGCTTGTCGTCAAAAGAAAGGATATTTACAAAGCCCATTACTTTTTCGTACCATTCAACAGTTGGAATCATTCTGTCCCAGTCTACGTTTCCAACACAGTGGTCAACATACAATAATCCTGCTTCTTCAGGCTTATAATCGCTTTCCCATTTTTTATAGCCAGGCATGAAAGGTCCTGTATAATTTTTTCTTTCGATAAACATGTGAACCGTTTCTCCGTAAGTATAAATTCCGGACATTCTCACTTCACCGTACTCGTCTGTTAAAGTAGTAGGCTCTAAATATGGTTTTCCACCTCTTTTAGTTGTTTCTTCGAAAGCTGAATAAGCATCATCTACCCAAAGTGCCAAAATTTTAACACCATCACCGTGTTTTTTTACATGCTCGCTTACAGGAGAATCAGATTTTAAACCTGTAGTCAGAATCAATCTGATTTTTCCCTGCTGAAGAACGTATGATGCACGATCTCTCACACCTGTTTCAGGACCTGCATAGGCAACCGACTGAAAACCGAACGCTGTCTTATAATAATGAGCCGCCTGCTTTGCGTTACCCACATAAAACTCGATATAATCTGTACCGTTAATCGGCAAAAAGTTCTCTGCCTGAGCAATTTTTTCGGCAAATGTTAATGTTGACATATTTTCTATTTTTTACTTTTATTTAAGTTGCAAATTACAAAATTTCGTGATATTGTTAAAATAGAAAACAAACGGCTGCTAGTTAAAGTTTTACTAAAAAATTAGCGATTGTTTTACAAACAGAAAAGCCATACAAAATATATGGCTTTAAAAATATTTTTAATATAGATTTTACAAATTTAAAATCTGATCAATCAGCAAAATCTGCGTGAAATTTATTTAAAATTAATGCTTAAACCTTTCAAAAGCTGCTCTCTCCAACATCTCTCTATCATCAGGATGCGCAATGCTGATGAGTTCCTGAGCTCGCTGTCTAAGATTTTTCCCATATAAATAAACACTCCCGTATTCCGTAACTACCCAATGAATATGACCTCTCGTTGTGACAACTCCCGCTCCTTGTTTCAGGAAAGGGACAATTCTGGAAACGCCTCTTTTCGTTCTTGAAGTAATGGCAATAATGGGTTTTCCGTCTTCGCTTAAGGCGGCTCCTCTCATAAAGTCCATCTGTCCACCAATACCGCTGTACTGCATGGTTCCGATAGAATCTGCGCAGACCTGTCCGGTTAAATCAATTTCAATGGCTGAATTGATTGCGACCATTTTTTTGTTTCTCATAATGTTGATCGGGAAGTTAACGTTGCTTACGTCATCAAAAGAGAAAACGGTATTATCATCTACATAATCGTATAATTTTCTTGTTCCGAAGCAGAAACTCGTGATTGTTTTATTATCGTTGTAGCCTTTATATTTATTGTTGATGACATCATTTTGAATCAAATCAATTACTCCGTCACTCAGCATTTCGGTGTGAACGCCTAAGTCTTTATGATTTCCTAAACACTTTAAAACCGCATCAGGAATCGTTCCGATACCCATCTGCAAAGTAGATTTATCATCAATTAATTCTGCTACATTTTTCCCGACCAGCATTTCATCCGGACCTACTTTTGCACCGTAATCTACCGTTGGAAGTTCTTCTTCATTCCAGACTAATTTATGAATTTTGCTGATATGAAGCATTCCGTCGCCATGAGTTCTCGGCATTAAAGGATTGACAACGGCTACAATAATTTTAGCAGTATCAACAGCGGCTCTTGCAACGTCAACTGAAGTTCCCAATGTACAGAAACCATGTTTGTCAGGAGGCGAAACTGTAATTAAAGCAACATCCAGCGGCAAAATATTTTTCCTAAATAAAATAGGAATTTCACTTAAAAAAACCGGAACAAAATCTCCACGTTCAGAATTCACAGCATCACGCACCGGCGTTGAAACAAAGAGAGAATTGACAAAAAATTTATCCTTGTATTCAGGCTTTGCAATTTCCACATTTCCTTGCTGAGTAATCGAAACCATCTCAACATTATCCAGACGGTGAGATTGTCTTGCTAATTCGTCAATCAAATGGTTCGGAGTACATGCGCTTCCATGAAAAAACACACGGTTCCCGCTTTTAATGGTATAAATAGCTTCTTCTGCACTGATGTAGTTATACATATTGAACTTTTTTTTAGTTTACTTTTATATTCTAAAGATAACTCTTATTGTTTAGATTTAGTCTAAGTGTTTAAATTGTTTACTGGAGATATTTGTCATGTTTTACCAAATATGTAAAAAAGAAAAGGATTGAATTCTCACATTCAATCCTCAATATCTTTTATAAAAAATTTAAAGCTAAAAGCCAGAAGCTAGTTGCTAAAAGCAAAATTATTCCTGTGACCTGTCCTCCAAACTATGATCCTCACTATCCAGCCAAGAAGTTTTATAAGACGTATCTTCCACTTTCATTGCTTCTTCAGTGATTTTCAAAGGACGGAACGGGTCGACCATTACCGCATATTCCTCAGTGAATTTTTTACCGATACTTCTTTCCATCGCTCCAGGATGTGGTCCGTGAACAATTCCTCCTGGGTGAAGGGTGAAATCCATTAAGTCAATATGATTTCTACTCATAAAATCGCCTTCTGTGTAAAATAAGACTTCATCAGAATCAATATTTGAGTGATTGTACGGAGCAGGAATTGCCAACGGATGATAATCATACATTCTTGCGCAGAACGAACAAACTACAAAATTGTGTGCTTCAAAAGTTTGGTGAATTGGTGGCGGTTGGTGAATTCTTCCGGTAATCGGTTCGAAGTTTTTGATATTAAATTTATAAGGATAAAAATAACCGTCCCAGCCTACAACATCAAACGGATGTGTTGCGTAGATGAAATCGGTGATCTGATTTTCTTTCTTTACTTTAATTAAAAACTCTCCCTTTTCATCTTTTGGTTCGACAAAAGTGGGTGCGATAATATCTCTTTCGCAGAACGGAGAATGTTCCAAAAGCTGCCCGAATTCATTTCTGTAACGCTTCGGAGTGTAAATTGGAGAATGACTTTCCACCACAAAAAATACGGTGTTTTCAGATTGTAATTCTACCTGATAAATTGTACCTCTCGGAATAATAAGATAATCGCCAACAGAAAATTCAAGATTTCCTACAAATGTTTTTAAAGTTCCGCTTCCTTCGTGCACAAAAAGAAGTTCGTCACATTCGGCATTTTTATAGAAATAATCCATTGATTTTCTCGGTTTTGCCAATCCCATTTTAAGATCATTGTTTACCAAAAGAAACTTTCGGCTGTCCAAAAAGTCATCTTCAGGCGTCACATTCATCCCTTTAAACATTCTCGGCGTCACGTTTTTGTCAACCGCAATCTTGGGCGTCACGTCTTTTGCTTCGCCAATTGATTTAATCTGCGTCGGTCGATGAACATGATATAGTAAAGAAGAAATGCCGTGAAATCCTTCTGTACCAAATAGTTGCTCATAATAGAACCTATCTTCCGGTGATTTAAAAATCGTATGTCTTTTTTGGGGAATATTTCCCGAATGATGATATCTCATTGTACTTTATATGTTGACTCTCAAATTTAATATTTTTTAATGAATTCAAATTAAAAACAAATTTTTATTTAAGTTTTGCTGTTCTAAAAATAAATGTTAGTTTTGTCTAACAATTTTAATTTCATGAAGCGAATATTATTTTCTGCCATATTTTTTTCGGGTTTCTGTTTCTCTCAGGAAACGGACAGTTTAGATTTAAATAAAAAATCTGACTCAATAAAAATTCCTGTAAAAAAGGAAAGAGTGAAATTAATTGACGATGTGGTGATCACGGGAACGATAAAACCTGTAAGCAAATCTAAAAGTCCGGTTGCGGTGGAAATTTACAGTCAGAAATTTTTTCAGAAAAATCCTACGCCAAGTGTTTTTGAAGCGATTGCGATGGTCAACGGAGTTCAGCCACAGTTGAATTGTTCGGTTTGTAACACGGGAGATATTCACATCAATGGTTTAGAAGGTCCTTACACAATGATTTTGATTGACGGAATGCCGATTGTCAGCTCACTTTCCACCGTTTATGGTTTAAGCGGAATCCCAAACAGCATCATTGAAAGAATAGAAGTGGTAAAAGGGCCAGCTTCGTCATTGTATGGTTCTGAAGCGATGGGCGGAGTGATTAATATTATCACAAAAAATGTATTGACTGCACCAAAATTAAGCGTTAATCTGATGACGACAAGCTGGGCAGAAAATAATTTAGATCTTTCTACAAAATTTAATGCCGGTAAAAATGCGGCTTCTTTATTAAGTTTAAATTATTTTAGTTTTAATGAAAAAATAGATCAGAATAAAGATAATTTCACCGATGCTGCGCTTCAAAACAGAATTTCAGTTTTTAATAAATGGAATTTTAAACGAAAAGAAAACCGAATGGCAAGTTTTGCCTTAAGATATTTATATGAAGATCGTTTTGGTGGTGAAATGCAGTGGAATAAATCGCATCGTGGAAGCGACGAAGTCTATGGAGAAAGTATTTATACAAATAGAGTAGAAGCGTTCGGGATGTATCAGTTGCCGGTGAAAGAGCAGATTTTCACACAGTTTTCTTACAATTATCACGACCAGAATTCATTTTACGGAAATACGCCTTACGAAGCGTTGCAGAAAGTGGCTTTTGCACAAACGTATTGGGATAAAAAGCTTGGAAATCATGATTTGATTTTAGGTTTGACTTTCAAAAAAACATTCTATGATGACAATACTCCCGGAACGTTGGCTTCGGATAAAGTCACCAATCAGCCGATGAAATCACCGATTTTTGGAGCGTTTATTCAGGATCAGTGGGAGATTAATGAAAAAAATACCGTGTTGCTGGGTTACCGTTTTGATTATGATAAAGTCCATCATTCTGTGCATTCTCCTCGTTTTGCATGGAAATTTTCTCCTAACCCTTATCATACTTTCAGATTCAATTTTGGAACAGGTTTCAGGGTGGTGAATTTATTTACTGAAGATCATGCAGCGTTGACAGGTTCACGTGAAGTGGTGATTCAGTCGAATTTAAAACCGGAAAAATCCATCAATGGAAATTTAAATTATGTCTGGAAAATTCCTGTAGGAGATAAATTAATTAATGTGGATGCCTCTGCATTTTACACCTATTTCAGCAATAAAATTGTTGGTGATTTTGATACCGATCCTCAGAAAATTATTTATGATAACTTAAATGGTTACGGAATTTCGAGAGGTGCTTCGATGAATGTTGATTTCAGTTTCAGTTTTCCGTTGAGTGTAAATTTGGGAGTTACTTATTTAGATGTTTATCAAAAATTTGATGGAGAAACCGGAAAGTCCCGACAACTTCATGCCCCGAAATGGAGTGGGACTTACAGTTTAACCTATAAATTTAAGGATAATCTTGCCATCGATTTTACCGGGCAGTTTTACGGGCCGATGCGATTGCCGGTTTTACCGAATGATTACCGACCGGAATATTCCCCGTTATATTCTTTGGCGAATATTCAGATTTCAAAGAGTTTTGATTCAGGTTTTGAAGTGTATTGCGGGGTGAAAAATTTATTCAATTTTACTCCGAAAGATCCGTTGATGCGACCGTTTGATCCGTTTGATAATAATGTAAATGACCCGATTAATAATCCGAATCATTATACGTTCGATACAACGTATGGTTATGCTCCGATGCAGAGAATCAGAGGTTTTTTGGGTGTGAAATATAATTTGAAATGAAAAGTTTAATGTTTTTTTTAATGTTATTTTTAGTGTCTGGTTTTTATCATTCGCAGATAAAAACAGACACTTTTTCAGATTTTGAAAAACTACAGAAAGAAAATAAAAAACCAATCATTATTCATTTGTATACAGATTGGTGCTCAGTCTGTAAAATCGAATCATTTAAATTAAACAAGGATCAAGAATTAGTTGAAATGATCAACGAAAATTTTCATTTTATCAACTTTGAAGCTGAAAAGACAAAAGGAAAAATCAATTTTCAGGGTAAAGAATTTAATTATTTACCTAACGGAAATTCTGGAATTCATGAGTTGGCTTTGGCTTTATTTAAAAATAAAAACCAGCCTGTTTATCCGTTGTGGATTATTTTAGATGAAAATCAAAAATTGGTTTATTATCATGAAGGAGAGTTTAAGGCCGAAAAAATGAAGGAGAAATTGTTGGGGTTTTCTAGTCTTTAATACGAGGTTTGTCATTCCGTAGGAATCTCAACATAGCAAAAAGACTTTGCTTAGATTCCTACGGAATGACAAACTTTATGTTGACTTGAAAAACGGGAAATTTTATTTTAACAAAACAGCAACAATTGCCAAAATAGCAGGCAACGCTTGGACAAAAAATATTTTTTTCGTCGCAGAAATGGCACCGTAAATTCCGGCGATTGCAACACAAGTCAGAAAAAATAAAGCAATATTCGTTTGCCATTTAGGATTTTCAATCAAGAATGACCAGATCAATCCCGCTGCAAGAAAACCATTGTACAATCCCTGATTGGCTGCCAAACCTTTTGTCGGTTTGAACATTTCAGGTGGCAAAGCTGCTTTGAAAACTTCTTTACCTTTGGTTTCCCACGCGAACATTTCCATCCACAGGATATAAAGATGTTCTAAAGCTACAACGGCAATGAGAATTTTAGCAACAATTTCCATGATTCGATTTTTATCATTGTAAAACTAAAAAAATAAAGTTAAGTTTGAGTATTCAATTTCAAAAATGGAAACTTTTAAGGCGCATTTAGATAAATTTATTACTGTAAGTGAAGAAGAATTTACTTCAATATTTTCTTTCTTTCAGGTTTTGGAGGTGAGGAAAAAAGAGAATTTAATGCAGGAAGGTGATTTTTGTAAATTTAAATATTTTGTTTTAAAAGGATGCTTAAGAAAGTTTTTTATCAATGAAAAAGGAGTAGAACAGACTACCGAATTTGCCATAGAAAACTGGTGGTTGGCAGACAATTTTGCATTTGAACAAAGAGAAAAATCTAAGTTTAATATTCAGGCAGTTGAAAAAGCGACGGTTATGATGATTGATTTTCAGTCTCAGGAACTTTTGCTTGAAAAACATCCCATCATGGAACGTTATTTCAGATTGATTTATCAACGTGCTTATTCTGCGGCTGAAAAGCGAATCCGTTATCTTTATGAAATGAATAAAGAAGAATATTACATTCATTTCAGTACGCTTTATCCTTGGTTTATACAGAGGATTCCGCAATATTTATTGGCTTCATTTTTAGGTTTTACTCCAGAATATTTAAGTGAAATCAGAGCAAAATTACGTTCTTAAACCAGTTTAAGATTTTTGCGGTTTCTATGTCGCAACTTTGTCATGTAATAAAAAGCCAACAGCATGACAGACCGAAAAGTTTTATTTCCACAATTGTTTTTGAGATTCGCAATCGCAGTGACGATGCTATCTGCAGTCGCAGACCGATTTGGTTTTTGGGAAGAAAATTCCGCCTGGGGAAACTGGGAGAATTTTGAAAAATATACAAAACAGTTAACCTTTTTCCTTCCTGAAATTCTAAGCACATTTTCAGCTTATGCCGCTACTTTTTTGGAATTATTTTTCCCATTGATGTTGATTTTCGGTTTCAAAACCAAGATTGCAGCATACGGAACAGGGTTTTTATTGCTGATTTTCGCCTTATCAATGACGATTGCATTGGGAGTAAAAGCTCCTCTGGATTTTTCGGTTTGGGTGGGAAGTGCCGCGGCTTTTTTATTGGTAACACAGAAAGAATATTTTTTTTCAATAGATACATTAACTAAAAATCATCAATAGTATGAGCGTAAGATTCAACATGGCAACGACGCACGCTGCCGCTTACAAAGCAGGAATTGGAATGGAGGCCGCCCTTCAAAACAGTTTTTTAACTCCGATTCAGAAAGAATTAATTAAAATCAGAGCTTCTCAGATTAATGCATGTGCATTCTGTCTAGATATGCACACCAAAGATGCTTTAAAATACGGAGAAACTCCGCAAAGAATTTTTCTTTTGAATGCATGGAGAGATGCAAAAGAATTGTTCACAGAAGAAGAACAGGTGATTTTGATGGTTGCAGAAGAGGTAACATTAATCAGCCAAAAAGGACTTTCTGAAGAAACGTACCAAAAAGCGAAAGCACTTTTTAATGAAACTCAGATTGCCGATATTATCATGGCAGCCGTTTCGATTAATATGTGGAACAGAATTGCAATCAGTACGCATTTACCAATAGCAAAGTAATTCAATTTTGCCTTTAACAAAAATAGCTTCCCAGAATTTGAGAAGCTATTTTTGTTTAAATTATTATTGTTGACAATTCAGTTGAAGCACGTTAGCATTCAAAGGTTGTTCTATTTTTCTTTCTAATTTTTTATCATTTACGTTGACATAGATTTCCATCGATCCCGTTCCGACGTGAAGCGAGAGAAGATGACCACCGTACGCATCAAATTTCTCATCAGTTGCAACTCCGTGAACGTGGATTGACGGACCTTTTTCATTCCATGCAATAGATCCGGTGAGACTTCCCATCTCTACTTTTTTAAAAGTTTTGGGATTAAATTTTTTAGCTTGAAAATCATAAAATCCAAAAGTTACTTCTCTCGCAAAACCAATTCCTGTAAAGCTCGCTGACGGAATATTCTCGGTCTTTGCAAGATTCTCAATCTGAGCCAGAACATCATCATTTTCACGAAGTACCATCAGATAACCTGTGGGAGTTTTTGTGTATCTGCAAATTTCTTTTTTCTGTGCTGAAAAATTACACATCAGAAATATTGTGAATAGTAAAGTTGGAAGTAGTTTCATGTCTTGATTTTTAATTGATGTAATGAAATATTTACACCAATTTGAATTAAAAAAGTGTGAAGTTATTTTTTTAATTCACTCAAAATTGCTTCGCCGACGCTTTTTGCAGATTGCGGATTTTGTCCTGTTATCACTCTTTGGTCTGTCACAACATGATTCTGCCAAAGTCCGGATTTCTCAAATTTCGCACCTCTTTCTTTCAATTTATCTTCTAAAAGAAAAGGAACTACATCAGTTAATTTCACCTCAAATTCTTCTTCATTCGTGAAAGCATTGATCTTCTTTCCTTCAACCAGATATTTTCCGTTATTCAGTTTGATATTGACCAAACCAGCAGGTCCATGACAAACTCCTGCGACAATTCCTCCATTTTCATAGATGATAGAAGCAATTTTTGCCAATTCTGTATTGTCTGCAAAATCCCACATCGCACCATGACCGCCTGCGTAAAAAATTGTAGAATAATCTTCAGGTTTTACCTCTGATGGTTTTAAGGAATGATCTATTTTTGTTTTGTATTCTTTGTTTTCCCAAAATTCTTTGTTGACAGGATCTTTCAAATCAAATCCGTCGACAGGCGGAGTTCCTCCTTTTGGACTTACAAAATCAATTTCATAACCGGCTTTGTGAAGGACTTCCCATGGATGTGAAACTTCGCCAAGATAGTATCCTGTATTTTCTCCTGTATCACCTTTTTTGTCGTGACTTGTTACCACGAAAAGAATTTTATTTTTCATATTCTTTGATTTTTTGGTTTGAGAATTAACAAATCCTATTGTAAAAACGGAAAGAATTAATAATGATAATTTTTTCATGTTTAAATAATTTCAGTTAAATAAATCTGCGGTTTTTGCTGCAACTTTTCATCAACCAAATTTCCAAAAGCTTTTATATACGGTTGCTCGTTATGTTGTTTCAAACCTTCTTCACTTTTCCATATTTCATAGAAAATGAAATGATTTTTATCTTCAATTCCCTGATGAAGTGCGTACAGCTCGTTGGCTTCTTCTTTTCTGGTTTCTGTTACCATATTCTGAAGGACTTCTAAAACTTCGGTTCTGTATTCTTCTTTTGCCTTAATGATTGCTGTGAGATAGATTTTCATTAGACTAATTGTGGTTTTAATTCTTTCTCGAAAACGGTTTTAACGTGTTCTCTGTATAATTTCATGTCACGCTCAATGTTTGCATTCTTTTCTACATCATGAAAGTGGAAACTATCCATTTTTTCTAAAGAAACGAAAGCATTCATTCTGTGAAAACCGAATAACGGTCCTTTATCAACACTTGTTTCACTGAAAAATTCTCCAGGAAGTGTGAATGCTGTTTCGGGCGCATTCCAGCTTGTGGTGAGCATGTATTTTCTTCCGCCCAGCATTCCACCAGTTCCGTAGTTAATTTTTGGGTTATCAGAAGATCTTCCGTCACTCATGTAAATTCCTTTTGCATGGCCTGCTGTGAAAACTTCATCAATGTATTTTTTGAAACCATTCGGTAATTGAAACCACCAGATTGGGGTGTGATAGATAATAAAATCTGCCCAAACAAATTTCTCTACTTCTTCATTTTTATCATACCCTTCGCTGATATTCGAAATTTTTACTTCAACATTTTCAAATTCTTTTAAGGCTTCTAACGTGTTTTCTGCAATCGTCTGATTATATTTTCCTCCTGAATGTCCGAAATTTTGTCCACCATTAATGACTAATACTTTTTTCATTTTTAGTAAATGTTTAAATTTTATGATGCAAAGTTATGGCTGAGCTTTTTATAATAAAAATAATATAAATTATAGTTTTGTATTATAATTATGATACTAAAATTGTCTATTTTTAAAAACTTAGTCCTAACTTGCGAAGCGAAATCGACAATTTATAATTCATTTTATAATTAAAAATTATGGTTAATTTAGAATGGTACCGAACTTTTAAAGCGATTTATAAAACCGGGACTTTAACCGGAGCTGCAGATTCTCTGTTTATTTCGCAACCTGGTGTGAGTTTGCATTTAGGTTCGTTAGAAGCTTATGTTGGTTATAAATTATTTGACAGAACGGGGCGTAAAATGATCCCGACGGAAAGAGGGAAAGTTTTATTTAATGCAGTTTCTGAGGCTTTATCTAAACTGGAAGATGTAGAAAAAAACTTTCAAAAATCTACTGAAAAAACCACCCCGACAATCAGTGTGGGAATGTGTTTTGAAACATTTCAAACCACTTTAGAGCAATATGTTTCAACGTTAGATTTTAATTTAATTATCGATTTTGGCGAATATCCTGAAATGCTCGATCAACTAGATAAAGGAATTTTAGATTTAATCATTACTCCAAAAAAAGGAACTTCTCCCAACATTCTGCACGAAGCATTTTCTTCTGAACAAATTATTTTAGTAGGCGGAAAAAATGTTGATACAGACGGTTTTAAAGAAGTTTTAAAAACCAAAGATTTTAAGGAAATCGAAAGTTGGCTGAAACAGGAAAAATGGTACGGAACAACCGGAGATATGGAACATCTTTTTCAATTTTGGCTGTTGAATTTTGGGCATAAGCCGAATTTCAGACCCAATTATATTGTTCCTAACCTCAATTCAATCATCCGTTGTCTTAAAGGCGGAACCGGATTAGCTGTGGTTCCTGATTTTTTATGCAAAAATGAAATTGAAAACGGTGATGTAAAACTGATTTGGGAAGGCGAAAAGAAACTAGAAAATACCTTGTACTTTGGGTGTAGAAAACAGACAATGTATCAGAATGAAATTGATCATATTAAAGGTTTGTTCAGAGAAATGATGGGTGGAATACAATAAAGTTAAATTACAAAAAAAGGTCGATCTAAGTAAATAAATTTACATCGTAGTAAAAAGCAATTTTTAAGTTTTTTATTAGCTTTCAGTCACAACAGCGTCACGTTCCCCATCTTCTTTTTTTCCTTCTTGAATCATTTCCTCGGCTTCCTGTTTTTCTTCAGAATCGGCTGTTTCAATACGTTCTTCCTGTTCGTCATTTTTGTGATCGATAAAAAACTCACAATAAACCGGAAGATGGTCTGAACCAAAGTTTTCAAGCGTTTTTAATTCCTCAATAAAAACATCTTCACTGTGAAACATCAAATCGATCGGAAACCTGAATAATCTATATTTTGCATGAAATGTTGACACAAAAGCACGACCGATTCTAGGATCAATCAATTCACTTGTTTTTCTGAATAAAATAGAAGATTTCGACCATGCGACGTTATTGAAATCTCCAACAACAATCACCGGTTTTTCAATTTCAATTACTCTTTTTCCCGTACTTAATAAGTCTCCGTCCCGCTCTTTTGAAGTCTCTTCTTCAGTCGGACTTGGAGGTGGTGGATGAACTCCGAAAAATACAAACTCAAAACCGTCATCGGTCTTCATGTGCGCTTCAATCGATGGAATGTCATCGGCTACGAAATAATGAGTTTTTGAATCTTCGATTTTTATTTTTGAATAAAAATGCATTCCATAAGTGTTTTCGAGAGTCACTTTATGATGATACGGATAATCCTTTTCTAAAACCTGCAATGCTTTTTCCCAATGACTGTCGCTTTCCATCGTTAAAAACATTTCTGGCTTATTTCGGTTAATTAAATCAATAAACCGGTCAAACTCTTTATTAAACTGATAAACATTTGCCGAAATAAAATGAATTTTTTTCGAAGAATGAGAATTTCTTTTATGTTTTTTTACCGGATAAAGTGGCGTGTATTTAATCAAAATAATTCCGTGATAAACAAATAGTGCCAGTAAAAAACCTTGAAAATACCAAAAGTAATCAACAGAATCTTTTATAAAAAATCCGAAAATAAATGTGAATAAACTGATGTAAGTTACCTGAATTTTACCAAAATCCGGAACTCTGAAAATCCAGTGTTGACTTGGGATTTTAGGTAAAGCGGTGAAAATGAATAATAAAGAAATTAAAATATAGTAAATGATCGGCATATACGTTCAATAAAGAGATAAAATTAAGATATTTTGTCTTTATTTAGATGAAAATATTTTTTAAATTAAATTATTAATATAAAATTCAAGCTTGAAATTCATTAATTTTAAACTTCAATACCTCAACAAATGAAAAAAGTGTTTTTAGTTCTCATTTTATTTCTGAATTGTCTATGCTTTGGTCAGAATTTAGAAGAAAATCAGGTAAAAGAAACTATTAATAATCTTTTTACAGGAATGAAAAATGCGGATGCTAAAATGTTGAACTCTGCATTTTCAGAAAATGCAATTCTACAAACTATTTCAAAAGATGGAACCGTTAAAACCGATGATCTGAAAAATTTTCTCACATCTGTATCAAACTCTTCTAAAAATGATTTAGACGAAAGAATAAATTTTGTTTCCATTCAGATTGACGGAAATCTTGCCAGTGTTTTTACTCCGTATGAATTTTATTTTAAAGGTAAATTTTCACATTGTGGAGCGAATAGTTTTCAATTGGTTAAACAAAACAATCTTTGGAAAATTCAGTACTTGATTGATACAAGAAGAAAAGAAAATTGCATAAAAGAATAATCCTTACAATGAAAATCCATCATATAGCCATTATCTGTTCAGATTACAAAGTTTCGAAAAAGTTTTACACCGAAATTTTAGAACTAAATATTATCCGTGAAGTCTATCGTGAAGAACGACGGTCTTACAAATTAGATTTAGCAATCGGAGAACATTATGTAATTGAATTATTTTCATTTCCAAATCCACCAAAACGACCTTCAAGACCTGAATCTTGTGGTTTAAGACATTTGGCTTTCTCTGTAGAAAACGTTAATGAAAAAAGAATTGAATTAATTGAAAAAGGTTTAAACTGTGAAGAAATCCGTATCGATGAGTTTACCGGAAAAGAGTTTTTCTTTACACAAGATCCTGATCAATTGCCGTTGGAGTTTTATGAAGCTTAAATCATTTATCAATCATTGATTATCAATTATAATCAATGAGCATAACCCGTAAAGAAACTCACCGCCATAATTGCTAAAACGATCGAAGAAATAATCACATAAACGTAATCTTTCTCTTTCAGATAACCGATCAAAGCAAAGATAATTCTCATCAAAGGTGTGAAAATCAACATCAGAATTCCGAGTTGGATGATTGCCATTCCTTCTCCTTTGCAAAGCGTTTCCCAAAAATGACTCCAAACTTTTTCAGAAGAGGTTCCCATGTCAAGAAGTCTGTATTTTTTTGGCATTTCAAAACCTTCCAAGAAAAGTTTTACAAAACCAATCAATGAAGTGATAACCGATAAAATAACGCCTAAGCGAAGAAGATTTCCTACCGAACGGTTCAGATCAACATCTGTGAAATTTTTTCTCATTTGAAGTTGCTGCTAATACCGTTATACATCATATAAATTGAAAGAATCGTAATCACGATTGCGAAAAATGTCTTGAGTTTCTTGGTTTTTGAAACCATTAAAGTTTTAGAACCGATAAAACTTCCCACAACAACACCTACTAAAACAGGTGCTACAATTACAGGAATAATTTCACCTCTTTGAAAATAAATCAAGGAACTTGCAACCGCAGTTACCCCAATCATAAAATTACTGGTCGTTGTAGAAACTTTAAAAGGCAGTCGCATCATGTTGTCCATTGCCAAAACTTTCAATGCACCTGAACCGATTCCCAAAAGTCCGGACATTGCGCCCGCAAACATCATCATAAAAAATCCTGGAACTGTATTTCTTGCAGCATAGCTTTTCACGACGCCTTTGTCTGGGAAAGTTCCGTAAAGTTTTAATTTATCTTCTAAACTTCCTTTAATTAAAACTTCCTGATGATCAGGTTTTCCTTTTAAATTTAAAATGACAGTCAGCAAAAGAATACTTGCGAAGATAATTCCAATCGTGTTCGGATTGAGCATTCCTGAAACCAATGCTCCGGCAATTGCGCCAGAAGTCGTTGCAATTTCTAAGAACATTCCTATTCTCATGTTGGTAAATCCTTCTTTCACGAAAGCTACGGCTGCTCCGGAAGAAGTTCCGATTACCGAAATTAGCGACGCACCAATTGCATAATGCATAGGAACGCCGAAACCAAGCGTCAATAAAGGGATAATGATAACTCCTCCTCCCAAACCGGTAAGTGAACCTAGAAGTCCGGCCGAGATAGCGCCAAGAAAAAGAATAATAATCTCCGACATGCTACAAATATAAAACTATTGCGGTTTTCGGGCAAACATTAACTCAAGATTATTTTTTGCCGTATTTTTGCACCATGGAAACTTCTTTAAAACTGTTTTACATTATTCTCGGAGCGACTCCGAAAGGCAGAAATATTGAACAGCACGATGTGTTTTTCGGAATTGCAGAAAACCTAAAAGATCTTGTTCCTGCATTAAAAGATTTCTGGCCGGAAGCAAAAGGTAAAATTCATATTGATGCGTATCAGGAAGTGAAATTTGCAGACGGATATGAAATTTCTGTTGAATCAAAGCAACCTTCCGATAGCGAAGAAAAGTTATTTTTTGTAAATCTTGGAGGTTACAAAGCTGAACATTTTAAAGAATTTCATGAACAGCATTTAATGGTTGGAAAAACTTTGGGTGAAGTTGTAAAAAAATCAAAAGCTACAGAGTTTTATCAGACGATGGGTTTTAAAGGAGCGGGAAGTCATATTGATGAAAAATATGGTGTTGATATTGATGATATTTTCAGTGTTACTGAGATTTTACCGGAATCAATGAAGGGAAAATATTCGCTAAAAATAAAAAAATCAGAACAGGAAAACCAGGAAAATTATACTTTCCTTGGCTATCTTATGCTTGATAAGATTAAATAAATTTTAAAAATAAATCTACTAATAGAATGAAAATAGGAATTTTAGGAGGCGGTCAGTTGGGACGAATGCTGATTCAGGAAGCCTTGAAATACGATGATGAATTTTACACTTTAGATCCGGCTTCAGATGCGCCTTGTCATAATATTTCATATTTTACACAAGGAAGTTTTAATGATTTTGAAACCGTCTTAAATTTTGGTCAGGGAAAAGATGTTGTGACGATTGAAATTGAGCATGTTAATGCAGATGCTTTGGCTGAACTTGAAAATCAAGGCGTGAAAGTAGTTCCGAATTCTCAGATTATTAAAATTATTCAACAAAAAATTCTTCAGAAGAAATTTTATGAAGAAAATAATATTCCAAGTCCTGAATTTGAAATTATGGATGGAAGTTCAGACGAAATAAAAATGCCGCTCCCTTTCGTTCAGAAAATGAATACAGGCGGTTATGACGGAAAAGGAGTTCAGGTGATTCGTACCAACGAAGACATGAAAAACCTTTGGATTCAAGATTCAGTTTTGGAAAAATTGGTTGATATCGATAAAGAACTTTCTGTAATTGTTGCTAAAAATGAAAACGGAGAAACACAGACTTTCCCTGTAACGGAAATGGTTGCAGACCCGAAATTAAATTTACTTGATTTCAATATTTGTCCGGTTCATTTGAGTGAAGATATTGAAAATCAGATTTATTCTATTACAGATAAATTTCTTGCGGCAGTAAACTCCCCGGGATTGTTTGCAATTGAGCTGTTCTTAGATAAAGAAGGAAAAGTTTGGGTAAACGAAACAGCTCCAAGATTACATAATTCCGGTCATCAAAGCCAGGAAGGAAACGCCAATTCACAGTTTGAACAAATGTATCGTGTGGTGAAAAATCTTCCTTTGGCAGATACTGATGCTATTATTTACAGCGGAATGCTGAATTTGGTAGGTGCAGAAGGTTTTTCAGGAAAAGTAATTTATGAAGGAATGGAAGAGGTTTTGAAATTACCAGAAACGTATATTCATCTTTATGGAAAAACAGAAACGAAACCCGGAAGAAAAATGGGACATATCAATGTTTTAGCAGATTCTAGAGAAGAGCTGATGGAGAAGTTGATTCAGGTAAAAGCGATGGTGAGAGTGATTGCTTAATGCTTTTAAAATATATGAGGAAGACTGCTTTTGGGCAGTCTTTTTTTATTTAGAAACAATTTTCGGCAAATCAATCGTCCATTTTTTCTCCGTTGAATTCCATAATAAATAAGGACCACCTAAGCCGTCATTATAAACCAATTCATAATTTCCGCTTTCATCTTTTGTGTAAACTGGTTTTTCGGGATGATCTTTTTGTAATCCCAATTTTTCCAATGTCTGCCAATCATTTACTTCAGGAAGTTTGTAACTGTTTTTTCTGTAGTTTTCGATGTTTTCAACGATTTTATTGCCGGATTTGATGTCGGCTTTTCTTGTGATTTCTATAGGAAGATTCCAATAAATCGTAAACGATATAATTATTAAAACGATAGCTGATATGGAGATGATGAGTGTTTTTTTCATGATAGTTGTAATTTAGTATATAATTATTAAATAGCTTCTTCCTCAATCTTTTTCCTTTTAAAAAGTTCAGGGTTATAATTAATAATAAAAACTCCTGCAATAATCAATACTGCGGCAATGATAAATTTTGCTGATATTTTTTCACCTAAAATTAACCAACTCAAAAATATCGAAATGATCGTATTAATGTAAGCTAAAATAGAAACCTGAACCGGAGAAACTCTCGTTAAAGCATAATGAAATGCAAAGAAAGCTGCTACAGAACCAAATACAGCCAGATAAAGCATCGCTGAAATACTTTTTACGCTCCAGTTTTCAAAGTTATAAGATTCAGAAAACAGTAATGCAAAACAAAGCTGTACAATACCTGCAAAAATAAATTGATAGAAAAGATTTAAAGAAATGTTTTTACTTTGAATATTCATCTTTTTTGTGAAAATCGTTCCTGAAGCCCAACCTGCGATTGCAATGAACAGAAAAATAATTCCCATTCGATAATCAGGATTTGCCATATCAGCTAAACCGTCCCAAAAAATAAAAAGAATTCCGCTGAAACACAATAAAACTCCTAAAAAAGCTCTTATACTGAATTTTTGTAATCCGATTGCAACACTTCCAAGGAAAACGACGATAGGGGAACAGGCACTAATTAAGGAAGTTAAACTGCTTGTTACCTCTTCTTCGGCAACAGTTGTCATTCCATTTGCGACAATCAGCATTAATGAAGAAAATATAAGTTGATAACCCAGGTTTTTCCAGCCAATCCATTTGAATTCGTTTCTGTACAAAAGTATGATCAGCATAATCATTGCTGCCAAAAACTGACGGATTCCCGCCACAAACCAAGCCGGAATTGTTTCCACGGCAACACGAATGGCTAAAAATGTAGTTCCCCAAACAATGGCAACGGTAAAAATGGCTAAAGTAAGTTTGTAATTTTTCAAAGTATAGAGAAATGGAATTGTAAAGATAAGATTTTCTGATGTGAATAGTCAACTTTGCTTCGCAACTCCAACGTAAATTCTATGATATTAAATTAAATTCAAAAATTTGCAGCGCAGCAAATTGACGATTTACAATTCACTTTTAAAATTATTATCTTTGAAATCTAATAAATTGAAAGAAATGGTAGGAATTATCATGGGAAGTCAGAGCGACTTACCGATTATGGAATTGGCAGCAAACTTTTTGAAATCTTTGGATATTCCGTATGAGTTGACGGTGGTTTCTGCTCACAGAACGCCTGAAAGAATGTTTGATTACGCAAAAACTGCCAAAGAAAGAGGTTTGAAAGTAATTGTTGCAGGAGCGGGTGGAGCAGCGCATCTTCCGGGAATGGTTGCAAGTTGTACAACTTTACCTGTAATCGGAGTTCCTATTTTGTCGAGTAATTCTATTGACGGATGGGATTCTGTTTTGTCAATTTTACAAATGCCGGGTGGAATTCCCGTTGCGACTGTTGCTCTAAACGGTGCTTTGAATGCAGGAATTTTAGCTGCAAAAATTTTAGGAAGCGGAAACGAAGAAATTGCAGAGAAACTTCAGATTTATCAGGATACTTTAAAAGATAAGGTTTTAGGAACCGTGGATGATATTAAAGCGAAACATCCTAATCAATACGATAACTAAAAAAAAGTTGGTGGTGAATTGTTAGTGGTGAATTTTATTTCATTAAATAATCGACTTATCATCTTTTACAAATAGCAAAGCCTCACAATTCGTGAGGCTTTTGTTTTTATTTCTTGATGAATTTGAAATTTTCTATCCAATCTTTAGCTTTTACTTGTAAAATATAATTGCCTCTGCTTAGGTTTTTAATATTGATTTCTTTGTTTTTTAAACTTCCTTGCAAAACAATTTTTCCACTGAAGTCGAGAATGATATAATCTGCAGATTGCTCAAGATTTTTTAAATAAATAAAATCTGTCGCAGGATTGGGGTAGATTGAAATTTTACTTTTAAGAATGGTTTCGGATGTAGATAAAACAGATTCACAGGTTGGATCATAAATATCACCACTAAATGTCCATCCTTTAATAGTAATGAGTTTATTTCTTGCTGTAACAGCTAGAGGATGGGAATAAGTTGCCGTAGCAACATTTCCCAAGGTGAAATTTGACGGTGAATTTGGGTTGTTAGCCCAGCCAAAAAGTGTTTTATCCCAATTGTTGCAATTTAAGTTTGTTCCACTCAGCATTTGTAACCCATTGATTACTGAAGATAGGTCCCAATCGCCCAAGTTTTGGTTAAAAATATTTGCTGAACCAAAAAGAAAATCTAAATTGGTAACTTTTGAAGTTTTCCAATTTGACAAATCCTGGTTGAATGCACTGCAAAAATGAAAAGCGTGATCCATTCGTATGATATTTGAGGTATTCCAATTGTTTAGGGGTTGATTAAATTGATTGCATCCGTGGAACATCCATTTAATATCTGTTACATTAGAAACATCCCAGTTTCCTATTGGTTGGTTAAAAGGTGTATGACCAAACATATATGCCATATTGGTAATTGTAGACGTATTCCATGATGAAAAACTGGTATTGCCGACTAATCCTGTCAAAAAGAACATGGCTTCTGTTGTGTTTACGTTAGATAGATCTGGTAAATCTGTTGCAGAAACATTTAAAAATGAACATTGATAAAAAGCATATCCCATAGTATTCCATTTGATATTTCCCCATTGCGATATATCGATTATTTTTTTTGTATCACCACTATTTTCGCTGACAAATGGGGGAGTGTCAAAAGGAAATATTATAATGGTATGAGGGAATTTTACTGTGCTAAAGTTGCCACTTCCATTGCTTATTTTTACTTTATAAGTAGCATTTGATGCAACAGGATTTTGTGGAGTTCCAAAATCAATTAAAAAATTTGCAGTTGAGGTAATATTCGATAATGTGCCATTGTGTAAAGGGTATCCTACTTCTTCCCAAAACACACTAAAATTATTACCAATTCCCGGAAACCAAATCTGTGTAGAGGTAGAAGGTACTGCTCCCAATATATTCTGAGCAGAATCGTTGCTCGGTTTCCATGTTGTGATAAATTCATTTTGAGCTTTCCCATACTGAAAAATTAGAATGAATATCCATGCGAAGAAAATTTTCTGCATTATACTTTATTTTTTGATGAATTTATAAGATTGGATTTTATCATTTGTAATGATTTGGAAAATGTAGTTTCCGGGAATGATATTTCTCACGTCAATATTTTCTTTCAGGGTATTTTGATCAAAAATTCTTCCGCTTGTATCAATGATTTTATAGGTTTTGTTTGAAACATTAAGGTTTTTAATGTAAATAAAATCTGTCACCGGATTTGGGTAAATTGTGAGTTGGTTTTTTGCGTTAGTTTCAGATGTGCTCAAAACACTACATGATCCTAGAGTGTCTCCCTGAAAAATCCACCCTTTCGCTAAGAGATTATTTCGATCAGGTATTATGTCTGAAGCATAAGTTGAAGGACTTACATTTCCTAAATAAATATTGTTCGGAGTCGTACTGTTTAATGACCATCCTCTTATTGTTCTACTGTAATTCAAGCAATCTAATCCTGTATTATTAAGCATAAACATTGCGGTGGAAAGTAATGGTAAATTCCAGTTTCCAAGATTTTGGTTGAAACTTGTAGCATTTTCAAACATAAACTCGGCGTTTACCAGATTATTAGTATTCCAATTTTCTATATTTTGATTGAATAAAGAAGTGTTTTTGAACATATAGGCCATATTTGTAACCTGCGAAGTGTTCCAGTTTGCTAGCGGTTGATTGAAATTGGTTCCGTAAAACATAAACTCCATGTTTTTGTTTTTAGACATATCCCAATTTTCAATTGGTTGATTAAAAGAAGTAGCGTTAAGAAACATTGCGGCAGTATTTTCAACTTTCGAGGTATTCCAGTTTGAAAGTGGTTGATTAAATGATGTTGTCTGTGAAAATGTATTTGACATTGAGGTGACGTTGCTGGTATTCCAGCTTCCAATAGGCTGATTAAAAAGAAAACACCCTGAAAAAGTTAAGATAAGATTTGTTACGTTAGAAATATCCCAATTAACCATAGTGGAATTTCCTACTAAATTATTACACATTACAAATGTGTTTTGAAAAGAGGTAATATTTGATAAATTGGGAATATCCGTTGCCGTAATATCCATATTTCTGCACATTGAGAAAGCCTGTGTCATTGTAGACCAAGGTGTTGTACCCCATTGTTCAATAGTGAGCAGTTTATCACTGTCGCCTATAAGACCTGTTCCGTTTGGAAATAAAATTGAGTCTGCGAATCTGATGCTGTGAAAATTTCCGTTGCCATTGGTTATTTTTAATCTGTAAGTAGCTCCATTGGGGTTTTGCGGTTCATTAAAATCAAGTAAAATTTGATAGGCTGAAGTTACATTTGTTAATGTAGAATGATGTTGAGGATAGCCAATTTCTTCCCAATAAATGGTAAAATTATTTCCTCTTAAAGGAAGCCATATCTGTGTGTCGGATGATGGTGCTCCGCTCACTAAAGGAGAGGTTTGGGTGATTGAGGGTTTCCATACTGTTATGAATTCTTCCTGAGCTTTGAAAAATTGGCATAAAAAAATCAAAAGTATAGATACAGATATTTTCTTCAGCATATTTTTAATTTTTAAAGATTATTGTTTAATAAACTTAAATTTCTCAATATTTTTACTCGTTATAAGCTGTAAAATATAATTTCCAGGACTAAGACTTTGGATATTAATAAAATCTTTAGCCAAGTAATCTTTCAAAACAATTCTTCCGCTGAAATCTGTTATAATATAGCTTTTTACATCTTTAGCATTCTTTAAATAAATAAAATCTGATGCCGGATTAGGATAAATGTTTATATGGTTTGAAAAAGCTGTTTCATTAATTTTTAAAACGCAACTTCCTAAGACGTCTCCGAAAAATGTCCAGCCTTTACTGATTAGAATATTTCTTTTGGAAGCAACATTGGCTGCATATTGCATTGGCTGTAGATTAGTAAGACTTACATTATCCGGTGTATTGGGGTTTTCTGCCCATCCTGTAAGTGTTTTACTGTAATTTTCACAATTAATACCTGAACCTCCAAAAATTCCGTTTGCAGATTCTAGAGAAGAAAGATCCCAGTACCCAAGTGATTGATTGAAAGACAAAGCATTGCCAAACATTGAGCCCATTTTTTTAACCATGCTTACGTCCCACATCTCCAAAGGCTGATTAAAAGCTTGAGCGCTGGAAAAGGTACCATTCATATTGATGACCTTAGAGGTATCCCAATTATCAAGTGGCTGATTAAATGATGCGGTTGCCGAAAACATATTGTTTATATTTTCAAAATTTGAAGTATTCCAGCTGTTAAGAGGCTGATTATAGTTGGAACATGCCGTAAACATCCATGCTGAATTTTTAACATTAGCCACATTCCATGAGTTGATGTTTTGATTGAAAATTCCTCTCCCTGAAAACATGTAGCTAATATTGGTGGCAGCAGAAACATCCCAATTGCTCAGGTTGGGCGGATTAAAATTATTTAAATCTGGAGCATAAATTTGTGCCGGAAGATGTTGTAGGGCAAACATAAAACTGAAATTTTGAATTGTAGATGTATCCCAGTTCTGCATGAAATTACCGCCTGAGAAAGCATTTGCTCTATAAAACATCAAAGAGACATCGGTAACATGGCTTAAATCAGGTGAATCTGAAGCGGTTATATCTACTCTCTGACAATTTGCGAATGCTGAATTCATAGAAATCCATTCAATGTTTCCCCATTGTTCAATCGTAATAAGTTTGTCGGCGCTACCATTCATCTGTAATTGAGGTAGAATAACATCACTGGATCCAAAAGGCTGGTGCGTTGCAAATTTTACCTGCTGAAAAACACCGTTTCCGTTTGAAACTTTCACGCGGTAAGATGTGTTAGCTCCATCTTCTCTTGAAGGAGTACCAAAATCAATTAAAACCTGACCCGTTGAGGTTACATTTTCCATAACGCCAAAATGTTGAGGGAAGCCAATTTCTTCCCATTGAATATTGTAATTCTGTCCTGTACCGGGAAACCAAATTTGATTTGAGGTGGCTTGAAATGGCGCATTTACACTTACAGCAGGTGTTGATATAATTCCAGGTTGCCAAACAGTAACGAACTCATTTTGAGCATTTGTTATTTGAAAAAAAATAACTGAAATAAAAAGTAAAATCTGTTTTATCATATCAATATTTTGTGAAATAAAGATATGTAAAAATAAAAAACTCACCAAATTTGGTGAGCTTAAGTTATTCTATTCCTGAGTCATATTGTCTCGGGTATTCTTCTGAACTGCGATTGCGCCAAATAAAGCTAGTAAAAAAGCAAAGCCATAAAAACCTTTTTCACTCGGTAGAATTGTTGCATTCCATAATCCGATTGCTAGTAAAACGATTGATGATAATGTCGCAAACCAGCAGATTCCGTAGTAAATATCGGTAACTTTAATATTTTCTAATCGGTCACGTACAGCTTTTTGTAAAGAAACTACAGCGAAAAGTCCGTAAAGTAGAATGGTAAAATAATATCCCTTCTCATTGAGCTGCATTTCAGCTCTTGCAAGACCTACTATAAATCCTACCATTCCTGCGCCCAACGCAACCCATGAAGCTGCTACAAACGCATTTGATACACCTTGTTTTTTCATTAATTGATGTTTTTGTTTATTATTAAATTCAAATATATAATTTTTAAATTAATGTTAATGATTTTTTCTTTAGAGTTCCGAATTATCATCTAAAGTTGCAATTTCTTTTTTCCATTAAATGATTAAATCTAAAATATCAATAATACAACTTCCATGTTTCCTTAAAGTTTTATTCGCTGAATAGTTAATTTTACACTTTAACATAGTTTTTACTATAAGTTTTATGTTTTGCTAAAAATTTGGCAAATATTTTGATATTGTTTCAAAGATTATTTCAAAACATATTGAAAACTGATAATCTATAATATATTAACAATTTTAATTTTTGTAGTGATGAAACACCTAGAACAAAATCAGGAATTTCGACTGAACGAAATCCTTTTCGAAAACCGTAACAAAGCTTATGGTGCTTATGTATTAAGAGCAGAATCTGACAGAATTTTAACCAAAGCATTTTTTATAGGTGTCGGTTTATTAGCTGCGGTTTCTATTATTCCAACTATAGTTTCTGCATTTAAAACAGTAGAGGAGCCTAAAGAGATTTATGAGCTACCTCCTCCAATTATTATTGATGAGCCGGCTGTAAAACCACCTGAAAAAATCACACTTCCAGAGAAAGTTACACCACCGCCTCCAAGTGTAAAACAGTTTGATTCACAAGTTGTAACACCAACAAAAAATGCAGACGAAAGTAATATTGTAAAAGATATTCCTGATGATGCAATTGCAGGAGTAAAGAATGATTTTGTATCACCACCTGCTCCAAGTATTAATGTTCCTACAACTGTTATTTCAGGGCCTGGAACAGTGGTTCCTCCCAAAATTGTTCATGTACTTCCAGTAGACCCAAACGTTATTGTTGAAGGAACTGAATTAAGTGTAGGTGCAAAATTTGAAGGTGGTATTGATGCTTTTAGAAATAAAGTAATGAATAAATTTGATGTTTCTGCTTTTGATGATCAAGGTACTGTAAGTACAACAGTTACTTTTATTGTAGAAAAAGACGGAACAATTTCAGATATCAGAACCAACGGAAAAGATGCTTCATTTAATGCTGAAGCTGTAAGAACCATTAAAGCAGTAAAAGGAAAATGGGTTCCTGGTAAAAATAAAAAAGGAGAGTCTGTAAGAAGTTATTTCAAGTTTCCAATTTCAATGAAATTTGACAATTAAATATCTTAAACACAAATCTCAATAGTTATCCACAAAGATTTATTTTTGTGGATAATTTTTTTTATGTCTAAAATGCTTGTTAACAATATTTTAACTCAATTTTCGTTTTAGTCATTCTCCAACAGCAGAGAAAAAAGTGTATTTTTGAAGCTTAAAGTTTGAGCAATGGCAAAAATTATAGGTATCGCTAATCAGAAAGGTGGGGTAGGAAAGACTACTACTGCCGTAAATTTAGCTGCAGCATTAGGAGTTTTAGAAAAGAAAATCCTAATCATTGATGCAGACCCACAGGCAAATGCAACATCTGGTTTGGGCGTGGAAGAAGTGCAGTATTCTACTTATAATCTTTTGGAACATAGCGTTGCCACAAGAAATTGTATTCAAAAAACAACAACTCCGAATTTAGATATTGTACCTTCTCACATCGATTTGGTTGCTGCCGAAATTGAATTGGTAGACAAAGAAAGACGTGAATATATGCTGAAAGAAGCATTGAAAGAAGTAAGAGATGATTACGACTACATTATTATCGATTGTGCACCGAGCTTAGGTTTAATTACAATTAATGCTTTAACTGCTGCAGATTCTGTAATTATCCCAATTCAGTGTGAGTATTTTGCATTAGAAGGTCTTGGTAAACTTTTAAACACAGTGAAAAACGTTCAGAAAATTCACAATAAAGATTTAGATATCGAAGGTTTGTTGTTAACCATGTATGACAGCCGTTTAAGACTTTCAAATCAGGTCGTGGAAGAAGTAAATTCTCACTTCCCGGAAATGGTTTTCGAAACAATTATCAGCAGAAACGTAAGATTAAGTGAAGCGCCAAGTTTCGGTGAAAGTATCTTAAATTATGATGCGGAAAGTAAAGGAGCTATTCAGTACATTCAGCTTGCAGAAGAGGTTTTATTGAAGAACGAAAATTTAGTTAAAAATTAAAATGATTTTTGTATTTAATAATTAATCAATTATCATTAATCAATAATCATTTACACAGAAATGAAGGACAGAAAAAGAGCAATGGGACGTGGTTTGGGAGCAATTCTAAGTGCAGAATCCAAAGCTACAGTCAACACAGCAACTGATGAAGGAGCAGATAAATTCGTTGGAAATATCATGGAGGTTTCCATGGAAGATATTTACCCGAATCCTACACAGCCAAGAACTTATTTTGACGAAAAAGCATTAAACGAATTAGCGCAGTCGATTACGAATTTGGGTGTAATTCAACCTATTACATTAAGAAAAGACGGCGAAAAATTTGAAATTATTTCCGGGGAAAGACGTTTCAGAGCAAGTAAAATTGCGGGTTTGTCTTCAATTCCTGCATATATTCGTTTGGTAAATGATCAGGAGCTTCTTGAAATGGCTCTTGTGGAAAATATTCAGCGTGAAGATCTTGATGCCATCGAGATTGCATTAACATATCACAGACTTTTGGAAGAAATCGGTCTTACTCAGGAAAATTTGAGCCAAAGAATCGGGAAAGACAGAAGTACGATTACCAATTCCATCAGATTGTTGAGGTTGAGCCCGGATATTCAGAATGCAATCAGAAGCGGAGAAATTTCTGCAGGACATGGTAGAGCAATCATCAGTCTTGAAAATGAAGAACATCAGCAAATTTTATTTGATTTAATTATCAAAGAAAAACTAAATGTTCGTCAGTCTGAACAAGCTGCAACTGCTTTGAAAAATCCAAAATCTCCTGCTGCAAAAAGAGCAAAAGCTGAGCTTTCAAATAATTATAAAAGAGCACAGAAAACTATTGCAGATATTCTTGATGTAAAAGTTGAAATCAAAACAACAGGGACCGGCAAAAAAGGGAAAATTGTTTTAGATTTTAAAAATGAAGATGAGCTGGAATATATTTTATCTCATATTAAATAAATGAAAAACTTACTTTTCACTTTTTTCCTTTTATTATCGGGATTGGCTTTTTCACAAACTAACCCGAGAGATACTGTAAGACTTGAGCATTACGCTACAGACAGTATTCCTGCTGCAAAACCACAAGCTTCAGCAGAAGTGATAAAGGAAATTGAAAAAGCAAATGCTCCTGCAAAATTAAGGGTTAAAAAACTCAATCCTACAAAAGCAGGTTTGTATTCTGCTGTTTTACCGGGTTTAGGGCAGGTTTACAACAAGAAATATTGGAAAGTGCCAATTGTTTTGGGAGCAGTAGGAACCGGAGCAGGTATTGCTGTCTGGAATCAAAACCAGTATGAAAAATACCGTGAATATTACATTGCAAAATTGAACGGCGCGCCCAATGATTTTCTAAAACGAAATCCAACTTTAGATGCAACAGCTTTGGGAAATGCACAAGACAGGATGAAAAGACAGCGTGATTATGCAATTGCGATTACAGGTTTAATTTACATTTTAGGAATTGTAGATGCGGTTGTAGATGCACATTTATACGAAGGTCGTAAAGATCCGGATTTAACGTTTGCTCCTGCTGTAATTTATGACGATTATAATGTAAGTCCGCCAAAAACTGGGTTGGCTTTAAGTTTAAAATTTTAAAATTATAATTAAGAGAAATAACTATTTATATATGGAATCCTCCTTGATTTGTAGACGTAAAAATCGATGAAAATTAAAGGATTCCATGTGACAAATAAAAAAAAATAAAATCTACATATGAAAATAGCATTAGTTGGATATGGGAGAATGGGGAAGATTATTGATGAAATTGCCTTAAAAAAAGGTCATGAAGTGGTTGCCCGTTTAAAAGAAACTCCGACTGCTGAAAATCTTAATAATCCAGATGTTGTGATCGAATTTTCTCTTCCTGAAGTAGCTTTTGATAATATTAAAGCATGTCTAGAAAATAAAATTCCTGTAATCAGCGGAACAACAGGCTGGCTTGAAAGAAAACCCGAAATTGAAAATATTGCAGTTCAGAATGAAACTGCATTTTTATATGGCTCAAACTTTAGTTTAGGCGTGAATTTATTTTTTGCCTTAAACGAAAAACTAGCCAATTTAATGAAAAATGTGAACGAATATTCTTGCCAGTTAGAAGAGATTCATCACATTCATAAACTTGATGCGCCAAGTGGAACCGCAATTTCTCTCGCGGAAGGAATTATTAAAAACAACGATAAATTCGATGCATGGAAATTAGAAGAAACTCAGGAAAAACAGTTGGGTATTTTTGCCATTCGTGAAGATGAAGTTCCGGGAACACATTCTGTTTATTACAGAAGTGAAGTCGACGAAATTGAAATAAAACATACTGCATATAACAGAAACGGCTTTGCTTTGGGGGCTGTAGTTGCTGCAGAATGGATTAAAGATAAAAAAGGGAACTTTACAATGAAAGACGTTTTAGGACTCTAAATTTGTAACAAAATCCTTACATTGCAAACTAATAATAGAGAACTTGTGTAAGAATCTATTACTTATTACACATTGCTCATTAATCATAATTACAGATTAGGCACAAAAATTTATGAATTATTTTTTAACGTACACAGTTTATGTTCTCATTTTATCAGTATTGATGGGGATTTCCACTTGGAAGCTGTTTAAGAAATTGGGGTATAGTCCGTTATTTGCATTTATACCTTTCTACAATTATTTCATTATACTTAAAGAAACAAAACACCCGAAATGGTGGGCGCTTTTATCATATCTACCGATTGTAGGTCCTATTATGATGAGTGTTTTTCATTTGTATTTGGTGAAAAAATTCGGAAAAAATCTTTTCAAAGATCAGTTACTGACTGTGATTTTGCCTTTCATTTACATGGCAACAATCAATTATTCTAAAGATACTGAGATTGAAGACGAAAACGATTTATATTTAACAGACGACGAAAAAAACGCCAAAAAGAAAGATACCTTTATGGGATCGATTACTTTTGCGGTAGTTTTCGCTACAATCATTCACGTTTTTGTAACGCAGCCTTTCGGAATTCCTACCGGATCAATGGAAAGAACTTTATTGGTTGGAGATTTCCTTTTTGTAAACAAATGGAGCTACGGTTACAGATTACCAATGCGTCCTGTTGCAATTCCTTTCTTACAGGGAACTATTATGGATACAGGAAAACCTGGAAATCCTAAAGACGATCCTAAATCTTATGTTGACGGAATAAAATTACCTTACGAAAGAATTTTCCAATTCAGCAAACCTCAAAAAAATGAAATTGTTGTTTTCAATTATCCACAAGATTCTGTACACACTGCAATTGACAGAAAAGATCCTTATGTAAAGAGATTGGTTGCTGTGGCAGGTGATACTTTTGAAATGAGAAACGGAAGACTTTTCGTAAACGGAAAACCGGAAACCGTTTTAGGAGATCAGGAAGTTCAGCACAGATATATTGTTAATACAGGAAGCCAGCTTGATATTCCAAGTTTATACAATACTTTTGGATTTTTACCGGTTCAGGAGATTCCAAATGGGAACGGATTTGTTTATGCTTTCCAAGGTCTAACTGATAAAACGGCTGCAGAAATCAAAAAACTTCCTCAGGTGATTGATATGAAGGAAGATATTCAGCCTAAAGGAGAATCTGCGGTTTCTTACAGAGACGAAGCAAGAACTAAAATTGATACAACACAATCTATTTTCCCCATTAATAGTGGATGGAATCAAGATCAATATGGTCCGCTTAAAATTCCTAAAAAAGGAGATGTTGTTGCTCTTAATGAGAAAACTTTACCAGAATATCAGTGGATTATTTCTAAATATGAAAATAATAAATTAGAAAATAAAAACGGAAAAATTTTCGTCAACGGAAAAGAAACAAATCAATATACAATTCAGCAGGATTATTATATGATGGTAGGAGACAACAGAGATGCTTCTTTGGATGCAAGATTCTTTGGTTTCGTTCCGGAAGAAAATATTGTTGGAAGACCAATGTTCACTTGGATGAGTTTAGAGGGTGCATTTAGAGATAATAGTTCGAGTTATCAAGCCAATAAAGGTTGGTTTTTTGGTATGAAAGTTCGTTGGGAAAGAATGTTTAAAGCTACAAACACAGGAGAAGCCAACAAAACTTCTTATTGGTGGGTTGCAGCAATGATTTTAATTCTTTTCTTTGGCTGGGAATATTTTGTAAAATTATTCGGAAAGAAGAAAAAAGAAGACGAGATTTAATCAATAATAAAAAAATAAATAAAATGAAGTATTTGAAAAAGTACTTCATTTTTCTATAAAGGGCTATGCAAAATATATTATTACCGGTATTTTATTTACCACCCATTTCATGGTTTTCAGAGTTTTTGAATACTGAAAACGAAGTGATTTTCGAACAGTTTGAAAGCTTCCCGAAGCAAACCTTTAGAAATCGCACAAATATCTATGGAGCCAATGGTAAACTTTCATTAATTATTCCGATTGTTCATAATGGAAACCGAGAATTTAAAAATACCGAAATGTCTTATCGTGAAGACTGGCAAAAAATTCACTGGAAATCTATTAAAACAGTATATCAAGGTTCGCCATATTTTGAATACTATGAAGACAAATTGGAGAAAATTTTTGAAAAGAAAGAAAAATTTCTGCTGGATTTCAATTTGAAAAGTATAGAAGTCGTTCAAAATATTTTAAAAACAGAAAAGGCATACTCTTTGAATAAAGAATATTTTAAAAATCCGGAAGAAGTAAATTTCAGAGATAAATTTTCACCAAAAAAGCCTTTAGAATACGAGTTGGAAGAATATTATCAAACCTTCTCAGACAAGTTTGGTTTCTTGGAAGATTTATCGATTATTGATCTTATTTGTAACAAAGGTCCGGAATCTCTTACTTATATTAAAAATATTAAATGTAAATAATATTAACTCATCGTGAGAAAATAGTTTACGAAACAGGTTGATAAAAAAGCATTTATAAATAAAATGGACATATGAAAAAGGTATTGTTAGCAGCAGTTTTTTTAGCAGGTTTTACTTATTCTTCAGCTCAAGAGACGCCAAAAACTGAGTCGAAAGAAGATAAAGATTTAATGACTTGGTATCATAAAGATTTTGCGACTTCAAAAGTGTATGGTGTAAATACAGAAAATGCTTATAAATTTTTAGAATCAAAAGGTTTAAAACCTAAAACTGTAGTTGTAGGTGTTTTAGACAGTGGTGTTCAGGTTGATCATCCCGGATTAGTTAAAAATATGTGGTCAAATCCTAATGAAGTTCCGAATAACGGTAAAGACGATGACGGAAACGGTTATGTCGACGACGTTCACGGCTGGAATTTTATTGGTGGTAAAAATGGCGATATCGACATCGACAATATGGAAGTAACTCGAGTTGTCGCTAAATACAAACCTGTTTTCGAAGGTTCTAATTCTACTCAAAACAAAGCAAATCAGGCAAAAATGAAGGAGGAATTTGAGATGTATATGAAGTCGAAGGAACTTTTTACAAAGAAAAGTGTTGATGCAAGACAAAGTTTCCAACGTTATTCAATGATTAACGAATCGATTCCTGAGATGGTAAAGATTTTGGGAGGAAAACCGTTAACAGCTGAAACAGTAAAAAATAAAAAGCCTTCTACTCAGCAAGAAGCTGCTGCACTTGAAATTTTATCAATTATTTTGAATAATCCTGAATATGCAGGAAAACCAGCGACTGAAGTAGAATCAAAGCTTAAAGAAGAAATGAAAGAAGCTTTAGATCATTTCGGTCCAATGGCAAAGCAATATGATATTAATTATGATCCGAGAGCGGAAATTGTAGGTGATCACTATGATGATTATTCAGAAAAAATCTATGGAAATAATCATTATGAAGGTCCGGATGCAACTCACGGAACTCACGTTTCGGGAATTATTGCAGGATCACCTCAAGGTAGCGAAATACAATATGGTGTTGCTTCAAAAGTGGCAAAAATCATGACGGTAAGAACGGTTCCAAACGGTGATGAGAGAGATAAAGATGTTGCAAATGCAATAAGATACGCAGTAGATAACGGAGCGAAAGTTTTAAATATGAGCTTTGGAAAACCTGTCTCTCCAGGGAAAAATGTAGTTTGGGATGCATTTAAATATGCTGAAGATAAAGGAGTTCTTTTGGTGAAAGCTGCCGGAAATGAAAATGAAGATGTTGCAGAGCATTTAGCTTATCCAACAAATTTTAAAAATATTACAGACGAAGCTCCATTTGTAAATAACGTTATGGTTGTTGGAGCAAGTACCAACAAAAATGATGCATTAAGAGCTGATTTCTCAAATTACAATAAGAAAATGGTAAATGTTTTTGCTCCTGGAGATCAAATTTATTCTACTGTTACAAAAGGTAAATATGAATATCTTCAGGGAACTTCTATGGCATCACCAGTTGCAGCGGGAGCAGCAGCAGTTTTATTAGCTTATATGCCGAATTTAAAACCTGCTCAGATTATTGAATCTCTAGTGAAAACAAGTAATTTGAGTTCTTCAAATGAGTTTGGTGAAAAATCTCAGGCAGGAGGTGTAATTGATGTGAAAAAAGCTGCAGAATATGCGTATGCAAATTTCTATGACGGAAAATCAAATACAAAAAAAACAAAAACTGTAAAAAAATCAAGACCGGCAAAGAGATCTGTAAAGAAATAGTAATCAGATAGATTATCAGTATAAACCTTAAAGCCTGAGTTTTTCAGGCTTTATTTTTTTGAAATAAATAAAATTTGGCACGGTTTTTTGTGGTATCTTTAATGTTAAAATAATAAAACTACAATATGAAAAAGCTACTACTTGCAGGTATAGTGGGAACCTCACTTTTTGCAGTGTCTTGTTCCACAGTTAATAAAGCAAAAGACGCACAAGCTGTAAGGTCAGAATTTCTAAAAATGAAAGGTGACTGGCAAATCGTAAGCATCAATTATGATAAGCAATACAAAATCAAACCTTTTGACGAAGGCGCAGATGCACAATGTTTCGTCGGAAGTCACTGGAGATTTATTCCTAATAATTACTCAGGATCTTATACATTAAACGGAGGTGGTTCTTGTCCTAAATTAATTCAGGCAATTAAAGTTGATATAAAAGGTGATACTTTTACTTTCAAAAAAATTGCAGATGGTACAAAAGCTAAACAAAATACAGCAGGATATACTTTAAACGTAATTAATTCCGATACTGATCAGTTTTCTTTAGAACAAAATGTACCATTTGATGGAAATTCTATAAAAGTGGTTTACAACTTCGAAAGAACAGGAATGGATTACACTAGATAATTAACTATAAATATTTTAAGATGAAATTTAATAAAACATATATTAGCGCATTCTTTTTATCATCAGCTTTATTATTAACAAGTTGTGAAGCAGTGCAAAATTCAAATCACCAACAGAGAGGTACTGCGGTAGGAGTTGCTTCAGGGGCTGTAATTGGTGGTGTGTTAGGAAACAATGTGGGGAAAGGTAAGAATGCTGCATTAGGAGCTGTTTTAGGTGGAATTATCGGTGGTGTTGCAGGTAACGTAATCGGTAATAAAATGGATAAACAGGCAAAAGATATCAAAGAAACTTTACCGGGAGCAGAAGTTGAAAGAGTAGGTGATGGTATTAAAATCACAATGAATGAAAGTATTGTTACTTTCGCATTTGATTCGTCAGATCTTACTGCATTAGCAAAAACTAATCTTGATAAATTAACTAAAGTACTGGTTGATAATCCAGATACAAATATCAACGTTTATGGTCATACAGATAGCAAAGGTGCAGATGATTATAATCAAAAATTATCTGAAAGAAGAGCAAATTCTGTAAAATCTTACTTAGTTTCTAAAGGAATTGCTTCAAGCAGATTGTTCGCTTTAGGAGAAGGAGAATCTATGCCGGTTGCGACAAATGATACCGATGCGGGTAGAGCTAAAAACAGAAGAGTAGAGTTTGCAATTACAGCAAACGAAAAAATGATTAATGATGCTCAACAGGGTCAATAATCATTTAACATATAAATATTATTTCAAAAAACCGCTTTTAGCGGTTTTTTTGTATTTTTATATCTGATTTTATTGTTTGAAAATCACTATTTTTGCAATCGAAACCACATAAATGAAGAAATATTTAAAACTGCTTCGTGTAGAACAATGGGTTAAGAATCTTTTTGTTTTCGTTCCTCTCTTTTTCTCCGGTAATATTAAAAATTTAGATTTACTTACTAAAAGTATTTTCGCATTTGTTATATTTTCTTTGGCAGCGGGCGTTGTTTATATTCTAAACGATTATAATGACATTGAAGCTGATAGAAAACATCCTGAAAAAAGACGACGCCCATTAGCAAGCGGCGCTATTTCAAAATCTACTGCGATTGGAGTTTTAATCGGATTGGTAATTGTCAATATATTGCTAACTCTGTTTGCTCAGTTTTATTTAAATACTCCAATTTGGAAATTTGTCTCAATCATTGTGATTTATTTTCTAATGAATTTGGCTTATACATTTAAATTAAAGCATGTTCCCATTATTGATATTTTCATTATTGCAATAGGTTTCGTTCTTCGGGTTCAAGCCGGAGGTTATATTACAGGGATTTTTATTTCGCAATGGGCAACTTTGCTTACTTTCGTTTTAGCATTGGTTTTAGCCATAGGAAAACGTAGAGGAGAATTAATCAATGCACAAATTTCTGGTAAAACAAGAAAATCTTTAGACGGTTACAATGTACAGTTTGCAGATATTGCACTTTCAATTTCCATCACATTGGCAATTCTTTGTTACTTGATGTTTACACTTTCTCCGGAAGTTCAGCTTAAATCGCACTCAAGTATATTTTACACAGTAGTTTTTGTAGTATTTGCATTTTTAAGGTATTTGCAACAGACATTGGTGTACAACAGAACGGAATCTCCAACAAAGATTTTATACAGAGATCGTTATATTCAGATTACGTTGGTTTTGTGGGTAGTTTCGTTTTTAATTTTAATTTACTTTAAAGAAAGTATTCATCAATTTAATTTACTGTAAATAATGAAGCCAAATTTCACGCAAAAAGTTACAAACTGGGGCAATTTTCCTATTGTGGAAAAAGAAATGAAGTCGGAAGACAGCTACAGGAAAATCAAAGAATTTGTACAGAACCATAATGAAGTTATTGCAAGAGGAAACGGAAGATGTTATGGTGATGCTTCTTTAGGTGAAAGTATTTTTTCGACTAAAAAATTAAATAAATTCATCAGTTTCGACCGATTAAACGGAATTATTGAATGCGAATCCGGAGTTCTTTTGTCGGAAGTTTTAGAAATTTCAGTTCAGCAGGGATATTTTTTATACGTCACACCGGGAACTAAATTTATTTCCGTCGGTGGTGCAATTGCATCCGATGTTCATGGAAAAAACCATCATTCTGAAGGTTGTTTTTCAGAATACGTTATTGATTTTAAATTAATGACAGAAAATGGTGAAATTATAACGTGCTCAAGAGAAGAAAATTCCGAAAAGTTCTTCGCAACAATTGGCGGAATGGGTTTAACAGGAATTATTCTTTCGGCAAGATTTAAGCTAAAAAATATTGAAACCGCATATATTCGTCAGGAAAGTATTAAAGCTGAAAATTTAGACGAAATATTCCGACTGTTTGAAGAAAGTGAAAGCTGGACTTATACTGTTGCATGGATTGATTGTCTTCAAAAAGGAAAAAATATCGGACGAAGTATTCTGATGCGAGGTGAACACGCTTTTTCACACGAGCTTCCACAGAAATTTTCTAAAAATCCTTTACGATTAAAAAAGAAATTTTCCCCGACAGTTCCTTTTTATTTTCCTGGATTTGTTTTAAATGCATTGACTGTAAAGATTTTTAATTTTTTATATTATAAAAAACAAGCTAAAAAAGAGCTTAAGAATATCATCGATTACGAAACTTATTTTTATCCGCTTGATGCCATTAATGAATGGAATAGAATCTATGGAAAATCAGGTTTTATACAATATCAAATGGTGATTCCGAAAGAAAATGGCAAAGAAGGAATGAAAAAAATCCTTGAAACCATCGCAAACAGTGGAAACGGTTCTTTCCTCGCAGTTTTAAAACTTTTCGGTAAAGATAATCCGGAAGCTTACAACTCTTTTCCTGTTGAAGGTTATACTTTGGCGCTCGATTTTAAAGTAAATTCAAAATTGAAAAAGTTAGTTTCACAATTAGATCAAATTGTGCAGGATTTTGGAGGAAGAGTTTATCTTACGAAAGACAGTATGAGCAAATCTTCGTTGACGGATTACCTGAAAAATGTAGAAAGTTCAAAATTTGTGTCATTACAGCACAAAAGAATCTTAAATAATAAGTAAATGATAGTTCTCGGAAGTACATCTGAAGTTGCGCAGGCTTTTGTGGAAAAAGCTTTACAGGAAGGCGAACAATATGAAAGAATTTATCTTTTTACATCAAACAGAGAGGCAACAGAACGTTTTGCACAGCATATTGACGTAAAATTTCTTCAGCAATCTGAAATTATAGAACTTGATTTGACAAAAGAAATTAATTATTTTAATTTCGATTACATCAATTCAAATCTGTTGTTTTGTGCAACAGGTTATTTGGGAGACGGTACTGAAGAAGGTTTGTATGATAATAAAAATACAGAACGAATTATTGATATCAATTACGCAAAACTAGTTCCTGTTATCAATTATTTTGCTCAGAAATTTGAAGGCAAAAGATCAGGAACAATTATCGGGCTTTCATCGGTTGCAGGAGATCGTGGAAGACAGAGTAATTTTATTTACGGAAGTGCAAAAGCAGCTTTTACCGCCTATTTAAGCGGGCTACGAAATTATTTATTTGATAAGAAAGTTCATGTTTTAACCGTAAAACCAGGTTTTATGGCTACAAAAATGACAGAAGGTTTACCATTAAATCCGAAACTGACAGCAACTCCAAAACAGGCTGCAGAATGTATTTATAAAGCATTTAAAAAACAAAAGAATGTTGCATACGTTTTACCGATTTGGGGCGTTATTATGTTAGTTATTAGAAATATTCCTGAGTTTATATTTAAAAAATTAAAGCTTTAAAAACTGTTGTGTTCATTGCTGAGTGAAACGCCTTTGCGAACTTAAAAGCATAATAGTTTTAAAAATAACTTTGCGAACTTTGCGTTAAAATAAAAATTAAAAATTAGAATGAAAAAATTGTATTGTTTTGATTTTGATGGAACTATCACTTACAAAGACACAATGTTTTTGTATCTTAAATTTTACAATCCTTCAAAATTTCGGGTGCAGTTTTTGAAACATATTCCTCTTTTTATTCTTTTAAAATTAAAATTAGCAGAAACTGAAAAAGTCAAAAAAAGCTTTATTGGATCTGTTTTAAAAGGTCAGTTACAGTCTAAAATTGAAGAAAAATCTAAACAGTTTTTTGAAGAAAATTATCCTAAAATTGTTAGAGAAAACGCTTTAGATTTTATAAAAAACATCGACAGAGAAAATACACAGAGTTTAATGGTGACAGCTTCTCTTGATATTTGGACCAAACCTTTTGCCGAAAAATTACAAATGAATTTGGTTTCTACTAAAGCTGAGTTCAAAAATGGGGTTTTTACAGGCAACTTTATTGGTAAAAACTGCAACGGAAAAGAGAAATTAGAGCGTATTAAAAAAGAAATTTCAGACGATAAGTACGATAAAATCATAGCATTCGGTGATACTTCGGGTGATAAGCCGATGCTGAAATGGGCAAATGAAGGTCATTACCAATTTTTTCATTAATTTTGAGGGATTAATAAAAATAATATGAATAAACTGCTGATTTTGTGTTTTGCAATTATCATGAGTTGCACAAGCACAACTGCACAAAAATCTAATGATATGCAGAATAAAAGTGAAATTCTCGCGTCTGAGTCAAATGGCGGAACCGAGAAAGCAGGTTTTAAAATAATAAAAGATCAAGAACAGTTAAAAAAGGAAATCACAGAAAATTTTGCTTCATCCGGTATGGAGCCTGTGATGGATATTCCTGCTTTTCCGAATGATAAGAAAGTCATTTTATACAATTTAGGAAGATTCAATTCAGGAGATCATAAAGTAAAGGAAATTAAAAGCATTTCTGTAAAAGATAATGTATTGTATGTAGAAGTTCCGATGTATGAGTCGGGCGGAATGGAGATTCAGGTACTTTCAAATCCTTGGTTTGTTTTTTCAGTTCCTTCCAGTTACAAATTCACTTCAGTACAATTAAATCCGACAAAATAAAAAATGAATAAAATATATTTAGATAACGCTGCTACAACACCGCTTTTAGAAGAAGTAATTGACGCAATGGTCGATACAATGAAAATGAATTTCGGAAACCCTTCTTCAACTCACAGTTTCGGACAAGAAGCTAAGATTTTGATAGAAAATGTAAGAAGGCAGGTTGCAGATTATCTACATGTAACTCCGGCTGAGATTATTTTCACATCTTGCGGTACAGAATCCAACAACATGATTATTAAATCCAGCGTTGAGCATCTTGGCGTTGAAAGAATCATTAGTTCACCGATGGAGCACAAATGTGTTTCTGAGAGTATTTTGGATATGAAAAACAGAAAAGGTGTTGAAGTTGCTTACATTCGTCCCAACGAAAAAGGAGATATTGATTTAAATAAATTAGAAGAATTACTTAAAGGTTCCGATAAAAAAACTTTAGTAAGCTTAATGCATGCTAATAACGAGATTGGAAATATAGTTGACATTAAAAAAATTGCACAGATTTGTAAAGAAAACAATGCACTTTTCCATTCTGATACCGTTCAGACAATGGCGCACATGAATCTTGATTTTTCAGATATTCCTGTAGATTTTGCTTCTTGCAGTGCTCATAAATTTCACGGTCCGAAAGGAATTGGTTTTGCATTTATTAGAAAATCAAGCGGATTGAAAGGAATTATTACAGGAGGTCCTCAAGAAAGAAGTTTGAGAGCCGGAACTGAAAATGTTGCTGGTATTGCAGGTTTAGGTAAAGCTTTAGAGCTTTCATTAAATAATATGGAAGCTTATACTCACCATATGCAGGACATTAAACAATATACGATTGATAGAGTGGCTGCAGAAATTCCAGAAGTTAAATTTAACGGGAGAAGTTCCGAAGCTGATAACAGTTTATATACGGTTGTAAGTCTTTTGCTTCCATACAAAAACCCTTTAATCGGATTGCAGTTGGATATGAAAGGAATTGCAGTTTCGCAAGGAAGTGCATGTTCATCAGGAGCTTCAAAACCATCTATGGTAATGATGATGGTTTTATCTGAAGATGAAATGGATAACGGGACACCTTTAAGAGTATCATTCAGTCACAAAACGACTAAAAATGAGATTGATGCTTTTGTGGATGCTTTAAAAGAAATCTCTAAAGACTTCGTTATAGAAAATACAAATGTTGAGCATAGATAGGCTTTTCATTTTAAAGTGGTAATTTTGAATTAGGAAAACAATAAGAATATTAATAATTAAAAGATAAAAAAATGGCTTTAGAAATTACAGATAGCTCGTTTCAGGAAACGGTTTTAAAATCAGACAAACCAGTATTGGTAGACTTTTGGGCAGTATGGTGCGGACCTTGTAGAACTTTAGGACCAATCATCGAAGAAGTTGCAACAGATTTTGAAGGAAAAGCTGTAGTAGGAAAAGTAGATGTAGATAACAATCAGGAGATTTCTATGCAATATGGAATCAGAAATATCCCTACAGTTCTTATTTTCAAGAATGGTGAAGTAGTAGATAAATTGGTTGGTGTAACTCCAAAAGAGGTAATCGCTGAGAAATTAAGCGCACACTTATAAAAAAATCACTTTGATAATGAATGCTTTCCGTTTTGGGAAGCATTTTTTGTCTCGAAAGATTTGCAAAATTAGTAAAAAGTTGTATTTTTGCAACCACAATAACAGAAGATAATTCTTGAATTGTAAAAGATCCGGTAGTTCAGCTGGTTAGAATGCCGCCCTGTCACGGCGGAGGTCGCGGGTTCGAGTCCCGTCCGGATCGCCTGAATAAAAAAGTCGCCAATTGGCGACTTTTTTCGTTTGTAACTATTTGATAAACAAAGCTATATTAGCTTACAGGCGGTTTCGATAAGTACAAAATAAAATTTTGAGTTTTTTGAGACAGTTCTCGAACTGCTTTTTTATAATTCCTTTAAGTGGCAAATAACCAATTGGTTAGCTTGGATTGAATTCAAATTTCTTGATGTTTTAATAACAAATATTAACAATTTATATTGTTAAACATTCCGAAAAAGATTGTTTTAAATCCCCAAAAAGCAACTTGATCTTTTGTGATGCTGGCAGGAAAATCTTCCGTAAGTAAATCTTCTCCGGTTATATGTTTCAAGGCAGGGAAAATAGACTTGTCAAACAGTGGTAATGTCAATCATTTGCCAGAACACTGGGAAAATGGCAACATAGTACTCCAAATAACTTGGTATAGGCTCGCTATCTCCTCGATGATAATACTTGTACTGTTACATTCTGTTTAAAATCTCCCCAACTACCCATTATACCGGTCAGAACTGCTTTACAAATTTTTATCGGCCAGATTGGAGCGGAATTCATCTTTTGTAAAATTCGCAATGTGGTGTTGGCCACTCAATCTCCAAGGATAATAAACTGCAGCACAAGTCTTCTTAGCATCAAATCAATTAAAATATGCTTCGAACCAACGAAGTTACAGGTCTGAACTATCTTTTCTCATCAAAATGAGATCCGAATACCCGTCTCTAGTGGAGAAGATGCCTACTTCCTTTTTTAAGATGTCACGTTCTAGCTTTGTTTCTTCAAGTTCTTTTCGAAGTCCAAGTAACTCTTCCCATATAGGATCGGAGGAAATTTGCTTTTCCTTCGTAAGCTTATCTTCTTTGTGAAGCTTTCTCCAAATGACTAATTCTTTGCAAATCCCCAATACTTGAGCTACTAAGGATACATTGCCTCGCTGTTCGCTTAAAGATACTGGTGCAACGAAAAGAGAAAAACGAAATTTCGAACCATTCTTCAGAGTTACACTGTAATTCAATGATATGATTGATGATTCGAAAAGTTTTACTATTTGTTTTGACGAATGCAGAAATCTTAATAATAAAGATGCTATTCATCTCAAATACAAATGAAGACTTGAAAGCAAATTATTTTACAACAGCTACATCCCTGTCTGTGAGTTTTTAAAAGGATACCACATTATTTAATTTTAATTAATAAAAATTATGGGTAAAAAAATAAGAACATATTTGAAAATTAATATTTTAAATAATATATTCGTTCGAAGTTTTCACAAATAGAAAAAAAATACATGCATCATTCTTTACTCCTTATTTTAGGGCTTTTATTTTCCATTTTTTTATTGGTTATGTTGGCTCAGCGAATCAAAATCGCTTATCCCATTTTTCTCGTGATTGCAGGTTTGGGAATCAGTTTTGTTCCTGGTGTTCCTCACATGAGCTTAGATCCTGAAATAATATTTCTAATATTTTTACCACCATTGTTATATGAAGCAGCTTGGTATACTTCATGGACAGATTTTTGGAAATGGAAACGCCCAATCGCTTTATTAGCATTTGGTTTGGTATTTTTCACGTCGACAATTGTGGCCTATTTTACTTCATCATTTATTCCAGGATTTACCATTGCTTTAGGATTTCTTTTAGGTGGAATCGTTTCTCCGCCAGATGCAGTGGCAGCAGCGACTGTCCTGAAGGGAATGGGTGTTCCGAAAAGATTAATGACTATTTTGGAAGGAGAGAGTTTGGTTAACGATGCATCTTCATTAATCGTATTTAAATTTGCTTTATTAGCCGTAATCACAGGTACTTTCTCAATGCAGGAAGCTACCGGACAGTTTTTCCTAGTTGCAGGAATGGGAATCGTAGTTGGTCTTGTAGGAGCACATATTATGTATTTTATTCATCGATTTTTACCGACAACTCCGGCAATTGATGCGGCTTTAACGGTAATGACTCCCTATATTTTATTTCTTGCAGCAGAACAGTTTCATTTTTCGGGAGTAATGGCAGTCGTTACAGGCGGATTGTTTATTTCTTGGCGCTCTCATGAGATTTTCCAAACGGGAAGTACAAGATTAAATATGCTTGGAGTATGGACGACGATGATTTTCGTGATGAATGCTCTTGTTTTCGTATTAATCGGATTAGAACTTCCTGAAATTGTTGCAGCTTTAGGAAAATATTCTGTTTGGCAGGGCATAAAATATGGAGCAATTGTGAGCTTAATTGTTATTTTACTGAGATTTTTATGGGTTTTCCCTTCAGCACATATTCCGAGATGGTTTAGCTCAAAAGCCCGACAAGACCCCTCTCCGGGTTGGAAGGGGCCTTTGGTAATCAGTTGGGCAGGAATGAGAGGAGTTGTTTCTTTGGCGACGGCACTTTCTATCCCACTTTATTTAGATGATAAAGGAACTGTTTTTCCGGAGCGTAACCTCATTATTTTTATAACTTTTGTTGTGATTTTCATTACGTTGGTTTTTCAGGGATTGACTTTACCTTTTATCATTAAATTAATTAAACTTAAAGAAATTGATAATTTGGTTCCTGAAGAAGAGCAACAGACAGGAATTCAATTAATTTTAGATAATACGGCACTACAGTTAGTTAATGACAAATATTCATCTGATATAAATGATAATGAGTTAATTACTTTCTATAAATCTAATTTGGAATCTGATATTAATTTGGCTAATAAACGTCTTGAATCCTTAGAATGTGATGAAACAGAGCATCAGGAAATTGAAAAATACCATCACGTATTATTGGATATTTATTCGATTCAACGGAAAGAATTGTTCAGAATGAGAAAAGAAAAACTTTTTTCAGACGAAGAAATTCGTAAAGCTGAATTGCAATTAGATTTAAATGAATTGAAAATTACCGGAGCAGGACATTAATTTCAGCTAAACTATGAATACAAATTCTCATTATAAATTAAAACATTTCATTCCTTGGACACGCACTAAAATCTACAAAATGTTGATTTTAAGTATAATTCCTACACTTCTTTTCTGTTTTTTAGGATGGACTTGGCTTGCTATTCCGTGGGTTCCAGTCGCTTTATTGGGTACAGCAACTGCTTTCATTTCTGGATTTAAAAATACACAAACTTATAATCGAACTTGGGAAGCCAGACAAATTTATGGAGCCATTATCAACAGCAGTCGTGCTTTTGGAATAATGGTGAAAGATTTTGTAAGAACAAATGACAAAACTGAAGAATCTAAGCTTCACAAAGAAATTATTTACCGTCATTTTGCATGGTTAACTGCAATGAGATTTCAATTGAGAGAAATAAAAAGCTGGGAAAACGTTAAAACCAGAAGCTATTATAGAGAATATTTGCAGTATTACAAAGTTCCAGAGTGGGAGAGTAGCATCTCTGATGAGCTTAAACATTTTCTGTCTGAAAAGGAGTTTAATTATATTTTATCAACTAAAAACCGAGCGACACAGATTTTGGCGACTCAATCTGAACATTTGAGAAAATTTAATGAGGAGGGTTTGATTTCAGATTATAATTACGTAGCTCTAGAAAATCAACTGAAAGATTTGTACGACCAACAAGGGAAATGCGAAAGAATCAAGAATTTCCCTTATCCGAGACAGTTTACGAGTATCAATTTGTATTTTACCAATATGTTGTGCTTCTTGTTGCCTTTAGGCTTTTTAGGAGAATTTTCAAAGATGGTTGAGAAGTTTGGGGAGAATATTATTTGGCTTGCTATTCCATTTAGTGTTTTATTGGGCTGGGTTTTCCTTGTTTTGGAGCAAATTGGTGAAAGTACAGAAAATCCTTTTGAAGGGAATCCGAATGATGTTCCGATTACCCAAATTACCAGAAATATTGAGATTGATCTTCGGGAAATGATTGGTGAAACCGATCTTCCACCTGCATTGCAGCCTGTCAATAATATTTTAATGTAATGTGTAAGTTTTGAGTTTTAGACTAAACTCATAATTGTTAATCAAAACTTAAGATGTTTATTTAAATAAATACAATTGATAATCTGTAATTTATATTTAATTTGAATAAATTTCCTACATAAAGTTTGCAGGTAATGAAAAAAGCTATATATTTGCAACCACAATAAAAGAGGGTAATACTTCTGGAAATTGTGGGAAAAGATCCGGTAGTTCAGCTGGTTAGAATGCCGCCCTGTCACGGCGGAGGTCGCGGGGACGAGTCCCGTCCGGATCGCAAAAAGTTTTAACAATTTTAACTTTAAAAGAAAATTGATCCGGTAGGTCAGCTGGTTAGACTGCCGCCCTGTCACGGCGGAGGTCGCGGGTTCGAGTCCCGTCCGGATCGCAAAAAGTTTTTACAATTTTAACTTTAAAAGAAAATTGATCCGGTAGTTCAGCTGGTTAGAATGCCGCCCTGTCACGGCGGAGGTCGCGGGTTCGAGTCCCGTCCGGATCGCAAAAAGATTTTACAATTTTAACTTTAAAAGAAAATTGATCCGGTAGGTCAGCTGGTTAGAATGCCGCCCTGTCACGGCGGAGGTCGCGGGTTCGAGTCCCGTCCGGATCGCAATCCTGTTTCATTACGAGACAGGATTTTTTTTATATATAGTTTTATTTCTCTTTCATCTAAAATTTTCATTTTTTAGATCAATGGAAAGCAGAATAAGATCGTTTCATATTCTGTACAAATTGTTGTATAATTCAAACTTTAGCTTACTCTACCTTTTTCCAACATAAATTAAATTTATGTTTTATTTAACAGGCTTTAAGAAGATTAAAAATCAAAATTTCGATATGTTTGCCGAAATTTAATCACTTTAAAATGAATAAAATAAGCCTTTTTTTAATGACTCTATTGTCATTTTCTTTTTTTAATGCTCAAACCAATGAAACGAATGCTGAAACCTCTGAGGTAAATAATGAAATTAAACTGAATCTGATTACTCCTTTATTGGGTGCCTTTGAAGTAGGTTATGAAAGGTTTTTAAACAAAAATTCATCATTGGGGATTTCTGCATTTATGGTATATGAGCTTTCTAAAAATGATGATATGAATTACTATATTTCCCCCTATTACAGATATTACTTTGGAAAAAAATATGCTTCCGGAATTTTTGTCGAAGGATTTGGAATGCTCACTTCCATAGATGGAAAAAAAATATATGATGCAACGGATAAGTTGACTTTCACAGAAGGTAAAGATATTTATGATCTTGCATTAGGCGCCGGTCTCGGTTGGAAATTGATGACGAAGAAAGGAATTGTTTTCGAAGCCAATATTGCGTATGGAAAATTGATGTTTAATGCAGATAAAACAGATCATAATCAAGTTATAAAACTTGGATTGAGTGTAGGATATCGATTTAAATAATGAAATGAAATTAATGAAAAGCAGTATTTACGGTTGATCATAAATATTATTTAATAAAAATATTAACTATGTTTTTTTAAAATTAGCCTTTATTTTCTTCTACAATTGTCAATTTCTAAGACACAATATGATGATTTTTGTTCTATAATTAGCTTTTTTTAGGATATAAATCTATTTTACTGAATTAATTTTTTTTATTAATGATGATTTGTTTTATTGGTTGTAATGCTTTGATAATTAAGTTTTTGAGGTTTAGTTATTCCGATGCATTTTGCAAATTTTTACGTCATTATTTATAAATGGTTCCCACAAAAACTTGCTGATGAAATTTTGTGATTATATATTTGACACAGTTAAACAAGACACCAAATCATTATATAAATAAATTTTCATCATTCAGTTTTCTTGTAGAATATCAGGGTTCAAATTATCTAGGGAAATGAACCCTGTTCTCTACAATTTTAGAAAACACTTTGAATGAATAGGAATTAAGGTAGACACCATCATTCACATTATTAATAGAAAAACAGAATCTTCATTGAAGATTCTGTTTTCATTTGTAGAATAGCTAAGAACTTTTAAATGCAGAAAGGGATTGTTAACTCTTAACTTGTGAGAAAAATAATATAATTACTTTATGTTCAATCTTCTCCATTTACTCACTGTATTCCTGCTTAATTTAAAATGATTGGCAAGCTGAAGATTACTCAACTTGTGATTTTCCTGATAAGCTAATATTTTTAAAATAGTTTCGCTATCGTAAGATTTATGTCGTTGATTGAAATCTAGTGTTTCTTTATCAGCCGATCCAAAAATCTTTTTATTTAGATCAATAACCTCCAGAATTGAAAAGCTGTCTTTACTTAAATAATAACTTAATTCTGATTGTCTTTCCGGGCATTTCTCCAAAATAATATCTTCGAATATTTTCTTATAATTAGGTTTCATGGTTTCAAAATCTATTTTTGTTGAGTTGGAGTATTGTATTTACTAATCCATTTATAAAGGGTAGTTTTTGGTATTTTATAAGTCTCGATTATTTCTGTCGTTGTCATTTTACCTGAGTTGAGAGCGTTTAAAATAAAATCAATAATTTCTTTGGTGTAAACATTTTTTCTGAATGACGGTAGAGTTGTTTGTAATGTACCGGCTTTATGTTTTGTATCTTTTTGTTGAGCTGAGAATAATATTAAATGTTGACTGTAAATCCTGAAAAAATCATACTCTAGTAGTTTACTCCAGCTTAAAAGTATTTTAGTATCCAAGTGTTCACTATTATACATCTTGCGAATATCATTTTCATTACACTTAAAAAAATTACAAATACGGGGAAAGTCTAGCTCACATTCTTTAACTCTTTGTTGTATTAAGCTTCCTATATGAATTTGTTTGAAGTTCATCACATATTGTATTAAAATTATTTATGATAAATTATTTCTCAGAAACTATGTCTGATAAAATATTTTTCTGTAATAAAGGTGATTGGGTGATAATGTTTTTCTGAGGGTAAACCATTAAGAGGGAATTTTAAATTTACAGATGCGGGGGCTTGTGTAAACCCCGCTTTCTGTAAAGATCATTTTCATCATTTGCCCTTTCGGGCGTTAATTTTCATTTGTTGTTTCTAGAATCTATCTTTTTATAATAAAAAGATTTGAGGACGTTTTTGTAAACTCTTGCGCAGGAGTTTGGGAAAAGATGCGCAAGAGTTTGGTAAATGATGCGCAAGAGTTGAGGGAGTCATGCGCATCATTTTTGTTGTTAATCTGCTTTTTTAAATGTTACTGTTTTTAATGTATCGTCGATGCGTTTTCCGGGGCGGTAGTTTACATGAGCACCTTTGATGAAGCTTGTGTTAAACTCATCTTTAGTGGCGGCACCACTGCTGCTCAGGCTGGGGTAAAAGCTTCCCAGTTTATCCATTCTGATGATTTTTCCGTTGGCAATGCTATCTGTAATCACGTTTTCAAGGGCAATGATTACACCTCTGATATCTGCTTCAGATAAGGCTGAGAATTTTTCAATTTGTTTAGAAAGATCATCTACGCTCAGCTCTCCATCATTGACGGCTACGGCATACCATTTTTTTGTTCCGCCTCCGCTTACGCCGGGTTCCGCTCTTTCAATTAAATTGTATTTGATCGGCATAATTAATTTTTGTTTTTTAATCGCTGGTAACAGAAGCGGAAATTACTTTCCGCCTGCTATGCACCAACTGTTAATATGAATAAAGTATAAATGTTTTTGTAAATGCTGATTTTGAAATACAGAAGCGGAAGCAGAATTGTTTCCGCATTCTGTAAAAACACAAATCACAAGTTATTATCTCCAAAAAGACCAAACTGTTCCATTATACACTGCAACCAAATGGTTAAAAGTATCATATACCATCATTCCGGCTGCGGGATTAATAATATTCAGATGCGGGCTTGCCACTTTGGGAAGCACCATCGCTTTGTCTGTATCTGTAAGAACCAATATTCCCGGGGTATTATCAGCAGCACCATCGCTACCTATTGCAGCTTTGGCAGAAGTACTTTCCTGAAGAGTGTCCTGAATAGTAGTATCTACTACTCCGGTATTATTTATACTGAGATCAAACCAACTTCCTCCTTTTAGGTATTTTACTTTTTTATCTGCAGTGTCATAAATAATGGTTCCGTTTACAGCTCCTGTTACGGCTCCCTGCGAAGTTACCCAAGGTAAAATGATTCCTTTATTAGCATTACCAAATTCCAATGAAACCGATGTGTTGCTTACACTTGATTTTCCGATAGCAATTTGAGAAAAAGCCAATGAGGAAACCAGAGCCAATGTTATTGTGAATATATTTTTCATAATAAATTAATTAAAAGTTTTAGTTTGACGGGCAGACTTGGTTAGTAAGACAAGTCCATCCGGCAGCTGTGCCTGTGGTATTTATCTGTAAGCAGTTAAGATTTGTATTATAAACCATCATACCTTCTATAAGGTTTGCAACAGGGATATTTGCAATCTGTGATGTAGAAAGTCTATTGATTACAAAACCTTTCGTCTTTGCTTCCAGTGCAGTCCATGCCCCTTTTCTTACCATTGGCCAGTTGCCATTATCTGTGCCTGCTCTTCCGAGAGCAGAAATACCGTGTTGGGTATCAAGAGTTATTCCTGTTGTAATAGCTGGCTTGTAACATACTCCAAACGTATCTGTGTCTGTCGCTGTGTTATTCGCTGTGTTGGTATCCGTTATATTTGAAGGTGCATTTACTGTAGCTGTATTTACGAGATTACCACTGAAGGTCATCGGAATATTTACAACAATGGTATAGGTAACAGAGCCGTTAACTGGCAAACCTACAAAGTCATTGATTGCTCCTGTCTGAGTTCCCGAAACTGTAGTTGTAGAACCCGATGAAGCAATTGCAGTGTAACTTACATTTGCTGCCGGAATGCCTGCAGGAACAGGATCTGAAACAACAGCATTTAATACACCATAAGGCCCGCTATTGGTAACAGTTACAGTATATGTGGTGGTGCTACCTGGAGTGTACGTTACTGTATTGTCTGTTTTGGTTATCTGAAGATCTGCAGTAAAGGTAATAGGCATTGTAACACAATGTGCCCCATCGTTTCCGCTGCTTGGAGAAGCTCCTGAGATAAGTACTCTTTCGCCTGTTGTAAGATTGAACTGATAGAAACCTCCGTCATTTCTTACCCCAAAAACCTCGCCCGTGCTAGATGTATACATCGCTCCGAAGTTTTGACTTACTCCAGGTGCTGTCCCAATTCTTGTAACAATGCCTGTTGAACTGATTGAAACAAGTTGGCCTGTAGGTCCGTGGACACCATATAAAAGTCCTGTAGTGATACTGTATGACATATCAGGAAGGTATAGTGTAGCAACTGAATTATTTGCATATTTTAATGAGATTGCTGTAGCTACTTTTGTCGTCAGATTGATTCTGTACATGGTACTGACCCCACCTGTTAAATTAGCTATAACATAATAATTACCTGCATCGTCTATTTCACCGCCAAAGTATGTTCCTGCCGCTAAGCCGGTAACCGAGCCTAGATTGGTAGTTGAGCCGTCAGTATTGATTGACAATAAATTGGTTGTTCCAGCCTGAATAGCGTAAATTCTACCATCAAGAGGATTCAGCCCCATAGCATTGTAAGAAACTGCTTCTGTTCCCACAGTTGGATATGTAAAAGGATTGGTAGAAGTTCCTATTGTGTAAAGCGTTGTACTTCCCGGTACAGACTGAGAAAGGTACATATTGTTATTACATCCAAATGCAGCTACTACCGTAAATTTCACTTCAGCAATAGCACAACTCGTTTGCGATACAACATCAGGATCTTTGTCACAGATTTTATAGTAATATGTGTAAGTTCCTGGAGGTGTAGTTGCGGGAATGATTAAATTCCCGTTTCCGTCTACGGTAGCATTTGCAGTAGTCCACATTTCATAAAAGAAGTCTACCGAATTGGCAGGCATTGTCGAAATTATTGTTCCGCTATACGTATCATTACCAAAAATAGAAGGGAGTGTGCCTCCAACACCTGCAATAATTGGTGTAGAAGTATAATCATCATCTACTGCACAGATGGGTGCTACAATGGTCACCATCTTAGTTGAAGAATAACAGGGACCTGTTGAATTGTAGAATGCAGCGTATAATTTTGTGGTTCCCGACACTGCAGTAACAGGGGTCACTCTGTTTGCCGCAGTAGCAATTGGGTCTGTATGCCATGTAATTATACTACCTATAGGTGTATTCGATGCAGTTAATGTAGATAAATTTGCAGTCGCACTTCCGCATTGTATGGTATAAAGTCCTGTTGAATTGGAATAAGCGGTTGTATTATTAATATTAGGAACCAGAGTAGCAGATAAGCTGCTAACAGTTACTGAAACAATTGGTGACGTAGTTTTACCTTCACAGTAAGAATCGGATACGACTACATAATAATATCTTGTTCCTGCTGCTGATGTTGGCGGGTTGTAAGAAGCTGATGTTGCTCCGGCAATAAGTGTACCTCCAGTTGTGCTATTTACTGTATTGCTATACCATTGATATGTAAGTGTACCTGTTCCTGTAGCAGTTGAAACCAAAGGTTGAGCCGTTCCATTAAGACAGACACCTTGTGCAGGTGGTGTTACTGCTGAAATTTCTACTACTGGTGCACAAGATTGACAAATACCTTGAGCAATTGTACTGATATCAAGCGTAGAAATATCGAAAGTTGGACTGCCTATTATTTTTCTAGGTTTAACTCCACTACCTTGTGGATCACCTAGGTTTGCATCCAATGCTCCTGTATAAGATCCTCCTACAGATGCAATCGCTGCTGATGTTTTTAAAGCTGCTGTATAGTCTGCGGCCACAGTATTTGGAGGGGCCTGCAAAACTACGAAAGTAGCATTTTTAGATGTTTTTAAAACATTATAATTATCAAAATTACCTCCAGTGCCCTCCCAAATAGTTTTTCTTATTTGATCTGATGACAGTCCATCAGTAAATAAAAACACCACTAACTTATTTGTAGAATTCTGAGTTAACGTTTTTGTAGGACTTAATACTTTAGGGTTAATAATATTGCTCAAAATATCTTTTAAAACTCCCGCCGCCTGATGTGTATTGGTATTACCTCCCATTGGAGAAGCAGCTACCCCACCTCTTCTGATAAAATTCTTTGCTGATACTGCATCTGGAGTGAAAGCAGATTCAATATAAAGTCGTGATTCCCTTTGGTTTGGAAAGCCGTCAGCAATATGCGAATAGTGTACTACCGATACTCTATTAGCCGGATTACAGTTTAATACTTGATCGATAAGGTTTTTTGTAGAATTAGACATGTCTGTCCATTCTGTATCATCAATAGAGCTGGAGTTATCTAAGAAGAATACAGCATCTACACCCTGTGCTTTTGCAGTATTTATCCATGTTGTAAGGATCAATAAAAGTATGGGCAGTACTTTTAAAAATATAATATTTTTACGTTTCATCGTTTTCAATTTTAATGTGTTTTAGAAAATTAATTTTCTATTGTGTATTTTAATTTGCCTTATGATAAGGCTATATTGATATTAAATGAATGATGAGGGAGGAGGTCTTATTTTATGCTTTTTAGAATAATCATAATGTGTTTTTAAATGATATGCGAGTGCTAATTTGAAGTCTTTCGAAAAGTGAAAAACTTCAGAAAGTTCTAGTTTTGTTAAAGTAGCATCCTTTTTTATATGATAATTGTTTCCAGTACAAACAAAACCTTTTGAAATTTGAACATTAAAAAAAACTTCAGAGCTGCTACCTGTATAATATCTTAGTTGGCTAGCTTTAGGATGTTCTCTTTTTTTGACTGTTGTTTTCTTAGAGGATTGGTTTTTTTTTGGTTTTTTAGCAATAGCTAAAATGGTCTTGCTTTCTTTTTTGTTCCTGTTTTCAGTAATATTATAAATGTATGTTCCTGAGGTGACAGACAGGTAATCTATTCTCTTATTATGCAATTCTTCATCAATGATAACAACGCTTCCCTGTAAGCTCATCTGACCATAAATTGTATAAAAAGCTTGCAGAAAAAGCAAAACGAACAGAATCTTCACCCGACAAAAGAGTGGGGCAGTTTGAAAGATTGTTGTTACTGGAGTTTTGCTCATGTTTTTGGTTTGAATATCTACTTGAGTAGATGAAATGTGATGAAAAATAAAATTGAAATGTTTATCAGTTTAAATAATTTCTAAAAGGAAAATTTAAAAATGTGATAGGTATTGTCTCTTCGGAAATCTTTGGCAAATGAATAAATAAAAGAACTGGCAGAAAAAATAACAGACCCTACATGGATGCTACATTTGCTTAATTCGTTATTTTTCAGGTGATTATTGGTTTTCTGGCTTTGTTTGTATTACAATTTTTTGAACCAGATATATAGGTCTTCTTCTGAAGGAATATTAAACTTTTTTCGCAGCCTGCTTTTCCTTACCTGAACAGCTTTTTGGGTGACAAATGTATATTTGGCAATTTCTTTTGTTGAAAAATTGAGTTTGATGTAAGCACAAAAAATAAGCTCAGAATTTAGAATATCCGGACAAAGAGAAATAACCTTGTTGCAAAATTCTGGATAGATTTTTTTGAATTTTGCGAGAAAGAAGGGATCATTAATTTTTGCTAGCTGAAAAACTTCATCAAGATCGTCATTGATAAAATAACGGGTTTTTGGTTTTTCATTTTTTTTTTGTTGACCGTTGTCAGTGGACTTCTTTTGTTTGTTCTTTAAATAGAAGTAAAGTCCACCGAAAACAACAGCAATCTGAAGGAAATTGATGAGTACTTTTTTTTTCATTATGTATGTTTTTTAGAATCAACAGAATATGACCTTAAAGAGTCTGATATTATATTCTGAATTTTCTGCTACAAATGAATCAATAAATAAACTATATGCAAAAAAAAGTGACCCTACATAGATACTACATAGGGTTTAAGTGGTTGATTTTAAGTGCTTAAAATTTATATAAATGTTTTGGGAATTTGATTTTAATAGTAAAATAACCTGTTAAATAATAACAGAATTATATAGATTAATGGGATATGGATTTATGGTGAAGTATAGAAACAAGATCTCTTATCAATAATAATAGATATCAAAAATCTTTAATGTGTATTCAAATTACGCATCCAAACATTAAAATCTTCATCAGAAGGGATCGTATATTTTTTCCGAATTCGATATTTTCTCAACTGTACTGCCGAAACAGTAACAAAAGTAAAATCTGCAATTTCTTTTGTAGTGAAATTCAGAAAAGCCAAGCCCAAAAAGTGTAGTTCGGAATTACTTATTTTGGGATTAATGACTTTTATATTTTTTATAAAATTTGGGTAGATTTCTTCAAAAAGAATAGTGAATTCGGGACTGTTTTTTTTGGCAAGCTCAATCAGTTCTGCAAGTTTGTTTTCATTAGCTTTTTTATTCAGAAGATCCTTTTCTTTTTCCAATTCTGATTTTTCAGTAATTAAAACCTGATTTTGCTGTAAAATGTTTCTCTTTCTTCGTTTTGTTTTTTTAATTTTAAAATAAAAGTATAATGCCAATGTAACTGAAAATAACATCAGAAAAACAATCCATTTGTTTTTGGTATTTAAATTTTCATTTTTCTCTTCCTGTTCATTCAGAATATTGTCGATGGTCTGCTTCAGACCTTCGTTTTTTCTTTCCTTTAAATGGTCGTTGTATTTCTGATATTTTTCTCTAAACTCTTTTTCCTTAGCTTTATCGCCCAATATCGTATAAATATCTGCAAGTTTGGCTGTAGTATTTGTTAGGCAAAAAAAGTCATCAATTTTCATCGAATCGATTTCTGCTAAAGTCTTTTGAAAGGCAATAACGGCTTTATCATAGTCTTTTATCTTAAAATAATAATCTCCCTGAAGCTCGTATGCAGCGTACTTATAAGTAATATGTTCTTTAAGTTTGGTTTCTTCAAATGCTTTCGAGATATAAATCTGAGCAGAATCCATCTGATTGAGCCCCATACAAATAGAAGCCTTTATCATATAAGTATTTAATGTCTCATTAAGTTTCAGGGTTTTGCCGATTTGCAAAGCTTTATCAATGTAATTGTTAGCTTTTTTTAAATCATTATCCTGAAGTCTGTAAGCATAATAAAAATATCCTTTTACGAGTTCCTGCTTTGCGGAATCAGAAGGGACTTTTTTCAAAATGTTTATATATTCATCAAGCGATTTTATTGCTAGATCTTCCAGACCCAATACATTATAATTAACATATTTGATTTCTACAATTTTACTTTTAAGAATTTCATTATCAACAGATATAGTCTTCTCAAGATCAGAGATTTGGTATAAACTTTTTTTATAATCTTCAAGTATAAACAATTGATACGCAATGCTGATTTTACTTTTTGCGATAAGTTCATCATTTTTTAATTCTTTAGACATATTGTATGCTTTCTTAGCATATTCCAAAGATTTTATTCCGTTTTGGTACCTGCTCAGCTCAGAAAGTCTAAGCAAACGGTTTACGTTCTCTGAGCTTTTTTGTTGAGAATATGTACAATTGAAAACAAATGAAGCGAAAAGTATAAATAATAATCCTTTCAAAACCAATAATTTATTATTATAAATTAAATTTATAAATCTTTATTCTGAAACCACATATAAAGATCTTCATCAGAAGAAATGTCAAACTTTTTTCGGATTCTGCTTTTTCTTGTTTGCACAGCTTTTTCGGTTACGAAAGTATATGCAGCTATTTCTTTTGTGGAGAAATTAAGTTTCAAATAAGCACAAAATGTCAATTCAGAATTCAAAAGATCCGGCTGTAATGCAATGATTTTTTGACAAAATTCGGGATATACTTGTTTGAATCGTACCAAAAAATGAGGGCTGTTTCTTTTCGCCAGATGCATTATTTCTTCAAAAGCATAGTTTACTTTAAATTCAAGATTTTTATTCTCTGCTTCTTTTTTTTGAATTAGACCTTTCTGATCATTGATTAAAATTTCTTTTTCCCGTTTTTTTCTTACATAAAAAAGATATCCTGATGTGATAATAAGCACGGTTATGAAAATCACAGTTACGAGGATGTAACGATTTTTCTTCCTGAGCGTCTCTGCTTCTTTCAGCTTTTCGCTTTCCTTTTCTTTAATAAGCTTCTCAACCGATAAATCTAATGCAACATTGTTTATTATTTTTAAGCTGTCTGAAAGATCTGCCTGCATTTTCAAATACACAGCAGATTTTTGTGGATTTTGTAATTTTGAGTAAATCTTGGAAATAAATGCATAAGCCTCCACTCGTACATCTGGTCTTTTTAATTGAGCAGACATCTTTTCGGTTTCCAAATATTTTTCTAAAGATTTATTATAGTCTGCTTTCTGAAAATAGTATTCTCCGTAGACCAATAAATAAGCAAGTTTTTGAAAAGAATCGTATTCTTTTTGTTGATAATTTATTTCGGCAGCTTTAAGGTAATATTCTGCAGAATCTATGTGCTCTTTTTTATATTTTATAAAATAGTCAGCGATATTAGCTCCTGTTATAGGGTCAGGATCGAGTGCATAAGCTTTTTTGAAATAGATATATGTGGAATCATATTGTGAAATAAGTTTAGAACTTTCAGCTTTACAGGCATATGCAATTTGTAGATTTAGTATTTTAAGACGAGAATCTTTTACTTTTTTATTTTCATTAATTGCTTTATCAAAGGAATCAATTGCTCTTTGATGAAGATTCAGCATTCCGTAAATTTTGCCATATTCTGTGTAAATCTCAGATCTTGTAAGATAATCTTCAGTTTCAAGATTATTTTTTTCGGCAATTTCGAGATAAATAAGCGCTTCTTTGTATCGGTTTAAATTAACCAGAAAATTGCCAATATTTAAACTTCCTTTTGCAATTCCTTTTTTATAATTAAGTTTTTTAGACTCGTTAATCAGTTTTGTACTTTCTCTAATCCCATTAATAAAATCAAATGTGTTTATCGATTGGAAATAAATACGGGAAAGTGCAGTATCGATTTTTGGATAATTCTTTTTTTGTCCTTTGTTTAAGGGATAACTGACAATAAAGATAAGAACAAGGAAGTACTTAAAAATTTTCATAATCAGCTTTCATTCAAGTTAATAGTTTTTCAAATATACAAATATCAACCTGATCATTTTATGCTTTTAATCAATTACGAAAAATTTCGATAAAAATTTTAAATATGAGGATGCATTTTTACAAAATTTACTTCAAATTCATAGATGTTATGATTAAATTAATAAATAATTATTCATAACGAAACATTGGCAGGTAACCACAGGATAGCAGAAATTTCCGATAAGTATACTTTTATGAAATAGAAATATGAGAAATATCATGTCTTTCAGATTTAACTTTTCTTATGTTTTGATTTTAAGAGAAAGTATATATAAAGTAAATGTCAAATAATTAATAATCACCAATCAGAGAATGAAGAAATCAATAGTGACTCTGGGTATTTTGCTAAGTACCACAAGTTTTATCTTTGCACAGGAAAAACAAAACACGGGTACAGTAAAAGATACGGTACAATCTAAAAATAAAACCAAAGAGATTGAGGAAGTAGTCATTATTGCCTATGGTACTCAAAAAAAAGGTGAAGTTACTGGTTCTGTAGGTAGAGTAAGTGCGGAAAGCTTCAAAGATCGTCCTATTGCGAGAGTAGATCAAGCTTTAACGGGACAGATTGCCGGGGTTAAAACACGTTCTACAACAGGAAAACCGGGAGAACCTTTAGAAATCAGAGTTCGTGGTACTGCTTCTATTTCTGCTAGTAATTCTCCTCTTTATGTCATCGATGGAATAGTTGCCGATGACATGGCAAATATTTCTCCTGATGATGTGCAATCGATTGAAGTGCTAAAAGATGCTGCATCTACAGCGATGTATGGATCCAGAGGTTCGAACGGTATTGTGATTGTTACCACAAAAAAAGGGAATACAGGAAAACCTTCATTCACATTTTCTCAATATTATGGTGTACAAACCATTGAGAAAAAGCTGGATATTATGAGCAGCTCAGAATGGATTGATTATGCTACTGAAGCCATTAATAAAAGATGGGTGGCTTTAGCTCCCGGTAATTCTGCTTCTGATAGTTACGCAGTAAGAGCAAATTATTATAATTTACCAAATACGACCGATTATAATCTGGCAAACATCAATACGATGCTTGACCCAAGATGGGGAACCAATCAGGTAGCATACATTGATTGGCAGGACGCATTTTATCGTCCGGCTGCGATTCAAAACTACCAATTATCAGTAAGAGGAGGAAGCAGTAATGTGAAATATGCGATTTCTGCGGCATATTTTGATCAGGAAGGTATGGCATTGAATACCGGTTTTAATAGATTTAATTTAAGTGCAGTAGTTGATGTTAATATTTCCAGTAAATGGAAAGCAGGAATTGCATTAAGACCAAGTTACTCACAAAGCTACGGTGCTGCAGTTGACGGAAAAGACAATGAAGCACACAAAATGCTTTCTATGGTTCCTGTTGCAGAATTAGGAGCAGGGCTTTATACCAATTTCTGGAACAATATAAGATACAGATGGGCTGGTTCTACAGTGAGTCCGATTGGTACTTTAGAGAATACTACCAATAACACCAACGAGTTTAGAATGTTATCCAGTATGTATATGTCTTATGACATTTTACCGGATTTAAATTTTAAAATTTCGGGAGCGGCAACCAATAATTTTAACATAAATAACGGATATACGCCGACTTTCAACTTAGTTACTAATATTCCGGGGCAAGTAAGTATTGCAAGCCGAAGAACGGTAAATTACAACAGATATTTAGGAGAAGCTTTATTAAACTATAAAAAGACTTTCGGCTCTCATACTATTACTGCTCTTGCAGGATACAGTGCGGAAAATTACAGAACAACAGCGCAGTATAACCGTAACAAAGGTTTTGCGAATGATGACTTGAAAACTTTCAACTTTACGCAATCGGCTTCTGTGTTAAATTCAGAATATACCGCTTCAGAATGGATGTTGACTTCGCTATTTGGGCGTGTAAACTATGATTACCAAAAAAAATATATGGTATTTGCGAGTATTCGTAGAGACGGTTCTTCCAGATTTAGTTGGAATCATCTTTATGGAGATTTCGCCGCATTTGGTGCAGCTTGGAAAGTAGATAAAGAAAACTTCTTAAAGGATAGATCGTGGCTGAGTAATCTAAAGCTGAGATACAGCTGGGGGGAAAATGGAAATAATGCGATTGGTGAATACAGACATTTTGGAACTTTGGCAGGAGGGAACTATTCTTTCGGAGGTGCTTTATCGAATGGTTTGGTACCGAACAGTATTGAAAGTACTGAATTGACATGGGAGAAAACACAATCATCAGATTTCGGTCTTGAATTGGGATTATTCAACAGAATCGATTTCTCAGCAGATTATTATATCAAAAAAACAAACGATCTTCTTCTTCAGGAACCTATCGCTTCAGCAACGGGTTATACAACAGCATGGAGGAATGTTGGTTCTGTTGAGAATAAAGGTTTAGAATTGGAATTAAGCACAAAAAACTTAACAGGGCAATTCAAATGGAATACCTCAGCCAACATTGCATTCAATAACAATAAGGTATTGAAGTTAGGGAATAACAACAAGCCTATTTATACAGGTTTCAGCAATTTAACGAATATTATACAGGTAGGTGAGGAGCTGAACTCTTTTTATCTGTATGAAGCGATAGGTGTACTTTCAACAGCAGATATCAACAATGCAGGTGTTGCAAAAACAACAGGTGCAATTGCAGGAGACGTGAAGTATAGAGATTCTAACGGAGATGGTAAAATTGACGACAATGACCGTCATATCATCGGAAGTCCGACTCCGGATTATTATTGGGGATTCACCAACACTTTTTCATATAAAGGATTTGATCTTTCTGTGTTTTTTCAAGGTCAGAAAGGAGGTTATAGCTATGCATTGTTAGGTCGTGCAATCGATCGACCGGGAATGGGAACTACTACTAACGTAATGGGAAATTGGGCAAACCGTTGGCGTTCTGACGCAGATCCGGGAGACGGAAAAACTCCAAGATTAGATGGTACTACAGGAGGTCTTTTAGATACAAGATGGTTATATGATGCTACTTATATTCAGCTTAAAAATGTGACTTTAGGATATAATTTCCCTCAGGAATTGGTAAGCAAATTAAAAATTTCCAACCTTAGACTCTATGTGAGTTTAGAAAATGTTTGGAGAAAAGATAATTATTACGGTGGTTACAACCCTGAATCTGTACAGTCAGACGGTACCGATTACGGAGCATATCCTAATGCAAAAGTGTATATGATGGGCTTAAACTTTAATTTCTAAAATTTTTACAATGAAGACAACTATTATAAATAGAAACAGATTACAATTTAATATGAGAAATTTAGGCAAAGCATTAATTTTTGGAGCATTAACATTGGGAACAATAAGTTGTAGCCGAGAAGATTTGATGCTTGAACCTGAAAACAATATCACGCAAACTTCTTTTTATACCACAGAATTACAGATTCAGCAGGCGGTTTCGGGAGTATATTCAGCGATGATTAATGCTTCTTCAAGAGGTGGTTTTGATGTTAATTTCTATTTACTGGCATCGGAAGTTCGTTCTAATAATTATACCGCACTTTCACAAAACGGAAACAGAGATTATTACGCAATCAACCGTTTTCAGGATAATTCTTCAACTGAAGAAATGGAAATTCTTTGGGAAGATGCCTATCAAATGGTAACATATGCCAATAATATTTTATCAAGAATCGATAACGTTCCTTTTACAAGTGAATCGACTAAAGAGCAATATCGTTCTGAAACCCGTTTCTTAAGAGCTTATGCTTATTTTGAATTGATGCGTGCTTTTGGGAAAGTTCCTTTAATCGAAAAACCGGTGAGTCCTACAGAAGCTGCTGCAATACCAAGAACAGATTTAGCAACACTTTATAACTTCGTTACCTCAGAACTTGAAGCCTCTGTAGAAGGATTGAAAAATACATATGATGCAGCTAACAAAGGAAGAGTGACAAAATCTGCAGCTCATGCCATGTTAGGGAGGATTTATCTTACAGGATCAGGTTATCCTTTAAACAACAGCTCGTATGTTGCGAAAGCAAAAGATCATTTGTTTGCAGTAATTCAGGCAGAGGGTCAGTTTGTTACCTGGTCGCCGAATTATGCAGATTTGTTTAAAAGTGTCAATGATAATAAATACCACATCTTCGAAATCCAGCATATAAGCGGAGGTTTGTCACAAGGTTCTTATTTGCCGAGTTATGTTTCACCGAATTTTGGAACTGCAGATCCTTTGTATAATGCACAGGGAAGTTTGTTTACTTCAAGTGAATTGGGAGTTTCTCAATCGTTGATTGATGCTTACGAACCAGGAGATTTAAGAAAAGCTGTGACCGTTAAAACTCAATTTATTGCTCAAAACGGATTAGTAGACAATGGAAATTATTTTATCAAATTCCGTGAGCCTGGAAAAGTAATTACCAACCGTTATGATTGGCCAATTAATTTCCCGATTATCCGTTATGAAGATGTTCTTTTGATGTATGCAGAAGTTTTAAATACTCAGGGAAGTACAAGTACAGCTGTTCCTTATTTGAATAGAATTCGTCAGAGAGCAGGTCTTCCAGCGGTTTCTACATCAATTTCTGCTGCAGATTTCACAACGGCACTTCGTAAAGAAAGAAGAATCGAGTTTGCAGGAGAAGGTATTTATTGGCATGATTTAGTACGTTGGAATACAGGAGTTGCAGTTATCAATCAGGCTGCAGCGGCTTTAAATTACAACTTTACAATTACAGCCAACGATTATTTATACCAAGTTCCTTTATCTCAGATTCAGATTGCTGGTTATGACCAAAATCCTTAGAATTTAAACTTATTTTAAACTTATATTTTAAATCTCAAGAAATCTTCCCGAAACGGAAGGTTTTTTGTTTTTATGTAATCATATTCTTAAATTTTCTGTAATTAATTATTTACAGATTAAAAAAATTGTGAACTTTTATAAGTGAAACGACCTTGTGTAACTTAAAAAATTATAGTCGTTAAAAATCTTAGCGAAATTTGCGTTTAAAATTAAAACCAACAAATATCAAAAGCTTGTATTGCAGAAATTCATTATTTTTAAATAATTCAAATTACACAATATGAAAAGATTTATTTTCTTGTCTATTTTTAAAACCTGGTTGTTTTCAACTTTCACCTCTATTATATTTCTGTATTTATATATGCAGTCAGCAAAAAATCCTACTGATGAATATGGAAATTGTGATATGGGCGGTTTGGCTTACGGATTAATTATTATGTGGATCCTTTTTTTAAGCTTGATTTCGTTTTTCGCTTTGTTGAGTTTAAACAAAATTTTTCAAAATTCAATTTTAAGATTACTGTGTTGGTTTTTATTTCCTTTTCTCTTTTCCGTTACCTTTTTTCTTGCAGTTTCAGAAGAGACTTTTGATAAGGAAATTATATTGATTTCAATGATTTCTGTTGTACCTTGGTTTTCAATTTGGGGATTCTATTACTATCAATTCAATAAAAAATTATTCAGAAATGAAAACGTTTAAAATATTATTTCTCCTCACATTATTTTTTAATTTAAAAATTAATGCTCAACCATTTACCTTAAAATCTATGGGTAAAGCAAAGCCATTTAGCCTAAAAATTTATTATGGAACCAAAGGAAAAGGAGCTTTTGTACAGTATAAAAACCAGAAAGGAATTATTCCTTTAATAATAAAAAAATACCATGTCGATAAAAGTGGGAGAGAAGAGGGGCAACCAGATTTTACTTCTTATGTTTGGGATGAAATTATTGACGGAAAAATCAATGGAACGTATTATCTTACAGAAGGTCTGAGAGATTTGTTTGAGATAAAATATATTCGTAAAAAGGACAATCGCACCTTTAAATTTGAAGAAGATAGATCTGAAAAATTTGATGGAATATCTAAGTTTTTACTTCATGATGTGATGATTGATTACAACATTTTCTATGATAATCGTCTGAAATTTATTTATCCTGACAAACAAATTGCCAATGTAGAATTAGCCGATGTTGACAGCCCAGATTTCTCGAGACATGCAATTATTGATGATTATAATTTTGATGGTTTTGATGATATTTCGTTTTCAATTCCTGATGCAGGAATGGGAGTTTACAGAACGTTTACAGTTTTTCTTTTTGATCCTAAAAATAGAAAATTTAAAGAATTGAAAGAACCTGATTTCGGAAAATCAAAGTGTGAATGTTTTTGCGATTTAAAATTAGATAAAACTAAAAAAATAATTTCCAGCGAATGCAGAGGCGGAGCAAGATGGTGGAGAGATTTTTATCAATATAAAAACGGAAATCTGGTTTGGATGAGTTCCAAGCAAGTTAATGAGTAGATTTAATTTAAATTTTTAAAATAAAAGATTTTTTTGTAGATTTAATCAAGACTTGTAGAATTAATATTCCTGAATTTTTTTAATTTAGGTCTGATATTTGTAACTATATATCAAACTCAGATGAGCCATTTATTTATGAAAAACCGAACTTTGAAAAAATCAATTCTTTACACTTTATTTTTCGCTTTAATTCTGACTTCATGTAAAAAAGATGAGGTCACACAAAACGAGCAACCTCAACAAAGTCAAACAGCCGGTGAAATTGCAAAAAATGCTGCAGATCCGGATTCTATAAAAGTTAAACCAGTGGAAGAATCTGCACCTCCAATGATGCAGGAAAATGGTTTCTACAATGCTTTTGCAATTCCGAAAGATAAAAAAATGAGAGATTCGCTGTATGCGATTTTCAGTAAAAAATACAACGAGAGAGAACGTTATGCGATTTTAGCATTAAACCGGTTAGATTCCAAAAGCAAATGGAATTCTGACACATTGGTTGTTCCCGCAAAAATTGACACAACTTTGATGTCTTATTCGCCTTTTCCTTTACAGCTTGATGTGTTGAGCGATGTGAAAAAATTTGTGGTATTTTCATACCCAATTCAGGCTTATGGAGTGTATTCAAACGGAGCTTTGGTAAAATGGGGACCTACAAGTATGGGTAAAAAAGCAGCTCAGACAGACCGAGGTTTAATGTTTGCCAACTGGAAAAAGAAATTAGCAATTTCAACCGTAAAAAGTGAATGGAAGCTTCCTTATAACTTCAATATTCACAATACACACGGAATTGGATGGCATCAGTATGATCTTCCCGGTTATCCTGCATCGCATTCTTGTTTAAGATTATTGATGAAAGATGCAATCTGGTTATATAATTATGCCGATACTTGGGTTTTAAATCCAGGTGGAGCAACAACCAAAGCAAAAGGAACACCGGTAATGGTTTTCGGAGATTATGGTTGGGGGAAAAGAAAGCCTTGGAGAAATCTTCTGAACGATCCCAATGCAAACAATATTTCGGTAGAAGAAATGACGAAACTAATTCAACCAAACGTTGAGAAAATGATTTTCGAACAAACCAATCGTGAAAAAGTTGCCGATTCTATTAAATCAGCAAAAGCTTCGCATGCCGCTCTTCAGGAAACTGAAGTTTCAGATAATTAAAGAGTTTTTTCAAATTTTAAAGTAGATTCCTCCGCAAATTTGCGGAGTTTTTGCATTTCATCCTTTGCTTTACTTTGCCCGAATCTTGCTGCTGCATACGTTGCTGCAATAAAAATTAACATTAGAAAAGAAGCATTCAAAGCCCAAGGAAATTCATGACTGTTGATTTGATTTTCAACATAATACATCGTGAAAAAAGTCATCCAACAAATTGAGAAAAGGAAATAGAGAAACATGAAAAACGTCCAAACTGCTGAACTCGGACCGAAAACTCCTCTTACAACCGTAATTTCTTCATCAAGCTCAGTTCGTAAAGCTAAACATGGTTTCCAGTAATTATCATCTGAAGTTTTTACCGAAATTGTTGCGACTTCAGTGTTTACATTTCCGTTGAACTCGTCTTTATGTTCGATTAAATATTTTTTTAAATTTTCAGCATAAGATTCTTTCGTGAGATGGGTGTACATTTTAAATCTCGGGCGGTTTCTTATCTTATCTAAAGTTGTTTCTTTGGTTTCCATATTATTCTTGATAAGGGATTGGATCTTCTAAGATAAAGGAAAATTTCAATTCTACACCTTTTCTTTTTACTGTCATGTTAATTGTTTTACCTTCATCAGATTTCATCATTTCCATGATTTGGTTTAAAGTCATATCAAAAGTTTTTTTTCCGTTGATAATGATTAAATCATCATTTTTTTTCAAACCGGCTTTATCAGCAGGAGAATCTTTTCTTACTCCGGCAATCGAAAACAAAGGTTTTAAAACAAATTTGTATTGAAGATTACTGTTGTAAGTCTCGTTGTTTCCTGAAGCTGATTTTTCGTTTAAAGTTCTGAAAGTCAGATAATCTTTTTCCCATTGCAATCCATCTTGTTTAAAATCAAGTCCGCTCATGTTAAAATGAAAAGGGTCTTCGTAATATTTGTTTTTTTTCAGATATAATTTTTCATTAGGATAATCAAAAGCAACGGTAAACCTCCTCATAATTTCAGAACCAAGCGAACCTTTCCTGTCTTTTACCAAGCTTAAATGCTGAATAGAATATTCATCCGGCATTGCAGTTAGAGGTTTATTAAATTTAAATTTTCCAAAATAAAAATTGTGAATACGACTGCGTTTTCCGAAAATATCTCCATTAAAACCCCTTCCTAAAAAATCTTCAATATTCGGTCGGTTGTAAACAAAGTCTTTAATTAAAACCGGGAAAAGCCAGATTGCATCACTGTTTCCGAGGTCAATCAAAAGTTTTGAATCTTTCTTTATATTCGTCATTTCAACATCAGTATTGATGTAAGGTTTATTTTTCTCGACAGAAATAGGAAGCTGATCAAATTTTTTAATCTTTTTTCTGAATAATTCTAAATCTTTAAAAACAGTAATATTCTTTAAGTTATAGTCAATAATAATCGGATGATCTTTAAAAAAATGATAGCCGATAATACCGTTAACAGGAATTCCTACGTGTGACGAAATATTGAAGCTTTCATCAAGAATAATATAAAGTGATAAGGAATTATTCACAAAATGATTGCCAATTTTTCCAATATTTTTATCAGATTTAAAACCCTCGATACTTGCATTGCCTCCCAATCCTGAAAATTTCATTTTTTCCATTGAATTAATAGCCATTTCTTTGTTTTCAAGACTGAAAATTGTGTTTTCTGCAACTCCAGTGTCGAGAAGAAATGTAAGTTCAACACCATTTACATTCAACGGAATGAAAATCAGATTATTGATAAACTTAAATGGGATAACGACTTTTTTGGCATCTTTAATTTCAAAATTATCCTGCGCATTCATTAAAATGCTAAAAAATAAAATCGATATAAAAATCCAAATTTTCATAAACTGAAATTAGTGAATTATATCATACATAACAAAAAAAACATTCTTACTGAAGAATGTTAGTATTTTGAGAATTGAAAAGAGTAAGATTTCTTATTTAGAAAAGAATTCCATCAAATCAATATAATTTTTTTGGTTAACGCCATGACCGCTCATATATTCTCTGAAAGTAAAATAACAGCTCAGATCATAAAGTAAATCGGCTGCTTTTTTTCCCCATTCAAAAGGAATAATAGCATCATCTGTTCCGTGAGAAACAAAAAATCTGAGATTTTCTAATTTCTTTTTTTCTTTTACGATATCGGTCAATAATTTTTCTTCAGGATAACAGCTCAAACAAGCAACCAGATTGAATAATTGCGGATATTTTAAAGCCAAAGCATAACACAAAATTCCTCCCTGACTGAAACCGCACAAATGTGTTTTTCCGTTAGTAAGTCCATATTTGTTTACAATTGCCATAATATTTTCTGTAACTGCAGTTAGCGATTCTTTGGCTTGGTCAATATCAATAAATTGTTCAGGATTATTAAAATCGATATCGTACCAAGAATATCCTTCAAACTGAGTGTCTTTTGGTGCTCTGAAACTTACAATAATCCAATCCGCTGGAAGGCTTTCTCTGAAGCTGAAAAGATCCTGCTCATTGCTGCCATAACCATGAAGCATAAAAAGGATGGAGGTGTCGGGTGTAATATTTTCGGGTTCCCTTACGATGTAATCTAAATTCATAAAGCAAATATAATTAATAATGAGCGATTTTAAATTGATAATTTTCAACTGAAATGATTTAAAATTCAGAAGAATAATTTGTTGAATAATAATGCAGATAAGTATTGTGACTGTTTTATTGATTTGATATTATTTAGAAATCTTTGTTGGAAAATTTTCATAAAAGTTATTTTTATATTGATAAAAAACCTATATTTGAAACATTAAAAATCTATTTGGAGAAATGAAGCAATTTTACAAATCAAAAAATTTACTTAGACTTTCGTTTTTAGCAGTGATATTATTTTCAGTAGCTTCTGTTTTTAATTCTTGTAAAGACGATGATGATGAAGAACAGTTTCAAGATCATTTGGTGAAATTTGAAGCAAAAATAATTCCTGGAACACCTGCTCCAACACCACCGATTCATATTTTTAAAACTATCGTGACTCAGGTTGGGACTGTACAAAATACAATTTTTGATCATGTAGGTTTAGTTTGGTCAAGCGACGAATTTTTTGTGAATTCTAGCCAATCTCAGCTGAATCTTGATGCAAATGCAGAGCTTCCAAATGCAAATTCTCAATTGGAATTAACGTTATATATTGACGGAGAAGTTGCCAAAACTGTTAAAACAACTCCAGGAGCGGGAACTAAAAGCGCTTCAATTGATTACAGTTTCCTTGAATTATAATCGAATATTAAAATTCTACATATAAACCTCTGAAATTCTCAGAGGTTTTTTTGTTCCCAAATCTTTACGTAATAAAATTCAAGCTCATCGGAATGGAAATATTTACAATAAATATTATTTATTCCATTTTTGAATCTACTTCATTATTATACTTTTTCATAGTTTTTAGCCAAATCACAATAATGATTTTACTTTATTTAAAAGAATATCCGAAAACACCTAAAATTCAGTAGAATATTTTTCTTATTTTTGAGAATTAACTGTTGTTTTGAGCTGTTAATATTTTAACAAAAGAAATTATGAAAAGAATGAAATTGAAAAACATATTAAAAGGGTCGTTTTTAATGCTAATAACAGCATTTATTTTTGGTTTTGTAATATCTTGTAAGAATGATGATGATGTTTCTGAAACCGAAAATACTCATAAAGTAATTTTCAAAGCTGAAGCCTCATCCGGAAGTACTATTAATACAGCCGTTTATGGAATTGATGGAAATCCTATCACCGAAAATGGTTTAAGCGGAACAACTTGGACGAGCCCTGAAATAACAACTGAAACACAAGTTTATAATTCTAATGTCGTTGTAAATGCAACCGGAGCAAATAGTTCTTCTACTTTAAAAGTTCAAATTTGGGTTGATGGTGAACTTAAAAAAGAAAGTACTGTAACCGGTCAGGCTTTATCAGCCTCTACAAGCTACTCTTTTTAAAAATAATCATATTGAAAAAATCCGGCTCATGTTTTTGAGCCGGATTCTTTATGTTTAAATTACTTTTACTATAAAGTAACTTTTCTTTCCTTTTTGAAGTAATAAAAATTTACCGTCAATTAAATCGCTTTCATTGGCTGTATAAAATTCATTTGCTTTTTCTTTATTGACAGAAATTGAATTTCCTTTCAATTCTCTTGTAGCCTCACTTTTGGATTTTAAAAAGCCTGATTTTTCAGAAAGTAAATCAACGATATTAATTCCTAAAACATCATCTTTAGCCACTTCTTTTTGCGGAACTCCATCAAAAATTTCTAGGAAAATTTCTTCATCAAGACTTACTAAATCTTCTGCAGTCGACTTTCCGAATAGGATTTCTGAAGCTTTTAAAGCTCTTTCATATTCTTCTCTTCCGTGAACCCAAACGGTGACTTCTTCAGCCAGTTTCTTCTGTAATTTTCTTTCGTGCGGAGCGGTTTTATGCTCTTCAATTAAGGCTTCGATTTCTTCTTTTGCTAAGAAAGTATAGAATTTAATAAATCTTTCAGCATCAGAATCAGTTGCATTTAGCCAGAATTGGTAAAATTTGTAAGGTGAAGTTTTCTTTTTGTCTAACCAATAGTTTTCTCCGCTTTCAGACTTTCCGAATTTTGAACCGTCTGCTTTTGTAATCAAAGGAACTGTTAAAGCAAATGCTTCTCCTTGCGCTTTTCTACGGATTAATTCTGTTCCTGTAGTAATATTTCCCCATTGATCCGAACCTCCCATCTGAAGTTTGACCCCATTATTTTGGTATAGATGAAGGAAATCATATCCCTGAATTAATTGGTACGTAAATTCTGTAAAACTCATTCCGTCAACACCAGCTTCTCCGGAAAGTCTTTTCTTTACAGAATCTTTCGCCATCATATAGTTAACCGTGATGTTTTTACCAACATTTTTAGCAAAATCAAGGAATGAAATTTTCTTCATCCAATCATAATTGTTCACCAGTTCTGCATTGTTGGTTTCATTTCCTTCAAAATTTAAAAATCTTGAAAGTTGATTTTTTAGGCATTCTACATAATGAAGAAGCGTTTCTTCATCCAAAAGATTTCTCTCTGCAGACTTTCCTGAAGGATCGCCAATCATTCCGGTTGCACCACCCACCAAAGCAATTGGTTTGTGACCGTGGTGCTGAAAGTGAGCCAAAATTTTAATCTGAATAAGACTTCCGATATGCAAAGAATCTGCGGTAGGATCAAAACCAATATAAGCAGTTGTCATTTCCTTATTCAGTTGTTCGTCTGTTCCGGGCATCATGTCAGAAAAAAGACCACGCCATTTTAATTCTTCTATAAAGGAATTCATTATTTTTTCAGTTTAAAATTTAAGCTGCAAAGATAAGTAAATATAGAATGCGAAAAAATGTCCTTCTTTTACGCAGAAATCTCCCAACCTCTAAATTTTTAAATGTTTTAATTCTATATCTTTTAATTTTAATAAATTTGTTAATAATGAAAGACGAGCAATTATTTCCTCTCATCCAGAAGGCAAAGGAAAAAGACCAGAAAGCACAAACCAAACTCATCAATATTTTTTGGGTTGATGTTTTTTCTTTTGTGATGAAAAAGGTTCATGATGAAAATGATGCAGATGAAATTACCGTCAATGTCTTTTCGAAAGTGTTATCCAAATTGGAAATGTATGATCCGCATTTTCAGTTTAAAACCTGGATTCTGACGATTGCTCAAAATACGATTATTGATTTTTGGCGTAGAAAAAGCCGGGAAAATCAAGATCCTACGGAGAATTTAGATGAAGTAAAAAATCATTATGCAAAATCACCTGAAGAATTGATGATTTCGGATGAAGAACAAAAGAAAATCATTAAAACCATTGAATCTTTAGATGCCAATTATCAGGATATTATTAAATTAAGATTTTTTGAAGAAAAAAGTATTAAAGAAATTGCTGAAGAATTGGGCATTTCCGTCGCCAACACAAAAGTTCGGGTGATGCGCGCCAAAAAAGTTTTAGCGGAATTGTTGAAAAATAATGAGTTTGGAGAGGATTGATTATAAATACACCTCTTCTTTGGTTTGTGGAAGAATAATTTTTCTCTGTTTTTCCTGATTTCTATTTTGAAGATTAATTTTTACTCCTTTTTTAATAAAAGTTTCCTTTTTAGATTTTCCATATTCCTTAGTATTTACAACTTCTTTGTCGAAAACCAGTTTTCCTGTTGAAAGATTGAAATCTACGGTTGTCCAATATTCCTCAGGTTTTCCGCTTTCAGAAGAATATCCGATTAATTCAAAATGCCCGTTCTGAAATCTGTATTTATCTGTACCGCCCCATTTCCAGCTGCTTCCTCCATAATGACTGATGTTTAAAATACCTTTCTCAATGGTGGTACTCATGTAAGGATCACCCATCATTCCGCCATCTTTACTTCCCAAAATTGCCTTTCTGGATTTTTCTAAAACCGTCCACTTATTATTAACTTTCTTTAAAATCTGAATTTCACGAATATCTCCCAATTCCGATCCGGAAGGAATATTATAAACAATTACCTTTTCAGGGATTTTATCGCCATCTAAATCTCCATCAACGGTTTCATTAATTGTAGAACCTTTCGGCTGAAATTCTTTTTGAGCAAAACAAAATGTGCTTAAAATAAGAGTGAGAAAGCAAAATGTCGTCTTCATAAAAATATTTTGGTTTTTAAAATTACGAAATTATATGTTTCATCAATGTCTGTCTTTGATTGTTTCGATAAAAAAATCACTAACTTTGAACCTCAATTTGAGAAATAAATGGAGAATTTAGTTCAAGATACTACCGTTCAAAAGCCAAAATGGATTCGTGTAAAACTTCCTACCGGAAAGAATTACAGAGAATTAAGAACTTTGGTAGATAAATATAAATTAAATACAATTTGCCAAAGCGGAAGCTGCCCAAACATGGGAGAATGTTGGGGTGAAGGAACGGCAACTTTCATGATTTTAGGAAATATCTGTACCAGAAGCTGCGGATTTTGCGGTGTAAAAACCGGAAAACCAATGGATGTAAACTGGGACGAACCTGAAAAAGTAGCGCGTTCTATCAAATTAATGAAGATTAAACACGCCGTTTTAACTTCAGTTGACCGTGATGATTTGAAAGATATGGGATCGATTCTTTGGGGGGAAACTGTAAATGCTGTAAGAAGAATTTCTCCGGGAACAACGATGGAAACTTTAATTCCCGACTTTCAAGGTTTAACAAAACATTTGGACAGAATGGTGGATGTAGCTCCTGAAGTGATTTCTCACAATATGGAAACCGTGAAACGTTTGACGAGAGAAGTGAGAATTCAGGCGAAGTATGAAAGAAGTCTTGAAGTTTTAAGATATTTAAAAGAGGCAGGACAAAATAGAACGAAAACTGGATTAATGCTTGGTTTGGGTGAAGAAAAGCATGAAGTTTTCCAAACGATTGAAGACATTAGAAATGCCAATGTCGATGTTATTACGATGGGACAATATCTTCAGCCAACGAAAAAACATCTTCCCGTAAAGAAATTTATCACTCCGGAAGAATTTGATGAATTTGGGGATTTTGCGAGAAGCTTAGGTTTCAGACATGTAGAAAGTTCGCCTTTGGTAAGAAGTTCTTATCACGCCGAAAAACATATTCATTAAAAATAAAAATCGCTTCAAATTTGGAGCGATTTTTTATTGTAGTTGTGGTGAATTGGAGTTACAAAACTCTCGCAGATTTTACAAATAACGCAGATACTTGCGCTATATTTTTAAAATCAAGACAATCTATGTAAGCTGCTAGATCTGCAAACAAAAAATTAAACTTATTCAACTTTACTCAAATGCTTTTTCTTAAATGCAGACGGAGTTTCGCCAATGTATTTTTTAAATAATTTATTGAAATAGGAAAGGCTTTCAAAACCAACCTGAAAACAGACTTCCGTCACACATTCATTTTGAAGAAGCAGTAATTTTGCTTGATTGAGCCTGTAATTATTCACAAAATCGGTGAACGTCATATTGGTTTGCTTTTTGAAATATCTGCAAAAAGCTGGAGTACTTAAATTTACAATTTCAGCAATAACGTTGACATTCGGGTTTTTATCATAATTTTCATGGATATAGTCATAAATTGTTCCCATCCTGATTTTGTCATTCAAAAACCACTTTATTCTCGTGTCTTCACTGTTCAGTTCTTTCACTTCACTTGAGTTGGCTAAGGTTTGCAGAATTTCAATTAAACCCATAAAAGAAACAAAAGAATTTTCATTTTTAATATGATGAAGTTTTTCGACAACAATTGCTTTGGTTTCTCCTGAAAATGATAACCCAAGATAAGAACGTTCCAGCAATTTTTTAATATTATCAAATTCAGGAATTGGGAAAATAAGTTCCTGAAGGAAATTTTCTCTCATCTGCAAAACGAGTTGCTTGCACTCTGTTTGAATTTTATAATCAAAATTGAGATGCGGAACATTTGAACCAATCAATAACAATTCACTGTCTTTAAAATCTGAAATATTTTTACCGACATGACGGATTCCTTTGCAGGCTTCTACATAAACGAGCTCTATTTCGGGATGATAATGCCAAAAGAAGCAATCTTTCAACGAGGGTGAAAATAATTTAAAAGATTTTCCCTCTTCAAACTGAATAAGTTCTTTCTGTATTTTCATTAGGTTCTCTTTTGATTAATATTTGGTTTAAATTAAACTAAAAAAGTTAATAGAGAGCAAATTTATATCATTTCTGTTAAAGTTTAAATGATTTATTCTATCGAATTTTGTGCTTTCAAAAGAAGCATAGATAATTGCTTCAATTAAGGTTTATTTTAAAGAATTTAAAATGCAGATTGATAAAAGAATTATTCCGCTTGCCATTGGCGGTTTAGGAATTGGAACAACGGAATTTACCATTATGGGATTGCTTCCCGACTTGGCAAGAAGCTTACAAATCAGTATTCCCGAAGCGGGGCATTTGATTTCGGCTTATGCCTTCGGAGTTGTTGTGGGAGCGCCAATCTTGATTGGATATTCGGTAAAGTTTCCGCCAAAAAAAGTTTTGATTGTATTGATGATGATTTTCACATTGTTTAATGCATTATCTGCTATTGCACCAGATTATAATTCGATGATGATTATCCGTTTCTTATCAGGACTTCCTCATGGAGCATTTTTCGGAGTCGGAACGGTGGTTGCTACAAGAATGGCAGCAAAAGGGAAGGAGGCATTTTATATTTCCTTAATGTTTACGGGACTTACCGTAGCCAATTTAGCGATGGTTCCTTTAGTAACTTATATCGGCCATGAATTTCATTGGCGATGGTATTTTGCAATTGTTGGTGTTATCGGTTTAGTTGCTTTGTTATTTTTAAAACTTTGGCTTCCTGCAATGGAGGCGAATCAGGATACCCATTTTAAAGAAGAAATTAAATTTCTTAAAAGAAAACAAGCTTGGTTGGTTTTGGCGATTACAGCAATTGGTTTTGGTGGACTGTTCACATGGTTTAGTTATATTACTCCGTTAATGACGGTCGTTTCGGGGATTGCAGAAAGCAGTATGGCTTATGTGATGGTTCTTGCCGGAGCAGGAATGGTTCTTGGAAATCTTGTCGGAGGTTATTTATCTGATCGATTAAGCCCTGAAAAAACGTGTATTTTATTGTTGGCTTTAATGATGTTTTCTTTATCGGGCGTATTTTTCCTTTCAGAATATCAGTATGTTTCTTTAGGATTAACTTTCATTTGTGGTGCTTTGTCAATGTCTGTTGCGGCTCCAATCAATATTATGATGATGAAAGCTGCCCCAAAAAGCGAAATGATGGCTGCAGCATTTATGCAGGCTGCTTTTAATATTGCCAATGCAATGGGAGCATTTTTGGGAGGAATTCCTTTAGAAAGCGGGATGTCATATAATTATCCATCGTTAGTTGGAGTATTTATGACTTTGATTGGTTTGATTATCAGTATTCGATATATGTATCTCTACCGTTCAAATGAAGTTTCGGCGAAAGATTTAGAATTAAAAACTGTGAATTGCGATAAATAAAATTAAAAAAGAGAAGTGTAATGCTTCTCTTTTTTGTTAACTAACTTTCAACTTCGTTACCGTTTTGACACCAGTACAAAGCGTTATAAAGGTTTTCTTTCGGGAAAGATTTAAATTCTCCGGGCATTAAAACGCTGAAAATATCTGTGAAATTTTGTACACCTTCTTTATCGGTTACAATCGCGGCACGATTCCATTTTGATAGATTTTTAATTCCTAAAAGCGCATCTTGAAGCCAGGCTCCCATTGTGAAATTACTCAAATCTGTATCCAAATAAAGAAGATAGTTCAGTTCATCAAATTGTTCAACTTTATTTTTGACATAAGGAACAACTAGATTTTCAAAATCCTCTTTTGTTACGTCGCCTGTAGCATTGAATGCCGCTACATTTTCTGGAGCATCATTAATAATCGTTATCATAATTTATATTTTAAATGGTTTAGGTGTAATTAATTTATCAATAATTAAACCATAAATAGGAAAATACAATGTTTAAGGCGCAATTCTTGATGAGCTTTTGAAAATAATTTTCTATGGACTTGAAATCTAACGAACCTTTCTGGCTTTTGAAAAATGGCTTGATCTCTTCCTATCCCTCCCTGAAATCTGATGAAGAATGCGATGTTCTTATTATCGGCGGCGGAATTACCGGAAGTCTTATTGCTCATCAAATGATAAAAGACGGATACCAAACTATTCTAATTGATAAAAGAGAAATCTGCAACGGAAGTACTTCAGCAACAACTTCTATGTTGCAATATGAGATTGATACTCCTTTGTATAAATTAATTGAATTGATTGGCGAAAAAGGTGCGGTAGAAAGCTATAAAGCTTGCTCGAAATCCATAGATGATCTGGAAAAAATCACTAAAGAAATAAAAGCTCGTTCGGGTTTTAAAAGAAAACAGTCATTATATTTTGCTTCAAAAAAGAAAGATGCAGTTTGGCTTGAAAAAGAGTATGAAGCCAGAAAAAAAGCAGGATTCAATGTAACCTGGCTGGGAATTGAAGATGTTGAAGAAAGATTTGGCTTCCAAAATACATATGGTGGAATTTTATCTAAACAAGGCGCAAGTATTGATGCATTTAAATTTGCCCATGAGTTATTGAGATTTAATGTGAATAAAGGTTTAAAAGTTTTCGATAAAACGGAAATGAAGTCTGTGAAATATCTCAGAGATCATAATTTGGCTCTAACCAAAGATAATTTTAGTATTAAAGCTAAAAGGATTATTTATTGCGTTGGTTATGAGAGTTCATCGATGATTAAAGAACATTTTGTTAATGTGAAGAGCACATTTGCGATTGTTTCTGAAGTTGATACGGATAAGTTTAAAAATATCGAACAAACTTTAGTCTGGAATACCGATAAACCTTACATCTATATGCGTTCCACCGATGATGAAAGACTTTTGATAGGAGGTGGAGACGAAGATTTTTCTGATCCTGAAAAACGCGATTTACTTTTAACGAAAAAAGAAAAAGATATTCGCCGACATTTAAAAAGAATAAAACCTGATTATCATTTTTATACTGATTTTGCTTGGGCAGGAACTTTTGGAGAAACAAAGGATGGACTTCCTTACATTGGAACTCACGACAATTTTAAAAATTCCTATTTTGTTCTAGGTTTTGGCGGAAATGGAATTACATTTTCAGTAACGGGAATGGAAATGGTTTCTGCGTTTATGAGAAATGAAACACACCAACTTTCGGAATATTTTAAATTTGGAAGATGAGTATATTTTAAAATTTACCGTTTGAAAAATTGACTGAAAAAATTTCGGGCTCGGCGAAGCCGAGCCCGAAACAAAAATAAACAATACTAACATTCACAGTATTTCTACTCTTGGAATAATCATACTTAGGATTTCATCTTATCCTTTATTAAATCGTCCTTTCAGGACTTTGAATTTCGAATATTGAAACTCAAAATTTATACTTATAACTAAAAACTATACCCGTTTCTCTTGGCAATTTCCGCAATCGATTTTTCAATGGCTTTTCCAAAATCATCACTTTCTGAATTTCCACGCTTTTTCGTTTCAACATCAATGAATTCTTGTCTTTTTTTCGCTAAAACTTCAATTTCTTTTTGAATTTTTTCCCGGTCTGAAGATTTTTGAGCAACAATTTTTGTGATTTCAGCTTTGCTTTTTCCTCTTAATTCTGACGGTAATTCCTCTTCTTTTACCGATGAAATATAGCTTTTGTCTTTCTCAACTCTATCCACCAAATCCCAGTGATCATTTTTATAAGCATTCTTTTTAGATTTGCTCACTGCTCTTTCCACGGCATTGGAAGAAGAGACCGATTCTGCATTAACATCTTGAATTGCCTGTTTATTTTTCATTTCCGAGCCACGGCTTCCATAGGAAATGTAGGTGTCGTTTAATTGAGAATTGTACTGTGAAATTTTAACATCATAAGGGGTTTCAATATAAATTACTTTTTGGTCACTGTCGATATTGAAGAATTTTCCGTCTCCTAAAACGGCTCCGTTTTGCCAATTTGACTGAATACCTTCATCTCTTCCACCACAGAAAATTGTATTCGTGTAAATGTTCTTTTTCTTCGCCTGAGGAACCGTTTCTTTGTAGTTGATTCTTCCCTGGTCAAAAGGTTCATTTCCTGCAATGTAAATTAACTTCATACTTTTTTCGTTTCCGTCCCATTTTAAATTGATTGAGGCGTCACGAATGACTGCTCCGCAATATTCATTTCCGCCATTGGTTTTTAAAGCGAAAAGTTTTTCTGAAACCAAATCCAAATCCTGCGTAAGCGGAGTAACTTGTCTGATGAAATTTTCATCGCTCAAACCATCGTTTCCGTATTCATACAAAGCAATTTCTACTTGTGGCGCTTTTCCGTTGTATTTTAAAGTGGTTAAAGTATTGACAATATTCCAAAGTCTGGATTTTGCCTGATCTATTAAGCCATCCATACTGTTAGACGTGTCCAAAAGCAAAGCCACCTGAATTTTATTATCCTTTGAAACCGAAATTTGCGGTTCTGCAGAAATATTACTTTCCATCACTTCTCTATCGTTGGCCTTGCTGCTGCAACGATTATCTGAAATTTTACCTGTACTCAAAAAAGCAATTACACTTGCTGTTACTGTTAAAATTTTCAATGTGTACATATTATATGTTTTTAATGATTAATTAAGATTTTGATTGATTCTAAAACTATCTGCTGTAATATTGAATCTGCATCTCTTTAGGATACTTTACTTCATAAGAGAAATTGATTTTATCTGAACTTCCGCTGGAAATATTTCTGTTCCAAAGAATGCTTCCGGTTTTTTCATCATAAATTCCGTTACCGATTTCTAAAGATTTTACCGTGATTTTTGAGTTTTCACTTAGAGGAAGCTGGTCAAGAATTTCCAATTCGATATTTTCTTTCGTATTGTTTCTCACGGTTATTTGATAAGATTCGGTTTCCCATTTATTTGAGTTGAGTGCTTTCTGTGAAGTTTTATCTTCAAGCTTGATTCTTTTCACCACAATTCTTTCATCAACACCAAGAGAAATCGGGAACTCATCTTTTACATAATTGCTTGTGATATTCGTTTTTCCGATGTAATTATCTTCAAAATAAATATTCGCTTCGCCAGAAATAAGATTTAAATTCTGCCAGTTTTTCACGAAAGCCATTAAGAAAACCTGATTGTTAAGTTTCGGAACCGTATGATATTTATAAGTAGATTCTACATTTTTCTTATCTAAAATCACATATTGCTCTTTTTCCTGACTTACAATGGTTTGGTTAAATTTCAATTCATACAAAACATTCATCTGATTATCAGAAACCGTTGCAACAGGAATCTGACTTGGTGCAGCAACCTCAGCTCGCATTTGATAAGAATTTGACATATCAGCCTTCGCTTTTTGCATATATCCAACTTTTGCATCATCATAATTATGAGGCGAATATTCTGCTACATACAATGGCGATAAAATAGGTCTGTTTTGGTTATAAGAAGGTTTGTAAGTAGACACGAAAAGTTTCACATTGTTCCAGTCTTGTCCTGTTTTTTGGTAAATTTTCCCTTTGTAGACAATTTCCAGAGGTTTTTTGGTGGATAAAGCCCGCAAATCATAAGAAGGAACCCAACCTGCATTAGAAACAATATAGCTTACGCCGAGATTGAGATTCATTTCATTGTCAGCAAGAATTTCGAGGATCAATTCTTTTGTGTTGGTATTTTTATGAGTCTGTTCTTCGGCAAATTGTTTGTTGATTTTGGCAATGCTTTCATCAAGGGTAGTTTTTTGTTCATTCAGAAGAAAAGCCTGATTGTCGATTTCCAGCATTCTCTTTCTGTAAAATTCTGTCAGTTTAATAAGTTGTTCCTGCGGAGTCGATTTATCGTTCGTTGAAACTTTAATATTATCATTAATGATATTTTGTTCGCCTGCTAAATTTTTAATCTGAATATTTAATAAATTGACCTGTCTCTGAAATTTTTTTCTTTCATCATCCAGTTTTTTTTCGCCATCGGTCATTTCATCATTTTTAAGATAATTGCTTTGTGGAGTGATAGACAAAAGGGTTGTGTTTTTCTCAAGATTGATTTTGTAGGTATTTTCATCCAAATCATTAGGGAGATTGATGATTTTTATGGTGTTTCTTCCTTTTTGAAGAGTAATGTTCGTGCTTCCGAAAACTTTTGCTCCCTGCAAAAATACAGTGGCTTGTTTCACATCGATTTCTTTTTTAATTTCCTGAGATTTAAAAAACGAAACCATAAAAATGAATATAAAAAAAGAGTGTCGCATTGTTTATTATTTTAAAGTTCTACAGTAAAATTACCCCGATTAGAAACCGGAAATTTGAAGACTTGGTGAACTTAGGTTTTCACTTGGTGGAAGTTTTTAGATAAAAAAAAGACAGCCATTTCAGACTGTCTTTTCACCTATTAAAGAATTTCGTATCTTGTTTTGATGCTGAATTTCAGCTTAATGTTTTCGATGTTATCAAAAGCAAAATCAACACTTTGGTCTGCTGCTTCCATCTGTACGTTGGCCATTTTGCTTCTGTAAGCAACGGGAAGAATAGAATCACTCATATAATCTTCAATTTCTGTAATCTCTATCGCATCACCTGTCTTTTTGTTAATACTTCCCAAAATATAATCTGCTTTTTCTTTCGCTGCTATCAAGGCATTGATTTTAACGGTTTTTCTGAAATCTGCAATTTTTGTGTTTTTAATTTCTGCAATATTCAGATTGCTTACCCATTTTTGATTTAAATCTTCAAAAAGCTTACTCACATTGGTTTTTGCATTTACTTTAAACTGAAAACTCTTAGTAAATTTTGTCGTTTTCGAATATAAATTCTGGTACATCGATTTGAATTTAATGTCTTCATTTTTCACGCTGTTGTTTTTCAGGGTTTCAAATAAAAGTTTTTCGCTGTCTGCCAATTGGTTTTTATTGTCGGCTTTTATTCCGATATTAAAAATGATTTCATCCGGTTCTACTTCCATTTCGGCAACTCCCGTTACTTCAATTGCGTTTTTTTTGATTTCCTGCGCATTCACCAAGCTTCCTGCTGCAAAAATCCCTACTAATAAAAGGTGTTTCAATTTCATAATGTTTTATTTTAAATTTCTAAAGTAAAATTACTGCGAATAGAAACTGAAATTTTGTAAACTTGGTAAACAGAGGTTTTCACTTGGTGGAATAATTGTCAATCAACAAAAACATGAAATCTGTCCTGTAGTGCATTCATTTCTTTGTAAGGAATAAGCTTAGCATAAATTGTCTGATGATTAAAAGAAAAAGCAATGGAAGCATCTTTCTCATTTTTTACGAATAAGTGTTTGGAAATATTCTTTTGATAATCTTCAATGATAATTTGATTATCAAAAGAAATATCATAATGAAATGCAGTCATCTTCTCTGAAGATTTTTCCATGAAAATCAAATATTGGTCTTTATGAAAGAATACATATTGGTATGGACTTTCGGAAGATGTGATTTGATAAACTCCTTTTAATTGTGTTGAATTAATTTTGTCATCGGTGTGAAAATTTTCATCTAAATACGGCATCCCAATTTTGATAAATGCGATTCCTAGAATCAGAATCTTTAAAAAAGTTTTATACGGAAGAACTGAAGTTTTGTCAAGAAAAGTTTCTTTCGGAAGTTTAATCATTTTCAGAAAGAGTTTCCAGCCTTTTTTTCTTAACAGAAAAATACTCATCAAAAGTAAAATCAATGAAAAGAATTTCACCGAAATATCAAAACTGATATTGATAATTAATATTTGACTAAAACAAATCATTGCTATCAATAATCCCAAAAACTGAGATCGCTTAAATAACAATAAAATGCCGGAAAAAATCTCAATTGAACCAGTAATATTATTATATATTTTAGACGTTCCAATCGTACTCCAGAATAAAATGTCTTTGTCTAAATTTCCAAATTTTGTAAACAGAATATTCGATTCAGGCTCTGGAAATTGTGTTTTGAAAATTTTATCAACGCCGTATTTTATCAGAATTACAGAAATGTAAATTACACAAACATATTCTGTTATTAATAAAAAACTTTTTGTCCATTTTTTCTTTATCAGAAAACTGAAAATTGTCGAAGTGATCAATAAAATAATAATTAAAATCAACATGGAACAACTATCCGAACTGTAATCTATTCTGTTGTTCTTTTTATTAAGTAAATTCTCTAAAAGAAATTGAGTAAAATCTCCAAATATAAAATAAGTAGCTTTTAACTGTAAATTAGTTAGAAAACCCAATGGGAAAAACAGAATAAACTGAAGAAGAAAAATACCAGAAAAAGTAGCAATCTTTCTGAAAAATATTGATTTGAATTCCACAGAAATGCTTTTTAGCGATTTTTTCTATAAATAGATAAAGAAGCAAAAACAGCAATTGTTAGTACAAAAAGACACATCATTTCCTCTTTGGATTTTGAACTTTTTACTTCAGCAGTTTTTATTTTTCTCTTCGTAGAAATGGGTTTGTATTCTTTCGTTTTCTTGTCATATTTCAGGAAAACAGTACTGTCGATGTCATTCTGAAAGTTGTATGTTTCTTTGAGCGTTTTTTTCATACCTTCTATGTTATCATTAGAAAAAACTTGATGATTGTAAACGGTATCTCTTCCCGGTTTCCATTTTTCTGGGGTTTCGCTTCTTCGGGTTTTGCAGAATGTTGAGGTTACAATTACGCTTTTTTTATCGTCAATGATAATGACGCTATCCAATTTTGAATTGGTTACGTATCTTTCCGGCAAAACTCCAAGATTAGAATAATTGGTGTTGTAACGGTCTTCTACAATACTTTTTTCAAAATATTTCATATCTCCGCTGTGACTTTTATAGGAGATTAATTTGGTTTGAGCAGAAATCTGAAAATTAGAAAATACCAATACAATAGGTAATAAAAAAGATAATTTTTTCATGAGAATTAAGTTTAAAATTATACTGCAAACTTAATAGCCTTTCAAAAACAATATAAAGTCAACTTGGTGAATGAAGATTTTCACTTGGTGAATCATTTTTCGTACATCAATTATATGTATATCTTTGTTTTATGAAATTTATTAGGCTTTTTGCGTTTTTTTTGATCTTGTTTTCTGCGAATAATTTGTATTCGCAAAGCAGCAGAGACACAAAAGAAATTGTAGCCGAATCTTCAAAGCTTAAAAAAGCAGTTGATACTAAAAATGAATCTGCAGAAGCTGATTCGTATTACAATATTGGCGAAACCTATTTCAACAGCGGAAATTTTCCAAAAAGTGAAGAGTATTTTATTAAATCTAAAAATATCTACGAAAAGCTCAATGACAAGCAAAACTTTGAAAAGGTAACCCGAAAACTGGCTCAAACTCAAGAGAGACAAAACAAAACGAAAGACGCCATCAGTAATTATCAGGCGGCATCCAAAGAAAGCTTTTCTAAAAAAAGCAGGGCTTTAAATTCTAATGACGCTTCAAGACTTTCTTCACCTTCAGTTGCTCAAAAAGCGGAAGCGATTCAGAATAATATAGAAATCAGCAAAAAGGAAAATGAAAATGCTGACTTAGCCGCAAGTTACAGCCAAATGGCAGAAGTGAATATTGAACAAAAAAATATTCCCAAAGCGGAAGAAAACTTCACAAATGCGTACAAAATTTCGAAAGATAATGCGCCACAACAAGCCTTAGCAATTAATCAGAAACTGACGGATTTGTATGTTGGAAATAAAGATTTTGACAAAGCTATTAAAGCTAAAAAAGAAGTTTTAAAAGAAGATTTTGTAAAAGATAATTCTCAGAAAAAAGTTGAGCAGATTCAAGAGCTTGCAGATATTTACATTAAAAAAAATGATCCGAAAGAAGCCATAATTTTATTAAAAAATGCTTACGATATCGCTTTGAATAAGGGTCACACTTTGGAAGCGCAAAAAAGTGTCAAAAGACTCGATAGTTTGTACGCAATTTCTCAAAACACCGATGCTTCTGTGCAATTGTACCGTGATTTTCTAGGGAAATTACCTGATTTGGTTTCGAAAGACAGAAGTTTGGTGGATAATAAAATTCTTGAAGATACTGAACAAAAAATTTCCCAGCTTCTACAGGAAAAGAAACTGAAAGACGAGTTGATTCGCAAGAAAAATCTATTCAATTATAGTTTAATTGGAGCTTTACTGATTTTAATTGGTTTGATGTTTTTCATTTTCAGAACGTTGAAAAAAGTCAAGATCAAAAACAAAAAAATTGCTTTGCAGTCGCTTCGTCGGGAGATGAATCCGCATTTTATTTTTAATAGTTTAAATTCTGTCAATCATTTTATTGCGACAAATAACGAATTAGAGGCTAATCAATATTTAACCAAATTTTCAAAATTGATGCGTGGCGTGATGGAAAATTCTACAGAAGATTTTATTCCGTTTCAGCAGGAATTAGATTTGCTCCAAAACTATTTAGCTTTAGAAAAAACCCGTTTTGCAGATAAGTTTGATTACGAAATTGAAGTTGACGAAAGTTTAAATACCCAAAGCTTAAAAGTTCCCGGCATGTTGATACAGCCGTTTCTTGAAAATGCAATCTGGCACGGCTTAAGATACAGAACAGAAAAAGGATTTTTGAGCTTAAAATTTGAAAAAAATAACGATTCTCTAAACATCTTCATAGAAGATAATGGTATTGGAATTGAAGAAAGTAAAAAACAAAAAACCGAACATCAGAAAACCCGAAAAGGCCGCGGAATGAAAAATACTTTAGAAAGGATTGCGCTGTTGAATGATTTGTATAAAAAAGATATTTCGTGTTCTGTAAAAGATTCTGAAAATGGGGTTTTTGTAAAGATTATAATGAATTTCTAAAAACAAAACCTCAACCTTAATCTCAACCTAAAAAGATGAAAATAAAATCGGTAATCGTAGACGACGAAAAAATTGCAAGAGAAGTTCTGAGGAATTATCTCACAAAATACTGTCCTCAAATTGAGATTTTGGGCGAAGCGGAAAACATCAAAGAAGCCGTTCCTCTGATTGCAGAAACGCAACCTCAACTCGTTTTTCTGGATGTTGAAATGCCTTTCGGAAACGCCTTTGATGTTCTGGAAGCGACCAAAGAGTTTTCTTACGAAACCATTTTCATTACGGCATTTTCGCAATATTCACTTCAGGCTTTAAACAAATCTGCGAGTTATTATATTTTAAAACCAATTGACATTCAGGAATTGATTTTGGCGGTTAATAAAGTGGCTGAAAGTTTAGAAAAGAAAGACGAACTCAACCGAAACAAAATTCTCCTCGAAAATTTAAAGTTAAAACCTGAAAAACAACAGCTTATTCTCCCGACTTTGCAAGGTTTTGATGTGGTGAAAACGGAAGATATCGTACGGCTTCAGGCAGATGGGAATTTTACGCAGGTCTATCTTACAGACGGTTCCAAGAAAATGGTTTGCAGGTTTTTAAAGCATTTCGATGACTTGCTGGAGAATCCTTTTGTAAGAGTTCATCGTTCCCATATCATCAACACCGGTTTTGTGAAATCTTACCATAAAAGCGGAACAGCAACACTCTCTGACAATACTGAGATCGAAGTTTCCGGAAGTTTTAAAGATCAGTTTTTGAAAGTTTTTTCATGATTTTTTGGGCAGCTTTTCCGCCTTCCACTCCCGCTTTTTTGTTTCACAAAAAGAGCTCCGTTCAAGTCGGGCTGCAGCAATTCGACGTTAAAATTATATTGAAAGGCATCATTTTTGAATTTTTGTACAAATAAAACATTTCAACATGAAAACCTTACACAAAATAACCATTCCCGTTTCTTTAGGTATTATCGGATTTTTAATATTCAATTCGTGTTCAGTCGGAATTCCAAAAGGCGCAACAGCCATCAAAAATTTCAATTCAGAAAAATACCTTGGAAAATGGTACGAAATTGCCCGTTTCGATTATAAATTCGAAAAAAATATGGATAATGTTTCTGCCAACTATTCACTCAATCCCGATAGCACAATTCAGGTCCAAAACCGAGGCTATGATTACGTCAAAAAAGAATGGAAAGAGTCAATTGGTGAAGCAAGATTTGTTAATGACAAGTCTGAAGCGAGATTAAAGGTTTCGTTTTTCAAACCAATTTGGGCGGGTTATAATGTGATTGACATTGATGATGATTATCAAAATGCTTTGGTTGTAGGAAACAGCACAAAATACATTTGGATTTTATCGAGAAACAAAGAAATTCCAAACAGCATCAGAGAACGATTTTTAGCAAAGGCCCAAAAATTGGGCTATAATACTGATGATTTAATCTGGGTAAAGCATAATTAGTCATTGCGAGGAGCGAAGCGACGAAGCAATCTCAATAAACATAACTTAAGAATTCAGACCTAAGAGGTTTTTAAAAACTGTTAGGTTTTTTTGTGTATGAATTTTTGTCTCTTTTATTTCAAGACAAAAGAGAATTATCTTAAATTTTTATATTCTTTCCATTCCACAAAACGATGATCAATAATCTGCTTCATCAAATCATAGTTTTCATAAGTATCTTCAATATGATAAAAAGTTTCATATTCAAAATCACTTTCTTCGGCTACAGAATCAAAAATATTAATGTAATCTGTCGCAAATGAACTGAATTTATTTACAAAATCTGTTTCATCAACATAATAATCTTTTGCAAAAGCATTTCCTAAATCATTCAAATCATATTCAGAAAATTTTCCGTCTAATGCATCGATGACAAAGTCGGCACCGGTTATTTCTCTTCGTATTAATTTTTCGATTTCATCTTCGGAATCTTCTTTCAATTCTTCTGAAACCAAATCGTTAGCAACACACCAATTAAGGAACATTCCGGTGTGAGTTGCGCCGTTTTTCTCTGGAATTCCTTCGGGAAAATCTCCGCCATAATGCCATGAAGCATCATCATATTTAGTCATAATCTTTATTATAGTTGTAGACAGTTCAAATCAAAGATATAAAAAATCATTTTCTTTTGTTCACTACAGAGATTTTCACGTCATTTGTAGGGAATTTATTCAAAATTAAACGCATGCAAAACGCAGTTCTTGTCACCATTGGTGACGAAATTCTTTCCGGAAATACGGTCGATACAAATTCAAATTTTATCGCCACCGAACTCAAAAATATCGGAATCAAAGTAGTACAGATTTTTACCATATCAGATGAAATAGAAATTATTAAAAATACCCTGAAATCTGCTTTTGAATTGGGAGATTTAGTGATTACAACGGGAGGTTTGGGACCGACAAGAGATGATAAAACCAAAAAAGCTTTAGCTGAATTTTTTGATGACGAAATTGCTTTGGATGAGGTTACTTTTGAACATTTGAAAGGATATATGGAACGACGCGGCCGCATAGAAATTCTAGAAAGAAACCGTGAACAGGCTTTTGTTCCTACAAAATCAACCGTTTTTCAAAACCATTACGGAACGGCACCTTGTATGATGATGGAACAAAACGCAAAACTATCTTTCAGTCTGCCGGGCGTACCTTACGAAGTAAAACCTTTGATTAAAGACCAGATTATTCCTTATTTAAAAGATAAATTTAATTTAAATTATATTTCCACAAGAATCGTTTCTGTCGTAGGAATTCCGGAAAGTATTTTAGCAGATCAAATTGAAGAGTGGGAACTCGCGTTGCCGGAAAACCTTGCCTTGTCTTATCTTCCCGTCGGAACCAGAGTGAAACTTAGACTTACAGCAACCGGAACTGATGAAAATCTATTGCAAATTCAATTGGAGAATGAAATTCAAAAACTATTTCCGATTATCGGAGACAATATTATTGCGACTTCAGAAGATAAAATAGAGAAGATTTTAGGGGAGATTTTAAGCGAGAAAGAATTGACTATTTCAACAGCAGAAAGTTGTACTGGCGGACATTTGGCACAAATGCTTACTTCAAATCCGGGAAGTTCTAAATATTTTATCGGTGGAGTAGTCGCCTACGCAACACAAAAAAAGACAGATATTCTTCATGTTTCAGAAGGTACTATCGAAAGATTTACGGTGGTAAGCAGAGAAGTTTCGCGTGAAATGGCGGATGGGTGTCAGAATTTATTTAAATCTGATATTTCTCTTTCTACGACAGGAGTTGCCGGTCCGGGAAAAGGCGAAGATGGCAAAGATGTAGGCTTGGTATATTACACAATAAATGTCAACAACGAATCTGAAACTTTCAAACTTCATCTTCCGCATTTAGACCGTCAGGATTTTATTTATTTCGTCTCACAGAAAATTATTCAGGATTTGGCAGGGATTTTAATTGAGAAATGATGAAATTCTTTTACCGCAAAAGTCACAAAGAAATTATTGAAAAAAGCTAATTTCAAAAGTGCACAAAATACAAAACGTTATTTTGTAAACTTTTAAATATTTAATTCATCGAAAAATCTTTTGATTCTTTTGCGGTTAAAAATTTGATTTCAAAATAAATTAACTTTACCGTAACAAAATTTAAATTAAATATACATATTGTATAAATTATTATTACAATGAAAAAATTAACGCTTTCTTTGTTTTTATTGGCTGGAATTTGTTCGCAAAATACGTTGAACGCTCAGGCTAAAACTACTAAAACATCAACTGCAGCAGATAAAGGTTTAGACATCAGCTTGATGGATAAATCTGTTCGTCCACAAGATGATTTCTACAACTACGTGAGTGGAACTTGGATGAAAACTGCTAAAATTCCTTCTGATAAACCAACTTGGGGAAGTTTCAACAAATTGGCTGATGATACAGACAATAATTCGATGACGATTTTAAATTCTCTTCTGAAAGATAAGTTTACAGATGGAAGTGAAGGTAAAAAAATCCAGGATTTGTATGCGACGTATATGAATATGGCGAAGAGAAATGCAGACGGAATCAAACCAATTCAGGAAAATATCAATAAGATTGATGCTATTAAAAATATTACAGATTTGCAGAATTATTTAGCATCTGTAACGAAAGACGGAGAAAATAATTTCTACGGATGGGGAGTTTATGCAGATCTTAAAGATTCTAATATGAATGCAGTTTATCTTGGTGACGCTTCATTAGGTATGGGTAGAGATTACTATCAGAAAGTTGATGCTAAAAACACAGAAGCACTTGCAGAATACCAAAAGTATGTAGCTTCTATGTTGAAAGAATTAGGCTACAAAAACGCTGATGCAGCTGCAAAAGGAATTGTAGATTACGAAAAAAGTATTGCTAAACATTTGTTGACAAACGAACAAAGCCGTGATAATACGCTTCAGTACAATCCGAAAACGATGGCGGAACTAAAAACTTTGGTTAAAAATGTAGATCTTCCTGCTTATCTTAAAAAAGTTGGAGTAAATACAGATAAAGTAATTATCGGGGAATTAGGATATTACAAGAACTTTGACCAACTGGTAAATGCCCAAACACTTCCAGTGATTAAAGATTATCTGAAATTTCACATGATCAGCGGAAGTGCTTCTTATCTAAGTGAGAAATTAGGAGACATGAAGTTTGCTTTCTATGGTAAATATTTAAGAGGGCAGCAAGAGCAGAGAGCTTTAAACAAAAGAGGGTATGAATTAATCAACGGATCTCTTGGTGAGGCTTTCGGTAAATTATATGTTGAAAAATATTTCCCGGCTTCAGCAAAAGCTCAAATGGTTGAGTTAATTGATTATTTAAAGAAAAGTTTCGCAGTTCACATCAACGGTTTGACGTGGATGTCTTCTACAACAAAAGAAAAAGCAATGATGAAGCTGAATAAATTCGCTGTAAAAGTTGCTTATCCTGATACTTGGAAAGACTATTCTAAATTGGTCATTACTCCGGAATCTAAAGGTGGAAATTTATATCAAAACCTTCAGAATATTGGTGAATGGCAATACAACAAAGAGTTGGCAAAAATCGGAAAACCGGTTGACAAAACAGAATGGGGAATGACTCCTCAAACGGTGAATGCATATTATAACCCTGTGTATAACGAAATCGTTTTCCCTGCTGCAATTCTTCAGCCGCCTTTCTTTAATCCTCAAGCGGATGCTGCTGTGAATTTTGGTGGAATTGGTGCTGTTATCGGTCACGAAATCTCTCACGGATTTGATGATTCCGGCGCTCAGTTTGACGCAGATGGTAACTTGGTAGATTGGTGGACTCCTGAAGATAAAGCCAACTTCGAAAAAGCAACTAAAGCTTTAGCTGCTCAATACGACAAATATGAGCCGGTAAAAGGGACTTTCGTAAACGGAACTTTTACAAACGGTGAAAATATTGCAGATTTAGGAGGTGTAAATATCGCTTACGATGCACTTCAAATGTATTTGAAAGATAAAGGAAACCCTGGAACAATCAGTGGTTATACACAAGATCAAAGATTTTTCTTAAGCTGGGCAACCGTTTGGAGAACCTTATCAAGTGAAAAATACATGATCAATCAAGTGAAAACAGATCCGCATTCTCCTGGATATTTCAGAAGTTTTGCGCCTCTAATGAATGTTGATGCTTTCTATAAAGCGTTCGACGTGAAACCAGGTGACAAATTATACAAAAAACCGGAAGAAAGAATTAAAATCTGGTAAAATATAAACCGCTCAGCAATGAGCGGTTTTTTTTTATGAATATCAATTATTTAAAAACCAACAACTAACAACCAATCACCAACAACATTTAACAAGAATTCAATGATTCAGATTTAACATAAATTCTTATATTTGATCAAACGGATTACAATTCAAAATTAATTTAATGAAAAAACTAAATATTGCAGTACTTGCATTCTCAGGTATTGTATTTCTAAATTCTTGTGGAACTGCAAAAAAAATTACTGAAAAACCCGAAGAAAAAATCAACTTAGTTCGTGCTGAACCGGTGAAAAATATAGAACAAAAAGAAGAAGGTTTGAATCTTGCTTACATGGACAAGTCTGTTCGTCCGCAGGATGATTTCTTCAGTTATGTAAACGGAAATTGGGTAAAAGAAACTCAGATTCCTTCTGATAAAGCAAGTTGGGGATCTTTCAATGCATTGAGAGAAAATGTAGACGATGCTTCACTTGATATTTTGAATAAAATTTTGACTGAAAAGTATGAAGTGGGTTCAGAAGGACAAAAAATCCAGAATCTGTACGCATCTTTCATGGATGTCGAAAAAAGAAATGCAGCAGGAATTACTCCTATTAAATCAGATTTGGCTAAAATCGATGCCATCAAAAATGTAAATGACCTTCAGAAATATCTTTTAGAAGCAACCAAACTGGGAGATAATTCATTTTATGGATGGAGAGTTGGTGCAGATATGAAGAATTCCAATATGAATGCGGTTTACTTAGGCGGTCCGGATCTTGGTTTAGGAAGAGATTATTACCAAAAAGTAAACGAAGCCAACACGAAAACTTTAGCAGAATATCAAAAATATGTTGCGCAGTTATTCGGAGTTTTAGGTTATAAAAATTCTGATTCCGCTGCGAAAAATGTTGTAGATTTTGAAAAACAATTGGCCAATTATTTATTGACTTTAGAGCAAAACAGAGATGCCAATTTAAGATATAATCCTAAAAATGTATCTGAACTTTCAGGGTTGGTGAAAAATGTAAATCTCGCTAAATATCTTACAGATGCAGGTGTAAAAACAGATAAAGTGATTGTTGGAGAACTGAAATATTATCAAAATATGGATCAGTTTATCAATCAGAAGAACCTTCCTTTGCTGAAAGATTACTTGAAATATCATGTAATCAACGGCAATGCAAGTAATTTAGGTGACAATTTAGATAATATCAGATTTGATTTTTATTCTAAATATCTTCAGGGACAAAAAGAACAACGTGCAATGAACAAAAGAGGTTTGGCGTTGGTGAATAGTGTGTTGGGGGAAGCTTTCGGTAAATTGTATGTTGATGAGTATTTCAGCCCGGAATCTAAAAAACAGATGGAAATGTACATTGATTACATTTTAAAATCATTCAAAAAACATATCAATGATATGGATTGGATGTCTGCTGAAACCAAAGTAAAAGCTCAGGAAAAACTTTCAAAATTCTCAGTGAAAATTGCTTATCCTGATCAGTGGAAAGATTATTCTAAATTAAAAGTAGAATCTCCTTCTCAAGGTGCGAGTTTGTATTCAAACTTACAGAATGTTTCGGCGTGGCAATATCAGAAAAGTTTAGAAAAAGTAGGGAAACCTGTTGATAAAACAGAATGGGGAATGTCTCCTCAAACGGTCAACGCATATTACAGTGGTTCAAATAACGAAATTGTTTTCCCTGCAGCAATTTTGCAACCTCCTTTTTACAATCCAAAAGCTGATGCAGCCGTTAATTTTGGCGGAATCGGAGCAGTAATCGGTCACGAAATTTCTCATGGATTTGATGATAGCGGCTCAAGATTCGATGGTGATGGAAACCTTAATAATTGGTGGACAGATCAGGATCGTAAGAACTTTGATGCAAAAGTAGGTCAATTGGCTGCTCAATACAACGCTTACGAACCTGTAAAAGGAAGTTTTGTGAACGGTAAATTCACAAGTGGTGAAAATATCGGAGATTTAGGTGGAGTAGCGGTTGCTTACGATGCCCTTCAAATGTATCTTAAAGACAAAGGGAATCCGGGATTGATTTCAGGATTTAACCAAGATCAGAGATTTTTTATGAGTTGGGCAACGGTTTGGAGAACGAAGTCTACCGATCAGTACATGATAAATCAGGTGAAAACAGATCCGCATTCTCCTGGATATTTCAGAGCTTTCGGTCCTTTGGTAAATCAGGATTCTTTCATGAAAGCATTTGATATTAAACAAGGAGATAAATTATATAAAGCCCCTGCTGAAAGAATTAAAATTTGGTAATTCCCAATATGAAATTACAGTTAAAACGCATCATTTTGGTGCGTTTTTTTATTTGTTTTTCATAGATTAGTGATATCGAAAAGTATTAATAATCATCGGATTATCTTAAGCAATCTGATTTATTTAAAGAAAAACCATCACAAAATTTTTTATGTTACAGTTTTTTTATAAATTTAAACAATGGATTGGTCAAAAATTTGCTAATTCAAACCAAAATCAACAATCACAAAATAATAATAATATGGCAATGTTCAATTATGGCGTTGGTGGTAACGAAGTAAAAGTTGACGCTAATGAAGCTATTCAGGAAATTCAGGAGAACAAATCTCTTATTGTAAGCCAGCTTACGACCGACGAATCTTATGTTCCCGAAATTGTTACAGGATTAAAAACAGTAGATGATGTTTTCAGACATTTTCAGCCTTCAGTTGCTGTACAGCACGAATCCGAAGACGGAAATGTAGTGGAAGAAGAATTTCGCTTTCAAAATCTTGCAGACTTCACTCCCAAAAATCTTACGCAAAAATCAAATTACCTTCAGCAGCTAAGCATGGAGCAAGAGCAGTACAACAAAATTGTACGTCAGCTGAAAAATAATAAAATTTTACGCAATATGCTTGAAAACGAGCAGACAAGAGCTGCTTTTATTGAGGCATTAAAGGATGTGGCACAAGAACTTGAAAAATAAATTTAACAAAATCACACTAAAATCATGGATAGTAAATTACAGGCTGCAGAAAGCCAACAACATAATCAACAGCAGCAAGCCGGAAGACCAAAAGGTAATCCTCTTGAAGAATTAAGCAAAATCGGAGGTTTCGGTTTTATAGAATCTGTCGTTGACGGAATCGCAAACATGAACCCAACCAGAAAAGCGAGAAAAGAAATTTTCTTGAATGATGGTAATAAAGCAGACGAAAGAAAAGAGCTTCTTCAAAAAATCAATCTTTGGGTTGATCTTTTAAGCACAAATGAGCCTGCAGAAAAGATGGCAGATACTTGCAAAAGCAAAGCTCAAAATGCCGAACAAAACCTGAAGCAAAATCTTAAAAACACTCTAGACTCTGTTCGTCAGTTGGAGACTTCATACAGAACGGTAGCCCAGTTCTATAAAAATACAGAATTAGATAAAGTAGATAACGTAAGTATTGTGAATGCTACTTTAGAGCAGGTTTCAGATTTAGATAACCCTCTGTTTATTGATGCCGTTGCTGAAGAATTTAAACAATATTATGACCGTTTAGATTTAAGAGATAACTATTCTATTTTGGCGATTCCAGGTTATTTGGGATCAAATAAGGTTATTGAAAAATGGGCTAAAATATGTAACGAAAATAAAGTAATGATGGTTACCGATTTTGCCAATCTTGATAAACCGGATGATGTGGTAGATTTATTCCACTCGGCGAATCTTACAGGTGGTGAACTGCACAGAAGTAATGTGATCATGACTTGCAACTGGTTAGTTGGTCGTGGAAGAGCAGAAGAAGTAGGTGAAGAGGAAAATGTAGAACTTCCGCCTTCAACTTCGTTGGCAGGAAAAATCCATAAAACATTAATGTCTCAGGTTGCAGCCGGTAAAAAACACGGTAATATCAACGAAGTAGACGCCGTAAAATTTGAGTTGAAGAAAAGTGAAATTTCCCAGTTAGAAAAAATGGGATTAGTTCCTATGGTCAACGAATACGGGAAAATTATGGCATTCTCTGCAAAAACATTGTTTACAGGAGATAACATCGGTCTTCAGACATATTCTGTAGTTCGTGTATTTGATTATGTAACTAAAGTTCTATTGGATTTCCTAAACAGGAGAGCCTTCGAGAACTGGAATGCAAGAAACGAAGATGATTTGAGAAGACAGATTGTAAGTTTCTTAGACGGTATTAAAGGTGCAGATAAATTGATTGAAAAGTTTAAAATTGTACGTTTTGAACAGGATAAAGTAAATAAAGACAGAGTTTGGTTAGACATCAGACTGACTCCTTATTTCCCGACAAAAAGTTTTGTTATCAAACTTGACGGTCACAAAGGTGATGACGGAAATGAGTGGGATGCAGAATACATTCAGGATTAATTTTCCGATATTTAATATAGAAACCGGTGCGTCAAAAACATCGGTTTTTTATTTCTAATTATTTTAAAACTGTTTAATGAAAAATTTTACGTTTTACATTGTTTTGTTTTTTTTTCTGTTTTCAATTGTAAGTTGTAAAAAGGAATATGAAAGACCCCGAAAATACGAGATTGATCTTTTCGCCAATGAAAAAAAAGATTCAGCTAAAGCTTACATCATGACAGAAGATGAAGCTTACGGGATTAGCGATATGGTTGTTGCAAGTTCAGATATTTCTATTTTAGACAGCTCTTCAGGTCGTGGAAAAGCATTTTATATCTACAGTATCAATTCCGGAGATTTATTGTTTAGTAAAAGAGATTCTGTGATTCCGTATCCGTATCGTTTTCTTTCCAATCAGAAATTAAATCTCAAAAAAGAAAAAAATGATTCTGTGTATGTTTTTTTAGAAATTTTAAAAGGCTATAAATCAATTGCAGAGACGAAAAAATTAAAATATCAATGGTTAAAAGGCGCTCCCGTTTATCATCTTAACAAACAGAAAAAATAAATTATCTTTGCCTTTATTAAAATGAATTGGTTTTTTGGAAAAGAATAAAAATACTTCAGACTTTCATCATATTGGAAACAAGTTGTTGAAATGGTATGATAAAAATGCGAGAGATTTACCGTTCAGGAAAACCAAAGATCCTTATAAAATCTGGATTTGTGAGATTGTTTTTCAGCAAACCAGAATTGCTCAGGGATTAAATCATTATAATAATTTTATCGAAAGATTTCCCGACGTACAAACTTTGGCAGAATCTCCTGAAGATGAGGTTTTGTTGTATTGGAAAGGTTTAGGGTATTATTCCCGTGCGATAAATATTCACAAAGCTTCTCAGCAAATTATCAATGATTATGATGGAGTTTTTCCTTCTGATTATGATGAAATTTTAAAACTTAAAGGAATTGGTAAATATACTGCAGCTGCAGTTTCCAGTATTTGTTTTGGTGGAAAAATGCCTGCTGTTGACGGAAATTTTTATCGAGTTTTAAGTCGGATTTTTGCAGATGATTTTGATATTTCTAATTCTCGAGCATTTAATTATTTTTCAGAATTATCAAATTTAATAATGCCTGAAAATGTTGGTGATTTTAATCAGGCGATGATGGATTTAGGCTCGGAAATATGCAAGCCAAAAAATCCTTTGTGTAGAGAATGCCCTGTAAATGACGATTGCCTGGCTTTTTCGTTAAATAAAGTTTCGGAATTTCCGGTTAAAACGAAAAAAACGAAAGCTCAGGATTTACAATTACAATATTATTTCGTTCACAAAAACGGACAATTTTTAATTCAGCAAAGAAAAGATGATTTTATTTGGAAAAAATTGTTTGAATTTCCACCTTTTATTTCTGATGACTTAATTCCGTTCATTAAAAGTGTAAAAACGGTTAATCATAAACTTACCCACAAAAATTTAAGCATAGAAATTTTTAATGTTGAAGTTGATTCTGAAAGTGTTTGGGAGAATTTTATTGTTAATAATAATTATATCATAACAGATGTTGAAGGTTCTCATGAAAGATCATTTCCTAAGCCTTTGGAGAATTATATCCAAAATTATGATACAGCGTACAGAATTCTTTAAAAATAAATATCAGATTAAATCAATTTCAAATTCAAACTCATTGAAATGCTGAAATTTGTCTCTCAAAATCTAAATCTAATTTGTATTTTTGCAAAATGATTAAAAAAGTCATCTTTATTTTTGTTTCGATGTTGATTATTTCGTGCGCAAAAGAGGCTACTCCAAAACCTTACGGGGAATTGAGATTAGAATATCCTGCGCCAAAATATCAGAAATTTGAGCCTAATTGTCTGTATTCTTTTGAAGTTTCAGATTACGCTAAAATTTATAATGCAAAGAAACCTTGTTGGTATTATCTGAACTACCCGAAAATGAAAGCGAAGATTTTCCTGACGTATTATCCAATCAACAATGATTTTGCTCAACAAATCATGGAAACCGAAAAAATGGTTTACAAGCATACTGTGAAGGCGAGTTCAATTGATACAAAATCTTTTGAATATCCTGTGAAAAGAGTTTATGGAAATTTTTATGAGCTGAAAGGTCAGGCTGCATCCAATTTACAGTTTTATGCAACTGATAGTACAAAGCATTTCGTGACAGGATATTTATATTTCAACTCAAGACCAAAACCAGATTCTTTAGCTCCTGCAATCGATTATATCAAAAAAGATATGATGCATTTGCTGGATACTTTTGAATGGAAAAAATAAATTTTAAATTAATAAAGAATGTAATCTCAGATTGCATAAAAAAATAAACATTAAATTATGAAATCGCAAGATTACATATGACCTTTAAAAAAATATAAAATACATATGAAACTTTTAGTCGTAGGAAGCGTGGCATTTGATGCAATTGAGACGCCGTTTGGTAAAACAGATAAAATTTTAGGAGGTGCAGCAACTTATATCGGGATTACATCTTCTATTTTAGGTGTAAAATCAGGAATTGTATCTGTAGTTGGAGGAGATTTCCCACAAGAATACCTTGATAAATTCACAAACAGAGGGGTAAATATTGAAGGAATTGAAATTGTAAAAGAAGGAAAAACGTTTTTTTGGGCAGGAAAATATCATAATGACTTAAATACAAGAGATACTTTAGCAACTGAAGTGAATGTTTTGGAGAATTTTGATCCTAAAATTCCAGATTCTATGCAGGATGCAGAGATTTTATTATTAGGAAATCTTCACCCTGGAGTTCAGCTTTCTGTTCTTGAAAAAATGAATCAACGTCCAAAATTGGTAATTCTAGACACCATGAATTTCTGGATGGATTCTGCAATGGATATTTTAAAAGATATGATTGCTAAAACTGATGTAATCAGTATCAATGACGAGGAAGCAAGACAGCTTTCAGGAGAATATTCTTTGGTAAAAGCAGCTAAGAAAATTCACACAATGGGACCTGCTTATGTAATCATCAAAAAAGGTGAGCATGGTGCATTATTGTTCCATGACAATAAAATATTTGCAATTCCTGCACTTCCGTTAGAAGAAGTTTTCGATCCTACTGGTGCTGGAGACACTTTTGCGGGTGGTTTTGCTGCTTATTTAGCTAAAAAAGGGAAATTCGATTTCGAAACTATGAAATCTGCATTAATCGTAGGTTCAGCAATGGCTTCTTTCACGGTAGAAAAATTCGGAACTGAAAGAATTGAAGAAGTAAACGAAGCAGATGTTGAAAGCAGATTGAAACAATTTAAAGAATTGACAACTTTTGACGTAGAACTGCAATAAATAATCTCTTTTTAAGAAATATTTATAATAAAAAATTGAGTGCAATTCATTAAGAATTCTAAATTTGCAACTTGTTTTAAAATAGTATAATGATAAATAAACTAAAAATCACTTTCCTTCTTGGAGTCTTCACGATGTTGTTCTCAGGGAATATGAATGCTCAATTGAAGAAAGGACAGTTGATAGACGGTATTGCGGCGGTAATTGGTGATGAAATCGTTTTGGAATCTGATGTTGAAGAGCAGATGAATTACGGAAAACAGCAAGGTGCTTCAACAACTGACAGATGTGAGTTTTTGGAAAATCTGGTTAATAATAAACTTCTTGTTTACGAAGCAAAAAGAGATACGTTAATTGAAAACCGTTCTGCAGCAATTAAAGATCAGGCAAATGCAAAATACAACAATTTGCTTTCCCAGTTTCCGGATGAAAAAACAATGCTTGCTGCATATAAATTCAGAAATCAATATGAGATGAAAAATGCCATCGAAAGAATTGATACGGATCAATATTACGGGCAGGCAAAATACCAGAGAATTACAGAAAAAGCCGATGTCACGCCAAACGAAGTAACCGATTTTTTCAATATGTACAAATCTCAGTTACCTGAAATAAAAGATGAAGTTTCTCTTTCTCAAATTATGATTCATCCTAAATTAACTGAAGCTCACAAAGACGAATTAATTGGGAAATTAAAGAAAATCAAAGCTGATATTGCAGGAGGTGAAAGTTTTGAAAGTCAGGCAAGAATTTATTCTGAAGATCCGGGAACAGCTCCAAATGGTGGTTTGATGAAAAATATCTTTAAAGGACAAATGGTAAAGCCTTTCGAAGCTGCAGCATTGAATCTTCAGGAAGGTGAAATTTCAGATCCTGTTGAGTCTGAGTTTGGTTATCATATCATTCAGTTGGTTAAAAAATCGGGTAAAGCTTATGATGCGAGACATATTCTTTTAACGGCAACTCCTACAGCAGAAGAGATTACTACAGCCAAAAAGAAATTAGACAGTATCAGAGGTTTAATTTTAGCTGAAAAAATTACGTTTAAAGATGCTGCTTTTAAATATTCTGACGACAAAAGAACTAAATTCAATGCGGGCGTAATTCCTGGAGGTGATGGTTCTAATAAAATTGAAAGAGAAAGCATTCCGGGAGTTATCAGCTATGAGCTTGCTGGTTTAAATAAAAATGATATTACAACAGCTTTTGATGATGAAGACGAAAGAAAAAGAAAAGTTATTAAAATCATCAAAATCGAAGATGTAATTCCATCACACCAAATTACTCTTGAAACCGATTACGACAGAATAAAGCAGATGGCGCTGAATAAAAGAAAAGGTGAAATGATTGAGAAATTTGTTAATTCAAAACTTCCAACCACATTTATTTCTATTGACGGTCGCTATGACAACTGTAATTTTAAAGGGAACTGGAAAAAAGAATCTCTTAGAAAATAAAAAAAAACCTTCAGAATTTCTGGAGGTTTTTTTTGTGAAAATAGTTAAGAGATGTATCATAGAATCTATGTTTTTAGTATTTTTACCTTATGAGTAATTTTATAGATTTCAACTCCGCTAAAAAACTTCATCAAATGAATGAAAGCAGGAATAAAATAACAGAGCTTTTCAATATTAAGTATCCTATTATTCAAGCTGGAATGATTTGGCATTCCGGTTGGAAATTGGCTTCTGCAGTTTCAAACTGTGGTGGATTAGGATTAATTGGTTCAGCAAGTATGTATCCCGATATTTTACGTGAAAATATTCAGAAGTGTAAGAAGGCTACTGATAAACCTTTTGGTGTAAATGTGGCATTGCTCTATCCTAATTTAGATGAAATTATTCAAATTATTTTAGAGGAAGGAGTAAAGATTGTTTTTACTTCTGCCGGAAATCCTAAAAATTATACAGAAACGCTTCAGAAAGAAGGTATAAAAGTCGCTCACGTAGTTTCTTCAACCAAGTTTGCTGTAAAATGTGAAGATGCCGGAGTTGATGCGATTGTCGCTGAAGGTTTTGAAGCGGGAGGTCACAACGGAAGAGATGAAACAACAACTTTATGCCTGATTCCGAATGTTAAAAAGCATATTTCTAAACCATTAATTGCTGCAGGAGGAATTGCTTTGGGCTCTCAAATGAAAGCTGCCATGATTTTGGGTGCAGATGGAGTTCAGATTGGAAGTCGTTTTGCAGCAACCATAGAAGCAAGTGCTCATGAAAACTGGAAAAAGAAAATCACGGAGCTCAATGAAGGTGATACTCATCTTACTTTGAAAGAATTGGCGCCCGTAAGAATGGTTAAAAATAAGTTTTTCAACGAGTTGGAGGAAATCTATAACGTAGGAAGAAATACCGAAGCTTTGGTCGCTTCATTAGGCAGAGCAAGAGCAAAAAAAGGAATGTTTGAAGGCGATATGGAAAATGGCGAACTAGAAATAGGTCAGGTTTCTGCTTTGATCAATGAAGTTTTACCCGTAGAAAAAGTCTTTGAAAACCTTCTAAAAGAATTTAACCAAACAAATAATTCAACTTTATAAATAATGATTGAAGAGGTAATTGATGTAAAAGGCAAAAACTTATTTGTAAAATTTAATAACTCTTTAAAAAACAAACCAACAATCGTCTTTCTGCACGATTCTTTAGGTTCTATTCAGCTTTGGCGGGATTTTCCTGAAAAATTGGCTGAAGCGACTCAATGCAATGTTTTGTTATATGATCGTTTAGGTTACGGGAAATCATTTCCGATGACGACTCATGAAAGAGAAAACAATTATATGGAATTAGAAGCAGATGTTTTAAACGATTTGCTTTCTGAATTAAATATCAACGAAACTATTCTTTTCGGACACAGCGACGGAGGAACAATCGCTTCGATTGCCGCTGCAAAATATTCTGAAAAAATAAAAGCTGTCATTTGCGAAGCTGGACATATTTTCGTTGAAGAGATTACCATAAAAGGAGTGAAAGAGGCTTTCAATACTTACAATACAACAAACCTTCCCGAACGGTTGAAAAAATATCACGGTGATAAAGTGGATATGATTGTAAAAGCATGGACAGAAATATGGCTCAGTGAAAAATTCAGAACCTGGAATGTTGAATATCTGCTAAAAAATATTACAAGCCCACTTTTGTTTATCCAAGGTGAAAATGATGAGTACGGAAGCCTGAATCAGGTTGAAAAAACGGTCTCTCAAGTAGGTGGAGATGCCGAGAAATTTATCATTCCAAATGTAGGACATACACCACACAAAGACTCTCCGGAAATTGTTTTGAATAAGTCGATTGAATTTATCAATTCAATAATAAGTTCAATATAAAAATTCCCTCTTCTGGACGGGTGGAATAATTTTCTTAGAAAATTATGACGGGGTAGTTAAATACTTTTTCAAAATAAAAAAATAAACAAAATCAATTTAGGCTGCTCAATTTTTAATCCCCAAAACTATCAACTCCATTTCAATATTTTTCCTCGCCTGAACTTCATATTTATCTTTAAAATATCCAGTTTTAAAAATGCTTTCTAATTCCAAAAAATGCTCTAAAACTTTTTTCCTTCCTGGTTTATAAAGAAAATCAGGATAAATTGAATATTCTTTTCGTATCTGTTTTATATATTCTAAATAATCTTCATAGCCTTTTCCAAGGATTGATAAATCTGCATCCAAAAGGAAATTGGTGTCTTCATCATCAGATTTTTTGTGAGATTTTGTGGCTAAAATTTGCTCGTAAACTTTGAGAATCTCTTCGCTATTTAGATCTAAAAGTTCAAGTTTTTCCTTTGAAACTTCAGCACTTTTTTCTTCATTTGATTTTGAAGTTACATCGTAAATTACATCATGATAAAAAATAGAATAAGAAATAATATTGACGTTTTCAATCTTATCTTTTACATTCTCAATTTCTCTAAACATATTTTCTAAATGCTGAAGATTATGATAATGTCTGCTTTTCGCTGAATATTTTTTCTCAATTTCAAACCATAATTTTTCAATCAAGTTCGAATCATTTGTGGAATTAAGACAAATCTTTTCAAATTTTTCTTTCAAAATCATGATGTGAAATTTATTTAAATAAAAAAAGGAACTTAAAAAGTTCCCTTATTTGCTTCTAAATGTGCTTTCAATTCAGCCCAACCGCCGCCGTTGTAACCGTCTTTTAGGCCTTGAGAGTTTAGATATTCTAATGCTTTTCCGCTTCTGTTCCCGCTTCTGCAGAACAAAATTACAGGCTTTTCAATAGATAAAATCTCATCTTGTCTATCCTCAACTTCTCCCAGAGGAATGTTTTTAGCGCCTTCTATATTTCCGTCCATTTCAAGCTCCATTGGCTCACGAACGTCGATTAATTCATAGTTTCCTGATTGTAATACATCTGCTAATGACATAATAGTAATTTATTTTTATTTTTATTTTAAAAAAGAGTATATCCTAAGATAAATGAGAATGTTTGCAATTTAGAACTAAAATCAGCTTCTCTAGGAATCAAATCTTGGTTGCTATGTAGTCTTATTTCAGCACTGAAATTATTTATATATTGATATCCAATTCCAAATTCGAATTTTTGTTCAGTTCTTTGGGAGTATAAATCAGTATTAAATTCATAGTTGATTTCTGTTTTTCCTGAAATTGGAATTGTATAAGAGATATTAGTAAATAGTTGAGATTTGGTATTTAAAGGTAAATAATATCTTAGTCCAACAGGAAGTTGGAAACCACTATATTCAACTGTCCTTTTTTCAAAAACTGAGGGAGCATATATTCTAGGAGATTCTGTCGTTTTTTCAGTTTTGTAAGAACTAAAATTTGGTTCAGCAATTATTCTCCAACGACCATTATTGTATGGAAGAATAAATTCTAATTCTAGACCAATTCTAAAGCTGGCCTTAGAATCAAATTGATCACTCATATCTTTGCGATTGTTGCTACTTAAAGAAAATTTATTTTGATTGATTCCTGATCTTATAGCTATTTTAAACCAGTCTCTTTCAGTCTTCTTTTTAATATCATCAATGTACGAACTATCATTGCATTGATTAAATTTTATAAAAATTTTTTCTAAATCTTTGTTTTGATATTTAAGTGAATTAATCTCATTATTGGATAAATTACAATTTATATCATTCTTAATTTGATTTTTGAATTCAGTATTGTAAGCAAGAGAAGAATTATCATACTTATAAGCTTTATATATCAATTGAAGAGGATGCGAACCATCTATACTATAGAAATATCTAGTCAGGTTTTTTTCTTTATATGAATATAGACTAGCCTTACCAGATATCATTTTTTTTAAAAAAAGAGTTTCAGTATGAAATATTGGTTTTTCAGTTTCAGATAGGAAATCAAAATTTTCAGAAGACATATCAATATCAACGCTTTTTTTAACGTATATATTAGTTCCTATAGCAAATTCAATAATATTTTTAAGATTACCTTTTAGAATTTCACTAGATTCTATTGTCTTGTAATCGAATTCTTTAGGATTATTCATCCAGTCAGAGTTTTTAATATATACAGTTTGTTTTTCACCCGATTCATTTACAATATATCCAAGTTCAAATTTAGTTTGCGAAAAATAAATTCCAGAAATAGATAAAAGAATAAATGAGATTATTTTTTTCATAATTACAGTTTTTTTTAAGTTGCTAAAATATATAATTTTTCTATAATATTTAAATTAGTTTTTTACAATTCATAAGAATAATTTATTAATAAAATTAAATCTAATTTTGCAATGCGAAAATATGAATTCTACAGCCGAAAAATATTCACAATTAATCAAGTCTAAAGCTAAAAGTTTTGGGTTTCAAAATTGTGGAATTTCAAATGCAGATTTTTTGGAAGAAGATGCAAGACATCTCGAAAAATGGTTGAAAAATAATTATCATGGAGAAATGAAATACATGGAGAATCATTTCGATAAAAGACTGGATCCTAGACTTTTGGTGGAAGGTTCGAAATCGGTAATTTCGCTTTCTTACAACTATTTTCCGGAAGAAAAAATTTCAGCATTGGAGAATTTTAAAATTTCAAAATATGCCTATGCTGAAGATTATCATGAAGTTGTAAAAGAGATTCTCCGTGAAATGGTTTCTGATTTACAACTTGAAATTGGTGAGTTTAGTTTTAGAGTTTTCGTTGATTCGGCACCAATTATGGAAAGAAGTTGGGCAAAAAAATCTGGAATTGGTTGGGTTGGGAAAAATGCAAATCTGATAACCAAACAAAATGGTTCTTTCTATTTTTTAGCTGAAATTATTTGTGATCTGGAATTAATTTCAGACAGTGAAACGACGGATCACTGCGGAAGTTGCAGAAAATGTATTGATGCTTGTCCGACTGATGCTATTGTTTCGGAAAAAATTGTTGACGGCAGCAAATGTATTTCTTACGCCACGATAGAGTTGAAATCTGAAATTCCCGATTATTTTAAAAATAGAATGGAAAACTGGATCTTTGGCTGCGATATTTGTCAGGATGTTTGTCCGTGGAATCGTTTTTCTGCACCGAATTTGCAAAGTAGATTTAAACCAAATGATTTTTTAAAAAATTTCAAAAAAGGAGAGTGGAAGGAATTGACTCAGGAATTGTTCTCGGAAATATTCCGAAAATCTCCTGTGAAACGGACGAAATTTGCAGGTTTGAAAAGAAATATTGAATTTTTGAACCAGTCTTCAGACAAAAATTCTGAAATATTATAGGGTAAAATTGCATTCCGGAATTTTATTTCCGGAAAACAAGAGCGGTTAATCTGTTATCCTTAAAACTTTAAGTTTTAAAGAAACGATTGGATTTTATTCAATAAAAATTTAAAAAGTCCTTTCTATAAAAGAAAAAATGACTTTCAAAAAGATAAAATCTCTAAGAAAATCAACGTTTTTTTTGTACTCTTTTTGGAGCTATTTTTACTCTTATTTTAAATCTCTTCTGGGATTTCGTGTTTTTGTGCATATTTGTGAATGTTTGATATCTAAATTTAGTTAAAATTTAAATTAAAATAAATACTTTTAGGAAAAATTTAAAATTAATTTTTATTAAACTTCAATATTTAAACATGAGTGTGAAAATAGTCTTTATTTACTTTCTAAAAACTTTGGGAATTATCCTCGGAATTATTGTTGTATATGCTCTTTTGGGCTATTTGCTACCATTTATTGAAGTTTCGGCGAAAGAGGACGGTGAGAAAAAAGAAATTCCGATTTATATTTATACGAATGGTGTTCACACCGATATTGTGATGCCTGTAAAAAACGATTTTCACGATTGGAGCACAAAAATTCCTTTTGCCAATACAAAATCTAAAAAAAACGATTATCAATATATAGGAATCGGGTGGGGCGACAAAGGTTTTTATCTTGATACACCAACCTGGGCAGATTTGAAGTTTTCTACTGCTTTTAATGCAGCTTTTTGGTTGAGCGATTCTGCAATGCACTGTTCGTATTACAATAAAATGACTGTCGCAGATGATTGTAAAATGATGATGATCAGCAAAAGTCAGTATAAGGAATTGGTGAAATTTATAGATAAAAAATTTGATAAAGATGCTAATGGAAATTATGTTTTAATCCCAACAAAAGCAGTTTACAGTGATAATGATGCATTTTATGATGCACAGGGAAAATATAGTTTTTTAAATACCTGCAACACCTGGGCGAATGATGCCTTAAAATCTGCAGGACAAAAAGCTGCACTTTGGACTCCTTCAGACTATGGAATTTTCTTACATTATAAATAGTTTATGAAACTTTTCTCAACACTCTTTATCATGATGATTTTTCTTTCCTGTCAGAAAGAATTTCCTGTTAAAGCACAAAATGTTTTAACGCAAAATGCAATTGTAAAAGAAGAAGAAAAGCCAGTTTTAGATTTAAATAAAACAAAAGAGAAAGCAGTTGAAGCACTACAATTTAGCAAAGACAATAAATTAAATACAGATTTTTGTATTTTAATTGATATGAGTCTGCATTCTGGAGTTAACCGTTTGGTGGTCTGGAATTTCAAAGAAGAGAAAATTATGGGTAAATATTTGGTTGGTCACGGTTGCGGAAACAATTCTTGGAGTAGTAACGAGTCCAAAGATAATCCTACATTCAGTAATGAAGACGGAAGTCATCTTTCATCTTTAGGAAAATATAAATTATCTGGGAGAGGTCACAGTGATTGGGGAATTCATGTAAAATATCTCATGCATGGAATGGAAAAATCAAACAATAATGCGTTGAAAAGATTCATTGTTTTTCATTCCTGGAATTTGATGAGTGATGAGGAAGTTTTCCCTAAAGGTTCTCCGGAAGGATGGGGTTGTCCTACAATTTCCAACAATGCTATGAGAACAATAGATCCCATGATTCAAAATTCTCAAAAACCTGTTTTGATGTGGATTTATCAATAAAATTAATCAGGTACTCATACTTTTTATATACAGTTTTCGCCATTTAGCTACCGTATTTCTACTTAGATTAAAATGATTTGCCAACTGAATATTATTTAGTTTTTCCTTGTCTTGATATGCTAAAATCTGCAAAATTGTCTCGCGGTCGTAAGATTTGTGTTGTTGATTAAAATTGAGCGTATCTTTATCTGTGAGACCGAATATTTTGTCATTTAAATCTATTACATCCATGATGGTAAGATTTTCTTTTTGGAAATAATAGTTAAATTCAGCCAAACGTTCAGGGCATTTTTTTATTATAATATCCTCGAAGATTTTCTTATAGTTAGGTCTTAGTTCTTGCACAGTGATTTTTATTTTTTTATTGAATATTGATTTATTAAAATTAATCTTCTGATCCGTTTTGCTCAGAGTTGTATTTTGAGAACCATTTATAAAGAGTGGTTTTTGGGATATGATAAGTATCTATAATATCTTGTCTAGTTTTCTCACCTGATTTCACCAATTCTAATATAAATTCAATGATTTCTTTGGTATAAATATTTTTTCGAAACTCGGGAAGTGTTGTGGATATGTCTTTAGTTTTAGGTGAGTTTTTTTCTTTGTGTGAAGATGTATAAAGCAACAAATGCTGAGAATATATTCTGAAAAAATCATATTCTAAAAGTTTGCTCCATTTTAAAAGAATTTCCGTTTCTATACTTCTTGAAGCATACATTTGTTTGATTTCTTCATCTGTGCATTTCAAAAATTTGCAGATTCTTGTTCCGTCAGTATTCGTTTCTTTTACTCTTTTTTCTACCATCTTACCGATGTGTATATTTTTAAAGTCCATGAATGGTTAAATTTCATTGTTATAATTGGTTGTTTTGTAATATTTTGTGAATCATTTCAGATGTTTTTTATATCCCTACCAATACACGTAAAAGTGAAATGATTACTTTAAAAAAGGGTAAAACAACATTATCTACGATGAAAGATTTGTCTTTGGTTTTTCTTTTTTGAGCAAAATATTTATGACTATAATCATATACTGTGCCTACAAAATTTAAATTATGTTAAATATTTCTCAAATTATTTTTTTTTGTTTTGTTGAAACCTATTACGCCATGCCGAAGTATAATTTGCTTTGACAAGACGGGTTTTAATATTTATCTTCTGGTTTAATAAACTTAGGATCTGTATCATTAATTTGGAAATCATTCCATCAATAATGTTTATTTTACCAATATGTATTTTTATAATTATTTTAATATCATTCAAAAATTAGCAACTCCCGAATAAATTGTGTTATCAATCAATCATTAAAGCTATCATTTTTCTTACAAATATTACGTTTTTCTTACAAAAGAGTGAAAGAATTCTTTAAAATTTACTTTTTAAGTTAATTTTATAGTTGAATTTCAAAACCATTTTATTCCATAGTGTCAGTGTTTGTTCTGCCAAAATACCATCTTCTTTTTCGCCGATAATTAATTTGTCTTTAAAAGACTTAATGAATTGCGACCAGTAATCACCTTTAGAATCTTTTAGAAGAAAATAAAATCCGGCATCCCCAAATTTCTTTCCTGATGAATCTAATATCAACTCACCGTTTTTACCAATAGACGGTGACATGATAACGGTTGCATTTCCGTTGGGTAACGGGAAAACGGCTTTTACACAGGTGTGTCCCGATGGTAAAGTACATACTCCATAAATTCCTGAATAGACAACCTGTCCGCTTGATTTTATAGATCTGTACCAAATGGTATATTTTATTTTTTTAGAATCGGGATCAATGAGGGTGATGATTTCGCTTTCCAAAGATTCTGTGTCTTTGATGTTCTCGGTAGGAATATTAAGTTGATTAATTCTTACACTGAATAATTTCGTTATTAATACACCGAAAATTTTGAAAAACGGATTCCATTTTACAGAAAAATCCAAATGATAATCAGCAGTATTTTCATAAAATGAGATAACTTGCTTCGAGAGCTTAGAAAATTCAGCTTCTGATAGATTAAGCAGTTTCATGGAAGGAATTAAGCCTTGCGAAGCCGTATGATAATCAATGATAAGATTTTCACTTTCAGCAAACTTTTCAATGAAATCTTTCCCGATGGAATCTAGCAATCCAAAAGGTCCGGTCAGCCATGGGAATTCATCGGGATTAATTCTTCTTCCCCGTAAAATAACCCATTGCTGAGTCAACCAATCCTGAATTTTCTGCATTGGATATGCAAATCTCATGGAGCGACTTTGGGATTGATGGTGAAATTCTTTTCTCCGTTCCAATTTCCAGATTCAGAAATTGGTTTGAAACGCAGCGTAGTAAATTCAAAATGAAAATCTTTCCTGTCTCTTTCTTTCATTGCTTCGGCATGTTTTTTTGAGTTGGGTACAGCACTGTGACCACGAACCATATCAGTCATTTCTTTCTGATTTTTCCATACAGAAAAGGTAGAAACTGTCTGAGGAAGTCTGATGGAAGCTAAAGATAATGTTGTTCCGGGATGATCTCGCACCAGTTTTTCTACAGGTCTTCCCCAACGGATGAATCTCGGAACTTCGGGAAGCTTCATTCGGGCAATGGTAACCGCTACAACAGGAGACTCCGGTGGATCTATTTCTAAAGTTTCCTCAGGAATTACAAATCCGGATATTTTTCCCCATTGTCTCAAGTAGTTTAATCTCACATGCCAACCTTTTGCTAAGATTTTACCGAAACTGTTTTTATCTAAAAACCGGTCGATTACCGCCTCGTTTTCCCATTGTGCAAATACTGCAATCTGCCGAATCAGCATTCGGGAAGGTGAGAAGACAGATGAACCCAGCGTCATCACAGTCATGCATTCTGCATGAACTAAACCCTTAATTTTTTTCGGATTAAGTGGGAATAAAATCGCTTTTAAAGCTGAAAAATAAGATGTTTTTACCAAGTGGTAAGTGAATACACTCATGTCTCGAAAGTTGACAGTTAATCATTTTTATCGGACAATAATTTACAAATAAATTTATAATTAGGAGAATAAAGTTGTTCAAATCAATCAAAAAATAGAATCTAATATTGATTTTTAATGGTTCTTACTATTTAATTCCATAGTTATTTAAAAATTTAAAAAGACTCCTTGAAAAGTATTCAACGTTAGTTGGGTTAATAATAATAAAAAAAACCCTGAAATTATTAATCTCAGAGGCTTCGTAATATCAATGGTTATTAGTTTTTATTTATGCTTTCTTATTTTCTTTAAAATATCCATGAGCCATTCTGCAAGTTTTTTATTATCGTAGATTTCATGCATTAAAGAAATTGGCTTGGTATAAAGCGTGTCTGATTCTATGATTTTCTTCCAATTTAATTTATCAGGATCTGCATCCGGAACGTTTAAATCTTTCATGATTTTTAGAGTTTCGTGTGCAATCAAACCATGTGCAATTGCAGTTGGATGAACGCCGTCTAAAGAGAAAATTCCGCCTTGTTTCAGGTTTCCATCTGTATCGGCGTGATAATATTTTGTGTTGGGAAGAGGATATTGGAAATCAAAATATGCAGGAAATTTATAGGTCGGAGTTCCGCCATTTCTCTTAAATGCCATGCTGTCGAGTATTTTGCTGTAATCTATAATGGTATATCTTCCGGGATTTATTTTATTTCTTTCGTCAGCCAATCGTTTAATCGTTTTATTGTATTCACGGATGCATCTGTCGATATGAGTTACCTGATTATATCCCAAATTAATTCCTGTTTTAACAGCAAAATCTTCCTCAAATGGGAAATAGGTATAGTATTTTGAATAAATTACATCATCAAATTTGTCTTTCTCAGTTTCATTTTCAATTTTTACGGTAAAAGTTTCGCCAACACCTTTTGCTAATGGAGCTATCGTCACCAAGGGAACCGTTCCTAAAAATACTTTAGTGTTTTTACCCTCTAAAATTTTATCTACTCTGTCTAATAATTCAATATAATCTGCTTCAAAATCCTTTGGATGCCAAAGGTTATAAGCTATTTCTTTTCCCTTTCCATTACTATCTTTAATAAAAGTATCACTCGGTCTATCGGTAACCTTACCATTTCCTTCTGTAAAATGTATGTTTAAATCTACAATAGTTCCCAAAGCGTTATTAGAACCCAACCAAATGATAACGTTTTCCACTCCTTCTTTATCAGAATGGTATTTAAGCCAATCCAACTGACTTTTTTCATCATGTTCTTTTGAAAGTTGAGGATTTAAAACGCGCAATGCTGTTCTCAAAAAGCTATTATCCACACTAGAAAAAACACCATTTCCGGAGCTGTTTTCTTTTATTTGTTTTTTACAGTATTTGGCATTAATAAGCCATGCATCAGAAACGTTAAATCCTCTCACAGAAACATTATCAAAGTGAGATGTTTTACCGGGATAAGGTTTGTCTGCTGCACCATTACCTCTTTCGTAGTATTTTTCGACAGTGTCTAAATAAGATGGGATGGTTGTTGCTAAAGCTAATGTCCATTCTAATGTGCTTATACTTGAACCGTACTTTTCTTCTAAATTTCTAAACAGTTTCTCAACATTTACAGGCATTCCTTCTTCAGGCCATGTCGGATATTGATAATTTTTAATTCCTAATTGCTGAGCAATAAGAGTAGAGTAGCAGAGCTCCGTTTTTGCTGCAGCACCAGACATAAATCCCTGACTAATGCTGTCTCCGATTGTAAATAGTTTCATGGTTTGGGTTTTAAGATTTTATAGTTTAAAATTAATAAATAAAGCCTCTTTAAAACAATAGCACTTTTGTGTGATTTTTTATAAATAAATGAAAAAACCGCTGAAATAATCAGAGGTTTTGTACCGGTAACCGAAGTGATCATCATTAAACAGCTTCCTACTACAACAAAAGTAGAGAGTATTTAAACACGTTTAATTACCAGTTTACTAATATAAATTTTTCCTGCCACGGCAATTTAATCATACTAATTCCCCAACCAAGTTTATCAAGCAAAATATCTTGTGTTTTTCGTTCTACTGTTAAAGTGTAATCATGGTCGGAGGCAACTAATTTGCCTGAACGTTGGAAAAACTCGTTTTGTAATAATGCTACAGATGATTTTTTCATTGGATTCCAGTTGTGCTGAACACTTTCTATAACATTTTTGGCTTGTGTTTTATGTTTCCGCGAAAGTTTAATGTGTCTGTTAATAGTTTGATTTATCGGAATATTACATAAGAATTTTTCAAAAGTCATATCATATTCTGGAGCATTTGTTTTCCCGGTAGCGATGTAATGTAGTAAATGAGCACATGACTCAGGATCAATAAGTTGATGGGTTTTTGGGTGTAGGAGATCGCAATATTCAAAAAGAGTTTTGATGAATGGATGTATCAAAATAAGCCCTGCATTTTGAATATATTGCCCATCGTCTTGATTTGAATTTTCATCTTTATGGCTTAAAATATTTGAATTTTCATCCTTTTTATCAATTGTTTCCGTTGAAGTTTTTGCATTTTCAGGATTATCAATGACTGTATTTTTGATAATTTCTGGAATTTTTTCTTCTTTAATTAATGGAAATATCTTAGCCACAATTCTCAGTTTCTGATAGCTGGCTTTTACTTTTGACAAATCATTTGAAAATGATTTTACTTTAATTATTTGTTGTGAAAAATATTCTTTAAGATCAGTATTTGAAGAGTTTAAATGCTGTGATACTACATTCAACACTAAACGCCAAACAATTTGTCTTTCTGGATGATTCAGTTTTGAGATGTGTTGTATTATATCGGTTTCTAAATTGATTTTTAATTCACTGTTTTTTAAAAGAGATAAACATAATTGTGCAATTTGTTCATTGGAAAGTTGATTGATGATACGTTCCCGAACATTTTCTTTTGGTAAAATAGATTTAATCCTTTTTTGAAAATTATTATTCAAAGTCAAGGTATTAAATACCGATGACTCCAAAAAAGCAATCCCATTTGTATCCGAATTCCACCAAGGCATATATCCCTTTTCTAAAAAATGGATAAAAGTTTGAATTGTTTTTTCCTGATGGTGAATGAGATATACTTTAGAGTCCCTTTCTGTTTCATAATCTGACTTATCAATTGGCTTAGTAATTTCAGACAGTTCTTCCTTAAAAAGTTGTGCGATTTTGTCTTTTAGTTCTGTATTTAATGAGCTGCTTTTTACATCCAGATTCAGTTCCAATCTGGGAATCTGTAGAGAATAGTCATCTAATTGGTATTCTAAAGCATTAAGGTATTTTTCTATTTCCGGAAAAACGTCAATAGATAAAAAGCTGTTAATATCATCTTTTATGCTAAATGCTTTTTCTTTGTTGTTCACTGTAATTTCAACAACAACTTTCTGAATTGTATACTCCTGATTCACATCAAATGGGTTTATTTATAAAAACTATTATTTCTGATCAAATTCTCCTCCCCAAAATCCTGCAGGACAAAGACTTAATTTTGATCTCTGTTTTGCACTCAATCTGCATCCACAACCTCTGATAAAGCTATCTTTAGGAGAATTTGCCACTTCTAATGTTTGGGGATTCATCCATTTCATTGCATTGCAATTATTACCATTTTTCAAAGGACATTGATTGCAGATTTCTACTCTTACGGAGAAAATATATTCATCGTTCTGATTTTCCACTCCCAATTTTGAACGTAATTCATTGAAATGTCCACCAATAATTTCATTGCGCTTCCCAAAAATTTTTTTAATATTCATATGATTAAAGTTTTAAAATGATGGGGTCAAAATTAGAAGAAGAAAATCCATTTTGCTAATTATAAGGCTGTTCTGTTCGGTCTTTGCAGTAAAAGAGAAAATCATTTACTGATGATTCAGATTACAAATTTTTAGAATTTTCATCAGAAAACCAGTTGCTTATACAAACGTCTTGTTTAAGACCAAATATCTCAGAGAACAAATTATTGAATTCATTCATTTTCAATAGGAATTGATTCGCACAATCATTCAGATCCACTAAAAAAATCCGTTGAATAGTACCTGTCTTCATCTGTAAATAATAATTTTTTAGTGACAAGATTTACTACGAAAGGCTTGTTTAATTTTCACTTTAATGAGAATAAATTATTTTTTGTTTAAAGTTTAATCTGAAGTGTTTTTTATAACGATTTGATTTTTAGTATTTTGTTTAGTTGTTCGTGTGTTTTTATCAATGATTGGTGAAAATAGTGTTTGCTGCAAAGACAGACTTGCCCACTCAAAATATTTGTCTTTTGATTAATCATGATTGTATGTTTGCACCATAATAAAGAACAGAAATTATGATTGATAATGTACTAAATATTTTAAAAAATAAGCTGAATGATTCAGAAAATGGTTTAAAAGATCAGGATGGCGAAATTGCTGTAGTCGATGATATCGCAAAACATGAAGATGACACTTCAGGTCTTGATAATAAGGTTGTGATTACCTTACTGAGTGTTGAGGAAGAATCTACAATGAAAAACACGCCAAGATATCATCAGGTAAAAGTAGGTGATATCCCGGTTCGCTATGACCTGGAAAGTGCCCCTGCTTATTTGAATCTGTATGTAATGATTTCTGCTAACAGAGCCCGGTATTCAAATGCTTTAATAAATATTTCTAAGGTTATTGAGATATTTCAAGTAAATAATGTACTGGAATATGGTTCTACACCAGAAACCAGCTTTAAGTTCAGGATCGAGTTGCACCCTATTCCTTTTGAGCAATTAAGCTACGTTTGGGGATTATTGGGCGGAAAGGTAATGCCTTCTGCACTGTACAAAATCAGTGTAATAAAAATTGCGCCTGAAAAAGATCCTGTTAAGATCGGATTAATCGATGAGGTACATATTAAGAGCATTAAAGTCGATTAACTATAAAACAAAATAAAAACTAATAACCATTTTTTCAAATTTTCAAATCATGCCAAATCCAAAAACGCCAGGCGTTTCAGTTGAAGAAATCACCAGACTTCCCTATTCAGTTGAGCTAGTAGAAACAGCTACACCAGTATTTATCGGATATACAGAATTACAGCCTGATGATTATGATAATCCACTGAGAATAAGCTCTCTTTTAGAATATGAAAAGCATTTCGGCAAAGCAAAAAGAGAAATCATTCAATTACAGGATACAAAAGATAAAGGAGTCAAACTGATTGCGCCAGAAGCAAAGTTTTTAATGTACTATTCACTGCAGTTATATTTTGCCAATGGTGGAGGTGCGTGTTATATTGTTTCTGTAGGTAGTTATACTTCGGCAGGAGTACAATTAGCTTCGCATGAAGCGGGACTCAATATGATTGAAGGAATCGATGAGCCCATTCTTATTGTTTTTCCTGATGCTGTATCGTTAACAGAGCCTGACTTTTACAATATCTATAATCAGACAATAGAAAAGCTGGAAACGAAAAATTGGTTTGCCATTTTAGATACCTACCATGGAAATTCTACAACGATATCAAATAATTTTAATACAATCGGCAATTTTAGAGCTGACGTACATTCGACAAGCAGGGCTGCAGCTTATTTTCCACACCTTAAAACTATTTTAAATTATAGCTTTGATGAAGATGAAGCACCTATCATTCATAAAGGTTTACAACAAGAAGGAGAAAGTAATGCTACTTTTTATGCTCATAAGATTGATGCTTTAGAAGGACTAAAAATTTTAGCAAGTGAAGAAATCTTAAGCGAATCTGCAGATGCATCTGTTCTTGCTGATTTACTAGATCAAGCTATTGCCATTGCAGAAGAAATCAATGAAACCGCTGATGATACAGCAGGACAAACCATAGATGCAAAAGCAAATTTAGTATTTGCAATCAATGAGGCAAAATTTGTTTTGAATGCTATACATAATGGGACAATAGATGGCTTTGCGATACCTGAGAATTTAGATAAAGATGCACCTGTTTTTAAGGGAGAGTTTGATGCTCTAAAAAATGCAATTCTTAATGTACAGGACTTGGTGGGAAGTGCAAATGGTTTAACATTTAAAAGCTTACAATTATCTGATTCTTTACTATACAATAAAATCAAAGAAGCTATAAAATCTTTAAAAGTTGTTTTGCCACCATCATCAGCGATAGCAGGCGTATATGGCAGAATAGACAGTACGAGAGGAGTGTGGAAAGCTCCTGCAAATGTGAGCCTTAATGATGTCGTTGCTACTACGGAAAAAGTTTCAGATGAAGAGCAATCAGAGCTAAATATACATAGCTCAGGAAAATCGATCAATGCTATTCGAACTTTTACAGGGAAAGGAATATTGGTTTGGGGAGCCAGAACGATTGATGGGAAAGATAAAAAAGAAGATCTCACAGATAATGAATGGAAATATGTGCATGTACGCCGTTACTGTAATATGATTGAACAATCAATCAGCATCGCACTCAAAACATTTATTGATGAACCTGCTATTCCTTCCACCTATTTACGTGCAAAAACAATGTTGGAAAATTTTCTAAATCAACAGTGGATGGAAGGTGCATTGGCAGGAAATACTCCGAAAGAAGCCTACAAAGTAGAAGTTGACGGAAGTACGGATGTAAATAATCATCATATTTTAAATGCAAAAATCGAAATAGCATTAGTACGACCTGCAGAATTTATCAAATTAAATTTCTCACACAAATTGCAACAATCATAAAATACAATCAGTCACAAATGAATATTTGAGGTTTTTACTTCGAAGAATAATTAATATTAATTTAAAATTTTAAAAAAAATGAATTACAAAACCCCTGGAGTCTATGTGGAGGAACTGGCAAAATTTCCGCCTTCCGTAGCGCAAGTTGAAACAGCTATTCCTGCTTTTATAGGGTATACCGGAGAAGGAGAGCAAATGAAACCAACAAGAATCTCTTCGATGTTGGAATATGAAACGCTTTTTGGAAATGCACATCCTGAAGTTTTTGCTGTAGCTTTTAAAGATGGCGTGGCAAAAGCAACACAACCTAAAGTAAGCGATTTTAAGATGTACTATGCCATGCAGATGTATTTTGCAAATGGTGGAGGTCCTTGTTATATTGTTTCTGTAAACACATTTCAAGATGAAAATGATGTGGAAAACTCAGTGAAAGTTGAAGAATTACAAGCTGGTCTGGAATTACTAAAGAAAGAAGACGAGCCTACACTGATCGTTTTCCCGGATCTTCAAGGTTTAGTGGCTACTGATGATGATGTCGATGCAGCAGAACTCGCTAAAATTGCTGCTCAGCAAGTATTTACTGCAGCACAAGTCGCTGTTGTCGACGCTCAGGAAGCATTGGATGAAGCGGAGGAAACTGGTACACCTGAAGAATTGGCACAAGCTCAACAAGCTTTGGCAGACGCACAGGCTGATGCGGCTACAGCTGGTGAAATTGCCACAGCAGCATCTGGCTATTACGACATTGTTTTTGATGCTAATGATGATGATTCTGTTGCCACTGTTTATCAGCTTTACAACAAAGCTTTGGATCAGGCAGAATTAATGAAAGACAGATTTGTTATTATGGATGTTCTTGGAACTGACGCTGTTTTTAGAGATAAAGTCGCTGCTACCGGTTTAAAATATGGAGCTGCTTATCATCCAAAATTAAAAACTATTCTGAACTATGATTTTGACGAGGCTGGAGTATTTGTTACGGGTGTTTCAGGTGTGACAAATCTGAAAGAATTAAAGTTACAAAACTCTGAATTGTACAACCAGGCTAAAAAAGCAATGGAGTCTAAAAAAGTTTTATTGGCTCCGTCATCAACAATGGCGGGAGTTTATGCTAAAGTAGACAGTACTTCCGGAGTATTCAAATCACCTGCTAATTTGGGTTTGAATTTCGTAGAAGCACCAATCGAAAAAATTTCTGATAGACAGCAGGATGCACTTAACGTTGATCCAACATCTGGGAAATCTATCAACGCAATCAGAACATTTACCGGAAAAGGAACAAGGGTTTGGGGAGCAAGAACACTGGACGGAAACAGCAACGAATGGAGATATATTTCGGTACGTCGTTTCTTCAACATGGTGGAAGAATCTGTGAAAAAATCTACAGAACGTTTCGTTTTCGAACCGAATACTGCCAATACATGGATCCGTGTGCAAACAATGATCGAGAATTTCCTAAACCAACAATGGCAGGACGGCGCATTGGCCGGAAGTAAGCCTGAAGAGGCATATTATGTAAGCGTTGGTTTAAATAAAACAATGTCTGCTCAGGATATTCTGGAAGGAAGAATGAATATCG
>NZ_JAOVZV010000011.1 GCF_026460945.1 Chryseobacterium luquanense
AGCAAGAACACTGGACGGAAACAGCAACGAATGGAGATATATTTCGGTACGTCGTTTCTTCAACATGGTGGAAGAGTCTGTGAAGAAAGCGACAGAACGTTTCGTTTTCGAACCCAATACTGCCAACACATGGATCCGTGTACAAACGATGATCGAGAATTTCCTAAACCAACAATGGCAGGACGGTGCACTGGCCGGAAGCAAGCCTGAAGAAGCTTATTACGTAAGCGTTGGTTTAAACAAAACAATGTCTGCTCAGGATATTCTGGAAGGAAGAATGAATATCGAAATCGGTATGGCTGCAGTTCGTCCGGCTGAATTTATTGTGCTGCGTTTTTCACACAAATTACAGGAAGCCTAAATATCAACTAAATAACAATTAAATATAAATAAAATTATGAGTGCATATCCATTAGTAAAGTTTGCCTTTGAAGTAGATTGGGGCGGAACAAAAGTAGGTTTTCAGGAAGTTTCCGGTTTAAACGTTGAAGCGGGATTAATTGAATACAGACATGGCGCAAGTCCTGATTTCAGCAAAATAAAAATGCCGGGCTTGAAAGCTTTCAGCAACATTACTTTAAAGAGAGGAACTTTTAAACAAGATAATGAGTTTTTCGAATGGTTCCAGTCAATTCAATTGAATACAGTAGAAAGAAGATCAATCACGATTTCTCTTTTAGACGAGAACGGAGAACCTGCAGTAACCTGGAAAGTAAAAAATGCATTCCCGCTTAAAGTAAATGCAACAGATCTGAAAGCTGAAGGTAACGAAGTTGCTATTGAAACTTTAGAACTGGCACACGAAGGATTAACGATTGAAAATAACTAATATTAACTTTAAAATTTAAAAAAATGAATTACAAAACACCTGGAGTTTACGTAGAGGAAATTGCAAAATTCCCGCCATCTGTAGCACAAGTAGAAACGGCTATTCCTGCTTTTATCGGATATACAGCACAAGGGCCGAAAAATGAACCAACAAGAATCTCTTCAATGTTGGAATACGAAACACTTTTCGGAAAAGCAAAAAATGAATCTTTTACATTTACTGTAGTTGCAGCCACTACAACTGCACCTATTAAACCTAGAAAAGTTACTGC
>NZ_JAOVZV010000012.1 GCF_026460945.1 Chryseobacterium luquanense
AATTTCACTTTTAGATGAGAACGGAGAGCCTGCAGTTACCTGGAAAGTAAAAAATGCATTCCCACTTAAAGTAAACGCAACAGATCTGAAAGCTGAAGGTAACGAAGTTGCTATTGAAACTTTGGAACTAGCACACGAAGGATTAACTATTGAAAATAACTAATCATGGCTCTTTTATATCCTCCAACCAGTTTCTCTTTTATTGTTAACGGGATTTCGACAACAGAGGGTATTGACTCCAGATTTCAGTCTATATCTGGTTTATCAACAGAAATTATGACTGAAGAATATGCCGAAG
>NZ_JAOVZV010000013.1 GCF_026460945.1 Chryseobacterium luquanense
AGAACTGGCACACGAAGGATTAACGATTGAAAATAACTAATATTAACTTTAAAATTTAAAAAAATGAATTACAAAACACCTGGAGTTTACGTAGAGGAAATTGCAAAATTCCCGCCATCTGTAGCACAAGTAGAAACGGCTATTCCTGCTTTTATCGGATATACAGCACAAGGGCCGAAAAATGAACCAACAAGAATCTCTTCAATGTTGGAATACGAAACACTTTTCGGAAAAGCAAAAAATGAATCTTTTACATTTACTGTAGTTGCAGCCACTACAACTGCACCTATTAAACCTAGAAAAGTTACTGCAGCTTTAGAAACACCTAGTCATTTCAAAATGTATTATGCGATGCAAATGTATTTTGCAAACGGTGGCGGACCATGTTACATCGTTTCTGCAGGATTATATCCATCAGACGGGGTCGTACAATTGACTGATTTAAATGCGAGCCTTGATACTTTAGAAAAAGAAGACGAGCCAACTCTTATCGTTTTCCCAGATGCTGAAGGTTTATCTACAACAAATGCTTATCAATTATATAATTTAGCTTTAGATCAGGCAGAATTAATGAAAGACAGATTTGTTATTATGGATGTTC
>NZ_JAOVZV010000014.1 GCF_026460945.1 Chryseobacterium luquanense
GGAACTAGCACACGAAGGATTAACTATTGAAAATAACTAATCATGGCTCTTTTATATCCTCCAACCAGTTTCTCTTTTATTGTTAACGGGATTTCGACAACAGAGGGTATTGACTCCAGATTTCAGTCTATATCTGGTTTATCAACAGAAATTATGACTGAAGAATATGCCGAAGGAGGCGAAAACAGATTTCTTCATCAACTTCCTTTGAGACCAAAATATGATAATTTAGTTCTTAAGCGTGGTTTAATTGTAAGTTCAGGATTGATAAGCTGGTGCAGAAATGCCATGGAAAACTTCGAGTTTGAACCCAGAGATCTGATCATTACTCTTTCAGGAGGGTTACAATCTACAGCACCTTTAATGGTTTGGAATGTAGTTGGGGCATACCCTGTCAAATGGAACGTTTCAGAATTCAACGCAGAAGAAAGCAAACTTGCTATTGAAACAATAGAACTGAAATATAGATATTTCACAATACCTTCATCGTTAGCAAGCTTAGGCTTGTAATTTCTAAATCTAATCTAAGCACCTGAAAGTGTGTTAGTTTTCGGATAACATTCAGCAAAAATTTTCAGATAAAAAAAAGATTGGTCTATAACAAGACTGAACGCACTCTTTATGTGCTTAGATTTTTTAAAATAAATATGTTAAATCATTGGTTATTAGTGTTTTGAATATTAATAATTGATTAAAAAACAAACGAAATGCCAATAGAAATAAAAGAGCTTCACATTAAAATAAATGTGGACGAAAAAGCAACAGTAACGACAACTGCGACATCAATTGATGAAGCAAAAATTATGCGGGCAGTGAGTGAAAGTGTAGAGCAGGTAGTAAATATTGAACAACGTAAAAAAGAGAGATAATGAATAAGGTGAAAATAACGGCAAAAGAAGATTCCGCAAAAATTTTTAAAGCACCCATAAATCCTTCAAAGTATTCATTAGCCTTTAAAAATGAATATAATGCTGAGAAAGCTTCTGGAAGTATTTTGGATAATCTTAAATATGAAAGTACTCAATCTCCGGAATTAGATCTTGAGTTTTTATTAGATGGAACAGGAGTGACTCAAAAGAATTCGGGTAATAAATTGATCAATAAAATCTTAAAAACTGATCCTTTAAAAAAAGAATCAGTTAGTGAACAACTCAAAATTTTTTTAAATACAACAGGAACTTATAATGGAACGATACACAAGCCACACATTGTTAAAATATCTTGGGGAACACTAAATTTTGAAGGAGTTTTATTGGATTTAGTAGTGGACTATTCTCTCTTTTCAGAAAATGGTGCTCCTCTTAGAGCAATATTAAAAGCAAAATTCAGAGGAACTGTTACACAAATAGAAGAAGCATTAATAAAAAATAATAGTTCACCAGATCTTACTCATAAAAGAACAGTACAAGATGGAGATACATTGCCTTTAATGACCGAAAGAATCTACGGAGATTCCAAATACTATTTAGAGGTCGCTAAAGCAAATGGTCTTATCAATTTCAGACAGTTAAAACCGGGAACTGAGCTCTACTTTCCACCTATAGAAAAAGTTTCATAATATGAATAATAGCGGTTATATAAAAACAGCAAAAAATCCAGACTTAATAACTTTTAAAGTGATGTCCGGAGGTACAGAATTGCCTGGTAAATACGGTGTGAAGAGCATTCTTGTGGAAAAAGAAGTCAACAGAATTCCTTATGCCCGCATTGTTATTTTAGATGGAAGTGTACCGGAACAGGATTTCAAGCTTAGTAACGAAGAACTGTTAATTCCCGGAAAAGAAATCGAAATTACAGCAGGATATCATTCTGAAGAAGAAACCATTTTCAAAGGAGTTGTTGTAAAGCATAATATAAAAGTCAGAAGCGGCTCTTCTTATCTCATCATCGAATGCAGGGATAAGGCTGTGAAAATGACTTTAGGAAGAAAAAGTAAATATTTCTACGACAGTAAAGACAGCGATATCATCGAAGAATTGATTGGTAATAGCGGTGCAACTGCCGATGTAGAAGCTACTTCAAATTCCCATAAAGAATTGGTTCAATACCAATCTTCAGATTGGGATTTTATGTTAACCAGAGCACAGGCAAATGGTAAATTATGTTTTGTTGAAGATGGAACTATTAAAGTTGCTAAACCTGATTTTAATGCAAAAGAAGTAGAAACAGTAGTCTACGGGTCATCTGTACATGAATTTGACGGAGAAATTGACGCCAGAGATCAATTCAATAAAATTACAGCCAAAACCTGGAGTTACACCGATCAGGAACTGACTGAAGTTGAAGCCCAGGATCCGGCAATTAATCTCAATGGAAATCTTTCATCGGGGGATTTGGCAAAAGTTTTCGGAATTGAAGATCTGCAACTTAAACACGGTGGAAATCTTACTCAAAACGAACTACAAGATTGGAGTGATGCTAAAGCAACTTTCCAACAATTAGCAAAAACAAGAGGAAGAGTAAAATTCCAGGGAATTCCATCTGTGAAACCAGGAGTTTCATTAACACTACAAGGAGTCGGAAACCGATTTAACGGAAAGATTTACATTACAGGCGTTCGTCACGAAATAGCCGATGGAAATTGGCTGGTTGATGCCCAGTTCGGACTTTCTCCAACATGGTTTTCAGAAACGTATGATGTAAGTGAAATGCCGGGTTCAGGAATTATGCCTTCTATAAGCGGATTACACATTGGTGTTGTTTCACAATTAGAATCTGATCCGGATGGCGAAGACAGAATTTTGGTACAAATCCCCATCATCAATAACGAAGAGGAAGGAATTTGGGCAAGAGTTGCTACGCTTGATGCAGGAGAAAACAGAGGATCATTTTTCAGACCTGAAATCGGAGATGAAGTCATCATCGGATTCATTAACGACGATCCCAATGATGCAGTGGTGCTTGGAATGTTAAATAGCAGTACAAAACCGGCTCCCATTGTAGCTTCTGACGATAATCATGAAAAAGGATTTGTCACCCGAAGCGAAATGAAAATGATTTTTAATGACGATAAAATTTCATACACACTTGAAACTCCAAAAGGGAAAAAAGTGATTTTGGATGAAGATGCAGACATCATTAAGATTGAAGATGAACATTCTAATATTCTTACGCTTAATAAAGACGGAATCAGTATCGAAAGCGGGAAAAACATCAAGATCAAGGCAAAAGGTGACATCACCATGGAAGGAACCAATATCAATGTAAAAGCATCTGCACAGTTCAAAGCTGAAGGAAGTTCTGGTTCTGAACTTAAATCTGGAGCAGTAACCGTAGTAAAGGGATCTCAAGTAAAAATTAATTAATCATGAAACCGGCAGCAAGAATTACAGATATGCATACCTGTCCAATGGTGACGGGAACTGTTCCGCACGTTGGTGGCCCTATCATTCCGGCAGGAGAACCAACTGTATTGATTGGTGGAAAACCAGCCGCACGAGTAGGAGACAAAGCAGTATGTACAGGTCCGCCAGATACGATTGCATCAGGATCTTCAAGTGTAATGATCGGTGGAAAACCAGCCGCAAGAATGGGAGATTCTACAGCTCATGGAGGCGTAATAAGTGCTGGTGAAGCTACTGTTTTAATAGGATGATGATATTAAAGATAGGTTCTGATACAATCATGAACCACTATTTAGATGTTATCTGATTAAAAATAAAATGTAAAACATCCATAACAAAACAGTTAGAAAAACTAAAACTCTATGTTACAGATGCAAGATGCTATAACTAAATATAATACAAATAACGTATGAAAATAAATACAGATTTTTTAGGAATAGGCTGGAGTTTTCCGCCTGAGTTTAATCAAACTGAAGGAAAACTGGCAATGACCACCGATGTGGAAGATATCAACAATAGTCTTATGATTCTGTTGTCAACGCGTCCGGGTGAACGTGTAATGTTCCCTAATTACGGATGTGACCTGCAGGAAATGCTTTTTAAACCTCTGGACTTGACGCTTATTACTCAAATGAAAGGAATTGTAGAGCGTGCTATACTATACCATGAGCCCAGAATAAACATTTTAAGTATTGAAATTGACACTCAGGATGAACTTGAAGGGGAAGTTTTAATCACAGTTGATTACGAAGTAAGAAATACGAATACTAGAAGCAATATGGTTTTTCCTTTCTATAAAGGTGAAGCTACTGAAATATAATGGATTACGGGATGTCTGTAGCCTTTTTGAATACGACCAACATTACAATAAGTATTGCATCTGACCATAGAAGATAAATATAAACAAATGAAAAAAACAGATACATTTTCACATTACCGTGAAGGAAAATCACAAATGCAGCGCTTTTTAGCAGAATTAGATCCGGGCAATCTTGAATTACACGATTTTGATTTGTTTGATTGGCTGTTATTCGCAAACAATTTTGCTCAGCGTGTAAATTATTTTGATAAAAGTGATCATACAAAACCACAAGGAAACTGGGGAAACTTTTTCTTGGGAGATGATACTGGTAATGCTGTTCCAAGAAGAGAAAGCGTTGAGTATAAAAGTATGAAAAAAGAGGTTACAGAGCTTATGTCCCAGTTTGAACAGGACAGCAACCTGACCCCTCATTTAACGTTATTTGTCTGCTTTTTAAAATTATTGGATTTCTCAAAAAAAGCCTTCAATAATTTAACAAAAAGACATTTGGATTTCTATTATAATGAAATCCTTCAGATTAAAAAAAACGATGCCAAAGCAGACAAAGCCTATGTGATTTTTGAATTGGCAAAAAAAGCGCTTCAGGGAAAAATTCCAAGTGGAACATTGCTGGATGGCGATAAAGATGCGAACGGAAAAAAACGTGTTTACAAAACTGATGACGAACTTATTGCAAACCAGGCAAAAGTAGTTGAAATTAAAAGTTTCTTAAACGACGTTGAAAAAAGAGAGCTGAAAATGGCTCCGATAGCAAACTCTGCCGATGGCTTAGGTAATAAATTACCGGAAGAAAGCAACTATTGGTGGCCGTTTGGATATAATTCAGATGAAACAATCTCAGAAAAAAAATCTGTTTACAAAGAACTTCCAAATGCTAAACTGGGCTTTTCAGTAGCGTCTTCATTATTTGATTTAAAAGAAGGCGAAAGAACAGTCACTCTTACAATAGATTTTAATAAAAATTCAACTCAAAAATTACAAAATATTCCAACAGAAGATATTAAAAATAATATCAAAGTGTTTTGTAGTGGTGAGAAAGAGTGGCTATCAGACATTGTTTTAGAATGTGAAAGAAATGACGGAAACCAGCTGGTACTTTCTTTTACATTACCTAAAAGTTTTCCTGCCGTTGTAAAATACAACAAGGATGTTTTGTTAGAAACATTTCAGACTGATTTTCCTGTAGTAAGATTTATGATCGAAGGAGAGAAATACTACGATATCTATGAAGCTCTTTCAGAAAAACTAATAAAAAATATAGAAGTAGCGGTTGATGTAAAAGGTGTAAAATCGATCGGGATTGAAAATGATAATGGAGTACTAAATTCAGAAAAACCTTATTATCCATTCACTGCGCAGCCTGTTAAAGGATCTAATTTTTATATTAAGTGTCCTGAATTGTTTTCCAAAAAATGGAAAACCGCAGACATTACAATCAATTGGAAAAATACTCCGGATTCTATAAAGGATCTGTACAACGGTTACATCATTAAACCGAACCAAAACATCAGTCTGACCGATTTTCAGACATTGGAAAATCCATCAGTTGTAGGTTCAGATTCTTATTTTAAAGCAAGTACGGCACTTTTAGATAAAGAAGTATGGTATACAAAAGCGGATGATTTTGATTTGTTTGAAAAAACAGATAAAGGCTACAGAACCCGGTTTGCCATCAGTAATGCAAGCAATACATCAGGAACAAGTGAGTCGATCCGGTTAACAGTGAACCAGTCGTCATTACAGGATGTATATCCGAAATTATATACATTGGCGTTATCCAGTGATCAAAAATATAAAAAACTGATTCCGAATGAGCCTTATATTCCTTTTGCTGAAGATATCGAGCTGAATTACAGTGCAAAGGAAAATGCCTATTCATATTTAAGAAAAGATGAAGAAGGTGTAGCATCAAAAGGTGAAGGAATACAGTTGTATCATGAAGATGCATTCGGACAATACGAAAAAGAAGTTGAAACGAAGAATATTGTACCGGTACATCAGAATGGGGGCGAGTTATATATCGGTCTGGAAGCAACGCCACAAACAACAGTTTCATTATTGATCCAAATGCTCGAGGGAAGCGAAAATCCTTTAGTTGAAACTTTTAAAGAAAAAGAATTCATAGAATGGGATATACTTTCGAAGAATACCTGGATGAGTTTATCGGATTATATGTTACAAAATGATCCCAGAAAATTCATGGAATCGGGTATTGTAAAGTTTAAAATTCCTGAAGATATCAACACCAATCACACAAGATTTACCGACGGATTGGTCTGGATCAGAGCAAAATCAAGGAGAGACTATGATGCTGTGTGTAAAATTCAGGGAATCTACACGCAGGCTGTTTTGGCAACGTTCCAGAATCAAAACAATGATCTGTCTCATCTGAATAACGGATTAGAAGCCAATACAATTTCTAAACTGATCACAAGAGTTCCTCAGGTAAAATCGGTGAGTCAGCCTTACAATTCGTTTGACGGTAAATACAAAGAAACGGATGTTGAATTTTACAGACGGGTTAGTGAAAGATTAAGACACAAAAACAGAGCAATTACACAATGGGATTACGAAAATTTGGTGTTACAGGAATTTCCGGAAGTCTTTAAGGTGAAATGTCTGAATCATACTTCTGAAAATTCATATATGGCTCCCGGATTTGTAACCTTGATGGTCGTGCCAAATATCAGAAATAAAAATGCTTTTGATGTTTACCAGCCGAGAGTAAGCAGAGCCAGCCTGAGTAAAATTCAGAATTACGTCAATGAATTAAATACGATGCATGTAACTGCACAAGTGGTTAATCCTAATTACAAAGAAGCAAAAGTAGAAACAAGTGTGAAATTCTATGAAAAGTATGACGAAACATTCTATATCAAACAATTAGACGAAGATATTAAAAAATACATATCGCCTTGGGCATTTACAGAAGCTAAAGATATTGATTTTAATATAAAACTGAATGTGAATCAGCTTATTAACTACTTGGAGCAGTTGTATTATGTTGATTATATCGGCGGAGTAAAGATATTGGTAAACGATGTCTTACAAAAACAGTCGCTGATTGAAGTAGATCCAAAGTCAATTTTGGTATCGGCTAAACAGCATAAAGTCACTATTGCAGAACAGGTATGTATTTAATAAAAAATAAGAGAAAACATCATTATGTCAGAAAATAAGCACATGAGTATACCCAAAAACATAGAAACTGAGGATCAGACTGATTTTCATTTTCTACGAAAAACGGGGATTGAATATATAGAAAAATTAGGAGGAAAACTCTGGACAGATTACAATTCTCACGATCCAGGTATTACCACTCTCGAGGTTTTAAGTTATGCCATTACCGATCTTGGGATGAGGATGAATCTGAATATGGAAGATATTTTGACATCCGAAGATGTTGAAAAAGATATTCATACACAATTTCTAAAGGCGACAGAGATTTTACCTTCAATACCTTTAAACGAACTTGACTACAGAAAATTGTTTATCGATATTACGATGGGATCTGGTTCCCAAAGACCAATCAGCAATTGTTGGTTGGTTCCTAAAAACGAAACATTATATGTTGATTGCGAAACCGGAACTTTAGATTTTAAACCGATCGGAGAGAGAACAAAAGATTTTAACGTAAAAGGTTTGTATGATCTGTATGTAGATTATGCTGAAGAGATTGACAGCGAAGATATCGGATGCGGAGATTCCAGCGTTAAAGCTATGATATTAGAACGTTATCACGCCAACAGAAGTCTTTGTGAGGATCTGGCTGAGATTAAAAAGGTTGAAACTCAGAAAGTCGCTGTGTGTGCCCGTATCGGACTTGTCAATAAAGCTGATGAAGAATTGGTACATGCTAAAGTATTAAAAGCGGTGACTAATTATCTATCCCCGGAAGTTCATTTTTATTCTCTAAAGCAAATGCTTGAAAAAGGTCTTTCAACGGATCAGATTTTCGACGGGCCGCTTTTGGATAATGGCTTTATTGATACTGAAGAACTTAAAAACAGTCAGTTAAAAAGAGAAGTTCGTCTTTCGGACATCATCAGTGAAATTATGAAAATTGATGGGGTGAAAGAAATTCATGAAATTTCTATCGCCGGTTGTGACAGTGTGATCAAGCAAAACAATGATTGGGTAATCTGCATCGAAAAAGGCAGAAAACCCGAAATGTGCGAATTGAGTACTTTCAATTACAGCAAAGGCTCGCTTCCGCTGAACATCAATGACAAAAAAGTTCAGGAGTATTTAGAAACACTGAAAAGAGAAGAAGAGGTTCTTAGAGATGATGCAAGGCAGAATAAAGAACTGTCTTTACCACAAGGAACTTCCTATGATATCGCAGACTATGCGACAATTTTAAATGAATTTCCGGATACTTACGGAGTGGGAATCTCCGGAATTATAGGAAACCCGACTCCGGAAAGAGAAGCTTTGGCTAAACAAATGAAAGGGTATTTGTTGTTCTTCGATCAGATTCTTGCAAGTTATTTCAAACATCTTGAAAAAGTAAAAGAAGTATTGAGCATTAATGGAAAACTAAAAAGAACATATTTTACGCAGACGCTTAAAAATATTAAAGGTTATGAAGAATTGGTTTCTGATGATACTTTCGAAAATGATGATCAGCTCACCGATTCATTGTATGAGGAACTGGATAACAGCGTAGAACGCCGAAATGAGGTTTTAGATCATTTAATTTCCCGTTTTGCAGAGACATTCAGCGATTATACTTTCCTGATGAAATCCTTGTATGGGAAGTCTGCCGATGAAATTGTTTTAAGCAATAAACAAAGCTTCTTAAACGAATATAAATCAGTAAGCAAAAATCGAGGAGCGGGATATAATCACACTTTGTTTGGGGATTCTGATATCTGGAACACCAAAAATGTTTCAGGGGTACAGAAGAGAATTGCCCGTTTGTTGGGAATTAAAAATTATACTCAGAGAAATTTATCTCAGTCGCCCGTATCAATAATTCAAACTGAAGAAACTGATGGTAAAATCAGCTATACCTGGAGAATAAAAGATGCCATTAACAGCATTGTTTTATCGTCGGTGAATAGTTTTAAAATTGAGTACGGTGCAACCAAAAATCTGAATGAATCGATTTATCAGATGATTCAGATCGATGAGGAAGATCTTGAAAATGCATTAGATAATTTAGGAGAAGGTGAATCTGATTATAAATTAATTGGAAATATAAAAATCCGTTTTTCCGGTGGAGGTAATTATTATTTTGATATTGTAGATGAATCTGAAGAAAAGAATGTCATTGCAACACACAAAAGAACAAATCCATATTCTGATTTAGATACATTGAAGGTAGGAATCAGGCAGACTGTAAAATATTTCAAATATGAATTTACAGAAGAAGGAATTTTCCTGGTTGAGCATTTATTATTAAAGCCAACACTTAAAGATTATAAAAACATGGGTGGAATCGGCTGTATGTCGATCGATGAAACCTTTAGGATCGCTTATGATATAGATTCAGAGTCTCCTGCGCCCAATCCTTTAAAACCTTCCGAAGCACTGATGTCTTCTTGTGAAGAAGATTGTGAAATAGATGTTTATGATCCCTATTCTTATCGGATAAGCGTTGTTCTTCCTGGTTTTGCTTATCGTTTTCAGGACCCTGATTTCAGAAGATATGCTGAAACAGTGATCAGACAAGAAATTCCGGCTCATGTTTTAGCAAAAATTTGCTGGGTTGGAGACCGGTTGAGTGAAAAAGAAACAGCCCAGAACGACCTTGCTGAATTTGAAACAGCTTTTAAAAAATATCTTTCAGACAAATCGAAAAACAATACAGCGAGTTTAGGGTATAGTATTAAAGCTTTACTGCTTGCTCTTACCCATCTGAATAATATCTATCAACCGGCAAGATTATTAGACTGTGCGATGGATGATAATGAAAGCTTAGACGGGAAACTCATATTAGGACAATCAAACATATACAAACCGAAAAAAAATGAAAATGAAACTAGATAATATCACTACTCAATATAGAAAGTTTAACGAAAATCAGGCGTTGACTGAAGGGCAGCTAAACGAATTTTTAGACTATTTTGAAGATCAGGATCGGCTGTCAAGAACGCGTTTAAGTGGTGTAGGAGTTGCTTGTGGTTTTAAAACGACCTATACAGATTTGATTGCAGAACCGGAGGTGTTAACGAAAAAAGCAATCGGTGAAGATGTTGAATTGGAACTTAATACAATCATCATTACGCAAGGAGCAGGAGTTACTACCGACGGAGATTTAATAACATTACGCCGAAAAGGAGATAACGGAGAAACTTCCATAAACTTCGACGCAAACATTTACAAATACTACAGAGATTATACGGATGAGGTCAGGTACAGTCATTTTCAAATTGGGAATACACAGATTCCTCTTTTAGAATTGGTTACGCAACAGGAATATGACCAATTGTCATCTACAACAGGCTTTCAGCATATAAGAAATCTCGACCGTGTATATGATAAAACGGTACTTCTGTATGTGGAAAGTTATTCTAATGATGAGACTCCATGTAAGGATGCAGATTGCGACAATAACGGAGCAGAACAAGTGTCTAATCTAAAAGTGCTTTTGGTAGATTCAGAGCTTTTTGAAGATCTTATTTTGAGAAACGATGCCAAAGATACCATTTACAAGCTTCATAATTCTTATGAACAACTCTATGATGATTTACCAAATATCGAGGCAAGAAGAGTTATTCTAGATTCTAAGATCACAAGGGCGCCACATTTAAAAGAGGTATTTCAACGTGCGGTTAGTGATTTTTCAGATTTGAGCGAAGGTTTTGGTGCAATTGCAGATACTTTTAAGGTAAATGTTTATCTAGGAGGAGAATCACTGGCTACAAAATTAAATTCTTTATTAAATCCTGTAGCATCAAGATTAGAAGATTATCAATACCGGTATGACTTGCTGAAAGATTTAATTGATACGTACAATGAAATAAAAGGTTTGCTTTTACATCTGAATGTTGACTGTTGCCCAAGTATCACTTCATTCCCTAAACATCTTATGTTGGGTCCTGTTGGAGCAAAACTGGAACTGGGAGAAAAAACGCCTTCCCGTCACGGTTTTTATAATTCTCATGTGACTACAAATGATGATGAAAATTACGAAAGAATTATAATGCTTGCCAATCGTTTTGTACAAAAATTAAATGGATTTCAATCGTATATCGGACCTGTAAAAATTACTCCCTCTAATCTTTATGTGAGATTGGGTAACAAGGCGATTCCTTACTACTATCACGTAGATCAGCCGTTATTGACTCAATGGAATTTCGAAAAAACAAAAACCGATAGGGAAACCTTCAATTTAAGTTATCATACAGGCAATTTAGCGGCAGAGAATTTTGTTCAGGATCCGTTAAATTATAACATTGATGATAACGATTTCTACAGAATTGAAGGTCATCTGGGAATGCCTTTTGAAGCTGCTGTTCAAAATATCAATGAGATCAAAGCAAAATACGGATTGGCTTTTGATGTTGCAGTATTGCTTTTGAAAAAAGATGAAAAAGGAGATAGCGAAATCCCAACTGAGCCTAAGAAAGTATCCATTGAAGAACTCAGAAAGAAATTAATCTCGATTTCCAGTGATATCAGTAAAGAAAAAAGCGATCCCAAAAGTACTCTGTTAACCTTATCTAAGCTGGACAGTGAGTTAAGATTATTAAACAAAGTGGACTTCACTTCCCGGGAATCGTCGGAAGAAGTCGTTACCGTTGTAAAAGAAGATCCTAGAAAAAAAGAAATTGCAACCGAGCTTTTAAGTGAATTTTTAGAAAGAAAATCAGGTTTGGAACATTTAGCAGGTGTAGAACCGGGCGGAACCTTCGTTTTGATTTGCGAGTCGGAGGCAAACAATCAGGTTCTTGCAGATTTCTCCTTACCTTATCTATGTTGTTCTAAAGAGAAACCAAACGTTGCACCTATTGCTTTGGATGATAAAGTTTCTTGTATGATTGGTCAGACCGTAATTATTTCTGTGATGAATAATGATTATGATGCAGATAACGACCTATTGACAGTTGTTAAAAAAACAGACCCATCTTACGGAACGGTAGTTTTAAACAGCAATGGTACATTCACTTATACACATAATAATTCTGCGAATCTTAAAGATTCATTTACGTATTGTATTAATGATGGTAAAAGCGATAGTAATATTGCAACGGTATTTATCGAGATTAAATCTGCACCGGTAGCAATAGATGACCATGCTTCAACTGAAAATGGAGGATATGTAGATATTGCCGTCAAAGACAATGATTATGATTTAGGAAATACTCCGTTAACGGTATTTATAAAAGATCATCCAACTAACGGAACACTCATGTTAAATTCTGATGGTACAATCAGATACCAGCATACCAATCCAACAGCGCTTACCGATTCATTTACATACTATATTAATGATGGGGAATTTGATAGTAATGTCGCTAAAGTGACCATTACTATTGCGCCGCCTCCATGTGATTCTGGGATGGATGTCGTATTTATCTTTGATTACACAGGTAGTATGGCTGGTCAGATTGAGGCTGCTAAATCAGGAGCTGTAAGTATCGTCAATACAATAAAAACTCAGTCAAACGAAAATTACAGATTGGGTATCGTAATAGCCGATGAAACCAACTCCAGAACTTCTTCCGGTTACCAGAATGCACCTGCATATATAGGTTTGAATCCTGCTCAAAAACTTGTAAACGCCGGACTTAATTCAAGCTTTCAATGGATCACTGCGATGGAAGTAATGTCTTCGAGCAATATGAATAACGTTTCAACTTTTAGCACTCAGCTTAATAAACTGAATAATTCCGCAATCGGACTGAGCCTCGGATCTGGAGCCGGACTTCCGGAACCAACTGATTTTGCGTTAAGCAGAGTTGTAGAGCATAATTTTGCCGGAGCATTTAGAAGCAATGTAGCCAAATATGTGATCATAATAACAGATGATGTACCTGGAGGGAATGATGATAGTGCAACGGCTGCAGATATTACCGAAATGAACAGGTTGAGAGATCAGTGTATTGCCAAATCAATTAAAGTTATTGTCTTAGGGCAGGGAGTTGAGAAACCAATCGGTGGAAAATACATTTGGAAAGAACTGGCCAATGCAACAGGGGGTTCTTGGAACTCAAGTTACAATGCAACCGCTATTGAAACTGCTATTAGAAATGGTTGTGGAGGTAGCAGGTAATACTGCAGGAAATCTCAAAATTTAGAATAATATATTCTGCATTTATATATGCTTCTTAGGTGGATCATTTTCTGCCTGAGAAGCTTATATCTCCACTTTAGTAATCATTAAAATAAATTATAATGAATAATCAATTAAGTAATATATCCACACAATACCGAAAATTCAGCAGAGGACAGTACATAGACGATACCCAGTTCAACGAGTTTTTAGATTTTTTTGAAGATCAGGATCGTCTGTCAAGAGTAATGTTGCAGGGAGTAGGTATTGTATGTGGTTTTAAACCGGAACTTCTTTATGGAGATGGATTGCTGAAAAGCATACAGCTTTCTCAGGGAGTTGCTCTTACCACTGATGGCGATTTGCTGACCTTATATAATACAAGTCAGCTAAGTAAAGAGTTATATATAAGCGATTTAAAAACGATTAATATTAAAAATAAAAATTATACACATTTTAAAGTGTATGATAATTTCAAAGTAAAATATCCGGCTTTTTATGACGGAGAAAATCAGATTGAGCTGTGGGAACTGGCAACGGCTGAAGAATCAGATTTTGGTTTTCAATCTTTAAATGCTCTTTCAAATTTAGAAGACAAATATCTTTTGCTATATCTGGAAAGTTACGAAAAAGAAGTAAAACCCTGCCGCGGTGTTGATTGTGATAATCATGGGATTCAGCAAATTCGAAACCTTAAAGTACTCATGACGACGGCAGAGGGAATTAATCATCTTCTTGAAAAAGATGAAATTCAGCCTCATCCTTTGTTTGCAGAGGGTGTCATGACTCCTGTAAAACAGGAAAGAGTTGTTGCAGAACGACTTATTTTGGAAAATGGAATAGATAGACCGTTTTCTTCTTCCAGTTTAAAAGAAATGTACTCAGATGTTTTAGAAAAAAACAGGTATGGAGAGATTCTTTTTGAAAAAATCAATGGGATTTCTCAGATTTTAGGAATTCCGGTCGCTAATTTTGAAAACTTTAAAAGTAAATTGGAAGCATATCTTTCTCAGCCAGCCGGTTTTCAGTATGCATATGATGTTGTAAACGATTTGACGGGTACTTATGCTGAAATCATCAAACTGCTTCCAAAATCATTCACTGAATGTTTTCCTGATTTAGACTCTTTTCCTAAACATATCATGCTTGGAAAATTAATCTCGACTATTCAATTAGATTCATTAAGACACCGATTTTACAATTCACCGGTTTTAGATGATGAAAAAGCAACACAGAAAGTTAAGATGTTGATGAACCGTTTCAGTCAGCAGGCGGAAAATTTCAAATATCCGATGGAGTCAGAAGTTGAGGATGGAACTCCGGAAAACAAAAGGAAGATCAGGGTTATTCCTTCGCAGAAATTAAATCCTCTGAGTAATAAAGCGATCCCTTTTTATTATCAGGTTACAGAAGAATTTTTAAAGACCTGGAATTTTGATAAAACAGAGAATCGTTCATTTAGAAATAATTTGGGATATAATGCAGGTTCGTTTACGTCGGATGAACATATAAGAAATCCAACTTCTTTTAATATCGATAAAAATTCGTTTTATAATATTGAAGGTCATCAAGGAATGTCTTATGAGGATGTTTTTGAAGAACTGAATCAAATCAGAAATGAAAAACAATTAGGATTTGATGTTATGGCGCTGTCTCTAACCGAATTGGCAGACAATAAAGATATGTTTAAAGCATATTTCAATGAATACCTGGAAAAACATCCGGGCTTGGAACACAGGCGTGGAGTTGAACGTGGAGGTACTTTTGTAATCGTTTATGAGGTTACCGAAACAGGTTCAATGGTGGTTGCAGATTTTTCGCTTCCTTATATCTGTTGTACTCCGAAAATTGAAGTTAAATTATCATTGCCAACTCCCGTGATCTGTAGTAAATACGACGCAATACCATTTACCGTATTCCCTATGAACGGAGATGTTGAAGCTGTTGTAGAATCAGGCTTAAATGGTGGAGTAGAACTTAGGGATGGTCAATGTTTTTTCAATCCGGCCATAGTGGATGAGTCATTATACGGTCAGGAAATTACCTTTACAGTAAACGGAAAATCTACCAATTGCAGTATTAAAGTTATTCCGCAATCGGATATGGATGTAGATATTACTTCTGTGGTTTATCAGGGAGAAGACTCATCCGATACAATCGTGCGTTTTAGAGTTTCAGGAGAAAACATTTTAGATTACACGTACACTGGAGATTTCTGGGATAATGGTGTTTTGGTCAGTTTAATTCCGGATTCAAGAGGGAATTTCATTTATACTTATCACGATTTAAATCCATTTATAATTCCGACTATAAAAGTGAATGTGAGTCGTGGAGGATGTACTCAGACAATCATTATAAGCGATTGGTATAATGGTCCAGCTACAGTAATCAATAGTATTAACTTCCCGGAAGGAGGAGATTGTTGTGAAGGAATAAGCAATAAAGCTCCCGTCGCTGTAGCAACAGCATCTGCAACAACTATTAGGTTACCAGTTGAATCTGTAAGACTGAATGGCGAATCAAGTTATGATACCGATGGAGGAGAAATCGTTTCTTATTCATGGAAACAAATAAGCCCAACGTTACCTGTAGCAAACATTACCAATCCGAATAACTCAACTGCTTCAATTACAGGATTGGTTGAAGGAACTTACGTTTTTGAACTTACAGTTACAGACAGCAATGGCGCAACAGGTACCGATACTGTAGAAATAGTTGTATTGCGTGCTTTGCCTGTGATCACCGCTAATGCAGGGGGAAATCGATCAATTTCTTTACCTAAAAGTTTCATTACACTAAATGGATCAGGATCAAGTTCAGAAGCATCCACACTGAAATATTCTTGGAGCCATACAGAAGGGCCGATGCCGGTAATGCTTACAGATTCAGATAAACCGGATCTGATTGTTACAGGTTTGGATGTTGAAGGGACATATAAGTTCAAACTTACAGTTCAGGATGCAGACAGTGCTGCGTATTCTACTGATGTGGCAGAAGTTACTGTATTGCGTGCTGTGAAGATTGAAGTTATAAAAGAACAAACTAATGTCAATTGTGAAGTGGGAATGATAGCAAGAGTGCATGTTCCTGATGGCGAATCACGACTTATAAAAGTTTTCAAAGAAGGTACAGTACCTACAGACCCTTTTACTAATGATACAGGAATACAGGGAGGCTCACAACTAATTGTTAAAGATGGCTTTGATGAAAAAATATCTGCTACAAAAACTTATGGAATGTTTTTAAATGTAAGTGGATTTATGTGGGGATCATTAACAGATAGTACTAAGCTAATATTGCAGGTAATTGATGAATCAGGATTTGTTTATGATCAGGTTGTTTTGACAACTATTCATAACCCTGTATTTGATAGTAAGCAAACTAGATGTATACCTGGATAAAATCATTTAGACAGTAATGAAACATAATAATAACAATAAAAAAACAGTAAAATGGCAGCAGCAAAATGCAATATTACATTTAATATAGATTATATATCTTCTAAGCCAATACAAAGTGCAACTGCGACCTATAAACATAAAATCAGTGGCGCGACAAATGTATTTTCTATAGTTCCAGTACCTCTGAGTGGCCAATCAGTACATCTCCCGGAAATTTCAACTCCGGGCGATTATGAACTGGTAATCACCTTAACATCAGAGGACGGAATTGATACTACAAAAACAAGCTCTTTTAAAATTGGGAATTGTAAAGGTAGTGGAGATGGAAAGGTATTTTGGAATCATGCTACGATTGGAGATGATACATGGAAATCTAAAATTAATTTTCTAATCAAAAAGAATGAAGTTGTAGTCGTAGAAACCACAACAGCAGGTGTTGGTTATATCGACCCGATAGAGCAATGGGAATCATTTACTGCGCAGGTAGGAGATAAAATTGAGTTTTCAACAAATCTAATCACAAGTGGTTCAAAAGGCAATACGATAGGAAATATGTTTACATATAGCACAACAGGTACTACAGGTATGGTAAACGTTATGGGTCCCACGGCGCTTAATCCTTTATTGATGAATTCTCAACAAATAGGACCAACTAACGGAACTAAAAGAACTTTTACTTTTACAGTAGAATCAGGTTTAAATTATGCCTTGGGAACAAATTATTTTCAGTAAGTGATTGGTTAGCGTCAGTTCGTAAAACACATTTTTGTGCAGTTTTTTAATACCAATTTGGAAACACAAAATAAAATCCTCAAATTTTTGAGGATTTTATTTAATAGAATCGTGCTGATTATCTTCTGTTATTTTTACGTCTTGTACTGATGATATTGAAAAGTTTCGCAACATCCTGCAGGTGGATTTCCATATCGTCGTAATATTCATTAAGGGAATGAAGAGTGATAATGCCTCTTTCAACATCATGGTTGATGATTCTTTTCACCAGAATACCTTTTTCTTTATGAACAACAACGAAATCCCACTTATCATAATGCAGCTTACTCATCCAGTAATCTTGTCTGATGTTTCGGCATAAAATGATGTCACCTTCCAGATAGCTTTCGTAAGAACCGTTGTCCATACTGTCGCCACGTACTTCAAAACACATATATTCACCACGGTGTTCTACATCGTCGGTAAAAGGAATGGTCGGCAGACTTTCTATATATTCTTCGTCTGCAAAATTGTGCAGATATCCGGCTTGTGCGTACTGGTTTGCAAGCGGGACATTCATAATTTTTAAATCTGAAAAAATAACAGGTGACGCACCGTCTTTAAGCTTCTTTTCTTGTTCGTGAAGTAAGTTGGTTACAAAATAAGCGGTTGTTTCAGGTATCTTTCGTTCACCTTTTTCCCAATACTGTACAGCTCTCGTACCGACTCCTATAGATTCTGCTATTTCAGATTGCTTCATGTTCAGCTTTTTTCTGATCTCTTTAAATTCTAAATGGTTCATTTTGATATATTTAGAGTTAAATGTAAAAATAAATATGAAAAAAAGTCATTTTTATTTTTTAAAAACGAACATTGTTCGTATATTTGTCCTGTTGATAAAGTTGAACACTACAAAGATACATATTTATATTGATGAAATGCAATTATCTTATTATTTAAATACAATTTAAAAAATGAAGTAGTCCGTTGAAATCAATAATTTTCTATATGTTTTGTAGGCTTGAAGCGCTCTTAGACGGTTTTTTTATCATGAAAAAACAATTAAAAAAAATAACAATATGTTTAATTAAAATGTAAAAATTACGGGTTTTATTATTTTTAAATGATTTTTGTTCGTTTTATTTAGGTTTTGTTAATCATTTAAATCCGTTTCTCTGGCGAAAATTAAGCATCCATTAAGCTATTTGTATTATGAAAAGTACAATACTGCTGCAGTTAATGTATAAAATATCGGTTCATTATCATTAACTGTAGAATAGAAAAACTTGTCACAGACAAACAGAGCTTATTAAAAAAACTCATCAAATTGTAAAATCATTTAAAACCAAACACAATGTTATACTTCTTTTTACAAATAAATTATTGTTTGTAATTAACCAAATCATTATGAATATTTACCGAATCATTTTACCCAAAAAGTGAAAATCTAAAATCAGGAAGTTGAATTATCTTAAAGAGTATATGATTTCAGCTTCTTAAAAATCGCAATTAAATAACCTGATCATACATCTGTTCGAAGGCTTACCATAAGTCTTCAGGATTCTTATTGACTTCACCAAACTGAAAAATATAAGAAATCTGAACATTGTTCCGAACAAAAAAACAAACCTTTTAACATATAAAAATTAACCAAACATGAAACGCAGCAAAGATTTAGTAGAAAAAAGAAAAGATTTTGTAATCGATTATGTAAAGCGTAATCAGAACAAACAGATGAAAGTAATCGTAACAGAATTGATGGATATGCTCTTCCTTTCAGAGAGAACAATTTACAATATTATCCAAGGATAGAATGACATCAGATGAAGACCATGAAAATCAATTTTAAGCGAAAAAAACAACGGAAAAAATTACAAGCCATGAGAGAGAAGAGAATAAAGAGAATCAAAAAAAACAGAGCAAGACGGCAAACACCTGTCAGAGACATTAACGATATTATCGATGAAATGGCTTATCTGGATGATAATGAAAACATCCTGAAAAGCAAACGATTTTTAGATGATATGTATATTCTGGATCTGGAATAATGATGCATCTGAAAACTAAAAAAACAAAACTTTTAACCAAGTATATAAAATAATGAACCTAGATAGTATAAAAGCACTCTTAATAGGAACAGCAATCGCATTTTCAGGAGGGTTGTTAAGGGTATTGGTTTCCATACAGAATAAAGAAAAAAAACAGCCATGGGAACACTTTATCACATTAACAATAGTAGTGATTGTGGGGCTTACCATGAGTTATTTAATGAATAAAGCCGAATTGCATGACAAATGGTACTCTACAGGAGTACTGTTTGTTCTTGGCTATGGCTACGATAAATTTTTGAAAATGATTACCAATAATCTTCCAAACTGGATCGATACCGCAGTAAGCATTTTTATTGAAACCCGATATGGCGTAAAAACAGAAAGACCATTTCATGTGGAAGAGGAGAAAAAAGACGACATAACTGAATAAAAATAAGTTGCGAAAACCCTTTACTGCAGCTACGGGATCTCTCGCTCAAAAAACAGACGATTCTCCTCTAAAAGAATGAATTTTGTAAAAGAAAAACCTGAAAACTCAAATAAACGAGAAATAAAAAACGAAAAGTGGTTCAGCATTACCTGTTTCTCATCTGCAAGTTGAACGACCACTTCTAATTCCTCAATTTCTTTTAAAAAATCTGCCGTTCCCGGTTTGATTTTTCACTTCAGCAGGTAGGTATAAAGCACAACAGTCGATGTTGTGCTTTATATACCTTTTAAAATAATATGTAATTTAAAAAATACAAGTCAATGAAAGCAGCAAAACCTGTAGAAATAGACAATAAAGCCCACCAAAATAAAAAACAAAAGCCGAAAGAACCGGTGGTGGTTCATCAATCCGAAACAGATGTGGGTACACCAACACAAAAGTCGGGCAGTCCGGCTGTTGTGACCGGATCAGCAAATCCTAATGTAGTTACCCTCAATGGCAGTATTCCGGCAGTTCATGGTTCGCAAACCATTTATGATCAGGGCTCAGAAATCATGTTTAAAAAGCATCAGGAAAGTTTAGCTCAAACCGGAGATATCAATCATCCCGACACCAAAGAGGCTGAAAAAGGTTACATGACCACCTTGAGTATTGATCAGGCACGCAATTATAACGATCTTAAATCGGGAACTTATCTACCAAAGACGATACAAGAACAAGCAGTTATGGCTCAGGGTGGCAAAGGCAATTCTGAAACAGCAGTTCCAGAATTGTCAGAATCTGTTGCTTCTGTAGAAGTGCAGGCTGTCCAGAATTCTGTTGCTGGATCAGATATGAGTGCAGAATTTGTTTTACCTGGCGAACAGGAAACTGTCGAAAGAACTACACCGACGAGTCCGAATAGTGATCCTCGATTTAACCAGACTGTTAGTTTGGTGAAAAATACGGCGAAAGCAAAACGAGTTCACGATACTAAAGAAAAAGCCGAAAATCATGCAAAAGCGGCAGCGGCAGTACCGGATGGAGAGCGTAAATCCAAAGCAAGAGGACAGCAGGTAGAACAACTGGATCAGCAAAAATCAGCTTCTTTCACGGCAGTTGGTTTCAAATCGAAATTGAAAGAAAAGATCAAAGGAATAAACTTACCTCAAAAACAAGATGACGCAGACGATTTTGAAAAACGTAATAATATTAATACTGTTAATAGGGATATTAAAAAAGATGTGATGACATCTAAAAATAGCGTAACAGGAAGTATACAAACTGTTGCTAAACAGGAACCTAATGAGACTAAAATTGCACAGCGTAAATCAACGGCGTTGCCTGATCCGAAAATAGGCTCAAAAGTCAATATAAAAGCCACAGATGCTATGCCGCCTAAACGAGGCGATTCTGAGCTAAGTGTACCTATTGCTAAAAGTTATAAAGCAGTTGAACAGCAGTTTGCTAAAAATAATATTACAGACGAACAGTTGGCAAATTCGAATGAGCCGGATTTCATTGATGCACTCAATGCTAAAAAAGCCGCCAAAGAGAATGCTGAAAATTCTCCTAAAGAATTTAAAAATGCTGAAAACAAAAAGCTGGAAGCTTCTAAACAGGCAGCACAAGGTAAAACCAACAGCACGATGGAAGGAATGCATCACAGCAGAAAAGGGTTGCTGGATAGTGTTACCAACAAACAACATAAAGCAGGTAAAGAAGATACAGCTAAACACAAGGATGTTGTTGAGAAGTTGAATACTATTTATGAGCAGGCGAAAAAATCTGTAGGTGAACAGCTAAATGACCTGGAAACTAAAGTTACCCAATTATTTGATGATGGTGCTAAAAAGGCCAAATCTGCTTTTGAAAAGGAAGTAACCCAGAAATTGGAAGACTACAAAGCAAAACGTTATGGTAAATGGTATAGTGTCGACAAATATGGCGAACGGTGGGAAGATTTCAGAAATGGAAAATTGCCGGATGAAGTAGATAAGTTCTATAAAAAAGGAAAAGAAAATTTTATAACTGCAATGGACGGTGTTATCGGGCAAATTGCAAAATTGGTTGCCGAACGATTGAATGCTGCTAGAGCTTCCATTACTTCCGGACGTCAGAAAGTAGTTTCGTTTATTAAAAATCTTCCTGCAGATGTAAAAAAAGCCATTAAAGGAGATATTGATGCAATCCAGGGGCAGTTTAAAGAGCTTGAGAGTTCTATAAGTGATAAAGAATCTTCATTAATCGATACATTAACAACAAAGTACAACAATACCCTGAAGGAAGTTGATGAACTGATTGTTGATATTAAAAAACGTAACCTTGGATTCTTATCAACTTTAGAAGAAAAAATGGTAGGTGTTTGGAAAACAATACAGGAAATCAAAAAAACGCTTACTGAGCTAATTTCCGGAGCGGTAAGTGCGATAATGGCAATTGTTGCAGACCCAATAGGATTTTTATCGAAACTTATTGACGGTGTTTCTCAGGGATTTATCAATTTCGGAACCAATATCTGGACGCACCTTAAAACTGGTTTCTTCGGATGGCTGACCGGAGCAATGAAAAATATTTCGTTCACCATGCCGGAAGATGTATTTTCTTTAAAAGGAATTTTCTCTATCAGTACTCAGATGCTGGGTTTAACCTGGACGAACATCAGAAGTATTGGAGCTTCAGTAGTTGGAGAGCGTGCCATGAAGGTTCTAGAAGGAGGTTTTGATATGGTAATGATCGTTCAGAGAGATGGTTTTGCCGGGCTTTGGGAACATGTGAAAGATCAGTTTACTGATATTAAAAATACCGTAATGGATACCATTATCGATATTATCAAAACACAGGCGGTACAAGCAGGAATTAAATGGGTAATGGGCTTGCTTACTCCCGCAGGAGCATTTATAAAAGCAGCTATGGCAATTATAGATATCGTGAAATTCTTCATCCAGAAAGCATCTCAGATCATGGAGCTTATAAAAGCTTTTACAGATGGAGTAAAAGCAATTGCCAGCGGAAATGTAGGCGCTGTGGCAAAAGCAATAGAAAATGCTTTGGGAAAAGCAATTCCGGTAGTGATTGGGTTTTTAGCTTCATTGGCAGGTCTTGGCGGAATAACAGATAAAGTTGTTGGTGTAGTACGAAAAATAAGTAAGCGTATTGAAAATGCAATTGTGAAGTTCTGGAATTTTGTGAAAGTTAAGGCTAAAGGATTATTAGGAAAACTTGGCTTCGGAGGTAAGAAAGATAAGAAGAAAAAAAATGAAGAAGAAAAAAAAGATAATGTTGAAGAAGGTCATTTTAAACGTAAAGAAAAATTTACAACTCCTAGAAAAGCAAAACATACTTTGTCTGTTGAAGATATCGGAGGTAAAGACGTTCTGATGATAAGAAGTACTCCTAGGACTTATGAAGATTATATAAAAACAGTTGAAGTTAATAAGTCGGATTCTAGAAAAGTTGCAACGAAAGAAAAATTGTTAAAATTAGTACTTCAGATGAAAGCTTTAGACAACAAAGATGAAAAGTATGAGGATAAAATGAACATGATTTTTGATGAAGTTTTGATTTTAACACAGCAATTGTTCCAACCAGGTAAATCATCAGTACCTATATTTAGAGGCACAACTCATGGTGGATTTGGTGATTCCATGACTATAGAATATTTAACCAATGAACCTTATTCTGGAACAAAAAGTTCTGATACCGGTGGACTCAATACACCTGTTTATGCAAGTATTGACAGAAGATATAAATTTTATGTTAGAGGGCACTTATTAAGTGAAAAATTGCATGGTATTGGTATTTGGCCAAACTTAACTCCTTTATCTAGAAGTGCTAATAGAAATCACGAAAGTCAAATTGAGAAGACATTAAAAGAAGGTATTGAAGGAGGTGTTGCTTATCATTATCATGTACAGGCAGTATATGGAAGAAACGTTAATAGCAAGTTATTAAAGCAGGTAAATGATAGTGATAAGCTTGAAACTGAGAAAGAAGTATTAAGAGAAATCATATTAAATGAACAGTTTGTACCATTACAACTTACAGCTCATGCAGTTGAAATAGACGAAGAAACAGGAAAAGCAACAGGAAAAGATGTACATTTAGAAACAATTGTTAATGATTTAAAGGATTCTGATTTATCAAATTATGAATTGACGGCAACTAAAAAGCCTAATTTACCAATAAATGTGAATGAGGCTTCTTTAGAAGATCTGAAATTTATTTTTAGTGAAACAATAGCAACTGAAATGTTCAATTTAAGAAGAAGAATGGGACATTTAGAAATTAATGATTTACTTAATATTAATCATATTACTAAAGAAAAATTGAATAAATTAGTAGCAAAAGAAAAAATTAAATTTTAAATATGGATAAATATGATTATCAAAGATTAGTTAAACCATTAATTGATGCCGAAGATTTAAATATTATAAAATTTACTGGAGGTAGCGGACCAAGAAGTACCAAATCGAGAGGAGAGGAGTTTTTTAATAAATATAAAAGTTCTTTATTAATTACGATGCAGGGTTTTTATAGTTTTACGAATGGTTTTTCATATGAATGGGAAAGTAATATTCCTATAAGCGAAGGACAAAAAACAAATGAACACGGAATAATAAATATAGTTCCTTTGGATGAATTATTTGAAAAGCCAAATGTCGTTGAGCTTGAAGAAGGCTACAATTATTATATAAAAGGCGAAGATTCTTTTTCCAAAACAGGACAGTTTATTCCTGTAGATTATATTGAAGATATTTGTGCTGGCGTTTTTAGTAAAGAGAATGAAGATGATATGGTTTATTTTCATGATTTTGGAATTGGTTTTTATCCATTAAAAATAAATTTTGAAGGTTATATAGAACTTGTTTTTGCTGCAAGAGGTTATATGATGTGGCAATATGTACTTGTTTATCTTGAATACGGAAAATATGATGGTGCGATGCTTGGAAAATCCAGATACGATGATTTTGCAGAAAATATGCCGTTAATCTTTCCAGGTTTTAATATGGAAGAGTTTATAAAATTATATGAATCTTTAAAAATTTAATAAGATTTGAAAGCGAAATTTCTATTCTTAGAAGTTTCCCCTGCTGCCGCACGAATCCTTTCGTGTGGCATTTTTATTATCCAATAATTTCTTAAAAAGTTTTTATCTTTAAAAAAACATAATTGATGAGTCGTAATTATAAGTTCTACAATCCTGAAGGATTATATTTCTTGCTAAAGCTAATGATGTCTCAGGGTTGTCTGGGTTCTTTAAAGAATTAGTAAATGAGCGGAATAAAAATGGAGTTTTTGAAAGAATTAGTGATGTTAGACTAAGAATGTCGGGAATTGCGAAAGATTCACATATTGAGAATTTAAGATTATTAACAATGGAAAATAAATTGACATTTATATGATAAATATTAATAAAAAACTTATAGATATTTTATACTATGAAGAAATTGAAGGGAGTGATTCATTATTATGTCCTGGTGCAGTAAGTAAGCCTAGTGATATTATCTCTAAGGAAGAGATAGAAAGAGTATTAAAGGAAAAAGAATTGATTTTTCCTGAAAGTTTAATTAATTTTTATAGTCAAGCTGCTATGTTATCACTAACATGGATGATTGTTGATGAACGATTTAGAAATGGTAAAGAAAGAGAAGATGTATTTAAAGAAAATCCATGGATAAAAAAAGAATATTTAGATAACGGATACAGTTGGGAAGCTGTAAAAATATTGTTAAGTGGTAATCTTAATATAACCCAACTTGAAAATGTTATTGATTTAGAAAACGTAAAAGCGACAGGAATGTATCAGGCTGCAGAAAGTTTAGGTTTAAAAGGTGGCGAATTACGACCTATTGATACTAATGAATTTGCTGTTGCTTGTATGAAGGTTGAAGATGGAAAGTTAATAGACAATATTTATTTGTATACAGGTTTTGGTGGTTTTCCAGAAGCATTACACGACATGAAAGTTACATTTGAACAATACTTGGAATTGGCTTATAAAGCTAAATGTTTCAATTATTGGAATCTAACTTATTGTTTAAAAGAAAAATCACCAAGTTACGAACTGATGAAGCGCTTTTTCCCTATAATTTTTCCTCATTTGGAGCCAGATTTAGCAGAGTTTGGAATAGCATATTAATATTTCAAGTTAAATAGCTAAAAAGCGAAATTTTTTTAAAAGAAGTTCCCCTCGCTGCCGCACGAATCCTTTCGTGTGGCATTTTTATTATCCAATAACTTCTTAAAAAGTTTTTATCTTTATAAAAACATAATTGATGAGTCGTAATTATAAGTTCTACAATCCTGAAGGATTGTATTTCATAAGTCTTGTTGGATGTTTTAAAAGATTATAATTATTAAACCACACGATGCAATCGTGCGGCAGCGGGGGTATTAATCTGAAAAGCATGGCTGGACAGAAATTAATGGAGTTTTAATAGATCAATTAGAATTTATAATCATTATAAACACAAAATCTAATTGATTTATTATTTAAAGCGAAGTTTCTATTTTCAGAAGCTTCGTCTCTTTTTGTATTCAATAAAGCTCCTACGCAAGAATTCTTCGTGCTCTAGTAAGAATGTTTTTTATATTCTCATCTCTGGAAATCATATTTTTGTGTCCGGAAACAATATTCTCTCATATTGAAGTAATATTCTTGCATCCGAAATTTATATTTTCTCATCCGGAAATAATATTCTTGCGTATGTAAATAATATTCTTGCATCCGAAAGTGATATTCTTGCATCTGTAAATTATATTTTTGTATCCGGAAACTATATTCTATTATCGGAAAAATATTATTATAACTAAAATTTATTGAAAATATATACATTTAGAAGTATCGTTTTTTCCGATTCAATAAAACTCATTATCTTTAGACAACGTTGAACAAAAGCATAATCAGATTAAAATCATAAACTTAAAAATTTAAAACCATGAAAAAAACACTATTCATTTGTACTATTCTCTTAAATCTTTCTATTCTAAGTGCACAAACTATTGAGTCAGGAAGCCGTAATACAGCAGGTTACATCAAATCAGACGGAACTATTGAAAACAAAAGCCATTCTACAGTGGGCTATATCAAAAGTGATGGTACGGTAGAAAATAAAAGTCACAGCACCATTGGTCGTATAAAAAGCGATGGAACGATAGAAAACAAAAGCGGCTCTACCGTTGGTTATGTTAAAAAAGACGGAACGGTAGAAAATGGCAGTCATTCAACTCTTGGATATATTAAAGATAATGGAACGGTAGAAAACAGCAGTCACGGTACAGTTGGTTATGCCAACGGAATTAAAAAAGAATGGGCAGCAGTTGCTTTTTTCTTCTTTAAATTAGATTAATTATTAGTTTTTCGGAGAATTTCCGCTAAACTATATAAGTTAAAAAGTAAGGCCTGGATTTTATAATCCGGGCCTTTTTTCATGATATACATACGCTTAATTTTAAATAAACTTCTGATACTTTTTTACTCACCCAATAATCTGATCCCAGAAAATTTCATCTCAGAATACATGCTGCTGCAACTACTGAATAAGAAGGCTTAAAAACTTTCGCAAGAATAAAAAAACAATGAATTTTGTGTTTTCAAATTATGCGAAGAATCATTTGATTATGAGATGAATAACTATTACTGCAACTACAGAATGGAGGCGCTGTAAAACTTTTAAATAATCAAAAAAAAAGGTGAATTTTGAGCTATGAATTATAAGTTATATTGAACATAGAAAACACATAATTAAGCAATAAATATTTTAATACCAAGAACAAAAATTGTAATTCACACCAAATTATCAATTTCATTTAACTCCACAAACTTTTAACAAAATGACAGATTTAGGAACAATTAAATAACCAGAATATATAATGACATCACAACAAATACAAAAACTATTTACCCACTTAGAAGAAATTATAACATGGCGTATCAACAATCCTTCAGAAAATTTTGATGGAGCACCGGAATTTCAAACGAATGACCATAAAGGTTTTCAATTGGGAGATTATATTTCAGGAAAAAAACTCATTCACCAGGAAGTTATTATCCTGTTAATGGCTTTACTGCCTCGTTTAGATCCGTCATTGCTGAAACGTATTTTTTTAGAATTTCCAAATAGTGCGCTGTTTGATTTCTGTTCAACCAATGATAATGGCAGACTCTTTTATCCGACCATTCAGGCTGTTCAATATATTTTGGGTGGGGAAAGTATTTCAGGAAGGTTGAAATCATTAGATTATTTCAGTTCAGAATCGGTTTTGGTTAAAGAAGAATTGCTTGTTTTTTCAGGTTCAGCTCAAGATCATACATCGATGAACAGTCAGATTAGTGTTCATCAGGAAGCTTTTGATACCATCATGTTCGGAGTAGAATTATTGCCGAAAATGAGCAATGATTTTCCAGCAGAGCAGATATTGACCAATCGATCCTGGACTGATTTAATTCTTCCGCAAAATACGTTAGATGAACTTCAAAGTATCGAAGCTTGGTACAACAGCAGCAGAATTCTTATGGAAGATTGGGGAATGCAGAAAAAACTTAAGCCCGGCTTCAGGATACTTTTTTATGGAGAACCGGGAACCGGGAAAACTCTTGCAGCCAGTCTTTTAGGCAAATACACCAAACGTCCGGTTTTCAGGGTTGATGTTTCTATGCTGGTCTCAAAATATATCGGAGAAACGGAAAAACAATTAGCAAAATTATTTGATAAAGCGGAAAACAAGAACTGGATTTTATTTTTCGATGAAGCGGATGCTATTTTCGGAAAACGAACCAATGTAAAAGACGCTCATGATAAATATGCCAATCAGGAAGTTTCTTACCTGTTGCAGAGAATAGAAACGTTTTCAGGACTGATTATTTTAGCCTCCAACTTTAAAAATAATATGGATAAAGCTTTTACAAGACGTTTCCATAGCTGTATAAAATTCAATAATCCTAAACATGAAGAGCGTCTGCGCATCTGGGAACAAAATTTACCACAACAATTGCAGCTTGAAGATATTGATCTCAATCAGATTGCTAAAAGATATGAATTAACCGGCTCCAACATTATGAATGCTATCCAGGATGTGAGTTTGAAAACAATTGCATCAAACGAGTCTGATTACAAAGTAAGCTTGGAAATGTTATTGGAAAGTATCAAAAAAGAATATGTAAAGGAAGATAAAGTATTTACATGAGAATTTTGAAATCCTGAAGTTTTTTCTAATGAGCTAAATCACTTAAAGAAGCTTTAGGATTCATTTAATTAAAAAAAAATAAAACTAATGAAAATGAAAATTTTAATACTGATATCTACAATCAGTATTGCTTTTGCCTGCAGAAGTAAGCACAAAATCATCAACGATTACAAAGAAAAATTAAAAGAAACAGAAAATGTAAAAGTCGACTCTGTCAGCTTAAAAAAGCTGCAATCTTTCCAAAATGAATCAACTGATTTAACAGTTCAGGAGAAGAAAAATGAAATGTCCGGGAATATATCTATTAAAGGAAAATCGGATGAATCCAATCCTTTTGTTTTTCACAATGTGGTGGGGAATGATACTGTTCAGAGTATTTCTATCATGGGAACTGCAGAATATTTAATCAGTAACCATTATGCAAAGTATGATAATAAAAAATCTGAGGTTACAAAACAAGAGTCTGCCACTGTCACTCAGGATTTTGCTCATAGAACAGTTTTAAAAGAAACCAAAAAAGAAGTCTTTTCAGAAGTTAATCAAAAAACAAAAGAGATCAAAGCAAAAGGATTTCAGGCCGGAACCTGGATTGTCATTACAATTGGGATCATGATTTTAATACTGACCTTTTTTATTTATAAATATTTAAAAAAATGAAAACATCACAAAAAGGAATCAATTTGATTTTATCATTTGAAGGTTTTAGCGCTAAACCTTATCTGGATTCAGCAGGAATTCCCACCATCGGCTATGGAAATACGTATTATCCGGGTGGTAAAAAAGTAAGCATGAAAGATTCAACAATAAGCAGAGAAAAAGGTGCCGGATTATTTTCATCGGTCTTGCCAACTTACGAAAAAATCGTAAACAGTAAAATTAAAGTAAAGATCTCACAAAATCAATTTGATGCTCTGGTATCGCATACTTACAACACAGGTGGATCTGAAACTTTATTTTCTTTAATCAATAAAAAAGCAGGTTCAGAGGCCATTAAAGATTGGTTTATTTCGAGGTATATTACTGCAGGAGGTAAAGTTCTGAATGGTTTAATCAGACGAAGAAAAGCAGAAGCTGATTTGTTTTTTGAAAAATAATTAGCTCGCATTTCGTTAGATGAGGTCTTTTTATTCAAATTTTCTCTAAGTTATTTCATTGTCTTTACTTTCTTTATTGTGTTTTTATCCATCATCTGCATCTACAGGATAGAACGTCTAAAAATCTTTCACAGGAATAAAAAAAAGTTGAATTTTGAACATTGAATTTACAAAGCATGATCATTCAATTATAAAAAAGGAAGCTCACTGCAACTACAGAATGCTAAGCTCAAAAAACTTTTATAAGAGCTAAATAAAGGTGAAATTTGAGTTCTAAAGCAAAGGAAGATTTACTGCTCAAAATCACACTTGTTTCACAACCTAACTTTTGACAAGTAATCTTCTGAATCTGCTGTTGTTGAATAATGTTCATGTAACCAATTCGCAATGTAATATGATAATAAAAGAGAGATGAATCAAAAATCGCTCAAAAGTATAGAATTCTAAAGGCAATCAGCTCCTAAAGTAGCTTTTTCCTACAATCAACTTCGGTTATTATCAACGGAACTTTCTCGCTCCATCTCTGGAATGAGCGGTTTTACCAATTTTATCAACACTAATTTTTATACTCAAATGAATACACCATTAGATACCATTTTCAGTTGGTTTGAAACTGGAGATTTTCCTACAGAAGCACAGTTTAAAGATACATTTTTATCTTTTCATCATAAAGATTACCCAATCCCTCTGGAAAATATTGAAGGATTTGAAGATATTTCTCAATCATTTGCCAGTGCAGAAGCTTTTCAGGCGCATTTGGCAGATTCAAGAGCCCATTCACGATATCTGGCTTTTTTGAATGCAGGTAATTTAACCTCCACTCATATTAACAGTTGGAAAAACAAACTCGGAATCAGCAATGTGGGGACGATTGACAGTTCTAATGAGCCAGGGAATGTTTACACTAAAACACAGGTCAACGGTCTTGTGAATGAATTGAAGGATGTAGATAAAGATTTAACACTGGAAATAACAAAGATTAAAGAGTTGCTCTCATCTAATGATCTGTCTTTGAATCAACTTCAGGAAATCGTGGATTTTATTAAAAAAAATCGTGAGGATATTGAAGCCTTAGAAGCAGTTTCCGGGGAAACAAGAGAAGACAGAGTGAAGTTATTGCTTAATTATGAATGGTTAAGCAATCCTAAAAATCAGCAGGAATTTAATCAGAAAATTTATGATAAAGTTTTGCTGATTTCAGAGACACCTACAAGTGCAATAGTGCAGATCACAGAAAGTACCACGTTTCCCAACAGCCTTGAAACAGAAAATGTAATCATTCAAGCTCGTGACAGTATTACAGGTAAAAAAATAAATGTAGACGATTCTGCCACCAACCAAAATATAGAGATTAAAATATTAAACAGTATTGAAAATCCTCTTAACATTCTCATTTTAAAAGTTAAATAATAAAAATAAATAATTATGAATAACAACGCAGTAATAAGTAACAACGCGCATCAGGACAATTTTTTCGGGGAACTAAAACGTACCCGTTTCGAACAATATAATGATTCGTTTCCTAGTACGGCAGGAGTTCCTGCAGGCTGGGTAATTGATTTTAAGGGAGAACTACATCAATGGAACGGAACAAAATGGATTAATCTGGCTTACAACTATGTACATCCTGATTATCCCTTAACTAATAATCCATTTCAGGTAGATCAAACAAATGGACTTCTATTATTAAGTCAGATCCTTACCAATGATTCAGGACACGTTATCAAAGTAGCGGGAAGAAATCTTACCAATGCAGACATTGTTTCGATTTTCTTAAATGATGCCATTCAGTCGGGTACTTACACATGGTCATCAAATAAGATTAAAGTTTATATTGAAAACTTAATAGGACAAAGCCTTACAGGAGCCTTGATTTATCAGCCGGGAGGTTATATTCCTTCTGCTGTGGAAGGTTCCATGACGTCGCCGTCGCCAGTTACAGCTTCTGTCATTAAATCAGGAATGGTTTGGGTTATCACGGCGAATGGTTGGGTTGGTAACCAGCCGGTTTCTATCGGAGATCATCTTATCGCTAATGCGGATTCTGCTGGAAATGTTCCTACGAATTACCAGATTATAGAAAAAGGGATTCCTGATATTGTAGATGCTACAGATTCTGTAAAAGGATTGATTCAGATCGCTACAGATATTGAAGCTATTATGGGAACCAATGCGACTAAAGCAATGACTCCCAAGTCTACAAAAGCAGTTTTGGATGCAAAAATTAAATCTAAAACATGGCAGATTGGAGATGGCACTTCCGTTAGTTTTCCGATTAGTCACGGCTGGAATACCCTGAATGTTGATTTTATCTGCTATCGTAATGCAGATAACAGAAAAATAAATGTAAGCTGTGTACCAACCTCTGTAAATGATGTACAGATTGATGTTTTGGCACCTCTTACTCCGAACGAATACAGAATTACTTTAACCGCAAGACTAGATTAATGATCGCACCTGAATATTTTAACAATCACATCGCCATAGAAGGCGAAATTATTGTGAAAAGAGTTCCAAACGATACAGGTTCTGTATTAGTTTGGAACTCTACAACAAAAAAAATATCGACCAGAACTGTAAGTGAAATTGTGTCTGATTTGTCTTTGGTGACTACGAATACCGAACAAAATATTAGTGGCAGAAAATCTTTTATTACATCTGGTGGTAATGATAGTATAAATAATAGTCTATGGATTATGTCGAATGATGGAAGTTATCCTGCAATGACATTTTATAGACCTGGTATTGACTTAGGGCAGATTAAATATGTAAATTCATATGAAGGTTTTTATTTTGTTAATAGTCCTAATTCAGGAACTATACCTGTAACAGCTCAGAAGTTTATAAAAGAAGGTTCGGATAATAATAAGGTATTGTTAGGAGGAGGAAATGATAAATTACTTTCAGACTTTGCTCTAAGTTCTCAAGTTGGAGGTTATCTATCTTATCAAGATAATAGACTTATCTATCCTGATGAAATAGTTCCCCAAAAACTTCAATTTGGTTTTACATCTTGGAATAATGATAATAATTATCCTTACGCAGACTTTTTACATCTTGGAGGTTATCAAGATTCTTCAGGAGGAAATCAAAATCTACTTTTAGCTAAAAGAAATGGTTTTGGGCTAAGGCAATTTCAATCAACTTGGCAAGGTAACAATCCATATGAAAATTATGTGGATTTTTGGAATACTGAACATTTTACTCAAGGAGATATAAATTCATGGCAGTTTAATAGGTTTAATACACAACCTATGAATTTCATAGGTGCTGGAAATGATGTTAATGATATAACAGCATCAGGTTTTTATGTAATCGGTCATGGTACCGAAAATGCAGCTTATCCTCTTGATCAGTCAATAGATGGAGCAAGAATGTTATTGCATCTTGAAACAGAAGGAATTTATACAGCTACACAGATACAATCAGAAAGATACTCAGGTAACTTAGTTTCAAGAGTTAAAACTGATACGGGTTGGAGTAGTTGGATTAGACATTGGGGGAATAATGACTTTACTCAAAATGATATTAATAATTGGAACTATTTAGCAGGAAATGGAGCAACAATACAGTGGGTCAATAAAAATGCAGTTCATGCTATAAATGAGTCGGAAGGAGATTCAATGAATTTCGATACTATAAATGGTAAAACTCAGACAGGTTCTATTTATGACGGAAGTACTTGGTGGCATGCACTTAACATACAACATAGGAATGGATTAGGATCCGACGGTAATATATGGGGAGGTCAGATAAGATTTGGGATGAATGACTCAATGGACACTTTCCAATTCAGGCAATTATATAATGGTACTTATAATAGTTGGAAGACTTTATATCATTCAGGTAACTTTAATCCGAGCAATTATTGGGATAAATATTCATCAGGTTCATTTACAGGAGTAAATTCTGTTGCACCGTTTTCTTTTTTAAATAATGGTCAAGCACAAAGAATTTACACAGGTGGTTTACTTGTTTCTGATGCTTATTCTGATGCCAATAATATTACTAATAATGGTATTTATGCAAAAGGAGATATTAGCACAGGAAGTAATTTTAATGCTAGAGCATTTTATTCACCAGCTCTAAACGGTGGTCAAGTATTCCATGCTGGAAATAGTGATACTCTTTATTTGGGCAATCCCCAAGTAGCTGCTTTATACTTAGAATCATCTAATAATTTGCTTCATAATAGACCAGGTTATGGTGTAGGAGTTATATGGGATGCTCATAATTTACCTAATCCAGTTAATCAATCTGATTTAGGCAATTATATACCTAATTCTCAAAAAGGGATTGCTAATGGAATAGCAACTTTAGATGGTTCAGGATTAGTTTCTGCTTCTCAGCTTCCAAGTTATGTAGATGATGTTTTAGAGTTTGGAAGTTTAGGAAACTTTCCTACAACAGGAGAAACAGGGAAAATATATGTAGCAACAGATACAAACCAAACTTACAGATGGAGCGGTTCAACTTATATTCAGATTGCTTCAGGAGCAGTTCAATCAATCAATGGGCAAGTTGGTATAGTTAATTTAACGAAAGATGATATCGGCTTAGGAAATGTCGATAATACGGCAGATTCGGTTAAAAATGTAGCTTACGCAAGAAACGCTACAAAATTATATTCTATTGATAGCACTTATGATTACAATGGACCAGCTCCTTATTATGGTTCTTTAGTTTTCAAACAAGCTGTAAATAGATGGAGATTTGAAATGTCTCCCAATACTCCAGCAGGTATTGAGGTAGCTCATGCGGACAATTCAGATTCTTTTTCAGGTTTATCATTATCAAGTTTTTTCAAAAATAATGAAGATAATACTTTAAAAACTATTGATGTTTCTAATTACAATGATGTTGTAGATGGTAATGGAAAAATATGGTTAGGTAATTTTTATTCTCTACCTGAATCAACTACAGGATTTCAAAGTAGTGTTGGTACTATCTTAAACATAAACGGTTTAGTAGCACATGATAAAACCCAATTAATTTTTAATGGTGGAAACGGGAGTATTCAATACAGAACATCATGGTATGCAAATACAGCTTGGACTGCACCTCGAACGTTATGGGATAGTAATAATTTTAATCCAGCACAATATGTAACTCAGAGTAGTTTAAATTCACAATTATTAAGCTATGCAACTTTTAATGGTATTCAAACTTTTACGAATACTAACACATTCACACAAAGTCCTGTAATACCCAATGGTACTCTAGGAACTCATGCTGTTAATCTAAATCAGTTAAATGGAAGAGTTCAATCTTGGGAAAATGCTAGAGCATTAGGATTTAGCTCTGGATTATCTGCAAGTTCACCATATATTTACCATGAAACAGATGGTTATGTGTTTTTAGCAACTCAACATTGGGTAACGTCACAATTACCGTCTGTAAGTAATTTTTTAACAGTAGATACTAATCAAGATGTAAAAAGTATTAAAAGTTTTAGGTTAGGTAATTTTAATTCTGGAACTGAATGGGGCTCGACATCAAATTTAGATAATTATGGATTTAATGTCTATGTTGAAACGGGTTCAGACTCTTTAAATAATGGTAGAAATGGTATAGGATTTTATTCTTCTGGAGGTGCTGGTGTAATGTCAGGAATAATTGTTAGAGATAATGGGCAACAAGGCACTTCAATGGCATTGACTACAACTGATTCTTATGCTTCTGGACCCAAAGTAGGCTTAACTCTATCATCATCAGGAGTTGTTGATTTTAATAGAGCAGTACCGACTATTCAAGGTAATTCATTAACTAATATTTTTATAACAGCTGATACAGCACCACAAATTAAAACAGGTAATCTATCATTTGGTGTGGATTCAGAAGTAGTATTTAATGGTAATGAATCAAATGAAGTATCCGTATGGAGGAAATCTTCATCAATAGATTCTATTGTATCAGGTCACATTTATAATTTTTACAATACAAGGTGGAAAGTTGGTAATAAACGCGGAGGTAGTGCTAATAGTCTAGGTTATTCATTTGAATTTTCAGAAGATGGGGGAACAACGTATGATGAGAAGTTTTCTATAAAGTCAAGTGGAGATGTAGTTCTTAATCAAGGAGATTTATATTTAAACCAAAGATTAATTATTAATTCAAACTGGAATGTTGGTTCAATAAGAGGTAATCAGCCAACTGGTAATTATCTTACTTGGAAAAAATATGATGGTTCTGCTGACATAGCTTATATAGGTTCTGATATGGGGTCTGCAATGGGAGGAGGAGTTGGAAATAATTTTGCGATAACGAATCCAACTGCTGATATACATTTGAATCCAAGTAACGGTAAGCTTTATTATAATCAGAATGAGGTAGCGACTCAAACATGGGTTAATAATACCTTTGCAACACCTACTTTTATAGCGCAAAACTATGCTTTGAGAGCTGGTTCTAATGCAACAGATACTTGGATTAATTCATCTAATGGATTACAAAATAACCCTACTGTTATGGGCAAAATGGGTAATTCAGGAGGTCAAAGTAATCTGGCTGATGCTACTTGGGGGCAAGTAGCAGGTTATATTAATACATCAGGAATTAGCCAAGGAAACCCTACTGATGATTGGTATCATAGAATTAAGATGCTTCACAATAATGGAGCCGGATATAATGGAGAAATAGCAGTTCAAATGACTGGAGGGAATTCTCTACAGTATAGAAGAATGGAAAATGGAGTTGATAGTGGATGGGTGAAAACTTGGGATGAAAGAAACTTTAATCCTTTAAATTATGCAACACAAACTGATTTATTAAATTATATAACAATACATACATCTCAAACTATCATCGCACAGAAAGTATTTGCTGGTGGTATTGGTAATAATTATTACGAAGCTGCACTTGAGGTAAGAGGAAATGGTTCTACTGTAATACCAGGTATTTCTTTCCATCAACCAGGCGTGGTTGCTTCTCAGATTCGAATGGATGCAGGTGGACAGATATGTATAGTTGATAATCCTGGAAGTTCATATGAAAACTTTAGAGCTAGAGTTATAACAGGAGAATCATTCACATCTACAATTCATGGTAATTCGTCGCAGTGGTATGATGCATATGTAAATAATCATAAAAGCTACAATAATAATCAATACTTAGGTTCCGACTATACTGGTGGATTCGAAAAACCAAATTCAGAATATTTTGGAGGAGGTAAAGTTAAACTACAGATGTTGCATGGTGCAAATGTTGGAGCGCCTGATATTTGGAATGATGCTCTTTGGATATCTTCATATACAGGGGCAGATGTTAAAAAATCAACAGCTATAATATCTTCAAAATATAGTAATGAAATTGGTTTTGTTAAAGCAGATTTTGATTCACCAAAATGGGATAAATATATTAAGTTTTGGACAAGCGATAATCTTAATCCAAATGACTTCGCAACACAAACGTGGGTAAACACTAATTTTATACCTAAATCACATCCGGTATATAATATTACTCAGGCAAATATTAATTCATGGAATGCGGCAGCAGGAGGAAGTTTTCATACACATTCTAATTTAAACCTCTTAAATAACATTGACCAGTGGTTAGGAGTTGGACAAGCACCCACATTTGGTAGTGTAAGGTTAATGAATTACTTAGGATACGGCCAATTAGCTTTAGAAGAAGGTTATATCGGAAACGAAATGGGTCTTGTAGACTTGGATAATAAAGTAATATATGCAGGTAGAGAAAATGAATATTTAAAGTATGGTTCTTCTGTCAATGGTTTTGAAGCGCTTAATGTCCATTTTGAAGCAAAATTGCTTTCTATAGGTAAAGAGATAACCAATGACGAAGACAAAGTTCAGGTAGCAGGAAATATTTCAGTTGATACATCTGGTGTACATGGTGGTGATATGCAATTGATTTTGAATCCTTTGTATAATAACGACGGAAACGTTAGAGATTCAAGAAATGCACATATTTATATTGTAACCAGGGAAACCGTTATCCTACCTAGCAGACCCATATTGGGACAAAGAATTGAAATTTTTAATGATGGTGAAAGTGATATAGAAGTGATGCATGAAAATGGCGGTACATTTTTTTATCTGCCTGGACGCAGAAAAATAACAGGTATAGTTGGAGGTAAAGGTTTTATATTTGATGAAAAACCAATACCTGCTAAGCATTATGGTATTTAATTTATGAAAAGTCATGTTTATGAAATTATAACATATTCTTATTATTCTTAAAATATTTCACAGAAGCTATATTTAAATCCAATGTCACAATTAAAGTAAAACTCTTCGGGATGGGTAAACAAGCTAATGCATAATGATAGAAGACTCAGTAAAAGCAAGCGGAAAATTTCAAATCTGAGGAGAAAAAATCAGATACAATATTTATCCCGTGTTACTTTAAGAGATGAAATTTAATTTTATAAAAATTCATCCAGAACAACAGATAGTCATTTACAATTTTGACAAATCTGGCGATATTATGGAAGTTGAGATTATTTGGTAAAAGAAATAATAGAGTAAGTTAATTTAAACCTATTTTAAAAAGTTAAAAATTTCTGATTAATCTAAATTAGCAAAATCCCACAATTGGAGGATGAAAATCTTTTGATTGTGGATTTTGTATTATATTGCTTTGAGAGTTGAAACAGAATTTATATTTTACATTAGATGTCAAAAAAAAACCGGAAAGAAAGTGAATTGTCACTTCTTTCCGGTATTGTACCCAGTACCATTATCACCATGAAAAGACATTTGGTTAATTATTAAGTAGTTAGAAAATTGTTGTGTCGTTTTCGTGTCATTTATTGTAAATATTTATTTAATATACCTTCGATATCTTTTAACATTTCGCGTTTATTTGCTGTGTTATCTACTAATTTCACTACACTTATTTCTGTAATTTCATCGTCTTTAAACAATATGTTTAAGTCAATATCTGGATAAGTAATTTTCAGCCAAACAATAAAATCTGAGGGGATTTCTCTATTTCCATTCAAATAATTACCTACTGTTGCAGATGTACAACCGTATAATTGCCCAATTTCTATATTTGACATCTTCTTATTTAAAAAAAATAATTTAATTTTCTCGTTGATTTTCATATAGTTAAGTGCTGATGCGTAAAATAGTTAAACAAATTGTTTACTAATTAAACATTTTGTTTATATATTTGCTGTGTAATATATAACACGATGGCAAATTTAGAGAAAATTGAAATACCAATTGATATTCATTCGAATATTGAAAAGACTTTCGATTTTATTGATGATAATATTCCGAAGAATTATTCATCTGAAGTTCGAAGCCTTCTCCCGGATGATAAAAAATACGCCTTAGATTATATACGTAAGGTTAAAACTAATAGAGTAAATAATGCTGTTATCATCAGCTATCTGTATATCGTTGCTAAAAAATATTTCGATTTGAAACCTCAATAAATAATTTACTATGACTGTCAGACTTTATCCTGGTATGCTCGACACATCGAAGGAATACTTTAATCACGGAGATCATGTTCTCATCATCAAGAATGGTTCTGTGAAAAAATTTGAAGATGTTGATCAACATCCTGAACTCAATAAAATCTTGGACGATGAAGTAGAATTAAATCTTCTACTTGATAAATGGTTTGGAAATAATACTGTTGTTAAATTAAGAACATTAGCGAGATGCCGTTTTGGCGCTCTCAATTTTACTCCAGATTTCTCTAATGATAGTTCTTCACATGATTACTGTGAGTGTGAATATAGAGGCAATTGCGAAGGCGAAAACATTATCTGTAAACCTGTTGTTTTTAATGGAAGTGAAATTTCAGATCAGGAAATAAAATTACTGCAGGAACTTTCCACCAATGAAAAAAATACTGCAATAGCAGATAACCTTGGTCTTCCGATTGGAACTCTTAATGTAAATAAAACAAAGACTTACCAAAAATTTGGTTTGATAACGAAACAACAACTCACTAAGGATCTTTTCTTAGAAGGGCTACTGTAATTTTTTTCTTGTTAAGCACTATTGAAAGGGATTGAAAAATAAAGGATATCTAAAGCGTGTATGTTCGTTTCAATTACTAATCAGCGCAGCGTTCAAAAAGTGCTTTTTTAATTGGGGAAGGGAAGGAATATCAGATTAAAGTTTTCCGAGGTATGGTGTAGGGAACTGATATCCGGTTCGAGTCCGGGCTTCTCCACAACTCATGTTTTTTGAGTTTCATGGTTATTAGTTTTTACCCGACCGATCGTCGGTCGGGTTTCTTTTTAAATTAAAAAATTGAATAATGGAAGAAATCGAAGATGATGTTATTACGAGAGTTATAACCGCTAAAGAAGCACGAAAAAAATCTGAAAATAGTAAAGGTGCACTTACTGACCATTTAAAAAATATAACAGAAAAAATCATTTCTGAATATGCAAAAGGAAAAAGTAAGGCATGGGTTGGAATACCTCCAAATTTATTGGAAGAAACTATAAAAGAAGAACTACGAGTTGCTGGCTACATAGTGAAAAATAGAGATGGTGGAAATGTTTTGATCGAATGGTAAAATACTTAACTATAAACTAATGCCAAGAATAAATAAAGCTTTGATTTTGGAGATTACTCCAGAACAATTTTTAAATCAATGCTCACCATTAGAGCTGAAAGAAATTGATACTTTAATTCAAGGTGCTAATTATGTGAAGCGCATGGAGTCGCAAACATGTAGTGTATGTGGGTGTACAGATTATGATTGCAGACAATGTATTGAAAAAACTGGAAGACCTTGTCATTGGTATGAAGATAATCTTTGTAGCGCTTGTGCAGGAAGTATGGCAAAAATTCAAACTATAGAGCATGACGCCTGAAATTCAAAATTTTTTCAATTCTTTTAAGAACAAACCTTCAGTTGATTATTCAATTGCTGATTTGATGGAAAACTATAAAAAAATAACTTTTAAAGAATTGCTAAAGGAACACAATCATGAGGTTTGGAAAAAATGTAAATGTGGTAATGAGGAAGATCTTCGAATGAGGTGGGATTGTTCTGAATGTGGTGCTGTATTATTTAAACCAAAAGAATTTAAAAATGGCTAAAGGTGATTGGAAAAAAATCGATTGGACTCCGGAGATGATTCATTATTTGAAAGATAATTTTCTTCTTAAAACTAATCAAAAACTTGCTGATGACCTTGGATTAAAAATTACAGCAACGAGAATGAAGCTTTATGAGCTCGGCTTGTTTAGGATGAATCTAGAATATTGGACAAAAGAACAAGTAGATTTCTTATCAAAAAGCTATAAAATATATGGTGATAAAGAATTAGCCGAGATTTTTAATCAAAAATGGAGAAAGGAAAAAGGTTGGACTTTAAAACATATCGAAAAAAAGAGAATGTATTTAAAGCTTAAAAGAACTCCTGAAGAGCTCCATAAAATAAAAGAACGTGCAAAATCAAAAGGTGTGTATGCTGAAGCATTAAAGAAAACATGGAAAGCTCGTGGCGAAAATCCTCTTGGAACAATTGTAGTTTGGGATGGCGATAAATTTATAAAAACAGCAAAGGGTTATGTTCATCTAAGGGTTTTTAATTACAAGGTTTTTATTGGAAATATCCAAAAAGGTAATTTAATTAATCACAAGGACAAAAATAACTTAAACTGTTCACCTGAAAATCTCATTTGCTGCACAAGAGCAGAACATGCAATAAAAAATAACTGGAGTAGATATCCTCCGGAACTTCGCAAATCAATACTTCTGATAAGCAGAATTAACAAGCAACTTAAAAAACAACCATAATGAATTTACAAGATTTAAATACGAATTTGGGAGATGTGTTTCTCCAGTTAAAAGATGGGAAAATGAGTGCAGATACGGCAAATGCCATAGTGAATGTATCTAATAGTATTATCAACAACGCTAAAGTCCAGCTTCAGGGTATAAAACAATTTCATGATTTAGGTTACGAACCTAGTGCTAACCAAAGCGGTTCCGTAAAAAAAATCGTTGGTGATGTATTCGATAGGAAATACCAGTTTGCGCAAAGTATTGGTCACAACAATGTTTCAGATGCTATTGCAAAATTAGGTAAAGAAAAATTCGAAGAACTATTCCATAATTCTCAATTAAGATGAAAAAATATTTAACAAGAATCAGTCAGGTTTACTCGGCGAAAAACAAGCTTGAGAGATCTATTCAGGGTTTTATTAAAAATAATGACAGACTGCTGATTGATGAAAAAGATTTGAATCAATTTAAAGCACAGGTAATTCAACATATTAATTTTCTGAATCAAGAATTTCAAAAATGTACTCCCAAATCGCCATCGTGGTTTCATTGTGGCGAAACTAAACAAAGAAAAGATTGGAGTATTTCAGGCATTGACTGTATAGTTTTTTACGTACATGAAGTAAAATCTGAGTATGAAATCACTAAGCTAGATAACTAAATTAAGATTGTTCTTCAGTACCAATACAATTCTCAAGAAACATTGGTAACAAAAAAACAAATAACCAAAGATTGAAACTATAAAATGAGCGAAGGACTTAAAGCAGTAGCAGACAAAATACTTACTCTTACGAATAAGGGCCTTGATATTATTCAGGAAATATATCCCCAGGCAACACCAAAAAAAAATTTTAGAATCCGTGAAGACGATCAGAACGCTTCATGTTCTGTTTATGATAGCGTCGGCGGAACCGAATTGGATAGATATAGAATAAATGATTTTGCTGGAGATGTAAAGACCCAGGATTGTTTTGGGCTTTGGGCGATGGAAAACAATTGTGACTATTGGGAAGCAATTGTTGAGATAGCAAAAAAAATTCAATCAGAAAAAGGTGAGATCCTGCTTCACAGCAAAACGGAAATCTACAAATACGATTATACAGAATGGCCGGCTGCTGAATCTCCTGTAGAACTTAATGAGGACGGATTCTTTTATGTTGTGAGAGATATGGAAGAATTGGATTTTAAAATTTTAGGACCAGAAGTTTCTTTTAAAAATCCTGAAGGAGTAATTGGCAAAAGAGCTTTAGTAACCAAAGAAGTCACTGAGTATTTTAATTTCACTGCTTTAAAAGAATTTTACACGTTAAGCAAAGATAAAAAGAAGGTTCAACGATACCGTGAAAATGAGACATTTCCGATCTATGCATTCATTAACAAAAATAAAAAAGGAAAAGAGTGGCTGAAAGTTTACATGCCGAAAGGCAAGAAATCACTTCAAAAAGATCAAAAAGATTTTCGTTTCCGTCATTTAGGATTCAAAGAATCGAATTTTATTTATGGTTTAGATCAGATCCGGAAAGTATATGAGGAGGGCAAAGAAAAGGCATTAGAAGAATATCAGCAAAACGTAATGCAAAGAACTGCTGAAAAGCAGGGCAGACTTTCAAAAGCTGAAAAAAGCAAACTTCTGGCTGAAGCTGAGTTCAAATTGGAAAGGATTGATATTGTATCCGGCGGAACTGACGGATTTTGTATGCGCGGTTTAGGTGAATTTGTTGTTTTTAAAAATTCGGAAACAGATACTTTGTCAAAAGAATTAATGGATGAACTCTTTGAAATGGCAGATGAAGTAGTGAATGTCCCGGATATTGATATAACAGGGAGAAATAAGGGAACTCAATTCGCTTTAGAATATCTTCAGATGAAAACGCTTTGGATTGATGATTACTATTCATCAGGGAATGTGAAGGATTTTAAAAATGCTGTCACAGTGATGCGTGGTCTATCATATTCAAAACTTGTTAAGAAGGTAAAGAACATGCTTGAAGCGGCTAAACCTGCTCAGTTCTGGGAAGTTTACATTAACGAAAAGACAGGAAAAGCAAGTTATGGTTTTCATCATATTTTTGGCTTTTACTTTTTGAAATTAAACGGATTCTGTCGTGTGGATGATGAAAGCAGGAAAGATGGATTTTATTTTGCCAGGCTTCACAATCATGTCGTAGAAGAGTTAAGGTCTACACAACCGATAAAAGACTTTTTTAAGAACTTTTTACTAGAGCGCCAGAAAGAAATCGGAATTAGAGCTATTCCTTACGACTTGATAAACTCATTGATTAGTTCGCCAAGAATGTCCGATGGTAATTTGGCTTCACTACATAACAGGACTTTAGATTTTGCAGATTATGATCAGACCTCACAGTTTTTTTTCTTTTCCGATAAGATTTGGAAAGTTACTAAGGACGGAACAGACGAAGTGGCGGCTTTCAAAAATTACGTTTTGAAATCTCAGTTGATCGACGAACTTATTTTTCAAGATACTGAGCACAGGATGAATGTGAAATCATTAAAGATTCACGAAAATCAGTTTAAAGTAGATGCTGCAGGAAAGAGAATTTTAGATGAATATAAAAATCCTATTTCGGAAAAGAAACCTTATTTCACAATTAAAACTTTAGGTGTAGATACTTATGATATTGAAATTCATGAGAAGCATTGTGATTTTCTGAACTACATCATTCAAACTTCAAGAATGTTTTGGGAAGATGAAAAGAGGTTATATGCTGACAAGGGATATAATGAAGCTGCCTTTCATGAAAAATCAAGATTTGATATAGCTGGTGAATGGCTAGATCCGGAGCAACAGATGGAACAAAAGGCTCACTGCATCAATAAAATTTTCACAATTGGTTACATGCTTCACCGTTTCAAAGACCGTTCCCGTCCTTGGATTCCTTTCGCCGTTGATAATGCTGTTACTGAAGATAAAGCAGCTGAAGGTGGCTCCGGAAAAGGTTTGTTTTTTTCTGCCTTTAATTACATGCTGAATCAACATATAGTTAACGGTAAAGATGATATTGAGAATGATCGATTTTGGTTAGAGAATGTGACTGAGCATACCGATTTAATATTTATTGATGACGTTAAGCGAGGTTTCTCACTTGAATTTGTATATCAAATATCAACCGGAAACTTAGCTGTAAATACAAAGTTCCAAACGAAGTCGAGTATCAAATATAAAGACTCGGGAAAGTTGGCGGTTGCTTCTAATTATTCGATTAGAGATATGAACGGATCTTCGTTACGTAGAAGGTTATTACTTGCTTTTTCAGACTATTATCACTCGAAAAATGAAAAGAGATCTGAGCATACTCCAACTAATGATTTTGGATATCAGCTTTTTTCCGGATGGGATGATCATCAGTGGGGAATGTTTGTGAATTTCATGTGCCAATGTCTTTCATTTTATCTCAGCTGCAGCAACAAGATTGAAGCTCCGGATGGAAATGTTTTGAAAAGAACCTGGCTTGCTGAAATGGGAGAGCAGTTTGAACCTTGGGCTAATGATTATTTTGCCAATAAGATTGATGAATATTTGGTTAAAACATATGTAGAGCGGGACTTTAAAAAATATGCGGAAAAAAACAATTTCAAATTTGCTGCAAGTTTAACTCCAAATAGTTTTAAGAAGAAATTAGATGCCTGGTGTAAGTACTATGAGTATGATCTTGAGGATCGAAAAAATATCAACATTCTTCCTTATGATGAAAACGGCCGTGCAGAATTAAATGCTGATGGTAAGCATAAAAAAATATCAAAAGAGCATATCCGGATAACAAAGAGAGAAGACGTTGCCGAAAAGCTTCAGCGTGAATTAGATGAATTGTCAAATACAGATCCTTATCAATAATGGAAACAAAATATGCCTCATTTCCACCATTTAAAAAAGAATTAAAAGAACATTTTGGCTATCTAAGTTTTAATGTCACACTTATTAATCTAGATGTTATAGGCATTAGGCTTCTTGGGAAATTTAAAGATGAAGTTGTTGTAATAATTTTCAGAGGCGCTGCCAAGACAGGATTTATGTATGAAGGTTCAGCTCTAACTGAAGAACAAGTTATCAAGGTTTACAAAGATGTTCCTGAGTGCTTTAATGATTTGACTTCTTACGAAGAAAAATTTGCCGGAAGGTTGGAGGTTCTTGCACCTCAAAAAGATAATTATGTTTTTATAAATGAAATGGAAATAGTAAGAAAAATAAAACCCATATGAAAGCATCCGAAAAATCCAAACCAGAATACTCTGAAAAAATGATGATTGGTTTGATCAGAGAAACCAAAACGATTGATGACCTAACGAATCTCTGCAAGCTGTTGAGAGCCGTGGAAAAACAGAATGACCTAGTAATTACTTATAAAATGAACAAAGAAGTCCGGTTGCAGCAGCAGACTATAATCTACGGCGGTGATATTCTGGGCGATAAAACAACTTAAATAATGATATTGTTTATCTGGGGAAAAGAACGAAGAGCGGTGCAGCTCGCAAAAAAGATTATTGATCAAAACTCCAAAATTAAAATACTGCACGAAGAGTTAGACATTATTCCGAGAACCGGTAAAACTACCAAAGTTTTCTTTCTTGAAAACGAGATCCGGAAAGTGAAATCTGAAAGACAAAAAAATATCGATGAGCTTACAACGATTAATCCTTATTGATGATGAGCAAAGAAGTTTTAAGTCTCATCATAGAATCTTCCGGAAGATCCATCAAACAATTTGCTGATGATATTGGGGTTAAGTATGACACAGTAAATAAATGGCTAACCGGATATAAAAAACCGTCGCCACAGAATCAGGAATTGATCAGAAGTAAATTCAAAAAACAAATTGCAAAACTTTATAAATAATTAAAAAACAACAACACTATGTTCACGATTAAAGATTTAAAAAAGATAATTGAATCCCTCCCGGATGATATGCCGGTTGGATTACTTGATACCACAACAGATGATACTGACGACATGAACTATTCTTTATCAGATGAGAATTTCATGATAGAAGATTGTTACAGTTCCGCTCAGTCTGATGAAGAATACGGAAATCCCTTATGCAAGATGTTATTCATCACATTTGAAAATTCTTTAAATGAAGATCCAATTTAAAAATCTCACAGGATGAAAACAAAACCAATATTATTTTCAACCGATATGGTTCAAGCGAACTTAGACGGACGAAAAACAAACACCAGAAGAATTATTGATGAAAAGCATTACGGTTTTTTGGAATATGCTTTTAAAAATAAAAAGAATCTAGTGGATTGGATATCCAAAAACGCAAAATATCAAATGGAAGATGTTCTCTGGGTTAGAGAAACTTTTCAGCAGACAATAATGACTAAATCAGGAAATAAGGCGTTTTTATTTAAAGCAGATCTTGATTTGTTTGATCCTGAAATTGTTTCTTGGTCACCATCTATTCATATGCCAAAAGAAGCCGCAAGAATGTTTTTAAAAATTCTCAATGTAAGAGTTGAGCGGGTTCAAGATATATCAAATGAAGATGCAATAGCAGAAGGAATAGAGTATATAGGTGACATAAGAGATTCTGCTATTTTCAGAAATTATATGCGCCCTGGTAAAGAAAAACAATTTGATTATGGTTTTCCTCACAATTCATTTTCTAGTTTGTGGGAAAAAATAAACGGTAAGGCGTCTTGGAAGCAAAATCCATTTGTTTGGGTTTATGAATATCAAATAATCGAAAAACCTGAAAACTTTATTTAGATGGAAGTTGTTAGAATTGCTGCTGACTTGGAGCAAGATTTCATCATTGACCTGGTGGATGAAGTAGAAGTTTTCAATCATTCTAGAAAAACTTTTTCGAAGTGTGAATATTGGGGATGGAATAATGAAGGTGAAAATGGTCGTGCATTTTACGATTTCGGATTAATTGGAGATTTTCATTTTGATATTTACAGGGATAAAATGGAATTCTATTATGGAGATACACCGCACTATGGAATACAAGGATGGGAAGGCACTGAACTTATTTTTCTTCCAGTTGGATCTTCTTTGCCAGAGGATTTTTTAACCTTTGGTCACTTGGATTTTACTCAGACTTTTGAACGTCCTAAAACTTTAAAAGATTTCATTGACTCAGTAAAGCAATTTTATGAAAGGCTGGGTCATCACAAAGAATATTTAATTAAAACTTGCTTAAAATGATAAAGATTCTACGCTCACCAATCAAGTCCTTTTTCTCTTGGATTTTTAGAGAAGAACTTAACGATTTGCATTATAGTATTACCGAACATAGAATACTAAAAAAACAATATGAAAAAGAGATCTCCAATGTTACTTCAAATGAAAATCCGGTGAGTATTCTTTTTAAGAATTGGGCAGATGGTTTTTTTAAAGATCACCTTCTAAATGTTGAATTATCACTGTCGGTAATTATCGAAGAAATGCGAGATACAAATCCATTTTTAAAGTACTGCAGTGTTAAAACCTTTAACGAGAACCTCAAAAGCTATTGTCTAAAAAAAGGTTTTATTCTAAACCCTTACCATAAAGCTCAACCGGATGGTAGAATTTTAAAAACAATATCCGGGAAAGTGACTGAAATGATTTATATCGAAACTTAAATAAACATCTCCTGAGAAAATATTTTTTTATGAAGATATCTATTAATAAAAAATTATAATACTATAAATACTTTACTATGAATCAGCTAACACAAAACTTGATTTTAAATAATGTTCCGTTTGATGAATTTATTGAAGAAGAATCAGAATAATTAATAATCCTCCACAATCCAAAATCCCGTCAATTATATTGTCGGGATTTTTTTATGCGTACCCTGGCTATTTAAAACGCTAACTGTTGAGCATTATGATATGCGTACCCAGGCTATTTGAAACGCTGAATTACGAATCTTAATTTCCTGGTCTTGGCGACCATCCCTTCCCCTTTCCATCCCTTGTATATTTTTTAAAATAAAACTGTAATTCTGTAACCTAATAGGAGAAATTGTTGATTTATATATAGTTACACTTTTTTTATTAAATTGTAACTTAAAAAAGAGTTACAGAAAAAACTGTAATAAAAAAGAGAGTTACAATTATTACAGTTTCAAAAAAAACAGAGTTACAGAAATAAAAAAAAGTAAAGCATTGGGATTCAATTAAATATAAAAGATTACAGAATTACAAAAAAAAAGCACCTTCAGTATAAACAGTTTTGTCTTTTGTTAAACAAAATGTTTACATTTACTAAAGAATTGTATATTTTTGCAGGACAATGAATTACCTAAGAAAAAGTAAGAATCGTTTTGTGTCGAAAGTGGAATTGGTTTCCGCTTTGGATGAAGGATCTTTTCTTATAAATCCACCTGATGGATTTACTGAAGAAAATATACCTGTCGAATATAATGGTTTATACTTTACAATCACTTCAATTTCATTGGCTCAAAAATCTAAACCCAGTAATGCTGGATCAGTATGGACTCCGGAACTTGATTTCAGTTTTCCATATTGGAAAGGATGCGAAGATTTTATTGAGAGGTTTAAATACCTTTCCGAAATAAAAATAACCTTGAACACTGGAGAAATTTCCAGACTCAACAAAAACGACATTTCATTGAATAAGCCTATAGAGCCAACTATTCAAACGAACGTGAGAACAATAAATTTTAATGTAGCAATAAATCAAATTCTTCCTTTTAAAATATGGTGAAAACAGCTATTGTTCCCTTAACGCTGAGACCTCACCTTGTATTTTTTCTGATTAAAGAACTCACTGGAAGCAGTAAGAACTTCGCAGGATTCAAGTGTAAAACTCATGATCTGTCTCGGGAGTCCTTGATAGGACGCTTTATTATAGAAAGACTGGAGAAAATTGATTATCCAATTAAAAGCATTGATAAGTTTAATTTTTTCCTTGAGATAAAAAATCCAACTCGCGCGCGTTTTATAGCCAAAGGAAATTTTTATAAGATTGAAAATTTAGGTAAAAGTTTTGTTCAACTTCCGGAATTTTACCGTGATGAAGTTAATGATCTAATTGAGCAACAGTTTCGCACAGCTTTTTACAGCTACATATCCGCCAATTCGGATAATGATGAAACAATTTCAAAAGCGATTTTGAAATTTATTGATAAGTATGATCTCTTTGAGGCGGGATTTTCACAGGCGAGTCTCAGGAAATTGTACTACAGAATGAGAGAAGCGGGTGGAGTCTGCGCATCTCTCCAGGGAAAGCTACCAAGAAAATAATTTTTTTTCATCATATAGTGTTTTTTGCCACCTTCGGGTGGTTTTTTTGTGCGTCACAATATTTTTATGATGTTTTCTGAAATTTTGCAGGAAACTAATAACTGAATATGAAGTTTAATATTCTGAAAAAAGTAAACGGCAGCGGCTCAACTGCTCCTAAAAATAAGTTTGCTTATATAGCTCATATCAATGATATACGGATTTTTCCTCAAGCAGATTATAAAGGAGTTGCATTGACAGATGATATTGTGATGAAGGATAAAACCGGAATGGCCCAAATCTACATCACCCCCGCAGCGCAGGAATATACTTACGAAACTGGAGGTGATTCAGATTCGAAAAATTTTAAACTGAAATTCATGGGAACTCACCCAGGAACTGAACTTGAAGCTTTGGAATTTTCAAAAAATTATTTGGAAGAAGGATTTGTAGTTCTTATACCATCGTGCGAGGTTGGATTAAAAGTTTTGGGAACTCCGGATGCGCCATTAGTTTTTACATCATCTCACAAAAGCGACAAAGATTCGCAAAAATTCATATTCACTTTCGAGCAGGAAATAGGCACTGAGAATGTCTATCAACTATATACAGGGCTAGTAACACTTAATGAAAATATCGACGTAGACATGGGAGATTTTTTAGAACACCTTAAATATTATTTGAAGCTGGACGGCTCAAATTTGACTGAGGCTCAAAAACAAAATTTAAGAACCTTATTAGGTTCTGATGGAAAGAATTTAGGAAATAGTGATATTTCATTAAATGAAAACAGAAGTTTTAATCTCAAAAATTTCTTTCTGAATTTCTTCAGCAATGTTGGTTTGGCTAAAGTAGGTATTAATAAAACCAATCCTTCACAAGCTTTAGAAGTTGTAGGAAATATAAAAACTGATGGATTGATTATCTCTGACGGTGGAAGTCCGGACGAAGTTGGATCTATAAAAAGAAACGGAAGCGAAATCCAGTTTAAAACATCAACGGGTTGGGAAGTTATTATGTTGAAAGGTGATTATATTTCGGATTCTCACGGTATGATTTCTCCAGATACTCCAGAACCAGTAAGTGGTTGGAAGATTGGTTGGTACACTCCAAAATTAAGTTCTGCAAATCTTGGTACTAATTATCCAAATCAAGATGATCTCAAATCAATTGACGGATTCTTCACTGAGTTTTATTTTAACGGTGCTAATTGGGAAAGTATTTCAAAGGAAATCCCTAAAGCAACTCAATTTATTCCTTCTTTCATCGGCTCCTTATTTCCTATTACTGGTCCAGCACAAAGAACACATGAGAATTCTATTTGGGAATTGGGAACTGGTCAAACTGCTGCAATTAATGAGGTGCCAGGAATTTCTAGTAAATGGAACTCATTAGGTAGTGCTAATAAAAACGAATGGGATTATTCTGATAATAAATCAGCTCCTACAATGGCATTATTAGATAGTAATTTAGCCTTTCATGAAGAGATTCAAGACATTGGTTTATCAATGTATTTGTCATGGACGGCAAACGGGGGATCAGTAAATTATGGACCTAATTTCGGAGGCTCAGGATTTATAGAAGTTTTTGCCGGAAAAAAAATAATATTAAAATTCGGTACTGATGCTGATTTAGCATATATCTATTGGTTTGATGTCAATAAACAAAATCAAACTTTAATTCTTGCCGGTACTTTTAGTGGTGTTAAAACATATGAATATACTCCCTCTGGTAATGGCTATATAAAGATTAATAGTAATAATCCAGCGACATATGGTTCTCCAACTATAACTAGAATGGTTGAGAACGAAATTTTTCAACGAAAAAATATCCTAACAGATCTTCCTGCAGGGAATGTGAAATTATACAACACAGAAAATGCTTACTATGGCTCAGCTAATGGAGAAGAAGTGAACGTAAAACTACCACTTGGAGCAACATTAGAATTAGTTATAACTGGCATTTATAAAGTGAACGGGATAACTATTTCCAATGAAAGCGCTGTGCTACAAAATACTGGTGAATTTTACATTTTATATCGTGCTACAGGAAGAGTATTTATTTCGACAATTGGTAGGGCTTTCAGATACGTTCGTGATTGGTGTGGCGTTGATAATCCATTAACTACGCATCCGACTTGGAGGCATATCGGGGTTTGGCGTAACGGTGTCAATCTCGCTATCGGAAAACCAGTCTCAGCAAATTTTGTTCCTCAAAATTACGCTTGGTTTACCGTAGGACTTGAAGAAGTCACAGACGGAACTCTTACCGATAAATATGTCGCCGGGAGTGTTTCAGATCCCACAAACGATTCAAATTGGGTAATGATCGACATGGGAGCATTGACTGTTGCTACATTAATTGAAGTGATTCATAAACAAAATCTAACCTTTAAATTCACAAAAACTGAAATTTCACAAGATGGGGTAGAGTGGCAGACTATTTTTGATTCTGCCCTATCGGGAACTTACAATGAAGGAAACGAGGGTAAATCAACAACATTATAAAATGAGTGCAATTATAAAAATGTTACTAGCAATGTCACAAGGTGGCGCTAATTCTCTTACCTATAATGGTATAGTATTAACTCTAAACGGAAAACCTATTAATTATGGAAATTAAAGATTTTTTTAAAAATCTAATGGGAGTTTACCCATTAGATTTATGGTATGAAGATTCAGATAATAATGATTATGGCAAAACTATTAATCGTATTCAAAGCGAAATGGGTGCAACAGGTCAAATTTTAGTGGGCTCAAAAGGTTACAAAATTAGCACTAAAGTAACTATCACTAAAGATATATCTTTTGTAGGTTTAGGTTGTGCTGTTACTGTAGTAGATAGGTATATATCTCTAATTTACACAGATTCTCCAGTATTAGAAATGTTCGTTTTGCCAGCAAGGAAAAAAGTTATCTTTAATGGTATTCATTTCAATAACACATCTACCACAGCACCTACAGCAGGGTCAGCAATTAGATTTCAAGGGGTACCTAACAGTAATAATGGCTTAGATACGGCAATAGGATGTAATATTTCGCACTGTTCATTTACAGGCTTTTACGACAATGTATTTGCAGATGGAGCAAGTCATTTAACTATTTTCGATAATAATTTCAACGCATCAGTTAGATATAATCTATATATAGATTGTGCACAGCACCGAGACCAAGGTGATAGTACAATTATGTGTAATAGATTTTATAACGAATTGGTTCCTGGTCGAAATACAGTTTCGCACATTTATCAAAAAGGAAGTGGAGGACTTAAAATAATAGCTAACAAATTCAATGCTTTTTCTGATTATTCAATTTTAGGAGACATTCCTGATATGACAGTAATACTTTTAGTTTCAGCAAACTCATTTGAGAATTTCAAAAAAGGAGCAATCAAATATCGTTCAACTTACAATGCTTTACGATTCCGACACATTAACATTATCGGTAATGAATTTGAAGTTTTACAGAATAATAATTCAGAGTGTGTTGAAATTTACAATTGTGACGAAATCAATATTCAAGGCAATAGTTTTAGTTGCTTAGAAACATTGTCACCATCGCTTAACAGAGCGATAAATCTACAAAATTGCAGAAATGGTATTTTAAATAACACTTATAAGAATTTCGACAATCCAATTAATATGAACGGGTGTGTAAGCATAAAAAGAGTTGTATTGGAAGATGCTGTCGGAACCAACTTAGCTACAAGTTTTTAAAATTAAGCAATGTTTAAGAACTTAATAAAAATATTAACAGGTCGAATAGTAATTAGAATTACTATGACTTTTGAAGCTGTTGATAAATAGCTCACCTCTCAATTTAAATAAATGATTAAGCAATTTATAATAAAGAATCTCCTTTCAATACACTCAAGTGGTATTGGTGGGAAAATGTGGTCGTCATTTCAGTTGGCGGTGGTTCCTGCTGTAGGAATGACTATTTCTGAGAGGCTTACAGGGTGGTATTTGGAAAGTTACATTTTTATTTTCATGCTTGGTGTAGCCATTATTGCCGATTTAGTTGCCGGAGTTTGGAAGCACATGAAATTCAACACTTTTTCTCCGAAAAATATGATCATCGGATTTTGTCAAAAAGTTGGTTTAATCATATTGGTTTACTTCTTAACCGAAGCATTTATTCAGATAATAGCAGATGCAGAGCTTGACAGCATCTACTTTAAAGTAGCAACAAAGATTATGATATTTATTTATCCTGCAGGAAATGCTTTGGTAAATATTGGCATCATAACAAACGGTAAATTTCCTCCGTTGGCATTTCTGAAGAAGTTTGAAAAATTCAACAAGACTTTAGATATTAATGATTTAAATCTTAAAAATATTACAAATGAAACAGATAATATATCTAATAATCCTGAGTAGTTTTTTACTCGGATGTAGGACAAAAACCAAAGCTATTTCTATTTTGAAAGAAGATAGAACCGAAATCGAAAGAATTAAAATTGATTCGGTTAAGGAAAGCGTCCAAAATGAAGAAACAAAGAAGATTACTGATCAGGTAATTAAAAAGCAAGTTGACGATTTTTCCGGAGATATTATCATTAAAGGGAAAAGCGATTCTTTAAATCCTTTAGTATATCATAACATAGTTGGAAAAGATACTATTCAAAGTATTTCTATCATTGGAAATGCAGAATATTCAATTAACAATCATTATAAAAAATATTCCGAAGAAAACCTTCAAACAAAAAATGAAGAATCATCCAATTTCATTCAGGATTTCGCCAAAACAGCAGTTTCAAAAGCAACTATAAAAGATGTTGCAGCAGTCGTAAAAAATAAAACCACCGAGATTACTTCAAGGGGATTTCAAGCCGGAACTTGGATTGTTATTACAATTGTTGTGGTCTTTTTACTATTCATTTTTTTCACCTATAAATATTTTAAGAAATGAAAACTTCACAAAAAGGAATTAATTTAATTTTATCATTTGAAGGATTCAGTTCTAAACCCTACTTGGATTCAGCAGGAATTCCGACAATTGGTTACGGAAATACCTATTATCCAGGAGGCAAAAAGGTAACCTTGAAAGATCCAGCAATCAGTAAAGAAAAAGGAGTCGAATTATTTTCATCTGTGTTACCAACTTATGAAAAAATAGTTAAGAGTAAAGTTAAAATCACTCTCACGCAAAATCAATTTGATGCTCTTGTATCACATACTTACAACACAGGAGGATCTGATACTTTATTTTCTTTAATCAATAAAAAAACAAATCCTGAAATCATAAAAGATTGGTTTACTTCAAGATATATTACTGCAGGTGGAAAGGTTTTGAATGGCTTAATCAGACGTAGAAAAGCTGAAGCTGATTTATATTTTATTTAAATTAGTCATGAAAAAACAAAAAAATACGGAAAAAAAAATATGTCCATTTTGTAAAAATACAGGATTAGTAAAATGTTTTTCATTCACGGAACATAAAATAAAAGATGGAATTTACGATCTGAAATATTTAATTGATAATCACGGAGAATGGGTAAATTGTTCTGAAGTTCAATGTAAAAAATTACCAAAAATAATTTTTAGCTGAAAAATTAAATATTTTACTATTTTATCTATGCCCCACGAGTTGGGGCTTTTTATTATATTTACATCATGGATTACAAAGAGTCAAAAATGAATATAAAGCATCTTACAGAATTTCTGATGTCGTATGTTTCGGCAATGGAGGAAAATAATTCTGAGGAAACAGAAAGATTAATAAAAGAAATAGAAGTGCTTTTTGATAAGCTTTACAGTACAACTTCTGACGAAAGTAAAAAGGAAGAAATTATAAATTTAATCTTGCTGAGCATTCAAGAAAAAACATTAACTCATCTTGATGTTGCTACCTATACACGAGAATTAGTGGTTTACGGATTTAAATAGTTTTAGACTTTTCTATGTGGTGAATTAAACAAAGTTGCTTTTTTGCACAGTAAATGTGTAAAATAAGATTTCTTTCCGGTTTTCGGATCTTCGAAAATTTCGCTTTCCATTTTTATATTTAAAATCCACGATTCCCATTTCTTCATTTCTAAATAAAAAGGGCTGAATAAGCATTTTACCTCAAAATGTTGCTTTTTCTCATCGCCTTCAAATTCAACAATTATTGTTTTATCTGAAGCTTTGACATCTTCCCGTATGATTGCTTTGAGTTTCATAATCCACTAATTTTTGAATATATTTTATTTTTCAATATTTTTTTATATTGTTCGCTTCCGTATAAAGTTAAATGGTTAGTGTCAAACATATATGGTTCTCCAGACTCATCAACTTTTTTTATTTTTAAACTTAGGAGATCTACATATTTATCTTTTAATTTATTATTTAAAAATTCGTTTGTCTCCGCTGTATTATTATCTGAAGGTTTTTCAATATCGTAAGTATTTTTTAAATAATACAAAGTTGGATAATCCAAGGGATAAACATCAGTTTGTCCAAGATACATAACTGGAGTATTGTATTTTTTAAAATAGCTTTCTGTAAAGTCGATTTTTTTTGTTAAGTCATCTTTTGAGTAAGCACTGTAAAAACTGCATATTAGTACCAAGTCTATTTTGTCATGATTTTCTGGGAAATAATTTTTATAAAAGAAGTTAAAAAAGTCTTTCGGTCCTTTATAAATTGTTTCAGAATTAATTATGGGAAAGGAAGCATCAGCTGTAGTCTGAATTAGTCTGTAATTATCATTGTTGATTAACTCATTTAAAGTCTGTGAAAACATTGCTGCATGACTATCGCCAACTAATAAAATATTCTTTTTTGATTTATCTGGTTTTATGAATTTATAATCTTTCAAGGATTGATCATGCATTAAGTGCCTATTTCGAGAACTGTATTGTTTGTAAGTGTTTGAGCTGCTTTTATATTCTGAAGCTGCATAGACTAATTTTGCTTCAGACTTTTCAAATAGATATTTTGGATTTAATTTTGAAAGAGAAAAAGACAAACTAAATAAAACCAAAGTTGTTATTAAAATAACGTTAGATTTTCTATTGTAATTTTTCTTTTCAATTAAAAAATATGATAAGGTTGCGAAAATTATTGAAATGAAGATAAAAGCTACTCTGTATCTTAATCTATCATTTAAACCAAAAAAAAGACTGCAAACGTAAATAGGCCAGTGCCAAAGATATAGTGAATATGATATGTCTCCGAAGAATTTTATGAGCTTATTTCTGAATATTTTAACATCAATGTTCAACAATAATATTAATGAGGTCAAAGAAACTGGAATTAAAGTTAATAACGACGGCCAAGAATGCTCGTTTACGGAATAAACCATGTAAGTAATCATAATAAGCGAAAAGCTTACTAAACCAAACTTTAAGTTCCTATTGATATTCTTTGCTTTATTTTCAAATAAAAAAGCAAGGCCGCCAATCATCATTTCCCAGGCTCTCGGATAAAAAATATAAAATGAAAATGATTTATCAAAACTTGAATGAAATATCATTGAAACGATAGATAATGCGATAATTGCGATAAATATTCCCCTAAATAACTTTAAATTATTCAGATATATCTTTTTAACAATGAGTAAAATTAAAGGGTAAATCATGTAAAATTGCCATTCTACAGATAATGACCATGTGTGGAGTAAAATATTGAATTGAGACGACGAATCAAAATATCCGGAATTAAGATAATAATAGATATTTGAAAAGAATCCTATGCTCGAAAAGTATAATTTTAAATAGTTGATGAATTGCGTAGGTAGTAAAAAGTAAATTATCGCTGCAAAAATTGTTGTCATTACCAGAAGTGCTGGAAATATTCTTACAACTCTTTTTTGATAGAATTCTAATAATTTAAAATTATTTTTTTCAAAATTGCTTAAGACAATTCTTGTCATTAGATATCCGGAAATAACAAAAAAAATATCTACACCTATAAAACCACCGTTAAAAAAGGCAAATTTGAAATGATAAAGTACTACTGCTATAACAGAAAATGCTCTTAAAAATGAAATGTCGCTTCTGAAATTCATCAATATTGTTTTTTTTGCTAAATATAAAGATTAATAATTTTCCCTTTTAATTATAAAAAAAAACTTTTTTAATTTCCTTACGGGTTTCCGTAAGGAATTAAGATATTATCGAAATATCTTTGTATCAACAAAAACAAATAAAATGATAGAATACCATTTAGATTACGGTTCAGGAAATATTTTAATAAAAGCTAATGACTTTCAAGAAGCCTTAGAAAAATTAAATATTACTTTAAATAGTAACTATACACAAAATAACGTCAGAATTAAATCTGCAGTACGTTTAAACTAAAATCCGTTTAACTCGGATCATTTTCAATTGAAGTTGAGCCACCTGACCTAACAGGTGGCTTTTTTGCGTCACAACTTTTTTTCTTGCTCATAAACATCTTTGCGGTAATAAAATTACCATGAATACAAATTCACTTGTTTTTGAGATTATGCGCGGTAAATGGCTGATGAATTTCGCCAATGTTGCTGAGTATGAAAAATTAGCCAACAAATACATTTCCGGAGAATTTGTTGGGCAGCCACTTGATCGTGTTGCCTTCAGAGCTTCTTATGATAATGGAAATGTTGGTGGTGGAAGAATGGCAGGAACTACTGAAGAAAAAGTAGTTGGTTATTTAATGATGACCGGTCCAATGTCTACTTATGGCGATATGTGTACTTATGGCGCCGACGACTACCTCTATGCTTTAAGAAAGCTAAATGACAACGATAAAGTTTCAGCTATAGTTATTGAGATCGACGGTCCCGGAGGTGCTGTTGCTGCGATCAATGCTTTCATCGAATTTAAGTCTGAAAAGAGAAAGCCTATTGTTGTTTTGGCGAATGACTGTTATTCTCTTCATTACTGGATTGCTTGTCTTCTTGCCGATCATGTGATGGCTAAAGGAAATATCTCATCAGGATTTGGATCACTAGGCGCAACGTGCATTCTTTTAGATGCTCGTGAAGCCATGGCAAAAGAAGGATTGAAAGTAATGATTATAAATGCTCCAGGTTCTGAACTTAAAAATCAGGCAATGCAGGATTTTTACGCAGGAAAAGATGAAGAATTTAAAAAGAGACTTAAGGCAGAGCTAAAACCTATCAGAGATGCATTTGTTGCTGATGTTAAATCGGCTTTCACTGAAATAGCTTCTGATCCTAGAATTTTTGCGGCTGATAATTTCACTGCTGATGAAGCTCTCGCATTCAAAATGATTCACAGTATCGGTAATGAGAAAAAAGCATTTGAACTTGCCAGAGCTCTGGGAGAATTACAACAGGCTTCTTAAAATAAAATCAATTTAAATAAAATTAATAACCAATGGAAAAACCAATTTATTCGGCCGTAGTCGCCTATGTACTATCGGCTTTAAGTTTAAAAGATTTGCCGGTTGACGACAAGGGAGCGTTGGCATTTAGCGTAGAGCAGGAAGCTACATTAAAGTCAGAATTCCCTGGTGAGCTTCATGCAAATGTGATGAAGAATCTTAATGCTCATTTAGCGGTTGTGGCTAAAGCAAAAAAAGATTCTGAAGATGCTAAGACTGCTCAGAAGCAAAATATCTTGGATCTACTTGCAGGTAATGTGACCGAAGAACCTACTGAAGAAAAACCTGTCGCTGATCCGGTTGCAGTTGTTCAGCAACAGCAGGCTGTAATTGCGGAATTATCAAAGCAGCCGGAAAGTGAAGCGTCAATCAAATCAATCGTGAAAAAAACATTAGTAGGTACAGCCCTGGTAGCATCATTGTCTACAGCTGTTCAGCTTTTCGGTGCAATGCCGGAAGCTAAAGGTAAATTATTTAACTTCGAAGGAAGAAACTGGAATGCCAGAGCTGCAGGAAAAACTGCAGGAAAAACTGACTTTACCGATGTAAGTACAATTACAAGGCTGAATGAAGATTTAAAAGAATATCAGGTTCAGAATCCTGATTTTATCAGAGACCTTTATGTAGAAAAATATGGTCTTCCTGAATTTTGGGAAAAGAGATTCGGAGTTGTAGATCAGGTTCAAGATGCTGTGATGGATATTTCAAATGTTACTCAGGCAAGAAAGCCGGATTGGGCGCCAGGTTTTGAATTATTTCTAGCAGCTGAAAAGCGTAGAATTTATAGAATTCAAATTGATCTTGAATTTACCGGATATCAATTGCAGGAATTGGAGAACTCATGGTTGGCTTCGATTTATACAATGGATGGTTCATCGCCTTACAAGTACACTTTTATTGCATTCTTGTTAAAGAAAATTTCTGATAAAGCAAGACAGGAAGATAGAGAGGGTGCGATTAAAGGAATTTTTGTTCCTACACCTGCCGGAATTAAGTCTAAAGGTCATTATCTGAATGCGCAATCAGGAATTCTTCACCAACTGTACTCCTTCATCAATATCAAAAAAACTATTGTTCAGTATGTATCTCCATTAGGACAGTTCATCACTGCAAATGCTTATGAGTATGTGAAAGGTATGGTTGAGAGCTTGCCGTTGCCGGTAAGAAATGCAAGTGGCAGAAGAATTATTATGGCGCCTTCAAATATTGTGAAGGTCAAGGATAATTATAAGCATATCAATTCTCAGAATAATGATTACAGCGGTAATGAAATCAATTATATTGATGGTTATCCAAACTTGCCTTTCTATGGTTTGCCAGACTTGGAAGGAACAAATCTTATTCTTATCACATCTGATGATAACATTGAGATCCTGGAATATCTTCCGGAAGAAAAAGAAAAATATAGAATGGAAGAACTGAAAAGAAATACTTTCATTCATGCTGATTACCGATTCGGTTGTGCCTTCGTATTCTCAGGATTCGAATTACCAAATTCAGAATTTAAAGGATTAGCTCAGTTCATCTGGGTAAATGACGCTCCTATCTTTAATGATACGGTAACTATTCCTTTATTCGGTAGCCCGATGTCTTCGCCAATTGAACTTAATTACAATAAAATTCACGTTCATCCGGAACTGATTTCAGATGTTTTAAAACTTACCGGACTTCCTGCAGGAACCGTAGTAAAAATTACAGGAAATCAGCAAATGAAAACAAACTCTGTAATCAAGATGAAAACTGGTGGAAATGGTGGAAATCTTGATCTTACTGCGGATTTTAATCCAAAAACAATGTACACCTTAACAATGGTTGTGCAGGCTGATGGAACCTATAAAGAGCTTGCTAGAACCACAAGTTTCCCTGGTATTGTTGCAAATGTGAAAACATTTAATGACTTAGCTATAGACCTTTCAGATGGTCTTGTACAGAAGTATGAAGGTTCAGCTGCAGGAACTCTTTTAAGCATTGAAGGAGGGAATGAAGGTGCGGAACTTACGATTTTCGGATCTGAAAATGCTCTGACAGTTTCAGATACAAGTACAATCAATGTAACGTCTAATGCGGTTCTTGACTCCGATACCAAGTTTATCAAGTTGAGAAAATTTGAAGGAGTATGGTTCGAAACTTCTAGAGGTTAATAATAAAGGCTTCTCCGGAAGCCTTTTCTTAAAATAATTACTGTGACTATAAAAATTCTTGATAAAGGTAGAGTCGGTGTCGGTGCCCCGGGAAAACGTTCCAGGTTTGCGTATTTATATTATGCAGATGATATAGTGTATTTTCCTCCGGTTGATGCGACTGAGGTTGTATTGCTTGGCGATATTGTATTAAAAGCAGGCGCAACTGTCGTAAAGCTTTATGTTACGAATACCTCTCAAGAATATGCTTTTGATAGTGTTGGTGACAAAGATAACAGGGCTTTTAAAGTCCGATTTATAGGAACTCACCCAGGAACTGAACTTGAAGCTCTGGAATTTTCAAAAAAAAACCATGATTTAGATTTTATCGTTGCAATTCCGGAAGGAATTAGCAGCAACAAATCAAAGGTTCTGGGAACTCCGGATGCTCCGTTAACTTTTAAAGTTTCGCATAAAAATAATAAGGACGGTAGTAAATACGATATGACATTTGAGCAGGAAATGCCATCAGACGACGTCTATTTACATTATACAGGAAATTTGTTTGCGGAAGGAAATGTTTCTGAGTGGAATCCGGATAATGGAAATTTACCACCTGCAGGAGTTTATAAAGTTAAAGCGGGATCAGATCTTATGTTTACCGATGGCAGTGTTTCAGATTTTTCTGAACCTGGCAAAAGAATTATCCTGATCGGTGATGATACCTCAATGGGTGGTTATATGACGATGGTTACCGGAACTAAAATTATTTTAAGAAAAAATGAACCTTGGAAATCAATCAAAGGCAATTCAATCATTTTAGAATCATTTGTAACAAGTGATTTTCAGACGAAGCTTATCGAAATTCAAAGAAATTAATAACAATAATCATGTACAACTTAAAAAAACTAAACAGACCTGCTACAGGTGCAGGTTCCCCGATTAATGCGGGAAGATTCGCTTATTTGGCGCTTGTTGAAGACCTTGTGTCTTTTCCGAACCCAAACAGTAATAATGTATTGTTGGTAGGTCAGCCGGTCTTTAAAGAAGGAAAAGGCTTAGTGCCCATCTACATTACATCTTCGTCACAGGAGTACTCTTACGAATCTCAGGGTGATCAGGATTCGAGATCTCATAAAGTGAAGTTTATGGGAACTCACCCGGGTGATGAGTTAGAGGCTTTAGAGTTTTCTGTAAATAATTTGGATAAAGAATTTATCGTTTTCATTCCAGGATGTCAGGCGTCAGATAATACGAAAGTATTAGGAAGGCCTTGTGCGCCGTTGATTTTCAAATCAACTCACAAAGGTGGCAAAGATGGTAAAAAATTCGAATTCACTTTTGAGCAGGAAATTGGAAGCAAATATGTTTACTTCATTTACAATGGTCCTCTTCCTACTCAGGAGCAGGCTTATACTGAAGTGGATTTCACAGCTGCTATTACGGAATTATCTTCTGTTCAGAAAGTAAAAATTACAGCGACTGCTCAGGCTCTAGATATTACTTCATTAGAAGATATTACAGAGACTCAGGTAACATTCATTGGTCAGGAAAGTGTGGTCGCGAAAGCTTGTACCATTTCTGAAGATTTAGCTGGAGATGTAATGATTATTACAAAAGATGGCTTACAATGGAAAGCTGTTTCCGGAGCTACAATCACATTCGAGGTTTATCAGACGGCCTCTAAAATTGTCTTGATCGAAAGATGGAGAACATAAAATAGGTTAATAGATTTTTCTCAATGCGTCACAACTTTTTGTTGTGGCGCATTTTATTTTCGCACCATGACAGAGAAAGAAATATCTATAACTCCGATTAAAGCTTTGGAAATTATGCGTGAGCTTTCAAGGCAATGCATTCCATTTTCAATTAAATATCTTTCTCATAATGAGACGGAAAAAAAGTCTGAAGGTTTTAAAACTGAAAATGATATTTCTCTGGAAAAAGGATATCGCAGAAATCAAAGTAAAAAGCATGACATCTTAGTCAGTTTTTCAAGGATCAGATCAGGTGAGCGTCGCCAGTTCTACTACCCTTTACTGGTTCAATTAAATGATATAAAAGTGAGACCATGAGTGAAATAGGATTTAAAAAGAGTGCAGTTGTCGAAGTTGAGACAGTTGAAAAATATGGTAAACATGCTGTTGTTTCTACGCCTTCTACGTGTTTTTCTTATCAGGTTGAAGAAATCGACTATGATACTCCGCGCAACGGAATGTCCAGTTATCATTCATGGTCACAGACCTACACTTTTGTAGATGGTTTAGAATTATTGCCGTATGGATTATATAATGACATGCCGCAGCTGCTTAGAGATACTATTTACAGAAATCCCAACATTCCGGGAGTGATGGAAAAAAAACAGCAGTTGCTTTGGGGTCAGGGTCCTCATTTATTCAAGACAATTTATGTAGACGGTAAACCAACCAGAGAATGGGTGCATGATCCGGAAGTTCAAAGCTGGTTAGATGATTTTGATGTAAATACATATCTTGAAAAGACAATTCAGGATGTAAACTTTATGCAGGGTAGTTTTACAAAAATGATTAATGCCAAATCGACGAGACTCGGTAAGCCATTTATTCATAGTTTGGAGCATATCAATCCGCTTTGGGCTCGTTTGGCTAGAAAAAAAGATTCGCCTGAAGCTACTCATGCATTGGTGTCTGATGGATGGACAGCTTTTCAGCCTAACGGTTATAGAGATTATCCGTTATTCGATGCAAAAAATGTTACCAAAAATCCGATATCGGTTTTTTATTCAAAATTATATTCTTTTGCTACTGATCATTATGCAATTCCAACAATTCTTGGTGCCTTAGAATGGATTAATCGAGCAACTGCGGTTCCGTTGATTCTGAAAGCATTGGCAAAAAACAGTATTAATGCAAAATATCACATTACTTCTCCGGCGAAATTTTGGGATGATAAAAGAAAGGAGCTTCAGGATGAGTGCTCCGCAAAAAATGAAACGTATGATGAAAAAATGTTAGACGATTATGAAAAAGAATTATTCAAATCAATTATTTCTACGCTTTCCGGTGACGCTAAAGCTGGAAAAATCTGGCATACTAAAAATATATTGTCTCCGGAAGGAAATAATCTTGTAGAATTAGGTTGGAAAGTAACTCCAATCGATCAGAATATTAAAGATTTTGTAGAAACTCAAATAAAGATTGCAGATAAGGCGGATTCAGCGGTATCCGCAGCGGTCGGGATTCATAAGTCTTTAGGTGGTATAACTGATGCGGGTAAAGCTGATTCCGGATCCGAACAACTCTACGCATACACTATGTTTAAATTGATTGGAGTGAAGGTTCCGGAGATGGTAGTGACTAGATCCGCTAATCATGCATTGAAAATTAATTTTCCGCAAAAAGGTTTACAATTAGGTTTCTACCATGAGGAAGCCCAAAAGCAGGAAGATCAGAGTTCTAAGGATCGCGTAAAAAATAATGTGTAATGGAAATACTTTTTAATAAAAATCTTCCTGACGCTTCTGAGGTTTTAGAGGTTTTAGGCATTAATGATGCGGACATTAATATCAATCATATTTGGCAACATCTTAGAACGGCTTCTAGAAAGGTAATGAAAATTATAGGTGAAGATAATTATCAGTTAGCTTTTGATAAATATGAAGATGGTGATTTAGAAGATGAATTCTGCTCAATGGCGCGATATGCAATTGCGCTGGACGCTTTTAGGAATTATGCTCCATTGACGGATTTGGCTTTTACGTCTCAAGGTCGCTCCTTCAGAAATGATGAACATAACAGGGTTCCTTGGGAATGGCAGATTGATAAGTCTGATGCAGCACTGGAAAAATCTTATTACGATATCGTGAATGAACTCATCATTTTTATTATGGAAAATGATATGGAACAGTCAGATTTTATGCAGCAGTTCACAGGTCTTTTCGTTTTCTCCTTAGATGAATTTCAGAAATATGTAAATATCAACGATTCCTATTTGTTGTATTATAAATTAGGACCATCCCTGAAGCTTTTTGAACAGCGGGAAATTATCAACCGTACAGGTGCGAGGTTTTCGGAATTTAAAGAAAACAAAACCACTTACATTTATACACTGATTCAGAATTGTTGTGTATATTTTGCAATGGCAGACGGAATAAAAAAACTATCTGTACAGTTGTTCCCTGAAGGCGCAATGAAAGGCGAAAAGAAAAATAAAAAAGCGGCAACCGGTTACGATATCGAAGCGTCAGTTTTATATTATAATAATGAGTTAAATAATTTACTTATTGATCTCGAGAACGAAGTGAAAAAATTAACTTTAAGACCTATTAAGGTTCGCTCGAATAAGTTTGATGAAAACGACGGATTTGTAACTCTATAAAATACTTTATGCATTTATTAGAATTTTTAGAAATAGATAAAACGGTTTACATTCCTGAAAATATGGGTGAGTGTGATCGCCGTCAGTATCTTGATATGAGTAAGTTGGTTTTGCTGTATCAATTAGGAGATATTAATTTAACCGATTTTCGAGCTCACGGGTTGTATTGTCTTATGAATATGGAGTTTAGCAAGAACGAATTAGAAAGTGCTCAAACTGCTAAGATGGAAAATGTAACGATGTGTTCTAAGCTTTTGGATTCTTTTTTTAGAATCGACGAAGAAGGAAAAATGCATTTGATTCAGGATTATATTCATAATCCTGTAAAGTCAATGAAATATAAAGCGATGACTTTTGTAGGGCCAAAAGACTCATTCTCCGGAATGAGTTATGGTCAGATGGAAGACGGTTTGGGAGAATTGGCCAACTTTACGAAGACTGGAGATATGGAATGCTTACTCAAGCTTTTTTCAATTTTCTATTTGAGACCTGGAGAAAAGTACAGTGCGGTAAATATTGATAAAAGAGTAGTATTCTTTAAATATCTTGATGTTCGCTATGTGTATGGTTTTTACCTGCTCTTCGTCTCGTTTTTCAACTATCTTACAACTCAGTGTGAGATTATGGTTGACGGAAAAGAAATTGATTTAACGATACTATTTCAAAGCGGTGGTTCTACTGATGCTGTTACTATAGAACATGAATCAATCGGTTTGAGATCTACTTCTTTTCAGCTTGCTGAAAGTGGAGTTTTTGGAACTTTAAATGATCTGAGAGAAAGTGATGCATTTATGGTTTTGATCAGAATGTATGATTTGACTGTGCGAAATATGAAAGAAGAAAAAGAAATGGAAGCTCAACGAAATAAAAATACATCTCATGATTGATCCAAATACGTTGCGCGAAAAAGTTTTTGAAATGAAGACAAGCGTTTCAGAAATAAAATCTGTTAAGTTTGTTGTTGATGATGATGAATTGTCATTGGAGCTTACTTCTCATAGTGGCAAAGAGAATATGCTTTTAGGTGTTGTACTTCCATCTTATGATGGTTTTGGAAAAGAAGACGAATCTGGAATCAGAAGTTTTCTCCAGTTTTTTGTGATGGAAAAAGTAGATTACAAAACATTTAAGACTCAAGAAGAATATATTGATGTTTTTCAAAGAACATTATTGGTTGCAAGAAAGATGATAACATATTTTTTTGGTGTAAATGGTGAAAACTGCCTCTCGATGGATTTAGATTATAATTCTTTGAAAGTATATCCGATTTCAAAGAAATCTCAGTGTAATGGTTATGTTGTTGAGATTGATGAAGAAAAATACCAAGACTTTTAAAAATGGATTTAATTGGAGAAAGAGATAATGAAAAAATAATTTTCAGTGCCTTTGTAAAGCGTACTTTAAAAAAGCGTGCAGATATTATCTCGAATGCTCAGGACAAAAATATGCCTGATTTCTCAGATAAAAGTTATTCCAAGAGATCATTTGAAGTTTCTGAAGATTCGATGATTTATAAACATAAAGGTTTGCTTCGTTTCCTTGATATGAAAAGATTAACCTATCCCAGATCTAAAATTAAATACAATCGTAAAAAAGTATTTGCTGTGCATAATACCATCATCATGAAGCAATATGATGCTACACTGAAGGAACTGACATATGGCCTCTCAGATTCTATAATTGCAGATATTAAATCAGAATTACAAAACAATAGTTCTATATAACGAACTTTTATTTGTATATTTGTTTTATGGGAAAACAATTTTACATCGATTTTTTCGACGGAATAGAATTAAAAAGATTCTGCGAAATGTGCACTATCAAGTATGATTACATCAGACAGGTATTGAAAGATCCTAAAAGAACTTTCACTGATAAACAGGAAGAAGCTTTGTTGGAAGGAATAGATAGGTTTCTGAAAGCAAAAACAGATTTACGCGCAAAAGCTCCAGAACTTAAAAATCTCAATTAATATTTAATTGAGATTTTTTTTGCACAGATGAAAAATTGTTTGCATCTTTGCTGAAGCGAAATCAAACAGACGTTAGGATAAGTCTCTAAATTATCCAATAATTATTTTACGATTATACAAGCCTGCCTTGGCAAGTAGTGGTTAAAACTTATCCTCGGATCTGTTTGGTTTCGCGACTCCCACGAAAGTCAAGGTTTTTTTATGCCTTATTCTGTGGGCTTTTTTAGAGGATAACTTTTAAAAATAAAAAAAATGCGAAATCAAACAACACAGACAGCTCAAGAAGCTACAGTAAAACAAAACAATGAAGATTTAGTAATTGTTTTTCAGAATTTCAACGGCGTATTTTTAGCCAAAATTTCCAATAACACTGATCGAAAAACTTACGCCTACGGGAGTAGCCAGGATCTTGCGCAGGAAAATGCGATTAATCGGTATAATAGAAAGTACAATACTCCGTATTTTTCATTGTAACATGAAATAAACTACAATGAAAACGATTTTTTTAATGCCGGAAAAAGCGCATCCAATCAACAATCTAGAGCAGAGAATGGTAGAGTTAAACATTATGCTCTTCGAAAATTTTGGAAGCTTTGATAATGTATTTGCTCTTTTGCAAAAAACGTATGAGGGTCTTCCGGAAGGTTCTGAAAAAGTAAAATTCTTAAACTTGATTTTGCATTTCAGATGTTTGAACCAAATTACTTCCGGTTCTCCGGAGTTTTTAGAAATTATTGACGAACGAAATTCTTACAAAAATGGATTTTTACCGTAATTACAATGATCTCATCTCTATGCAAGGTATTCCTGTAGACGCAGGATCGCTCTGGAGAAAACAAGGGCAGTTGATGGTTCTTGTAGATGATGATCAGTATGTCACTCACGCTTATGAAGAAGCTGAGTTTTATGAAGAAAAAAAAGTTTAATTATGAATCCCGATTTTATTGTCGGGATTTTTTTATTTTTGATTTATGAACGATATCCGTAGTAAGTTTATAGATTATATTCAAGGAATTAAATTTCTTGATGAAGAAGATTATAACTATAAATTGATGATTCACAATTTAGGAAAATCACAAATTTCATCATGGTCTTTTATTGGTCCAAAAACTACAATTGATAAAGATGGTTTTTGTGATTTTGAATATGGAAGATTAACTGTTAATTTTGAAACTGGATTAAGTTTGGAATTGTACTATATTTATAAATAAACTGCATAAATTTTTAACCTTTTAAAGCTTCGGATTTCCGGAGCTTTTTTGCGTCACAATAAAATTTTGGCGTTCGCAATAGGTTTGTCAAAAATTTAAATATGAATGTTTGGCACAAGAGGTTTAAGTACCTGCAGATTTTCTTGCTTTCATTAATGCTTTTTATAAATCTATACGATGATGTAATTTCATTTGCAGGATTATCTGTTTTTATTCTCTTCGAATTTGGTGTTTTACACAATCAAAATAAGGAAAACAAAGATGCTGTTATTTACAGAAAGTCATGCTTATTTGCTTTTGCAGACTTATTTTCTGTTTTAATCTTTATGATTTATTACATCGCAATTTTCATTCATATTATGTGGAGAGTGGAATTTGAAACAGTCTTTTATTTGTATAAATATCTTCCCGCTCTATTCCTCTACATTCTTATCAGAAAATTCTACATAATTAAAAATTATTCATATGAGAAATAATGTAATTAAACTTCTGCAGGATCAGGAATCTTTGCAGAAAAAAGTTCTGTACAATAAATTGCTTGAGATTTATGGTAAAGAAGCTACAGCAAAACAAGTCTATCACTACCAATTAGGTTACACACCTGGTAAACTGGAGGGATTGATTTATGATATCAAAAAGATATTCCATATCAAAGACAAAGAAATTGTCTTGTACAAAGATGCGGAAGATGATGATGAAGAAATTAATGTCATTGTTGATACCAATCCTGTTTCGCCCGAAAAATTACTGGAGATCCAAAACCAACATCAGGCAAATGCTGAACTTAAAAAGGAGAATGGTCTTCTTGCTGCATTAAAATTACCTGAGCATCCGGATGTCTTGGAAGGAATGAAATTCCGTCAGGAATATCCTTTCCTGGATAATGAAAATACACCAATAGAGCTGAAGGCTTTGGTTACTGATAAAATTACAGCTTACAGGCAATATGCCGGTGTTGTTGGAACTATAATCAGTGCAGAAAACCTTGAGCAATCAGAAGAAAAACTGTACGAATTAGCCAAAGAGGCTTTAGAAGCTTACGAAGTCAATCAGGACATTAAGAAAGAACTTGATTTCTACAGAGATTCGGGAAGAATTCTTGGTGAGCATGAAACTCTGAAAGACTTGAAAATGATTCAGGACGTAAACGATATGTCAGAAGCTGATCTCGTGAAAAATCGTGCTAATGCGATGAAAAATGTAAGTAAAAATAATACTGCAGGTAAAACTACTCTTGCGGAATATTGGAAGAAAAAACAGGGCCTTATCGAAGAAAGATTGAAAAAAGAATTCAATCACACGTTTGCAGATAAATAATGCTTTTTAATATAAACGATATCGGGGTAAATTCTAATAACCAGGAGGCGGAGTCATTTGATTCCGCCTTTACCTCTAAGTTTTTAAATATGCACACCGCAAATGTTGAAAATCTAAAAAGAGATATGGAGCGTTTGCCGGAAGACGGAGAAGCTTTTTTCCTGCAGTCGATGAAGCAGTTTAATGCTATTACTTTTTTACTGAGAATTGCTGAAGATTATTTTATCGAAGAATTGTATGCTACTACATACAGCGTATCAATGCGGGTTATTGAAGCACTTCAGGAGCTTCACAATAAAGGTCAGATTGGAAGAATCAATCTTTTGATTTCCGATTCGATGAGAAATAGAAATATGAAGGTTTGTGATGCGATTGACAGCTGGGCAAATTCCAACTCCTTGATTTCCGTAATTTATACTTGGAATCACTCAAAATTTACACTTTGCAAGACAGAAAATTCTTACTACAACATTGAAGGTTCCGGAAACTGGGGAGATAATGCTTGTTATGAGCAGTATTGTTTTGTGAATTCCCGACAGGTTTACGAAAAAAGAAAAGAATTGTTCTCTACTTGCAAAGTGGTTTTTCGAATAAATTAAAACTAATATCCATGAATCTCGAAAACACAAATATTCCAATTACTATTTGGTGTGTGCTTTCTCCGGAGCAGCTGTCTCTTGTTGAAGAGCTGGCTTCAGTTGGTAAAGCAGCCAATATTATTGCTGACGCAATAGGGGCAAATAAAAGATTGTTTCTTCGGGATTTCAGAACCAAAGGCACTCCGATTTTTGAAAGCTACTACCGTGGTGTAATTCTCGCTCAGGCAGTTGTCCAAAAAAGCGTTTTGGAAAATGCAAAAAAAGGAAATCTTACTGCAGTGCAGCAGATGAATAAAATCTGGGATGAGCAAAAGCTTGAGGAACTGAAAAACGAAATATTCAACAATGGCGACTAAATACGATTTTGACGATTTTGAATTAGAAGATCTTCTTGAATGGTTGGAATTTGGAGATCCTAAAAACGTACCTCCAAAAGTTGCTAGTTATATGCTTTTGCTCGAAAAGATTTGGGGCATGTACAAAAGGATGTTTGAATTTCCTAATCTGGAATCTATCATAAAGCACTTGGTAATAGTTGATGAAATGCAAAGGTTTCAAGCTAAGAAGCTTGTAAATGATGCGCTCACATATTTTGCTTCAGAAAATCAATTATCAAAAAAAACGTGGAAGGAATTAATTGCTGATAAAATGCTGAAGTCATTTACAGCTGCTATTCGTGTGTCTAAAACCGCCAGAGACTTCAAGGATTCAGTTCTGATTTTAAAAGAAATGGCTGTAGTTCTTGACTTGGATAAAGAAGAAATCGGAGAAATGGAAGAAGATCTTATGAAGCAAGTTCAGATTCTTACCACAGATATTAGAATGTTTGGTGAGGAACCTGTTTCTCGTAATGATTTGGCCGCTTTTATCGATGGGCTTCCTGATGTTCCGGAAAAAATCAAAGAGGCTGCTAAAGCTGAAGTAGACCAATTCCCGTTACGATTTCTGAATTTTGAAAATAATCCTAGAAATGGCGTCTAACAGAATTTTTGATAAACCAAACGGATCTTACAATGGAGCTGCAGAATATCAGTATGTAAATTCGATAGGTATGGCTGTGGAAGTCATAGATCCTACAAACTTGTATATTGTCGGTGGTCGTGCTACAGGTAAAACAACTCAGATAATTGCCCGTAGATCTGTTAGGGTAATTAAAGGAATGGCGGGAGCGTATTTTGCCTTTACCGGAGATTATTACACCAATTTATTGTCAAATACTATTCCTTCCATGATTAAAGGTTGGAACGATATGGGAATGAAGGAAGGTGTTCATTATGTTACAAACGAAAGACCTCCGGCAAGTTTTGCAAAACCTTACAAGAAACCTTTAAGCTATAAGCACACGATTTCATGGTATAATGGATGCTTTTTTAAGCTGGCATCAATGGATATAATCTCGTCAATGGCGGGTGATTCCTACCAGCACGCTTTCGGAGATGAAGTAAAATACCAGGATAAAAATAAATTAGACAAATTACTTCCTGCAGTCCGTGGTGAGAAAATGAGATTTGGTCACAGTCATTATTACCTTGGTAAAACATTCACAACGGATATGCCCAATATTCTAAATTCAAATGAATATGATTGGATTTTAGACCAGGAAAAGAATATGGATCCGGAACAAATTAAAACTGTTGTTCAGGCATCGTTAATTGTTAATGAAATTAGAAAAGCTTTAGTAAAGGCGTATATCAAGAAAGATGAATTAGAATACAATCGTCAAAAAAAATTACTGCATCGATGGAATCAGCGCTTAGCAAAAGTTAGAATTAATTCTACGCTTTTCGCGATGGTTTCAACTTTTGCAAATGCTGATATTCTTCAGCTGGATTATTTCAAAGGTCAGTTGAAAAGTTTAGGTCCTGAGCAATTTAGACCTGCTATTTTAACGATGAAACACGAGATTAAGCAAGGTGAAAAATTTTATCCATACCTAACAGCCAAAAACTTCTATGATGACGGTCTTTTGTTGGATTTCTGTTATCAGTTTGGTTTTGGTGAGCCTATAGCAATGACTTCAGATGGACTTAAATATATTAACAAGCGTCAGAAATTAGAGGGAGGTGCTGATTTTGGAGATATGATTTCTCTGGTTACCGGTCAGGAACAGAATTGGATTCAGAGAATATTAAAAGATTTTCACACTTTGGAGCAAAGTGAAACGGTAATAGGAGAGCAGTTCCGGGAGTTTTACAAAAGTCACGGAAATAAAACTTTTGATCTCTATTATGACCGTTCCGGAAATGCTAATGCTAAAACAAAAAGGGATTGGGCAAATGCTTTAAAGAATGCAATCGAATCAGATAATAAAAAAGTTTCAAGAAATCTTCAATGGAATGTCAATTTAATGAGCATCGGTCAGCCGACTATTTATCAGGAAGAAGAATTTAATCTTATGAAAATGATGATGAGCGAAACAAATTCAAAACTTCCTAAAATAGCGATAGATCTCTTCCAGTGTAAGCATCTTAAATCATCAATGGAAGTGGCAAAACAAATCATAAAGCCGGACAGGAATGGAGTCAATAGAATTCACAAAAACAAAACTTCTGAAAGTATAGCAATGGAGCGTCGCCCGATGTGGTCCACAAACATGAGTGACGCATTCAAGTATTATATCTGCCGTCCTAAATATATGGCGGTGATGAAAGATACTTACATTTCAAACAGATCTCATGCACCTACAAGTCATTGATTTCAGTATATTTGTTTATGAATTATTGGAGTGTAAAACATAGTCCGGAAATGTTTGATATTAAACATATTGAATTGGCTAAAAGATTCTTCAGAAGATACCCTTATACAATGGATGATCTTGCAAATGTTGTATTAAGAATGTCAGATCTGGAAATTACAGAAGATGATAACTATAGAATAATTCAAAATTTCTTTGATATGTGCCTTGCATTGGCTGTCAATCCTTGGAACCATTACAAAAGAATCAGTATAGAGATTTATAAAACGCATATTAAACTTAAAAATATTGTTGAAGATGAGGAATAAAAAGCGAATTTCTAAAAGAATTAAAAAGATTGAAAATAAGAAGTTGTTAAATTTTTATTTTCGATTTGATAAAGCTGCAAAAAATGCTGAATCAGCTACCGTTTCATTTTTAGCATTTGCTAATGGAATGAATATTGTGATTTCTAAAGTTCAGGATGCGAAAGAAAAATTTATAGGAACAGCAAAATTGTTCTCAGAACATCAAATGGGTATTGAATCCGAAGGAAAGAAAAATTTTATTTGAAAATTAGAATGAGAAATTTTAATGCTCAATTTAAAAAAGCGGTGGGTTCTGGAAAGGCAAAAGATCTTATAAAAGCCGGAAAAATTCTATCAGATGTAAATCAAATGATAACAGAAAAATTTTTCCTTCCAAACATCGGCGCAGCCGAAAATTTTAAAAATTAAGCGTTTGTAAACGGTTAATAATTAGATATAAAAAACGCCCATCATTTGGGCGTTTCTCTTTATACAATTTCGATTTCTAGTTTTTGATAAACTTGATTTGATAGTGATTTTTTTAATTCGAATAGTAAAGATTTTATTTTATCCTGGTGTTTGATATTCTCTTCTATTTTTCTGATTTGCAAATAATGAAGATTTATAATTCTGTTTTCGTGAATTGCCTTTTTCAAAATAGGATCGATAATTTTTTTATACTCTTCGAGACTTAGAAAAGGAATCACAGAGCCACGTAAAAAAACACTTAAAATCTTACTTTCATAGATTATATAAAGAATTTCAAAATCTACGCTTCTGAAGGTTCTAACCTCCCAACAATTGGGTATTGGCTTTTTCAGTGGTCGCCCTGAATAATTGCCTTTGCTTTGGATATAAAATATAGTTTCATTTTCTTCGGGAGGTGTTGTTTTGCCGTTATAAACTTTAATTTTCATAACTAATAATTAACTGATTTGGTTTAATTTCTATTTTCACGTCTTTGCCAATTTCAAAACCTGCATTTTTAAGCCACTCACCCGAAATATTGATTTTCGGAACTTGCTTTTTTCCCTGCCATAAATAGCAAATTTTTAATTTTTTAAAATTCATAATCTGCATAATCTGAAATTTCGGAGGTATTTTGAATGAATAGTTCTGCGATAGCTTCTGCTCTAAAAATTTTATCTGCAGTTTGATTTTTATAAGAAAAATAATCTACCCAGTTAAAAATTTGGCTGTACCCTTTTACAAACAAAGTTTCTTGTACTTTGGATGATAAATTTGTATTTTTGTGGTCGATGATGGTCATATCATTAAAAATTATTTAAAAAATAGGCGTAGCGGTCGAGTGCTTCGCCTATTTTATTTTAGTTATACAATAAAATCTAATACTTCTTTTTCTGATTTATCAACCATTTCAAACAGTTCTGATTGGCATAATTCCAAAATCTTTCCTATAATCGTGGTATTACTGATTTCAAAAGAGACCTGTTCAGCATTTTTGATTTTTATAGTCTCTTTTATTCCGTCTCTACCTATTACATAGGCGTTCAATTCGTCAGATTTTTCCTTTAAAAAGTTGTGTTTTTTGCAGATTTGTGAAAAATTTTCAGCGTTTTTAATGCGTTTTTCAGCGGTCGTCTCAAGATTGATGCTTTTCGCTTCAACTTTTACGGTTTCGATTTTAGTGTTCGCTTTTTCCTCTGTGGCAGGAGTTACTTTCTTCACTCCGTTCGCCTGATGTGGTAATGTGCTCATTTTTAATTATTTATCTACTATAAAGATACGAAAAAAGTTCGTTATAACGAACTTTTTATATACCTAATATGCACGGAATCAGCTATTTGTAATGATTTTAAATAAGTAGAGTTTAGAAATGCGAATTACCGAAAAAACCAAATTTTCAAAAATCCAAAATTGTTAAAAAGCTGTAAATCCGCTTTTTAACCTTTTTTGGATTTTTTGAAAATTTGATACACTCTTTCAGAGCCCGACCCGCTCCATAACGTAAAAGGGTTTCGCCCGCCCGTCATGCGTTCGGATATATGGCAAAAGCCCACCAATAGGACGTTTGCGCAAAATTTGCGCATTTCCATATTTTAAGGTCTTCGACCTCTTGTGGATGCGTCACAATTGTTGCCACTTGCCTTCGGCAAATTTGCACAAACTAATAATCCAATGGCATCAGGTAAACACATTAGGGATGAGATAATGCGCATGACGATTGCCGTAAATTCTGATCCTGCCCAAAAAGAAATCTATAAACTCAATCAGGAAGTAAGAGAGTACACAGATGCTAATAAAGTTCTTAATGAGTCTCTCAAACAAGTTACTAAACAGAGGGCTTCAGAAGAAAAGAATATCTCCACTTATAGTGCTAAGATCAGCGCATTGAAGGATAAGCTGAAAGAAAATGAAGCTGCACACAATGCTACAATAAAAGTGCTTAAGACTCAGCAAAGTACTTATGATGTAGGTTCAAAAGAATATATTAAGATACAAGCTAAGATAGATTCTGCTAATGTTAAGGCATTGGCTAGTAATGAATCTATGCAGACTGCTATATCTAACCTAACGAATAAAGAATATGATCTGATCAATGCCCATGCTGCAACAATTGCAGAAACAGATAAATTAGGCGCCGAGATAGAAGCAAATAATGTAAAGATATCCGAAGGGCGAAATAAGATTATTGAACTTACAAATGCATTAGGAGTTAACAGAATGACCATGAGTCAGCTAAGGAAAGAAGCTGAACTATTAAAAAGTCAGTTAGATCATCTTATTCCTGGTACTGAACAAGCAAATCAGCTGCAAAGACAGTTGGATGAGATTACTGCTAAAATTGCTGAGACAAAGAATAAGGCTCAAGAGTTATCTACTACTCTTGATGTCAATACACTTACGATGGGTGAGTTGCGTAAAGAGGCGGCGTTACTTAAGAGTGAGTTGGAGAATGTAGTACCCGGAAGTGATCAGGCGAAAGCATTGGATGCACGTCTAAGTGAGGTGAAGAACCGAATGACCCAGACTAAGACGGAAGCGGTAGAACTTAATAATAGTCTTGATGTCAATACCCTTACCATGGGGCAGCTGCGCACTGAAGCGGGGCTATTGCGTGATAGGCTTGAGAATGTTATTCCTACAAGTGATGAAGCTGTTCTTCTTCACAAACGTCTTGAAGAGGTTAATAATCGAATGAATCAGACAGGTGCTGATAGTCGTGATCTAACAGCAGCTTTAGAAATTAATAAGATGACAATGGGTGAGTTGCGAAAGGAAGCAGCTTTACTCAAAGATGATTTAGATAAAGTTATACCAGGTAGTGAACGTGCTATTGAGCTTAACAGAAGGCTGGAGGACATCAGAACTCGAATGTCGGCGACTACTGTCGCAAGTCAACAGTTAACAGATCGTTTGGCAATTAATAGTCTAACGATGGCAGAATTACGAGGTCAATCATCATTATTACGTGATCGATTAGATCGTGCTATTCCTGGAACACCACAGTTTTCGGAATTAGCAGAAAGACTTCAGGAAGTTCGTGATCGTATGGAAGAAGTCAACGAATCGGCAGAAGGAACAGGAAGTTCTTTTGGATCTCTTGCTGAGAGATTCAACCATTATTCGGGTATCATTGTAGCTATTCTTGGCACATTAGCAGGTCTCACACTCTCTATTCAAAATGTTATTGATCGTAATAACAAAATGGCCGATGCTATGTCTGCAGTTGAGAAGACAGCTAACATGACTAAAAAGGAAGTTCAAGACTTAACTAAAGCATATGCGGATTTTGATACCAGAACTAATAAAATAAATTTATTAAAAATATCTGAAGTAGGTGGTAGGTTGGGTGTGCCTAAGCAAGAATTGTTAGAGTTTACAAGAGAAGTTGATAAAGCATTTGTTGCACTTGGTGATTCATGGAAGGGAGGTGTTGAGAACCTCGCCGATTCTATGGGCCGAATTGCCACCCTATATAAAGAAACTAAAGATCTTCCAATATCACAATCTATTAATGAAATTGGATCAGCCTTAAATGAACTTGCAGCCTCGGGTGCTTCGAGTGAACAGAATATTGCTGATTTTGTTGCGAGGCTTGGTTCGATGCCACCAGCTATGAAACCTGCTTTAACAACTTTGTTAGGTTTTGGATCTGCTTTTGAAGAATCAAATATCAACTCGGAAATTGCTTCTTCTGGGTTTGCAAAATTTGTTAGAGTGGCATCTGGGAATGCTGCTGGATTTGCACAGATAATGAATCAACCGGTTGCAAAAGTTAAAGAGCTAATCAATTCTAATCCTGCTGAATTTTTTCTGAAATTTTCAGAAGGATTAAAAGGCTTAGATGCTACTCAAGTGAGCGCAGTTCTTGACGCTTTAAAACTTAATGATAATGAAGTCCAGAGAGTCATTGGGGCAGCAACTGAAAATACTGACAAATTTAGAAACAGCGTTGATTTAGCAAGCCAATCTTTATCAGATGCCACTTCTCTCCAAGAAGAATTTAATAAAGTAAATAACAATGCAGCGGGTATTTACGAAAAAGTTCAGAAAAAAATAGCTGAAGCTTTTACCTCGCAGAAAGTCGCAGAATTCATTAATAACTCTGTCACTGCCTTTGGGAAATTTATCGGGGTTATTGAAGATACCGATGGTAAGGTGTCCGATTTTAGGAATTCACTATTTTTCTTAACAAAAATTTTAGCAGTTGTCATTGCAACCACTATATCATATAATTTGGTCACAGGGGTTTATAATGGCTTAATGCGAACTGCATTAGAGCGTGTTCTCGCATTGACGATAGTTGAGAAAGCAAGAAATGTCATTACTGCTATTGGGACAACCCTAAATACTTTGTATACAATGGGTCTTGCTCTTATGGGAGCTGCCTATTCTTTAGTTACACTACAAGTTGCTCAAGCATCATTTGCTATGCGTGCTTTTGGAGCCGCTATTGCGGCAAATCCATTAGGTCCTATTTTGATTTTAGTGACAGCATTATCTACAGCCTTTTTTATTTTTAAACAAAGACAAGATGAAGCTCGTGAAGCTGCAAAAAAACATACAGATGAAATGAATCGTTTCGAAACGATTCAGAAGCAAGCTTACCAAAGCGGAAAATCAGCAGTTGAACAGTTTGATGACAAATTGAAAAATTTGATTAATACGATCAAATCTGAAGTTGCTACTAAAGAAATGCGAAAAAAAGCTTATGAATCTTTAATAAGGATGCATCCTGAGTTTATTGATACAGTCGATAAAGAATTTAGAGCGACTGTTAAATTAATTGAGGTGTATAAAGATTTGGCAAAACAAGTTGAATTAACCGCTATAGCCAAAGCAAGAGCATCTGCAAAACAAAGTATTTATGATCAAATTGAAAAAGATAGAATTGAGTACATAAAAGGTCAATCTGCTAGAGAAAAAGAACAACAGGAAAGAGATAAAATTAGACAAAAAAACATTTCTTCAGGAAAAGATTTTGCCGATTTTAGAGTAAAAGTCGAAGGAAGCTTTGGTGAGCATAATAAAGGTGCTGGCATAATCAATAACATCAATAATAATACAGCATTGCTGGATAAAATCAATACTGCCGATGAAAAGAGATTACTTTATCTACAAAAAGCGATACAAACAGCTAAAGGTAAAAGAAAAGCTGAATTAGAGTTTGAGCTAAATCTAATGCTCGGTTCTGAAAAGACTTCTTCTGAAACTAAATCAAATTATAATATTCCTGATCCTGAAGGTGATAAAGCGAAAAAAGACGCTGAAAAAGCACGAAAAAAAGAAGAACGTGAACGTTTAGCAAGAGAAAAAAGAGAAAAGAGGGAAGCCGAGCAGCATGAACGTGAAATGAATCGTTATAAAAAATTCGGTGAAGATGCAGAAAGGGTTACTCGCGAGACTGAAGTTGGAATTCAAGATTCGAAGGTTGAAGCAATGCAGGAGGGCTATGAAAAAGAAATTGCTCAGATTGAGCTGCAAGAAAAACGAAGAAAATTAGAAATTGACAAAAAGCGAATTGGAAAAACTGAATTTGATATTCTTCAGAAAAAAATTGATGCAGCCAAAGGTGATGATAAGGTGTTTTTTGAAGAATTAAAGAAATCATGGACTGATAACAATGCGGCATTAGAAACATACAAGGAAAATCAAGATGCAATTTCTGCAAATAAACGTCTGACTGCTAAATATAAGTCGGAACGTAAGTTTATAGCTTCAAATGACGAAGTACACCAAAATTCTTTACAGCAGCTTCAATCTGAATATAATAATGAAGTTGCTAAATACACTTCAATATCGCAAATGCGTAGCGCTTTGCGTGGAAGAATAAGCACTTTTGAATTAAGTCAAATAAAAACCTTTGCGGACGGTAAAGAAGCTCTTCAGAGGCTTTATAATAAGAGAGAAATTGATTTGCAGGTTGCTCACCTTCAAGAGATGGTTACCTACTTTGAAGAACTGAATCTTACTTTATTGACGGATGATCAGCGTAAAGAGGTTTTAAAATATATTGAAGACGCAGGAAATAAAATTGCTGAATTAAAAGCTAAAGCAGCCGGACAGACACAGGAATTAGGTGACAAAAAAACAAGCACTTTAGGAAAAGAAACCAAGGTTGATATTCTTGGACTTGATCAGACCCAGTGGATTCAAATGTTTGACAATCTTCAAAGCGGCACCGATATGCTCGGAACGATGCAGGGGGCTGTTACAGCGCTTCAAAGTGCTTTTGCTATGTATTATAAGTATGTAGAAGCTAATGAGCAAAGACAACTTAAAACCTACGAACGAAATACGGATAGAAAAAAGAATATACTTAAACAGCAATTAGATTCTGGAATTATCAATCAGGAAACTTACAAAAGATTAACTATTGCAGCTGATACTGATTTAGAGAAAAAGAAAGCTGAAATGGCGGTTAGATCTGCAAAACGTGAACGTGCAATGCAGATAGCGAGCATTATCGGTAATACGGCTTTAGGTATTATGAAGGTTTGGACCGATCCCGGGTATCCGATGGCGATTCCTTTATCTGTTGTTGTGGGTGCATTAGGTGCGGTCCAAATGGCAACTGTATTAAATACTCCTCTTCCAACTGCTGACGGTTACGAATCCGGATTTAATATGACTGGGAATGAATATCCTATGATAAGACAACAGGATGGTAAAAAATTCAATGTCAGACGTAGAAGATTATCAAGCGGTCTGGTTGATCGTCCAACGCATTTTATAGCAGGTGAAAATCAAGTTGAGATGGTGATTGATAATCCAACCTGGACGACTTATTCTCCGGAATTAAAAAGAGCTATTCTTTCAGCAAATAGCAGAAAGGCAGTTGGATTTGAAAATGGGTATAATACCCAACCAGTTACTGAACCAAATTCTTCAGGTTCAGATGACATGATGATAATGTTAATAAATGCACTTAATAAGAGCAACGAAATTATGGAAGATATAAAAGATAATGGTATTCAATCTTATATCGTAAAATCCGCTCGAAATGGAAAAGATATAAAGGAGATGGTAAATGATTCAGAAAAATTAAATAATAAAAATAAACATTAGTATGCCAGCGCAAAATCCAATAATAGATCCGGGAGATGGAAGCGGAGGGAACTTTTCACCCTACTTTCAATTAAATTTAAGTCAATTGAATGATAATTTGGTTTGGAATGCTAGCCAAGAAAAACCACTTCCAAGCAATTTCATTTTAAATTTACAATATTACTTAATTCAAAATCCTAATATTGTTTTTGACATTGTTTTTATGCAGCCGGTTGCTCCTTGGTTGACATTAATAGGTTCTTCAGTATTTCATAATAGCATTACTGTTGCAGGTGGTGGAATCAAAAATTTAACAACTCAACTTTCCAATATTGATAGTTTGCCAAATGGAGTCTATGAAGCTGAAATTATTTTTACGGCTACAGGCTTATACAATCAACAAATTTCGACATATGATATTGCGTCATTGTTCGTAACATTGACTATTTTCAATAATGACAGTGCATCAATAAAAGTTGATAAACTTCAGTATAATGTATTTTTCAATAGATCCACCAATATTCTTAATGGAGAAACTTTAGTTGCTATTTTGAATAATAGTACACCTATTCAGTTAAAGTTTTTGGCAGATAATTTTTTAACAAAAACGAATATTACAGATAGTTTTAGTATTGAAAATTTTGGAATTGAAAATAATCAGAATTTACCTGCTCAGGGCAATGTTAATGTTTTGGGAGGACTTTTCAAAATAGACAATTCCCGAATTGCTAATGTGAATATTAATCTTGCAATAGGATTGAATTCAGATATTTTCGCTGATAAAAGCAGTTTAACTTTTAATATCAATAAATCAACCCCACAAACCGCAAATGAGAGCGTCTATATTACAAATCCGGAAAATAAAACATTTGCTATAACCACTCCAAACTGGTTATCAAGTACCGTTTTCAACGGAATGAGTAGTTCTGGGTTTATAAAATTTACTACCGTCTCATCGGCAAATATAGCGGGTGGTATTCATACCGGTAATGTAATAATATCATATGAAACTAAAACGATCACTATTCCGGTTGTTTTAACTGTTGTTTCATTTTCTTCGTTCCAGTTTTCTACAAAATTTTGTTTGGATATTCCGGAGATTATTTTCAATCGAATGAATGCAGCAGCTCGATTGGTTCGAGTGACTATTTCGGCAAAATATAATTTGAATGGAGTTGAAACCATAAAAGAAAATATTTATGCGCAGCCGTACGTGAATGAAAAAGCTTTATTTAAAATTTCAGACAAGATACATTCTCAATTTCCGAGATTTAAGTCGGATTTTTTTTCAATAGGAAATGATTTTGAACTAATGAAAAATGCTATAATCGATTTAAAGTTTGAAGAGTTGGATGTAAACTATTCCATTTTGATGACGGAGACAATATCCAATTTAAAATTTTTCCCTGGCAGAGAACCGGACGGAAATCCTTTGATTTCAAATTGGCTTTTCAGGAAAAGAAATAAAAAATCAGTTTTTTTTAATTCTAAAATTGTCGGTGAAAATATTATTGTTGAGAAAATCGAATCAACCAATGATGTAGATGAGTTAAGCTTTGGCAGTAAAGTAGTAAAGTACTATGAGTTGCCGCAAAATTTCAATTCAATCGATATCCATTTTGAAAATGACAACTTAGTTCCGGAATGGTTTACGTTCACCGGTGAATACAAAATAACAGCTGAATTTAGCCATACGTATGCTAAGAATATTTTTAAATCCCAAAATGAAAAATACGATTTTACAAAAACTAAAATGTTGGCTTTGAATACCGGCTTTTTCATAAAGCAAGAATTAAGTTTGATTGAAAAAATGGTAGAAAGTAAATTGGTTTTCATGAAAATTGCCGGAAAAATATATCGATGCTTCAGTACAACTCAAAAGTTGATGTTAGATGATTCAACAGAAGAGTTGTTAGGCAGAGATCTTGAATTTTTAATAGTTGAACAGTAATGGAAATAAAATTTTTTGCAGAGAATAAAGTTCTTGATTTGAGTAATCAAAAGATTTCTATTCAAGAAAACAATTATAAGGTAAGTGACAAAATGTACACTAAATATATGTTTCCGTTTGAAATTTATCAGGATGAAGAGTTTAAAAATTCCTTTGGAGATTTTGAATCATATGAAACTTTTGGAGTTGACAATGTTATTGCAGGACCTTTATTATTTGAAAACACGTTAAGTGATGCAAAACTAAATATCGAGTCAATTGAAGGGAAATATTTAGCTGGGCAAATAGATTTTGGTTTTGAAGATCTACCGAATTGGGATAAAAAATTATCGGAATTAAGTTGGGAAAAGTTTTCTGTACCAGACATTCATACTTATGCTAAAGATATTTGCGCAAAAACATATCCACAGACTAATTTTAATTTTCCGAGAATAAATACATCAAAGTATTCGCCGACGGAAAAAATGTGGGATGCCTTTAACGGTTATTATAATGATTTAGATTCTTCATATAACGAGATGCGACGAAATTATGTTGATTCTTCCGGAAATATTTTCAACCAAAATATAATTCATCCATGTATTCATTTTATTTATTTATTGAAAAAATGTTTTCAAGATGTTGGATTTGCTTTGAAAGGAGAAGTTCTTACGGATCCAATGTTTTTAGATGCATGGGTGTTTTCGGGAACTGAATATTTCAATAAAATATCTCAGTTTTTAAATGCATTCACTCTTAGTATGAATGATTATTATAAACAGGAAAATGTTGTTCACTATAATGAGTGGATTAATGGAATGTTTTACACAAGATATTATCCCAGATACTTTTACAGTGAAGATGTGCCTCTTGATTTTTCTGATAAAGTATTTATTAACGGGAAATTCAGAATTAAAGTAAGGGATAGAACAAATTTAAAATGTCAAATTCAGATAAACGGAAATGACATTTGGAATCACGATGTCTATTATTCTTCATTTCAGGAAGTTATTTTGCCATTTTCAATAGAGTTAAATGTGAATCATGCAACGCTTAAATTTTTAATAGAAGGAGGTGTTTCAAATTTTTCAGAAAATTACAATGTTTTAGAATATGATTTAAAATCAAGTAGTATTGTTTCCACCGGAACTCCTTCTTCAGATGAAGATGCTGTTGTTGAAAATCCAAATGAAATAAACTTGGCAAAAGCTGTTCCAGATATGAAGGTTGGAGATTTTATTAATATCGTTCGTAATTGGTTTAATTACGGTTTCGAACCGTATGAAAAAACAATTTACATGAACAAGCTTGGCGCAGAACCTAATAATATAAAGAATTTTGAACATGCGGAAGTTGAAATTCCTAAAAGGAATCTATTGCAGAAAAGAACGTTTCTCTTGAAGCATACAGATCTCGACGGAGATAACAAGCTGAATAGTATGTTTTATCAAAAATCAGGAGCGACAATTAATAAGGAGGCTATTGAAGACACTAATGAAATTGAAATCAACGGATATCCTATGCCTGTAGAGAAAGTAAAAGCTAATTCACATCCGACTGCGACAGTCAAGAGAGATGATAGCAGCTGCTTGGCCTTGGTTTTCTACAATGGAATTTCTAATGGTCAAAATAATGCTATATCTAAACCTCAAGCCACCTTTCCTGATTTATTTTATTCCAACTGGGAAAAGTGGCTGAGACAAAGAGTCAACGGAACTGAGTTTACTTGGAAGTTCCAAATTAAAGCGGATGACTTAAATGTGAAAATTAAAGATTATATATCCTGTTATAAAAATGTTCACATTATTACTAGCTGGACAAAAGATTATTCTGCAGATACTTATACTATTGACATCACGACGGAGACTGTGTATTAATTTGCTCATCTTCTTCCTCTGATTTTGAATATGAAATTCTTCTCATCTCTTGAAGTGCGTCCTGATCTGTAAGATGCGCATAAACCATAGTATGTTTCATTGTGGAATGACCTAAAAGTTTCGAAAGTTTTGCGATACTTCCGGAGTTCTTTAAAAAAGTTGTTGCAAAAGTATGGCGGGCAACATGCATAGAAATTGATTTTTCAATTTTGCACACATCCGCTATATTTTTCAACTGTTTATTTATTTTTTGATCGCTTAGTCTATCAATAAATAGTTTTGGATTATAATCTAAAATGGAACGTAATTCATCTGTAATTTTCATGTATTGGTCATTGGAAGTTTTAACATGCTTAAATCTAAAAATATCTTGCTCAACATCCTGCCTTTTTAAATTTTGGATATCTGAAATTCTTAATCCTGTGTAACATGAAAAAAGGAAATATCCTAATGGAAGGAAGTGATATCGACTTATAAACTCATTAAAATAATATTTGTGAAGTCTACCCACTTCTTCAGGTTCCAAAAATACCGGTGTTGTCTTGCTTTCTTTTACTATAAATTTATCTTTATTAAAAGCCAATCGAATTCCTTTTTCATCAGCAAGGTTAATAAATTTTTTTAAAATTTTGAAATCAGTAAAACAAGTGGGGTCCTTATTTCCTTTGTAAGTTAGAAGCCATTTTCGATACTTTTCAAAAAACTCTAGAGTTAACATTGAAAATGGAATTTCCTTTCTAAATTCTTTCAGTTTATTTATAGCTGTTTTATGTGCCTTCAGCGTATTTGGTTTGTAGTTTCCACTTTCACTATGGAATGTACAGAATGAAATAAAGTCAAATGCAGGTACACTGTTGTTAATATTTTCCACCAGAAGCTCCGGAGTGAGAACCCTCTCATAAATTAAAAAGTCTCTTTTAATAGTTATGATTTTAGCCTCGATAGTATCAAGAATGATATTAAAGTTTTCAAAGTTTTCTGATTTTTTAACTCTGCATCTTAAGTTGTCCCAATATTTTGGATCTATCTTAATATCAAGATTCATTGTTGTTTTTAGTTTTCCTGATCTAATGAGAAGAAAAACTAAACATTTACCGTCTTTGTTTTTGTCGGTTCTAATTGTGAATTTGTGAGTCATAGCCACGAATATTTTTTTCGTGTCTCTTCTCGTGTCAAAGGTGTGCTGAAGTACTGATTCTAGGTGCATAGCTAAATTATTTATGTTGTTTGCTAAAACACTGCGAATCTTTGCGTTGAAAGGCAAAAAAGACAATTCCGGAGAACTGTCTTTTAGCTGTAATTAATTTCTTGTACCCAGTACCAGAATCGAACTGGTACATCTTTCGATACTAGAGTTTGAGTCTAGCGCGTCTACCAATTCCGCCAACTGGGCAAGTGTTATTGTGCTGTAAATCGGTGTGCAAATATAGAAACTTTTTCTATTATTCAAAAACTTTTTATCAACTTTTCTTTAAAAATTTATTTCCAAACCATCGTAGGCAAGGTGGATTCCGGGTGGAAGTTCCTTGTCTTCAATATTATGCAAGCCGAAATGATGACTAATGTGCGTTAAAAATAATTTCTTAGGTTTTAATTCTTCAAACAATTTTATGACATCCGGCAAGACAAAATGGGCAGGGTGGGGATCAAATTTACGAATGCAGTTTAAAATTAATACATCCAGACCATGAAGTTTTTCCTTTTCCGAATCAGAAATGAAATTAGCATCGGTGATATAAGCAAGATTTTTAAACTTATATCCCAAAACAGAAATTTTATAATGAATAACCTCAACCGGAGTTATTTCAGTATCTAAAACAGTGAAACTTTCTTTATCAATTTCGTGCAAATCGAAAGCCGGCGCTCCGGGATATCGTACATCTGCAAAAGCGTAAGGAAAACGGTTTTTCACTTCGTTTCCGACTCTTGAAAGGCAATAAATCGGCATATTTTCACCACTTTTAAAAATCAAAGGGCGCATATCATCCAAACCAATCACATGATCGTTATGTTCATGGGTGAGAAGAGTAATATCTACATGACTTTCTTTGTTGATAAGCATTTGTTGCCTGAAATCTGGTCCGCAATCGATAAGAATTTTTCGGTTTTCATTGGTTGTGACCATTGCTGAAGCCCTGAAACGGCTGTCTTTTGGGTTTTGTGAAGTACACACCTCACAAGTGCAGCCAATTACCGGTACACCCTGTGAAGTTCCTGTTCCTAAAAATTTCAACTTCATTTTGTTTTGAGGTTGGTTTAATTTTGGTAAATTTACGAAAAATTTAATGTCCTAATGTATCAGAAATTAACTCCTAAACAAAAAGCATTAACAATTAATCTAGATCCTACCATTTACGGTACTTTCGCAGAGATTGGAGCAGGGCAGGAAACTGTTCGACACTTTTTTAGAGCAGGGGGAGCTTCCGGTACAATTGCTAAGGCAATGTCGGCTTACGACAAAGATTTTAGTGATGCCATCTACGGAAAAGAAGTAAAAAACAGGTATGTTACCCAAAACAGACTCCGTAAAATGCTTCGTTATGAAGTGTCACTTATTGAAGAAAGAATTTCAAGAGACAACAATCCCGGGAGAAAGTATTTTTCTTACGCAAATACGGTAACCACAATCAATTTTGATAAAACAGTAAAAGGTCACGGTTGGGTAGGAATTCGTTTTCAGGTGAATGAAAATGAAGATTATAATGAAATTGTAATCCACGTTAAATTCAAAGAAAATGATGCTACTTTACAGCAGGAAACTCTTGGGAATCTTGGTGTAAATCTTATTTTCGGAGCTTATCATTATTATGATAACCCACGAAGATTGATCGAATCTCTTTACGATGATATTGCAATAGATAGTCTTGAGATTGATATGATTGATTTCAACGGGCCTGCTTTTGCTTACGTTGATAACCGATTAATGTCTTTACAGCTCGTGAAAAATAATATGACCGATGCTGTAATTTTCAATTCTCAAGGGAACAATATGCTTCCTGCAGATATTTTGTACAAGAAAAATATTTTTGCAGTAAGAGGTAGTTTCAGACCGGTTACAAAGGTTAATATTGATATGCTTAAGAGCGGAATCGATATGTTTCTAAAAGATGCAATCTGTACTCAGGAAGAAACAGAGATTTTAATCGAAATTACCATTTCAAACCTTCGTGCAGACGGAGACATTGATGAAAGAGATTTCCTTGATAGAGTAGACGTTCTTGGTAAATTAGGATATACAGTTATCATTTCAAACTTCTCAGAATATTACAGATTAATAGATTATTTCTCTCACTATACAAACGGCGATATTGGCGTTACAATGGGAGTAAACAATATGTTGATGGTATTTGACGAGAAATATTATAAAGATCTTTCAGGTGGAATTTTGGAAGCATTTGGTAAGTTTTTCAGAAACGGAATGAGAGTGTACCTTTATCCTTACAAAGATCCTGAAACTCACGAATTATTAGATTCTTCAAACTTAAAAGTGGAAGAAAATTTAAAAGATTTATACAAATATTTCAAGATGAATAATCGTATTGTAGATATTACCAATTACAATCCTGAGTTTTTGGAGATTTATTCAAGAGAAATTTTAAGAAAAATTGCCTGTAACATGAGTGGTTGGGAAAATCAGGTTCCCGAAGGAGTTGCAGAAATGATAAAAGAAAGAGCGATGTTCGGTTTTAAAAACGAGCTGTCTCTAAAACAATTTTCATAAAAAATTATTATAATGTCTGAATTAAAAAAAAGGCTTTCATTTATTTTAGAAAGTCCAAAACATAATACTGAGGAGAAACTTGAAAAAGTTTGTCATTTGTTGGATCAGGAAATTTCTTATTTCAACTGGACTGGTTTTTATTTCAAAAATGGAGATAAAGATGAGTTAAAATTAGGTCCTTATGTTGGAGCGGAAACCGATCACATCATTATTCCTTACGGTAAAGGAATTTGCGGGCAGGTTGCTGTTTCAAACCAAACATTCATTGTTCCTGATGTTCATTTGCAGGATAATTATTTGAGCTGTTCAATCGATACAAAGGCGGAAATTGTAGTTCCTATCTTCAAAAACGGAGAAAATATTGGTCAGATTGATATTGATTCTCACACCATCGATCCTTTTACAAAAGAAGATTTAGAATTGCTAGAATGGCTTTGTAATGAAGTTTCAAAGATTTTGTAATCTTATTTAATATAAAATATAAACTCCGACGAAAAATCGGAGTTTTTTACGAGCAAAATATAAATAGGAAAGGGCTTTAGTCCGTTTGGAAAATGGATTTTAACCTAATTTAATGATTAAATTCAGCAATTAATTCCTTAAAATAATTTTCACATTTTGCGATATGCGTTCCATACCAGGAAAAAGCTTCTCCATCAACAATCATTATTTTTTTATCAGAATAAACAGCTTTTAACTCCTCAATATGTTTTTCTTTAAATGGAAAAGGTTCTGAGGAAAGCATAATAACATCTGCTTCCTTTAAATCTTCGGTTTGAATTTCCGGATAACGGGTTCGATTTTTAAAAATATTTTCAAAACCTATTTCAGTTAAAATATGATGGATAAATGTATCTGAGCCAACCGTCATATAAGGATTATTCCAAATCAGATAAGCAACTTTTGTTTTAGAATTAATTTTAGTCTGATTGAGAACTTCGTAGATTTTAAGATTAAAAAGCTGCGCTTTTTCTTCTTTATGAAAGAGTAATCCTAAGTTTTTTAATAAATAATAATTGTCTTCAATCGTTTCGGTATTATAAACATTCACTTTGAAATCTTTCATTAAAATTTCAACTTGTTCTTTTACGTTTTCTTCTTTATTGGCTAAAATTAAGTCAGGTTTTAAGCTTTTAATCTTCTCAATATTAAGATTTTTTGTACCGCCGATAATTTCTACATTTTTTACTTTTTCTGAAGGATGAATACAGAATTTTGTTCTGCCAACAACTTCATTTTCCGTTAAACCTAAATCAAATAAAGCTTCTGTAATAGAAGGTACTAAAGAAATAACTCGCATAAAATTTTAGACTTTGCCTAAAATTACAAAAGTTTTCCGGTTAAAAACATTGCTGCAATCGTAAAATAAATAATTAATCCGGTAACATCAACCAAAGTTGCGACAAATGGTGCAGAAGAAGTTGCAGGGTCAAGATTAAATTTTTTAAGAATAAACGGAACCATAGAACCGGAAATTGTTCCCCAAAGTACAATCATTGCCAAAGAAATTCCGGCACTGATTCCTATGAAAAACCAGTAATCACCATAATCAAACCAACCGAGTTTGTGCCAAATCATAATTCTGAAAAACCCAATTACACCTAAAAAAGTTCCTAAAATTAAACCTGTAACCAATTCTTTTTTCATCACAGTCCACCAGTCTTTTACAGTAATCTCCTGTAAAGCCATTGCTCGAATAATCAAAGTTGCAGCCTGCGAACCGGAATTTCCGCCACTTGAAATAATTAAAGGAATAAATAGTGCCAAAACTACTGCTTTTTCGATCTCGTTTTCATAAAAACCCATGACAGATGCCGTAATCAGTTGTAAAAAGAAAAGAACAATCAGCCAAAGTCCACGCTTTTTAATCATTTCAAACCAATGGGTCTGAATATACGGATCATCAAGGGCTTCAACACCTCCAAATTTCTGAATATCTTCGGTGTTTTGTGATTCAATTTGATCTAAAATATCGTCAATCGTTACAATTCCAACCAAAACCCCAGCTTCTGTAATAATAGGAAGTGCTGTGCGGTCATATTTTTCGAAATAAGTTACGGCGTCTTCTTTAGAGGTAGTAGTTTTAATAGCAACAAATTGATTATCTGTAAGTTCGGAAACCAATGTATCTTCTTCTACTAACAATAAACTTCCCAAAGCCAAATCGTCAATCAAATGATTTCTTTCATCAACAACGTAAAGATGATTAATGGTTTCTACCTTTTTTCCGACCTTTTTAATCTGTTGAAGGCATCTTTTTACAGTCCATTCTTTACGGATTTGAATGTAATAAGGCGTCATCAAACGTGCAATAGAATCAGAATTATAACCTAAAAGTTTCAGAGCAATTCTTCGTTCTTGCGGATTTAAATGGTTGATGGAATATTTAATCAATTCATCCGGGAAATCTTCAAAAAGTGCAGTTCTGTCATCAGGAGTCATTGCATTCAGGATTTCTGAAACATCATCACTTCCAATACTTCGAATGGTTTCTTCTTGAAAATCCGGATCTAAATGTGAAAAAACATCGGCTTTGTATTCTTTCGGAACTTTCAGAAAAGCCAACAGTCTTTCATCAGCGTGAAGTTCGCTAAGTCTTTCGGCAATATCGGCGGGATTAAAGATAAGTTCGTCTGTAGAATTCAAAACATGAAATTTTTGATATGCAAAAATAGCCCAAATTTTTTAGAATTGGAGACCGATGTGCTAAATTTAAGGTTTATTTAAAGTTTAAAAACCAGCTTCTACAGAAGGTTTTATTTTCCTTAATTCTTTCAGAATATTTTTCATGGCGCCATTGGTTCCTATTTTTATTGAGTTTGCAGCAGAACCTAAAAGCCTCATGTTTTTACGGTAAGTATCATAATCGGATGAGGTAATAAGATTTCCTTCAGAATCAAAAAGTTTCATGCTTATAACAACTTGATTGGAGAAAACATATTTTCCCAATCCTACTTTGAAATATTTTACTTTGGGAACAATAGCGAAATCTGCATCGTTGTTTTTGCAGTATTCCATAATAGTTTTAGAGTCAATGCTGTCAAAAGAAACCTGAATTTCAGATCTCAGCATTTTATTTTTTCGAAAAGCACTGATGTTATCCGAAACTGCGCTAAAGAAAGCATGATTAGTGGGTTCTTTTATTTCTTCAATATCGGGTTCTACTTCAGGGTTGAAGTACAGAATTTTCTTTACATTATCATGACCAATGCTTTTCTGCGCTTTTACAGAAGAAATACTGATGATAAATACAGAAGAAATAAGCGTGTAAAATAAAAAATTTTTCATCTTTTTGTCGGCTGTAAAATTACTGTCTTTTAATGGGATGACATAATTTTATTAAGATTTTTTTAACATATTTTTCTATCAAAATTAATATATGGAATCAATAATGTTTCCAAAGTTGAAGATTTAATGATATTTTAATTTAAATATTAGAAAGTCAGCGACTTGAAAATGAAATTCTTAAAAGATTTAATGTAATTCTAAAATGTTTTTTTGCTGAATTAAAAAATAGTCGTACTTTTGCACCCGTTACATAATAATCATTAAACAATATTGGAATGTACTTAACAACAGAAAAAAAAGCAGAAATTTTCGCAAAGCACGGAAAATCTGCACAAGACACAGGAACAGCTGAAGGACAAGTAGCTCTTTTCACGTTCAGAATTAACCACTTATCTCAGCACTTGAAAGCTAATCGTCATGATTTCAATACTGAAAGATCTTTGGTGAAATTAGTAGGTAAGAGAAAAAGTTTATTGGATTATCTTAAGAAAAAAGATATTACAAGATACAGAGCGATTATCGCTGAATTAGGATTAAGAAAATAATCTATCCGGTTTCCAAAATAAAGAAGCAACTTCGAAAGAGGTTGCTTTTTTTGTTTAAAATACGGTCAAAATTTTAAAACTTGGCATAAGAGTTTACAAATCTTTAAAGAAATCGTTTAAATTTGCTTTTTTTAATAAATCTACTGATTTGAAACACTTTTATTTATTTATATTTCTGCTGATTTCAGGTTTTTACAATTCTCAGGAATTGGATAGTATTCCAAGGTCAAATCTTCAGGGTTCAGTAAGTATGCAGTTTGGAAAGTTTTTAGGAACTAACGATTATCTTAAAACCCTTAAACATAGAGAATTTATCGGAGCTTCTGCAGAACTGACCATACAAACCGATGGAAGTCAGGAGTGGCATAAAAGATTTGGAAGACCTTATTATGGAGGAGGAATTGTAGCTTATGATTTCTTGAAAAACAGTGATATGGGAAGACCTTTCGCTGTTTATGGAACCTTTGGTGGAGCTATCAAAGAAACGCCAACTCATTCCTGGAATTACAACACAAGCGGTGGTTTTGCTTTCAATTGGACGCCTTTTGATCAGGAAAAAGGGTATCTTAATCAAACTTTCGGATCTTCAGTGAGTGTGTACATTAACTTCGGAGTCAATTATAAATATTATCTTTCCCAGCATTTAGATTTAGGATTGGGTTTAAATTTTACCCATTTTTCAAATGGCGCCTTGAAACTTCCCAATAAAGGAATGAATACATTCAATTCACAGCTTTCTCTCACGTATCATTTTGATGAAAGACAATTTGCCCCGAAAGATACTTTGTCGGTATTTGACAAATATTCTACTTTGGATGTGAATGTTTTTGGTGGCGTAAGACATTCTATTTTTTATGGAAAAGATGAAGGTTTTACATATGATGATGTTGATTTGATAGATAAATTTAAAGGAAGATATTATCAGAATTGGGGTTTGGAAACAGTTTACCACAGACAGATTACCTATAAATCTTCACTTGGATTGGGGTTAGGAATAATGTATGACGAAGATTACAACCATAAATTTTATCAGGATGAAAACGGTAAAATTCAAACAGAGAAAAGATTTCAAAATGATCAGCTTTTGCTGAATATTTTTCCTTCTTACCGGCTTTCAATTTCAAAATTTGCCATTCAGATTCAGCCTGGGTTTTATTTATTTAAAAAGCCAATCGATAAGCGTTATGATAAAACAATTTTCTATCAGAGAGTTGGTTTCCAATATACAATTGGGAAAAATCTGTTAATCGGAATTGGTATTCGTTCATTTATTTTCCATAAAGCTGATTATATAGAATGGAGACTCGGTTATAGAATTTTTAATAAGAAAAATCTATAATTTAAACCCGTTATTTGAAGGTGTTTTTTAATGATTGATAATTAAACGATTGTGTTTGTTTGTTGAATGAAATGCCATTGTTTATATTTAAAAAAGAAATCTATCTGAAAAACCTTGCCTTTCTTAGCGATTAAAAAAACGTAAGGATAAACAAGGAATTAAAAAAAATACTGAAATAAAGTTAAACAAAGCCGTTTCACTTATTTTCGAAAGACAAAATTTAAAATGCACAACAGATAGTTAACTCAAATGGAATGATGAATTTAACGCTGAAATACTTTCATCATACTATTTAAAACAAAAACACTAAATTTGCATCACATTTAGACGATATATAATTAATTAAAGCACTCAATACGGAGTGCGACACAAAACAATTTATGAGTATACCTCAAGCAATTACAGAGATGATTACTCTTGCAGACGGCAGAGAAATCACATTAGAAACAGGGAAATTAGCAAAACAAGCCGACGGATCTGTAGTAGTAAAAATGGGCGGAACAATGCTTTTAGCAACTGTTGTAGCCAGTAAAGAAGCTAGAGATGGTGTAGATTTCTTACCATTGACAGTAGATTACAGAGAAAAATTCTATGCAGGTGGTAAAATCCCTGGAAACTTCTTCAGAAGAGAAGCTAGACCTTCAGATCAGGAAATTCTGACAATGCGTTTGGTAGATAGAGTTTTGAGACCTTTGTTCCCGGAAGATTTCCACGCAGAAGTTCAGGTAATGATTTCATTGATTTCTTACGATGGACAATCTATTCCAGATGATTTGGCAGGTCTTGCAGCATCTGCAGCAATTGCAATTACTGATATTCCTTTCAACGGACCGATGTCTGAGGTAAGAGTAGTAAGAATCAACGGTGAACTTTCTATCAACCCGAAATTAGAAGATCTTAAAATTGCTGACCTAGACATTATGGTTGGAGCAACGAAAGATTCTATCGTAATGGTAGAAGGTGAAATGAAAGAAATTTCTGAAGCAGAAATGCTTGAAGCGATTCAATTTGCTCACGTTGAAATCAAAAAACAAGTTGAAGCTCAGGAAAGATTAGCTGAAAAAGTAGGTAAATCTTTACCAAAAAGAGAATATAGCCACGAAAATCACGACGAAGCAATTCGTGAAAAAGTGTGGAAAGAAACTTACGATAAAGTATATGAAGTAGCGAAAACTCCTTCAGGAAAAGAAGAAAGAGGTGAGAAATTCAAAGCTGTTTTGGCTGAATTTTTAGCTCAATATGTAGAGCATCCTGAAGAATTGGAGAGAGTAACTCCTTTTGCAAAAGTATATTACCACGATGTAGAGAAAGAGGCGATGCGTCAGATGATTATCAATGACAAAATCCGTCTTGATGGTCGTGATCCTGAAACAATTCGTCCAATTTGGAGCGAAATCGATTATTTACCTGGAGCTCACGGTTCTGCAATCTTTACAAGAGGTGAAACTCAGTCTTTGACAGCTGTAACTTTAGGTTCTGTGAAAGATGCAAACATGGTAGACAGCGTAATGATTAATTATGACGAAAGATTCTTCCTTCATTATAACTTCCCACCGTTCTCAACGGGTGAAGCTCGTCCTTTAAGAGGAACTTCAAGAAGAGAAGTTGGTCACGGAAACTTAGCTCAAAGAGCTTTGGCAAATATGATTCCTGAAGAAAATCCTTACACCATCCGTATCGTTTCTGATATTTTAGAATCAAACGGTTCGTCTTCAATGGCGACAGTTTGTGCAGGAACATTGGCTTTGATGGATGCAGGTATTCAAATTACAAAACCGGTTTCTGGTATTGCAATGGGATTGGTAACTGACGTTAAAACAGGAAAATTCACAGTACTTTCTGATATCTTAGGAGACGAAGATCACTTAGGTGATATGGACTTCAAAGTAACAGGAACTGCAGACGGTATCACTGCTTGTCAGATGGATATTAAGATCCAAGGATTGTCTATGGATATTATGGAGAAAGCGCTTCTACAAGCTAGAAACGGAAGACTTCATATCCTTGATAAATTAAATGAAACTATTTCTGCTCCAAGAGAAGACGTGAAACCTCACGCTCCGAAAATGGTGATGATGGAAATCTCTAAAGATTTCATCGGTGCTGTAATCGGACCTGGTGGAAAAATCATTCAGCAGATGCAGAAAGATACTGATACTGTTATCGCAATTGAAGAAGTTGGCGAAATCGGTAGAATTGAAATTTCTGGTGTTAGCAGAGAGAAAATCAACGAAGCGATTGCAAGAATCAACGAAATTACTTTTGTACCTGTTATTGGTGAAGTTTACCAGGGCAGAGTAGTGAAAGTAATGGATTTCGGAGCTTTCGTAGCGATTGCAAAAGGTACTGAAGGTTTACTTCATATCTCTGAAATCGAGTGGGCGAGACTTGATAAAGTTCCTTACAACGAAGGTGATCAGGTAGAAGTGAAGTTTATGGGTTACGATGACCGTAAGAAAATGAAGCTTTCAAGAAAAGTTTTATTGCCAAGACCTCCAAGACCTGAGCAAAAACCAAGAGAAGAAGGACAGGGAAGACCAGAAGGACAAAACAGACCGGATAGACCTGCAAGACCGGAAGGCCAAGGAAGACCAGACAGACCGGCAAGACCTGAAGGAAATGTAAATCCTGAAGGACAAGATCAGCCTGGAGAACATAAGCCTTTGAACGAAGCTTAAGATTTTTAAAATCATATAGATATAAAACCACCGAATTTCCGGTGGTTTTTTTGTGAAGTCTTGTTTTTGTTAGGTTGTAGATTATTAGTTGCAGGAGCAAGAATAGAAATTACAGGAGCAACAATATTGTTTGCAGGCGATAGAATATCATTCGCAGGAGCAAGAATATGATGTGTAGGGACAAGAATATTATTTAAAGGGATAAGAATATTATTTGCAGGATTAACAATATGGTTTACAGGAGCAAAAATATTGTGTGTGGATGGCAGAATATAAAAACATCCCAACTGAATATTCGGTTGGGATGTTTAAAATTAAATCTTGATTGCTGTAAAATGGTTGATCGGCCTGATCATCGTTTTTATTGTAATGTATTAATCAGGAATGATGGTAAATTTTATAGCTGAGACAGTAGCATATTCCGGAGAGGTAGCTCCATAAAGGCTTTTAACATATTTTTTTACGTTTTGGGCTATGGAATAGAGACCGGTTTCTTCTGTGTATAAAATTTGGTTTCTCTCAATCAGCTTTACGTTGAGTTCGGCTTCGGTTTGGTCGACGGTTTGAGTAGCGCTGACTAAAGAAATGCGGTAGGTATTGAGATTGGTTAATTGTAGTTCGGCTTCATCCGGACTGTAATTGGGAATGGTTGCCAACAGCTGCAGAAGAATTCCGAAATTTTCTGTTTGTTGGGTGAATGACTGTCGGGAAGTAGAAATGGGGTTATTGGTGGGTTGTTCTTCGTTGTCAGTCTTTGCGGAAATTGTTTTTTTCTTAGTACCGCCCTGGATAGAACGGTTTAAGGATTTTGCCTGATCTAAAGTTCCCTCCAGTAATCCCAAAATTTCTAAACGGTTGATGATGCGGGTGCAGGTTGTTTTCAGGTTTTCGAAAGCGGTCTGACGCAAAGCGATGGCGTTTTTGTTGGCGTTTCGTTTGTCTTCGACCTCGGCTAATTTTGTATTAGCTGTGGCGTACAATGCCTGAAGATTAGCAGCCGTAAGATTTGGAACCGGCGGATTGTAAAGGCTATAAACGGAAACTTGCTGGGTAAGTTTTTGTAGGTTTGCCACATTTTTGGCATGTCCTACTTCGGATGTAGATGACATAAGTATTTGTGTTTTAAATTATTTTTCAAATATAAAATTTATTTTGATTTGAAATGATTTTTGAATGAAATATTTTGATTGTGAGGATATTATGTTAAGTTTGGAAAAGGGAAAACCCTAACGGGAAGTTAGGGTTTTATTCTATTTTCTAAATTTAAGAAACATTTCGATTTAGTATTAATCTGTGAATTCATCAAGATTAATAACTATATCAAACCAATTTTTTGCAGTTTCAAGAACTTGAAATGACGGATCTTGAAAAAATACTGCTAAGTTTTCTTTTGAGCGAGTACAACAAACATAAAATAATTTTTGAGTTCTTTCTAAAACACTCGCTTTATCTATTCTATTAGTAAATAAATAATTGAAATTATATTTTGTCCAATTCCCACTGTCTAAAATTACCAATACATTGTCAAATTCAGTTCCTTTAGTTTTGTGCTGTGTTGAAAATGGAGTTAAACCTTCTAAATAATTATATAATTTAATGAACTCTTGATATGATACTTCTTTTACTTGAGCATATATATATTCTGAAGAGGATATAAACTCATCTAATTTATCATCCTTCTTTACAATTCGTAGTTCGTCTGCTTTATCAATAACTTGACCTATTGTTGTATCTTGGTTTGTTAACAATTGTTCAATATTATTCTTAAGTTTCCTTTTATCCTCAATAGTATTAATAGAAATCCCATTTTTCTTCATAATTCTAAAAAACTCAGGAAAATTTTTATCGGAATAAAATCTTAATACATTTTGAATTTTAAATAAGTGTTTGATAAAATTGTCTCTTTTTGAACCTTTTTTAGCATTCTGCTCATCTACTTCTCTTTTGTCATCAATAAGATTTTCTTTATCAATATAAATTTTTCTTATTTCATTGAAGGATTTATCTTTTACTTTTTCATAAAGTAATCTATGAGTTTCATTTGAGAGTATCTTGTTTTTCTTTAAGACATTAGTTGTAAAATTTAATTCGCTGACAAATTCGTCTATTGTATTATATTTATTTAGATTTTTTTTTGGAATTTTCTTTTGTTTTAAACTTTTTTCTTTTAGTTCAATCAATAATTCGCTTTCAAATTCTAAATCTGAAAAATTTTCTTTAGGTAAATTTTTTATTCCTTCAAATTCTTCTTTGGCTGACACATCTAAGTTTATTTCATCTAATAAATATGATCGAGACTGTAAACCTAATTCATCAACTACTTCATTAAATGTTTTCTCGTCCTCAATATTTAAATTATCACTTTTGATTTTCTCAACTAAGTCTCTTTTAAGATTAATTACTGGATCTTCGTCATAAATCTCCATCAAAGTTGAAAATCCAGCTTGTGCAGAAATTAAATTATGAGTCAGATTTAACTCTTTAGTTGTTTTAGAATTATCGAAGTTCCACCCTTGACTAAGACTTTCTAAATATTTTTTTATTTTTTCAATATCCTTATCTACAGAGTGTAAAAATAAAATATTACCATTTTTTACATTTCCATCAGGTAAAATGTTAGGAGCACTCAAATCAGAAGAATGCTCTTGCGTAATGCCATCAGTTCTAAGTTTATTAGCTAGTTCATAAATCTTTTTTGGATTTCTTCTGTTTTGACTTTTAACAACCTCTTTTACAATACCTTCTTCTAAATAAGAATTTATAGTACCAATTCCATCATCATAGATAGATTGCATTGCATCTCCAAATAAACCTATGATAGATTCCTTTTTAGATATTCGTAAATGATTTAAAAATATTCTAATTACTTGTTCATTCGTATCCTGATATTCATCAATGAATATGAATCTGAACTTGTCCTTTAAGATATCACATAATTTAGGGTACTTTACAAACAGATACTCCGAAATAGTTAATACTTCATCGTGAGAGATAATCCCTTCTCTCAATCTTACATATTCTTTATATTGAATTTCAATATTTTCAGATAAAGTTTCCTCAGGATTATCTATAACAATATTATTAACAGTATCGTCCTTTGCTAATTGTATTAAAGTTGACTTTAATTCGGACTGAAAGTTTTTAATATTATCCCAGAGAAAATCGTGAATTGTAGATACTTTTAGATTTTTATGGTTTACACGATCTTCAATTTCTTTTACTGCTGAATTTGTATAAGTCATACAAGCGATTTTAATTGTAGGATTTTCTTTAATGACTTGCCTAATTACAGAAACTAAAGAATATGTTTTACCACTTCCTGCGCCACCACTTAATAGAAAATTGTGCCCATTATCAATATGATCAAAAATTGATAATACTTCTGGCTGATCTTGTATGTCTAGTCTTTCCTTAACCATAATAATCCTTCTTTAATGTAAGCTGGAATTTGCCAGTTAGAATATGTTTCGTTTGTACATCTCAATATATCAATTGCAAAAGACCCTTTACTATCGACACATTTTTCTGCTAAAAAATATGCATCTTTTGAATTGTCGTAAAAAAATTTAAGATTTTTAAGACCACTAAATTTACTTCTGTTATCTTTTATGAAAGTTTTGTTTTGTGATAAATGAAAAAAATTATCTTCAAAACTTCTTGCACAATATCCTTCTTCTTCTGTCTGCATAATAATTTGTAAATATCCGTCAACTTGTTCTTGCCATATTGAATTTTTGGAAAATCTCTTTTCTTCAAAACTTTTTTGCAAAATATTTTGAAAAGAAATTGAATCTGATGGATAAAAGAAAAGCAAAGTAGGATTGCTTGTTTTTTCTGCTTCAGAGACTCTACAACTAAAATCAGACTTTCTTTCTTTGTCTTTTTTTGTTTTTTTAATACTCCCATCGCTATTTCGTATAAAATCTTTTTTTACAGAATCTAAATCTGTAATTATTAAAGATTTTAATCCAACAAAGCTTATTAGTTTTTCAAAAATATTTGCATAATTACCAACCTCTATAACAGATATATTTTGCGATAATAACGGAAGTTCATTTGCATCTAATTCAACTTCTAAGTCTAATTTTTTCATCATTGCAGGTAATAGAATTCTTTCCGTATCGCCCTCAATAAAAATAGCCTTATCAGCAAAAAATAATTCAGCTCTATTAAGGGTTAAATATTGTTTTAAAAAGCGGTAATTTTTTTCTTCTCCTGCGCTAGTATATTCTTTTTCTAAATCTTTAATGTTTTTTGCTTTAATGTCATTTACTGATTCTTTTTTTAAATATTTTATGGAATTAAAATCTTGGCAATTAGCAACTATATGGGATGAATGTGTACTAATAATATATTGAAAAGGTATTTTTTTTGTGATGCTTCCACTACTATTTTTAAGTATTATTCCATCTTTTAAAAGTTCGGTAATATTTTTAATAAATACATATTGCATTTGCGGGTGAGTATGGGCTTCCGGTTCCTCAATAAAAAGTAAGTTAATGTCAGCTGGAGTTTCATCCTTTCCTCTTTTAAATTCACTTACTAAAATTTCAATCTCAAAAATCATACTTATAAGATTCATATAACCTAAACCATTATAATGTTCGGGGAATTCAGAATCATTACTGTGTTTATATATAACAGTTGTATTTCCTTTTAATAATTCTTTTCGTTGCAGAGTGGAAATTACTTTTATTATAGACTCATCTTTTCTTACTCCTCCAAATAAACTTACTTTTTCGGTAATATCACTGAATAAGGCTTCATATACATTTCCTAAAATTTCATCAGTATCTTCGATTACTGACTTAAATTCGTCAATTTTCTTTTCGTCTTCATCGTTTTTTTCACTTCTTTCATATATTTCAGATGTTTGTGTAGATAGAGTTTTTTCATTTTCTTTATTTGTAACGCTTCTTTTCGCGCTGATATATTTGAAATTAATAATATCACTTAAATTACTTTTTGTTTTAGATTGTTCTAAATCATTAAAATTACTTTCATCAATTACTGAATGTTCATAATCATAATTAATACTTTTCCATCTATATTTAAAGAATTTTTCTACATTCAGTTTAAAAAAATAATCAAAGTTCTTTGGAATATATTTTTTTCTTTCTTCTTCAGGTTTATGCTTTTCTTTCTCTTCACATTCTTTTACTTTTTTCCTCTCAGCAAGCACAAACGATTTATACTCTTTTCGAAACTCTTTATATTGATCATAATTTAAATAATACTCGTAACCTAGAATAATTTTATTATGATTAGGATCTAAATCCATCATCAAATCTGAAATATTACTTGTGTTTTCTCCTTCTTCATAAGAAATTACAAGTCTCAATTTTATACCGTGAATATCTTTATTAAAATCTTCTTCATTAAGTTCAATAGTTTCAAAAATTAGTTTTTCAATTTCTTTTTTGTAGTCAAGATTGAAATCTTCAGAAACAATTTTTTTCTTATCTGAATTGTTGATGAATTTGTCTAAACAAGTTAAAAGTGAAGTTTTTCCGGTATTATTTTTCCCTAAAACCAAGGATAGAGATTCTTCCAAATCTATTTTGAAATCTTTGAGTAGCCTAAAATTGTTTATATAAATAGACTCTATTTTCATGGTTGTTATTTTTTATAAATATAATGAATATATCATTATTGAATGAGTAAATATATTATTAAGTAATAAAAAAAGATTACGGAAAACCGTAACCTTTTTATTTATTCTGAGATGAGATTGCTTCGTCACTTCGTTCCTCGCAATGACAGTTATTAATCTTCACAATAACTTATCCATTCCCAATCCTCTGCTTCAAATCATCCGCACCACCAGTTTTTCTGGGCTGTGCATTTTTAGATGAACCAAAATTATAGGTGTAAGAAAGCGTTGCAACACGCGTTTCTCTTCGCACTACGAAATTTTCGATGTAATTGGAGTAGACGTTTTTAGCTTCGGGGTTGCTGGTGAAGAAAATATCATTGATGGCAAATTTCAAGGTACTGTTGTTTTTAAATTTCTTCTGAGCACCAATATTCAGATACCAGTTTGGTTTTAAATTCATATAAGCATAAACTTCACGAGCTCTGTAATTTCCGGTAAGTTCGGCGGTGAAGCCATTTCCAAGTTTAAAAGAATTAATGCTGTTGACATTGAAGGTGAAATTTCCCTGGTTTTTAATATAGGTATCGGAAATATTTCCGGTGTAAGAACCATAGTAGAAATTGGCGCTGTTGTTCATATCCCACCATTTTGCGACTTTCACAGGAGCAATAAGATATAATCCTAAATAAGATGCCGAACTTAAATTATCATTGGTTTGAACCACTACAATATTTCCGTTTTCTACGGTTGGTTTCAAAACGTCGGTAATGTTATCTGAGGTTTTGCTGTAGCTTAATGTTGCGAAATATTTGTTTTTTAAGCTGTAGGTGAATTCATAATTCATTGTTGTTTGCGGATTCAGATCTGGATTTCCGGCTCTGTATGTTGTAGGATCGAGGAAAAACTTAAATGGATTCAACTGATTGTAACTTGGTCTTGTAATTCTTCGGCTGAAATTAAGTTCAATGTTATTTTGATCATTCAGATCGTAAGAAAATACGGCACTCGGAAACAATTGGGTGTAATTCTTTTTGTTTACCTGATTGGTGGTAATCTGAGTTCCTGTCACATTGGTATTTTCGGCTCTTAAGCCAAATGTGGTGCTGAATTTATCCCATTTTTTAGAAACATTTCCGTACAATGCATTGATGTTTTCTTCGTAGATAAAGTGATTGGTTTTGTTTTGATCAACGATAGGAATTCCCGAAGTGGCATCGAAAAACTGCATATCATTGTCTGCTTTTACGAAGCTGGTTTTAATTCCGGATTCTATTTTCCAGTTGTTTTTTAAATGTTTCGATAAATCGGATTTTAAGGAGTAAATATTTAAATCACCATTGATGTCGCCTTTTAGAATATCAAAACTGCTTAGTGCTCCATTGATGGCGTAATTTTTTGTGTCAAAATTCTGCAGTGAAGTGTTTGAGTAATTGATATAATCTAAATCGGTCGTTAATTCTGAACCTAAAGAATCGATTTTGTATTTGTAATTTAGATTAAAAGAAGCATTTTTCCAATGATCTTTTGAGCGGTTTTGTGTAGTAAAAGTGCTTTCAGGAAGTTGATTGCTGCCTAAAACCAAACTCGAATTGTCACCTCTCGGATCAAATCTGTTGCTTACGAAACCTGCCGAAAATCCAATAATGTTATTGTCGTTGATGTAATAATCCATTCCGGCTTTAGCGATGTGATTTCTAAAATTAAATTTTAAATAATTGTCCTGTAGATATGCTTTCTCGAAATTTCCGTTGTTGTCGTAAAAGTTTCTGTCTAAAACCAGATGATTGTAAAATTCTCTATAAGCAAAACCATAATTGGCAAAGATGTTTACCTTTTTGTTGCGGTGATTGATGCTGAAATTATTATTGTTTTTAATATATTTTCCCGTTCCCAATGAAGTAGAAAGACTTCCGTTCGTGCCTTTTCGCTGATCTTTTTTTAGTTTAATATTGATAATTGAAGTTCCTGCTGCATCGTATTTTGAGGAAGGATTGGTAATAAATTCTACCTTCTCTACACTCGAAGAGGGAATTCCCCGGAGATAATTGGCGAGATCAGTTCCGGTCATCGGTGTGTTTTTACCATCGATTTGAACTAATAGATTTCCTTTTCCTCTTAAACTGATATTGTCACTGCCATCAATATTGACTCCGGGAGCTTTTTCCAGAACCTCAAATGCTGAATTTCCGGTTGCAGCAATGCTGTTTCTACATTCAGAATCATTTTTCCTTCCTGTCGCTCGATATATGGTTTTGCTTTTGTGATTGTAACGCCTTCAATCGTTTTTTCGTTTAAATGAATTATAGGAAGGTTTGTATTTTCCGATACAGAAACAGTTTCAGATTTGTAGACCTCAGAACCGTTTTTGTTGATTTTTACCATGTAATTCCCGTTTGCAAGATCATTAAACGTAAATTTTCCGTTTTGATCGGCAATCTCGGTTTTTACTAATTTGTTTTCAGCATTAAACAAATTGATTTCCACCTGATTGATTTTATCAGAATCGATGCTTCCCGAAAGAGAGTAGATTTGGGAAGCTGTTTGTGCAGAGATTTTGCTGCTGAAAATAGACATCAGCAAAACAAAAATGAATAGGATTAGTCGTGCCATCGTGTTTTATTTTTTAGAGTTGATTGTGTTTTCTGAAATTTTTAATAATGCGTTGTTCATGATTTGCAGTTCTTCTTTAGAAATTCCATCTAATGCGATTGCTCTGTTTTGTTCTACAATTTTTTGAACGTCTTTAATGATTTTTATGCCTAAAGCTGTTACTTCAAGATTGGTTTTCCTCCGGTCTGTGCTGTGAACTGTTCTAATCACATATTCAGATTTTACCAATAACTCGATAATTCTTGTCACAGAGGCATTATCTTTGAAAACTAAATTTCCGATTTCATTTTGAGTGATTTCAGGGTTTTCGAGAATTGCTTTAATGATCAACCATTGATCGATTGTAATGGTAAAACCGTTGATTTTTAGCTGTCTCTGAGCGTAATTTCTATATGCTCTTATCGCTTTATCTATATTGTAAAAAATGATTGAATCTAATTTTTCCATAATTAAAAGTTTAATGATGATTAATCAATTATTGATACATCAATTAATTTGTAGTTGAATTTTTTACTTTGTTACAATCGATACGAAGTTTTTTTCAGTACTAAATTTTAATAAAAAAATTACCTTTATAAATTATTGAATATGAAAAAGTTATATTTAGCTTAAATACCAATAATATTTTCGTATATTTGCATAGCAATTAATAGAAAGGTTTTCGACTTTTGCTTCAGGCAGGGTTAAAAACATTTATTTTCCCTCAGTTTTCACATTTCAGATGCCCCAGTTTATTCCTTAAAAATATTTGTACCGGCAATCTTTATATTATTACTGAAAAACAATAGGATACCTTTCTACATCAATTTCAGAAATAGTATTTGATGAAATGAAATGTTTTAAAGTAAAACTTCATTCAAATATCAGCTCGTAACAAATAAATTTTTAAATATATATGGCGGATTCTTTCTCAAAAAAAGAAAATTTCAAGAAAAAAGTTCAGAAAGCAAAAGAAAAAGCTCAGAAAAGAGAAGAGCGTAAAACGGTCAACAACAAAGGTAAAGGTCTTGATGACATGATCATGTATGTTGATGCAAACGGTCAGTTGACTTCTACACCACCGGATAACAGCAATGTTGAGGATTTTGACATCAACAACATTCAATTGGGTGCAGCTCCTATTGAAGCTGAAGAATTAATTAAGACAGGAATTGTAACATTTTTCAGTGAAAAAGGTTACGGTTTTATTACAGAAGACGGTTCTAAAGAAAATGTATTCTTCCACAGTAACAACTGTATGGAGCCGATTAAAAAAGGAAACAAAGTATCTTTTGAAAAAGAGAAATCTCCAAAAGGTTTTGTTGCCGTAGAAATCAGAATGGTAAAATAATTATTCAATTTTCGGAATCAAAAACCGAATAAATTATATCATAATAAAGGCTCCAATTTGGAGCCTTTATCTGTTTAAATATTGTATAAAGAATTTCTTATTTCTACTAAGATTTTAGTAGTCTTCTCTAAATTTGGAGTTTCTTGAAGTTTAGAAATGGAATGATAATGCTCAATTGATTTTATCAAAGTTTCTGCTTTTCCCATTACTGCTTCATAAGACCAGTTTCCGGCTTTGATGTCTAATAATTCATCACGGTTTTCTACCAGAATATTTAAAGAATTTGTTTTAAAAATCTGTTCACAAGACTGCAATAGACGAATTGTGTGCATCATGTTTTTGCTGTCGTAGTTTTGTCCATGGTTTTGATTGACGTTGTAACGATCATCATTTCGCTCGGAAACCCACTTCCAATATTCACGGTAATCTTTGCAGTAGGTGGAGTAGGCGTCGAGATTGCAAAACATAAAAGCCACCGATTTTTCTCCTTTTGGAATTGATGACAGCGATACCTGATTGGCTTCTTCGTTCTGGATAATTCCTTTGTAGCCTAAATCTCCCGATTCGTTGTAGAAAACAGCAAACATACCTTTTGTATTATCAATGTTCACCAATCCGCATTTTTCCTGTAAGAGACCACCCCGTCCTGCGGACACTCCTCCAGAGGAGGGGAATTCTTGAAGCCATTTTTTCAATGGAACCGAACCGTTATTTTCTAAAATATAACAGAAATCAAGAATCGATTTTCTTTCCTTTTCAATAGGATTTAAAATCTTTTTATTTAGTCCTTTTGCTTTTTTGATCTGTGAAATGGCATAACCTGCAAAGGTATCTTTGCATAATTTAGAAAGGAAATCTTCAGGTTTCAGTAAATCCATCAACGAATTTTTGTGCTGAATACAATCTTCCGGACTTGCCAGAATCTCTAAAATATTCGGATTGTTTTTCTGTAATAATTCAACTAATCTTGCGATTTCGTAATATGTTATATCGTTTGTCTCATTAGAAATCTGCGGAATATAATTTAAACCAAAAAAGTCTTCTTTCGGTAAGTGATATACGCCTTTTATATCTGTATCTGAGTTTTCTGTAGCAAGCCCGAAAGAACGGCTTCCGGAGATGGCTTCGAAGAGGATGAGGTTACGGGATTTTAAATATGAAATATCCATTCTATGTATAAATTACTTCGCCAACTTTAGCGTTTTTTAGTCGTTCAATTATTTCTAATCCATGTTCATATCTATCACATGGAATTATTAATTTATTGGGTGGATTTTTAATACCATTTATAACAGCATAATTTCCTGCCATCATCATTTGAATTTTCAAAGTTCCAAGTATTTTAGGTTTAATGATTCTCATTGATGAGTCTTTTTGTTTACTAATGTTTTCCGTTTCTTCGAAGCTAAATTTTCAAGAAAAACCAATATTTTTTTGAATTGTAGTTTCCATTCTTCAGTTTCTTTTTCAGTGAAGTGTATTTTTGATGTTCCTTCCACAGAAATAAAATATGATTTTCCGTTCCAATTTAAGAAAATTTGTTGTGCAGAAATATTACTTATGTAAAGTCCTGTATCAAAAGAATATTCGGAGAAAGGCAGTTCGTTTTTATCCACATACTCTAAAAAGTCCCAAATCGATTTTGGGACTTCCTTTAAAACTTCCTGTTTTTCTTCTAATTGAAAACCGGAATAATACAAAGATGCTTCTCTAAAATCTTTAATAATTAAATCGAATCCGAAGAGATGTTCTGTAAAGCCATCACTAAAAGAGTAGGCAAAAATATATTCTTGTTTTAGCCTCAATTCATCATTAAGATATATTATGCATTGTGGTGCTTTATTCATTTTTCTCAATTTTCACACAACTTTCCACAATAACCTCCAAAGCTTTCTCTGCATCACAATCATACAAACCGGAACACCAAGCCGGATTCGCCTCAATCAAAGCCCAGCCTTTTCCTTTGATAATTCCAAAATCAAGAACTATCGCTTTTGGCAGCGTTTCAGAATATTGTTTCATAAACTTGTTGAAAAACTCAAATAGATCTTTTTGCTCAGTTTTAGAAAGCTGATTCGTATCAAATTCATCATTTCGCCAATAAGAAGAATAAGTTTTGATTTCATTATTTAAAACAAAACACCTTACTTCAAGTTCCCACTCCACAACTTCTGAGGTAAAAACTGTGCTTTCCAAATCTAAGGAATCAAAACCTTTGATATTGGTAACTTGATCAAAAACTCCGGCTTTAAAATTTTTAAAATCAGAACATTTAATGAAAATATTTTCTTCATCAACGAATTCTTTTAATCGTCCATAAGAAATCTTACGTTTCGTGAATTCTTCTGAAATTTTTGAAAGCCAGTTATCATCGGGTTTTGTTAATGTCAGATTGCACTGTTCAGCAACGATTTCTGCATAAATATCTTCTCCATACACTGCAATCACATTTGAACGAAATTCTTCGGGAATGCTCCATTTTGCATTGAAACGATTCAATTCGTAAGGTGAATTGATTGATGCTTTTTTCAGATTGTTGCTGTCTTCCGTGTACATGGGAGACAGGGCGATTATATTTTTCATTTTATTTTTTATAAATCATTACGCTTATTACTAAAATTAAATAAAATTCAATTGTCAGAATATTTTTTTATATTTGGTAATAAGATACTTATGGTTATTTGTTGATTTAAGGTTGACATTAATTAATTCAAAACACAAATGGGGAAAACAGTTATCCGCATGGAGAAAGATTCTATAATTATTTATACAGTTTTTCACTCAATATTTTATATAATTTATTTCATTTTTGCTTATATATGTTTTGTCAAAAATGATAAAGATTTAATAATAATTCCATTTTTAGGATTTTTTATACAAACTTTATTTTTTATTCCTTTAATCAATACTCTTTATATACCTATTGTTTTTGACGACAAAGGAATTAAATTTAAAGGAAAGTTTCATTCGTGGGAAAAATCAATGAAAATGTCTATATCTCACGGCTCTTACGAATCTTCAGAAAATGGTACAGTATTTACATCTAAACTGATTTTATCTACCAAATCAAATGCTGAATCTATAAATTTGTCATATTTCAAATTAAAAGTTACAGATGATAAATTGATTGAAATTTTTACAGAATATAAAAAGGAATGGAAAAAAAATAATAAAGAATAATATTTCCAAATTTTTATATTCAATAATTTAATATCTCCCTAAAAACCCTCTCCATCTCATTTTTGTCATTTTTTCCTGATGATAAACCTTTAGACCTTTCCTCATTATCCTTCACTATTTCCTCCAAAAATCCAAAAAGTTCCCAATCATTTGGATGATAATAAGATTCTCCTTTTGTGGCTTTTAAAGCAACAAGATTTTCTATTTTGGTTCTCGTAAAATCATCGACCAAAACCAGCAATTCACTGAACAAAACTGGCGGTACCGTTCCTTTTTCTAATATCCATTTTCCTGTCAAGGCTGTTCGAAGGCAGTAGAAATAACTTTTCAGTTTTACTTCATCGGCTCTGCAGGCTTCGAGATATTTTTTGCTCATGCTCAGATAATGGTAAGAAACCGCTATTGGAGAAAAACAGGAATCTGCCAAAGGTTTAAAAAGTTCATAAAACTTTTCGTTTTTTACATAAACGATAGGAGAGTAGAACCAGCTCAATAAAGCTGCATTCGACTTTAACAATAAATGAAAAGTCTTTCTCAGATCCCACCCAGAACCATCCAGATCATCTTCAGTCATAAATTCTATCGTTTCATCCTTATCCCACGGCGACAGATACCAGTCTTTTTCGTGTTGATAGATGAAACGTATGTCATAATCGCTGTCAGGAGACGCAAAACCCCAAGCTCGGCTTCCCGATTCTACGGCAAGAAGTATTTCTATATTTCTTTCTGCCTCCATTTCTTTTAATTTTTCTAATATTTTTGGTGTCATTTTTTTTGTTTTTTAATGATTAAAAAATTTCCCTAGTTTGTAATTCCGGAGGAATCTAAACAATTATAAAAGAAACTTTGCAGAGATTCCTCCTTAATAACAAACTGTTTGAAGATTTTTAGAATAGGAGGTTTATCAACACAAACTATGCTTTTCTAAATTTCTTCTTCCTCTTCCAAGGCGCATTTTTCTGCACATCACCTGCCATAATACATCCATAAGGCATCACTTCATCCAAAACTTCGCAAAGTCCGTATTCCTCAATCTGCGCTCTTACATTTTTGGCACTTTTATAAGCTGTCGGAAGTTCAGAAATATCAATTTCGTTGGAGAAGAAACGGATATCTAATCCTTTAGTTTCTTCTTCAAAAATTTCTTCAATAGTTTTATGAGCCAACGATTTTTTATGCTGCGTTCTGCTGAAATTTCTTCCTGCTCCGTGTGGCGCAAAACCCAAATTCCTCTCGTTTGTTTCCCCTTGAACGATTAAAACCGGTTCTGACATATTCAACGGAATCAATCTTGGACCCGTAATATCAGGCATGAATTTATCGTCCAACGGAGTCGCACCTTTTGCATGATAAAACAAATCTCCATCCTTGAAAACAAAATTATGTTCATTCCAATATCTATCCTTTTTTTCGATTTTCATTTTATTTAAAACGGCATCGTGGATTGAAGTATGGTTTTCTTTCGTCCATGTTCTTATCAATTGCAACGCTTCCCAATATGATTTTCCTTCTTCCGTTTCGTAGGGAATCCAGGCGTTTTCTCTCAGTGTTTCCGGGGAAATTTCCATTCTGAACTTATTGGCAACCTTCATTCCTTTATCGTACAAAGCAGCTCCCGGAGCTCTTGATCCGTGGTGAGTCACCAACATGGTATTTCCTGTATTTTTAGAAATCCCGACGAATAAGAAATGGTTTCCATCTCCCTGAGTTCCCATATGCGAACGGGCAATGCTGATCAGTTTTTCTTCATTTAGAAACCAGTTTTCTCTGAAAGCATCCATCAACTCCTGAGACATTTCCTTTTGCTCACCTCTCGGTCTTCCTCCATATCCAAAATGGGTAATTGAATGGGCTGCATCCAAAACTTCTTTAGGGTCAGCTTTTCCAAAATCTGTCAACATCACTGAACAACAGATATCTGCACTATGAAATCCCGGGTGAATCGCATTTTTTGCCACAACAACTCCACCAACAGGAATCTGACCTTCAGGACCTGTCGGACAGGCATCGGGCATGATCGCACCTGCAACCAAAGTCGGAGTTTTCATCAAAACTTTCATGGTGTTGATTACTTTTTCCACATTATAGTTTTCACTTTCGTGTTCAGCTTTGATGTTGATGACAAAATCTTTTGCTGTTTCATGAAGCGGAATCAATTCCGGCTGTTTGAACTGTTCCAAATATGCTGTAATTTGATTTTCATCTAAATTATTTTCGTTGATATATTCGATGGCATCTTTAAACCATTTTGATGGTCTGTATCCCAATTCGATTAAGTTGTTTCCGTTAAATTCCATTTTTGTTTCATTTTGATAATGCAAAGTAATAACACAAGTATGCAATCTTTTTGCGTAGATAAAATTATTTTAATTATTTTTGAGAAAATTTAATGAAATGTTATTTGAACAATTAGAAAACTCCCAGAAAGAAATACAGTTTAATGATGTTATTGCTTTTATTGATGAGCATTATGATTTTACTCCGACAAAATTTACGAACGGAAATACTGTGAATGAGGCAGATCAAAATAATGGTTCGTGTAAAGTTTTCAGTTTTGCAAAGCTGAATGATTTATCTAAAGAAGAAACGCTTGCTCTTTTTGGAGATTTTTACAGAGTCGATGTTTTGCAGAATCCTGAAGGAACAGATCATCAGAATATCAGAAACTTTATGGAATTTGGCTGGGATGGGATTTCTTTTGAAGGGAAGGTTTTGAAGAGAAAGTAGATTTAAATTTATAATCTTTTCACAGAGAAAACTAAAAAACCAATCATGCAATACAGAAAGGAAAAAAAGGTTTGTAATGGGAAATTTAAACTCATTACAGATTTAAATGAATTCAAAATGGCACTGTGGATTAACGGTTTTGGACTGGAAAACGCATTTACCGGTGAAGAAATTATTCCTGTGATTAAGATTTTTAATCTTGATGATATTGAAGAGGTTGACGGAGAATTTTTGAAGATAAAGTTCAGAATTTATCCAGATGGCTCGAAATATTATGCAGTTGAAATACATCCATTTTTAAAAAGCTTTGTGTATGAAAATGAAACGTATTCTACAGATGTTTTTTTCAAAACGATTACGGGAGAAGAGTGGGAATAGTGATGCTAGGAGATTTGTAGTAACTTGACTTCGTGGAATGATTCGTGTAACCACCCCGGCAAAAAATCAAAGATTTTTTGCCACCCCTCAAGAGGAGGGAATTTAAACGCTTTAGTCTTTAACTCAACCTTAAACTTTAACTATGTCGTCCAATAAAAACGCTTTGATCCGATACAAAACTTTAGATAAATGTCTGAAGAATAAATACAAAAAATACACTTTGGAAGATTTAATTGACGAATGTTCCGAGGCTTTGTTTGAATTTGAAGGCAAAGAGTCTTTTGTGAGCAAAAGGACTGTTCAGCTTGATCTGCAGAATATGCGAAGTGAAAAATTCGGGTATGAGGCGCCGATTGAGGTTTATGAAAGAAGGTATTACCGGTACAGCGATCCTGAATACAGTATTCATCAGATTTCTGTGAATGAAAATGATCTGAAAGCAATGAATAATGCAATACAGATTTTAAAGCAGTTTAAAGATTTTTCAATGTTCAAAGAAATGAATGGCGTCATTCAGAAACTGGAAGATTCTATACATTCGACCAGCCAGAAATCGATTATTCATTTAGATAAAAATGAGCAGCTGAAAGGTCTGGAACATATTGATATTCTGTATGAAAGTATTTTAAACAAAAAGGTTTTAAAGATTTGTTATAAAAGTTTTAAGGCGAGAGAATCAAATATTATTACGGTACATCCGCAATTGCTGAAGGAATATAACAACCGTTGGTTTTTGATTTGTTGGCATAAAAAAGCAATTTACAATCTCGCTTTAGACAGGATGGAGGAAATTGAAATCGATGAAACGACGGAATATATTGATAAGGATTTTGATGCAGATCGTTACTTTGGTGAAGTCATAGGAGCAACGGTTTCTGAGACGCAAAGACCACAAAATGTCGTCTTTTTTGTAACTTCACAACATGCACCTTATGTGAAAACCAAGCCATTTCATCATTCTCAGGAAATTATCAAGGAAGACGAAAACGGAACAACTTTTAAAATTTGTGTTCAGCTCAATTTTGAACTGGAACGAATGATTCTGGGAATGGGAGAGTTTTTAACAGTTTTAGGTCCAAGAAAACTGAAACAGAGAATCGCTAAAAGTATTAGAATTGCTCATTCAAATTATCAGGCTCAAAATACAACGACTGAAGAATTGTAATTTTGTGTCATTAAAAATTGGCTTGAAAGTTGTAATTTAATTTCGAAAATAAAATTATTATGAAATCAAGAATATTAAAAGCGGTACTTGCAATGGTAGTCCCTATTGTCATTGAATACGTTATCAAAAAAATTACAGAAAAAAAAGAAGAAGTGAAGGATGTGAATGCTTCCAATAAACAAATTCCTTCGCCTCACTAAAATTATAAACCTTCCTAATTGGGAGGTTTTTATTTTTCAATCCATTCTCTGAAAGCTGCTGTCTGACTTTGGCTTGTGATAAGTAGATCTTCCCAGCCTTTAATTTCTAACGCTAAAGCATTTTTCGAATAGCGTTCAAGTTTTATGATGCTCTTTTTATTGACCAGCTCGCTACGATTAATTTTAAAAAATTCGTTAGGATTGAGCTGAGATTCTATTTCTTTAAGAACAGTTTGATTGAGTAAATGTTTTTTACCGGAATCATCAAACGCAAAAATAACGCCTTCTTCAGCTTTAAAAAATGTGATCTTTTCAGTTTCTAAAAAATAAATTCCTTTATTGCTAATCACGCTGAACCGCTCTTTGAAACTTTTAGGCTGAATTTCTTTTTGAATCTGGCTGATTTTCAATAAAATTTCATTAGAAGCATGAGATTTATTAAGTACTGAAAATTTATTCCAGGCTTTTTGAAAACGCTCTAATGTAAAAGGTTTTAGAAGATATTCGATTCCATTTGTTTCAAAAGCATTCATCCAAAATTGGTCATAAGCGGTCGTAAAAATAATCGGACAGGAAATTTTCACCTGATCATAAATTTCAAAAGCATTTCCGTCTAATAATTCAATATCCGAAATAATAAGATCAATAGATTTTTCTATTTTGAGAAATTCTACAGCTTCTTCCACATTATCGATTTCTGCTGTGATTTCGATATTTTCTTTTAACTCGTTAATAAATCTGATGATTTTTTTTCTTGCCGGAATTTCATCTTCAATAATGACTATTTTTATCATGCTTCTGGAATTATAGGTAGGGTTACGGAAAATTGATGGTTGGTATTTTGAATTTTTATCTGACTTTCAGTTAGTAAAAAATACTGTTCGTTGAGGTTTTTTAATGCTTTTCCTGATGGAGATTTTGCATTTCTCTTTTGAATACTGTTATTTGAAACGGTAAGATTTTCATCAATTCTAATGGTAATAAAAACGGGTTTTGTTTCTGTTCCAAAATTATGCTGAATGGCGTTTTCTAATAATAACTGAAGACTTAGCGGAACAATAAAACCTTGAGATCGATGGCTTTCTATGTTTAGTTGATAAGATTTTCCGTATTTGTGCTGAATCAGTTTGAAATATTTTTTAACGAAAGCCAGTTCTTCGTCAATTTCTACCAATTTTTTATCTGAAACCTGCAAAACATAACGGTAAATATCTGCAAACTCATTGAGGAAATCTGATGCCCTGGCTTTATCTTCTTCAATAAGCTGATCGAGAATATTTAGGTTATTAAATAGAAAATGAGGATTGAGTTGATTTTTAAGCTGATTGATCTTGGTTTCGGAAAGCATTTCATTAAAATTTGCAATTTGCTGCTGGTTTTTCTGATTTTTTCGGTAGTAATAAAAAGCGAGAAAAAAACTTCCGTAAATAAAAGCATTCAGAAAGTCTGATATGACATTATTAAGAAATGTTTGCGAATTAAAGTTCCTTTCAAAAGTATCAAAAATAAAAGCTATAATAAGTTTGAAAATATTAAGTATCACCAAATATAAAAGAAGGGAAGTTCCAAAGATTTTATAAATTTCTTTAAAATTGAAATTGTCCGATTTTTGCCAATAGATCATCAGGAAACGCATGATCAGAAAGAGAATACCCGCATTAACAAAATATAATACCGGAGCTTCCGGTGTGAAAGTATACCAGTTGATCTCTCTTTCTGTCTGAAAACGGATTTCTATAGTTTGAACATAAGAAAAAAGAAAAATAAAGAGTAAAAAGTATTTGTTCTGCTGTATTTCGTTTAAAATTTTCTTCATGATTTTGTTACAACAAAATAGTTCTATAAAAATACAGAACTATTTATAAAGTTTAGAATTGAATATATTTTTTAAGTTTTACTTTGCTGGATTTTCGGGAAATGAAGCGGTAATATTTCCTTTATCATCATAAAAATCGAGCTTTGCTTTGTTTTCTTTATCTACATAAAACATCGCTTTAGGTAATCCTTTTGCATCAAAAAGAAACAAACCATCTCTTTGTCCACGAGATTTTCCGAGCATAATTCTTGGAGTTCCCTGTTCAAAATTTTTAGTTCTCTGAGATTCATTTTTAGACCGATCGTTGAATGTGAGACTGCTTCCCACAAACCTTTCATTGCCTTTTTGATAATCTTCAGATAACAATTGCATGATTTGGTCGCCATCGTATTGATCATGGGTAAATGAAAGCCCCGAAGAATGGCCATCCGCATTTTTTTTACCGTCATAGATAAAACCGCCACATTCCAAGCCTTCTTCATTGAAAAATAACATTCCGGAACGTTTTTTACGCTTTTCGTTGGTGTAAAGGTTATTAATTTTGTTTTTACCGTTTGGAAAGCGGTCTACATTGGTAATTATCATTTTAACGGTGCCATCTTTTTCTACGATATTAATTCTTTCCACATCGATTTCTGAAAACTTTTGATTCCCATTACTTTTAAAAGCTGAATTGACTAAAAAGAAAATTGCAATGGCCATAAAAAAGGCAAAAGCTCTTAAAAATATAAGCTTTCTGTTGATACGTTTTTCTGTCATAATTGTTTAATTTTATGACGCAAAAGTATCATGAGTACAAATTGGAATCAAGAACTCTTTTTTGAACTAAGGATATAAAGGTCTAAACTAATAATATTATGGGATGAATGAATTTTTAGTTTGATTAAATAAAATCATAAACTCCATTTTTCCAGCCTAAAACTTTCGAAAAGTCTGCATTGAGCCAATTTTTGAGGATTGTTGCATATACTTTTCTGAAATCTTCGGTGTAAATCAAATCTCCATCGTTGAGTTTCTGCAGATCTGGAAGCGCGTTCAAAATACCTTTCTTCTTTAAACCTCCGCTGACGAAAAACATCTGGTTTGCTGTCCCGTGATCGGTTCCGTTGCTTGCGTTTTGGGCAACTCTTCGTCCGAATTCTGAGAAAGTCATCAGTAAAATATCATTAAAAAGTCCGTTGCTTTTCATATCGGCAACGAAAGATTTTACGGCTTCATTGATTTCTCCGAAAAGTTTTTCCTGTCTTTCATTTTGATTAACGTGGGTATCAAAACTTCCGATTGAAAGATAATAAACCTGCGTATTAATGTCAGATTTGATTAATGAAGCGACGGTTTTAAAGTCTTTTCCTAATTTTGAATTCGGGTATTCCTGAGTTGTTTTTTTAGCTTTACTTTTTTCAAAAATATAATCGGCGTTGTTGATGGTCGAGCCTAAAGTTTGGTATAAATAAGAAACTGTTTCGTCATCATGATGATGATCGTGGTCGTATAAAGATTTGAAATATTTTTCCTGACTGGTCTGATATAATTTTTTTGGATCTTTGAAGGCGAAAGCTTTGTTGTTTTCTCCCTTTAAAGCCAAACTCAGCATATCATCAACTTCCAAAGCCTGAGTAGGATGGTCGCAATTGTAACATTCTTCATCTAAAAATCTTCCAAGCCAACCCGTTTCTAAATATTCATCACTTTTGCTTGCGGAATGCCAAATATCCATGCTTCTGAAGTGGGATTTATCGGGATTTGGATAACCAACATTATTTAAAACGGAAAGTTCGCCATCATCAAAAAGTTCTTTAAAATAGGAGAGTGCAGGGTTGATTCCCGTTTCATCATTTAAAACTAAAGAATTCTGAATGGCAATTTTATTTCTTTCTTTAAAATAAATGTCATTTTTTGTTGGAATAATCGTGTTCAAACCATCGTTTCCACCTGTAAACTGCAGAACAATTAAAATCTTTTGATTCGGGTTCAATGCATTATCCAAAGTCATCGATTTTAGAAAACCAGGCATCAATAACGAAGCGGTTGCCAATGAACTTATCTTTAAAAATTCTCTTCTTTTTATAATCATGATTTTTTTTCTTTGATTAATAAAACTAAATTTCCCTAACTTCTAACTTCTAACTTCTAACTTCTAACTTTTTACATCAACTGATATTCCGGAGTAGACATTAGATTAATAATATTCATTTTCAAACTTTGGTCGGAAAACTGATTAACGGTTTTCATATCGATTAATTCTGTGTTTTGAATAAGATAATCTTCAGGATTTTTATTTTTAAAAGTTTTTTCTACAGCAAGCCAGTCAATCGTGATATTAGGATTTTTAAAAGATTTTATTAATGCTTCTCTTGATTTCATTCCCATATCCATATCGTCATCTTCTTTTGCAGAATACTCCATTGGTCGCAAACCTGACCAAATTTGCGGAATCTGTAGTCTCAACATCAAAGTAGAACTGTCTATCCATGATTTTCCACTTGGCCAACCTGCTACATTGGGTGGAAATAACAGCATTTGTCCCAGTAATTTCTGATAAACTGTGATATTTTCAGGGTTTCCGATTTGCATGGGAAGAATTCTTATCATTCCCGCAATTAATTCTGTGGGTGATTTTATTTTATTGCCGACATTTTTTTTATCATAAAACCATGAACTTGAAAAAATGCTTTCCATCAATTTTTTAATATCATAATTGGAGGCATAAAATTCTTCGCTCAATTTATTAATATGGCTTTGATCAGGAATTTCATTCACGAAAAATTTATAAATCTTTGTGGTGATAAATTTTGCCGTTGTTTTTTGTTCGAGAATAATATTTAAAACATCATCACCAGTGAAGTTTCCTGTTTTTCCAAGGAAAGTTTTTGTTCCGGTATCATGTTGTTTTGGGCGGTCGATGAATTCTCCTTCTTTGTTGTAGCCCCATCCTGTAAAAGCTCTTGCAAGTTCTTTAATGTCAGTTTCGGTGTAATTTCCTCTTCCCATGGTGAAAAGTTCCATCACTTCGCGGGCGAAGTTTTCATTGGGATGGTCTTTTTTATTCTGTTGATTGTTCAGGAAATTGAGCATTGCCGGAGATTTACTGACTTCAAATAAAAGTTCTTTAAAGTTTCCTAAAGCATTTTTCCGAATAACATTTAATAATTGCTGATTGAATTTTGGATTGTTGACGCGCGTTGCAAAATGTCCGTGCCAGAAAAAAGCCATTTTTTCTCTTAGCTGATCTTCGCTTTTCGTTATCTGATCGAGAAAATTAAGATTCAGTTCTACGTTTTGCTTTTGGATAATCTTTTGAGTTTCTCTTTTTTGATCTGCAGTCGCTTTTGGGTCAGTATATTCAATTTGAACGATATCAGGAGTGTCATAATTGACTTCTCTAAACGGATATTCTTTAAATAAGCTTTTTATTAAAGCTTTGTTTTTATCATTTTTAAGATTTTCAATTTGAGAAAAATTTATCCCAAAACCGGCTCTGGTAAGCAAATGTTTATTTTGTGAAAGTGGTGATGTAACCATAGCAGACTTTATTTTTAGATGTAGATAAAGAAAATTGGTTAAAGTGTATAAACAGGATTTAACACATAATTATTATATCAAAGATAAAATATTTAAACGGATATTTAAATTTTACTGAATTTAAATTATTGAAAATCATTTTATTAATTGTGTCTACAGCATTTTTTTAAGATGAAATAAAAAGTTTTGGCATGATTTTTACATCTCGCAACCAGTAAAATTTAAAAAATCAGAGTTATGAAAATGTTTAAGCAAGCTATTTTAGGAGCGGGAATTTTGACAGCGGGATTAGTAAGTGCGCAAAGTGCTCAGATGAATAATATGATTAAAGTAGGGGCAACTGCAGGTATTGCAGTTCCTTCAGATAACCTTTCTGCTGCAGTTGGAGTAGATGTAGCGTACCAGAATTTAATTACTCCGGGATTCGGTTTAGGTATTGCGACAGGATATACTCATTATTTTGGGAAAAATAATAACGGATATACAAATAATGACGTAGGAGTAGTTCCTGTAGCTGCACTTTTCAGAGTTTATCCTAAGCAGACAGGATTTTATTTCGGAGCCGATTTAGGTTACGGATTTTTAGTAGGTGATGAAAAAGTAGCAACCAATTCTACTGTTAACAGACCGGATGGAGGTTTCTATCTAAAACCGGAAATTGGTTACCACAACAGAGACTGGAATTTCTTCCTTCAATATCAAAAAGTTTTCGCAGGTAGCAACGGAGATATTGCTGCACCGGCTTCTCAAGACTATAATGTGGGAAGTATCGGAGCGGGATTTTCATACAATATTCCTTTAGGGAAATAATTATATAAAATATAATCAGTTATTAGCCAAACCTTTTCGAGTTTTTGAAAAGGTTTTCTGTTACCATACACGAAATACCAAAACAATTATTATATTTGATAAAATTTGTGATTATGAACTTAAATCCAAAATTTCCTCTCTATTTACCGGGAGTAAAAAACACCAATAATGATAATGTTTCTATTATAGGAGCTAACTTGAGAGAAGATGTGACAACGATTGCATATTATACTTCAGGAAATTCCGGGATAGAACTTAAATTTAAAAATAACTATTCTACCAAAGAATATTCGTCTTTTGCAGACGTTCTTTCAGCGTTTATTCAGGAATCAAATCTTGAGAATGTTCAGCGATTGGGAATTTCGGTTCCGGGACCTGTACTTGACGGAAAAAGTCATCCTGCAAGATTAAATTGGCATTTAGATGTAGAAGAATATCAAAGCAAATTTGGTTTTGAAAAGGTTTATATGTTGAATGATCAGGAAGCTGCGGCTTATGGAATTGGTCTTTTGGATGATTCTGAACTGGATGCAATTTACACCGGAGATCACCGTGAAAAAGGGAATGTTGCTATTCTTGCACCAGGAAATGGTTTGGGAGAAGCAGGATATTTCTTTGACGGAAAATATTTAAGACCTTTCGCAACTGAGGGTGGTCATTCTGAATTTTCACCAAGAACTAATGTTGAGGTAGAATTTTATCAGTTTTTAAATAATATCTACGGAATTGTAAGCTGGGAAAATGTACTTTCAAAAACAGGTTTATTTAATATTTACAGATTTTTGAGAGACGTAAAAAGACATCCTGAACCGGAATGGCTTTCAGAACGTTTAGCAAACGGAAATTTCACAGAAGAGATTTTTAAAGCTGCGATGCATGAAGATGCGATGATCTGCAAAATTGCTTTGGATACATTTTTAGAGTTTTTGGCAAGAGAAGCAAATAACCTTACTTTAAAGCTTAAAGCTACGGGAGGATTGCTGATTGCAGGAGATATTCCACAAATTATCAGAGAATATATCGATAAAGATAAATTCTACGAGAAATTTAAAATCAGTGATAAGATGGAAGATATGTTGAAAAACATTCCGATCCATTTGGTCAATACAGACAGTACAAGTATTAATGGTGCGGCACTTTATACCGCTTATTTTACAGAATAAAACAAGACTCCGAAGAAATTCGGAGTTTTTTTATGCCTGATTTTAGTCATGAAAATTATTATATTTATTGATGTACATCAAGATGAATTATTAAATAAGATAATTACATTTGCAGCTTAATAAACAATTTAAAAATTTACAATGAAAAAAATATTCTTATTAGCAGTTTTAGCTAGTGGTTTAGCATTCGGACAGGCAAAAAAAGTAGTAAGCTCAGATGTACATTGGTGGGGTTATAAAGTTGCTAAAACTGAATCTAGCTCTCATGATGGTACTGTGAAAGTAAAGTCGGGTAACATGATTATGAAAGGTAATGAGCTTGTAGGAGGAGATTTCGTTTTAGATATGACTTCAATTAATGCAACAGATCTTTCGGGTGAATATCAAGGAAAATTAAATGGTCATTTAAAAAACGGAGATTTCTTTGAAGTTGAAAAATTTCCAACAGCAAGTTTTAAAATTACATCGGTAAAGAAAAACAGTGATAAAGTTTACAATAAGCTTGTAACTGGAAATCTTACAGTAAAAGGAAAAACAAATCAGGTTTCGTTCCCTGCAAAAGTAAATTATGCAAACGGAGTAGTAAGTTTAGAGTCTAATAAATTCTCTTGGGACAGACAAAAATTTGATGTTGCTTACAAATCTTCTATGAAAGATGTTTTTGTGAAAGATGAGATAGATATGACTGTAAAGGTGAGCGCAAAATAATTTATTCAAAAAAATATTATTAAAAGTGTAGAAGTTCTACACTTTTTTTTATTTTTGTTGAATTGTAAATAAAAAATAATGAAAAGATTACTATTGTTTGTTATGATGTGTACAAGCATATCATTTGTTTTTGCTCAAAAAAAAGGAGATAAAATTTCAAAAGTGATAACATCCGAGATAAAATGGTGGGGACACAAAGTTGTAAAAACTAAAGCTACCTCTCATTACGGAAGTTTAAAACTGAAAAGCGGTAAATTTAATTTCGATAAAACTGTTTTGGTAGACGGTGAGTTTGTAATCGACATGAGAAGCCTTGTTGTTGCTGATGTTTCGGGAGATGACCAAATAAAACTAACCAACGAATTGAAAGGAACAAACTTCTTCGAAGTAAAAAAATTCCCGACTGCTAAATTTCACTTAAAAAAAATCATTCCTCTTGCAAACAGTGAGTACAACTCAACAATTGTAGGTGATATCACGATTAAAAATATCAGAAAGACGATTTCTTTCCCTGCAAATGCGCATGTTACTCAATTTACAGTAGAAATCGAATCTTCTAAATTCTCTTTAAACAGAAAAGATTTCAGAATTTTCTATCAGAATTCTTTGAAAGATTATTTCATCAAAGACGAAATGGATATTCAATTCAAGATTTCTACTCAAAAAGTTGATAACGAAAGACCTTTATAAGGTTAAAATTTTTATAAAATAGGAAGGACTGCTTTTAAATAAGCGGTCTTTTTTTATTTTAGCTAAATCAATGCTGTTGAATAGTTTTAAAATTTAAATAAAATCCAGTGAAAATATATGTAATAAGTGGTCTTGGTGCAGATTTTAAAGTTTTGGAACGCTTACAATTTCCAAAAGAGCATGAAGTGGTTTTTATTGATTGGCTAATCCCCGAAAATGATGAATCTTTCAATTCTTATGTTGAAAGAATGGCTGAAAAAATTGATACCTCGGAACCTTTTTATTTGTTAGGATACTCTTTTGGAGGAATTATGGTTCAGGAAATTAATCTAATTAAAGCTGCAGAAAAAGTAGTGATTCTGGGAAGTATCAAATCTGATAAAGAAAAATCAAGATTAATCAAGGTGGGAGAGATTACTAAGATTCCTAAATATATTCCTGTTAATTTTTTTAATCTTAACAATTTCGAAAAGTATTCTGTTTTCAGGAACTTTTTTGATCCTAAAAACCCTAAAGTCAATCAATATTTTAGAGTGACCGATCCTTATTATCTGAAATGGTCTGTTCAACGTATTTCAGAATGGAAATTTGAGCAGAAAAATAACATTATTCAGATTATGGGTGACCGGGATATTGTTTTTCCGCTCAAAAATTCAAAACCGGATTATATTATAAAAGGTGGAACCCATCTTTTTCCGGCAACTAAACACAAAGAAGTTTCATTACTTTTAAATAAAATTTTTATTTAATTTTAAAATACTACTAAATTTGTAGGGGTTATTTGTTTTATTTGATGTTTTTATAAAATTTATTTTTAATTTTGAGGGGTTGGAAATAAAACCAGTGAAATTTGCAAGAATTTCATTTAGCATTAAAATAAAAACTCTTATGAAAGTTGGTTTAAAATGGAAAGTTTCATTTGTCATCATTTGCATCGTAGCAATTGGCAGTTTATTCTTCAGTCCGGATGTTGATATTCCCAATACAGGAAATTTTCTCAGTGAAAAAGAAATCGTAGGTTCAGATGTAGCCTGGATTTTGGCTGCAGCAGGCTTGGTTCTGTTGATGACACCTGGTTTATCGTTCTTCTACGGTGGAATGGTCGGAAAGAAAAATGTGATTTCTACGATGCTTCAAAGTTTTATCGCTTTAGGTGTGATTTCTATTTTATGGATTGTCGTTGGTTTTTCTCTTTCTTTCGGAGAATCAATTGGCTTTGAAATCGATGGAGTTCATTACGGAATTATCGGGAATCCTTTTACCTATCCTTTTTTTAATCATGTAAGTGTTTACCCGCACAAAGCAATGGCATCAACCATTCCTTTTGTTTTGTTTGCCTTGTTTCAGATGAAATTTGCAGTGATTACTCCGGCTTTAATTACGGGTTCGTTTGCTGAGAGAGTTCGTTTTATTTCGTACTTGGTATTCATGGTTCTTTTTAGTCTTTTCATTTATACGCCGCTTTGTCACATGGTTTGGCATCCGGATGGACTTTTAAATAAATTTTTCGGAGTTAAAGATTTCGCAGGTGGAACAGTTGTTCACATGAGTGCAGGTTTTGCAGCTTTGGCGGGAGCAATTGTTTTAGGACGAAGAAAAAATCCGCATCATGAACCTTCGAATATTCCTTATGTAATCCTCGGAACAGGAATGCTTTGGTTTGGATGGTTTGGTTTTAATGCGGGTTCAGCTTTAAGCGCAAATGCAACGGCAGCAATTGCCTTTGGAACAACAACAATCGCCTCGGCATCCGCAATGATGACCTGGATTTTCTTTGACAGAATCAACGGACGAAAGGTTTCTGCATTGGGAGCTTGTATTGGTGCGGTTGTCGGTTTGGTGGCAATTACGCCTGGTTGTGGTTTTGTTTCTATTCAGGAAAGTATTTTTATTGGATTTATTTCGGCAATTGTCTCTAATATCATGGTCAACTGGAAGGCTTTAAAAAAGATAGATGATACCCTTGATGTTTTTGCCTGTCATGGAGTAGGAGGAATTATGGGAATGATTCTTACAGCAATTTTTGCACATGGTGAAAATGCAAGCCTTCTTCACGGCGGTTTCGGAGTTTTTGCGCATCACATGATTGCGTTAATTTTAGTTTCTCTTTTTGCATTTTTTGGTTCTATGCTTCTATATAAAATTACTGACAGTATTATTACGTTAAGAGTTTCGGAAGAATCAGAAAATATAGGTTTAGATATGTCTCAGCATGAAGAAAGTTTGAAATGGTAAAGTTATCATAATTAGAGACGATTTCATTTGTGCAGCTTTATCTGCCTGTAATTTATCCTGAGCTTGTCGAAGGGCTCCCGCTTTTTGCCGGAACGAAGCGAAGGCAAAAAGAGCTCCGTTCAAGTCGGGCTACGAAGTTTGCGCAGAGTTAAAGAGATGTTTATAAAATGGGAAATTTGTTGGCTTTAGATTTAGCGATAAACCATTTCTGACATTTCGTTTCTTTACAATTTATCGTGTATATTTGCTCTTCTTGAAAATGGAAAATATATATGGAGTCAATATCTGTATTTGAGATAATTAAAGTAGGAATAGGTCCTTCAAGTTCACATACAATGGGGCCGTGGAATGCAGCATCGGCATTTATTAGAATTATAAAAAGAGAAAAAGCAATTGCTGAAGTAAAAGAAGTTTTTCTGGAATTTTTCGGTTCGTTGGCAAAAACAGGAATTGGTCACGGAACTGACATTGCCGGTATGTTGGGGTTAAATGGTGAAGATTTTAAAACTATCGATACTACAAAGATTGATGAAATTGTAGATAGAATTAAAGAATCTCAAATCATTAATCTTGGCGGAGAAAAAGAAATCCCCTTTGTTTACGGGCATCATTTGGTTCTAAATATGTCTCAAACACTCGACTATCACCCAAACGGAATGATTTTCAAAGCAATTTTTGAAGACGGAACCGAGCTTGTGCAGGATTTTTATTCTGTCGGTGGAGGTTTTATCATGAGTCAGGAGAAAAACTCGATTGAGAAACAATGTGTTCGTACCATATATCCTTGTCATCATGGTTCAGATATCGTAAAATATTGTGAGAAATTAGGTTTCGATAAAATGTCAGATTTAATTTTAATCAATGAAGAAAGCTGGAGAACGCAAGATGAAACAAGAAAAGAGGCACTTTACATTTGGGAACAGATTAAAGAATGTATTTATAAAGGTGTAAACAAAGAAGGTGTTTTACCAGGAGGACTCAATGTTACCCGTCGAGCAGCAGGAATCAACAGAAAGCTTTTAGGAGATAAAATTTATAAAAATAAAGACGAGTGGTTTCAGCAGGTGGTTGATGCTGAAGAAAACTTCACTAATATCAATAAATGGATTTCATGCTTTGCACTGGCTGTAAATGAAGAGAATGCGAGTTTCGGAAGAATTATTACGGCACCAACCAATGGTGCAAGTGGCGTAATTCCGGCAGTTTTGATGTATTCTCAGGCTTTTACAGAGGCGGTAAGTGATGATGATATTGCAAGATTTATTCTGGTTGCAGGAGAAATTGGAACTTTATTTAAGAAAAATGCAACAATTTCAGCAGCAATGGGTGGTTGTCAGGCAGAAGTAGGAGTTTCTTCAGCAATGGCAGCAGCAGGTTTAACGGAAATTCTTGGTGGAAGCGTAGGTCAGGTTTTAATGGCTGCAGAAATTGCAATGGAACATCATTTGGGCTTAACTTGTGATCCTATTAAAGGATTGGTGCAAATACCATGTATTGAAAGAAACACGATGGGCGCTATAAAAGCGATTACTGCAGCGAATATTGCATTAGAAAGTGATCCTGCGAAAGCTAAAGTAAGTTTAGATCAGGTGATTCAGACGATGTGGGAAACTGCATTGTCGATGAATGACCGTTTTAAGGAAACTTCAGAAGGCGGATTGGCAATTGCAGTGAACGTTCCGGAGTGTTAAAATAGAAGATAAGTAACTTAATATAAAAACGTGCGCATCTTTTGATTAAAAGGTGCGCACGTTTTCGTTAAAAGATGCGCACATTTTTATTAAACGTACGTATCTTTTTTAATGAGAGGTTATTTCTTGTTGAAAACCAATGTATTTCCATTCTGGATAAGGCTTAATTGTTTCTTTTCCGGAGAGAAAATAATTTCTACACCTGCGTTATCATATTTGAATTTGTCCCCTTCAACAAATTCTAAAGGAAATGAAGGTTGATCTGCTAATTGGGCAAAAAGATTTTCGTCTTTTACAAAGATTTTAAAATCTAGTTTAGGCTCTTTAGAATGATAATCTCCTTCATATTTTTTCAATTCATTTTCCGGAAGTTTCTTTAATTCATTGAATTTAGGATATTCATATTCGTGATCATAAATAAGACTTATGATTCCTATAAATAATTTTCGGTGTGATAATCCCTCACCGTTTACAATCATCGAAATAGAATACTTTTCAGAAGGGCTATAAGAAACCAAAGAATGCGTTCCGGCTGTGTCACCACCATGTCCGTAAGAAATTTTATTATAAAACGGTACTCTCATTACGCCTAGCCCAAATGGTTTTTCATCTTTCGGAAGCATTCTGTCTAATGTTTCTTTTTTGATAAATTTATAATCAAATAAAGCGTTGATAAATAAATTCATATCATACGTTGTAGAAGTTATGTCGCCTAAACCGATACAGTTGCGGAAATCAAAATCTTCTATCTCGACCCATTTTCCGGTTGTGTTTTCGTAAGATTTGAATATGTTTTTTTTATTGTCTAAAACCGAAAAAGTATTCTTCATATCGGCTTTACTTGTAATATTTTCTTTTAATAAAACATGGTATGGTTTTTTAGAAACTTTCTCTAAAATTCTGCTTAAAAGATAATATCCTGAATTTGAATATCTCTCTTTTTCTCCGGGTTGAAACTCAACGCCGTTCTTTTTTATGGTATCTAAAATTGCTTTATCACCTACTGGCTTTTTAAATAACCATGATCCGGCATAATCTCCTAATCCGCTTGTATGATTCATCAATTGCTCTAAGGTGATTTTATCGGCATTAGGAATGTCTGAATAATATTTTGATAGTTTATCTTTCAGGCTTATTTTACCTTTTTCTTCCAGTTGCATCAGCATAACGGCAGTAGCCAATTTGCTGATGGATCCAATCTGATATGCTGTATTTGAATCAAACTTTGCATTTGGTATCTGATCCTGTCCAAAATTGTTCTCATAAATTTTTTTACCTTCTTTAAAAATCGTAACGCTTCCGATTCCCTGTTTGTTTTTGGTAATGTAATTTATAAAATCATCAATTTTTTCGGTGTTAATTGCTGTTTTTTCGAGATCTTTGGTAATTACTATATCTTTGGGTTTAGGTTGTTCTTTACCGTCATCTTTGTAAAGATTCATGGGAAAAGACTTCGAATTTTGTGTAAAAGTACCTTCGAAATGGTCTTTTTTAAACTGACCTTTGTACAATGCGCCTAAAGCTTTCATTTCAAAAACTAATTCATTGTTGATGAATTCTGTTTTGTCAACCGGCATTATTTCATTTCCTTGTTTTGGACTTTGTGCGGTAGAAACGTACTCGTTGTTTTCTTTGCTGATATTCAGAATAAGAGGAAGTGATACCTGTCCTAAGTCAAGTTCTCCTTTCCAAGAGCCTGTTATTTCTTGGGCATAGAAAATCTGTGCTAATAAAATAAGCACTAATAATAGTTTGGTTTTCATTAAGATAAGTGTTTAGTTGTTAAGTATTTGGCATAATATTACCGTAAGAAATGTTACAATGCAGAAAATCACTGTTTGTTGCCATTTTTTGATGTTTGTTGCTGTTTTGAATCCGTTGTAAAAAATAGCTACACTGTATATCAGACAACCTATATTAGCTATTGTAAATAAAATCATCACTAAAAAATCTACAAAAGGAAATATTTCTGTCGGATGGCTCTGATAGTTTGTTACTGTTTCTATTGATTGTTTGATGAAATCAAATTTTTCTAAAGGAATAAGAATAATAAGAGGAATTTGAGAAATTAACACGGCATTTGCAATATCAATCAATCGTGTTTTCCGATAAAATACTTTACCTAGCAAAAACAACACAGCAATCATCGCTGCAAAACTTATAAAAGTTGGGATAATTAAATCATAAAGATGAATCGTTTTGAAAGGTGCAATTCTGTAAATGCTTATGAAACAACTTTCTGTAAAATAGGATAACGGGATGGTAATTATGAAAAAAATAATCCCAATAGCTAACAGAATTTTTTCATCAAATTTTTCAAAAGGATTAAAAATAGTTTTCAAGGTCATGTGTTTCATTTTTTTAGTTGATCAATTTTTTTGATGAGGTCATCCATTTTATTTCTCATAGTAGGATAAGAAAGCTCTGCCTGTTTCGCCATTTCTTTTATACTTCCGCTGGAAAGAAAAAAGTTTAAGATAAAGTCCTGCTCATCCCTTTGCAGTTTTAAGAAAACCGGTAGCTCATAATCACCATTTACATTGGTTCCGCAATCGGGACATTTCATCTGGCTTACATTGAGTGTGTGATCACAACTAGGACAAATTATTGGCAGTTTCATTGAATTTGTTTTTACAAATGTAATATTATTTTTAATAAAGTTAAAATATTTTTTAATAAAGTTAAATAATGTTTTGATTTAAAAACAAAAATAGACCTCCAAATATATGGAAGTCTAACAATTTTTTAATCGATTTAAGAGAATTATTTATCCAGTATTCCTCTGATTTTGTTGGCATTATGAATTAATTCTTCAATATATTCAAAATTATCTTTTTCTAAAGCCGACTTGAATTTTCTTAACTGGGTAATATGCTCATTCAAAACATCGAGTACATTTTCTTTATTTTGCTTAAAAATTGGAACCCACATTTCAGGATGAGATTTTGCCAAACGCACCGTACTCGAAAAACCCGAACTCGCCAACTGAAAAATCGTATCTTCTTCTTTTTCCTTTTCCAAAACCGTGTTTGCTAAAGCATATGATGTGATATGAGAAATATGAGAAATATAAGCAGTGTGAACATCGTGATCTTCGGCATTCATGTAAATAGTGTGCATTTCAAGATTGTTGACAATATTTTCTACAACATGTAGAGCATCTTCTGCAGATTCTTCACGGTTGCAGATTACTCCGGCTTTTCCTGAAAAACTTTCGGCAATGGCAGATTTCGGACCATTGTTTTCCGTTCCCCACATCGGGTGAAAAGCCACAAATCGTGATCTGTTAGGATGGTTTTTTACAGCATTTACAATTCCTGATTTTGTTGAACCAACATCCATTACGGTCTGCTGATCTGAGATTAAATCTAAAACTTCGGGCAAAATTTTTCTCGCAGAATCTACAGGAATAGCAATGATTACTAAATCAGAATTTTTAATTCCGGTTTCTAAATCCGATTTTTGGTTGATGATATTTAAAGCTAAAGCTTCATCAAGGTTTTCAATATTATTATCGATTCCGTAAACGAAATCTGCGATATTTTTCTGTTTTAATTTTAAGGCAATCGAGCCGCCGATTAATCCTACACCAATGATACTTATTTTCATTTTATTCAAATTTAAAAAATAAAAAACCCCGCCAAAGGACGAGGTTTTAGTTATATATACAAGAAATCCTTATCCCAAATCTGAGTTAAAAATTCCGTAATAATAGATTTTGTTTGTAATCACAAAGCGAATGTAAGAATTTTTTTGAAAATATCGTTGCTTTTGAATGCATTTCTTATGACTAAGAAATTGTTTTTAATTCGTCAGTTCGAGTGTTTTTTCGCAGTGAAACGCAGAAAAAATGTATCGAGAACTGATTTACTAAAAAGTTCTCGATACAAAATTCTTTCAGAATTTCACTCGAACTGACGATTCTAAAAATAATCAATATGATTTCTCAGTTTGGCCACTCATCCCGATTTCATATATTTGTTCATTATTCAAAATATGGAGGCAACACAAGATAAAAGGCTTTTTCTCATCGATGCTTATGCGATGATTTTCAGAGGATATTACGCATTGATTAGAAGTCCGAGAATTACCAGTACCGGAATTGATACATCCGCAATTTTTGGTTTTACCAATTCTTTGATCGAATTAATCAGAAGGGAAAGACCAACTCATTTAGCTGTTGTCTTTGATGTCGGTCAGGCAAGTATCAGAACTAATGATTTCGCAGAATACAAAGCTAATCGTAGCGAAACTCCCGAAGCTATCAGGGTTGCAATCCCATATCTTCACCGGATTTTGGATGCCATGCATATTCCTCACATGGGTGTGGAAGGTTACGAAGCGGATGATCTAATTGGAACTCTTGCTTGTAAAGCGGAAAAAGAAGGTTATACCACATTTATGGTGACACCTGATAAAGATTTTGCTCAATTGGTTACCGATAAAATCAAAATTTATAAACCAGGTTTAAAAGGCGGCGAAATCGAAATTTTAGGTGTAGAAGAAGTAAAAGCTAAATACGAAATCGAAGATCCGAAACAAGTCATTGATTATCTCGCAATGATGGGTGATGCTGTCGATAATATCCCGGGATTGGATGGTGTTGGTGAAAAAACAGCGATGAAATTCCTCAAAGAATACGGAAGCATTGAAAATCTTTTAGCCAATACTCATCAGTTGAAAGGTAAGATAAAAGAAAAAATAGAAGCTTCAGCCGAACGCGGAATATTATCTAAAAAATTAGCAACCATTATTTGTGATGCACCCGTAGAATTTCATCAAGAACAATACGATCTCGAAACTCCTGATTTTGAAAAAGTAAAAGTGATTTTTGATGAAATCGAATTCAGAAGATTATACGAAAATCTTTACCGGGCATTTGCGCCTTCAGAAACAATTTCGGTAAAAACAACCGTTGTTTCCCAGAATGGTGTAACCATTACAGAAGTGGATGGACAAATCGCTGAAACTCCACAACAGAAAGTTTCCAAAAATGTAGGTCAGCTTGATCTTTTTGCGACATATGAAGAGCTCGATCAGGCAACTTCCACAAAATCTACGATTGCAGAAAACGATCATTTATATCAGTTTGTAGATAATCCGAAAGCACAGAAAATATTAGTTCAGAATCTTTTGAAAAAAAAAGCCGTTTGTTTTGATACAGAAACTACTTCATTAAACGAACTGGAAGCTGAATTGGTGGGAATGAGTTTTTCCTACAAAAAAGGTTTAGCCTATTATATTCCGCTTTCTGAAGATCAGGGTGAAGTTTTACAGACTTTGGAAATCTTCAGACCATTTTTTGAAAAAGAAGATTTAATTAAAATTGCGCACAACTTAAAATACGATTACAAAGTTCTGAAACAGTACAACATGACCGTAAAAGGAGCTATGTTCGATACGATGATTGCGCATTATCTTTTGAATCCTGACGGAAGACACGGAATGGACTATCTTTCTGAAGTTTATTTAGGTTATAAACCTGTTTCTATTGAAACAATTATCGGTAAAAAAGGGAAAAATCAAGGAAATTTCAGAGATGCAGATTTAAGAACGCAGACGGATTATGCAGCCGAAGATGCTGATGTGACCTTCCAGTTATATGAATTGTTTGCGCCGCAATTAAAAAAAGAAAACCTTGAAGATCTTTTCTACAACATCGAAATGCCTTTGATGGAAGTGTTGGCTAAAATGGAACTCGAAGGAATTTCTCTGGACGAAAAATGGCTCGCTCAGGAAAGTATCGACCTTGAGAATGATTTAAGACAGTTAGAATCAAAAATATTTGAAATTTCTGGTGAAGAATTTAATATGAATTCACCAAGGCAATTGGGAGATGTATTGTTTGAAAAAATGCAGCTTGATCCGAAAGCCAAAAAGACAAAAACCGGACAGTATGCAACGTCGGAAGATGTATTGCAAAAATTGTCTTCAAAACACGAGATCATTCAGCATATTTTAGAATACAGAACGTATCAGAAACTGAAATCTACGTATGTGGATGCATTGCCATCACAGATTGATAAAGATGATAACCGTGTACATACCAATTTCTCACAAACTACGGCTGCAACAGGTCGTTTGGCGAGTGTGAATCCTAATTTGCAGAATATTCCAATCCGTACATTAAGAGGTCAGCAAATCCGTGGAGCGTTTGTTTCAGGAGAAGGAAAGAAAATTATTTCTGCCGATTATTCGCAGATTGAACTGCGTTTAATTGCCGAAATCTCTGGTGAAGACAATATGATCAAAGCCTTTCAGGATGGCAAAGATATTCACGCTTCCACGGCTGCTAAATTGTTTAATATCCCGTTGGAAGAGGTTTCAAAAACGCAGCGTGGACAAGCAAAAACGGTCAACTTTGGAATTTTATACGGTCAGGGAGCTTTTGCGTTGGCAGAACAAACCGGATTATCCAGATCTGAAGCTAAGCAGATGATCGAAGCGTATTACGAAACCTATCCGAAATTGAAAGAATATATGGCGGAGCAAGTGAAAAGAGCTCGTGATATCGGTTATGTAGAAACAATTTTAGGACGAAAACGTCACTTGAAAGACATCAATTCCGGAAATTTTGTGGTGCGGGCTCATGCCGAAAGAAATGCCGTAAATGCTCCCATTCAGGGAAGTGCCGCAGATGTTGTGAAACTGGCAATGATTAAAATTCAAAAAGAATTAGAAAAAGAAAAATTGCAGACCAAAATGCTCCTTCAGGTACATGACGAATTAATTTTTGAATCTCCCATTGATGAGGTAGAAGTTGCTACACATATCATTAAAACAGAAATGGAAAATGCTATTGAAACGCAGGTTCCGTTATTGGTTGAAGTGGGAGTAGGGAAGAACTGGCTGGAAGCGCATTAACAAAATAGAATGAACCGAACTAAGGCATATATTTTTATTATTCTGGGTATTGTAATAATAGTACCACTAATCATTTATTTTTACCTGAATAATAAAAATATTGTTGAAGTTCCAAAAGTAGAAAAAACTGAAATTTCGGTCACAGATTCTGTGAAAAAAGAAACTGATTCTATAGCTATTTTTAAAGATTTTGTAAAAGATTTTAATTCTCATCAGAAGAAAAATATCAATAAATATATTGATGCAGATTTGGGAATGATCATGTATTATCATGACGGTCCTTATCCTATTATCAGTGCTCTTGAAGAAATAGGATATGAAATAGATTGGCTGAATACAGATTTATTTGAAAATAATGTAAAGTTTGAAGATTTTCCTGAATATTTAGGTGATTTTAAATTTTCTAAAACAGGTTTTTTTGTACAGAAAAATAAGAACAATTTTTTGCTGGAAAATTTTGATAATTCTTACAATTCTCATCCACCATCTTTTTTTAATAAATATAAAAAACTGGAGAAGCTCTGTAATTTTTGGGCGATAGGAATAAGCAAAAATCAAAAGAAGCAATTTTATTTCTATTTCAGATTAGACCAAAAAAAGCTTACTTTACTAGGCTTGGAAGTTGATCGGTTGAATGATATTTTGTTTGCTGATCCGGAAGCTTCCTTTATCCCATTTAAAAATAAAAATGATATCGAAAATTACTTGAGAGATCATCAATTGTTTTTAGATAAAGAACAAAATGCAAGCATAGATTTGACTAAAAAAGAGATTGTCTACTACGATTTCCCTACAAATAACCCTTTCATTTTTGACCATTATGAAATTGGGGAAATTGAAGAAAATTCATCAAAAATAAAATCTGCTGAAGTAATATTTTATCCAAATGAATCTAAAGAAGATGGTTTTATTACTTTCTTTTCTAATAAAGGTCGATTTGTAGTTTATCCGATGGGGGTAAGACCGCCATACTTTTACGATGTTGTAAAAAAGTAAATTAAGGATTTCAAATCTTAATATTCAAACTCAATTCCACCCACATAAACCAAAGAAAGTTCGTCATTTTCTACAGATTTTGGTTGTGGAATTTGTCCTTGACTTACAAAAACGAGAGAGTTAATATCAAATTTCAGATTCATTTCGTTGATTCTGTTGTATAAAACCGGAAGCCATTGCTCGGCAAAAGAATATTCAGAAAAATGCTGGATGCTTTGCTCAAAACCGTATTCCATTAAATCCTGATCAAACCAAACAGTATCCTGCGATTCCGCAAATTTTGAAATATAGGTGTCATCAGATTCTTCTTCGATGTAATAATTCTCATCTTCTTCTACAAACTGGAAAAAATCTTCTTCCGTTCTGAAATTTCCTACCCAAAAATCTAAAATCTGTGTATTCATGTCTAATTTTTTGAAGCGCAAAGGTATGATAATAGTTTTTATATAAAAAGTTTGAAAGTTTTTGAGAAGTAAAATATATTCAACGTCAGTTCGAGTAAATTTTGAAAAAATCGTATCGAGAACTTTTCGATTTTTTTTGAATGTTGGTAAGTATATTCGGTGAAAAGTTGACTAGTTCTCGATACATTTTTCTTCATTTCATTCCTAAAAACACTCAAACTGGAGGAAATATTATATAAACTTAACCTAAACTCTCAAAACTCCTCTAAAAGCTCTTGCTGCATAGTAAGAATTAGCTCCATTATGATATACAAAAACAGTATTATAACGACGGTCACAGAATATAGCCCCACCCAATTCTCTTATTTCTTTTGGTGTTTTGACCCAACTGGAAGTTTTCAAATCAAACTCTCCTAAAGTCTGCAAAAAACGATATTGTTCTTCTGAAAGAATTTCAACACCCATTTGTTTGGCGGTTGTCATTACATCATTTTGAGGTTTGTTTTCCTTCCGGGAATCCAGAGCTTCACGGTCGTAGCAAAAACTTCTTCTTCCATTAGGGCTTTCTGCGGAACAGTCGAAGAAAATATATTCATCTGTTTTTTCATCATAATCTACGACGTCGGGTTCTCCTCCCGAAATTTCCATTTCATTGAGTGACCATAATTTTGAGGGGTTTGAATTTAATTTTTCCTCAATTTTTGACCAGTCTAGTTTTTCGTGATGGGTTATGTTTTTTTCAAAACGTTTTTTGAGTATCTGTATAAGTTCTATACTTTCTTCTGTGGAAATTTGTTTTTTAGCTGCCATTTCTTTGAATTGAATGAGTTTTAAAATTAAATAAAAATTCCGATTCTACATTACTGACAATTTGACATAAGTGAAATATTATTCTGAATTAGGATTTTATGACGAGAGTACAGAAAGGATACAGCGATGATACAGCGATACATGAGAAAGATTATATGTCAAAATGACAAAAATAAGTAGATTGTATTAAAAAAGTAATGAATGTCCGTAAATTTTAATGAGTTTTTAACGTACTGTTTGTTATTTCCTAAGAATTTCAATTCACTGAAAATAAAGTAGTTTAGATTCCGAAGGAATCATAAAGTGACTGATGATTTAAAATAGATATTCACAAAATCCGCTGCTCTTTTTCACTTTCATTAATTGTTTTTTCAAGACGTGAAAGCTTTGTTTTCTCCTGTTTTGCACTCATAATCCAATGAATTATCACCTTTTTATAAGATGGAGCTTGTTTTTCAAAAAAATCCCAGGCTTTTTTATTGGCTTTAAATTGTTTTTCGTAATCCTGTGTAAGTTGAGAAGGTTCTTTTTCGTGTGAATAAATTCCTGATTTATCTTCTTTTCTAAGTTTAAAAGCTTCAAGACCTTCTTTTTTCATTAGACCGGCTTTTATAAGTTCTTCGATCTTTTTGATGTTAACAACGCTCCAAATACTTGTCGGTTTTCTTGGTGTAAAACGGATGCTATAACTTTCCTCATCAATCGATTTTCTCACGCCGTCAATCCAGCCAAAACATAGAGCTTGATCAACAGATTCAGACCAAATCATTGAAGGTTTTTTGGTTCCGACTTTATAAAAACCTACCAATAATTCTTTTTCAGTTTGATGGTTTTTCTCAAGCCAATTTCTGAAATCTTGTGGTGTTGGGAAGAAGGTTGCAGACATTTTTATTTACAATATGTTTATGTAAATCTAATAAATTTTATTTTTTTTTATTTCCTCAAAAATTGAAATCTGCTCATTTGTGAGATTTTGTAAACGAATAATATGGCCTTTTGAATGTAAATAGTTAGGATAGGATACTAAATCAACACTGTGATTATTCATGATCATTTCTCTGAGTAATAGGGTAGAACGCGTAAGTTTTTTAGAAGAATTTGAAAAATTTAAATTTATTTTTCGAATCGGAATAAAATAAAAACTTTTAGGGAAAATAAAAATTGTATTGTCATTGATGAGTAAATCAAAATTAAAAGACAGAATTTTTTTGCTCAAAAATCCGTCATTTAAAATAATAAGTCCACTGATATTTTTTAGATGTTTTGAATTTGATTCGGTGTAAGTTTCAATGATTTTTCTCTTTTCAAAAAAGAAATAAATGACAGAAATAATCAATGATAAGATCGTCGCTGGAATAAAATAGGAAAAAATAGAATCAAACATTTAATAAATTTTATTTCATAGGATATCTTATCGCTTTATTAAGCTCAATCGGGTTGTTTTGTTTTCTGATATATTCCTGCTCACTTTTTATAAGTGGAATCAAATCACTTGCGTTTGTATATTTTTTTCCGTCAATTTCTATGATGGTATTGCCTTTCTTTAAATTAATGCGATCCTCCTGATAAGGATCTTCGTAATATTCTAATGACTTTTTAATGAATATTTTTTCCGAAACATTAAGAGGTTTATCTCCATATCGTACTTCAAGAATATTTTTTGTGTCGTAAGTTTGATCTAATTTTTTGCTTTTAATTAACGAGAAACTGAATTGCTTTTGGCTGTCTTCCAATGAAATAATCAAACCCGGCAAACCTTTGAATTTATAAGGGCCTTCAGAAAACGGAATTTCTTTTGTGAACCATGCTGTCCATTTTCTTCCGCCAAAATTGGTTGTAGCTTTTTGAAGATTAAAGTCAGCAGTTTTTTTAGTTTCTTCAGATAATTTCCATTCTACCGGATCTTCTGTAGAATAAGAATATAATTGATCTCCGGCAAAAGCAAAATTGATGTTTTTGCTGGAGTTTTTCTTTCTTGTAACTGGAATTTGTGCAGTCCAGTTTGTATTTTGAGATTTATTTATATTATTTACAGAATCTTTTTCTAAAAAACTATTATCATAATATTTGGTTTCGTCAGGATTAATATCTAAAACGGTAAAAGCTTTTTGATAATTAGCTTGCGTAGAATCTTCTTTGTATTTCACTTCGTAAAAAAAACGGTGAGTTTGGGCTTTAGCTAAGCTTAATGATAAAATCAATAAAATAGATCCTGCTTTTTTCATTTCAAAATTTTATATGACAAGATAAAGAAATTCTCCTTAAAAGGACTTAATTTATCTCGCAAATTTTTTATAAAGAATAGTTTTTATCATCTATTTTTTAAATGATGATGATGGGAGTTCGCTTTTCTTTTTTGATTCCGTAAATTTGTAAGATGTTCTATAACCTTAGAGCTTGTAAAATGAAAATATGACTGACAAAACGTACAGAGAAATACATCATACTGATAAAAATAATTACGACTATATCACCATTACCAACGACGAAAATAAAGTAAGAATTTATACCTTTAATAATGGGTTAAAAGTTTTTCTTGCCCAAAATTTCGACGCACCGAGAATTCAGACTTTTATTCCGGTAAGAACTGGAAGTAATAATGATCCTTCTGACAATACAGGTTTGGCGCATTATCTCGAACACATGATGTTTAAAGGAACGTCAAAAATAGGAACTCATAATTGGGAAAAAGAGAAAGTTTTACTTGAAGAAATTTCAGATTTATACGAAAAACATAAAGCTGAACAAAATCCCGAACTGAAGAAAGAAATCTATAAAAAAATAGACGAAATTTCTCAGGAAGCGAGTCAATATGCGATTGCCAATGAATATGACAAAGCTATTTCTTCTTTGGGAGCAACCGGAACGAATGCACATACTTGGTTTGACGAAACGGTTTATAAAAATAATATTCCCAATAACGAGCTTAAAAAGTGGCTGAAAATCGAGAAAGAACGTTTCTCGGAAATGGTTTTAAGGCTTTTTCATACAGAATTGGAATCTGTTTATGAAGAGTTCAACCGAGCACAGGATAGCGATTCCCGATTGGTGAATTATGAATTGATGGATGCACTTTTCCCAACTCATCCAAATGGTCAGCAAACGACTTTGGGAGATCCTGAACATCTTAAAAATCCTTCAATGAAGGCAATTCACAAGTATTTTGATGAATATTATGTTCCCAATAACTATGCAATCGTTTTGGTTGGAGATTTAGATTTTGAGGAAACTGTTGTTTTGGTTGATGAGTATTTTGGGGCAATTCCGTACAAAGAATTGCCAAAGAAAAATTTAATTATAGAAAAACCTTTGACTGAAATTGTCGAAAGAACGGTAAAAAGTCCTACAACACCGAGAATTCAGATGGCTTGGCGAACTGATAGTTATGGTACAAAAGAAGCAATGCTTGCTGATGTTACAGCCAATATTTTAAGCAATAGAGGAGAAGCGGGGATTTTAGATTTAAATATCAATCAGACTCAAAAAATGCTTTGGGCTCAAGCGTATTCTTTAGGTTTAAAAGAATATGGGTATTTTTCTGTGGTTGCAGTTCCAAAAGAAAATCAGACTTTATCGGAAGCTAAAGAAATGATGTTGGAGCAGATTGAATTATTAAAAAAAGGAGATTTCCCCGATTGGATGCTTCCAGCAATCATCAATGATTTTAAATTACAACGATTAAAAGGTCTTGAAACGGCGGAAGGTCTTGCTACAAACCTTTACGATACTTACATTAAAGGAAAAACCTGGGATGAAGAACTGAGTGAAATGGATGAATATGCTTCGTTTACAAAACAGGATGTCGTCGATTTTGCTAATGATTTTTTCAAAGATAACTATGTTATTATCAATAAAGAAAAAGGCGTGAATGATCAGCTTTTAAGAGTTGATAATCCTGGAATTACACCAATAAAAATCAATCGTGAAGCACAATCTGAGTTTCTGAAGGAAATTTTAAATGATAAAACGGAAGATATTCAGCCAGAATTTATTGATTATCAGAAAGAAATTGAAACTGATTTAATTCAGAATAAGAAACTGAGTTTTGTTAAAAATAAATATAATGAAATTGCTCAGGTTCATTTTATTTTTCCTTTTGGAAGCGACCACGACAGAGATTTAGGGATTTCTACACAGATTTTACAATATTTAGGAACAGAAAAATTTTCGCCCGAAGATTTAAAAAAGGAGTTCTTCAAAATCGGGATTACCAATGATTTTAAAACAAGCTCTAATCAACTAACTATTTCTTTAAGCGGACTGGAATCAAATCTTGAAAAAGGAATTTCTCTTTTACAACACTGGATGTCTGAACTAAAACCTGATCAGGGAATTTACAATCAGTTTGTGGAAACTGTTTTGGAAAACCGTGAAGCGGCGAAAAAAGACAAAAACCGCATTATGACCGCTCTGACAACCTACACGAAGCTTGGAAAAACATCGAGATTTTTAGATATCATATCAAAAGAGCAGCTGGAAAATGCTAATGTGAAAGGTTTTACAGATAAAATGAAAAAGTTATTCGGCTTTACTTATCAGATTTTCTTTTACGGAAAAGATTTTGAAAGTTTTAAGAATTACATTCCGAATTATATTGTTGATGAAAGATTTACAATTCCGGAACCTAAAAAATATCCTGAACAGGAAACAACAGGAACGGTTTATTTCACCGATTATGATATGGTTCAGATGGAAATGAGCAAAATCGGAAAAGGCCAAAATGTAAATCCTGAAAACTTCGGAAAGATTAATGTTTTTAATGAATATTTCGGTCGCGGTTTATCGTCAATTGTTTTTCAGGAAATCCGTGAAAGTAAAAGTTTGGCGTATTCGGCTTATGTTTCTTATTCACCAAATTCTGAACTGGCGCATCCCGATTATATTACAACTTACATCGGAACTCAGCCGGATAAACTGCAAATTGCAGTTGATACAATGACCGAATTGATGAATGAGCTTCCTGAAATTCCGGAGCAGTTTGAAAATGCTAAAAATTCGGCCTTAAAACAGATTGCATCAGCCAGAATTACGAGAACCAATATTTTCTTTAATACATTACGATTGAAAAAACTTGGAATCGATTATGATTTTAGAAAAGATATTTACAGCCAAATTGAAAATCTGAAGTTTAATGATGTGAAAGATTTTTATCAAACTCAAATTAAACCGATTCATTTTAATACTGCCATTATCGGAAAAAAAGAAAATCTGAATATGGATGCTGTGAATGAAATGGGAAGTTTTGAAGAACTTGGTTTGGAAGAAATTTTTGGATATTAAAAAATAATTTATATAAAATAAGCCGGAATTTCTTCCGGCTTTTATTTTTAGTTTAATTAAATGAAAGGAATAATTAAAACACAATCAGAGTGATGAAATTAAGATTGATTAATTTGTCAAATCCTCTATTTCAATCAAACGATATGTGTTTTGAATGCGTTGAAATTTATACGTAATATTGATGCTGTTGTTTTTTCCAAACTTTTGATAGTAAACAGTGTCTTGAATTTGATTAATGTGAACATCATACAAATCTTTGTTTCTCAATTCTTTCGGGACATCATTTTCTATGTCAATAAAAGTGTAGTTATCTTTATAAATCGTTCTTTGAAGAATGTCCAGCGGAAAATCTTCGTCTGAATAATTTTCCATCACAGGAAAACTAATGTGCTGACTTTGAAAAGTACTGTCTTTCTTAAATTTTTCAATAAAAACATTGAAGTCTGCAAGGTCGGATTTAGAATTGTTACAAGAACTTATGAAAGCTAAGGAACCTCCGATGAAAATAATAACCTTAAAAAGTAAATAATTTTTCATTTTAATCATTTTTTGTTTACCTGCGTTTTCCGAATAACCATTTGGGGATTTCATCTGTTACTAAAAACTGGATTACAATATTATTATGATGAAGATTTGTGAAAGTTGTAAAAATCAAATTTTTGTTGGAAGAAAGTTTATTATACAATTCAACGCTGCCTATGTAAGGATTTTCGATATCTTTTTCTCCGTGAATCAGCCAAATGTTTTTTTCTTTAATTTTATCAAGATTTGAAAAATCCGGAACAGCGGCAACAGAAACAGTTGCTGCAAATAGTTTGGGTTGCAAATTCATAAGATTTTGAGCGGTCGAACCACCCATTGAATAGCCAATTAAGTAGATTCTGTTTGTATCAATGTTGGGATATCCTTTTTCAAGATCTTTTATTAATCTCAATAAAGTAACAACCTCGTTGGAAGGTTTTGAAACCTGAATTCCTTCCCCATTGATCTCATAATTTGTAGAACGCTTATTAAATTGTGGCGCTACAACATAACATTGAAATTTCGTATAAATTTCATCTCGTAACCATATTTTAGCGAATGGTTCCAATTGGTTTTCATTATCATTTCCGATCCTTGTAGAATTATGAAGGGTAATAACCAAGGGGTATTTTTGATTGATGAGGTTATTTTTAGGCATTAAAAACCGATAGGGAATTGTAATGTCGTTTTCTGCAAATATTTTCTTTTGAAATTGATTGGTATTTAAACTGTTTAATAATTTTCTATTATTCAAAAAAGTAAGCGTATCAACTTTTGTATCCCGAAATTCTTTCTTTTGTGCAAAAGCTTGATTGATGGTGAAAATTAATAAAAGAAGTATTTTGAATTTCATAATTTTTTAAGATTGGTTGAATTTTTATTTGGAGCTTTTTCCCGCTTTTCGTTGCAATCTTTTTTTTGCAAAAAAAGGATTTTCACTGCAATCTGGGCTAAGATTTTTGTCATCTTCTCAACTCACTACAATAAATTCAACTTTTTGTTTGTGAAATATTATAATGTAAAGATTACTTTTTTCAAAGTATGATTTTTAGTTTTTTTGGATTGAAAATTTTATTTTTCAATGAAAAATAAGAAATACTTTTAAAGTTTATTCTTTTTGTAAAATTTCTGTACAAATATTTCTTCCTTCATTGCACCAATATTCATAAATAATAGAATTTTTTCCCGTTTCTACAATTTCATATTTTGTTTTCTTACCAATATAAATAAAATCATCTTTGAGTTTTGTTTTAATCTTTATTATTTCAGTTTCAAATTTGCATTTATTGGGCATTTTCAGTTTACTTTCTACGATAATATCATTTTTGCCAAAAATTTCAGTCATTCGATTTTTACGAACCTTAACTTTAAATGAGTTATTTCCTTTTTCATTTCTTGTAAAATTCCCTTTTTTTATTAAATTACAATTAGGTGTTTTATCTGAATCGGGGAAATAATTCCTTCTTTGAGAATAAATTATAACGGAAGATAATAATGAGAATAGTAATAAAATTTTCATAGTCATGGTTTCGTCAAAAATAATGATGTTTATAATATATTAATGATAAAACTAAAGATTTTAAAAAGCTTATGTATTCTTTCAATAATCGAATCACTTCCTTCAAATTTTCTAATGGGTTAAAAGCTTTAACAAAAAAACTCCAGAAAGTTTTCATCCTTCTGGAGTTTTAAATTTATTTTTTTTAATCCTACCCAAACGCTCTCTTCAGCAAACTCTCCACTTTCGGCTCGCTTCCTCTGAAATTCTTATACAATTCCATAGGATCTTTCGTTCCGCCCGAAGAAAGTAAAACTTTAAATTTTGCAGCGGTTTCAGCATTAAAAATTCCGGTTTCTTTAAAATATTGGAAAGCATCGGCATCCAAAACCTCTGCCCATTTGTAAGAGTAGTATCCCGCAGAATATCCACCCTGAAAAATATGTGAAAAACTTGGGCTCATCGCTGTTTCAGGGTTTACAGGATAAAGCTGAGTTGCTTTGGTGTAATTGTCCTCAAACTCTTTCACGCTCAAACCTTCCAACTCTGCAACCTTAGAATGGTAATTCATATCCAACAATCCAAAACCGATTTGTCTCAAAGTCTGATAACCTTCCATAAAGTTTTTCGACTGTGCGATTTTCTCAATTTTTTCGTCCGGTAAAACTTCTCCTGTCTTATAATGTTTGGCAAAAGTTTTCAAAAATTCAGGTTCGTAGCAGAAATTTTCAAGGAACTGAGAAGGTAATTCTACAAAATCCCATTTCACAGAAGTTCCGGATAAATTTGGATATTGCGTATTTGCCAACATTCCGTGAAGTGCATGACCAAACTCGTGAAACAATGTTGTTACTTCCTGAAACGTTAATAAACTAGGTGTATCTTTTGTCGGTTTGTTGAAATTACAAACGATAGAAATATGCGGACGAGAATTTTCTCCGTCTTTTTGATACTGATTTTTGTAGCTCGTCATCCAAGCTCCGGCTCTTTTACCTTTTCTTGGGAAATAGTCAACATATAATAAAGATTTGTACTCACCATTTTCCTTGACTTCATAAACTTTTACGTCTTCATGATATTTAGGAATATCATTTCTTTCAACAAAAGTCAACCCGAAAAGTTGTTTTGATAATCCAAAAACAGCTTCCTGAACTTGTTCTAATGGAAAATACGGTTTTAATTCCTCATCATTCAGGTCATATTTTGCTTTACGGAGTTTTTCTGCATAAAAAGCGTGGTCGTAACCATGCATTTCATCGATTCCGTCTGTTTTTGCCAAAGCTTTTAATTCTTCGATTTCTTTTTCAGCATACGGTTTGGCTTTAATTAAAAGTTCATTTAAAAAGTCAATCACTTTGGTTGGAGATTTTGCCATTCTTTCTTCCAAGACATAGTCTGCGTAATTTTTGTAGCCTAATAATTCTGCTTTTTGCTGTTTTAAAGTAAGAAGTTCTTTTATTAAATTCTGATTGTCAAATTCACCGCCATCAAAAGATTTTTTTCCATTTGCTAAAGCAATTTCCTTTCTCAATTCACGATTTTCTGCATACGTCATGAAAGGAATGTAGCTTGGATATTGCAAAGTGACAACCCAGCCTTCCAGAGTTCTTTCCTTCGCTTCTTCTGCATATTGTTCCAAAATGGCTTCGGGAATTCCTGCTAAATCTTCTCTATTTGTGATGTATTTAAAATAATTATTTGTTGAAGCCAACACGTTTTGCCCGAACCGAAGTGATTTTAAAGATAAATCCATGCTGATTTTCTTTAATTTTTCTTTGTCTTCCTCGTTTAAAAGTGCTCCGCTTCTTACAAAACCTTTGTAGGTTTCATTCAAAAGCATTTGCTGTTCTTCGTTCAGATTGTATTTTTCCCTTTCGTCGTAAACTTTTTTAATTTTATTAAATAAAGCTTCATTTTGAGAAATTTTTGAAGAATATTCTGTCAGAATCGGAGAAACTTCCTGAGCAATTTGCTGTAATTCGTCACTCGTTTCAGCGGAGTTTAAATTGAAAAATATATTGGAAGCTCTGTCGAGTTGTTCACCCGAAAAAGCCAAAGCCTCAATCACGTTTTCAAAAGTTGGTTCTTCTGAATTGTTGATAATTGCGTCAATTTCTGCTTCAGAATTGGTAATTAATTCTTTGAAAGCTGGAAGGTAATCTTCATTTTTTATCTCGTTAAAAGGTGCAGAATGATATGGAGTGCTGAATTTTTCTGTTAAAATATTCATTGATTTATTTTTAATGGTAAATTTAATTAATTGAATGGTATTTTGAACTCAAATAAGATGCCTTGACACAGATTTGTGACAAAATGCTTCATTTTGAAATTATTCTTGTCATAGGAAAAGATAAAATTTTGAAAAAATATATATTTTTGAAACTATAATTAATATATGAAACTATGAAAACAATTTTAAAAATTATCGGCGGATTAATCCTTCTGTTTGTGGTGTATTCTGTAATTGCAATGCTTGCTTTCGGTGAAAATTACCATTACGAAAAAACCGTGGTCATCAATGCTCCGAAAGATAAAGTTTGGCAACAAATCAGCACAATGAAAGCTTTTAACGAGTGGAATCCGTGGATGAAATTAGACAAAAACATGAAAGTTACTTATACCGGAAATCCGGGCGAAGTAGGAGATAAGTATTGTTGGGATAGCAAAAATGATGATGCAGGAGCAGGCTGTCAGGAAATAAAAGAACTGATTTCTGGTGAAAAACAAAAGACGGAAATGATTTTTAAAAGACCTTTTGAAGGACAGGCAATTTCTGACATCATTTTAACATCTGAAGGAAATTCAACAAAAGTTACATGGAGTATGGATACAAAACAGGAAACCTGGATGAAAATTATGCGACCAATGATGGATTATCAAATGGGAAAATCTTATGATGAAGGATTTACCAATCTGAAAGCTTTGGTTGAGAAATAAAACTGAAATACTTTTTAATTTATAAGAAACTGTTTTCAACTTGAAAGCAGTTTTTTTATTTTACGTTTTAAATTAAAATATTATCTTTATGTAAAAGAATTTGATTTATGCAGAAGGCGACTTACAATAAAAATGATTTAAGAGTTTTTGTGAGAGATATGCTCTCAGGAAAAGTGAAAACTTTAGAATTTTATCTGAATTTTACTTTGGAAGCGAGCCGTGAAGTAAAGAAAACCTCGAAATATGATTCGATTCGTGAAGAAATGCAGGACGAAATTTATCATTTAGATAAACAAATGGCAAACCTGAAAAATATGCAGCAACAGATGAAAAAAGTTTTAAATTCTGAATCTGATCATGCAAAATTAGGTTCATTAGTCATTACCAATAAAGCTCGTTTCTACATCTCTGTTTCTTTAGGTGAATTTTTCTTTGAAGGCGACCGATTCTATGCGATTTCCCCTGAAAGCCCGATGGCAAAAAAGATTATGGGGATGAAGGCCGGTGAAGAATTTACGTTGAATAAGATTTATCAGAAGATTGAAGAAGTAATTTAAAAAGCAAAGTATAATGCCACGAATACACTAATTTTTCAAGTATTTGATTGTAATAATTGTAATATTCGTGCATTCGTGGCATCTAAGAAATTTGTAAAAACTTCCATTACCTAGCTTTCTGCTTCCCACATTTTTCAGTATTTTTGTCTACATGAATAAAGCAGAAGTTTTAAAAGAAATCATAGAGCAACGCAGAAGTATATTTCCGAAAGATTATAATGAAACAGAAATTTCTCAGGAGGTTTTGGATGAAATTTTGAATTCGGCGACGTTTGCTCCCAATCATAAACGTACAAAACCTTGGCGTTTTAAAATTTTCAAAGGTGAAGAAAAAGCGAAATTAGCTTTGGAAATGCAAGAGATTTACAAATCAACTCAGGCTCCACAGGTTTTTCTGGAGAAGAAATACAATGATATTGGTTTAAAAATCAATAAAGCAGATGCGGTAGTTTCCATCGTTGTTAATTTCAGCGGAATGGTTCCGGAATGGGAAGAGATTGCGGCTGTTTCTATGGCGGTTCAGAATATGTATCTTTCTTGTACCGCAAATGGAGTAGGCTCTTACTGGAGCTCTCCGAAGATTGTTGACCTTTTGAAAGATTCTTTGACGATTGAAGAAAATCAGAAATGTCTTGGTCTTTTCTACATGGGAAATGTTGATTAGTTTGATATAACAATGTAAAGATTCACTAACTTCTTGATAAGAAGGGGGTATTTGTAATGAAGTTGTGAAATAGCCCTGATTGCAGCGACATCCTTTTTTGCTGATGGCTTGAAAAAAGCGCTGGCGAAAAAGATACAGCGGAAAGCAGGTTCCCGGCTTCTGAAAAATATTGTTTTTAAAACTTTTAATTTGGGTATTTAACTTCAAACTTTTTTACTATCTTTGCACACTTAAATATTTAATCGGGACGAGTTCCCATAAAATTCAAACATTATGTCAGTAAAAATCAGATTACAAAGACACGGATCTAAAGGGAGACCTTTTTTCCACATCGTGGTTGCAGATGCAAGAGCTAGAAGAGATGGTAGATTCATCGAAAAGTTAGGTACTTACAACCCAATTACAAACCCTGCTACAATTGATTTGAACGTTGATGCTGCTGTAAAGTGGTTAAACAACGGTGCTCAACCAACTGATACGGCTAGAGCAATTCTTTCTTATAAAGGTGTTCTTTACAAAAAACACTTACAAGGTGGTGTTGCTAAAGGTGCTTTTGACGAAGCTGAAGCTGAAAAGAGATTTGCTGCGTGGTTAGAGTCTAAAGATGCTAAAGTACAAGGTAAAGTAGAAGGTTTATCTACTGCTAAAGCTGATGCTAAGAAAGCTGCTTTCGATGCTGAAACTAAAGTAAACGAAGCTAGAGTTGCTGCTGCTGCTCAAGTAATTGCTGATGCTAAAGCTGCTGAAGAAGCTGCAAATGCACCTGCAGAAGAAGTTACTGAAGCTACAGAAGAGCCAACTGCTGAAGCAGAAGGTACTGAAGAAACTCAGGCTTAGTCTTAAACAAGATACAAAATAAAGACACGATTTTTTCGTGTCTTTTTTAATTTAAACCTTCAAGGTTTTTAAAATTTTGATGGTTTCTTATATATTTGCATTATGAAAAAAGAAGATTGCTATTTTTTAGGAAAAATTACCCGTAGACACGGTCTTGCAGGAAATGTAATTCTTAAATTAGATACAGATCAACCAGAACTTTACAAAAACCTTGATTCTATTTTTGTAGAAATCAATGGTCTATTAGTTCCTTTTTTCATTGAAAAATCTTCTTGGAGCAAATTGGATGCTCTGAATCTTGCCTTCAAAAACTCTTCTGAAGCTTTGGTAGACCAATCTTTAGGTAAAAATGTTTATTTGCCGCTGACTTCTTTACCAAAACTTACCGGAAAACAATTTTATTATCACGAAATCATCGGATATGAAATTTTGGATGAGCAGGATAACAACTGTGGTGTCATCAGATCTGTGAACGATCAGACAGCTCAGAATTATTTTGTAACCAATCTGGATGGAAAAGAAGTGGTAATTCCATTAATTAAAGATTGGATTTTAGAAGTTGACCGTGATGAGAAATTCATTAAAATGCAACTTCCGGAAGGTTTGATTGATGTGTTTTTGGTGCCTTCGAAAAAGGATGAGTAAATCGTTATTTAATTAGATACATAAATTTCATTCTTCAAAGGATGAAGTTTTTTTTGTTAAATTTTAAGCTTTTCCTGCAAATTATCAATTTGCTGATACATTTTATTGAAAAACATTTTCCGCTCTCTATTTCCGGAAGTATTTAATGATTTTGAATTTTTAATTTCGTGTTCGAAATAGGTTAATGTATCATTACAAGTATTTTCATCGTTCGTCATCATGTACCCAAACATATTAAAAGGAATGAAAAATGACGATTGAAATTCATTTTTAAACAAAATATTATTGCTTAAAATGACCAAATCGTTCACGTAAAAATTGAAATTCGGATTGTGCTGAATTTTATGTTCAATATTTTCTAAAACTTTTCTCACTTCCTCCAAAATCAGTACGATATCTTTATATTTCAAAAGTCCCATCTCTGAGTAAAAAGAGATTTGCATCAAAATACTCATCATGGTGGTGTCATTCCAGACTTCGGTTACATTTTGATTTTCATATAAATCTTTCAGCATTTCGTTTTTTGGAGAATGGTAAGGCAAATCAAAATCTTCAAACGGGCCCAGGAATTTATCTTCATTCAGCAAATTCATCCAAACATAAAATTTGAAGCGTGACAGAATAGTATTCGAAATCGTATAAAAAAACGGTATATCTTTCGCCGAATAATATACTTTTGACTGATTGATGCTCTGAAAAACATTCAAAATCTTCAAGGAACTTTCAAAAAAATAAAGCAAATCTTCCTGAGTTTTTACGGGCTGAGTTCTTTTTACAACCAATTGGTTTTCTGTTCCCAAAAATTGATCAATCGAAATCTGATAATATTTTGCTAATTCTAAAGCTTCTTCAAAACTGAATTTTGCCTTCATTGAAGTTCGTCGGTGTGCTGCATCGTAGCTGATATTGAGAATGTTGGCAATCTCGTCATTCAAAGATTTATCCCCGATTTTCTTTCTGATTTGTTTGAGTAAGATTTCTTGGTGCATTCTTTTTTGCGATTTTCACAAATGTAACTATTTATTTTAATTTTTTTTCGCATTCATTAAACAGGTTTTCAAAATTAGCTTTGAGATATAATTTAAAATATAAAGCTATGAGAAAATTGATTTTTTATTTGAGTATTTTATTTGTTACAGTAAGCTGTGCAGGCTTTAAAAATGTTGATCCAATTAGATTGGATAAAAAAAGTGTGGAAAATATCAGTGGTACTTACAAAAACGTACCGGTCACCAAAAGTGGCTTTTATGTTCAGACTCTTACAGATGTTTTTGACAGAAATACTAATATGTTTAATTGGAAAGAGAAATATGATAAGAAAGATGTGATTGTAAAACTTAAGATGATTAAAAAGAATCGCTTACATGTTGAAATATTTGAGTCAGAAAATATTTTGTTTAGCAAAGATTTGAAAGTAAAATTAAAAAATGACGGCTTTTTATATTTAAAAGAGAGAAGATTTATGATTGACGGAATTCCTTTGGTTTTTGGAGGATGGAATTTTCAAAAATCACGTTTTGCGATAGATTCAAATAATAATTTGAAAGTTCAGTCAAATTATTTCTACTGTAATGGAATATTAATTTTAATGAGTGATTGGAAGACGCTTCATCATGATTTAATCTTTGAAGAACAATAAAATCATGAAAACAATACCTTATATATTAATAGGCATAAGATTTTTTCTTGCACCAATTATCATTTTACTTTCTTATTTAAAAGATGCAGAATCCAGATTTATCATTCTAACTTTAATGTACATCGGATTATTGACAGATATTTTTGACGGCATCATTGCAAGAAAAGTCGGAGTTTCTTCAGAAAAGCTGAGAAGGCTCGACAGTCAGGTTGATTTAGTTTTTTGGATGTCTTTAGGTTTTGCAGCTTATTTTCTAAATCCAACGTTAATAAGAGATGAATGGCAAAGCATTTTATTAATTTTCATCATGGAAGCGCTTTGCTATATAACAAGCTGGATAAAATTCGGGAAAGAAACCTGTACCCATGCTTGGCTTTCAAAATTGTGGGGTTTAAGTTTGCTTTTAGCTTTCACTTATCTAATAGGTTTTCAGACAACAGGTTGGGCTTTCAATTTGACCATCATTCTTGGTTTCATTTCTCATTTAGATGTCATCATGATTATTTTGATTCTTCCAAAATGGAATTACGATGTTCCCAGTTTCTATCATGCCTTGAGAATCAGAAGAGGAGCAGAGAGAAAAAAGACAACATTCTTTAACTAATAATTGGATTTTTTAGAATTAAATAGTGATTTTTAAATCGAACGGCGTAATAACCAAAAATTACGCTGTTTTTTGTAACTTTGCAAACATTAATTTTAGACAAAAATTTTATCATCAACAAATGAAAAAGCAAACAATTAAAGAAGTCCTACAAGACTACAAAAAAGTATTACATCATGACATTACCGTTTATGGTTGGGTAAGAACCTTCCGTGCAAACCGCTTCATTGCGCTTAATGATGGTTCTACAATTAATAATTTGCAAATTGTTGTTGATTTCGAAAATTTTGACGAAGAAATTATCAATAAAATAAGCACAGCATCATCTCTAAAAGTTGTAGGTGAAGTGGTAGAAAGCCAAGGTGCGGGTCAAGCCGTAGAGATTATCGCAAAAAAAATTATCATTTTGGGCGATAACTTTACAGAAGAAAGGGAAAAAACGATTCTTCAGCCTAAAAAACATGCTTTAGAAACTTTGAGAGATCAGGCGCATTTAAGATTCAGAACCAATTTATTTGGTGCGGTTTTTAGAGTACGTCACGCAGTAAGTTTTGCAATTCACTCATTTTTCAACAAAAACCAGTTCTTTTACATCAACACGCCAATTGTAACCGGAGCAGATGCAGAAGGAGCAGGTGAAATGTTTGGAGTTACCAACTTTGATTTAAATAATATTCCAAGAGACGAGCAGGGCGATATCGATTTTGCTCAGGATTTCTTTGGGAAAAAGACAAACCTAACAGTTTCAGGACAGCTTGAAGGAGAAACTGCAGCAATGGGATTGGGAAGAATTTATACTTTCGGACCAACTTTCCGTGCAGAAAATTCAAACACAACCCGTCACTTAGCAGAATTCTGGATGATTGAGCCTGAAGTTGCTTTCAATAACCTGGAAGATAACATCGATTTGGCAGAAGATTTCTTAAAATATGTGATTCAGTATGTTTTAGATAATTGTAAGGATGATTTGGATTTCTTAGACAAACGTTTTGCCGAAGAACAAAAATCTAAACCAGAAAAAGACAGAGCGAAAGAAGGTTTGATTGAAAAACTTGAAAATGTTATCGCTAAACGTTTCAAAAGAGTTTCTTACACCGAAGCGATTGAGATTTTATTAAATTCAAAAGAAAATAAAAAAGGAAAATTTGCTTACCCAATCGAAGAATGGGGTGCAGATCTTCAGTCTGAACACGAAAGATTCTTGGTTGAAAAACACTTTGAATGTCCTGTAGTTTTATTTGATTATCCTAAAGAAATTAAAGCATTCTACATGAAATTGAATGATGATAATAAAACCGTTGCTGCAATGGATGTACTTTTCCCAGGAATCGGTGAAATTATCGGTGGCTCAGAAAGAGAAGCAAGATTAGATGTTCTGAAAACAAAAATGGCAGAAATGCACGTTGACGAGCACGAATTATGGTGGTATCTTGATACAAGAAGATTCGGATCGGTTCCTCATGCAGGTTTTGGGCTCGGTTTAGAAAGACTCGTTCTTTTCGTAACAGGTATGACAAACATTCGCGACGTCATCCCTTTCCCAAGAACTCCAAAGAACGCAGAATTTTAATTCTCATAAAAATTATATAATGTCTCTGAAATTTTCAGGGACATTTTATTATATATAGAAAAGATTTCAATTTTACTTGTGAATTGTTTCTTTCTTTCTTTATTTCTTTCCAACTCAATTTCTCCATTTTTTAGGAGCTATTTCCCGCTCTCCGCACTCGCTATTTTCTTTTTCAAAGAAAATGAGCTCAAACAAAGCTGCGATCGGGGCTAGGATAGAAGTCATAAAAAGAAAATTTGGTGAGTTCAGGTAAATTTCAATTAAAATATTGCTCCTAAAAAGTTGATTAAAATAATTTCCACTTCTACAAAGCTCCAGAGGAGCGATAGCTTTGTAGAATATACAGAATGATTAAAGCTTGAAGCTCCGTAGGAGCGGCACCTTTCGTTAATATATAAATATCAAAATAATCTGTTGGCTTAACTTTTGTAAGCACGTCTACATGGATTTGCTTTCTGTAGCCAAAATACAATATTATTTCGATGCGCAAAATCTGTATTTTGTGAGCTAATTTCTTAACAATACCCGAACAAACTCACTTCTTTACCTTTTATAAAAATAATATGAACATTGTGGATAACTCCAAGATTCTATTCAATGTCTGTTAAACCAGTGTTTTACTTTAATACTTTTCCACAATCAAAATAATTGATTATTAAATATTTGTTTCGTGTAAATAACTGCTATATCTTTGCCCCACTGAAAAACGAGAGTTGATTGGTAGCGCAGAGGAGTTTTTAGATAAGCGTGAAACATTAAGAAACTACTTTATATTAAAGG
>NZ_JAOVZV010000015.1 GCF_026460945.1 Chryseobacterium luquanense
GCACCGAAGAATATGACGTTTACGGCGGGGGAAGATATTAATATTTCAGCAGGAAGAAACATGACAACTAGTATAGGGAAGAATAGTAATATTTATGTTGGGAATGATCATACTGAAGCTATTACAAAAATCTACACTCAAGTATCGGAAAACAAAAATGTTACTGTTAAGCAGGATCAAACCGAAAATACAGGAAATAAGTTTAAAAGTGTTTCCGGAGAAGCGGATATACAAACTTCTATGGGAGATTTAAAATTAAGAGGGTCTTCTTTGGCAGTGTTTCAAGGAGGAAAAGACGTTAAAGTCAGTAAAGGATAAAATGGAATATTATGAAAAATAATAAATTTTCATTTGTTGCCGATGAACATGATTCCGATCTCAACAAAGATTCGGACTTGACAATTATTGGAAAATCTAAAACTTCTGCCACATCCAAAAAGGGGAAAAGTAGTTCAGAACACAATGCAAAACTTAATAAAAAGAGAGAGGAAAAACAAAAAAAATCAAAAGAAGATTCTCCTCTTGAGAAAAGAGAAGTTGTTATGCATGGAGCAAAACTCAAATGTCCTTATGCACAAGCTTTAGGAGATTTAAAAGTTACGTCTAACGAAATTAATCTTCAGGATCAGTTATGGGCAACAGAGGGTGACGGAAATAATATGATTAATTTACAGTTTAAAGGAACTTGTGGGCATCCAAAATGGTCTGGACAAACTCCACCTCCATGTATGAGTGTGATAAAATTAAGCCCTTGGCAGAACTTGGGAACTTCTATTGTACAGGAACAGAAAGTTTTGATAAAAGAGTCTTTTATTACTTGTGAGCCAACACCAAATGTGGCTGTTATAAAAAAACAAGAAAGAAAAATGGAAAATACAAATGATGAAACATCTCCTAAAGATGGAATATTATACGCCTTTTTAAAAAAATAATAATATGGTTCTTTTTTTAGATTTTGAAAACGATAAAATCAATATGACTTTTCATCCAGTGCCAAAAAGTAAAGCAAAAAAATATAAAGTAAAAATCTATGCAAAAAATTTAAGTGAAAAATTAGAAAAAGTTCATGTATACACATCTAAAGATTGGGATTTAAAAAAGGATGTAGAGAATTCCCATGATTTTACAATAAATTATGTGTTTTATAACCAGGTTGCCAAAAAAATACAAAAGAAACAATATCTACCTAATAAGATTGAATTGTTTTTTAGTGTTGTAATGAATGAAAATGAACTTGTAGCTAATAATAGCTTTATAATTCATTTTGTCAGATATATACCCAAATTATTGAATATTAAAGGGTTTGTAAATGGTGAAAAATTACAAAAAACATGGTTTAAAGAAGGAAATAATTCAAATAAAAAATTTGTAGACCCAAAACTTGATGCGGTAACATGGGAATGGATAACCCAAGAGTCATCTGAAGTGAACAGTGAGTTTGGGGATTTTCATTCTGAAACGACAAGTAAATTAAGACAGCCAAATAGTGCATGGAGTAACAAAATCCAAGAATCTTTGCAAGGAGAAATTAATAAAATGATAAATGATGGTATAGTAATAAAACCAACAAAAGGAAATAAAACCACAACATTTGGCGTGACCGATACAAATATATTAGATTATAATGGTGAAAAAGTACCTAAGTATGAAAAATACTATTTTAACTCTCAACCATTTAATGGGAATTTTGATTTGGGGATTCATATTATTAAAGAAGGAATTGATGATTTTATAGCAGCAATAGCTAATTTTAATTATCATGTTTTTGCTACAGGAAAATTAGAATATATAGACCGGCTCCTAATGGATGATTACATTCGAATTAAGGTTGAAAAATTACACTACTATGTTAAAGACGGGTTTGATTTTGTAGATGATAACCCGAAAAAACCATCTCAACCCCTAGGATTCTGGAAGGTTTGTAACGATGGTAAAACGGTTGAAATACAAAGAGAAGAACCCGATTCTGATTTGAAAAAAGAATATTACGTAGTAACAAACAAGGACTATAGAAATTATAGAGATGATCATAAAAAAGGATATGATTTCTATTTATATTCTACTTTACACACTGAAAACGTTAACATTATATTTGACTTATGAAAATAATTTTTTTTTGGATTGTTGCAATATTACTTGTAGCCATTACAAGTCTGTATCTTTTCCGATCCAGATATTATGAATATGGAATATATAAAAGTCCAAATAATAAGTATATATTAAAGATTTTTGTTGAGGAAAACATGTATCACGCTTCTTTAACAAGCGAGGCTGATTACAAAAAAGCATATGCTGTTTTAGAAGATAGTAACGGTAAAGTTATAGATAGCCCTCCGTTTTATAATCGCCATACTTTTTTATTGGGCGATTTGAATATTGAATGGAACTTTACCGAAAATAAAGTGTATTATACAAAATTTGATTTTCTTTCTTTAGATTAAAATAAAACAAAATGTCAGGTAGTTTAATTTCTCATCAATATGTTGAAAATAGTCCTGGATCGCAGGAAAAAAATGGCAGTTCTTCTTCTCAAGAAAAAGATGATTATTCAGTAAACCCGAACCAAAAAGTATATGATATGCCACATCAGCTTGATCATGAAGTGAATGGGGTGAAAATCTATTTTGCAGAGCAAAAACCTAAAATGAAATGGGAAAGCAAAGAAGAATCATATAGTGTTCAAAGTGTAAATGGAGCAACGGTAAAGTCTATAAAAGATAAAAAAGAGGGTGACCTTAAAAAACTTAAAAAAGAATTTAAGAATATTCAAGTACTAGATTCTGCAGATAATACTAAAATGCTTTCAGATGGTACAAAATTAAAAAAAGGAGAATCCGTAAAGATAAAATGGGAAGAAAATATTCATCAACAAGACGAAGATGGAAAACCTGCTTATGATCCCTTACAAATAAATAAAGCATCTGTTAAGAAAAAGGTATGGGTAGTAGCTAATTGTGAAGGGACTTCCGGAAATCTTTCTATACAAATAAATGAGAATAAACTAGAAAATGGGGAACAGGTATATGAAAATCCAATTAAATTTTTAATTGGTGAAGAAGAAAAAGATAAAATAGAGTTTAAGATTGACGGAAGAATGGTCTATCAACAAGAGATTACTCTACGCCCCAAAAGTGATGATGATCTAAAGAAATTGGTTGAAAAATTTGACCAGCGAAAAGATAAAAATGCTTTTCTATATTTTAAAGCAGAAATTACTGAAACCCAAAATGAAATAACGTTTCCTGATGAAACTCATGAGTTTTTGAATAAAGATGGAGAAAGGTTAGAAATAAAGTATTGTTCTTGTTGTGACTACACTGTAGATAATGAAGGCTATGTGGTAGGAAGTAAAGTAACCAAGAATAAAATTGATAGTTGTAATAAAACCGCTATGCCAAATGATGTTGCTATTATTGTGCTCCATAGAACTGCGGGAGGAAAGGCTTCTGGAACTTTGAATCACATGAAATCAGAAGGTTATGGGGCTCATTTTGTCATTGATTATGATGGTACAATTTATCATGCCATAAGTTTGAATAATAAAGGTAGTCACATGGGAGTTGCTCAATTTCAAGCAACAAAAGATGCTGGTTGGGGAAATGGTAATAGTATAGCTATAGAAACATGTGGTTATTCATATGATAAAGATGGAAACAAAAGAATTGGAGCAGCAGGGGATAAAGTACCACATGATCATTGGGAGGAAGTAACAAATGAGCAAGCTAAATCAGTAGCTTGTTTGCTTGACTTTTTAATTACCCATTACAATCTTACAATAAATGAAGTAAAGGTACATGAAGATTTATGTAGTAAAGAACCATTAGAAGGAAAAACGGTTTATGATGCAATGTTGCCATATTTATGCTTATGAAAAAAACTATTTTATTAATTATGCTATTTGTTGCAAATATTCATTTTTATAATGCACAAAAAAAAGATATTGTCATTTCTAATATTACCAAATCTTGTGATAATTTGTTGGGCAGTAATATTTATGACTATGAATTATGTAAAAATTGGAAAACGTTAAGTAAGAAAAAAGTTAAAAAAATTATTTTGTTAAGTGATACAGTAAGCCATCATACAATTCATTATGCAGCAACTGAATTTCCTTTTTGGATAAATGCAGATATTTCAATGAATAACAAAAAATATAAAATGAAAATAAATGGGGGTTCATATTTTTATTTGTCAGAAGTAAGTACTAATAAAGTACAATTGTATGCATTCAAAGAACCTTCTTTAGATTATTTTATTTGTGGAATAGGTAGTGAAGATGATTCTTTATGTATTGAGAATAAACAGTTAGCTAAAGAAATTGTTATAAATAATAATAACAAAATTTTATCTATGTGGAAAAATGCATATAATTTAAAAGATAAAAATGACAATATGTATGAAATTTTTATTGATGAAGACAAATGCCTTGTAAGTTTAAATAAAAATCAATTGAAGTGTATTATTTTAAAAGAAGGAAATAAGGTTATTAAGATTTATAGTGGCGAGCGTGTAAAGGTAGCTGGTTATAAACAAGAACAGTTTAATGAAGGGGATTATGTAACTACATTGTACAAAATGAAAAATACCTTTAAAATTAATGATGAATAAAAAATACAATCGGTAGTATGTATAGTAAAATGTTTATGAAGAAACTACAAAATATACTAATAGTCCTTCTATTTTTTTCTACTTACTCATTTGTATATAGTCAGAAAAGGAATATTGATTATTTTATTAATGATGTAATTACATCATATTCTGAAAAGAATAGTATAAAATTCAATTCTCTTATCAATAAAGATTTAGGAATTCATTTTATTACAACTATTGGAGCGAACAATAATTGGATTAGCACAAAAGAAGTATGTTTTGCTAATAAAAATGAAAAATGTTCTATTGGTTTTCCTTATCAAGATTTTTTAGAAAAAGATACGATTATTAAGTCAGACTTAATTTATTTAGAATATACAAACAAAACATATTTTGAATGTGAAAAAATTGAGAAAAAAGGAATTTTTGTATCATCAAAGGGTAAATATCATACTTTGTCAGAATCAATATTCTTTTTTATAAAAAATTATAAGTATAGTAGGTGAAGAGATGGATATTGGATATAAAGAAGAAATGGAATATTTATATAGAAAAATAGAAAATATAGAAGATAACAGTAGACGTATCGTTGTAAATAGTGAAAATGGAACATTTATTTTTTATATCACATTGATAAAAAACAAATGATATTTGACAATAATAGATTATGCATCAACAGATTGTAGTGTATAGCAATGGAAAACAATAACAATTTCCCAATAAATATTTCTCTCCAGCTTTCTTTTGAGAGAAAGTTTTATCGTTATTCTTATAATGAATATACCATAATAAATGGAAAAACACATAGAAGTGAACTGAACAAAATATTGCATGTAACATTGCAAGCAATTGAGAATGGTAGATTCGAGTTTCATATTGAAACCTTTAACAGAGAACACAGGGATAAAGAATTATCACTTTCCGAGAAAGATTTCCTAGCATATGTTGCAAGAATAAATGATGAGATAAAAGTAGTAACAGATGAGTATGCAAAACTTAAAATATTAAAAGATTTACCAGTTTTGCAGGAGAAGTCAAAAGAAATTACTAAAAAACTTTCCGGATCTTATGTAGGAAGACATGCAGAAAACAGCTTCAAGTTCCTTAACGCATTTTATAACAACGGAAATATGGTTTGTGATGACTTATTAAAAAACAATCAATTCGGGCTAATCCTTCATAAGTTTTATGGCAAATACAACAAGGAAAATAACCAAAACCATATTGTACGTTATAGAAACTTGATGAATAATACCGTGATGGATATAGAAGAGCAAGCACAGCTACAAAGTATCGATGAAAAAGAGCAGTTAATAACTTTAAGTTATACGGGCAAATTATCTTCCGATAAAAATTGGGAACAATTTTATGAAGAAATGGAAAGGAAGCAAATTTCATATAATAAAGAAAAAGATGTTCCTACATTGAATAAATATGAAGGATTTATTTTATTTGACTCTAAAACCAAAGAAGTCTTGGAACATAACCTTACCCTAGTGTTTTCCTTGGGAGAAAATTATCAAAAGAAATTTATTTACGAATTAAAAGAAATAAGCTATGAGGAAGCATAAAAAAATATCTTGGATTACGGAGCTACAACATAAATTAGACATCAAATTTGGAAAGGGATTATATCACGCAGGATTTTTATTGGCATTATTCGGTTGTTTGAGTCTTACTTCTTGCCAACCCAATAGTAAAGATAAAATTGAAAATGTTCCCTCTGAAACAAGAACTACACCGACCACAGAAAGAGAGAGTCCTCGTACAAAGATTACGATTACAAATTCCAATCAAAAGCAAACCATGAACAACCCTCCTAATAGTGATTTTCCTGAAGGCTCTTGTGTTGTGGATGCATATTTTGCTCGTAAAAGTGAAGAAACGAAAGAATATGAAAAAATAAAATCTTCGGCATTGGGAGAAACTGTTTATGTAATGGTTGATACAATTAGTTTGGTAGGTAAAGAAATCTCACTTAATATAATGGATAAAGACAAAATAATAAGTGAGAAAGTATATGAAAAACTTTCCTTTACAGATGATAAAAATTCTGGTGACACATATAAAGAAAAAGTCGGAAACGATGGATATGCTATTTTTAAGATAACTCTCAAACCAAGTAAGGACGATAAAGAAGAAAAAAAATTGGCAGAATGGAGAAATAAAATAGCGAAAGCAAGCGATAAAAAATTAAAATTAAGTCTAAAAGTTAAAGCAGAAGGAGATAATATTACATATTGTGGAAAAAACCCCGACGGCCAAACGGATGGAAGAAAGGAAGACAATTACTGGTTAGATACAGATGCGAAAGCTTTTATTGTAAGACGGAAAAATCCGGTGATAGTGATAGATCCGGGTCATGGAGATAATAACTCGAAGAATTCAGTTTTTGATCCCGGTGCTGGTGATGAAAAAGAATATGAAAAAGATTATGCTTTAATCATTAGTAAAGCTATCAAAAGCGAGTTAGACAAAGAAAATATTAAGGTTTATATGACGAGGGAAGATGATATTAATGTAGACCCTAAAGGCCCATTAAATTGGAGATATGAATCTGCTAATGAGAAAAAAGGGGATATTTTTGTTAGTATTCATTTAAATTCTGGTACAGATAATAGTGTATTTTCAGTATATCAGCAAGGGAAGAATAATGAAATTAATAGTAAAGACATGGCGCAAGAAATAATGGAGAAGTTGAAACCACTAGTAACAGTGCCAACTAATAATATACGACAAGTAAAAGGCTATACCAGGTTCAACACATTAGCTGTATTGAATAACTTTAAGGGAGAAGCTGGGATATTAATGGAATTTGGTGGAATAGGAAGTTCAACAAACCAACAAAATATTAAGACCAATAAAGACAAAATAGGCAAAGCTGTAAAAGATGGTATTATTAGTTATGTGGAGAAAAATTTTTAATTTTTTTATTATTGCAATCGTAATTTGTTGTTTCGTTCGATGTAAAGAAACAAAAAGTGCGAGTATTGTTCAAAGTAGTCGCGTTTCTTCATACGATTCGTTGGTTCAGATATATACTAAAGAAAAAGTGTATGTTGCTACATATTTTACCAATCGATGTTTCAAAAATACTTTTGATAATTATAAAAAAAATAGTCAGTATAATTATTGTAATCTTCAACAATACCTCAATAATTATATGGATAGTAATACTCATAAGCCATGTGCAATTAATAACATTAAAGAAATTAGTCGGTGGTGTAGTATTGATGCTCAATTAAATGAGATACCAATACAAAGTGATGAAGGAGTTACATTTGAAGAAATTATTTATAATATGGATATTGGGAAAAATTTTTATTCCAAATATCTGAAAGATAAAAATCAATATTATGGTTCATTAGATTTTCAACAATCATGTGCATTATATTATGATGTTGTTAGTTATTTATATGATTTGGATTATACTAGTTATAAAAATTTTATGAAAAAATATTTAGATTATTATCAAAAACATCAAGAATTGTAATATTGAAAAAATAAAAAAATGGCAGAACAGTTATCAAAAGGATTAATAGAAAATATTGAGAAAAATTTTTAAATGAAACATATTACTTTTTTATCCATTATTTCTGCAATATCAATAATTAATGGATGTAGGAAGCAAAATAATACCATTAAAAATATACCTTCTTCTATTGTTCAGGAAAAATATGATGATAGCATTATCAGTAAAAAATACCATAAAAATGGAAAAGTTGAAAGTATTCTTTATGATAAAAATAAAAAAAAGGGTGAGCTTGTTTTTATTTCATATTCTCCTGAAGGTTATATAATTGAAAAACAACTTAGAAAAGACAGTTTGATTGTCACCAAAAAAGACACTTGTTTGTGCATTTTTTTGTCTATTAAATATTTTTCCAATGGAAAAATCAAAGAAACAGGATGCCAAGGAGAATATAATTCTATGGGAGTTCCTGTTGGAACGTGGAAAGTTTTTGATAGTTTAGGAAAAGTAGAAGAAAGTATCTATTATCACCCTGATAAATTTGGAAATGATTATAAAATAATTAAAAAATATAATCAAAAAGGGAAATTAATTTCGGAGAAAACCTATAATAATGATATTCAATATGAAAATGAATTAATTGAACTAAAAAAAATCCCATAATAAACGATTTTGTTGGATTTTTGGCTCCTTATTTAGATGGAAGAACCAAAATAGTTACTAGAAATGATGTTAAAGATGAAAATGGTAATTTGTTTAAAATAAAATTTCATTATTTTCCTGTTAGGATTATTTTGGAAGAAAGGCATGCAGAAACTGAAACTTTTATTGTTGGAAAAGAAACAAAAACGAGATGGAGAGGAATAGTTGTAAATAATCAATAATCAATAATAAATAATAAATAATGCAAAACATTATAACAATTTTAATTTTCTTAGTTTTTATCAATGTAAAGAAGTTTCAGACAGAAAAACTAATTTTTCTGTTGAACCGAGCCGAACTTCAATATCTACAAATGAAAAAAAGAAAAATGATGAATTTTCTTTAAAAATATCCTATACAAAAGACTCCTTTATTAAAGTAGCGTCTCATAGTTATGAAGATAGTCTTTCATATTTTTCAGATATTGCAATAACAGATGAGACAGGATTAATAATATATGAGCATAATAACTCCACCACTTTATCAATAGACTCTTTTAAGCATCCTTTTTATCTTTAAGGAGAATGTTGAATTATTTAGTTATAAATCTGAAGAATGGATTTTATTTCCGATTTTTAAACATAGGATAAAAAGATTAAAAAATAATAAGTATTTTGATGAAATCAGTTACATTAAAATTCCGGATATTCCTTTAAGTGAGAAAGTCAAAACAAAGAAAATGTACAATAACCTCAAGATGAACTCGCAAAACAATGCGGCAGTAAATGTCGAAAAACTTGTTAGTGATGGATTTATATGCGCTTTAAACGATCGTAATGTTATACCTATATTCAAAGATTTAAAAAATAGAATTGTTCTTGATGGCTCTTATGCTGAAATATATGGAGAACTTCTTTCTATGTTAGAAATCTATGAGAAAACATAAAAAAATATCTTGGCTTATCGAACTACAGCATAAATTAGATGTCAAATTTGGTAAGGGGTTATATAATGCAGGATTTGTATTTGTTTTATTTGCGGGTTTGTTTACAACATCTTGTAATCCAAATGAGAGTAAAGTTCCCGATTTTCCCACCCATGAAAAAAGTGGAAACACCTGAAAAACCACAACCTCCCATAAAAATTACCATTACTGATACTAAGCAAACAGTTACAAATAATGAATTAAAAGAGATATACGGAGATACACCTGTTATTAAAGACGCTTATTTTGCAAAAAAAGTAGAAGAGAAAGATAAAAAAATAACTTATGAGCAAATAAAATCGGCATCTATAAAAGATGAAGTTCATATTGTAGTAGATACGCTTAACATTCCTATTGGAACCGAAGTAAAGGTAAAAATTTTAGAGAAAGGAATAATAAATAAAGACGAATACAAAGAAGTTTCTTTTTTGCAGGATAAAAAAGATGTTCAAGGGATTTTTACAACAAAAATAGACTATTATGATACAGACGGAGATGGAGAGATGTTCGCAGTTTTCACAATCAATCTAAACAATATAGACGACAAAATTACGCAAAACTGGATCAGTAAAATAACTTCCGATAAAGACAAAAAATTAAAACTTTGTATATATGTAGAAGTTCCAAGTTTGAAAGATAAAGTAGTGTATTGTGGCGATAATATGGATCTGGGAGAAGGCATCCCAAAAGACAGAGTTTGGTTGGATCAACCTAGTAAATGGTTTGAAGTCACAAGTAAGAGAGAAATTTGCCCAATAGATCCTCTATATAGGAGTCATTTTGTAATACATTGTACAGCAGGAAATATGTCAGAAAAATCTATTAAAACTCATACGAAATTTGATTCTCCTAATAAAACAAGAAGTAAAGCACATAAATATATTATGCCTGATGGTATTGTTATAGAAATTTGGCCATTTACAGAAAAAAATGTTTGGGCAACTAAGGCAGAATCCAAACTTAATTTAAAAGGTCAGATGTTTCATATTGAAATTAATTATGGCTCACCAAGTACCCCTACTGAACAACAATATCAATCTTTGGCTAAATTATATGTGGAAGCTTCAGACACACAAGATTGTTGGCCAATTGTTGTTCCACACATAGAAGTTGATAGAGGGATTCCTGATGGACATTCGGATCCTACAGATTTTGATTACAATAAATTTTACTCAATATTAAAAAATATGGATGTCCCAATTGATGAAATTCCACACTTTGATCATGAGAGATATTGGGGAAGTCCATCATATAAAATTCCAATGGCAAACGATAAAAATTCTTGGCCTCCCATTTTGAAAGGAAATCCACATAAATCTTAATAGAATGAAAAAAAAACTAATATGCACCGTTTTATTAGCACTCACTTGTTATCTTATTTTTTCGCAAGAAATTTTCAGTAACAATAAAGCAAAATATTTATTCATAGGTAGCATAAAAAAAGATTCTATAAAAGTTCTTGCCAACGGAAAGATAGAATGGATAAAAAATGAAAATTTACATCAATTAGATAAACTTTCTACAAAAGACTTTCTAAATAAAATATTTTCACAAAAATTAAAATTTGAAATGGAAGGCTATGAGCCATTTTGGAATGCCAAAATATATAAAAATGTATTGTTTTTTACTGATCCTGTAACCGGCAATGAAAAAAAATATAATATAAACTACAACTATAATATCAATAAAGTTGATTCTGGGGTTTATTTTTCTTTTTCTGACACTTCGCATAAAATACATGGATATATAAATTACATCGGTTTGGAAAATGTAAAGAATGGTAGAATATGTGAATACAATTTATCAGAAGAAAACACTTTATATGAAACGTTCATTACTGTTGACGGAGTTATCTATAAAGGATGTTCTGTAATTATAAAATAGTTAATTAACTGTAAAAATAATGCAATCTATCGTGGGAAATATTTATCATTCATGTGGAAGCTCAAAAGAAAACCGCAAGAGAGGGTCAAACTCTACATGATGCTATAATTATGAAACAATTACTAACATTCTTATTAATGTTTATTCTATTATCCTGCTACAAAAGTGAAAATAGAATAAAAAAATCTGAAAAATTAAAAGAATAAGTTTTATACAAGAATGATAAAGTTGAAATCAAAATTGATCAAACTAATTTCCAAGAAACTATTTACCAAATTGTAAAATATTATAATGCAAAAGATTATACAAAATTAAATAAATTAATTCATCCCAATCTAGGGATTTACTTCATATATAGAATTGGAACTGTGGATTTGTGGAAGAATGATAAACAGATATGTGTAAGTTCGATCTTGTAAAAATGAAATAAGTGTTCCATATTGGTATAGAGAAGCAATTTAAAAACAAAAAACTGGACATAACTTTAAACTAGATACCGTTAAAACGGATGTTGTTATAGAATGTGACTCAATAAGTAAAAAAGGGTTATTTTTTATAAATAATAAAAAAGCAGCAGAATTATTATCAAACACAATAGAAAATTATATAATTTCCAAATCTTATGATAATACAGAAGAATCTAAAAGACATATTGCTAAATTCAAGCAAGAAATAAAACCAATTCAAAATTGGGAAAGAGATAGTAGAAGAATAGTTCTTTCATATAAGACTGAAGCTAATTATTTTGGAAATACTTTTATTTTTCACGTAACCGAAATAGAAGGGAGGTGGTATCTTTCAATAATAGATTTTGTTTCAACTGATTGTAGTGTTTAGCAATTAAGTGAATGTTTATGAAAAACATAATATTAATAATAATTACATCGATTCTATTTTTAGGATGTAATCCTGTAGAGGGACAAAATAAAGAAATAGAAGTATTTTCAAAAAAAGTAATAGAAATTTATAATAGAAAGAATTCTACAAAATTCAATCAATTAATTAATAAAAATACTGGATTGATTTTTATTACTACGAAAGGATCTAATAATAGTTGGGAGAAAGTTCAAAATGTTTGTTTAAAAAATAAATGTGAGGAAAAGGGATTTATAACAATAGGAATTCCTTATCAATCTTTTTTAGAAAACTATAGAGCAGAAAATTTAAATAAAATTGAATTTACAGAATAATCCTTTTTTGAATGTGAAAATATTGAAAAGAAAGGTATTTTTATTTCTTCAGAAAATAATTTTCATACTTTATCTGAATCAGTAGTGTTTTTTAAGAAAAATTATTATGATATTATAGGTCAAGAAATGGATTCAACAAAGAAAATTGAATTGGAAAAAGATTTGACAAAATTTAAAAAACTTGAATTGAAAAGCCGAAGAGTAATTGTAAATAGTGAGTCGGGAACATTTATTTTTTACATAACTAATATTAGCGGGAAATGGTATCTCACGATTATTGATTTTGCTACTGTAGATTGTAGTGTGTAATTTTTTAAATAATTGTACTAATAATGATAACAAACCAAGCTATGATGATGAAATGGAAGAAGAAATGTTAGAGGAATGGAGAGGAAAAATTGCAAAATTAGAAGAGGAAAAAAATGATAAATATATTTAATCAAAACTATCCAAAGTGGATAGAAGTTATTTTAGAAGACACAAGTACTTTGCTAATTGATAGGAGGACTGGAGTTTTCTTTAAAATTAGTTATGAATCTGCATCATGCACGTTTATGAATGAAAATGGGTTACAATGGATTTATAATGAAAACGGTGTTATTGTTAATGATCCAAATAAAGAATTAGAGGTACAAAAAGGACAATGGATAACGAGTGGTGGGAAGGATTTTGTAATAAGAACTTTTACCTCAGATGAAGTCTTACTTCGAGCAAGAGACTATTTTTTTCCCATTAGTTCTTAAAGGAAAAATGATAGAAACTGAAGAAATATTTCTCAATTAGTTAATGTTGTTAATGTTTCGAGTCCTGCAAGGGGTTTTAAAATAGACTAACATACTGATTTACAGCAAAAATTGGTTCTAGTTCTTGTCAATAGGGGGAGCAAAAAAGACTTACATTATTGTAGGTCTTTTTTGATTTCAATATGTTTTATTTTTAACAATATTCTCAATTATCATTTTTCTAAACCAACCGTTATCTCAGCGCAATATTCGTAGATTTATTTTCGTTACATTTGCAGTTTTGTGACCGATGGTAAAAATCTATGAAAACATTTCATATTTTGAAATAATCAGCACACTTTTTGTTTAAGCTAAATGCTCGAAGAAACGAATGATGTCAATCAACCAATTAAAATACTGTTTCCTATATATTTGTCTCCTATTATCAGGATTATCTTATGCACAAAACACAGCAAACGGTAAAATTATAGACGAAAAAACCAATAAAGAAATTTCCGGCGTTGAAGTTTTCATTAATGACAGCAATAAAGCTGCATTAACAACCACTACAGGGAATTTCAGTGTGCAATCTGATTCTATTATTTACAAGCTAAAATTTACACGAAAAAACTACGCTTTTGAAACCGTTGACATTTCAGTTGACAATGCGAATAATTTAGTTATAAAACTTTCTCAGGAAAAAGTTAGCAGCATTGAAGAAGTTGTGATTCATAACGAAAAAACCAAGTACAAAAGCAAAAAAGAAAACCCTGCTTACCGAATTATGCAGGAAGTCTGGAAACGAAAAAGAAATAACGGTTTAGAAAAATTCGATACTTATACTTTCAAAGAATACGAAAAAATTCAGTTTGATGCCAATAATCTTGACAGTGCATTTATGAATCGTAAAATATTCAATAAACTTGATTTTATCTTTGATTATGCCGATTCTACCGCAAGTGGAAAAATGGCACTCCCAATTTTTTTAAATGAATCGATTTATAAAAACTTCGGAGAAAACAAACCCAACAAAAAAAGTAAAAAACTATTAGTTGCTCAGAAAACTTCAGGTTTTCAAGATAACCAAGTCATTACGCTTACGGCAAAGAATTTATACCGAGACATAAATATTTATGACAATACGTTAAACTATTTCGATATTGGATTTCCAAGTCCAGTCGGAACTGATGGTTTTAGCACGTATGATTATAATTTAGTTGACACAATTGCTGTAAATGGAGAAAATGCCTATAAAATAAGATACCAACCACGAAGAACTGAAGTTTTAGCTTTTCAGGGCTATCTTTATATTGATACCGATTCCTACGCAGTTTTAGGCGCTACATTAAAGTCGACAAATAAGATCAACGTTAATTTCATCAATGCAATTTCTACAGAGCTTGAATATGATAATCCGGATGATGAAACTTTTCTCCCTAAAAAATTCGTCACAGAAATTGAAATGACCCCTTTTGCAAAAAAGAAAAGTGCAAAAAGTATTATCGCCAAACGATCTGTAGATTATTCGGAATATGATTTTAATAAACCTTTAGCAGACTCTATTTTCACAAGAAAAAAGGAGGAATATGACGACAGCTTTGTAGAAAAAGATGAAGCTTTTTGGGCAACAGCAAGACCAGATTCTCTTTCAAAACAAGAACAAGGAGTCTATGAAATGCTTGATAAACTTCAACAAACTCCGAAATTCAACAGAATCATAAAATTAACTGAAACACTTGCCTCAAGATATTATAACGTTACAAAAGGAATTGATCTGGGACCTATCACATCAATCTACGGAAAAAATGAAGTAGAAGGCGACAGAATCAGATTGGGAGCAAGAACCTACTTCACTCAAAACGACCCTTGGAGAGTTGAATTTTATAATGCTTATGGTTTTAAAGACCAGCAATTCAAATACGGAGTTGAAGGACGTTATATGTTTAACAGAGTGAACCGTTTTATGGTAGGAGCCGGAACGAAGAGAGACATCACACAACTTGGGGTACAATTAACAACTGAAGACGGAATTTTATCACGCTCATTCGCGTCTTCAACGGTTTTTGCGAGAGGAGAAAATGCATCTTTAAGTTCAGTTAACCAGACTAGTGTTTTTACATCAATCGAGCCTTGGAAAAACTTCCAAATCAGAGTTGATGGAACAATGCAAAGTATTAAATCTGCTAATCCGGATGGTTTTAATTTGATGTACTATCAAAATGGAAATTTGAGAAAAACCACGAATGATTCTCACGTTACATTTAGTTTAATTGCAAGACCGGGAGCAAAATTCTCTCAAACCGGAGTTGACCGATATGAGCACGGAACTTTAGCTCCAACAATTGTTTTAAAATACACGAGAGGAATTGAAGGCTTATTTAATGCTGATTTTAATTACAATAAGCTGCAGTTCATGTTCTACAAACCGATTCTTTTGGGAAGCTGGGGAAAAACTTTATTCAGTTTTGAAGCGGGGAAAAACTTTGACGCCGTTCCGTTGGCTCTACAGAACATTATTCCCGGAAACCAATCGTATGGTTTAGTTCCGAATACTTTCGCTCAATTAAATTATTATGAATTTGTAGCAGACACCTATTCAACAATGCATATTGAGCATCATTTTAACGGCAAGATCCTTTCTTTTATTCCTTTAATTAAAAAGTTAAAATTAAGAGAAGTTGCCTTTATCAGAGGAGCTTATGGTTCCTTAAGTGATAATTCTAAAAACATCAACGTTGACAATTTAAAATATTCAGCTCCAGATCAGCAAATTTATTACGAATATGGTTTTGGTATTGAAAATATCGGTTTCGGAAACATCAGAATCTTCCGTGTAGATTTCAACTGGAGAGGAAATTATCTGGATAGACAAGATGTTTCTAAGTTCGGGATTAAAGCAGGTTTCCAGTTTGGATTTTAAGATTTCTCAACAATATATTTCTTTAATGAACCAGCGGAACCTTTTATGTCGTTTACATATTATGATATTGTATTCTTTATTTTAGTCTTAGCAATCAATATTTATATATTCAGAAATAGGAAAAAAATTAAGTCAAATCGTTTTACGAAAATATCTATATTTTTAATTTTCTTTATATTAATTCCTTATACATCAAACACAATTGAAACTATCAACATTTATAAAAAATTTACAATTGTTGATAGCTTTAATCTTTGGTATCTTCTCTTTAAATATCCTGTTTGGTGGTCAATAGGAATTATAGAAATATTATTTTTATCTAACTTGCAAGAAAAAAATCTATTACAGATTCATAAGAACACAAAAAATCCTCAACAAAAATGCTGAGGATTTTATTTTTTATAGAACGCTTTTTAATTATGCGTTCGGCTCAATAGATACGTAAGATCTGTTGTTTGCTTTCTTTCTGAAAACTACTTTACCGTCAACAAGAGCGTGCAAAGTGTGATCTTTACCCATACCAACATTTTCACCTGGGTGATGTTGAGTACCTCTTTGTCTGATAATAATGTTACCAGCAATAGCGTCTTGTCCACCGAAAATCTTCACACCTAATCTTTTAGAATGAGATTCTCTACCGTTTTTGGAACTACCAACTCCTTTCTTGTGTGCCATTTTATTCTAAGGTTTTTTGGTTTAACAATTATTCTGCGCTTTCAGCAGCGTCAGCTTTTTTAGTTGTTTTTTTAGCAGGCTTCTCTGCTTTTTTACTGTCAAATCCTGTAATACCAGTGATTTTGATCTGAGTTAAAGATTGTCTGTGACCGTTTTTAACTTCATAACCTTTTCTTCTTTTCTTTTTGAAGATGATTACTTTATCAGCTTTTACGTGGTCAAGGATCTCTGCCTCTACAGTGATACCGCTTACAGCTGGGGCGCCTACAGTGATTGCTCCGTTTACAGTAAGTAAGATTTTATCGAAAGATACTTTTCCTCCTTTATCTCCTTTCAAACGGTTCACAAACAACTTCTGGTCTTGCTCAACTTTATATTGAAGCCCTGCTATTTCTACAATTGCAAACATTGTCTATAAATTTTTAGTTAATTCGAGGTGCAAATGTACTGATTATTTATTTACTAACAACATGATTTTGAGAATTTTTCTATTTTTTGTGTAAATTTAATTCAAGCTGATTATTATTCGTTTTATATTTTTTTCCCATAGACTCTTCCATATATTTAATAACCTCAGCATTGCTTGTCAATTTTGCTCCAGACTCAGTAGTTACAGTCATTGTTGTACGAAGATCTGCCAAATCAAGTTTCACATCTTTTGCAGGATCATTTTTATAAGACATATATTGCTTTTTGTACTGAGCCGGACTTACTTTCACACCTTTAAATTCATGATCCGCCTCTTTTTGTAGTCCTAAAATATAGTCCCATGAATGATCTTCAGTTTTCAATTTCTTGTTTCCTTTTAATAAAAACTGATGGGATTTTGTTTTATCTTCTAGTTTTACAATTAATCCAGGCAAACCATTAAATTTATACGGGCCATCCGGAAAAGGTAAATCTTTTGAAAACCACGCTTCCCAAATTCTTCCGCCAAAATTTGTGGTTGCTTTCTGACAATTGTAATTTTCAATTTTCTGAGTTTCAGGAAGAATATTCCACTTAAAAACCGGAGTTTCTTCAACAATCATATTGGTTTGCTCAATATTGGTAAACCATGTTGTCTTAAAACCTGGATATGATTTTTCAATCAAATAAGAGATATTCCACTCATCCGTAGTGGAAGAATAGCTTATACTGTTAGGAGTAGATTTTCTCTGCTGAATAATTGAATGGTTCATCGCAGAATCGCTTGCATATTGAGCCTGCCCATAAAAATAAGATTTGTTAGGAAAAATATCGAGATTCATAAATTCCTTTTTGAGACTGTCTGTTTTTGTAGAATCAATTCTGAATTGATATTCATAAGTAAAACGGTTTCCCTGTGCTGAAAAGTTTAAACAAATTAAAACAGTCAAAACAAGGCTAAAAATATGCTTCATAATTTTGTGATTAATTCTCCAAATATAGAAATTAAATTGCTCCTGTTTTATTTGTACTTTTGAAAAATATTTCACTTTAGATGAACAGAGATCTCTACATCGATTTTGCGAAAGGTTTAGCCACGCTTTCTATTATATTTATCCATACGGTATTTTGGTCGGGACAGTTTTATATTATTCCGGAACTCAGAGTATTTTCATTGGTTTTTGATGTTGCTCTTTTCTATGCTTTAAGCGGAATTACTTCAGGTTCAAATATCGAAAAGACATTTTACAGACTGCTAAAACTGCAAATAACGTATATGATTTTCGTTACACTGCTTTTCTTTTTAGATTATTTCTTCAAAATTTTCGGACTTACCTTTTTCTCACTCGAATGGTTACAGAAAATTTACTCTACTTTCGGTTCGAAATATGCTGCAACAAGTATTTCAACGGTTCCGCAATGGCAAAATTTAGGGAATTGGTATCTTCATGAATATTCAAATGCAGATACTTTTCCGGTTGTCATGGGAAGTTTTTGGTATTTGAAAGTCTATTTTATTTTAACGGTTTTCGGAGTTTTAATTTTAAGATTTTTCCCAAAACATGTCAATTGGTTTATCGGAATTTGCATTGCTTTAACTTTAATATTTAATATTTTCCCTGAATTATATCCGAACGGACAGGTAGGTTACGTCGCTTTTTACATGACTGTTTTTCTTGTCGCCAACAGATTGAAAGGAAAAACAATTCCGGGAAAAATTATTCCTGTACTTTACGCATTGGTTGCTGCAGCATTATTATGGATGTTTTGGTATTTTGGAAACGAAATTTTCTTTAAAATCAATAAACAAAAATTCCCACCGAAAATCCCTTATATCATTTGGACATTATTTTCGTTGACAACTTTATTTGTTCTGTACAACAGATTAAAAATCACCAAAGAAAATTTTGTTACACACATCGGAAAAAACGCCATTTTCTTTTATTTCGGACAAGGAATCAGTTCATCTCTCGTTTATTTTTTGGTCGTTCCAATGAAAGAATTAATGCCGTGGTGGATTTTGATGATTTTAATTTATGTTATTAATGTTATTTTAGCCTTTATCATTGCAACAGGTTTGAAAAAATTCGATTCATTTGGCTGGAAAATTCTTGAATTTTTAAGATTAAAAACCGCTTCGCAATAGTTTGAACCATTAAGAATTTTAAAATTTCAAGGTAGATTAAGCAAATATCTAAAGATATTATCAAAGCGTATTGCTTAATTAGATTGGACCTAAACCATAAATCAGTCTTAAACAATTAATTATCTTACTGTTTCAAATTTAATTATTTCAAATTTTCAATGAATAGCGTTTCAAATAATTTTTTCATTTTAATCCAAATTATTCTAAATTTACAGAAATTTTTAGCATATGTTTAAGTTGAAACTCCCAACCGATCCAAGGTGGGCAAATATTGCAGAGGACAACATTCAGGAAATTTTAACCGATCATGCTTGGTGTGAGCAAAAAGCAGCAACCAATGCGATTGGTCTTATCACAATGCTTCCAGAGCGTCCCGATATTGTGACAGAACTTTTGGCAATTGCTCAGGAAGAATTAGAACATTTCGGACAGGTTCTTGAAATCATCAAAAAACGTGGTTACAAATTTGGGCGCACCAGAAAAGACGATTACGTGAATGAATTGGTAAATTTCATCCAAAAAGGTGGCCACAGAGACACTTTGATTGTTGACAAAATGCTTTTTGCAGCAATGATCGAAGCGAGAAGTTGTGAACGATTTAAAGTTTTAACAGAAAACATTAAAGACGAAGAATTAAAAAAATTCTATAAAGAACTTATGATTTCTGAAGCCAATCATTACACTACTTTTATCGGATTTGCAAGAGAACTTGGTGATCCTGAACAAGTAAATAAAAGATGGGAAGAATGGCTGGAATACGAAGCAAAAATCATAAAATCTTACGGAAATAAAGAAACTATACACGGATAATTAGCGTCAATTGAAGAAACCAACATTCGAAAACATAACCAACTTCTTCTTGAAAAACTTTTTTCAGGGGTTGATTATTATTGGTCCAATTGGGCTTACAATCTATGTAATTTGGTTTGTAATCACTTCTATAGATAACATTATTCCGTCGGTTGCTAAAGAAATTCCGGGATTGGTATTTATTTCAACTCTATTTGTAACTGCTTTATTAGGGTATTTAGGAAATAAATTTGTTGTCGGAAGATTTTTTGTTGATGCAGTTGACAGACTTTTAGAAAAAACTCCGGGAATCAAGCATATTTATTCGCCTACAAAAGACGTAATGTCTTCATTTGTGGGAGATAAGAAAAAATTCAGCGATCCAGTTTGGGTAAAAACCAACGAAAATCCAGAAATCTGGAGAATAGGATTTCTTACTCAAAAAGAAATGGCAGATGTACACAAACATAATTTTGTAGCGGTTTATCTTCCGCATTCTTATGCAATTTCAGGCTGGGTGATTGTTACCGAAGAAAAAAATATAAAACCCGTTGTTGGTATGACAGCAGCTACTGCAATGAAATTTGCAGTAAGCGGTGGTGTTGCAGGTTTTCATTCGGATGATAATATATTTAAAGCTCCTGAGTAAATTTCTTTTACTCCTTTAAATACATTTGATGATTTGAAATTCATTTCAATTCAATTTTTCTTTAATACAAATTAAAAATAATATCACATGGAATTACCATATGCAGAACCGTTTCGTATCAAAATGGTCGAAGAAATCCGTCAATCAACAAGAGACGAAAGAGAACAATGGCTGAAAGATGCAAAGTTCAATTTATTTAATCTAAAATCTTCACAGGTTTATATCGATCTTTTAACAGACTCAGGAACCGGAGCAATGTCTGACAGACAATGGGGAGCTTTAATGACCGGAGACGAAAGCTATGCAGGTTCTCGTTCATTCGAGCAATTGCACAATACCGTAAAGAGCATTACAGGTTTTAAATATTTATTACCTACTCACCAAGGAAGAGCTGCTGAAAATGTTTTGTTTTCGGTTTTGGTAAAAGACGGAGACGTAATTCCCGGAAACTCTCATTTTGACACAACAAAAGGACATATAGAAATCAGAAAAGCTCACGCAATCGACTGTACGATTGATGAGGCTTTTGATATTAATGATCTTCATCCGTTTAAAGGAAATATTAATCTTGAAAAATTAGAAGAAGTTTATAAATCTCATCCAAAAGAAAAAATTCCTTTCTGTCTGATTACGATTACCTGCAATTCTTCCGGAGGACAACCTGTTTCTCTTGAAAATATGAAAGCGGTGAAAGAGCTTTCAGATCAATACGGAATTCCAGTATTTTTTGATTCAGCAAGGTTTGCCGAAAACGCTTACTTCATCAAAAAAAGAGAAGCAGGTCAGGAAAATAGAAGCATCAAAGAAATCTGTAAAGAAATATTTTCTTACGGAGAAGGTATGACGATGAGTTCTAAGAAAGACGGTTTGGTCAACATCGGAGGGTTTATTGCTTTAAATAATGAAGATGTTTTCAGAAAAGCATCAAACTTTACGATTATTTATGAAGGTTTCATCACTTACGGTGGAATGGCGGGAAGAGATATGGCCGCTTTGGCAGTTGGTCTTGATGAAGCGACTGAGTTTGCTTATTTAGAAAGCAGAATTTCACAGGTTGAGTATCTTGGAAATAAACTGATCGAATACGGAATTCCTGTACAAAAACCAATTGGCGGACATGCCGTTTTCATCGACTCATTAAATTTCTTACCGAATGTTCCTCGAGCAGAATATCCGGCGCAGACTTTAGGTCTTGAAATCTACAAAGAAGCAGGAATTAGAACCGTAGAAATCGGAACTTTATTAGCAGACAGAGATCCTGAAACCAGAGAGAACCGTTATCCAAAATTAGAGTTGGTTCGTTTGGCAATCCCGAGAAGAACATATACGAATAATCACATGGATTATATTGCTGCTGCAGTAAATAATGTGTATGAAAGAAGAGGCGAAATTTCAAAAGGTTACAATATCACTTGGGAACCTGAAATTTTAAGACACTTTACCGTGCATTTGGAGGAAGCTTAAATTCATTAAAATAACTGATAAAAGTTCGGGCGCAAAATCAAAGATTTTGTGCCCGAACTTTTTAAAGAATAGCGTATTGTTAAGATTGTATTGGGTTTATTTTTTAGAAATTTTATACAACTTTCCGCTATCTGTAATTCCATAAAGATTTCCGTCAGAACTGTTCAATACATCACGGAACCGTTCCTTTTGATCTAAAAGAAGACGTTCTTCACCAACAACTTTATTGTCTTTCATCACAATTCTGTTGATATGTTGTCCGCTCAAACAGGCAATGAATAAATTATTTTTCCATTCTTCAATATTTCCAGTATAAAATGTTACACCACTCGGAGAAACTACAGGATCCCAATAATAAACAGGTTGCTCGGTTCCAGCTTTTTGTGTTGTTCCATTATTGATTTTTTCTCCTGAATATTCAATTCCATACGTCACATCTCCCCATCCGTAATTTTTTCCGGGTTGAATAAGATTGATTTCATCTCCTCCTCTCGGTCCCATTTCAATATCCCAAAGCTGACCTTTTTCATCTAAAGCCAAACCTTGCGGACTACGAATTCCGAAAGCATAAATTTCAGGTTTATAACCGCCTTTTCCGATAAAAGGATTTCCTGCTACCGCTTTTCCGTCTCTTGTAATTTTTAAAATTTTACCTAGATAATTATCTGTTTTCTGAGCATAAACTCGGGTTTCCTTATCTGATCTTTCACCTGTGCTTACAAAAAGATTTTCGTCTTTATCAAAAACCAATCGGCTTCCGTAATGTTTATCTCCGTCATAGGTTGGCGTTGCACGGAAAATAACTTTTACCTCAGAAATACTTTTCATGTCTGCAGAAAGTTTTCCTTTTGCTACAGCAGTATGATTTCCACCTTCATAAGGTTCAGAATAGCAGAAATAGATAATATTGTTTGTTTTAAAATCCGGATCAAGCGCAACATCAAGCATTCCGCCTTGTCCTTTTGAGTCTACTTTTGGGAAACCTCCAATTTTAGAAACTTGTTTTCCGTCGGATGAAACAACGTTCATAAAACCTGATTTTTCAGTAATTAAAAACTTTCCATCAGGCAAATTGACAATTCCCCAAGGTTTGCCTAAATCTTTAGTTAAAATTTCAACCCGATAAGGTGTTTCTGTTTTTACAGCTTTAATTCTGGTTTGACCAGCAAAAGCAGGTTTGTAATCGGTATTTGCTTTTTCTTCTTTTGCAGACGGCTCACTCGGCTTTCCTTTTCCCTGACACGAAAAAATCGTCGTTGCAGAAGCTAATAAAATGGGTAAGAGTAATTTATTCATAATATATTTAAAGTTGGTTTATTTTTTTATTGGAAAAATAATGCCATAAAAAATTGTGTATTTAAATTTTTATTCTACATTTGTAGAATAAATTTAAATATTGTAGAATATGAATGAGATAAAATTAACCAATTCCGAAAAAACTTTAATGGATATTCTTTGGGCAAAAGAAAAAGCATTCATGAAAGACATTCTGGAATATTATCCTGAACCCAAACCTGCGGCAACAACAGTTGCAACTTTGTTAAAAAGAATGCAGAATAAAGATTTAGTAGGCTTTACACTATATGGAAATTCACGCGAATACTTTCCGAAAGTAGCGAAAGGTGAATACTTCAAAGAAGAAATGACTTCAATGATTGACCGTTTTTTTAACAGTTCTGTGACACAGTTTGCGTCGTTTTTTACTTCCAATTCAAAGCTTTCACAGAAACAATTGAAAGAACTTCGTGATATTATCGATAAAGAAATAGAAAAGTAATCATGGAAACCATAATTCTAAAAACAATCCTTTGTTCCGGGGTTTTGTTGGGATTGTATCATTTATTTCTGGCTAAAGAAAGAACCTTTATATTCAATCGATTTTATCTTATTTTGGCTTTAATCTTTTCATTTTCAATTCCATTTGCAACAATAGAAACAAAACAGGTTGAAAAAGAAATTCCGGAAACTGTTTTTGTAGGAGGAATTGAACAGCCTATTTTGCAAGCTCCAATTATTCAGCAGGAAAGTTTTGATTTTACAGAAATTCTTATCATCGTCTACTTTATCATTACAGGAATTCTACTTTTAAAAATCATCTATTCAATTTTAAAAATTAAGAGATTAAAAGGACAAAAAATCATTTATCAGAACAGAAAAGTATTTCTTTTACAACAAAATCTTGCACCTTTCAGCTTCTGGAACACAATTTATCTTTCTGAAAATTACTTGAAAGATTCAAAGATTGATAATGCTATTTTTCTTCACGAAGAAATTCACATAAAACAAAAACATTCTGCTGATATACTTTTTGTAGAGATTTTAAAAGCTATTTCCTGGTTTAATCCATTTATGTATTTCTATAAAAAAGCGATGATCAACAATCATGAATTTATCGCTGATGAAAGCGTAATTCTTGAAAGTAAAAATGTGAAAAAATATCAGGAGCTGATTTTACAGGAGATTTTAAAGCAACAAAATTTAGCTCTAATACACCAATTTAATTTTAATAACACTAAAAAAAGATTTATTATGATGACAAAAAAGAATTCAAAATTTGCGAAGGCTAAAAAATATTTTGCAATTCCTGCATTTGCGGTATTGACAATTGTATTTGCTGAAAAGACTTATGCGAAAGAAAGTTCAGAAATTTTAAGCATTGAAAAAGATAATGTTATTTCAAAAGTATTTTCAGGCAGTCCATACGAAGAAGTTCAAAAAATCCTCAACAAATATCAAGCTTTATTAAATGATAAAAAGTATGCAGAATTTGATAGAAAAATAACTGCAGAGGACCGACAAAGATTAATCGAGTTATACGCTCAGCTTACAGAAAATCAAAAAGACGAGCTTCCATTTATATTTCATACTTCTAAAAAATTTGAAAAGAATTCTTTAAATGAAAATGATCTTAAAGAATTCTCAAATTCAAAAAAATACGGATTGTGGATTGATGAAAAAAAAGTAGATAATACAGTTTTAAAAAACTATCAAGCTTCAGATTTTTCCCACAAATTTGTCAGCAAAAGATATAAAAATGCTATTAGCAAAAAAAATCCACAACCTTTTCAGGTGAATTTGATGACAAATGCATACTATGAAAAATACAGTAAAGAAGAACCTAGAGTTTTAATGGGTTTCAAAGCTAAAAATTTTGTAAAAGGAAAAGATACCATTCCTGTAAAAAGAAATATTGAAGCAAAAAACAATTTGTCCAGTGTTGAAGATAAGAAAACACAGGATATCGCCTATGGTCAAGCCGTAGATCTTACGCCTGCAGAATATCCCGGTGGAGCAAGTAAATTAAGAAGTCTTGTTGCTTCAAATTTTGATGGCCCGATAATGACAGGAGATGAAGGCACTTTAAAATCAGTAATATACTTTAATGTTGATGAAAATGGTAAAGTAAATAATTTTAATGCAACTGGAGAGAATGAGAAATTCAACACCGAAGCAATAAGAGTAGTAAAACTTGCAAACCAAGATGCAGTATGGAAACCAGCACAAAAAGATGGCAAAGCTGTAAAATACAGATATAAGATGCCTTTAACAATGAATTTTGAGACTTACAAAAAAACACAGTAAATATAATAATTTCACCAAGTGATATTATAACCGGCCGTAAAGTGAATGCTTTACGGTTTTTATACTTGAAAGAAGAATCTTTCTTAGTGAAATGATTAAATTTGAAAGATGTTCACAAAATCAAAACATGAAAACATTCATTTTCTTAATTAGTTTTTTCTTTCTTTTTTCCTGCAATAAAGAAATTGAAAATAAAAAAATAACTACAACTTCAGATGTTCAAGAAAAACCACCAACTAAAAAGGATATAAAAATCAGTACTTTTCAAGATTCAATCTTTTCGAATGACACTCAATATATAAACGATTCTATCTTAAAAGGGAAATTCAAATTAGACATTTCAAAATATGAGCTTTTCAATCCAAAAAATAATTGTTATCCAATTAAATTGAGCAAGAAAACTGTTCATGAATTTTATAATCAGGGATTTAATCAATTAGGAGATTTGAATGGTGACAAAAAGATAGATTCAGTGTTTGTTTTGCATGCATTAAGTTATTGCGAGAATGGAGACTCATATTATTTCACCGACAATACAATTCCAAGAATGCAAACCGAATCAAACTGTTGTCATCCGGAAAGTATTTTTAGTATTGGCGACATTGACGAAGATGGAGGAAACGAAATTGGGCAATATTATTCAAGCTGTGCAAGTGCTTTTAAAAGTATTAACATTTGGACACTTAAAAATAATAAATGGAAACAAATAGCAACGTTTACATTTTTTTTTAACAATGGAAAGTATGAAGCATTTAAAGACTTTCATAAACTTTATAAGAAAACTGCAAAAGGTAAATTTAAGTTTTTAGAAATATCAGATATGCGAGCAAATGGGGAAGCAGTGATGGAATGGAAAACTGTAATAATGAAATAATATTTATGATCTTGCTCTACTTCCTTACATTTTTTATTTGCTAAATTTGTTATATGCAATTCAAACTTCAATCAGAATATCAACCAACGGGAGATCAGCCAAAAGCAATAGAAAAATTAACCGCCGGAATAGAAATCGGCGAAAAATATCAAACTTTGCTTGGGGTAACAGGTTCAGGAAAAACTTTTACCGTTGCCAACGTTGTGAATAATGTACAAAAACCAACTTTGGTTTTGGCGCACAACAAAACTTTGGCAGCTCAGCTTTTCATGGAATTTAAAGAATTCTATCCCGAAAATGCGATTGAATATTTTGTCAGCTACTACGATTATTATCAGCCTGAAGCGTATATTGCAAGTTCAGGAACTTATATTGAGAAAGATTTAAGTATTAATGAAGAGGTTGAAAAACTACGACTTTCCGCCATTGCGAGTTTGCTTTCAGGAAGAAGAGATATTTTAATTGTGGCCTCAGTTTCATGCATTTACGGTGTCGGAAACCCTTCTGAATTTCATAAATCTTTAATTTCACTTGAAATTGGAGAAAAAACTACACGTACAGCGCTACTCCATTCTTTAGTTAACGCGTTATATTCCAGAACTTTGGGAGAGTTTCAAAGAGGCACATTTCGTGTAAAAGGAGATGTGATTGATGTTTATCCTGCTTATGCTGATAACGGAATTAGAATTCAGTTTTTTGGAGATGAAATTGAAAAAATACAAAGCTTTGATCCCGTTTCAGGAAACGTAACTTCAAACTTTGAATCGATTCAGATCTATCCTGCCAATCTTTTCGTAACGACAAAAGAAACATTGAACGGTGCAATCAGAGACATTCAGGATGATTTGGTAAAACAGGTTGACTTTTTCTCATCCATTGAAAAACCTTTAGAAGCAAAAAGACTTCAGGAAAGAACCGAGCTTGATCTTGAGATGATTAAAGAACTAGGTTACTGTTCCGGAATTGAGAATTATTCTCGTTATCTTGATGGAAGAATTCCCGGATCGCGACCTTTCTGTCTTTTAGATTATTTCCCGAAAGATTATTTAATGGTGATCGATGAAAGTCACGTTACTGTACCGCAAGTTCATGCGATGTACGGAGGCGACAGGAGCCGTAAAGAAGCTTTGGTAGAATATGGATTTCGACTTCCCGCTGCGATGGACAACAGACCGTTGAAATTTGAGGAATTTGAAGCTATTCAAAACCAGGTTATTTATGTTTCTGCAACTCCGGCAGATTATGAATTGGAAAAAACAGGCGGAGAATATATTGAACAAATCATCCGTCCAACCGGACTTTTAGATCCAATTATTGAAGTGAGACCTTCTTTAAATCAAATTGATGATCTTATTGAGGAAATCAGAAAAAGAGCTGAAATTGACGAAAGAGTTTTAGTTACAACGCTGACAAAAAAAATGGCAGAAGAACTGACCAAATATTTTACAAAATTCGGAATCAGAACCAGATATATTCATTCTGATGTTGAAACTTTAGAGCGTATTCAGATTATGCAGGATCTTCGTCTCGGACTTTTTGATGTATTAATTGGCGTAAACTTACTGAGAGAAGGTTTAGATTTACCTGAAGTTTCTTTAGTTGCGATTTTAGATGCCGATAAAGAAGGAATGTTGAGAAGCCGAAGATCGATGATTCAGACTGTTGGCCGTGCTGCGAGAAACATCAACGGAAGAGCCATTATGTACGCCGATAAAATCACAAAATCGATGCAGGCTGCATTAGATGAGACAGAATACCGTCGAGCAAAACAAATTGCTCATAATGAAGAACACGGCAAAGTTCCAACCGCTTTAAATAAGAAAATATCCGAAAACCTTGTGGGAAGGAGCAAAGATTTCCCTGATGAAAAATACACCCAAAAAGAAATCATTCAAAAGGTTGCTGAAGTAAAAGCAACTTATGCCACAGAAGATATTGAAAAATTGGTAGCGCAAAAACAAAAAGAAATGGAAGCTGCAGCAAAGAATTTAGACTTTATAAAAGCTGCAAAATTAAGAGACGAAATTGTTGCCTTGAAAGGTTGATTTTAGCGGCTCTGTAGGAACCGCATATTTTAAAACTTATAAATCTTCGTTTTAGGTTTTTCAAAACTTACTTTTCCACCACGAATCGGCGTCAATAAATCCATTAACCCGTTTAATTTTATTTCGTAAATCGTAGAAAGCTGCATCCCTAATTTTCCGGGAGGCATTCCTTGTCGGTGAAACCATTCCAAGTAACTAATTGGGAGATCCGCCAAAATGGTGTCTTTATATTTTCCGAAAGGCATTTTTACCACACATATTTCCTGCAAAATTTCAGGATTTATTCCCTGCTCCATTATTTTATACTATTAAATCAATTTTATTTTCAAGCTCTTCGCCTTTGTCTTTATCTGAAAGCTGTAACTCCGGGGTTTCATCATCAGAAAATTCATTTCTGTACACCTGGATTAAAAGTAATGTGAAAGACACCAAAATCGGCCCGAAAATCAATCCCATGAATCCAAATAAATTCATTCCCATAATAATCCCAAAAACAGTATTTAATGGGTGAATATCTTCTAATTTTTTTAGTAGGGTAAAACGAAGTACATTATCCGTTAAGCCAACAACAACTAAACAATAAATTGCAAGACCAATTCCAGGTCCGGTTTGTCCTTCCGCAATCATAAAAATACAGATAGGAACATACACAATTGCAGCTCCCACAATAGGAATCATCGAAGCAACCGCAGTTAATGCAAAAAGTAAAATCGCACTTGGAGCCCCGAAAATAAGATATCCGATTAAAGCCACAACTCCCTGTCCGATTGCGACTACAGGAAGTCCAATTGCATTTGCCAAAATCAGTTTACGCATTTTTTCTCCAATCATAGAAACGTTGGCTCTTTTCAGTGGCGCTGCAGAAGCTAAAATTCTTTCAAAAAGTCTTGGCTTTTCAAACATAAAATAAAGAATGAAATACATCGACATAACTACTGTCAACACATTAAAAGTTCCGCTCAACGCTGACGTAGAATACTTTCCTGCGAAACCTTTCAACTTGTTCATATTCTCTTTACTCAGAAGATCAATATTAGTTTTAGCATAAACAAAATCATGAATTTTATCGACAAAAATGTTGAATTTATCCATGTAAGCCTGTGCATTACCCAACTTTTCAACCAGCAAATCAATAATGAAATAAATTGGAAGAATAATGATAATTAAACTTGCCAACATCAAAACCAAAGAAGACGCCCAAGGTTTCCATTTTCGTTCTTCTTGCAAGTAAAAATTGTATTTCCTGCAAACGACGTAAATCGTAATCGCTCCTAAAACGGAAGGAATAAACATTGCAAGATTAAAGCAAACTAAAGCCGCTAAAATCAGAATAATCGCAAGTAGAAAAATCTGTTTGATGACTACGCTGCTGATTTGATTTTCTTTGTCGTGTGGTTTCATTTATTTATTTGTGATTTGTCGTGGTTTGCCTAAGTAAGCGCAGTATGCAGAATACATAGCAACTTCCATGAAGCACGCAGTAAAAACTATACCAACGCAACATAAAATAATTCCTGAAAGACTAATAAGCCCTCCCAAAATAGCAGTTCCCAAAAAAACACTGTAATTTTCTTTTACAAGATTGTATGTTTTAGTTATTGCCTCTAAAGCAGTTGCATTTTCAAACAACAAAATTGGATAACCCAGAAAGAAAAGTGGATAAACAAATATAACAGGAATAAAACACATCGCAAATGAAATCCAAAGTATAATAGTCGTAATCAAGCTATACAATAAAATATTACCCAGATTTTGACGATACCCTATAAAAAGATCAGAAAAATCTATCTGCTCTTTCGTATTAAATTTATTGGTGATATAAATCAACCCAACATACAATGGAGATAAAAGAATACTTAAAAAACTATAGCCAGAATAATAGGACGAAACTCCAGGTCGGTTCCAACTTACAAAATTTGAATAATCTCCGTCAAAATCTCTGAAATTCCTAAAACCACTCCATGAATTATACCCCGTAATACTCTGAATAACAAAATCTCCGATAAAAAACATAATCATAATAACGAGACCATAAAGAAAAACTCCTTTATACATTTCGAAAGCATGTGATATTATAGAACTGGTGTTCCTTTCGGGAACAGAACCTTGTTGATCAAATTCGTTAAATTCTGACATGGTGTTTATTTTTAATGTTTCTCAAATTTAATTTTTTTTGAGAACAAAACGTTACACAATTATCAAAATCTAACTTTCTCTGTAAAAATAGTTTTATATAATGAATAAATCATTGCATTCCAAAATGGTAAAGTGAACAATCCACCAATCAAAAATATTCCGAAGCCTACATATTTAAATAAAACGGCAACAATTGTACAAACTAAAATTTCAATAAAATACATCTTCAATGCTTTCCAGTTTAAAGCAATTCCTTCAAAAATTGTTTTGTTTTGGAAAAACATCAATGGCGCAACAAATATTGTGATCAATACCCAAAAGATTGGAAGAATTAGTGTTTGAGCAATAAAGCTGTATAAGAAATACCAAAATATAAAATAGCTTGCATATCTGAAGAAATTAAGACCATTGTATCCGGCGAATAAATCTCTCAATTCGACAGGTTCTTTCAAATCAATTTTTCTGAAAATCTGAAAAAATCCCAGATTTAATGGATAAAGGAATATCTGAGTTCCAACAATTCCAAGATAAAAATTCTGAAACCCTTTTCCTGCGATTATTGTAGAAATATCTGTTTTATACTGTTCCATTCCTGATGGACCAACTTTCATATAATTTGACATTGCGCCAAAAAACTGATCCATAATTCCGTACTGCCCCGAAAAATAAAAGAAAACCGTAAAAAACAGAGTCAAATAAATAACTGAAAACATCAGTTGATACACCAAAGTTTTATTCCAGTAAAAAAAAGCCTGCTTTAAGATAAAATCAATTCCCGGTTTTTGTGGATATTTCTCCTGCATTAAAAATATTTTGTGCAAAAGTAAACATCAATAACTACTTTTGCGGAATGTTTTCGGCAAATCATCAAAAATTTATTGAAATGGATGAACTTTCGCATCAGAAAGTTCCCTTTCTCTTTATCATAGACTTTCTCGTTGACCAAATAGAAATTTTCAAGCAAAATGAAATTGAAAAAAGTGGTTTATTAATTGATTTTCAATCATTTTCAAACACAGAAAAGCAGGAAGCATTAAATAAAAAAACAGAATGGAAATCTTTCCCGGAATCATTGGAAAGCTTTAAAAAAGGTTTTGATATAGTTCAGAATAATATTCGCTTAGGGAATTCATACCTAACGAATTACACCCGAAAAACAAAAATTGAAACCAATTTGACTTTAGAAGAAATTTTCTTTCATTCTCAGGCAAAATACAAGGTCTTATATAAAGATTTTTTCGTATTTTTTTCTCCTGAAACTTTTGTTAAAATAATCAGTGATAAAATTTTCACTTATCCGATGAAAGGTACGATTGATGCATCTTTGGAGAATGCCGCAGAAGTTTTAAAAAACGATAAAAAAGAAAAAGCCGAACATTATACTGTTGTCGATTTGCTTAGAAATGATCTCAGCATGGTCGCAGATGATGTGAAGGTAGATAAATTTCAATATATTGATTTTCTGAAAACCCATCAAAAAAATCTTTTTGCGATGAGTTCAGAAATTTCAGGAAATGTAAAAGATGAATTTAAAGGAAAAGTGGGAAGCATTATGCAGAAACTTTTGCCGGCAGGTTCGATTTTAGGCGCACCAAAACCCAAAACTTTAGAAATTATATTAGAAGCAGAAGGCTTCGACAGAGGTTTTTATACCGGTGTATGCGGTTGGTTTGACGGTGAGAATCTAGACAGTTGCGTGATGATTCGTTTTATCGAAAAAGAAGGTGACCAACTCTATTTCAAAAGCGGCGGCGGAATCACGCACATGAGCAAGTTAGAAGACGAGTACGAAGAAATGAAAAATAAAATCTATGTCCCAATTCATTGAAAGCATCAAAGTAGAAGATCAGGAATTGTTCCTGCTGGAATTTCACCAAAAACGTGTCAATGATACTTTTGCCCATTTCGGGAAAGAAGGTTCTATCGATCTGGAAAAAATCTTTAAAAATCTGAATCATGATGAAGATGGTTTATATAAATTGAGACTGACTTATGATCTCGATAAGAAATTCAGAACCATGATGATTCCTTATGCAATTCCGGAGATACAGGATTTTCAATTGGTTGAGAATAACATTTACGATTATTCCTTTAAGTTTGAAGACCGTAAGGAGTTGGAAAAAATGAAAATGAAATCTAAAGCTGAGGAAATCATCATCGTAAAAAATAATCATATTACAGACACTTCTTTTTCCAATCTTTTATTCCAAAAAGGGAAAGAATGGTTTACGCCGTCAACTTATCTTTTAAACGGAGTTCAAAGACAACATCTTTTAAAGAAAAAGAAAATCAAAGAAGCAGAAATCACTTTACAAAACATCAAGGAATTCTCACATTTTCAATTGATTAACGCACTGAATAACTTTGATGATATGTTTATCTATCCAATTTCGAAGATTACCAATCTTCCGGGGAATGATGATTATTTGGATATGTAAATTTAAAATATACTCTCCCAGATGATGCAGATTTATGAGATGAATAAATCTGCTTTTTTATATTATAAATTTTAACTAACGCAAAGTCAAACAAAGAATTTTAAATCTTTACTGTTTTTAAGTAATACAAAGGCGTAAACTTAACAAAGAAACACGAGTACTTTCAATTATAACATACTGCGTGCAATCATTTTTTATTTAAAAGTTTCGAGATTATATTAGGCTTGTTTGAAAAATCTATAGATTTTTGCTTAAACTGTCTTAACAGCTTAACATCCTTAATGGTTCAATATTTCTTAGCTTTCCTTTAAAAAATTAAAATAAGCCTTCTGTGTATCTGCATTGTTTTTACCTTGTGTATTGACTTCCATTATTTTAGGCTGCACATCAGGTTTGAAGAAATTATCAAAAACACGGTCTAACGTTCCGTCGTCATCTACTTTCACATAAGAAAAACCGAAATGCTTCGCTAGAAACTCAGCATTTTTATGATGCTTTGTCGCGATAAATTCGTCAACTGTATTGGAGTTGGCATTTCCTGGTCCTGGAATGATTTTAAAGATATTCCCTTCTCCGTTATTGAAAATAATAATTCTGGTAAATGGTGGAATATATTGATTCCAAAGGCCATTGATATCGTAGAAAAAACTTAAATCTCCGGTAATCAACAAAGTCGGATTTGCATTTTTAATGGCAAAACCCATCGCTGTAGAAGTTGAACCGTCAATTCCGCTGGTTCCTCTGTTGCAGTACATCTTTCTTTTACCAAAATCAAACAACTGTGCATAACGAATCGCCGACGAGTTGCTGAAATGGATATTGTAATTTTCAGGAATGCTTTGAGAAGCTTTATTAAAGAAATAAAAATCTGAAAACTCTGTTAGGTTTAAAAAGTCTTTATGTTTTTTATCTTTTTTATCTCGTAGAACATCCCAAAGATTGTAGTAAGGTTTTGGTTCTAAGTTGATAAAATTTAACAATTTAGAAAAGAAAACTTCAGGCTTGATTTCTAATTTTTGGGTTAAAGCAAAATAGGTATCGGGTTGCCAAACCTCATCCAAATGCCAATGCTGTTTCGGATGTGCATTTCTTAAAAACTGTTTTACTTTTTTTGAAACCACATTTTGCCCGACTGTAATCAATAAATCCGGAGCATACGTTTTAAAATCCTCTTCTGTAAAGGCAAAAATGTAACGGTCGATATGTCTGAAAAACTTTTCGTGATATAAGTTTGAATTAGCTTCACTTAAAACAACGACGGAATGATTTTTAACCAGTTGCGTTAACTGATTTTCCAGCTCAGGACTGTAATCTTTTGTCCCGACCAAAATCATGATTCTCTGTGAAGTATTCCAGTCTGCCACTAAATTTGAAGGAATTTCGTAATCTTTCTTTTTTATTGTTTTTTCCACTTGAGGAAAAGTAGGAAGTTCTGAAACCAATTCGTACAAAGGCTCTTCCAAAGGAATATTGATGTGAACCGGACCTTGTTTTTCAAAACAAAGCTCGATTGCTTTTTTTATAATATCTGAATTGATATTTTCCGCATCATCTTTGCTGTCTTCCATCAATTGAAAATCTCCGTAAGAATGCTGATGAAAGAGGTTGTTTTGCCTTATGGTTTGCCCGTCAAACAAGTCAACGTAATCCGTAGGTCGGTCTGCCGTCAAAATCAACATTGGAACGTTTGAATAAAAAGCTTCAGTTACGGCAGGATAATAATTTGCCGCTGCAGAACCGCTCGTACAGGTAATTGCAACCGGTTTTTTCTCACTCATTGCCATCCCAAGAGCTACAAAGGCTGCACTTCTTTCATCAACAATACTGAAACAATTGAAATCATCCATTTCCGAAAAATGTATTGCCAAAGGAGCATTTCTGGATCCTGGAGATATGACAACGTCTAAAATTCCGTATTGCTGAAAAAGATTGGCAAGTACCTGAATACTTCTCTTGGAGGAATATTTTTTCATTTGAAAATTTCTATTGTTTTTTTAAAGTCAAATGCAATCGCTTTAATTTTCTCGTATTTATTTACTAATTGAGCCATTGTCGATTTCATAGAGCAAATTTAGTTTATAAATAATTAATTGTAAAATCATTTAAGCCAAAAAATCTGTAAATTAGCCCCACGTAAAATTTCTATAAAATGGATAAAATACCTAGTGTAGACCTGCGTGATTTCCTTTCGGACAACCCGGAACGCAAACAGAAATTTGTAAATGAAATCGGAAAAGCTTACGAAGAAATTGGTTTTGTAGCCCTTAAGGGACATTTCCTGGATGACCAACTCGTAGATGATCTTTATGGAGAAGTAAAAAACTTCTTTGAACTCCCCACAGAAACCAAACAAAAGTACGAGATCCCCGGAATTGGTGGACAAAGAGGCTATGTAGGTTTCGGAAAAGAAACTGCAAAAGGATTTAAAAAGGGTGATTTGAAAGAGTTTTGGCATTTCGGACAATACGTTTCGGATGACTCAAAATACAAAAGCCAATATCCTGATAATGTGATCGTAGACGAACTTCCAAAATTTAATGAAGTAGGTAAGGAAACTTATCAGATGCTTGAAAAAACAGGAAAATATGTGTTGAGAGCTTTGGCTTTATATCTTGGTTTGGATGAGTTTTATTTTGATGATAAAATTGCAGAAGGTAACTCTATTTTGAGACCCATTCATTATCCGCCAATCACTCAGGAGCCCGATGATGCAGTAAGAGCTGCAGCTCACGGAGACATTAACTTAATTACTCTTCTGATGGGTTCTCAGGGAAAAGGACTCCAGGTTCAAAATCACAAAGGAGAATGGATCGATGCGATTGCAGAACCAGACGAATTGATGATTAATGTTGGAGATATGCTTTCGAGACATACCAATAATAAGTTAAAGTCTACGATTCACAGAGTGGTTAATCCGCCAAGAGAATTGTGGGGAACTTCAAGATATTCTATCCCTTTCTTTATGCATCCTGTGAGCGAAATGTCGCTGAATGCGCTTGAAAATTGTGTAGATGAAAATCACCCAAAATTGTATGAAGATACAACTGCAGGAGAATTTTTACACGAAAGATTAATTGAATTGGGATTAATTAAAAAATAATTTTAAAACCGGACTTTTGAGTTCGGTTTTTTATTTTCAACAGCATCATCTATGAAATCCACATAAAATAATTCTCCCACAGATTTCACAGATTCCCACAGATTTTTTTTGTGTATTAAAAAGAAGTAACTTTTAGGCAGACCATATCTTTAAAATCTTCTATGGAAACCCGTACGATTAGCACAACATTTTTTTATCAAAACAATCTTAACTGCTGTTCCCTCGTCCCCGTAAAACCATCCGTTGAAAGTTTTGGAAATTCTTTTCCATCGAAATATTTCTTTCTTCCGATTTTAAAAGTATTGTGAATCATTTCAGCAATATTTCCTTCACCTTTCATTCTTTCAAAAATTCTTTTGTCACCCAATTTTCCGCCGCGCATTGAGCGAATAAGGTTTAAAACTTTTTGTGCTCTGTCGGGAAAAGCATCTTCAATCCATTTTACAAAAACGGGTTCTACGGTATCATTTAATCTCACCAAAGTATAGCCAAAACTTTGTGCTCCCACATCTGAAATAGCTTTTAAAATCGCTAAAGGTTCATCACTGTTTAATCCGGGAATAATTGGTGCAACCATTACATTAACAGGAATTCCATTTTCAGACAAAATTTCGACAGCTTTCAGTTTATTTTTTGATGAACTCGTCCTAGGTTCCATTTTTCTACGCAAATCTTCGTTGATAGTCGGAATACTTAAAGAAACAGAAACCAAATTCTGTTCAGCCATCCGTTTGATAATATCCAAATCTCGCAACACCATTGCGTTTTTCGTAAGAACATTGACAGGATGTCTATAATCGAGACAGACCTGCAGCAATTGTCTTGTAATTTCAAATTGTCTTTCAGCAGGCTGATAACAGTCAGTGTTTCCTGAAAGTAAAATCGGCTCAGGTTTATAACCTCTTTTTCTGAAAAATTTTTCGAGCAGTTCGGGAGCATTTTTTTTGACCATGATTTTTCTTTCAAAATCAATTCCGGCGCTATACCCCCAATATTCATGCGTTGGTCTGGCGAAACAATAAGAACATCCGTGTTCACAACCCTGATAAGGATTCATCGAATATTCCATCGGCAAATCTTCACTTTTCACCTGATTAACAATTGTTTTCGGGAAAACTTCGGTGAAAGTGGTTTTTACAGGTTCAAAATCTTCATCTTCAGGTTCAAAAGTATATTTATCGAAACGGTTGATAACATTTCGCTGCGCTCCCTGACCTTTTATGATATTTTCGTTCTGCATTTCTGATGTAAAAGTAGAATGGAATTTCTGTAAAATAATAAGTTTTAACACTAAAGTTTTCCACAAAAAAATCCGGCATTCCAAAAAAATCGGATGCCGGATTTATAAAAAATTTATATCTGTTTACTACTTCCTATTTGAATGCGTAGAACTCAATACCATGATCGTCATCGTCACTTTTTTTATCAAAGTGTCTGTGATGATCCGAATAGTATTCGTTGTACTTTTTGTGTTTTTTACCTAAAATTTTCTTTACGCTTAAAAAACTTATTACTGCCAAAAGACCTACTCCTCCTGCCAGTAAAACTCCTACTTCTTTTTTCATGTTTTTCACGATTTTGTATTGTGTTCTATCAAATAGTGTACCTTTTTATATTTTTGATATGACAATTTTTGTTAATATTTATAGCAAATTTATTAATACTGAGTTAAAACCCGTTTTCTAATTTATGGTTTAATAATTGTACTGACAAATAAAAATATTATTATGGAAAATTCAGAAAATAATGACCAAATGTCGACCCTAAGTCAAGTCATGGAAACCTTGAGAAAAAGGGGAATACACAAAGAATTCAGAATGAATGACGAGTGCCAAATGAAGTATGATAATTCTGAAAAAAACTATCTTCCAGAGGAATTGGTCATCTTAAAAACTTACCGTTTTGAAGGCGATAGCAATCCAGATGACAATATTGCTTTGTATGTTTTGCAGGATAATGATAAGAATTTAGGAATAATTATCGATTCTTATGGTGCAGACAGCAATTATCCCGGTGAAGAATTTGATACTTTTCTGCGAGATATTCCAATTCAGGAAAGTGATGAATATTAAATCAAACTAATTTATATATAAAACTCCCAAAATTATTCAGTTTTGGGAGTTTCTTTTTTATTGAAAACCCTTTTAAACAGACCTTTCTTTTCTTTCGGTTTTTCAGATTCTTTTTTCTGAGCTGAAGCATTTGCTTTTGATGAACCCAGTTCTTTTGAAATATCTTTTTTTGCCTCCTTCACAGAATTCTTTACATCTTTCACACCACTTTTCACATCTTTTACGGTATTTACAGCTCCTTCAACGGTCTTTTTAGTTTTATCGACGTTAACTCCGATGAGTGTCTTTTTTAAACCATCTTCAATTCCTTTCCAAAACATATTAAAGAATGATTTTGTAGGATCTCTTTCTACATCTTCTACAACAACCGATTCCGGAAATTTACCTGAATCTGATTTAATGAAAATATTGGCAACTGCACTCAAAACTCCCTTTTTCTCTTTGCTGTTTTTATCTAAAATTGAAACTTTTAGATCTTTATGTTTAATATTAAAAGCTCCTCCAATTCCTTTCGGATTTCCTTTAAAATTAAAGATCATTTCCTGAATTGTTCCGGTTGCTGTAACGCTCATGTAAGGTACCACAAATGCATTCAGAGCAACTGCCGGAATATTACTAAGTTTTCCCGCAATGGTAAAATGATCGTTTTGATCCGCAGTGTTGAAGCCCCAATTGACAGAAAGTGGTGAGGTTTTCATAAACGTACAGTCAATTTTTATCTGAACATTTGTTGGTTTACCTTTCATTTTTGCAGAATTCAGATTTTTTACATTCATATTAAAATTTGTGAATGTCAATTTCCCTGGCCCGCTGCTTTTCGGTGTATCTTCTTCATACTCTAAAACCGAATTTTTCAATTGAAGTTGATTGATAAACATTGGAATTTTAATCGACCTTAGCATTTTAGAATACAAAGGCTTTATTTTAGGATCATCTGCAGGAATTTTAGATCTGAAAATATTAGCATTCGCAGAATTGATCGTAACATTTGCCGCATTAATTGATTTATTTTCTGAAAACAAATCCCAATTTCCCTGGGCAGAAATTTGATTAACTTTTATGTCATACAAATCACTTTCCACAGGAATCATTCTGATAAACTGAGCTCTGGAAACCAGAGGTACCATTGTAAACTGATTGATTTCGACTTTGTTTTTATTTAAAGCCAAACTTCCGCCGCTCATCCTATAGAATTTCGTTTTGTAATCGAAATTTTTGGTTGTTAAAACATAATCTTTTATTTTAACTGCCATTCCGTTTTTTGCACCATTTTCAACCAATTCAAGCTGATTTACGGCTACATTTAAATCATTAAAAGTTAAAGGCTGATTTTCGCTTTCGTACGTAATATTTGAATTTTTAAGCAAAATTTCCCCCACAACAATCGGAAATTGAATTCCTTTCACTGCCGTTTTTTTCTTTGGAATAGTTTTTCCTGCAGCAATTTTACCGTTGATTCCGTCAATTAAAACATCTTTTATATCGAGATTTATTTTTTTATCAACAAATTTGAATTCATTGATGTTAAACTGAATCAGATTTGTTTTAAAATCCATTGCCATTTTTGGCGAATTGGTTGGTTTTGCAACAATATTTCTTATTTGTCCACCTTTGGGATTCAAGCTAAAATTCTCAACAAAAATATCTTGAGCATCATTATAGTGAATTCCTTTTCCTGAAATTTTAAAATTTTTATACAAAACCGGAATTACTTCCTGCGAACTTTCTTTGGTAAATTCAAGTTTATTAATATTCACGCTTAAATCTTCCGCAAAAAACAAATCAGATTCGTCTGCTTTTACAATCTGAACTTTAGCATTATTTAGTTTAATAATATCCAAATTAAGCTCGAAATTCTGTTTCTTTTCAGCCTTTTTTACTGCAATAACTCCCGTTTTATAAACTTTCAAAAAAGCATTCTGGAAATCTGCATTTGATAAAGAAGTCTTGTTTTTTTTCAGAACAATATCCTTAAAACTCATTTTAGGAATACTGAACTGGAACATTTGAGTTTTTTTCGGATAATTTTTTTTAAACTGTTCAAACGAAATAATGGGCATCAGTTGGAAATTCTCCACCGACATTTGCCCATTTGTAGTAGTGATTTTTGCAATTTTTAAAGTGTAAATATCATCAGGCTGAAAGAAAAAATCTTTTCCGGTAATTTTATATTCATCAAAAACGACAGGAAGATTATTTTCTACTGATTCTTCAGTCAATTGAAGATTTTCGACATATAAATCGAGTTCATTAACGCTTGCAAATTTCTGCTTGGTGTATTTAAAAACATTAATTGTTCCTTTATTGATTCTGATATTTTCAAAATTGACAGGATTTGGTTTCTTTCCTGTTTTTACATCTTTTGGTTTTGCGAGGATAATATTCAGATTAGGTTTTGCCAACAATAAATCTGATGAACTAATTGTCTTATTAAACAACGCATCATAAATCCCGAAACGACTGATCTTTAAAGTATCAATTGTTCCTTGAAGTCCAATTACATTAATGTTTTGTGGATTTTTATTGTTGACGGTAATTCCCGTTGCGAAAATATTTCCGGTTCCCAAATCGACATCCAAAGATTTGTAAGAAACCTTGTAATCTGTATTTTTCTTGATATAATCAGGAAGCTGGGTTTTGAGCCAGATGTTGAGTCCGAAATTGGCAATCAGAACGATTCCAAATAAAATTCCAAGACCTATTAAAAGCTTTTTAACCCAAGGTTTTTTCATGATTATAAATTTAAACGCATTACAATTATTTTTAAACAGTTAGCTCAATTACATATCCTTCATGCCCTCTTACATTCATAAAATTTCCACCTTCAAAACTTAGATATTGCCCTTTAATCCCAATTAATTTTCCTGTAAATTCAGGTTTTTTATCTAAAGTAAAAGAGGTCACTTTTTCAGGTTTCGAAAACGGATAATCAAATTTCCACATATCTTCACCTTCCGAATAGAACTGCTGGAAATCTTCAGGAAAATATTCTCTTATTTTTTGCTGAAAATCTGCCAAATCAATCTCGTCTTCAAAATCATCCTGCAGCATTTTTCTCCAGTTGGTTTTATCGGGAAGATGGTCTTTCAATGCAACTTCTATCATTCCGGCTTCGTAGCGGTTTTCTGTTCTGGCAATCGGTAAAGCAAATGTTGCGCCTTGATCGATCCATCGTGTGGGAATTTGCGTATTTCTCGTCACACCCACTTTCACATCACCTGTATATGCAAGATATACGGTATGCGGTTGCAATTGGATTTGTTTTTCTATTTCTAAATCTCTTTCGCCAACTCCCAAGTGCGCAGTGGAAAGTTCAGGACGAATAATGGTATCACTTGCATAAGGACTTTCGAAGAAGCAGCTTTTACAAAATCCCATTCTGTAAATTGTTTTATCTAAACCACAATTTACACATTGAAAACCTGTATGTTTTATAGTCATTTCCTTTCCGAACAATTCGTTCATGTGAATAAGATCCCCTGAAAGGTTGAGATAATATTGGATAGGTTGAGCATCGAAACTCGTCATTTTTAAAATTTGCCCCTGAAACTGCATGTTAAATAATTTAAAAGTAAAAGTACGAAAACAAGAAATACTCAAGCCATCGTTTTTTAATTACTTTTTTAGCCGAATTTAAAAATCGCTTTATTTTTCAGCTTGATATCTCAAATATTATCAAATTATTAAAGGAAAGAAATTCTTAAATTTATACTTTTGTGCAACTAAAACACTCAGATGACATATTTCGTAACAGGAGGAAGCGGATTTATTGGTTCTCATTTGGTAGAAAAATTATTGAAAGAAGGACATTCTGTCATAAACATTGACAACTTTGATGATTTTTATGATTATAAAGTGAAAATTCAAAATACCCTGGAATCTTTAGGGAAAAATATTGAATTTGAATTCTCTAATAAAGAAAATGATATTCAGAATTTAATTTCTATTTCAAAATCTGACAATTATACTTTATATTTCCAAGACATAAGAGACAAAAGTGGTTTAGAAAAAATATTCACTAACCATAAAATCAACCAAGTCATTCATTTAGCGGCTCTTGCAGGAGTAAGACCTTCGATTGAAAGACCTTTAGAATACGAAGAGGTAAACATCCGAGGAACCATGAATCTTTGGGAACTTTGTAATCAATTTAGTATTAAAAAGTTTGTTTGCGCTTCATCATCTAGCGTTTACGGAAACAATGAGAAAACTCCTTTTTCTGAAACGGATAACGTAGACTACCCCATTTCTCCTTATGCTGCAACAAAAAAAAGTGGCGAAATTTTAGGTCATGTTTATCACAGCCTTTATAATATCGACATGATTCAGCTGAGGTTTTTCACCGTTTACGGACCGAGACAAAGACCAGATTTAGCTATTCACAAATTTACAAAACTCATTTCTGAAAACAAAGAAATACCTTTCTACGGCGATGGAAACACGGCAAGAGATTACACTTACATCGATGATATTATTGATGGAATTATAAAATCTATTAAATATTTAGAAAATAACACAAATATTTATGAGATTTTGAACCTGGGAGAAAGTGAAGTTGTTAATTTAAATAAAATGCTTTCTACGCTAGAAAACCTTTTAGGAAAATCTGCCATTAAGAAAAATCTGCCAATGCAACCGGGTGATGTGCAAAAAACCAGCGCCGATATTACAAAAGCACAAGATTTAATCGGTTATAATCCTACAACAAACTTCCAAAATGGCACAAAAATATTTGTGGAATGGTTTTTGAGAAAATGACATCAATCGGCCGCAATCATGTTCAACACAGCAATTGCCGTCAGTATAGACAAAAATTAATAAAAGAATTGAAAATCAAGTCATAAAAAAAGTTTATAATATAACCTATTTTTATACTTTTGCAAAAAAATAAAGAATTATGTACTGGACATTAGAATTAGCATCATACCTAAGCGACGCACCTTGGCCAATGACAAAAGCAGAACTTATCGATTACGCGATTAGAACTGGTGCACCAATGGAAGTAGTAGAAAACCTTCAGGCAATTGAAGACGAAGGAGAAATTTACGATGCAATCGACGAAATTTGGAGCGACTATCCAACAGATGAAGATTATCTTTGGAACGAAGACGAATATTAAGAAAAGCATTAAGCTTTAGGTAGTATACTTAAAGCTTTTTAAATATATAACATACACCAGAGCGTGTAATTTTAATATGCTTAAAGCAATTTGCTTTGAGCCTAAATCAAATTCTATGAGTTTTTTAAATAAAGTTCTTAAAGGGTTTTTGGGAGACAAAAAAGCGCAGGACCTAAAGGAAGTAAAAAAAGTTGTAACAAAAATCAAAGCTGTTGAGCCTGCAATCGGAGAATTATCTGATGATGGTTTGAGAGAGAAAACCGCTGAATTTAAATCTAAAATTAAAGAAGCGACAAGCAGTATCACAGCGCAGATAGAACAAATTAAAGAGCAGATAAAAAACTCTACCAATGTTGATGAGAAGGAAGCTTTGTTTTCTAAAATAGAAGCTTTGAAAAAAGATTCTTACGAAATCGAAGAAAAAGTTCTTTTACAGGTTCTTCCGGAAGCTTTTGCCTTGATTAAAGAAACATCTAGAAGATGGGCTCAAAACGGAGAAATTCGTGTAACAGCAACAGATTGGGACAGAGAACTTGCTGCTGCCGGAAAAGATTTCATTGAAATTCAAGGAGATCAGGCAGTTTGGAAAAACTCATGGAATGCAGCCGGAACCCCCGTACTTTGGGATATGGTGCATTACGACACGCAGTTTATTGGTGGTGTGATTCTTCACAGCGGAAAAATTGCTGAGATGGCAACCGGAGAAGGTAAAACTTTAGTGGGAACACTTCCTATTTATTTAAATTCACTTCCTGAAAGAGGAGTTCACGTTGTAACCGTGAATGATTATTTGGCAAAACGTGACTCGGCTTGGATGGGACCATTGTACCAATTCCACGGAATGTCTATCGATTGTATCGATAATCACCAACCGAATTCAGACGGAAGAAGAAAAGCATACAACTCAGATATTACGTACGGAACCAACAACGAATTTGGTTTCGATTATTTGAGAGACAATATGGTAACTTCACCTACAGAGTTGGTGCAGAGAGAACTAAACTTCGCAATTGTGGATGAGGTTGATTCTGTATTGGTAGATGATGCAAGAACACCATTGATTATTTCTGGTCCGGTTCCTCAGGGAGACAGACAGGAATTTGACATTCTTAAACCTTCAATTGACAGAATCGTTGAGGTACAGAAAAAAACTGTTTCTGCTATTTTTAATGAGGCTAAAAAATTAATAGCAGCAGGAAATACAAAAGAAGGAGGATTCAAATTACTTCAGGCTTACAGAGGTCTTCCTAAAAACAGACAATTAATTAAATTCTTATCGGAAAGCGGAAATCGTGCATTGCTTCAGAAAGTTGAGGCGCAATATATGCAGGATAACAACCGTGATATGCCGATTGTAGATAAAGACCTTTACTTTGTAATTGAAGAAAAGAACAATCAGGTTGACTTGACAGACAAAGGTGTAGAATACATGTCTCAAGGAAATTCTGATGCCAATTTCTTCGTTCTTCCAGATATCGGAACTGAAATTGCTGAGGTGGAAGCTAAAAATTTATCTAAAGAAGAAGAATTTGAAGCTAAAGAAAAACTATTCTCTGATTTTGCTGAAAAATCTGAGAGAGTTCATACAATGAGTCAATTATTAAAAGCATATACCTTATTCGAAAAAGATGATGAATATGTGGTTATTGACGGTGAGGTAAAAATTGTTGACGAACAGACCGGTCGTATTATGGAAGGTCGTCGTTATTCAGACGGTCTTCACCAAGCGATTGAAGCTAAAGAAAGTGTAAAAATCGAAGCAGCTACTCAGACTTTTGCAACGGTTACTCTTCAAAATTATTTCCGTATGTACAACAAATTGGCGGGAATGACTGGTACAGCAGAAACTGAAGCTGGTGAACTTTGGCAGATCTATAAATTAGATGTTGTGGTAATTCCAACCAACCGTCCAATTCAGAGACATGACAGACAAGATTTGGTTTTCAAAACCAACAGAGAAAAATATAATGCAGTAATTGAAGAAATTGAAAACTTAACTTCAGCAGGAAGACCTGTATTGGTGGGAACAACTTCTGTTGAGATTTCACAATTATTGTCAAAAGCACTAAGTTTAAGAAAAATTCAACACCAAGTGTTGAATGCAAAACTTCACAAAAAAGAAGCAGAAATCGTTGCAGGAGCTGGTCAACCGGGAGTTGTAACTATTGCAACCAATATGGCAGGTCGTGGTACCGATATTAAACTTTCTAAAGAAGTAAAAGAATCTGGTGGTTTAGCTATTATCGGAACAGAAAGACATGATTCAAGACGTGTTGACAGACAGTTGAGAGGTAGAGCAGGACGTCAGGGAGATCCTGGAAGTTCTCAGTTCTATGTTTCTTTGGAAGACAACTTGATGCGTTTATTCGGTTCTGAAAGAATTGCTAAAATGATGGACAGAATGGGTCATAAAGAAGGTGAAGTTATTCAGCACTCTATGATTTCTAAATCTATCGAAAGAGCTCAGAAAAAAGTGGAAGAAAACAACTTTGGAACAAGAAAGAGACTTCTTGAATATGATGACGTAATGAATAAGCAACGTGACGTAATCTACAAAAGAAGAAAGAATGCATTGTTCGGAGATCACTTGAAGTATGATATTGCGAATATGATTTTTGATGTTTCAAATTCTATTGTGGCTAAAGGCAAAGCAACCGGAAACTATAAAGATTTTGAATTTGAAATCATTAAAAACTTCACAATGGAATCTCCTATTTCTGAAAATGATTTTAAATCTAAACAGATTCCGGAACTTACCGATATGCTTTTCAAAGCTGCTCAGGCTGATTACGACATGAAACTAAATCTTCTGAAAGAAAAATCGTTCCCAATTATTGAAAATGTTTATCAGAATCAGGGTTCAATGTTCAAGATGATTCAGGTTCCTTTCACAGACGGTATTAAAACCACTACAATCGTAACTGATTTGAAAGAAGCTCATGATACAAAGTGTGACAGTTTAATCAACGATTTTGAAAAGAATATCACTTTATCAATCATCGATGAAAACTGGAAACTTCACCTTCGTGAAATGGATGATTTAAGAAAATCATCTCAAGGAGCTGTTTACGAACAAAAAGATCCTTTAGTTATTTATAAACAAGAATCTTTCCAATTGTTCAGCGAAATGGTTGACAAAATGAACAAAGAAATTATTTCATTCTTATATAGAGGAGAAATTCCCGCATAAGAGATAAATTGTAAATTTCATAAAAACCCACTTCAAATGAAGTGGGTTTTTCTTATTTAATGAATAATACTTATAAATTAAACATGATAAATATCAATTGTTTAATTTATTTAGAATAATTAAAAAGAATATATTTGCAAAAAAATAAGCTTCATGAAAAAACTATTGGTTTGCGCTTTATTGTTGGGTTCAATGATAACGTTTGCACAAGAGAAAGATTCTGTCAACTCAAAAAATATAGAAGAAGTAATCATCAATAAGATGGTGAAGAAACTCGATACCGAATCTTCCAACAAAATGCCGATAAGCTTTATCGAGAATCCACAAGTTTATTCTTCCATCGATAGAGGAATTTTGGAAAATCAGAATATTTTCACGGTGGATGATGCTTACAGAAACGTAACCGGTTTGCAAAAAATGTGGAATCCTACAGGAAGAGCCGGAGATGGCGGTTCATTTTTCGTTTTGAGAGGTTTCCCCTCTCAAGCTTCTACGAGAAATGGTGTGGTTGCTCCCGTTACTTCTACAATTGATGCAATAAATGTTGAAACGCTGGAATTCTTGAAAGGTCCTGTGGGAACACTTTACGGAAGTACAGTAGCTTCGTATGGTGGTCTTATTAATAGAGTGACTAAAAAACCTCAGCAAAATTTCTTTGGTGCAGTCTCGGGTTCTGCAGGAAGTTATAATACATATAGAGCAACTGCGGATATAAACGCTCCCATTACAAAAGACTTACTTTTCCGCGTAAATACAGCTTATACAAACGAAGGGAATTTCACTAAACCTAATGCAGGAAATCAGTACACGACATTCGCTCCAAGTTTGACCTGGAATGTTTCAGAAAAAGTTCAGCTGAATGTTGATTATGAATTGTTCCGAAATCGAGTAACAGCAAATCCTTATTTCTTCTATCTTTCTCCAAAAACTTTGAACGGAATCGATAATATGAAAGATTTAGAAAAGGTGGCAGGCTTAGATTATAAAGAATCTTACACCGGAAAAGGCTTGTACATGACTGCTAGAAATTCCAATATTTTTGGAAACGTGAAATGGAAAATCAGCGATAATATTACATCAAATACTTACATTAATAATTCCGATTCTTATTCAGACGGATACAATCCTTATTTTTCTGTAGCTTATGATGTTGCGTCATCTTCATATAATGTTGCCAGAGCAGACCAATCTACAAATGGCAGTAAAAAATCATGGTTTCAGATTCAACAAAACTTCAATTTTAATTACGACTTCTCAAATGGAATGAAAAACAGAACAGTTGTTGGTTTTGATTATATGAGAACAACAGAAAGATTGCGTTACAAATATCTTAACTCCAACTTTGATACTGTAGCAGCTTCAGGTGCAGATTATTCCGGAATGAATGCCGATGCATTATCTGCACTTTATGCAAATCCCACAAATGTTTCAACCTGGGATTATTTGAGAGATCTAAATACCTATTCAGGATATATCTCCAACTTATTCACTCCGATTGCAAACTTGCACATTATGGCTGGACTTCGTTATGAAAATAATGATTATCTGGGTGGAATGTCTGGACCAAACGCAGAGAAAGCATTCAACCAATCCGCATTTTCGCCGAAAGCTGGAATTGTTTACGAAATTGTAAAAGGAACATTCTCTGTTTTCGGAAATTATCAAAACTCTTTTAAGTCTAACGGATACTACACTTCTGATGTAATTGGAAATACAACTCTATCTGACCCTGAAAGAGGAAATCAATTTGAAGGAGGTTTCAAAGCGAGCTTATTTAAAAACAGATTCAACGCAACGGTTTCTTACTACAACATTCAAGTGAAAAATCAATTGCTGTACACGGGAGAGTTTGCTCCAAACTTTGTTTCAGTACAACAGCAGGTCGCATCTACACTAAGTAAAGGATTTGAGCTGGAAGTTAACGCATATCTTGTAAAAGGTTTCTCTTTAGTCGGAGGTTTGGCTTACAATGATACAGTAGACAAATCTACAGATTTGAGACCAACAACAGCAGGTTCTTTCTGGAATGCAAATTTCAATCTGGCTTATCAATTTGTTGATGGAAAAGTAAAAGGTCTTGGATTCGGAATTGGTGGAAATTATGCAAGTGACAATAATGTAACAGGAGATTTTATTTTACCAAAATATTTCGTTTTGAATGCCAATGCATTTTACGATGCCAAGAAATTCAGAATCGGGGTCAAAGTAGACAACTTTACTAATGAGCATTATTGGACAGGATATTCTACTGCAAATCCGCAAATCTTGGCAAATTTCTTAGGAACGATTGCTTACAAGTTTTAATAAAATTCCAAATCAATCATCTGCCAAACTGCGCACGTAGTTTGGCAGATTTATTTAAGGTAAATTTGAATTAATCTAAATAAAAATTGAAAATTATATCTTTGCACAACTTTAGAAATTCATGAAGAAAAAACATCACCACAAAAAGAAACCCAGCTTATTCAAAAAATGGACAGGCAAACTGCATCTTTGGCTTGGTCTTTCTATCGGTCTAATTATATTTATTATTTCAATTACAGGAGCCTTATATGTTTTTAAAGATGAAGTTGAAAATTTCACGAGAAAAGAGGTCATTTATCATAATGAACAAAACATTTCTCAAAAACAGGTTCTTCCGATTCGTGTTTTAGAAAAAGCGGTTGATGCTCAGGTAAAAGAGAAATATAAAATCCATTGGGTAAATATTCCTATTGACAAAAAAATGGCTTACCAGTTTTTCTGGTACGAACACAACACCGAAGCATGGAATTATTTCGATGAATTTCCTATCTATAAAGTTGCCTACGTAAATCCTTATGACGGAAAAGTTTTAAGAGTTTATGATGAAAAAAATGGCTTTTTCAACATTGTAAAAATGATTCACTGGAGTTTTTTGCTGAAGCAGGATTGGGGGAAATATGTTGTCGGAATTCCGGTTATTATTTTTGTTATCATGTTGATTTCCGGTATCATTCTTTGGTGGCCCAAAAATAAAGCAGCAAGAAAGCAAAGATTTTCATTCAAATGGAAAAACATCAAAAGCTGGAAAAGAAAAAATTATGATCTTCATAACATCTTAGGTTTTTACGCTTCAATATTTGCTTTAATATTTTCAATTACAGGATTGTTTTATGCTTTCTTAGTCGTTCAGATGATGATGTATTTTGTCTTTTCAGGAGGAAATACAGTCTACCCAGACTTTTCACACATCACAACAAAGGCTCCGATTGAAGCAAGAACTGAGAGTACTTTAGACAAAGTAATTTCAACTGTTCAGGCAAAATATCCAAATTCTTATGGTTTTTCAATTGATTTGGGACATCCGCATATGGATGATCATGAACACCCGAATTTTTCAGTTTTCGTAAAACATCTTTCTTATTCTTATCATAAAAATTCAAGCTTAATTTTTGACGAAAACTCGGGAGAACTTCTGCACACCTACAATCACGAAGATAAAAACTTCGGTGAAAAAACTATTGCAGCCAATTATGACATTCATGTAGGATCTATTTTAGGATTACCTACAAAAATTATTGCATTTATTGTCAGCTTAATTTGTGCCTCACTTCCTGTAACAGGATTTTTAGTTTGGTGGGGAAGAAGAAAAAAGACTAAAAAAGCTGCTTGATATTTTAAATAAATTAGGTTTACTCACTATTAATACAATCTTTTTTATAAATTTATTGCCTCGAAATTATACAATAAGAAAATGTCAGTAGTAGATTTGTCAAAACAGGTTGCATTAGGTATCGATATCGGTGGAACCAATACTAAATTTGGTTTAGTAAATCACAGAGGCCAAATTTTAGCCAAGGGTTCTATTCCCACCGATCAGTACAATACTCCCGAAGAATTTATTGATGCGCTATATAAAGAAATTCAGCCGCTAATCGATGAGCATGGTGTAGAAAAAATGATTGAAGGAATCGGTGTAGGAGCTCCCAACGCAAACTACTACAGAGGAACTATCGAACAGGCACCTAATCTTCCCTGGAAAGGCGTAATTCAATTTGCAGATCTGATGACAGAAAAATTCGGTCAGCCCTGCAAAATGACCAACGATGCAAATGCTGCAGCGCTTGGTGAAATGATGTACGGTGCAGCAAGAGGTATGAAAGATTTCATCATGATTACTTTGGGAACAGGTGTGGGAAGCGGAATTGTTTCTGGCGGAAATTTAATTTATGGTCACGACGGTTTTGCCGGAGAATTGGGTCACACCATCGTAAAACCTGGCGGAAGAAAACACTGGAGTACGGGTTCTGAAGGAAGCCTTGAAGCTTATGCTTCTGCCACAGGAATTGCTATTACAGCAAAAAAAATGAGAGCAGAATTTCCGGATTCTATGTTGAATCAGTTTCCTGAAGAAGCAATTAATTCTAAAACTGTTCACGAATGCGCATTAAAAGAAGATCCTGTTGCGATTGAAGTTTTTAGATATACAGGTCAGAAATTGGGTGAAGCATTGGCAAATTTCGTAATGTTCTCCTCTCCTGAAGCAATTTTGTTATTTGGTGGAGTTATTAAAGCCGGAGATTTCATTTTAAAACCTGCAAAACTTCACATGGAAAGAAATCTTCTTCCAATTTTCAGAAATAAAGTAAGATTGGTTTTCTCTGAACTTGACGAAGCTGATGCTGCTATTTTAGGAGCAAGTGCTTTGGTTTGGGAAAAATAATTTAATTTATAAATAATATTGAGCATCCTTTTGGGATGCTTTTTTCATTATTATTTAAAGCAAGCATTTATTTGAGATTATTTGTGAAATCTATCATCGTAATTTGTGTTTAAAACCTAACATAGTTCAATTTTGGCTCAATATTTTCTTACTTTTGATAAGTTTTTTTATCAATCTGAAATAGGTTTAAAGAAACTATCTAAATATAAAATTCAAGCTAAAAAATGGATAAAAATAATTTGCAGCAAATCACTTTTGGAGGTGGATGTTTTTGGTGTGTGGAAAGCTGTTTTAATATGCTGAAAGGTGTAGAATCTGCCATTTCAGGTTATTCAGGAGGACATAAAGACAATCCGACGTACGAAGAAGTTTGCACAGGAGAAACCGGTCATGCAGAAGTTGTTCAAATAACCTACGATTCTTCCCTAATTTCTTATGAGCAGTTGATGGATGTGTTTTTCTTTCTTCATGACCCGACTCAACTAAACAGACAGGGAAATGATATCGGAACTCAATACCGTTCGGTAATTTATTACAAAGATGAAGCGGAAAAAGCAAAAGCCGAAGAATCCATCAAAACTTCTCAGGAATCAAACAGATGGTCTGGAACTTATGTGACAGAAATTTCACCTTTCGAAAAATTCTGGGCAGCCGAACAATATCATCAAGGATATTATAATGAAAACCCAACTCAGCCATACTGCAGTGCAATTGTTGGTCCTAAAATCCAAAAGTTCAAAAAGCATTTCGGAGAATTGGGAATGTTAGAATTAAATTAAAAACAAAATTTAAGCGTAGATTTTTCTTCGCTTTTTTTATTCCATTTCTTCTGTCGTTCCTGCGTATTTGTCAATAATATATTCAGTAGCTTTTCTTAATTCACGCCCATTATTTGGATCAATACCATCACTCAAAAAAAACTCCACTACCCCATTACATTTTGAATACCAAACTTTTCCGTATGCGTTTTCAAACGTCAAAGTATCTTTTCTCTCAATTCTTTTAAAATAAGTCATCTTTTCATAATCAAAAGGAATCATGTGATTGTAAATCGGATTTTTATCCTGACAATCTACAGGTTTATATTCACTTTTATCCCAATACATACACTTCTGTTCCGACGGAAAAACTCCCGCAAATCCCTGAATTTGATTATTTGGTTTCTTTGAAAAGGCAATACCTCCCGTCGTAAGACATAATAAAAGTACAATTTCCATAATTCCCATTCCGTTTTTCTTCATGAATTCGGGCATTTTGAATGTCGGATTAACGGTAATATTAACTTGAGGGATTTGTTCAGAAAACGTATCACTAAAACCTAACTTAAAAGTTGTTGAACCATCTCCTCCTTCTATATTTACTTTATTACAAAAATCCTCAAAATCCTTATAACCGATATATTTACTTAAATAAAGTAGTGTGATATCATCGATATTATAGTCTTCTCCGTCTTGTACTAAGCTTTTATAATACCTCGTAAACGATCTCTCGTCTCTTGAAAAATCATATCTATCATCAAAGAGGTTACTTAAATAGTTTGAAAGGGAATTAATACTCGCTCGTGGAAGCTCCTTTTTTGCAGTTTCAAAGACCGTTTCCACTAAAAGTTTCTTCTTACTGTACATTATAATTTAGGTTATTAGTTATTGCTGTCCAAGTTAGACAAAATTTAGACAACTAGATTATGGTTTCCCATAAAAATCAAGCATTTACACTTATTCCCTTGTCTATCCTCTGTCCGTAGATTCGGATATATCTATCAGATATTTGTAAAAGAAATCAGACAGAAAAAAACTAAAAACTGATTTCTAAAATCACCTGATAAAACGGAAGAAAACTCCGGGTTGGGAAGCAGATGTTTCTCTTCCGTTTTTGAAGGTTCACTTCCCAAAAAATTTAGAAGCGCTTCAATTTTTTTAATCGTGTAACACCACTTGTGATCTGTTTCGCAAGGAAGAACACGAATGCTTTAACATTAAATTTTTTGAAAATGATACAGTTAATATTAATGCTATTAGGTTTAGCATTCGGAAATAATAATGCAAATACAACAAATTGCGATAACAACGGAGGTACAGTAACAACTCAAAGCGGAAGCGGAACGGGTATTGATCCGGGAACGGGGATAGGAGGAGACGGAGAACCAGTCGGAGGAAACTCAGGACAATTGCCTCCTCCTCCAACTCCAAGACCTTAAAATTTATAAATAGGAGGACAGATTGCATAAATCTGTCCTTTTTATTATTTTGCGGGTAAAACTAATTTTAATGAAATACTTATTCCCAATAATTTTATTATTAACTATTTCTTCTTGCAAGAATGATAAAATAACGTCAACAGATAATACTAATTATAAATATGCAAGGTTTTTTAGAGAGTCCAAAGTTTTAGATTCAGCTTTTTATTACTATAATTTAGCCAAAAATGATTATTTAAAAATCAAAGATTCTTTGGGTGCAGGGAAATCATTAGTAAATATGGCTATGATCCAAACCCAAAAAGGTGATTTTTATGGAGGAATAGAATCATCACTTGAAGCAAACAAATACCTTAAAAGAGTAAAAGATAGTACAACAAGGAGCACCTTAGCTACAAATTATAATAACATTGCATTTTCATCAAACTTTCTTAAAAATTTTGATCAATCATTGAAGTATTATTTTAAAACTTTAGAATATATTGATGAAAACAATAGCCTTAAATTTATTTGTTACAATAATATTGGTGATGTTTTAATAACACAAGGAAAATTTAGTTTAGCAGAAAAATATTTGGAAAAAGCAATTTCAGCAAAAGAACCAAGTTATTACTCGATGGCTCTTAATAATTTAGCTAAAGCAAAGTATTTAAATAATAAAAACTATAATCCTCTCCCAGAATTATATAAAGCTTTGGAAATTAGAAAAAACAATAATGATAATGAAGGTTTAAATTCAAGTTATGAAACTCTATCTGAATATTTCATACTAAAAGACAAATCATTATCATTAGATTTTGCAAAAAAAATGCTTTTATCTGCAAATAAAAATAAAAGTTCAAAAGACCAGATATTAGCATTAAAAAAAATTATAAAACTTGACCCCATAAACTATTTAGAGAGTTTTCAAAAATTAGATTCCATAAGCACAATTGTCCAGACAGAAAGGAGTAAAGCAAAAAATCAGTTTGCAGTTGTACGATATGATGTTGAACAGAAAAATGCTCAAAACCAAACTCTAAAAACACAAAGTTTTAAACAATCTGTTAGCATTGTGTCATTAGCAATCATCTTAATCACAGGCTTTTTCTGGAACGAAAAAAGAAAGAAAAATATTAGAAGAGAAAAGGAACAAGAAAAACAACTTGAAGTAAAAAATACAGAACTTAGATATTCCAAAAAAGTACACGACGTCGTTGCCAACGGAATCTACCAAGTCATGACAAAAATTGAAAATCAAGATAGTTTCAGTAAAGAAGAAGCGCTTGATGAATTGGAATTTGTCTATGAAAAATCCAGAGATATTTCTTACGAAAAACCAGATTCTCCTGGTCAGGAATTCGGACAAATAATTTCAAACCTCATCGCATCTTTTAAGAATGATAACGTCAACACTTTTACCGTTGGAAATGAAGAAAAAACATGGCACAACATTACAGAATTTACCAAAACCGAAATTTATCAAATAATCCGTGAATTGCTCGTTAACATGAAAAAACACAGCAGAGCAACCAATGTTATTTTTAAATTTGAAAAAATAGATAATCAGGTAAATATCGGATATTCCGATAACGGGATCGGCGTTTCAGATGAGTTAACTTTCAAAAACGGATTATCAAATACGGTTTCCCGTATAGAAAGCATCAACGGAAAAATTATTTTTGACACCAAAACCGAAAAAGGATTGAAAATTAATATTTCATTTCCTGTTTCTTAAAAAAATAAATAATGTTTAAAAAAATTTTAATTTCCGAAGATCACGAAAGCATCAATATTTCTGTTCAAAAAACATTAGAAGAACTCAATATCACCAATTTTGACTATGTTTATTATTGTGATGATGCATTAGCAAAAGCCGAAAAATCAATCCGTGAAAAACAACCTTATGATTTATTAATCACAGATCTTTATTACGAAGAAGATCATCTTCCTCAAAAATTAAAAGACGGTCGGGAATTGATTTCAGCCATCCGAAAAGAGCAGCCTGATTTAAAAATAATTGTTTTTTCTGCAGAGCATAAATCCGGAATCATTGATTCTTTATTTACCGATTACGGAATTAATGGCTATGTACGAAAAGCAAGACATGATTCAAAGGAATTAAAAAAAGCAATCGCATCTGTTTACAATAATGAAAATTACCTTTCGCTTGACCTTAAACAGGATATTAAAAAACTAAATAATTACGAATTTACAACGTATGACATTACTTTGGTTTCATTGCTTGCTCAAGGAGTTTTACAAAAAAACATTCCCATTTTCTTACAAAACAACAATATAAAACCCAATAGTTTAAGCAGCATTGAAAAGAAAATCAATACACTAAAAGAAGAACTCGGAGTCAGTAACAATGAGCAACTCGTCGCTTTCTGCAAAGATTTAGGAATTATATAATTTATCTCAATTAGCCTTTAAACCTTTCAATATTTTGAAAGGTTTTTTTGTTTTACGGTTTCCCGTAAGGATTGCTTTTCAAAGGGTTATACTTTTGGAATGTTAAACAATTAAAATTTTTCAAAATGAGAAAACCATTAGGAACAAAAGCAAAAACAGGTGAGAATTGTCCTGAATCAGGAGTTTGGAAAGTTGTCGGAAACCCGTCTACAACTGCCCCGATCTCAAACGGTAACAGAATGCCGCCTTATGATGGAAAAGCCGTTACTTGGGAATTAATCCAACATGCTTAAAATTTCCCCAGTGGCTATTCAAATTAGCCACTGGATTTTAAAAATTTAAAATCAGAATCAATTATGGAATATAAAGTCGTCCCATTTGTTGCAACCGCAAATCAGCAAAATATGAGCTCAAATATCATTGCTCAACAATTAGAAAATTTAATAATCGTTCATTCTGCACAAGGTTGGAAATATTTAAGATTAGAAAGTGTTTCAACATACATTCAGCCTATAGAAGGTTGTTTTGGGATAAGTCAACAAAAACCAGGATATATGACATCTTACCAAGTAGCTGTTTTTACAAAAGAAACAAATGAAATATTTTCTGCTATTAAGCATTAAAATTTATTGGCTAATAATTCCTGCTTCAAAAAGAAGAAAATGTATTTTCAGGAAGAGTTGTTCAAAACATGTTTATGAAGAAACAATTAACAATGGAATTATTTCAGGCTTAAAAGCATTTAAATACAGATTTGAAAATTGTAGAGCAGGAGCTCATTTTATTGAAAACCCAATCACAGGAAATTTTCAAATCATCTTACCAAACAATCAGATTCTTGACGAAAAAGACATTTCCGAAAGATTTATAACTAAACCTAATATAAATTAACATTAAAACCATGAAAAAACTACTATTTACAAGCCTTTTAGGATTAGGCTTATTATTACCAGCAAATTTTTTAGCAGCAGAAAATTCAGCAACAGCTAAAACAGAATTTTCAACAGCAAAACCTAAAAAGAAAAGCAAAAAAAGCAAAGCGAAAAAATCATCCACAGCCTCAAGAAGTAAAGATTGCTCTTATAACGGACACACTTTATATGTTGGTAAAAGAGGCGGATGTTATTATTACACCGGAAACAGCAAACAATATGTAGACAGATCATATTGTTCAGGGTGTAACTAATTATCTATTTCAAATAAAAACTAAAAAAACACTTTATATATAACAAAAGGCGAATCTCACATTCGTCTTTTGTGTTTAAATACAAAATCTTGTTTCCAATCTTTTTCCTATTTTTGTGAAGTTCACTGTTTTTTATGAAAAAAATTGTTCTGATTGAAGATGAAACCAGCGTTGTCTCTTTTATTAAAAAAGGACTGCAGGAAAAAGGATATGAAATTTCTGTCGCTTTCGACGGTCTTACAGGTGTAAGTTTGGTGCAGGAAAACGATTTCGATTTGGTTATCCTTGATATTATGCTGCCCGAAATGAACGGTTTGGATGTCTGCAAAGAGATCCGAAAAACCAATAAAAGTGTTCCTATTTTATTTTTAACCGCTTTAGGAACCTCAGAAAACATCGTTTTAGGTCTGGAAAACGGTGGCGATGATTATCTTGTTAAGCCTTTCAAGTTTATTGAATTAGTTGCTCGTGTAAAATCACTTTTGCGCAGAAGCAATCCGATTTCCACTCCGGAAGCTACGGAAAATGAAGAAGAAAACGAGTACGTTTTTAAGTTTTCAGATTTAATTGTGAATGATTACTCCAAAAAAGTAATTCGTGCAGGTGAAGAAGTTTCTTTAACCTCAACTGAATATAAGCTTCTGATATATTTCTTAAACAATCCTGAAAAAGTAATATCAAGAGCTGAAATTTTGGATGCAGTTTGGGGCGTAAATTACGAATTGGGAACCAATGTTGTCGATGTTTACGTTAATTATTTAAGAAAAAAAATAGACAATCATGAAGACAACAAGCTCATTCACACCGTAATAGGAATGGGATATGTTTTAAAAAAACCTTAGAAAATGTTTAATAGAGTCGTTACCAATCAAACCAAAACAATGGTACTTTTGATGGTTGTTTTTACAACCGTTATCTTGATTTTTGGTGGATCTGTGTACTTTTCTATTGTAAATTTTTCACATCAGAGATTTTATGAATTGCTTAAAATCCGTACGACGACGATTGTACAGATTGAAAAAGGTAAAGAACATCTTGATCTTCCCGAAAATTACATTCTCAACAGCAGAAATGACGAAGAGCTTCCTATGGAAAGAGATTATGTTTTTGCCGTTCCAACAGATTCAAATTTTAAAAAGATTTCGCACGAAGTTCACATTCCAGATTCTTTTTTTAAAAATATTATCAGAAGAGGTGAAGCCAATTTCAATGATTCTGAATTTTATTATATCGGACAATCTTTTAGGTATCAAAACAAAGACTATATCGCAATTGCTTCGGCAAAAAACCATTACGTCGTTCATTATCTTGGGTTTTTAAAAAGGACTTTGATTACATGTATGATTCTTTCCATCTTTTTCAGCATGATTTTCTCTTTTTATTTGTCTAAAACTTTATTTAAACCCATTCTTAAAATCACTGGAAAAGTAAAAGAAATCAGTTCTGAAAATCTACATTTAAGACTTGAACCTCAACCAGACAACAAAGAATTAAATGAATTGGTGGAAACGTTCAACACGATGTTGACAAGAATTGAAACTTCTTTTGAAACCCAAAATCATTTGATTGGAAATGTTTCACACGAACTTCGAACCCCACTCACTTCGATAATGGGAGAAGCGGACGTCGCACTCTCTATCAACAGAACAGCTGATGAATATAAAGAAACGCTTGAAATCATTCTTGATGAAGCAGAAAAGCTTGACAAAAAAATCAAAGCACTTCTTTTAATTGCACAAACTGGATTTGATGGCAGAATTCAGAAAATCGATAAAGTAAGAATCGATCAACTTTTATGGGATGTTATTGAAACTTTAAGAAAAATAGATTCCCGAAATAATATTTATCTCGACATCAGTATGCTTCCTGACAATCCGAAAAAACTGAAAGTTCAAGGAAATGAGCAGCTTCTTCATTTAGCGGTTGCCAATATTATCAATAACGGTTGTAAATATTCTAATCATCAACAGGTAAAAGTCTCGTTGGGCGCAACAGATACCGATCTTTATATCATTGTGAAAGACAACGGAATCGGTATCCCCGAGTCTGAAATGAATAAAATCTATGATCCGTTTTTCCGTGCTTCCAACACCCGAAATTATGAAGGTTACGGTATCGGACTTCCTTTAGCAAGAAACATTGTGAGAATGCATAACGGAGAATTGCTTGTGAGTTCACATGAAAATCAGGGAACAACTGTGCAAATGCGTTTTCCTACTATTTACGGTACTCAGAAGGAAGAAAATCCATCTTAGCTTCAAAATGAAGCATTTTTAAAATGAAATTCTAATCTCATTTTAATCTCTTTAATTACATTTTAATTTCGTTCCAAAGACCTTCTAATCTTACAGGTATAGTTTTGTAGTATCAAAAGATGTTACACAACTAAATCTAAAGATATGATCAAAACCATTTTAATAGCAACAGATTATTCTCTTGAGTCTTTGAATATTTTAAAAAGAGTTTTAAAAGAGAAAAACGCAGAAGAAAATGATACTCAGTACAAGATTCTACTTGTATCGGGCTATGATATGGGAGATTCTATCAGAGATCTTCTTTTCAATACAAAATCTACCGTTTTCAGCAAAATCAGATCTAAAGAATTCTGCGACGCTTACGGAATTATCGTTAATAAATACCCTCATTTAGTAGACAAAATTGTTTGCGATATTTTCTCGGGAAGTTTCCAAAGAGCTTTTAATAATTATGTGAAAGCTGAAGAAATTACAGAAGCGTATTATTCAACATCGCTGAAAAACAAAAATACCAAAGGAAAATTTGATCTTTCTCCTTACATCAAGAAATGCAAAGACCTTTCTTCTCAGGAAGTGGTATTTGGAACTCCTCAATTTATGCCGGAAAAAGGCAGATTAGCGGAAGTTTTCGTTGAAGTTTAATTAAAATTAAAGAATAAACTTTTTAAAAATTTAAAAAATGTTAAGAAATTATAGTAACAGCAGGACGTTGGGAGACAACATTAGACTGGGGACGCTGACTGCTTTTACAGCAGGAACTATAAATATTGCATCTCTATTAATATTTCTCTCTTTTACATCAAACGTAACGGGACATTACGCTGTTTTTGCAGCAGAAATCAGTAAAGGAAACTGGAATCAGGTTGCCGTAGTCGGAGCTTGGATTTTCCTTTTCTTCTTCGGAAGTTTTACCGCTAACTTTTTCGTTATTAATTTTAATAGGAAAAGTAAATATTTTGCGCATGCAATGCCGTTGGTTTTAGAAATTCTGTGTTTGTTAGCCGTTGGTTTTTACGGACATCATTATTATCAGAAAACTTTGGAAGAAGCTGAAGTTCTTGTCGGATTAATGTTATTCGCCACAGGTTTGCAGAATGGTTTAACAGCAAGTATATCTAATTTCTTGGTTAAAACCACTCACCTTACCGGTACAACAACTGATTTAGGAATCTTAGTATCAATGTTTACACATAAAAAATACAGAAAAAACCCTGAGCTTATTGCAAGAGCTAAACTATTATCAAGCGTAATGTTGGCTTATGTTGCAGGAGCGGTTTTCTCGGGATTGACTTATTATTCCCTAGAATTCAGTGTATTTTATGTAATAAGTGTTTGTTTGGTTGTCGTTATCGGTTATGATTTTTACAAAATCCACTTGAGACACTTCTATACCAATTACAGGTATTCTAAAATATACCAAAAACCTAACCTGCTGTCTATACTTTATGATAAGATTCATGGGAGCGCAGAAGTATCAGCAAAACAGGAAAAGCCTAAAAAATCTAAATTGGTTTTAGAGGAAAAAATGATGTAACGTCATTTTAATTAAAATTTGGACAGCACAAATTGTATATACTTAGTTTGGGGCTCCTGATTGTTTACAATTAGGGGCTTTTTTTAATAGAATTGTGTAAAAGTTAGGGATAACTTAATCTTAATTCATTGTTTTACTGTTTTGAATCTTATTTGCTTTGCCTATTTTTGTAAGTTCATTACTCATTTATGTCAGATATTATTCAGCTTTTACCCGATCATGTAGCCAACCAAATTGCAGCCGGTGAAGTGGTGCAGCGTCCTGCTTCAATTGTAAAGGAACTTTTGGAAAATTCCATTGATGCGGGAGCTACAAAAATAGAGCTGATTATAAGAGATGCCGGGAAAAACCTCATTCAGGTTGTAGATGACGGAAAAGGAATGTCTGAAACCGATGCAAGAATGGCATTTGAAAGACACGCCACTTCAAAAATAAGAGGAACCGAAGACATATTTAAAATTGCCACAAAAGGTTTCCGTGGCGAAGCTTTGGCATCGATTGCTGCCGTTGCTCAGGTTGAGCTTAAAACGAAATTACAAGAAACCACTTTAGGAACAAATATTTACATCGAAGGTGGAGTTTTTCAGTTTCAAGAGCCTGCTCAAACTTCAGAAGGTTCTAATTTTTTGGTGAAAAACCTTTTTTACAATGTTCCGGCAAGAAGAAAGTTTCTTAAAAATAATAATATAGAATTTCGTCATGTTATTGATGAGTTTCAGCGTGTTGCTTTAGCCCACGAAAATCTGGAATTTTCTCTTTTTCATGATGACGACCCTGTTTTTAAACTGAGAAAAGGAACTCAGATGCAGAGAATTGTCGATATTTTTGGCAGAAAACTTCATCCGCAGTTGATACCTATTAAAGAAGATATTCTTTGGTGCAAACTTCATGGCTTCGTAGCCAAACCTGAAGGTGCCAAGAAAACGCGTGGTGAACAATTTCTATTCGTAAACGGAAGATTTTTTAAAAGCCCGTATTTCAACAAAGCGGTTCAGGAAGCGTTTGAAGGATTGCTAATGCCGGGATATATTCCTACTTTTTTTCTTTTCTTAGAATTGGATCCTGAAAAAATAGATGTCAATATTCATCCGCAAAAAACAGAAGTGAAATTTGAAGATGAACATCTTATTTTTGCTTTGCTTCGTTCGACCATTAAGCGTTCTTTGGGAATTTACAATGTTGCGCCAAGTTTAGATTTTGAAAGAGATCCACAATTGGATGAAATCATGCAGAAAAGCTTTCCGAGCAAAAGCAATTCAGCAAATATTAAAATGCCTGAAATTATTGTTGACCGTGATTACAATCCGTTTTTGGAAGAAAGACAGACTTCAAAAGCAGAAATTCAGAACTTAGCGGAAATGTATCATCAGAATATTTCTGCAGAACCTTCAAAAATAAATTTGTTTGAAGATGAAGATTTTGATGAAGACTTGATGCGACTTCCCAACGGATATTGGCTTTTCAATAAAGGAGATTGTACATTGATGCTTGATTTAGGCAGAATGCACCGTCTTTTGGTTTCAGAAAATAATAAATCTGCAAAGAAAACCAACACTAACAGTCAGTCTCTATTGTTTTCTCTGGAATATCACATGAATGAGATTGAAAAGAATAAATATAAATCAATCAAAAAATATCTTCCCGAAATGGGATTTGAAATGAGTATTGCTCATGAAAATGTTTTGAGAATTGAGGCTGTTCCGGAAGGTTTGAAAGAATCTCAGGTGATGAAATTTTTAGAGAATCTTTTTGAAATTTTAGAATACAGAACTGAGGAAGAATTTTTACAGTTTTATCAAAACCAATGGAACAAAATGCAGTCGAAATCCCGTTTTGATTTTATTTATAAAGTTGATGCAGAGCAATTAATTAAAGATTTTACCGCTCTCGGTTTCCCCGAATTTTTACCCAACGGAAAAAGATGTTTCTACGAAGTTCCGTTTAATGATTTTAAAAATAAATTTTAAGTAGATGTTTAATAATATACCGCCAATTACCCGAAATTTAATAATATTAAATATTGTAGTTTATATTGCAGCACTCATAATCCCACAGCTTGATTTTTATTTGGCTGCGTATTTCCCCTTATCACCACAATTTAAATCATGGCAGATTATTACACATATGTTTATGCATGGAAGTCCAATGCATATTCTTTTCAATATGTTTACTCTGTTCAGTTTCGGTCCTATTTTAGAGCAAAGTCTGGGAGTCAAAAAATATTTAATTCTCTATTTTTTAAGTGGATTAGGAGCATTTTTCCTTTTTAACTTATGGAATTTTGTAGAATATCAAGATGCTTATTCTCAATTAAGTAATTTGGGATTTGACATTCAAGGATATATTTCTGATCCAGAAAGCTTTGCGAATGCTCAGGTTTCGTTGAAGGTTCAAGAATTGATTAGTAAAGATATAAACCCAATTATATTTGGCCGAATGGTCGGTGCTTCAGGGGCTATTTTTGGAGTAATTGCAGCTTTTGCAACTTTATATCCCGATGCTAAAATTGGAATTATGTTTATTCCGATTCCTGTGAAAGTAAAATACGTTTTGCCGATTGTTATTATTGGATCGGTCGCATTGGGAGTTACTGGAAATGCAGGAGGAATTGCCCATTTAGCTCACGTTGGAGGAGCAATCGTAGGATTTATTTTAGCTAAAGTCTGGAAGAAACATTTGTATCGATTTAATTAATTTATTGTGAAAATTTTCCGATTAATACTTCTTTTACTGCATTTGGGATTGTTATTTCTTTTAACGGGAGTTTTACTGAATGCTTACATTCCGCCGAAAATTTTTCCTTGGTTTAATTTATTGTCTTTAGGGTTTCCGATATTAGTAATAGCATATATTTTACTTACATTTTTCTGGATTTTCAGTTGGAAAAAAAGAGCATTTGTGTTTATGTTTTTAGGATTGTTTTTTTTGAATCCTGTAAAAAGATGGATTAATTATTCCTCTGAAAGTAAAGAAACTGCAAACCTCAAAGTTCTTACTTTCAACATAAAAGGAGGGAAATTAGGCAGTGAACAAATCATCGATTACATTGATAAGCAGAATGCTGACTTAATTTTCATACAGGAATATGGTGATGGTGGTGAACTGAAACTTAAAAACGGTATAGGAAAACACGATCTTTCTATTATTTCATTATATACCAATTACAAAGTTGTTTCCCGAAAAAACCTTTTTGAAAACCTTTCTGATGGAGACATTACTGCACAATGCGCACAAATAGATCTTGAAATTAAAGGAAAAATTTATCGCGTTTTCAATGTTCATTTAGAATCATTCGGATTTTTAAAAAGTATGGTAAAGCTTAATGGAAATGGTGAAGAAGATGAGCAAAAAGTAAAAGGTGTTGTCAAAAAATTGATTCCGACTTTCAAATCGCACCAAGAGCAAGTGAAAATTCTTCGCGAAGCGATTGACAATTCTCCTTATCCTGTGATTGTTGCAGGAGATTTTAATTCGGTTCCCAATTCCTATGAATATTATGAAACTTCAAAAGGTTTAAAAGACGCTTTTTACGAAGTCGGTCGAGGAAGCGGAACAAGCTTTCATGATTATAAATATCCTTTAAGAATTGATTATATTTTCACGTCAGAATCTATACAACCTGTGACTTATGAAGTTGATCATTCTGTACATCTTTCCGATCATTTTCCTGTGATTGCCACCTTTAAAATCAATTAAATCAATCACTTTAATCTAAAAATCATTAAGTGGCAAAATTTTTGTTGCCCAAAACTCATATTTGAGTTTCATGAAGCGGCTGTCTATTTTTTTACTTTTACACTTAGGTGTTTTATTTTTTTTAATCTGCACATTTGCAAACGCTTGGATCGCTCCGACTTACTTTAGCAAACTCAATATTCTCTCTTTATGTTTTCCTTATTTAATTTTAATTCATTTAATATTTACTATAATTTGGATTTTCAAAAAGAAAAAAATTGCTTATATCTTTATTTTTTCAACATTTATTTTTTATAACCCGGTAAGAAGATGGATTAATTTTTCGCCTCAGAATTCCGATATTATTAATACAAAAACAGATATAAAGGTTCTGACTTATAATGTAAAATACGGAAGTTCAGGTTGGGGAAATGTGAAAAAATATATCACAGATCAAAATGCAGACATTATTTTGGTTCAGGAAAAAGATACAAATAGGGCTGTAAGACCGGATTTGGTAAAATATCCTTCCGTTATTCTAAAAACAAGACATAAAATTTTAAGACAGGCAGATTTAATCAACGATCAATCAAAAGGAAATTCTTTTTATGCCGATGTAGAAATCAACGGTAAAATTGTGAGAATAATTAATGTTTATCTGGAACCTTTTAGATTAAATAAAAATATGCTTGGAATGGAAGATGAAAATTCAAACAAAAAGGAACAAAATAAGTTTAAAACTATTTTTTCGAGGTTGATCCCAACATTCAGAACACATGAAGAGCAAGTGAGAAAAATCAGAAGAGCAGTTGATCATTCGCCTTATCCTGTAATTCTTGCGGGAGATTTTAATTCGGTTCCCAATTCCTGGGAATATTACAATTTAGGAAAAAACTTAGACGATGCCTTTGTAAAAGCTGGAAATGGAAGCTCAACAAGTTTTCATGATTATAAGTTTCCATTGAGAATTGATTACATATTCACTTCAAAAAATATAATTCCAAAAAGTTACAAAGTAGATTATTCGGTAAAATTATCAGATCACTATCCTGTAATTGCCGAATTTCTATTAAATTAGTCGCATGAAAAATGTAATTTTTGTCGCCTTAACTTTATCTGTTTTAACTATTGCCTGTTCGAAGCGTGAACCCGTTTCTGACAATGCTCAGGAATTAAAACAAAAATATGATACGACGGCAATAGATTCTTTTTCGGCAGGAGCAACTTCCGTAGATATTGCAAGAAAAATCAGAATGTCTTCACAAAAATTTCAAGATTCTTTAAAAGAGGCCTTAAAATTGCAACAGGAAGAGAAACGAATTAAAGACGAATTAGAAAAAGAAAATAAGAAGAAAGCCGAAGATGAGAAAAAACAGAAGGCTTCCGAAACTTCAAATCAACAAAAACAAGAGTAATAAAAATATACACAATGAAAAAACACATTTTAGCAGCAGTTACAGTGTCTACACTGTTTGTTGCATGTACACAATCTTCTACAAAAACTGAAAAAGTAGAAAATGCAGACGGATCTGTAACAACAACTACGACAACAGAAACCAATTCAGGATTGGTAGATACTTCTAAAATTGAAAAGGCTAAAAACGACATTAAAAACACTGTTGATAACACAGGCAATAAAATCGACAATACCGCTCAAAAAGCAAAAGAAGACATCAATAAAGCCGGAAAAGATATTAAAGAAGGAGCTGATAAAGTAGGCAAAGACATCAAGTCTGGAGCACAGGAAGTTGGTAAAGATGTAAAAAATACTGCAGCAACAGGAGCTCAAAAGGTTGAAGATGCCGCAAAAAAACTGAAAGAAGATTTAAAGAAATAATCTAAACAAAAAACCGCAATTAATTTGCGGTTTTTTTTATGCTCTATTAAGCTCCAGTAAAGGATCTATATATTCTCTGTCATTACTTAGTCTCGGAACTTTGTTTTGTCCGCCCAATTTACCTTTAGATTCAAGCCAGCAATAGAAAAGATTGGGTTTTGCAATGTGAACCACCGGTTTTTTTAATGTAATATTGTTATATCTTTTGGCCTCGTAATCCGAGTTAATGGTTTTCAGATGACGGTCAAAAATATCGGTAAATAATTCAAGATTTTCAGGATGTTCGCTAAATTCAAAAATCCATTCATGAGCGCCACTTTCATTTTCTTTCATAAAAATCGGAGCTCCCGTAAAATCTTTTACAGAAGCATTGGTTTCCTGACAAGCTTTAGTTAAAGCCGATTCTACATTTGTAATCATTAATTCTTCACCAAAAGCATTAATATAATGTTTTGTACGACCGGTAATTTTAATTCTGAAGGGATTTATTGATGTGAAAACAACGGTATCTCCAATTAAATACCTCCAAAGTCCACCATTTGTTGTAATCACCATTGCGTAGTTTTTACCAACTTCGACCCCTTCTAAACTCACTACTTTCGGATTGGAATGATGAAACTGATCCATCGGAATAAATTCATAGAAAATTCCGTAATCGAGCATCAAAAGCATTTCATCACTATTCGATCTGTCCTGAATTCCGAAAAAGCCTTCAGAAGCATTGTAAATTTCGTAGTAATTAATATTTTTTCCGATAATCGGTTTGTATTGTTCTTTATAAGGTTTAAAACTAATTCCACCGTGGAAAAATACTTCAAGATTTGGCCAAAGCTCAGAAACACTCTTTACATCAGTTTCTTTTAAAACTCGCTGTAAAAGCACCATCATCCAACTTGGGACACCCAAAATACTTCCAACATCTTCATTCTTGACTTCTGAAACGATTGCCTGTAATTTGCTTTCCCATTCTCCCATCAAAGAAACTTTCTTGCTTGGAGTGGTGGTAATTTCAACCCAGAAAGGAAGATTGTCAATTAAAATCGCTGAAAGATCACCAAATTTGGTATTGAAATCTGCGTACAATTCTGAACTCCCGCCCAAACGCAAATTTTTATTGGTAAAAAGTTGATTTTCAGGATGATTATTGGCATAAATGGAAACCATGTCTTTCCCTGCTTTCATGTGACAATACTCCAGACTTTCTGCAGAAATAGGAATGAATTTACTTTTCGCATTGGTTGTACCAGAAGATTTTGCAAAATGCTTGATATAACCCGGCCAACTTACGTCTTTATGACCCTGTCTTGCACGCTCAACGTAAGGCTCAAATTCTTCGTAAGAAACAATCGGAACTTTATTTTTAAAATCCTGATAACTTGAAATAGAATTAAACCCATATTTCTTACCGTATTCAGTATCTTCTGCATGAAATAACTGAGAAAAAAGAATTCCTTTTTGCGTCTCAATAGGGTAATCCATAAAATTCTGAATCTGATCTATCCTTTGTTTGATAAACCAATTGACCACAGTATTGAAAAGTGCCTTCGTTGCCATTAAGACAAATATAATACTATTTGTATTTTCTGCGAATGATTTAAATAAAAAAACCATCACAAAATTTGTAATGGTTTATATATCAATTTTTAAACACTTGAATATTAGCAATATTCGTCGTATGCAGCTTGTAGGTTTGCAGCAATTGCTCCCGCAGGATTTCCTTCAATATGATGTCTTTCAAGCATGTGAACCAATTCTCCGTCTTTGAAAAGCGCCACACATGGTGAACTTGGAGGAAAAGGCGCTAAATGTTTTCTAGCTGCATCAACTGCTTCTTTATCATAACCTGCAAAAACAGTTGTTAAATGATCAGGTTTTTTATCTCCTGTCAAAGAATATACAACTCCAGGTCTTGCAGCTCCAGCCGCACAACCACATACAGAATTGATTACTAAAAGTGTAGTTCCTGATTGTTTTAAAGCATCTTCTACCTGAGCAGGAGTTGCCAAATCTGAGAAACCTTTATCTGTAAGCTCAGCCTTCATAGGCATTACTAAATCTGTTGGATACATTTCTTATTTTTTTTAAGTGTTTACAAATTTACAAATTTTCTGATGGTATAAACAATTTATAAAAACTATCAGATTGTTTGGCAAATAAAATCAATTAGAGGTAAAACATACAGATACCACAAAATATTTAGATAAAATTTGAATAATAATCACTAATATTAAATTTATTTTACTAAATTTGAAATGATTCTAAAAATGATTTCCATGAAAAAAACTTTATTAAATTAATTTTTTAGGAACATTAGAGTAAGATCTAGTGGCAATGTAATTCCCTCCCCTTTATCTTTGTTTGCTCATCAGTTTTTAGAATTAAAAAAACATTGATAAAGGATTTACAATAAATAAAGCCCGAAACTTTTTGTTCGGGCTTTATTATTTTTTAAACATAATTTTAATTGAATTCTTAGAAATTTAAATATAGCTTCAATCTTAAAAACTCTATTTATGAAGAAAATTTACACTTTTATTCTTTCGGCTTTTATAAGTGGAATTTGTTACTCACAAAATTGTACGACACCGCAGCTCACGGTTCCTCCTTCATCTACTTGCGGTCAGAATTCTGCAATACTTACTGCAAATACCACAGCAACTGAAGTAAAATGGTACAACTCTGCGACAGCAACCGTTCCTATCGGGATAGGCAATACTTATACAACACCTGCAATAACTTCCACGACATCTTATTGGGCAGAAGCTTATAATTACGAATTGGGAACGCAAGTGACGGGTGGTAAAACCACTCCATTAACGAGCTCAAGTGCTGTTGTAGCCGCTACAAGTCCATGGGGATTGGCCTTTACTGCAAACAATAATTTTTTGATTCAATCAGTAGATGTATTTGCTTCTGCAGGTGGAACTTTAGCATTAGAACTTTTAGATGCTAATTATGTAAAAATAGCCGAAAAAAGCGTAACTATTCCTGCAGGAGGAACATCAAGTACTCCATTACAATTTACGGTTCCAGTAGGATTTTCTGTGATTGGAGGAAATTCTTACAAACTCGTTGCAAGATCATCTCCATCAATGAGAAGAGATTCTGGTTCTGGAAATGCATTTCCTTATACTTTGGGAACGTTGGGAACGATCACAGGAGGTACCATAAATAGCGCTAACACCAATAGTGGTGTTTACTATTTCTTTTATAACTGGAAAGTATCACCAATTATAGGAACTTGTGCAAGCGGAAAAGTAGAAACTTTAGTCACTATAAGCGCTGCAACACCTCCTCCAACCGCTGTTGCAACACAAACTGTTTCTGCGGGATCAACTTTGGCAAATCTTACTGTGACCGGTCAGAATTTAATTTGGTATACTTCTTCCGCTATGACAACGCAGCTTCCTTCAACAACTGTTGCAACAAGTGGAACAACATATTATGTTACTCAAACAGTAAGCGGATGTCAAAGTTCAACAACAGCAATCACAGTAACAACGAATTTAAGTACATCAGATCTTACACTTGAAAAAAATATTAAAATTTATCCTAATCCTGTTTCTGATTTCGTAATCATTGAATCAAAAGAGAAAATAGATAAAATCAGTATTTTTGATATGAGCGGAAAATTAATTGAAGTAATTAATCCTGAAGAAAATCAATCTCAAAAAATCAATGTAAGTAAATACAATACAGGCAAATATATTTTAACCTTTGAAAATAAATCGGGAGCTTATAATTATCATTTTATTAAAAAATAAAACCAACATTCATATTAAAAATGAAGCCCGAAACATTATGTTTCGGGCTTCGTTAATCAAATCGATATGCAAAGGTTGAATATCCTTTTTTAATAGTTGATGGGTTTTTGTTGTTTGTTGATAGGTTTGAATCCAGCAACCAACAACTATAAACAATCAACCAAATTATGAAAGCAGCTTTTTCGCCATCTCGGAAATACTTTTTCCGTCAGATTTTCCAGCTAGATTTTTTGAGGCTACTCCCATTACTTTTCCTAAATCTTTCATCGATTCAGCACCAGTTTCAGCAATAATGTTTTTTATTTCTGCTTCTAATTCTTCAGAAGACAATTGTGCCGGTAAAAATTTCTCAATAACTTTCATTTGAGCATCTTCCACTTCTGCCAAATCGCTTCTTCCCTGAGCCGTAAATTGCTCGTAAGAATCTTTACGCTGCTTGATCATTCTCTGAAGAATGGCAATTTCCTGCTCTTCAGAAACCTCAGCTCCTAAAGCTTCAGTTTTCAACAGTAATATCTGTGATTTCACAGCGCGAAGAGAATCTAAAGCTACTCTGTCTTTAGCTCTCATTGCTGTTTTTATCGCTTCGCTTATTATTAATTCTAAACTCATTTTTTTAGCTTTAAGCTTTTAGGCAATAAGCAGTAAGCCTCAATCAACTTTCGAATAGGAAAGCCTATAGCTTACTTCTTATCACTTATAGCAATTAATCTACGTCTTTATTTAAAAATCTGTTTTCTCTGATTTGCATATTTCCATTGTTATCAGACAGATAGCTGTTGATATTTTGGTCTGATGCGTTGCTTCCATCGATAGAAATATTCTTTCTTTTGAAAGCCGGAACAGATTCAAACTCATTCGCATTATCAAAATTTTGGTAACGAGAATTGAATTCTTTTAATTTATTTCTTCTTTCTACAACTCTTTCCTGATCTGCAGGCTTATTTACGAATGTAAATTCACTTTCAGTCTGTCTCGGAGTTTCAATTTCAGTTCTGTTTTGGAAAACCGGTTTTTCTTCAACCTTAATTTCTTCTTTAGGCTGATAAAAATTCTCAATCTTTGGAGCAACCTCTTCTACCGTTTGTGTAAAAGTTTCAAACTCATTTTTTGGCTGTCCGAAATCTGATTTAGGTTCTACAATTGGCTCGTTTACCGTAAAGTTGAATTCCACAGGTTTCTCATTTGAAAAGCTGTTTGTGAAAGACTCGTTTTTTGGCTCTTCCTTTTTGTTTTCAAAATCAAAAGAGAACGACTGAATTTCTAAATCATTAGGATCATCATCGAAAGAGAAAAGACTTACGTTATCTTCTTCGCCAGATTCTTCATTTCTCCAGCTTTGAATTGGGCTTTCTAATGTATCTTGTTCTCTATCAGAGAATTTCATTTCGGTTCTAATCTCTTCATCCTCGATAATCATTTTTTTTTCAGTAGAAGACATCTTAAACTGTGGCGCATCTCTTTCTTCATCATCCAATCTGAAAAGATTTTTACCTCCAAAATCATATCCTTGTTCAGGCGTAGTTTCTCTTTCTTCTTTGGTTTTAAAAGGAGAAGACTTTGGCGTATCTAAAGCATCGTTCAAACCAATTCTGATTTTCTCAGTTGGCCCTGCAAATTTTTGATTATCATTAGAAAAACCTGTTGCAATGACCAAAACGCTTACTGCATCGCCCAACTCTTCATCTGCACCAACTCCAAAAATAATGTCTGCAGTATGACCTGCTTCTTTCTGGATATAATCCATGATGATTCCGATCTCATCCATTGTAGCTTCTTCTACACCACTTCTGATCAATAACAATACATTTCTTGCGCCTGTAATTTTGTTATCATTCAATAATGGAGAATCCAATGCTTTTCTTACTGCTTCTTCAGCCTTATTTTCGCCTGAAGCCATTCCTGTTGACATTAGTGCTGTACCGGAATTCTGAAGTACAGATTTAGCATCTCTAAAGTCAATATTTACATCAAAATAACCAGTAATAACTTCCGCCATACCTTTTGCAGCGTTTGTTAAAACTTCATCGGCTTTTGAGAATCCTTGTTTGAAACCTAAATTACCAAACTGCTGTCTCAGTTTATCGTTATTGATTACAATTAATGAATCAACATTATTTCTTAATTTTTCAAGACCTAATTCTGCCTGTTCAAGTCTTCTTTTACCTTCAAAACTGAAAGGAACAGTAACGATTCCCACCGTCAAAATTCCCATATCTTTGGCCACTTTAGCAATTACGGGAGCAGCACCGGTTCCTGTTCCACCACCCATTCCTGCGGTAATAAAAACCATTTTGGTGTTTTGTCCCATTGAAGCTTTAATGTCTTCAATACTTTCAATAGCTGCTTTTTCTCCAACTTCAGGATCTGCACCCGCTCCAAGTCCTTCTGTGATAGTAACTCCCAACTGTACTTTGTTTGAAACCGGATTATTATCCAAAGTCTGAGCATCTGTATTACAAATTACGAAATCCACACCGTGAATTCCTTTCTCGTACATGTGTTTCAGTGCGTTGTTTCCACCGCCACCAACACCGATTACTTTAATAATCGACGAATTTCCTTTTGGTAAATCAAATGAAAATCCTTGTGAACCTATATTTTCCATTACTTATATTTTTAATAATTGATAATTGATGAATGATAACCGATGAATGACTAATAATCTATAAGTGATTATCTATTATCATTAATCTTTTACCGTATATATTTTACTCTACTTCTTCAAAGAATTTTTTTACTTTTTCCATCAAAGATTGTCCGAAAGTCAATCTCACTTTTCTCTGTTGCTGTTCTGCTGGAGTTTCGTACTCTTTTACAGGTTCATGAACAGTATGAGTTTGAGTTTCAGTGCTTGCAACGATTGGCTGTTCTTTTGATTCAGCTTTAGTATCAACTTCGATTTCAATTTCGTCTTCTACAGCCGTTGTTTTTTTATCTCTGATTTTTAAACTTTCCATCAGTAAACCGATAGAAGTTGCAAATTCCGGTCCTTTAAGATACTGATTTTTGTCGTTGGCAATATATTCATTTGCGAAACCAATTCTACTATCGAATCCTGTAGTATAATTTGCCAGCTGACGAAGATGCTTCAAGTTTGAACCACCGCCTGTAAGAACAATTCCTGCAATAAGTTTTTTCTTTTGTTCAAAAGCTCCGTAAGCTTTTAATTCAGTGTTGACCATTTCCAAAATTTCCTCCACTCTCGCATTGATGATCTGCGCTAAAGTTTTCAGAGAAATTTCTTTATCGGGTCTTCCGTGAAGACCTGGAATCGTCACAAATGTGCTGTCTTTTTCCAACTCTGGAACTGCAGAACCAAACTTAACCTTTAATTGTTCAGCATGCTTTTCAATAATTGAACAACCTTCTTTGATGTCTTCCGTGATAATTCCGCCTCCGTAAGGTATGACGCAAGTATGACGAATAATATTATCTTTAAAAATAGCAATATCCGTAGTTCCACCACCGATGTCTACAATTGCTACACCTGCTTCTTTCTCTTCTTTAGTTAAAACAGCTTCTGAAGATGCTAAAGGCTCCAAAGTAAGCGCTTCCATCTCCAAACCTGCTTCTCTCACACATCTTGCAATGTTTCTGATACTTCCCATTTGTCCGACGACAACGTGGAAATTGGCTTCCAGACGTTTTCCGTGCATTCCGACAGGCTCCTGAATTTCTCCTTCAGAATCAACCTTATATTCCTGTGGAAGTACGTGAATAATTTCTTCTCCCGGAAGCATTACCAACTTCTTTACCTGATCTTTTAACGCCTCAATATCATCATCCGTGATGAATTTGTCGGGTTTCTCACGCATAATGTAATCTGAATGTTGCAATGAGCGAATGTGCTTTCCTGCAATACCGACAGTTACCTTATGAATTGGAACTCCTGCGCTTGACTGTGCTTCAGACACAGCGGCTTTGATTGAGTTGATGGTTTGTGAAATATTATTCACAATTCCCTTATGAACTCCAAGACTTTTGGCCTTACCAACACCGAGAATTTCTATTTTCCCGTGTGCATTCCTACGTCCTACAATGGCGACAATTTTGGTTGTCCCAATGTCCAGACCTACTGAATACTCTTGATTTTCCATTGTTTTATATCGATTTGATTTAATTCTTATTTAATATTGTCGGCGACTTAATTGCCATTATATATTAATAGGATTTCATCCTATTCTTTAGTAAATCGTCCTTTCAAGGATTGTTTTTCTACACTATTCTATTTTAACCTTTGCTTTTGACTTTGTAGTTGATTTCTTTTCCGTCATTTTATTTTTATCCTTGGGTTTGACGACTGTTTTAGGTTTTGTGTTTTCCTTTGGTTTTAGAGAAGTTGAACTTGCTTTTTTCACTTCCGGTTTAAGATTGACTTCTGCTTTTTTAACAGGCACTGCCGCAACCGGAGTTTTAGCCAAATCTTTATGGCTTGCTTTTAAAATACTGTCGTTTTCTTTAAAATATGGGTTAAGCGTTGTTACAATCTGATTTTGATATTTTACCGAAATCATTTTGTACTTCTGCGGATCCTGAAACACTAAGTATTTTTCAACAAACGTTTTAAAACCTTTTACTTTTAATTCAATATTATCTAAATCTCCAATTTCAACTTTGTAGTTTCCTTCACTTGTAAGGAGGTTGTAGCTGTCTTTATATTTTGAGATTCCAATGAAATATTTTTTACTGAAATCATCTTTATCAATTTTATCAACCAGTTCAGCCAGCTTTTCATATTCATCCTTTTTTACATCTCCCGTTACCAACATGCATGGATGAGAATATGTTCTGGAGATCGGAAATTCTGTGCCTTTTTCGTCTACATAAAAATCGTTTCCGTTGTAATTTAACCTGAAAACCGGAACTCTCTGTTTAATGTCCAAGTTCAGTTTTCCGTTTAAATTTAAATACACATTTGCGCTGTCTACAGCAGGAAGTGCATTGATTTTCTTTTCCAGTTCCGGAATATTCAAATCCCCCACTTTTCCTGACGGATTTTCTTTAATGACGATTTGTTTAATATCTTTTTCATCAATAAAATAAACCGGTGTTTTCTCATTCATTTTTACAGAAATTTTCTCATCCGTAATCTTCTGACCACTGAATTTCTTCAAAGAGAAACTCAGCAGGAAACCAAGAATGATCACTGTGATGGCAATTTTTAAAATTCTGTATTTGTTTTTCATACTTTTTTGTATTCATGTATCAATGTAAAAAGTATTTATGAGCACTGCTTCATTAATACGTTCCCACATTAGTACTTTTTACATTTTATTTAACCACTCACAAATCGGGTCGTACAGCGTATCAATATTTCCTGCACCCACCGTAAGCAAGATGTCAAATTCTTTCTCTTTAATTTTATCAAAAGCTTCAGACAAACCTGAAATTTCCTTTTTGTCTAAAGTCACCTTTTCCAGTAACCAATCTGAAGTGATACCCTCAAAATTTTCCTGAAGTTCTCTTGCAGGATAAATATCTAGCAAAATCAGTTCCTCGGAATTACTTAAACTTTCAGCAAATCCATCTACAAAATCTCTCGTTCTGCTGAACAAATGCGGCTGGAAAACCACTAACAATTTCTTATCAGGATAGAACGTTTTGATCGAACCCACTACAGCATTAATCTCAGTTGGATGATGCGCGTAGTCGTCAATATAAATTTTACCGCCTGGATAAATATGTTTTGTATATCTTCTTTTGATGCCTTTAAAATTGGCAATTGCTTTCTTCAACGTCTCAAAATCAACTCCCAGATTATGCAAAATCCCCAACGCAACCGTAGCATTTTCCACATTATGAATTCCTGGAACATCCCAGACAAAATCTTTTACCGTTTCCGTTGGCGTATGAAAATCAAAATAGATTTTATCATAATCCATACGGAGATTATCTGAATAATAGTCAGCTTCTTCGTTGACGGCGTAGGTTTTATGGGCTCTGCCGATTTCTATTCCTTTTCTTACAAAAAGTTGCTTATCATCAGGAACTAAAGCCGCAAACTGTCTGAAACCTTCTTCAATAGTGTTTTTGTCACCATAAATATCCAAATGATCTGCATCTGTAGAAGTAATCACCGCCCAATCCGGAGAAAGGTTGAGGAAACTTCTGTCGTATTCATCGGCTTCCACCACAGAAAATTCTGTTCCGTTAAACAGGAAATTTGATTTAAAATTCTCAGAAATTCCGCCTAAGAAACATGAGAAAGGCAAATCTGCTTCTTTACACAAATGTGATACCAAGGTCGACGTTGTTGTCTTTCCATGTGTTCCTGCAACGGCGATACAATTTGTATTTTCGGTTATTAAGCCTAAAACTTTTGCACGCTTTAAAACTTCAAAATCATTTTCATTAAAATAATCTAAGATCCCCAGTTTTTTGATTGCCGGAGTATATATTACCAATGTTTTTTCTTTCTCAAGCGTAGTTATTTTATCATCAATAATATCATCGAAAACAATATCAATACCTTCGCTCATCAGCAATTGAGTCAGTTTTGTGTTGGTTTTATCATAGCCCAAAACATTCTTGCCCGAAGCATGGAAGTAGCGCGCCAAAGCACTCATCCCGATACCTCCGATTCCGACGAAGTAAAAATTTTGATATGTTTCTAAATTGTTCATTCTTTTTGCTTGTATTATTGTATTCATGCAAAATGTATTTATGATTTCATTAGTACATTTTACATTGGTACTTTTTACATTTGATTAAAAATCTCATCCACAATCTCCTTCGCCGCATTGGGTTTGGCAAAATATTTCAGATTGTCTGACATTTCTTTTCTTACATTTTCGTTTTCGCAGATTTCTGAAAGTGTATTCCAGAATTTTTCCTGCATTTCAGCATCTTTCACCATTCTCGCGGCGTTTTTTTCAACCAGATTCATCGCATTTTTGGTCTGATGATCTTCCGCAGCTGTTGGTAAAGGAACCAAGATTACCGGTTTTTTTGCCATTGCCAATTCTGAAATAGCAATTGCTCCCGCTCTGGAAACAATCACGTCAGCCGCTGAATAAGCCGTTGCCATGTCGGAAATAAATTCTTTTAACTGAATTTGAGATTTGAGGTTTGAAATTTGAGATTCGCCACTCAATTCCCTGTAATCTAATTTTCCGGTTTGCCAAATCAATTGATAACCTTTTTCCTGTAATCTGTCCAAATTGTACTTCCAACCGTTGTTTAAAGTTCTTGAGCCTTGAGAACCACCCACTGAAAGAATTGTCAGTTTATTCTTATCCAAACCTAATTTTTCCTTTGCGCTTTCTAAGTCCGTTAAATTTGAAATCACATTGTGACGAACCGGATTTCCAAGGAAAAAAGTTTTTGTTCCATGAAAAAACTTCTCCATATTCGGATAGGCTGTAAAAATTGCTTTCGCTTTTTTACTGTTTGCCGTATTTGTTTTCCCCGGAAGAGAATTCTGTTCCTGAATGAAAGTAGGAATTCCCATTTTAGCTGCCATAAACAATGCTGGTCCGCTTGCAAAACCGCCTGTTCCAACTGCAAAGTCAGGTCTAAACTCTTTAATAATTTTTTTTGCTTTAATCAAACTTGAAATGAGTTTGAAAGGCAATCCTATATTTTTCAGCAGATTTCCTCTGTCAAAACCTGCTATGTTTAAACCTTCGATTTTGTAGCCAGCCTGCGGAACTTTTTCCATCTCCATTTTTCCGTTGGCACCAATGAACAAAAATTCTGCATCAGGAAATCTTTTTTTGATCTCATCTGCAATAGCAATTGCCGGAAAGATATGTCCTCCTGTTCCGCCGCCGCTTAATAATACTTTTAGTTTTTTGTTCATCCTATCGATTTTAAGCTGTAGGTTGATTTTCAATTAAATCAATAAATTCTACATCGACCAAAATTTCTTTTTCAGCATCAATTTCTTTCTCAGAAATAGACTTTACGGTATACATAGAATCGTTGAGCTCAATAACTTCGCCGACTTCCAATCTAAAAGTTTCAAGAAAACTGCCGATATTCTCGTTGGTATCAATAACTACAGGATTCTCTGAGTTTTTGTTATCGGTAAACGTAATTTTTCTTATTTCCATTTTAATTTTTTTTAAGCAATATCATTGATCTCGACGATGCTTTGTTTTTTGCCCATTCCTTCTTCATCATAGATTTGGATTCTTGAGCTTATATTTAAAATAATTCCAAGTTGGATGTAGGTTACTAACATGGATGTTCCTCCATAACTTATCAGCGGCAATGGCTGTCCTGTTACGGGAATTAAATTCACGGCAACGGCAATATTTACTGCTAATTGTATAAAAATCATCACTCCGAGACTGAGAACGAGTAACGAGCCGAAAAATGCGGGCATTTTACTTGCTATCATTACAATCCGGACAATCATTATCAAATACATACTGATGAGAAATCCGGCTCCTATTAATCCATATTCTTCAACAATTACTGCAAAAATAAAATCGGAAGCAGACTGCGGAAGCATTTGTTTTAATGCAGATTTCCCTGGTCCCATTCCGGTAATTCCACCGTGAACGATGGCAGCTTTGGCCTGCATTACCTGATAGTTTTTTGCTTTTACGCTTTCATCATCAACATCTGCAGATTTTGCTTTACTTGAAGTAAATGTTTCGATACGGCTCATCCATGTATGAACACGGTTTCCACCGATTAAATTTGTATTCAGAGCAATTAATAAAAACAAGGCAATGGCAACAAATGATGCAGATATAAATCCTGCAATGTACTTCCAGTGTAGCTGTCCGATAACCAAAACAATTACAGAAACCATTAAAATCATTAAAGCAGTCGATCCATTATCTTTTGCCACCAAAACGAAAACCAATAAAATCGGTCCGAAAATGTACATCACATTCTCTATTGGAAGTCTCTCTCTCGTAATCTTTTTGGTTAAATATCTACACAAATAAATAATCAACATTAAAAAAGCAAAAGACGAAGGCTGAAACGAAATCGGTGTTCCCGGAATTTTCAACCATCTTGAAGCACTCGCTCCGTCAATAGTTTGCCCGGTAAACATCGTGACAATCAACAGAATAATCATTAAACCCAACATAATACTGCTGAGTTTTCCCATATATTCATACTTCACCGTTCCGACAAGCCTCATAATTGCCAAACCTAAAACTACAAAGAACATATGTTTCATAACGTGACCTGTTGTAGTTCCGTTGTTTACAATATATTCTAAGTTTGAACTTGCAGAATATACCGGGAAAATAGAGAAAATGGAGATCACAAGAATGACCATCCAAAGTACTTTATCGCCCTTCAGAAATTCGAATCTGCTTTCTTCTATATTCTGTTCGTTCATAATGTTTGCTATTCGCTTTTGGCTAATTGCTATTGGCTTTTAAAACCTGCTCTTTAAATTGATGACCTCTGTCTTCATAACTTTTGAAAAGATCAAAGCTTGCACAACATGGTGAAAGTAAAACTGTATCTCCATTTTTAACTAAAGATTTTGACGTTTTCACTGCTTCTTCCATGCTTGAAGTACTGTAAATGAATTCCTTTTTATCTTTAAAGAAATCGACGATTTTATGATTATCAATTCCTAAGCAAACAATTGCTTTTACTTTTCTTTTAACTAATTCTTCAATTTCGGTATAATCATTTCCTTTATCTACACCTCCAACAATCCAAACCGTAGGGTTTTTCATGCTTTCTAAAGCATAATACGTTGCATTTACATTAGTCGCTTTGCTATCGTTGATGTATTTCACACCTTCGATTTCTGTAACAACTTCCAATCTGTGCTCAACTGCCTGAAAAGTCATTAATGAATTTCTGATACTTTCATTGTTGATTTCCAATATTTTACCTGCAATTGAAGCTGCCAAACTGTTGGCAACATTATGGTTTCCCAATAAAGACAATTCATCAACTTTCATTGAAAATTCATCTTTTAGTTTCACCACAATTTTATCTTCTTCAACAAAACCTCCTTCTGTCAATTTTTCGTTGGTAGAAAAAGGAATCATTTTCGCTTTAATTTCAAATTTCTCAAGAATATTTTTGCTCATTTCGTCATCTTTATTATAGATGAAAAAATTATCGTTCTCCTGATTCTCAGCAATTCTGAATTTCGCTAAAGCATATTCTTCATAGTTGTAATTGTACTGATCTAAGTGATCTTTAGACAAATTCAACAATAAAGAAATGTACGGTCTGAAATTCTGAATATCATCCAACTGGAAAGAACTTACCTCCAAAACATAATATTCATGGTTTTCATCAGCAACCTGCTTTGCAAAACTGTACCCTATATTTCCGCCTAAACCCACATTTAGTCCGTCGTTCTTCAGTATATAATAGATCAAAGACGTTGTCGTCGTTTTTCCGTTACTTCCTGTGATGGCGATGATTTTTGCATCGGTAAATTCAGAGGCAAACTCAATTTCAGAAGAAAGCCTGATTCCTTTCTCTTGAATTTTGTTGATCATATCTGCCTTTTTCGGAATTCCAGGGCTTTTTACAATCCAGTCTGCGTTGAGAATTCTTTCTTCATCATGGTTTTCTTCTTCAAAGTCAATATCATTCTCAGTCAAAAATTGTTTGTAGTGATCTTTAATGGCACCTTTGTCTGAAAGAAATACTTCCAAACCTTTCTTTTTAGCCAAATAAGCAGCACCACAACCACTTTCTCCTCCTCCTAGAACAACTATTTTCATATAATTTGCTTTATGCATTAAGCTTTAAGCTTTAGCTTATCACTTATTGCTAATTTTATCTCATTTTCAACGTGATGAGACATACAATTGCTAGCATAACCCCTATGATAATCATCCTGTTAACGATTTTACTCTCGTGAAAACCGTCTTTCTGATAATGATGATGTAAAGGTGACATTTTAAACAATCTATTATTTTGGGCGTATTCTAACCCGAATTTTCTTTTTCTATATTTAAAAACAACTACCTGAAGCATTACGGAGATATTTTCAATTAAGAAAATTCCACAAAGCACAGGAATCATCAATTCTTTTCTTAAAATCACAGCTAAAACCGCAATGACTCCGCCTAACATTAAACTTCCGGTATCACCCATAAAAACTTGCGCCGGATAGGTATTGTACCAAAAGAAACCAATCACCGCACCTACCATTGCGACGACAAAAATCGTGGTTTCACCCATGTTTGGAAGGAACATAATGTTCAGATAATCTGCGAAGATGATGTTCCCTGAAACGTAGGTGAAAAATGCAAGTGTCAGTAAAATAACCGTACTTGTTCCCGCTGCAAGACCATCAATTCCGTCGGTTATATTGGCTCCGTTTGAAACTGCCGTAACAATGAAAATAACAACAGGTATGAAAACAATCCAAGCCCATTCGTGAGCATCTTCATCACTCATCCAAAATAAAACACCACTGTAATCAAATTCATTATTTTTTGTAAATGGAACGGTAGAAACGGTGATTTTTTCTGTCGGCATAAAGTTTTGTTCAACATTATTTCTGTTGACCACTTTTGCATCGGCATATTTTCTTTTAACGGTAATATCTGGATGAAAATACATTGTAACTCCGATAATTAGACCTAAACCAACTTGCCCAACAATTTTGAATTTTCCACTTAGTCCGTCTTTATTTTTTTTAATCTTTTTTAAATAATCATCTATAAAACCAATTGCACCCATCCAAATCACCGTCACAATCAAGAGAACGATATAGACATTGGTTATTCTGGTGAACAGCAAAACAGGAATTAATGTTGCAATAATGATGATGAAACCACCCATTGTCGGCGTACCTTCCTTTTGTTTTTGTCCATCTAAACCGAGATCACGCACCAATTCGCCCATTTGTTTTCCTCTAAGATAATTGATGATGTTTTTTCCATAAACAAGAGCAATCATTAAAGACAACAAAACCGACATTCCAGCACGGAATGAAATGTACTTTAACATTCCCATTCCCGGAATGTGGATGCCTTGACTCGTTAGGTATTCGTATAGATAGTATAACATTCTTTATTTTTTTATAAATGATAAATGATTATTGATGAATGATAAAATCAATTAACATTGATCAATTATCGATTATAAATTTTATTTACTCATAAGCTTCCAAAGCTCATTGATTACTTCTTTGTCATCAAAATGATGTTTTACACCATTGATGTCCTGATAATTTTCGTGACCTTTCCCGGCAACGAGGATTATATCTTTCGGTTCGGCAAATTTTATCGCCATTTTTATCGCTTCTCTTCTGTCGGGAATTGAAGTGTATTTGCTGAAGTTCTGAGGTTCAACACCTGTTTCAATTTCTTTTATAATTGCAGTAGGATCCTCCGTTCTTGGGTTGTCAGAAGTAATGATTGCCAAAGTTGATTTCTTTGAGGCAATATTTCCCATTTCAGGTCTTTTTGCGTGATCTCTGTCTCCTCCGCAACCGAAAACGGTGATCAATCTTTCGTTTTTCGTTCTGATGTCATTGATACTATCTAAAACATTTTCTAACGCATCCGGAGTGTGTGCATAATCAACGATGAAGAAAATTCCGCCATCGGATTTGAAGGTTTCAAATCTGCCATTGACTCTTTTCAAAATACTAATTGCCTGAAGAATTTCATCTTGCTCAAAACCTAACTCAGAAGCAATTCCAAAAACTAAAAGTAAGTTGTAAACATTGAATTTACCCGTTAAAGTCGTCCAAAATTCTTTTCCGTTGAAGTTTAACAACATTCCGTTGAAATCAACTTCTAAAGTTCTTCCGTGATAATCTGCCATCGTTTTCAAAGCGTAAGATTTTTTCTTGGCTTTGGTATTTTGAAGCATCACATTTCCATTTTTGTCATCAACGTTGGTGATGGCAATGGCTCCATCATTTAATTCGTCAAAAAATCTTTTTTTCGTTTTTAAATACTCATCAAATGTTTTATGATAATCTAAATGATCGTGTGTAAGATTGGTAAATCCTGCTATTTTAAAGTTTAAACCTTCAATTCTGTTTTGAGAAATTCCGTGTGAGCTTACTTCCATAAAGGCAAATTCACACCCTTGCTCAACAGCTTTAGCCAAAATCTGATTAATCGTAATCACATCAGGAGTAGTATGTGTTGCTGGAATGATTTCATCTCCGATTCTAATTTCAACTGTAGAAAGCAAAGCCGAATTATATCCTAAATTTTTAAAAACATCAAAAAGCAATGTAGAAACAGAGGTTTTACCATTGGTTCCGGTCACTCCGATTAATTTTAATTTCTCAGAAGGATTTCCGTAAAAATTGGAAGCTAAATGTGCCAAAGTTTTTGATGAATCGTTTACTTTAATATAGGTAATATTTTCATCTAAATTCTTTGGTAAATCTTCACAAACAATTGTTTTTGCACCTTTCTCAACTGATGATGCAATAAATGAATGTCCGTCTGCAACTGTTCCCTTCAGTGCAATGTAGAGTGAATTTTCTGAAACTTTTCTACTGTCGAAAACCAATGCAGAAACTTCACGATCATTATCACCGTGAATTTCTAATACTGGAATTCTGTTTAATAATTCAACTAATTGCATTGTTAATGCTTTTATTTTATCTTAATAATTTATCCTTTCAGGACTCTTTTTTAATTCTGCAGAGACAAATAAATCCTCTGATTTTTACTGATCGTTGTACCTTGTAAAGGGAATTGTTCTTTAATTCTTCCAACGCCTTTAAAGTCTACACGATATCCTAAATTTTCCAATTGCGGAATTACGTTTTTACCGATTAATCCAACCACACTCGGCATTTGCTTATTGTTTACTGCTACCTTTACATTTGGCTCAACCATTTTATTCAGATTGACCTTTCTATCGACAAGCATTTCTTTTTCAACATTTTGAGGTGTTTTAAGAAAAGTTTTACCCGCAATTTCTTTAAAAACAGGCGCGGAAACCGTACCTCCGTAAAATCCTTTTGCCGTATTTGGCTCGCTGATCATCACATAACACGTATATTTCGGATTATCTGCCGGATAAAAACCTGCAAATGACGCTCTGTATTTCATCGGACCTGGAAGCCAGTATTCGAATCTTGCAGTTCCTGTTTTTCCTGCCATTTTTAAATTTGGCGTGAAAATACTTCTTCCAGTTCCTTTTTCAACAGCTTTGGTTAAAGCATCGGTCATCATTTTTACAGCTTTTTCTGAAGCCATCTTCTTCACCATTACCTGAGTCTGAGCCTCAAAAGTAACTTTCCCATTCTGCATAATTTTGTCGATGAAAAGCGGTTTTACCATTTTACCTTTATTGGCAATTCCATTATAAAAAGTAGCAAGCTGCAAAACATTAATATTGGTTCCATAACCAAATCCTATGGAAGCCAACGCTCCCGCATTCCATCTTTTGCTTTGTGGCGTAAGATTGTTTGGCTTCGTGATTCCCGGAAGTTCAATATCCATTTTATCGAATAATTTCCATCTTCTTAAATGATCCAAGAAAATCTCCGGCTTCTCAGCATAGTATTTTGTGATCAATTTTGCTGTTCCAACATTACTTGATTTAGCCAAAACATCAGAAATATCATAAGTTCCGCCACCATGCCCGTCTGTAATCCTCTGTTTTGCATACACCCAGATTCCGTTTCCTACATTTACCGTAGTATTTTCATCAATAAAACCGTCATCCATCGCAGCTAAAAGCGAAACTACTTTAAAAGTCGATCCTGGTTCGATATTATCTTTTATGGCGTAGTTGTAGGCATCAACATAGTTTCCTTCCTCATCTTTTCGAAGGTTTACCATAGCGCGAACTTTTCCGGTTTCCACTTCCATTACAATTACAGTTCCGTGCTTCGCTTCGAAATTCACGAGTTGTTTCTGCAGTGCTGAATGCGCAATATCCTGAATTCTAAGATCTAAAGTTGTATAAACATCTTGTCCATCTGTTGGTTCGCTAACTTTCCAGTAATCAATTGGTTTCCATTGAGAAGAATTAACTCTTTGCTCCAATCTGCTTCCGTCAATTCCTGTAAGATATTTTGAAAAAGCCCCTTCAAGTCCCGCTTTTGCGACACCATTGTCGATTCCTATTGTTCCGGAACCAATTTCAGAAGTGGCCAATTCACGTTTGTAATTTCTGTCAACGATAAATCCGCCTTTATTTTTACCTCTTTTAAAAATCGGAAATTTTCTGATTCTGTCATACTGATCAAAATCTAACCCTTTTACTAAAGAATAATACTGGTTTTTATGTTTCTTCTGCTCATCAAATCTTTTTCTGAAATCAGCTCTCGGTTTACCAAACATTTTGCTTAAAGAATCTGTAAGCGCACCAATATTATTGCTGTAAACAGTATCTTTTATGGTTTTAAAATCAAGAAAAATATCGTAGCGCATCACCGTTGTTGCCAAAATCGATCCATCTGATGCAAAAAGGTTTCCACGAGCCGCTTTTAAAGTTGCAGTACGGTAATTGCTGTTGATGTAATCGTCTTTAATTTCCTGTACATTGGTATTCTGAAGAACAACAATTCTTGCTAAAAACATTACGAATATGCATAAAGCAACAGTTGCGAACAGGTAACCCCATCGCAATGTTTTCTTTCTTTTGTTATCGTAATCATTTTGTTTTTGCATCGGTACTATCCAATTTTATTAACAATTTATGTGGGTGACTTTCTAAAGTCATCAATGAATCTACGGCGACTTCCTTACCCAATTCAGACTCCATTTTCACTTTGATCAGCTTGCTTTGTGCGTAAGCATTTCTCGATTTATACTCTTCTGTTTCTTCTTTTAAAGCGTTGACAATTTTTATTTTTTTGTTGACTAAATGATTGCTGTAAATCATTGCCATCATCAAAACAAACAACAACAGGAAAAATTTGTAATGAACTTTTATTTCATCACGGTTCAGGAAATTTCCTTTTATAATGTCTATAAAAGTTAATCTTTTCTGAGGGCGATTTGTTGTTCTTTTTGCCAAAGACTTTGTCTTTTTATTTAAATTATGATCAATTTGCTTTGCCGTGAATTCACTTCGTTTGTCAATTGTGAATTTTTCAACATTTTAAAATTGACTTTTCACCATTCACTTATTCACCTTTACAATTTAATTCCAGTTCTCATTTTAGCACTTCTGGCTCTTGAGTTTTCTTCAATTTCCTTATCATCAGGAATTATTGCTTTGCTCTTTACCAATTCGAATGCTTTTTCATAATTTCCGTAGATATCCCGTTGCGGCTCACCTTCAAACATTCCGTTTTTCAGAAATCTTTTTACCAAGCGGTCTTCCAGAGAGTGATAAGAAATTACCACTAATCTTCCTCCCGGTTTTAACATTTTATAAGACTGAACCAACATTTCTTTTAAAACATCAAGCTCCTGATTTACTTCAATTCTTATTGCCTGAAACAGCTGTGCATAAAATTTATTCACTTTATGAGGCGGAAGATAACTGAATAGCTTTTTCAGATCATCTGTTGTTTCTATTGTTTTGTTTTTTCTGTGGTGAACAATGTCACGAGCCAATTTTCTCGCTTCCCTCAGCTCACCATAATAATAAAAAATATCTGCTAAAGATTCTTCATCATAATCATTGATCACTTTTTTAGCATCAAGACTTTGCATGACATTCATTCTCATATCAAGCGGTGCATTGCTTCTCGTAGAAAAACCTCTTACTGCCTCATCAAATTGATGTGAAGAAACACCTAAATCAGCCAAAATTCCGTCAACCTGAGAAACTCCGTACATCAGCAAAGAGTTTTCAAGAAATCTGAAATTCTGATTTATCAGTGTAAATTTTGGGTCATCTAACTTATTTTCAAGAGCATCAAGATCCTGATCAAATGCGTATAACTTTCCTTTTTCGGAGAGTCTGTCTATAATTTCGCGTGAATGCCCACCGCCACCAAATGTGCAGTCCACATATATTCCGTCTGGATTCGTCACCAAATCATCCACACTTTGCTTCAATAAAACGGGGTTGTGATACATGCTATATTTGTGCTTATTTAATTATTCTTCATCAAAAGTTCCCATTACATCTTCTGCAAGACTTGCAAAATCATCTTCATTGGTTGCAATTACTTTTTCGTATGCTTCTTTATCCCAAATCTCAAAAAGTTCTCCCGCACTTGTTACCACGATATCTTTCGTTAAATTTGCAAAATGCGTAAGATCTTTAGAAATTTGCAATCTTCCAGCGCTATCAAGCTCTACAGTTTTCACTCCGGCTGTAAACATCCTGATAAAATCTGCATTTTTTTTGATGAATCTGTTTAATTTATTAATCTTTTCCATCAGTTTATCCCATGCCTTCATAGGGTAAACTTCGAGACACGGTTGAAACACAGAACGCTTTACCACAAAGGTTTTATCCTCAAAATCCTCCATCTGCTTAGTAAGCGATGAAGGTACTTTAAGGCGACCCTTGTCGTCTATTTTGCACTCATATGTTCCAATGAAATTTTTCATTTGGGACAAAATTAGAAATATTTTTCCAATATCTCCCACTTTCTCCCACTTTTTGACTTAATGTTAATAAGTTTTGATAACAACTGATAATCAAATAGATAAATATTTAATTTAAAACAAATCGCAAAGCCTTTTATTCATCGCATAATAAAAAGAATTTCAAAATATAGCTACACTATTGCTTTATTATATTATTTTTAGTTTAAATTAGATATATCAAAATGTTTTTGGTGTTTAATTTGTATTTTTGCAAGGCTTACACAGGCAACTTATGAGATTTAGTACAAAAAAAGAAAAGAAATACAACTTTATAGAAGCTGGAGAAGGCCACCCGCTTGTGCTTTTGCACGGGTTAATGGGTGGATTGAGTAATTTTGATAAAATGGTGAATTTTTTTTCAGAAAAAGGTTTTAAGGTTTATGTGCCTCAATTACCGATTTACGATTTGCCGGTACTCAATACCAATCTCACAACGATTGCAAAGTATGTTATAAAATTTATCGAAACCAATATTGGAAAACCCGTTACCATTGTAGGTAACTCTATGGGCGGTCATGTAGGTTTAATATTAACATTAGCCAGACCTGATTTGGTACAAAATCTTGTATTAACTGGCAGTTCGGGTTTATACGAAAGAGCTTTTGGCGACAGTTTTCCAAGAAAAAACGACCGTTCATATATAAGAAAGAAAGCAGAAGAGGTTTTTTATGATCCCGCAGTAGCAACTGAAGATTTGGTAGACGAAGTTTTCAGTGTGGTGAACGACAGAATGAAAGGCATCAAAACCGTTATGTTGGCAAGAAGCGCCATCAAACACAATATGCTGAATGATCTTCCTAAAATATCAAGACCAACGTGTCTAATTTGGGGGAAACAGGACAATGTAACACCTCCTGAAGTTGCTATTGACATGAATAAGTTTATTCCTAATTCAGAGTTGTTCTGGATTGATAAATGTGGTCACGCTGCAATGATGGAAAAACCAGATGAATTTAACGAAATTCTCTATAACTGGGTAAAAGACAAAATATAAAATGATAAACCATTAAGACCTTCTTAATGGTTTATTTTTCTAAATAAAATTCAAGAAAATGGTTATAAAAACAGCAGAGTTTGTGAAAAGCAGTGGAAAATGGCAGGAATGCCCTGAAGGAACAATTCCGGAATATGCTTTTATCGGACGCTCAAACGTAGGAAAATCTTCATTGATCAACGGAATGCTGAACAGGAAAGATTTGGCAAAAACTTCAGGAACTCCGGGAAAAACTCAGTTGATCAATCATTTCATCATTAATGAAAACTGGTACCTTACCGATTTACCAGGATACGGATATGCCAAAGTCTCAAAAGTGATGAGAAGGGATTTTGAAAAATTGATTAATAATTATATTTTAAACAGAAATAACCTCGTTAATCTATTTGTTTTGGTCGATTCTCGTCACAGTCCGCAAAGCATTGATTTGGAATTCATTCAATGGTGTGGAGAAAGTGGCGTTCCTTTTTCGATTGTTTTCACGAAAGCCGACAAACTTAAGCCAAACGTTTTGATAAAAAATGTAGAAGATTACAAAGCCGAACTTCACAAAACATGGGAAGATTTACCGGAAATTTACGTCACTTCTGGCGAAAAGAAAACAGGTACAGAAGAAATATTAAGTTTTATTCAAAAAACCAACGAGTTTTTGAATAATAACAGTGTGACATTTAATGAGTAATATTATTTGGAAAATAAAAAGTTTTGAAGAAATCACCACTTCCGAACTTTATGAAATAATCAGAGCGAGAGTTGATGTTTTTGTGGTTGAGCAAAACTGCCCTTATCCTGATTTGGACGGATATGATCAAAAAGCAATTCACCTTTGGGCAGAGCAAGACAATAGTGTTTTAGCATACTGCAGAATTTTCGATAAAGGAATAAAATATCCCGAAACTTCTATCGGAAGAGTTTTAACTACAGAAGAAGCCCGAGGAAAAAGTTTAGGCAAGCAATTGATACAATATGCCGTTGAAACGATAGAAAATAGATTTAAAACTTCAGAAATACGAATTTCTGCGCAGGATTATCTGTTGAAATTTTATTCAGATTTTGGTTTTCAAGATACCGGAAAAAAATATTTAGAAGACAATATTCCGCATACGGAAATGTTTAGAAAATAATTAAAAAGAGTTTCAATTTTATTTTGAAACTCTTTTTTGTTGAAATCAGTTTAGCACAAATTGTGTTTTAAGGCAAAAAGAACAAGACCAACTCTGTTTTTTATTTCCAGTTTTGTAAAAACAGAATCTCTGTAACCATCCACTGTTTTCGGGCTTACAAACATTTTGTCGGCAATTTCCTTATAAGTAAGTTCGCTACATGCCCATTTAATGAATTCCATTTCCCTGCCTTTTAATTCTGAAAGTAAAGAAGCTGTTTTAATATCTTCAGTTTTTACTTTTAATAGTTTTTGAGCAACAAAATCGGTGTAAAAACTTCCTTTTTCAAAAACAGTATCAATTGCCTGAAAAAGCATTGAAGGCTGCATATCTTTTAATAAATATCCTTTGGCTCCTGCCTTAAGCATTTTGATGAGAATTTTTTCGTCATCTTCCATCGTCAATGCAATCACTTTGATTTCGGGATGATGTTCTGAAAGCCATTCTGTGGTTTCTATACCATTTTTAAAGGGCATATTGATATCCATTAAAACTACAGCAGGTAATTCTTTGGTTTTTTCTAAAGCTTCAATAAAATCTTCGCCATTCGGCTGATTCATGATCACTCGATATTGAGGATTTTCCATAATCATATTTTCCAATGCTTTAGACATTAAAGTATGATCATCAACGACAGCTATCGGAATTGTTTTCATTGTACGTTTTTGTAATAGGTTATTGAAGTTTGAGTTCCTTTTTCGGGTTCAGATTGAATGAAAAATTCTGCATGAATAATTTTTGCTCTCAGCTCCATATTTTTTAATCCAGAACCATCTTTTTGAACGTTTGTATTAAAGCCTTTTCCGTTATCGGAAATAAGAATATTCAATTTTTCGTGGTTATCTTCAATTTTTATTAAAACATTTTTCGCTCTGGAATGTTTCAGAATATTATTAATGCTTTCCTGAATTATTCTAAAAAGAATCAAACCATGTTTCGGAGCAATATCGATATCATGTTTTTTAGTAATTAATTCTACTGTAAGCAGTCTCAGTTTCCTGATTTTACTGATTTCTCTTTCCAAAGACTCTATCAAACCAAAATGAATTACCTGCTCTGTAATCAATGTTTTAGACAAATCTCGAATATCCTGAATACATTCACCCAATAACTCGTTTAATTCCATCAATTCTTCCTTTTCGGAATCTTTCATTCTAGCAATCAATTGATTTTGCCTTAATCTGACAACAGATAGTTTTTGCCCTAAATCATCATGCAGTTCCTGACCGATATAATTCAAAGTTTGCTCTTTCATTTCGATTTGAGAAGTCGCCAATTCTTTTTCAAACCTCATATCTTTTTCTTTCTGCTCAATCAATAAAGTTGTTTTTTTCTGAATGAAGATCACGTAAACGAAAATCATCGTTAAAACAATAATAAGTAGAGTAACCGTAAAAAGAATTACCAATTTGTTCTCTTCCATGCTTTACACTCAGTTTTATTTAAATTTATCGGGCTTGTTACAAAGCAATCCAAAGACAAGAACCGCATTATTAATAAAGTTTAAAAGAAATAATATAAAAAAATAAAGATCTGGCGAAACTTTAGTTCTAAAATAAAAGATAGGAATAATTCCGATATAATAAATAAGTGAACTCACTGAAATCCAAAACGGAAGATAGTTTTTAATCTCAAATATTTTATCTGAATTAAACGTTTGATACAAAAACAAAATAATAGAAAATGTAAGCAAAATTATATTGATATACAGCATGTTGAAAGAAAATTTTCCTAAGAAATTTTCTTCAAAATAAAGCATACAAAAAACATTTACTAAAAAAATGATCAGTATAAAAGATTGAATCTTTTTAAGCAATCGAGATTCGAATAATTGGTAATAAAATAATAAATACAGAGAAAATACGACTGAAATTCCAACAACGAAAAAAGTATCGGTGGGTAATTTTGTCAATTTAAAATAGAAATAGCAGAAAAAATCTAATAATGAAAATAATATAAAGCCTGCAAAGAACAATAAATTTACCTTCTCAATTTTTCTGTAATTAATAAAAATTAAAATCAGCACTCCCATTAAAATTATCATGGTAGCCAGTTTACCAATTTCTACATCCCAAGTCATTTTGTAATTATTTAGTTCATTTCTTCAACAAAAGCTTTTGGTGGTGGCGCAAGATTCGTCATATTCATTGGCTGAATTTCTTTCACATCTTCGTTTTCGTCCGTAATTACACCTCTTCTTTTCTTCATACTGTTTGCAGAATCCTGAGATTTCTTTGCAGTTGGCATTAAGAAAACCGTTTGATAGCCTGCATATTCAGGTTTTGCCATTTTATTTGCAGGATGATTTGTCGGATATTTTCCCATGTAAATTCTAATTCCTACATCTTTTAAGTTTTTTTCCTGAGCATTTTCTTTCACATATTTGATGTAGCCTTCCATTTCTTCAATAGAAAACCAATACCAACGGGAATCAGGATTTCCGTTCCGGGATTCCATAAGAACTTTATTGTTGGTAGCAGAATATTCATCAAAAAGAACTTTGGCTTCTTCATGAGTAATCAGCTTCTTTTTATAACTGTCATCAACAGGAGGTTCTGGAGGAGGCGGAGAACAACGAATAGCAGTCATTAAAAAAACACCTGAAAAAAGTACGCTCAAAAACGAACTTAAATTCTTAAACAAAATTGGAGTTTTCATCTTTTATAATTTATAAGGTTATGTAACAAAAGTAGTTATAAGACAAAGTATAAAAAAGAGGAAAAACACTATTTTTTTATCTTGAAGTAAATTTTGAATGACAGATAATATCGAATTAGTTGGAAACCTCTTTAAAGAAGCGGTAAATTCACAAAATTGATTAATCAAATTTTTAGAATTAATTTGAATTTAATAAAAAAGATGTTTTATTAATGAAAGTTATAAAAACAAAAAAGACTGCTAATCTATGATTAACAGTCTTTTTGTGTACCCCAGACGGGACTTGAACCCGTACATCCGAAGATACAGGATTTTAAGTCCTGCGTGTCTACCAATTCCACCACCAGGGCGTGATGAGAGCGAAAAACGGGACTCGAACCCGCGACCCCAACCTTGGCAAGGTTGTGCTCTACCAGCTGAGCTATTTTCGCAATTTGTAGTGCGGATGAAGGGACTCGAACCCCCACGCCTCACGGCACCAGATCCTAAGTCTGGCGTGGCTACCAATTACACCACATCCGCATTAATATTGAGTTATTTTAAAGAACTTGTTTCGTTTTTGTGAGTGCAAATATAGGGCAATTTTCTTTACTTCCAAACCTTTTCTGAAAAAAAATTAAATTTTGGTAAAATTTATTTCCGTGTTGCTTTATTACATTTCAATTTACTACTTTTACAAAGTTAATATTTACGATATGGAATTACAAGGAACAGTAAAGAAAATCACTGATGTTCAAACATTTGCGAGTGGTTTCCAAAAAAGAGAAATGGTTATTCTTACACAAGAGCAATATCCACAGCCAATCAACATTGAGTTTTTACAGGATAAAATAAATTTGCTGGATCCTTTAAAAGAAGGTGAAAATGTAAAAGTAGGAATCAACATCAGAGGTAGAGAGTGGGTTTCGCCACAAGGAGAAACTAAATATTTCAACTCTATTACAGGATGGAGAGTAGAAAAAGTGATGGATAATGGTTCTGAACCTACACAAGCCTCTCCTTCTCAATCTGCAGCTCCGGTTTCAAATGAAAACCCTTTTGCTGGAGATGACGATGATGATTTACCTTTTTAATTAAAAATAAAATCAAATAATAATCCTGCTTTTTTAGAAAAGTGGGATTTTTTTTCCCATAATGATACGATTAGACGAAAACGAAATATCATTTCCCGATCCTGCTCAATACGACGGTCATGAAGGCATTATTGCTTTTGGTGGAGATTTGTCGTTGGAAAGAGTCTGGTTTGCTTATCAGAACGGAATTTTCCCTTGGTTTGATCCGGGTGATGAAATTCTTTGGTGGTGTCCCGATCCGAGGTTTGTGATTTTTCCCGATGAATTGAAAGTTTCTAAATCAATGAGAAAAATTTTAGATAAAAAAGTTTTTACCATTACTGAAAATCAAAATTTCGCAGAAGTCATCAGAAACTGCCGTGAAATTAACCGTCGTGGACAAGAAGGAACCTGGCTTTCTGATGAACTTATAGAAACTTTTACCACACTTCATCATTATGGCTTTGCAAGAAGTATAGAAGTTTGGCAAAATGACGAATTGGTTGGCGGACTTTACGGCTTGCAAATCGGAAAAGTCTTCTGTGGCGAAAGTATGTTTTCAAAAGTGAGCAATGCTTCTAAAGCAGGATTTATCCATTTTGTTGAAACTCATAAGAATGATCTGAAGCTGATTGATTGCCAATCTCACACTGACCATTTGGAAAGTCTGGGAGCGAGAATGATTCCTAAAAGAGATTTTTTGAAAATTTTACACGAAAACAATGAACGCAGATAAAGAAAAATGGATACTTCTGATTGTACTCAGCATAATTTGGGGTTCTTCATTTATTTTGATTAAAAAATCTTTAGAACATTTCAGTCCTTATCAGGTTGGGGCTTTAAGAGTTTTGATTGCCGGAATTATCTTAATGCCGATTGCAGTTTCAAAATACAGGCTATTCCCTAAAAAACATTTGAAGTGGCTTATTTTAGCTGCTTTTACAGGAAATTTCATCCCAATGTTTCTATTTCCTATTGCCGAAACGGAAATCAGCAGCAGTATCGCAGGAATTATCAATTCTATGATGCCGATTTTTGTGATTATTGTTGGTGCTTTAGTCTGGAAATTTGAAACTACAAAAAGACAGATGACGGGAGTTTTCATAAGCTTTACAGGAGTTTGTCTGCTTGCATTTGGCGGTGATGAAGGCGGACAATTTAAATTACTCCCGATTCTATTGCTTCTTTTGGCAACTTTGTGTTACGCAGTAAGTACAACAACTGTAAAATCTAAACTGATGGATGTTTCATCAACTGTTTTATCGGCATTTGTATTTTCATATGTTTTGTTTTTGCCTTCTCTTATTTCGTTGGTTTTAACGGGTTTTGTTTCTGAATTTAGTTTTACTAAAGAAAATATGATAGGATTAGGCTTTGTAAGTCTACTTTCAATTTTTGGGACTGGTTTAGCAATGATGATGAATTATCGTTTATTGAAAGTTTCAACTCCGCTTTTTGCATCGACCGTTACTTTGCTGATGCCGATTGTTGCAATTATTTGGGGCGTTTTGGATGGTGAAAAACTGACTACTTTACAATTTGCAGGAACAAGTATCATTATTGCAGGTTTAATCTTTTTAAGAGCCAAAGCAGGAATTAAAAAATAAACAATGTAATTTTCCTGTTACTCATTTAATCCCATAAAATTAATTAAACGCAAAGTCTGCAAAGTTTTTTCTTATTATTGAAAATATTTTTTCGTTCGCAAAGGCGTTTGACTTCGTCGAATCTTCGATTTCACTTAGTCAAGAAATACAAAAAATCCTGCATTAATGCAGGATGTTCTTATTTTAATTAAATGTTACTGTGAATTTTAGATTTAAAGATCAAGCTTTCAACTTACAAGTTTTTCTTTTTTACCTTAGCTTTTGCTTTTTTCACCTCATCTTTAATGTAAGGATATTTTTTTTGCATATCAGTAATTAAAGATGGATCTAATTCTAACGCTTTTTCTAAAGAATCGCTGCCTTTTTCCTGATTTTTAAGAATAAAATAGCAGTTGCTCAACTGATAAAACAATTCGGCTCTGTAATGATGTTTTAAAGCTGAATCTAAAACAGTTACAGCTTCTTCATATTCTCCAACCAACATCAAAACTTCAGAGTAAGCATACCAATTGTAAAATCTTGAAGGTTCGGCATCCACCAATTTTTTCAGACAAGAAAGACTTTCCTCAAACTTACCAGAATCGATAAATAAAAATGCCAATCTTTTCTGATAATCAAGATTACTGTCATTTAGCAAAGTGGCTTCTCTTGCGAAATGTAAAGCTTCAGTCATTCCGCCCATTTCTTCGTAAAGATAAGACTGCTCCATCATCGCAAGATAAAACTGAGGATCTTCTCTCAACGATTTTTGGAAAGAATTTAAAGCAATAATAGGTTGTTTTAAAGCTTTATGACACAAACCGATTTTATAAAACGTAAATGCTTTGGTATATTCCAACTCCAACATTTCTTCGTAAACTTCAATCGCTTTCTGATATTGATTTAATGCTTCATAACAAGCTGCCTTGCTTGCATAAACTCCAACTGCGCTGGAATTTATCGCCAACATATAATCGAAACCTTTGATGGCTTCTTCGTAATTTTTTCTATTGAAATAATATTGTCCATACTCGCTCCATGCAATTTCTGAATACGGAAAATCATCAAGATAATCGTTCAGAAAAGCAATCGCTTCTTCACCTCTATTCAAATCATTAAAGCAAATCATTGCGTTTTCCAAAGAATATTCATCCATAGGATCTTCTTTGAGTGCTTGTTGATAATGTTTAAGGGCGTTAAAAGGATCTCCAAGATTTACATATTCGTCTGCAATAAAATTATTGAGGAAATTCTCTTCTTCCTTCAATTCCAGGGCTTTTTTGCAGATTTCTATGGATCTTTTAGGATTTCCCAAATTCGAATAATACTTAGCGTAGCAAACCAAAAAGTCTGTATTCTCCATAGAAGAACCTTTTAACTCATTGATTAATTCTTTCGCCGCATTATAATCTTCCCATTCTAAAAGAACTTCCAGTTTTTTAATCTTTATTTCTAAAGAATTGGGATGAAGCTTCAGACCAAAATTCACAGCCATATCTGCATAATTAAAATCTCCAAGCTCCAGATAATAGACAATAATGTCTTCTAACTCTTCTGTATCAAAGTAGAATTCATCATTGTTTTCCATCATTTCTTCGAACTTTGTTACAAGTTCATTTCCAAAATATTCTTCCAATATAAAACGAGTTTTAAGATTTAAGACCAGAGAGATGAGATGTACAAATACTCGCTTCTGATAATCTTATTACTATAAAGTTAATAAATAATTTTTTTAGAATGATGAATTTAGTTTAAATATTAAATCAAACTTCTGATCTTTGCGATCATATCATCACCCAGTTTATCGGCTTCTTCCTGAGATTTAGCTTCTGTATAAATTCTGATAATCGGTTCTGTATTCGATTTTCTCAAATGAACCCAATTATTTTCAAAGTCTATTTTTACGCCGTCTACCGTAGAAACCTCTTCATTTTGATACTCTTTTTCCATTTTAGTTAAAAGAGAGTCTACATCAATTTCCGGAGTAAGCTCAATCTTCTTTTTACCCATAAAATAGCTTGGATAACCAGCTCTTAATTCAGAAACAGATTTGTTTTCTTTAGCCAAATGCGTTAAAAACAAAGCAACCCCCACCAAAGAATCTCTTCCGTAATGTAGTTCAGGGTAGATAATTCCGCCATTTCCTTCACCACCGATTACTGCATTTTTTTCTTTCATTAAATTCACCACATTCACTTCTCCTACAGCACTTGCAAAGTATTCTGAATTGTGAGTCTGCGCAACATCTCTCAAAGCACGGCTTGAAGAAAGGTTTGAAATTGCTACACCATTTTTGTTTTTCAACAGATAATCAGCAACAGCAACTAAAGTGTATTCTTCACCGAACATTTCTCCTTTTTCATCAATCAGCGCTAATCTGTCAACATCGGGATCTACTACAATGCCAAAATCTGCATTTTCTTTTATGACCAACTCGCAAATATCTCCTAAATGCTCTTTCAAGGGTTCAGGATTGTGTGGGAATTGCCCATTTGGTTCACAGTATAATTTTACCGTTTCACAACCTAATCGATCTAAAAGCATCGGAATTGCAATTCCGCCTGTAGAATTTACCGCATCTAAAACAATTTTATATTTTTTAGCTTTAATCGCTTCTACATCAACCATCGGCAAATCAAGAATCTGCTGAATATGAATATCAAAAGCATCATCTCTTGTTTCGTAGTTTCCTAAATCATCAACTTCAGCATAATTGAAATCTTCGCTTTCAGCTAAAGCTAAAACTTCAGCACCGTTTTCTCCACTGATGAATTCTCCTTTTTCATTTAGTAATTTTAAAGCATTCCATTGTTTGGGATTGTGAGAAGCGGTTAAGATAATTCCACCATCTGCGTTTAATTCAGGAACCATTACCTCAACAGTTGGTGTGGTAGAAAGTCCTAAATCAATTACATTAATTCCTAACCCTTGTAACGTTGCGGTAGCCAGAGAATTAACCATACAACCGGAAATTCTTGCATCACGACCGATAATTAAGGTTAAATCTTTTTTATTTTTATTATTCTGAAGCCAGGTTCCGAAAGCGGAAACAAATTTTACAACATCAAGTGGCGTTAAATTATCACCTACTTTTCCGCCAATTGTTCCACGAATTCCTGAAATACTTTTTATTAATGACATTTTATGTTGAGTTTTTTTCTGATTGTTAATTTGAATGCAAAGTGCATTTTTATTTTAAATTCCTTTAAAATATTAGATTATCTTTATTTTAATTTTTCCGTTTGCAAAGATACTCAAAAGACAGCTAACTTATAAGATAGGAATCTTTTTCTGAATTTTATCGTAATTCCTTTTTACAACCTTTGGAGGCGGAAAACGGTAGCCTATATACAAAAGCCCATAAACATTGTTATTTTCAACAGTCGCATTTTCTTTTTCATCATAAGCTATAGCCGTAAAATTGAGTTTTCCACCAAAAAGAAAGCGATCAGAGTTATATCCTATATGCAAACCTCCTGATCCTTTTACGGTTACATATTGTTCATTTTGTTTTGGTCCTTTTGATCCGTTTTCTAAGGTATCTTTGAAACTCGAAAATTTTCCGCCAATCCCTAAAGTTAAGAAAGGTGAAATATTCACTTTTTCGGCAATAACCCAATTATAAAAGTACCCTATATTTGCTCCGAAATTGTATTGATATTCTTTACTTTTCAGTCCGTCAATCATATTGCTGAAAATTGTAAAATCATAATCCAAAAACGGAACCCAGCTTCCTTTACTGTTTTTCTGCCATTCACCTTGCGTGTAAAGGCTTTTTAATGAAAAATCTTTATTTACTATATACGAAGTGGAGCCACCAAAAGTTTGAATCCTCAAATTCGGAAATTTAATGTAAGGATCTCTGTCTTTTTGCCAACCAGGAAGAAGATCCTGCATATTTTCCACATAAAAGCCTTTTACATTTTTATAGTAAACCGTCTGTATAAATCTTTTAGGGAAAAACCTGAATCTCAAATCAGTGTAAGAGCTGTTTCCTTTCCTTTCATTATCATTATTTCCCGGAAAGAAACGTGGCGTAAAAGATAATGTAGCACTTATGATTTTGTAATCGATAGATAATGAAGTCTTTGTTTTGTTATTGATGGAAAGTATGGTTTGATTTAAATTTTCTTCACCACCCTCAGAAAAAGTATAATTTTCTATATTCGTATCAAGATTTACACGAATCATTACTTGATCTGCGTAAGACTTTATTTTTGTGCTGTCTGTTTGTGCTTTTGAATAAAAACCAGACAGACAAAGAAAAAAAACAGAGACTGCTTTTGAATTCAAATTGAGATTTAGTTTTAAGAAATGAAATTACTACAAATAATTTATATTTTCTAAGAACATCCACAATCTTTATCACATCCAGATCTTTTAGAACTGAATTTTTTAGGCGAAAAATTTTTTCTGATAAATCTGAACAATGAATAACATGCAAATGCAACTACAAGTGCAATAATTATGTACTGAAAAATTAATGAAAAATCCATTTACTTTAAGATTTGATAAGCTATTAACGACACAAAATATGCCAAACCGGTCATCATTGCCACCTGAAAGCCAGTCCATTTCCAGCTTTTGGTTTCTCTGTAGACCACTGCAAGTGTAGAAACACACTGCATTGCAAATGCGTAAAACAACAATACCGAAACTCCTGTTGCAAAGTTGAAGACTTTCTCTCCATTCGGTTTTACATCGTGTCTCATTTTATCGATTACTTTTCCTTCCGGAGCGTCATCATCCAAACTATATAAAGTAGACATTGTTCCCACAAAAACTTCTCTGGCTACGAAACTCGTCAGAATTCCCACTCCCATTTTCCAATCATAACCAAGCGGCGCAATTGCCGGTTCGATAAATTTCCCCATTCTTGCTAAATAAGAATGATCTAATTCAACATCGGTTGCAACAACTTCATCCGGATTTTGTTTTGGTCCGAAATAGCTCAACACCCAAATAATAATACTTACGATAAAAATAATCTTTCCGGCTCCCGTAATGAAATCCCAGACTTTTCCTAGAACCAGTTTAAAATCGTATCCGAAAAGCGGTTTTTTATACGTTGGTAAATCCATTACAAGATACGTTTTGCCGTCTTCCTTAATGAAATTTTTAAGAATTGCTGCCGATAATAAAGCTACGAAAAATCCTAAAAGATACATTCCTAAAAGCACCAAAGCTTTGTATTGAATTCCGAAAATCGTTTTATCCGAGATAATTAAACCAATAATAATGCTGTAAACGGGAAGTCTTGCAGAACAGGTCATAAACGGTGTTACCAAAATCGTGAGTAATCTTTCCTTTAAATTTTCAATATTTCTTGTTGAAATAACAGCAGGAATCGCACAAGCTGTTCCTGAAACTAGCGGAACAATACTTTTTCCATTTAAACCAAAAGGTCTTAAAAGCCTGTCCATCAAAAAAACAACTCTTGCCATATATCCCGAATCTTCCAGTAAATAAAGGAAATATAGAAGAATTCCGATTTGGGGTGCGAAAATGATGATTCCGCCTAAACCGGGAACAATTCCTTTTGAAATCAATGAATTTATGGGTCCTTCTGGAAGATGTGTTCCTGTAAATTCCGATAGCCAGGCGAAAGATTCATCAATCCAGTTCATCGGATATTCCGCTAAGAAATAAACACACTGAAAAATAATTAAAAGAATAAATAAGAAAACTACATATCCCCAGAATTTATTAACCAAAACTTTATCTAATTTCTCAGTCAGAAGTTCTTTAAATTGAGCTTTTTTAGTAATAACATCTGCCAAAATTTTATCAATATTTTGGTAACGTCTTACCGTTTCCTGAACCTGGAGTCTTTTCGGAACTATATTTTTTGATGCTGTATCTGATTTTTTCCCAAGTGTAAGATTAATCCAGGTTTGATAATTATTTTCTGAATTGTTCTCTAAAATATTTTTATGTTCGGCAGGAATTTCAAAACTGGATTTTTCAGAAGTAACAAAATCATTGGTAAAAACAGCTTCCTGAATCACTTCTATTCCTATCTGTTCTTTTGCATTCGTCTGAATGACTTTGATGTTTAATGCTTTTGAAAGTTTTTCAACATCAATATGAACACCTCTTCTTTCGGCCTGATCGATTTGATTTAAAACCAAAATCATCGGAATTCCTAAGTCCTGAATCTGCTGAAATAACAAAAGACCTCTTTTAATGCTTAAAGCTTCCAGAATGTATACCACTCCGGCGTATTTTTTTTGCCCATCAATCAAAAATTGAGAGAAAATTGCTTCATCTTCAGAACTTGGATAAATACTGTAAGAACCTGGAAGATCTACAATTTCTACCTCTTCGTTTTTATAAGAATAATTTCCTGAATGACTTGATACAGTAACTCCGGCATAATTTCCCGTTTTCTGCTTTTTATTGGATAGTGCATTAAAAACGGTTGATTTTCCTACATTCGGATTTCCGACTAAAAGTATCTGTTTTTTGTTATTTTCCTGCATTAATCAAATCTTCTACAATGATAAAATCTCCTTCTTCCTTACGAAGTGCAATACGGCTTTTTTCTTCGCCGAATTCTACATAAAGCGGTCCGTTGAAAGGTGCCTGATAAAGAATTTTAAAAAGAGTTTCGGGAAGAAGCCCCATTTCTATAATTTTGGTCGGCATTTTCAGGTTATCATTATCATAACCCACTATTTTTCCGGTTTTGTTCCTCGGAAATTTGCTTAATGTATGTAATTGAATATCCTTCAAAGCCATTATTTTTGTGTCTGCAAAGATAGGTTATTTAAATTTAATCTAAATAACTGTAGTATTCATATTTAAAGGCAGTTAAATTATAAAATCTTCTATTACAGCAATAAATAAACCCAAACACATTACTGCATTTGGGTTTATTTAAATATAGTTTAGTTAATATGAATGTTATTTTTTCTTCTTTGTTTTCTCTGCAACATTATCTATTTCAATAGAATTACTGTTTTCTCTAAGATGTTTTTTCAGCCTTTCTTCAGTATCTCTCATCATTTGTGATATAGATGTTCCATCTGGCATTTTTGCATCTGCAGGAATTTGTGACAACTGTGATCTTACACTTCCAAACGGATCTTTTTTATACGCAGCATACATTTGTTCAAACTTATCTCTGCTCACCTCAATGCTATTTTTTCCCTGACCGAATTGTTTCATCAATTTCTCAGAATAACTTTCAGTATTATAATCTGCAATTTTTTTGTTACCTTTTAACTCCCAAGAATAATTTTTAGAATCATCTTCTACTTTTACAATTAAACCAGGCAAACCTTTAAATTTATATGGCCCATCCTGAAATGGGACATCTGTCGTAAACCAAGCAGTCCAATTTCTTCCCCCAAACGAAGTTGTTGCTTTTTGAGCATTATATTCTCCAATTTTAGCTTTATCACCTAAAATTTTCCAATCAAATGCGGTGTTATCTTTGTAGTTTACTTTATCCTGAAGAATGTAATCAGCATAAGAAACATCCATTGTAGGATACGTTTTAGTTATTATATGCGAAAATTTAGGTTGTTTAACAGACTTTGAAAGATCTTTAAAAGTTCCCGCCTTCTGCATCGCCTCAACTTCAACTTTTAAAATTGAATCCTGAGATACTGCAAGATAATCTCTATAAATTGATTTATCTTTTGTAATATCCAAAATTGTCATCTCCTTATTCTTTTTTTCTAAAGAATCTTTATTTGGAGCATACGTTAATTCGTAAAAAAATCTGTTTGCGGTTTCCTGTGCATTTGCAATTGCAAAAACTGCGATAAATAATATTGAAAATATATTTTTCATTTTATAAAAGGTTTACTCAATTAGTTTACATTACTGGTTTTTTGTTACATAATTTTCTAATATTTATTAAACTTTTTTTGTTTCCTTAAAAGTTTTTAAATTTAAACTATCCCAAAACAAATATTTATGGACACTTTAAAACAATTAAGAGACGAGCTTGAAACCGAATATCAGACAACAAAAAGGTTTTTAGAAATCTATCCCGATGATAAAAATGATTACAGACCTCATCCGAAAAGTATGAAAATGATGCATCTTGCCACCCATATTACGGAAGTTTTTGGTTGGGCAGGATTTATGCTGAATTCTTCTGAACTCGATTTTGCAAAAGGAGGAATGGAGCCAAAAGTTTTATTAACAAAAGAAGATTTGCTTCAGGTTTTGGATAAAAATTATAAAGCAAGTGAAGAAGCATTAAAAAAGGCAAATGAACAAGACTTAGAACCGACTTGGGCATTAAAAAATGACGGTCATGAATTGGCTTCTTGGACGAAATACGCAGCAATTCGTCACAGTTTAAATCAAATTACCCATCACAGAGCACAATTGGGAGTTTATTATCGATTAAATGATATTGATCTTCCGGGAAGTTACGGTCCGACTGCAGATAATCCGAATTTTTAAAACTAAATAAGACTTTTGAAGTATTTTAAAACAAAAACCAATCTCGGTGAGATTGGTTTTTATATTTTTATTTGAAGTTGAATTTTACTGTAAACATTACTTGACTTGGTCGAAGTTGAATTCTTGTATATCTCACTGCATTTTGCGATGCTAAAATATCATATGTTTCGAATACTCTTCTGTTAGCAATATTCATCCATTTTAGCTCAAAGTCAATTTTCTTTGCAGACCATGCAAACTGGTAAGAAAGATCAAAAAATGCATTATCAAACTTTCTTGTTCCATCACTTGAGTTTACCTGATCCCAATTGAAACCTAAACTATGATTCTCTAAAGGATAAATAAAGGCTGCAAGATTATGATTGAATCCTTTATTCGGTGCAAGCTTCCCTCCTTGAGGAAGACCTCTGTTTTCTTGTGTACTTCTTGAAATACTCACGTTATAGTCAACACTCATCCAACTAAAGTAAGTATTGTTAAATTTAAGACCATAAGACTGAGTATTGTTTAAGCTTTCATACTGAGTATTATTAAAAAAAGCATCAGAAACAGTGTCGGAATTTCTATAGTTTAATGATATATTAGATTTAAATTTAGGGAAATATTTTCCAATCTCTCCACTGAAACTATTGCTCGTTGAGCTATTGTCTTGATTTCTATACTGTATCAAAGTAAATCCTGTGCTTGGATCTAAAATTGGTGAAGAAAGTAAGTTTCGCTTTGTATCAGTAATTCTATAATTTACATTAAAAAACAAATTGTTTAACGGATTTCTATATTCTAATCTTGACCCTGCAGATTTTGTATCAATTTCCGGTATAGGATTATTTGGATCCATCACATTAAAACCAGAAGGGCTTAATAACATATATCCTGCATAAGCAGTTTGGATATCTCCGAAATTATTGCTGATATTTCCATTTAAGCTTGCTTTAAAGAATGAAGCAAATGAATATTGTATAAATGCATTAGGCGTAAAAGTAGTTTTGTTTAATGATTTTGAAACTCTTCTTAAATCATCTTTAGCATTAATATTGTTTAAATTAACAGGAACATTTGCAAATATACTCCATGCATCTGATTTATAATTAATTCCGACAGACGCAGAAGGAACTGTTTCTGTGAAAGTTAAATTATTTTCATAAATTGAACTTGAAAAGTCAGGTTGAATATTCCCAGGACTTGTAGGTATAGTCACCCCATCAAAGTTTGTATTTAGTTTGTCTGTTGAAAAATCGATCCCGATTTGTGGTGTAAAAGTCCATCCTTTTGTTGTAAAACTTATATTCGCAGAATGTGAAGTATCTAAAGTTTTGAGTCTAAAATTCTGAATAGCATTTGTTCCTGGCGCAAAATTTATAATTCCATATACATCCGGATCCGTTGGATTTGCTTTTGGTTGCAAATATGGGAACTGCATATAACTTGCAGGAGAAACTTCTAATGTTTGTCTGTCATCTTGATAATTGATATAAGATTTCAGGTTTACCATCTTTTCTTTCCAAGGAATTATTGTACTTAATGAATTTTGAAATGAAGATGTTGGAGATTCTGTCGACTGATTTCCTACCCCGTTGTTTCTATACGCCAATGCTCTGTCGGCATTCCAAAATTGAGAGAATGTTGTTGTATTTTTAAAAAAACCTTTCTTGGCATTTTTAGTAAAAATCAATTCACCTTTTAACTTATCTGTATAAAAATTATTTTTGGTAGAAGTTGTAACTGTATTTAGACCGTTTGAATAAATAGTTTCTACATTATCTTCTCTTTCGACAGAATTGTTGGTGTAGTTTGCATTTGCTTTTAGTTCCCATTCTTTTTTACTGTCGATATTAGTTAAATAATTAGCAGAAAGATAATGTACATTATTAAATAAATATCTCTTTACAGGAAGATTAGGCGTGTTTGCATTTTCTACACCAAGCCATGTATTTTGTGAAGCATTTCCTCTTCTTCCTTCCCAAGAACTTCCGAAACCTAGAATATTTCCTTCGTTTTCAACCTGCTCTCCCATATTGTTGGTCTTATAATTAAGAACCCATTGTTGTTTTTTGCTGAAAAACATTGGTGTTAATTTTAAATTCCAAAGCCACGGTTCGCCGAAACCTGAACCCACTTCTCCTCTACCCGTCATTGTAACAGCTTTTTTTAATTTAATATTAATTGCTGCTGCATCAGAAGGAATCTTCCCTTGTAACATTTTTACAGGTTGGTGATTTTCTAAAACCTCAAGTTTTTGTATAGCATCTTTCGGTAACGAATTGGTGATTGTTCCGTAACCTCCTTCCATTAAATCTTTGCCTTCTACATAAAATTTATTGATTGCATTACCTTGATAAAGAATTGTACCATCGGTTTTTACTTCAATACCGGGAATTTTCTTCATCACATCTGCCAAAGTACGGTCGCTTTTACTGTCAAACGCCTTCAAATCATAAGCAATGGTATCACCTCTTGAAGTAATCATTTTGGTTTTCAGCTGTACTTCTTTAATTTCAGTGGCTTCAGACTGCATTTTGAATGTCAGTGACTGATCGCTGTTGCTTATTTGCTTTGTAAGAGGTTTTTGGTTGAATGCTTTTACTTTAAGATCTACATTTGATTCTGATGTTGTAAAAGTAACTTTGTATTCACCTTTAGAATTGGTAATTCCGTAAGCAAGAATGGCATCTTTTCCTGGCTCTTCAATGGTTACACTCGCACTTGGTATTGCCACACCATCCTCATCGGTAATTTTTCCGGAGATTGTTTTCTGAGCGAACGTTGTCACAGAGAAAAAAACCAAAAGGAAGAGGTAAACTTTTCTTTTCATATGTATTAATTTATTTTTTAGAGGCTCATATGGAATCGCAAGATTTAGATTCATGATGGCATTTTACCAATCACGGCGATTTCATAATTTATTATTTGAGTAATTAGTTATTGTTTAATGTTTTTTGTTACACATTATAGAGATATAAATTTTCCCTAATAGTTAAATTGCTAATTTATAACTACAAACATAGTTATAATTTTAAATATTATTTACCTCTGCAAAAAATTTAATTATAATTTATTAAACTTTAACTTTATTAATCCATTGCAGGAAACAAAAAGCATCTTTAAAATGCACTTCAAGATGACTGACACCAAAATATTTAAAACACAAAAATTTAGATTTAAAAGCAAAATCAATTCTTATTTCGACTAAATAGAAATGTGATTAAGGTCATAGATTAAAAATATCTTAAATCATTTTCTGTAAGTAAATATTTAATAATTTTGTAACATAAAATTTATAAGAATGGGGGTTATTCTAAAACCTATAGATATTGTTGATGATATCACTCAGGAAGAGTTTCGTGAGAAATATCTGATTCCAAGAAAGCCGGTTGTGATTAAAAACATGGCAAAAAAGTGGCCCGCCTATCAAAAATGGACGATGGATTATGTGAAAGAAGTGGTAGGAGACATTACAGTTCCTCTTTACGACAGCGCTAAAGCAGATCCTTCCGCTCCCATCAATACGCCGACTACCGAAATGAAATTTGCAGATTACATAGATCTCATTCAAAGAGAACCTACCGATCTACGGATTTTCTTTTTTGATCCTATAAAACATGCTTCAAAATTGCTTGACGAATATATTCCGCCGAAAGAATTGATGGGTGGATTTCTCGACAAATATCCGGGAATGTTTTTTGGTGGTAAAGGTTCGGTAACATTTTTACATTTCGATATCGATTTAGCGCATATTTTCCATACCCATTTCAACGGAAGAAAACACGTTCTTCTTTTTGAATACAAATGGAAGGACAGATTGTATAAGTTACCTTATGCAACGTATGCACTGGAAGATTATGATATTGCCAATCCTGATTTTGAAAAATTCCCGGCTTTAGATGGTGTTGAAGGAATTGAATGTTTCCTTGAGCATGGTGACACCTTGTTTATGCCTACAGGATGGTGGCACTGGATGAAATATTTGGATGGCAGTTTCTCTATTTCCCTTCGAGCTTGGGATAAATCTTGGGCTGTAAAAGCAAATTCTCTTTGGAATCTTACCGTACAGAGAAATTTTGACAACTTCATGAAAGGTCGTTACAAAAAACGCTACATGGACTGGAAAGAGAAAAAAGCAGTCGAAAGAGCCAATTATGCTTTGAAAAAAGGTTTACCTAAAAGATAAAAAAATACGCTTCAAATAATTTGGAGCGTATTTTTTTAAATAGAGCTTTATAATCATTGAAATTCATCTTCTAAACTATTTTTTCATTTTAAATCTGATAAATTTTAAGATTGAATGTTCAAAAGTACTTTTCAAAATGTTAGAGGAGAATCGTTAGTGATTTTTTGCTCTTATATTATAATTATTTCTTCCTTTTTCACCAGAGTATAAACTCGGAAGTGGATCGCTTTGCCAGAATTGTTTCGTATCAACATCCATGATCGTTAATGAACCCGTGAAAGCCGCTCCGGTATCAAGATTCCAGATATTGGCTTTGTTGATGGGGTCTTTGATTCCTAAATGTAAAGTCGGCGTGTGACCGATGAAAATCTCATTGTATAAAAGAAATCTTTTCGGATATAATTCTGAATTTTTTGCTAATTTTCTATCCATTGCAACAGCGGTTTCCCAAAGTGTTCTGTCCCAACGGTAATTGCTGGAGTACACTTCTTTTTCAGGACCGTGCATTGAAGAATAACCTGCATGAATAAACAAGCGGTTATCTTCATCGATATAATAATTTTTCATTTTTTCAAAAAACTCCAAATGTATTTCCAATTCTTCGAGAGAATATTCAGAATAACTATCAACAGTACTTTGTCCGCCATTGTGAAGCCAGACATCAGGAGCATTTCCGAAAGAAAGCCAATCTTCCGTCCAAGCATCGTGATTTCCTTTGATGAAAATACATTCCTGTTTTTCGGAAAGCTCTATTAAAAACTGAATAATTTGAGAAGATTCGCTCCAGCCGTCCACATAATCTCCGAGGAAAATTAATATATCATTTTCGGTAACTTGGGCTCTTTCAAAAACTTGTTTTAAAGCTTTGAATCCTCCGTGAATATCTCCTATTGCTAATGTTCTTTTCATTTTTTTTCTTTTGATTTGCCATATCTTTTTATATAATTCGGACAACCATTAAAAATCTTTTCAACATCTGATAACCTGCAATTTTTCTGCTCAATAACAAAATGTGCAACATAAGCTGCAGGAAAACCATCTCCAAATAATTCATTAACTTTATCTTCCAAATTTTCTTTTTCCAAAGAAAAATCTTTTACTTTTTCTTCAAACTCCTTTAATGTCATCTTGAAATATATTTTGCTTCCACAAAATCTGTCAGCCAGACTTCATTTTCCGAAAGATAAAATTCTATTCCGTCCTCAAACATTTTTCCCGTGCTTATAGTTAGAATTACCGGCTTTCCGTGGCGCATTCCAACATTGGTTGCGGTTTCTTTATCGATGCTTAAATGAACGTGTTGTCGGCTTCTTTTTTCAATCCCTTTTTCTAAAATAGATTCGACATTGTTTTGAGCTGTTCCGTGATACAAAAATTCGGGAGGCTGTTGTGGAATTAAATCCAAATTAATATCAATAGAATGTCCCTGACTGGCTCTGATTCTTGTTTTATCTTCATTAAAAGCAAATCGTTTTTTAGCATTGGTCTGCACAATTTCATCCAGCTCTTCAAAGGTAAAACCTTGAGAATCGTTGGTAGAATTTGTGATCAGTTCGTTAACATCTGCCCATCCGTTTTCGTCCAAATTCAGATTAATGAGTTCGGGATGATGCCTGAGAACGTAGCTCAGGAATTTGCTTATTTTTTTCTTTTGTTGTTCGTTCATGGTTTGTGTTTTATTTTTTTAATTTATTTTCTAATTTAATACATAAGTTTTCGATATCATCTTTTCTCACCAGCTCCGTAATCCATTCTTCAGGAATACTTTCAAAACCATAATAAATTCCGGAAATTCCACCTGTGATTGCTCCTGTTGTATCGGTATCTTCTCCTAAATTGACGGCTTTCAATACTGCTTCAGAATAGCTTTCTGAGTTTAGAAAACACCATAATGAGGCTTCTAAACTGTGGAGAACGTAACCCGAAGAACTTATTTCTTCTTCCTCTAAAGTATGTAATGGAGCCAAATCATATTCGCCAACTTTTAATTCTAAAATTCGGTGAAATTTATCCATTTCATCTTGAGAACAAATCGGATTATGATCCAAAAAGTTCCGAACTGTTTCCTGCATTGTTTTGTACGCTTCCCATTTATCTTTTTCTTTCAGAATTTCCAAAGCGAGTTCCAAATAAATAAAGCAAGCCAAAGTAGAACGAATGTGTCCATGAGTAATGGAAGAAACCTCTTTTATTCTATCAAAACGTTGTTCAATCGGAAAATCTTTGATATAAAATAATAATGGCAAAATTCTCATTAAAGAACCATTACCGTTATCAAACTCACTTGTTCCACCACATAAAGTAGGGGAAGTTCCTTTGCTAATTCTATGGATGGCTTGTGAAGTTGCTATCCCAATATCGAAAACTCTTCCGTGTGGTGTCCAAATTTCCGCATTGTACCACTGTAAAAACTTCAAAGCCATGTCTTCCAAATTATATCCATTACAAAGGCTGTCTGCAAGACATAATGTTAAAGAACCATCATCACTCCACGTTCCCGCAGGTTGATGATGTGTTCCTAGAGCTCTCATTTTTGTAACTGGCGAACGTTTTAATTGTTCCCTGCTTCTGAATTCCACAGGAACGCCCAAAGCATCGCCAATGCAAACTCCGAAAATTCCTGCTTTTACTGCATTTTCCATTAGGCTAAATTTACCAATTTATCAAATAATAACTGCATCCCTTTTGTTGCGGTTTCTTTCATTACGACAGCTCTTTGTCCGTATCCGAAGCCTGTTTCGTTGGGATTGATCACAATTAAAAGACAATCATCTTTAATATCATGAAGCAATCCTGCCGCCGGATAAACCTGTAGAGACGTTCCGATAACCAGGAAAATATCTGCTTCTTTTGTTCTTTTTGTCGCTTCTTTCATCAAAGGAACATCTTCTCCGAACCATACAATGAAAGGTCTTAACTGAGCTCCATCTTCGGCTTTGTCACCGATATTGATGTCTTCTTTTTGATCGTAAACAAGATTTTTATTGTTGCACGAACAAGATTTCAACAATTCTCCGTGAATATGAAGAATGTTTGTAGACCCTGCTCTTTCATGCAGATCGTCTATATTTTGCGTGATGATTTGAACGTCAAAATATTTTTCTAATTCTGCAATTAATCTGTGTGCATCATTGGGTTCAACTTCATGAAGCTGGCGACGTCTTTGGTTATAAAATTCGAGAACCAATTCTCTATCTTTTCTCCACCCTTCCGGACTTGCTACATCTGTTATACTATGATTTTCCCAAAGACCGTCTCCGTCTCTGAATGTTTTTATTCCGCTTTCGGCGCTGATTCCTGCACCGCTTAATATGGTTAATTTTTTCATTTGTTTTTTAGCTTGAATATTAATTTCCTCAAATGTCCACTTTTAATAATAATGCCTTTTTTTAAACGCAAAGTCCACAAAGATTTTGCAAGTAATGCTGTTGATTTTAAAGTTCACAAAGGCGTTCCACTCAGCAAAGAACACAAAGTCTTTTCAACTCTGATGGATTATGGACAATCAGATTAATTTTTGAACATCATCTGTCTTTTCAAAATTAAATTTTTGATGTTTTCAACCGCCATTTTTTCCCTGTCATCCCAACTTCCGGAAATTTCCAGAAAATCTATTTTGTCTTCTTTTAAAATGTTTCGATGGCTTTCGTCTAATTTATTTCTGTCATCAATTTCAAGCCTTGTCCCGTCCTGAATGTATTCTGCATCTTTTGTTGAATAAAGATAGAGATCGGCTTTATTTTTCTCTATAATTTCTTCCGGAACCGTTAGTTTTTTACCAAAAATAAATTCAGAATAAGATTTTGTAATGTGAATATCTGTATCAATTAACGTTAAAAAACTTTCTTGATAATTCACATTTTCAATTCGATTGGCGTGTTCTGTGTATACTTTTTCCAGATAATTAAAATCAAATCCTTTTGAATCTGAAATGAGATCCCGTCCTGCTTCTGAAACTTTATTGGATTTAAAATATTCAGATAAATTATTTGTCATCACTGTTTTTCCGGTGGATTCCGTTCCGAGAAAAACAACTTTTAAGGCAAAATATTTCTGAACAGATAACGGAAGGTAATTCCAGTTTTCAAATAAATTTTCGCGGATTTCTGAAGCTGAAATCTGAATACTTTCCCTGTTTTCATCAAACATAAAATGGTCGATATCCATAATCATAGAAAGCATTTCTCCGTATTCTTCAGAAGTCACGAGAAACTCCTCTTCTTTAAAATATTCTTTAAAAACTTCACTCCAGATTTTAGAAACTTCCCAGTCTGAAACAGACGTATTCGGGAAATTACTTTCATCGTATTTAAAAACTTTTACCTTCAGATTTTTATTGTTTTTAAAAGTTTCCTTAATCCATTCTTTTCTGATATTTCCGTCTATTTTTTCCTTTTCTTCTGCGCATACCAAAACCGTTACACTCCCTTTTTCAAGGGCAAATTCGATCATCTTCTGATGACCGATATGAAACGGATAAAATTTTCCAAATACAAAACCCTTCATTTTAAAAAACTTTAAATTTTAAAGAAGCCATAAAATTCCTCGGTATCTGAATAAAATATTTTCCTGTGCCATCTGCTTCTGTGTAACCGTAATTATAATATCGTCTGTTCGTTATATTATTCACCAAAAATCCGATTTGCCATTGATTCCAATCATATAAAACTCCGGAATTGAAAATTACGTAAGACGGAAGTATTACTGTGTTTGAAAAATCCATGTACGAACTGTCCTGAAATCTAGAAGTTACATTAATTGTAAGATTCTTCAATATATAGCTTACTTCCTGATTTACAATAAATTTTGGCGTCAATACCGGACTAAACGAAATATTTTCTTCTTTAATTCTTGAATACACAAAAGACGAGTTATTTTTCAAATTCCAGTGTTCATTAATCTGATAATTGAATGAAACTTCTGTTCCCAATCTATAACTTTTATCCACTTTATTGGTCAACGCCAATCCGTTGGGTCCGAAGTTTCCGTTTAATACAATTTCATCCTTAAAATCCATGTAAAAGACATTAAATTCCAGTTTTATTTTTCCTTTATTAAAACGGTAACCTAGCTCATAATCAGTTACATATTCGGGCGTAACGGTTCCAAGAGCCAATTGATTATTTTCATCCAGCATCAAGTTATCATTTCCCATAAAAATATCATTTCTGGTTGGTTCTCTTCCTACTCTTCCCAAACTGAAATATACGTTTGACTCATTGTTAATCAGATAATTAATCCCAATTTTTGGATTGAAGAAATTCCATTCCAAATTATTTATCGAAAGATCTCCTTTATACCTGAAATCTGTAAATCTATACTGAACATCTCCGGAGAAAATCCACTTTCCAGCCTTAAATTCTCCCTGAGCAAAAGCACTTACATCATTTTTATAGCCTGTATTTCTGTACAATTCTCCCAAAGTAAGCTCGCTTCCTGTGTGATTTCTACTGTATACATTTCCATTAAATCCCGCGACAATTTTCCCGTTTTTAAATTTATTCTGAAAATTGGTATAAAATCCCAAGAAATTTGAATTAAAAGCATAATTGTAAATTTCTCCGTTTTCCGGTAATCCGATGAAATTGTTTAAATTAAAATCATAATTTCCATTCAAATGTGTAAAATGAATACTGCTTTGAAGAGAAGAAGATTCGCTCAATTTTGTCTGATTAAAAACCTGCAGAAAAGTCTGAAAAAACCGATCTTTTTCATCTCTGTTTCCATTCGTTCGCGGATCTTTATCAATCTGCTCCTGCGTGACACCCAACCAAGCCAGTTGATTTCTCTGATTCCCCATCAAAGCATTGAATTTCAAGACACTTTTATCGCTAAAAATTCCACCGCTGATCAACGCAGACTGTCCATGATTAGAGGAATTATACTTGTAACCATCAGAATAAATTTCGGATAATCTCACATGAATTCCCATATTATTTTTAATTCCTGAAGTGTATTTTCCGTACAACCTCAATGAATTATACGAACCGTAATTTGCTCCAAATTCAAGATTTTTTTCTTTTAAATCAGGAGAAAATAACTGAATGCTTCCGCCATAACTTGCCGTTCCGTTCTTCGATAAACCTACTCCTTTCTGGATCTGAATTTTATCAAAAGAATTAAAAATATCCGGATAATTCGAAAAATAAGAACCCTGATCTTCCGGTTCATTCATCGGTGCTCCATCCATCGAAACATTGATTCTCGTCTGATCAATCCCACGAATTCTGTAGTAAGAATAGCCATTATTTCCACCCGTATCCGAATACGCCGTGACCGACGGAACAGATTCTGACAATAAAAACGAAGGTTCTTTTCCTACATTCTGAATACTTTTAGCAGGATTAATGTTGTGAAAATTGACCGCCTGTAATCTTCCCGCCTCACTTTGTATCACCACATCCTGGATATCCCTGATCGAATCTTTTTCCTGTGAAAAAGCGTTGGAAAATGGGATAAATATTGCTAAAAGTATTATTTTTTTCATGGTTTTTAAAGATTTAAAAGTCGTTTATAAATCATTTCATTTTCATCATCAAAGCAAACAAAAACAACTTTTTCAATGATTTCAGATTGGAAATTCTCGACTTCACGAACAGCAATTTCTCCAGCCAGTTCTTTTGGAAATCTGTAAACTCCTGTACTGATATTTGGAAAAGCAATCGTTTTAACATTAAGGCTTTCCGCCAATTTCAAAGAATTTTTATAGCAATTTGCCAATAATTCGGAGCTTTTTTCCTCATTATTATTCCAAACCGTACCAACCGTATGAATGACATAATTTGCAGGAAGATTTCCGGCTGTTGTCACGACAGCTTCACCGGTTTTACATTTCCCTTGTCTATTTCTAATTTCCATGCATTCATCTAAAATTTGCTTTCCTCCTGCACGATGAATTGCTCCATCAACCCCGCCACCTCCCAATAAAGATGAATTGGCAGCATTGACGATTGCGTCTGCTTTTATTTTGGTGATGTCGCCTTTTATTAATTCAATTTTCATAAAATTTACTTCGTTTCCAATTTTCCACATTTTTCGTCCATTGAGGAATTGTATTTTCATCACAACATAAAGCGCTTACTCCTCCTGCCATTGCGCAAGTCGTATCTCCCCAATGCTGAAACGGTATTCCAAAGACATTCTTCAAAATTATTTCGATATCTTGACAGCTTCCAGATAACGATAGGAACAGTATCCTGAGCGGTCATTTTCGTTCCGTTTCCTAAGGTTTTCACCAATAATTCAATGCTTGGATTTCCTTCTAAATAAAGAACTTTATTCAGCTTGCTTTTCATATCCGAATCATCTAACTCATTTTGAATTTTTTGGATAAATTCCTTTTGATTCAATTGTAAAATTCCTAATTTTTCCCGAATGGCAAAAGCCGCCGCCAACGCAATTGTTTTTGTTCCTTCTATCGCTTCTTTGTTGGCGTGAGTGACTTCGCAGGAAAGCTCTGCATTACGTTTAAGCTTATCCAAATCATCATAAAAATATGCGCCAATCACTGACGCTCTCATCGCTCCGCCATTTCCCATCGAACCCTGTCCTTCAAACTTTGAATAAGAAACTTCTTTCCAGTTTTCCCCGCTTTTTACAGCTCTAAAATATTGATGCATTGACGGTCCATAACCTCTGTTGACATCCAAATAATAGTTCTTCGTAAACTCTTCTGCCAAAAAATTCCGATTTATTTCTCCGAATTTTTCCAAAGACTTAAAAACAGCAATTGCCATAATTGTATCATCTGTAATATCTAACGAGCTTTCGGGCAGAATTCTTTGATAAATATGGCTCTTCATTAAGCTTTCTTCTCCAAAAAAACTTTCACCAAAAGCATTGCCAAAGGAAATTCCTTTTATAGATTTTTGGCAATAATGAGTTTATCCATTTTCATTTAATCTTAATTTTTTATTCAAATTATCATCAAATAGTAAAGATTTTTCTTCAGGAATCATCAAATTATACAAGTCATCATTTAAAACAAACTGATATTGTTCTTTCACAAAATCTGAAATATTTTCAATTAAAATAATATCTTCCTGAGCAAAAGATTTGATGAAATCATTTCTTAACCCAATTTGAATTGCTCTTCTCTCCAATTTATTTCCGAAAGGATCATGATCCGGATCCCACTGCAATCTCACAGATGATTCCTTTACCTGATCCTTTACCTGATTTTGCCATTCTTCTCTCGATAATTCTAACTTTTCATTATAAGATGAATAAACAGCATTGTCGAGATATTTTTTGAATGCTTCCATTTTTAAATGAATCGCTAAGACAAGTTCCTGTCCTTCTTTTGTTCCTCATCCATTTCGGTACATCATCCAGAGAAAATTAGGCTTAATCCAAGTCATTCTTTCAAGACTAAATGCTCCCCCAAAATATTGATTCTGAACTGCAAATTCACCAATTTCTTTTCGATAAGACTGATATACAATTATTTTTTCATCATCATATTGTGCCATGATGTGATATCCTTTTTTTGGCCAATCTTGTAGTTGTTCTTTATAACTTTTAAGTTTAAGTTTCATTTTTTAATTTTAAAATTAAACTCTTAATTTCAGTGCTTTCAGATTCTCTGAAATCATTCCCAATAAACACTTTTGTCACTTCAATATTTCCAACAATTGCTTGATTAAATTTTTCTAATTCTTGTGCTGGAACCCATAGTTCATTATGATTTCTGGCTCCAACATTTTGTGAAGGATATTGATTTACAACTTCTTCCAATATTTCAAATTGGGTTACAAAACCTAAATAATTTCCTGCCTCATCTCTTGTATTCCATTTTTCGGCAATTTCGGAGGCATAATTTTCATCCAATACAGGATAGAAAATTGGTTGCCACTCCAATCTTGGGGGAAATTTTTTGTAATTATCTTCTATAATTAAAACCATTTCCTTTTCTCCGACGGGTCTGTAAAGTGTTATTGTTTTCATGGTTATTAGATCTTAATTTTACCCAAATTCAGGCATTTTTCAATATTTTTTAATGTTCCACTTTTTCTTTTTTGATCGGTATTAAAATCCGTCGCAAGAAAATAACTGCAATTTTCAACTCCATAGGAATCCCGTTCAAAATCAGAAGTAAAACCTCCGACAAATTTCCAGTTTATCACTTTGGTTTTAAACTTATTGACAAAATATCGTGGTCTTTGTCCGATATGAAGAATCGTCACATTTTCACATTTATCCTTTAAAAATTCCATCATTAAAGTATCGGTTCCTGAATAATCTCCGATGATAAATTCACACTCAAAAAGATTTAATTTTTTTAATGGTTCAATATAAAACTGATGAAAATTTTCCCAAGATACATTTCCATTTCCTGATACATAAATCTTTTTCATAATTAATATACTGTGTTTGAGTGTTGTGTTTTTACCTTCTTAATTCATCTCTTACTTCCATTAAAGCAAATCCCAACAAATTTTCACCATTCCATAATGATGGGTTTTGTGATTTCGGGTCTGTTTCCAGCATTCCGATTCCCCAAATTCTGTCGTATGGACTGGCTTCAACTAGAATTTCATCATTGGTTGAAAGAAGAAAATCTTTTAGCTTTTCATTTTGCGAAAACTTCAAAAAATTTCCATTTTTTACAATTTCATATTTATTTTCTTCCCAAAGCTGAGCATCAAAATTTTTCACCTTTCTTCCTAAATCTTTTGCCTGTTTTGGGTTTTCAGATTTTAAAATTTCTTCTAAAGTTTTATTATCATTAAAAAGCTTTGCTTTTCCAGCCATCATAAAATGTTCTGCCGTTTTGTAAATAATTCCGTCTTCCTGAAATTCAAAAGGAAACCATTGACTGAAACAAGCTTTTGTAATTTCATCTTTCACAGTGTGTCCCCAAAAGAACAGAAATTTCAATTTCTCTTTTCTCTGAAACTTTTCAATTGTATTTTGTAATGTATATTTCATATTGTGTTAATTTTACACAAATTTAAAAGAATCTGGATTTATTAACCAAATTTATTTGCGTTAAGTTTACACTAAATAATATAATCAATTGATTATCAATAATAAAATTTATTTAATTTAAACATGAATGAACTAAATATTTTAACAAATTACATAATTTAAATGATTGATGTTAAGTTTTGGCTAAAGTCAATTGCTGAATTTAAATAAAAAAAAAACGGACTCAAGTCCGTTCTTATTCAATGTAAAATATTGTCTGTTATTTTTAAGAATTTGTAAATTTTCAATTAAATGTTCTTGAAAATTAGTGTAAAACACTTCTATAAATTCTGTTTAGAAAACTATTTAATTTCAAAATAAAAACCTTCTTCCTCAAGCTCTTTATATTTTTCTTGATTAAAAGTAAATAATTTTCCGGGTCTTCCGCTGCCTTCTTTTTTAACGTTATTTGTTTCATTCAAAAGTCCGTAACTCATAATTTTCTTTCGAAAATTTCTGCGGTCAATTTCCTGTCCGACAATTGTTTTATAAAGATTTTCAAGGTCTGAAAAAGGGAATTCTTCATTAAGAAGATTGAAACCAATTGGCTGATATTGAATTTTTGTGCGAAGTCTTTTTAACGCAATATCAATAATGATTTGATGATCAAAAGCCAATTTCGGAAGCTCATTCACACTGAACCACTGTGCATCATCTGCATCAGAATCGGCAAACAACTCATGATAAGAAGGATTGACCAAGCCCAAATAAGCCACGGAAACCACACGATTTCTCGGATCACGACCTACATTTCCAAAAGTATAAAGTTGTTCGAGAAAATCGGGTTTTATGCCTGCTTCTTCGTGAAGTTCTCTTTTTACTGCATCATCTAGATTTTCATCATCTAAAACTAAACCTCCCGGAAGAGCCCAACCGCCTTTGAAAGGATCAATATTTCTTTTTATCAAAAGAATTTGCAGATCTTTTTTATCAAAATATCCGAAAATAACGGCATCAACAGCGACTTTAATGTCTTGTAGTTTTTTTGGAGAATCCATACTTATATTTGCGTTGCAAGTACACAAAATTAACAATTACAAATCTAAATTTCAAGATTAAAATAATATTTTTTTGAATCTTATTTTTTATTAAATTTATAAACAACTTAAAACTAAACAATTACGAAATCGCAGTAACTCAAATAACACCCACAATATTTATAAAAATACTGCGATATCATATGACAAAAGAAAACATTAAATATAAACATATGAAAAATTTATTCTTTGCAGCTTGTACTGCACTATTGTTTGTTGCTTGTGACAAAGTAAAAATGGATGTCAAAACAGGTTCAGACAAAACCGAAACTACAGAAAAAGAAGAATGGAAACCCGTAGATTCTGCAACCGCCATCAAAGCCTGGATGGAATTTGCGACACCGGGAGAAATGCAGAAAATGCTCGCAAAATCTGACGGCGTCTGGTCCGGAGAAAACACCATGTGGATGGAAGACGGCGGAAAACCCACCACCAGTACCTCAACAACGACCAACAAAATGATCTTTGACGGACGTTACCAAACCAGCGAACATAAAGGTGATTTTATGGGAATGCCTTTCGAAGGAATGAGCATCACAGGCTACGACAATTCTAAAAAGAAATTCATCAGTACCTGGATCGATAATATGGGAACAGGATTTATGAACATGGAAGGCGAATGGAATGCTACCAAAAAATCCATTGAATTTAAAGGCAAAATGACCGACCCGTCAAGACCCGGCAAAGACTGCGACGTGAGGGAAGTCTACACTTTTGTGGATGACACCCATCAGACTTTAGAGATGTACGGCCCTGATTCTAAAACCGGCAAAGAATATAAGACCATGGAGATAAAATATACCAAAAAATAAACAGTAAACCGTTTCAGTTGATGCTGTTTTTTCACATAAAAAAATCCGCAGAAAAAATCTGCGGATTTACTTTATCCAGCCATTCCATTTGGCTCGTTTAACTTTTTACCTGGCTCTTTCTTCCTAATCATTCAGCTTTAAAACAGCCATAAACGCCGACTGCGGCACCTCTACTCTACCAATCTGCTTCATTTTCTTCTTCCCTTCTTTCTGCTTTTCAAGTAGCTTTCTCTTTCTTGAAATATCACCACCGTAACATTTTGCAGTAACGTCTTTTCTCAAAGCTTTAATGGTTTCTCTGGCGATAACTTTCGCTCCCAAAGCTGCCTGAACAGCGATATCAAACTGCTGTCTCGGGATCAGTTCGCGCAGTTTCTCACACATTTTTTTACCGATGTAATAAGCATTCGAATCGTGAATCAATGAAGATAAGGCATCTACCATATCTCCGTTGATCAGAATATCCATTTTTACCAACTTAGAAGAACGCATTCCAATCGGTGAATAATCGAATGATGCATATCCTTTAGAAATAGATTTCAGACGGTCATAGAAGTCGAAAACCACCTCAGCCAATGGCATATTAAAGGTCAGTTCCACTCGGTCTGCTGTCAGATAACTTTGATTAACGATCTCACCTCTTTTCTCGATACAAAGCGTCATGACAGGACCTACAAAATCAGATTTTGTAATGATTGAAGCTTTGATGTATGGCTCTTCCACTCTGTCTAAAAGATTGGGATCAATCATTTCAGACGGGTTGTTAATTAAAATGGTTGTCTCAGGATCTTTCTTGGAATATCCATGATAAGACACGTTGGGGACCGTCGTGATTACGTTCATATCAAATTCTCTCTCCAGCCTTTCCTGAACGATTTCCATGTGAAGCATTCCTAAGAATCCGCAACGGAAACCAAAACCAAGTGCTGCAGAACTTTCAGGTTCGAAAACCAGAGAAGCATCATTCAGTCTTAATTTTTCAAGTGAAAATCTCAATTCCTCAAAATCTTCAGATTCAATCGGGTAAATTCCGGCAAAAACCATTGGTTTTACTTCCTCGAAACCGTCAATCGGCGCTTCCGCAGGATTCACAAAAGAAGTAATCGTATCTCCCACTTTTACCTCACGGGCATCTTTAATTCCGGAAATAATATATCCTACATCGCCACATTCAATCGTTTTCTTCGGAACCTGTTTCAGTTTCAGAGTTCCCACCTCATCAGCACCATATTCTTTTCCGGTAGCGAAAAATTTGATCTTTTCGTTTTTAGAAATACTTCCGTTCACCACTTTAAAATATGCCTCAATACCTCTGAACGGATTGTAAACCGAGTCAAAAATCAATGCCTGAAGCGGCGCCTTCGGATCTCCCACAGGAGCGGGAATTCTTGCAACGATCTGTTCCAACAGTTCGTGAACTCCTTCACCGGTTTTTCCCGAAACACGAAGAACATCTTCATATTTACAGCCGATCAGTCCCATAATTTCGTCAGTAACTTCCTCAGGGTTCGCAGACGGAAGGTCAATTTTATTCAGAATTGGAATAATTTCCAGATCGTTTTCCAAAGCAAGATAAAGGTTACTAATTGTCTGTGCCTGAATACTTTGTGCGGCATCGACGATCAGAAGCGCACCTTCACAAGCCGCAATCGAACGGGAAACTTCATAAGAAAAATCTACGTGTCCTGGTGTATCGATAAGGTTTAAAATATATTTTTCGCCATTAAGCTCATAATCCATCTGGATGGCGTGAGATTTTATCGTAATCCCACGTTCTTTTTCCAGATCCATATCATCAAGCGTCTGAGATTGTAATTCTCTCTGAGTCACCGTGTTGGTGTACTCCAAAAGACGGTCTGCCAAAGTAGATTTACCGTGGTCAATATGGGCGATTATGCAAAAATTTCGTATGTTTTTCATTTAAGAACTATGTAATTTGCAAAGATAAAAAAATGCAGGAGAATTCCATTTTTAATTTTTTGTTACAAATGCCATTTTAATTCTGATCTTTTAATAAAAAAGAGAGACAAATCGCCTCTCTATGTATCTATTTAGATTTACCAAAATCTTCCGGCAAAATATAATTTCCAGTCAAAGGATCAAGCGAGACATAAGTTCCTGGCATTCCTCTTCGTTTTTGAGCTGCTTTCGAATCAATAGCTGCAATTGCAACATTTGCAACTAAACTTCCTACCAAACCTCCAATTCCACCGCCTACCATTATAAACGGAGAATTAGATTCTGGAAACAGTTCTTCTTTTTTAACTTCAATAAAAAGTCCTTGATCATCTCTGAAAATTTCAACATAACCAACCGGAATTACCTTAAACGGAACACCATTATGAATAAATGCATAGAAGTTACTGATATACTTTTTATCTTCACCCTTTACTGCTCTTGTCACAACACCTTTTTTATTGGTTTCAATTGTAAAACCAGGTTCGGGGTTGTGCGTGAAAAAACTGTAAGAATCTTTATAAACTCCTTCTTTCAAAGAATCTGATTTTAAAACATCAAGCTTATCAATTAAAATGGAATTATAATTTGCAAGTTCACTTTCTGAAATACCAAATTCCCAAGTTCTTTTATTGTAAGAATCTTTCAACAAATCTGCCAATGACAATGTAATTTTTTTCGATAAACTTTGAGCTAAATATGGTGTATTTCGTGAGGATACTGTTGCAACAGTATCTATTTTGTTTACAAAATAATAGCCGTCATTTTTTTTGATGAACGTACTCGCTTTTAATTCAAGCTTTCCGATAGAATATTTTTCTTTAATATCTTCAGAAATATTTAAATTTTCCAATAAAAGAACTAATTCTTCACTTCCTTTTACTGTATTGTATTTATAAAACCAGTTTGAAATATCTTTAGTTGCATCGTTTTCAAAAATAATATTCACTTGCTCTTTGTGAAATAGTATACTCCCGATATCTTTGTTTGGTCGCTGATCGATTACTGTGAAAGTTTTAATTGTGCTTTTGCTGTCTTTTATAGATTTCGATAAATCAATCACTTCGGTTTTCTGCCCGAAAAACAAACTTGAAACTAATAGAAAGAAAATTATTTTATTCATACTGATCATTTTAATAAAATTCAATTTCACTTTAAACAAAACTTTAGTTAAATTAAATTTACTTCACAAAAATAAGAATTAGCTTACTATTTTATTTGAAATAAATCATTTTTATAAATATTTAATGCTTTTTTAAATCAAACGACCCTTACAATAAATTGCAAGAGTCGTCCAACATTAAAAAAATAAACTATTATGGAGATTGCTTAGGTCTCGAATTGTTCTTTCCATCATGAGATTTCTTTTCGTTCATTTTATCACGCATCATCGCCTCAGAATTGAAAAGCTTCAAGACTTTCTGACAAGGTATTACAGTCTGCATTTTTTCTGCATATTTTTTTCTATTGTCAAATAATTTTTGTCCCATATCAAAACTCTGTTGAAGCTTTACTTTTGCTTCTTCTTCGGTCAATTTCTCAGGATCAAAATTAGAATCGAACTGACTTTTTATTTTTTTCTGGTTATCAAGATATTCGTTATACATCGCAGTAAATTCTGCTTTATCCTGCGGTGCAACATCCAACATATCAACCACCATATTATTTCTAAACTGGGTAAGAAGTGCTTTTCTTTCATCCGGAGAAAGATTGTTTATTACCTCCTTTCTTTTCTCACGACTCATATTCTTCCAGTCATAATCTTTAATCTGAGCATTAAGCCCAAACCCAGAAATTATAAAAAGTGTAAATAATATTTTTTTCATCTTTCTTTTAATTATACAAGTCTAAATAAACATCCTGACTTGAGTTATTGGCTAACTCTGCAATTTCAGAACTGGTAAGAGACTCAATGTATTCATTCATATGAATTTCGTTCGCTGGTTTTACCGTTTTTTTAGTCTGACTTGCAGAATTACTATTAACTGCCTGAGAAACCATAGGCTTTATATTAACCTGACTCTCAATTCTTTGATCATTATTTTCAACAGAAGTTAAATCTGATGCTAAAGTTTCATAAGCTACCTGACTTTCTTTTTTGGGCAAAGTTCTGTTATCAGCAATGTTATTTGTTGAATCTGAATTTATTGCAGAATCTGAATTTAAATTATAAATAAAAGCCGACCCAAAAATAAGAGCTAAAGACGCCGCTGCAGCATATCCCCAATTCAATTTGAAAATCGGTGCTTTTTTCTCAACTTTTATCTCATTCAAAACTCGTTCCTGAATTGTTTCAAACAAATTCTCAGGAATTTTATAAATGTTTTTACGTTCTAATTCTTCTAGATTGAATTCTTTCACTTCGCCCAATACTCTATCCTGAACTGTTTGAAATAAGTTTTCAGGAGTTTTGTATATATTTTTGCGTTCTAAGTTCTCCAGATCGAAATCTTTCACTCCGCTCAACACTTTTTCCTGAATATTTTCGAAAATATTCTCAGGAACTTTATAAATGTTTTTACGTTCTAAATTATCTAGATCAAAATTTTTCATACTTTGTTTTCTCAAAAATTATCTTTCGTAATTTTCTTTGATATATTCTTCTATTTTCTGTTTGGCATAATGATAATTTGTTTTTAAAGTCCCAACAGACATATCTACAATTTTAGATATTTCTTCGTAAGGCAAATCATCATAGTATCGCATCATAAATACCAGTTTCTGCTTCTCGGGAAGGCTTTGTATAGCTTTTTGCAAAAAAACTTGTATTTCTTCGGCATCGCTGTGCGTATTATCGGCAACCAGATTCTGCATATAATATTCAGGGTCTTCATCTGTCTTCTGCATTCTTTTTAGCTTATTGATCTGCTGCAACGCTTCATTGGTCGCAATTCTGTAAAGCCAGGTATACAGCTGACTATCATTTTTGAATTGATGAAAATTCTGATATGCTTTTATAAATGTTTCCTGCAAAGTATCCTGCGCAAGGTCTGCATCTACAATAATACGTCTAATGTGCCAATATAATCTACTCTGATAAGCATCCATTAACACCCGAAGGCCTTTTTCAAGGGTTCGAGGATCTTGCATCAGCGCAATAATTTCTGCGTCTTTAATCTTCATAAGATGCTTTCATTGTTTTGGATTACAAAAATATCTAAAAGTTAAATTACTTATTCAATTTTTGTGCTATAATTTAGATTCTTATCATTAAAAGTCAAAAACATCCTTTATCCACCTTCCATCACCCAACCAGAATATTTATCTTTGTTAGATGCAAACAATCATTATAGGTTCCGGAAATGTAGCTTATCATTTAGCAAAAGCCTTCGTTCAGAATGGGATTCCTTTAAATCAAATATTTGGCAGGAACGAAACTGAACTTCAGAAAATTTCTTCAGAATTAAATATTCCTTACTCAACAGAAAGATTGGAAGATGCAGATTTATACATTATTTGTGTAAGCGATAATTCTGTGGAAAATGTTTCTAAAATTATTTCTAAAAAAAATTGTTTGGTTGCTCATACTTCAGGTTCTCTTCCAAAAGAAATATTGATAGGAGAGTACAGAAAATCAAGCTTTTATCCTCTGCAAACTTTTTCAAAATCAAAAGAATTAGATTATAAAAAAATTCCTTTCTTTATTGAAACTGAAAATTCTGAAGATCAGAAAATTTTAACTGAACTGGCTTCTAAAATTTCAGAAAATGTGATGGAAAGCAGTCATGAAAAGAGAAAATATATTCATTTGACCGCAGTTTTTGCCTGCAACTTTGTGAATCACCTTTTTACAAGAGCCAAAGAAATTTCAGATGCACAGGAAATTCCGTTTGATTATTTTTTACCCCTGATTGATGAAACGGTACAGAAAATTCATGAGATTGAACCAAAATCTGCGCAAACCGGACCGGCTGTAAGAAATGATAAAAGAGTTTTAGAATTACACGAAGAATTATTACAGGATGAAAGTCTTGAAATTTATAAAACCATGAATCATTCTATCAAAAAAATGTATCAATTGCCATAAAGTTTTAACTTTGAGGAAAACCAAAAAAATGAATACAAATATTATTCGTTCCCTCATCATCGGAGCAGCCATCGTTACCACAGCTTTTGTATTAGGTTCAAGTTTTAAAAACAGAAACTTAAAACAAGATACAATATCTGTTACAGGTCTTGGATCTAAAGATTTTATTTCAGACGAAATAAGTTGGGGCGGAAGTTTCGACGCCAGTGCAATGGATGCAAAAGAAGCTTACAATTTGATTTCGCAAGATAAGGAAAAAGTAAAGGCATTTTTCTACAGCAAAGGTTTCAAAGCTGGTGAATTTGCTTTTGGTGGAGTTAATTTTTCTAGATCTTATCGTACCGTTACAACAAAAGAATCTGACGGATCAGAAAAATCTGAAGATATTTTTGATGGTTATAAAGCAACACAAAGTGTGTTTTTCAGGTCTAAAAAAAATCCAGCTTTGATGAAAAAAATTGAAAGCGTGATTGATAAAACTGCCGAGCTTATCAACAGCGGAGTTCAGTTTGAGCCATCTTCGGCACAATATACTTATTCTGACCTTTCATCATTGAAGCATAGTTTAATAGAAGCAGGTTCTAAAGATGCCAAAGAAAGAGCTGAAAAAATTGTGAAAAGTGCAGATGGAGATTTAGGGAAATTAAAAGACGCTTCGATGGGAGTTTTTCAGATTACAGCAAAAGGCTCTACCGATGAAGACAGTTATGGAGGAAATTTTGATACTTCAAGCAAAGAAAAATCTGCGAGAATTACGGTAAGACTTACGTATAATCTTGATTAAAATAATTTATTAATAAAACAAAACAAGCGATTAATGAATGCGATTGATTTGAATCTTATCATTAATCAATTATCATTAATCAATCATTAATTAAAATGAGTTATAAAGAGAAATTAAAAGATATAAAAGCATTTGTATTTGATGTAGATGGTGTTTTTACAGACGGAAGCGTTTATTTAATGCCCGGCGGAAATATGAGCCGAGTGATGAATGTTTTAGATGGATATGCCGTTGTGAAAGCTTTAAAAAATGATTATTTAATCGGAGTTATTACCGGTGGAAATGATGAAATGGTAAGACATCGTATCAGCTATCTCGGAATTCAGGATTATTATGCAAAATCTCATGATAAAATGGTGGATTATGAAGATTTCAAATCTAAATATAATCTTAAGAATGAAGAAATTCTGACAATGGGAGATGATATTCCTGATTTTCACATGATGCAGAATTCAGCGCTTGCAACTTGTCCGGAAAATGCAGTTCCGGAAATCAAAAGCATTGCAGATTATATTTCACAAATCAAAGGTGGAAGTGGAGCAGTACGCGATGTCATAGAACAGGTAATGAAAGTGCAGGGAAAATGGCATGATGATAATACGCAATCCGTTTAAAATTTATGATGAAAATACTTTTAGCATCGCAATCTCCGAGAAGAAAAGAATTGCTTTCGAGTTTAGGTTTTGAATTTGAAGTAGTGAAAATCGACTGCGAAGAAATTTTACCTGAAAATATAAAAATAGGAGAGGCCGCAGCTTATTTATCTGAATTAAAAGCAAATGCATTCCAAAATCTACAAGAAGGGCAGACTTTGTTAACAGCAGATACCGTTGTTGCCAACGAAAATCAATTTCTCGGAAAACCAAAAGATAAAATTGAAGCTAAAAAAATGCTTCAGTCATTATCCGGAAAAACGCATCAGGTTTATACAGGAATTACCATTAAAACTTTAGATAAAACCATTACAGAAACCGATGTTGCCGATGTAGAATTTGATGAAATTTCTGAAGAAGAAATCGATTTTTACATTAAAAATTACAAACCTTTCGATAAAGCGGGAAGCTACGGAATCCAGGAATGGCTCGGAATGTCGAAAATTAAAAAAATCAACGGAAGCTTTTATACTATTATGGGACTTCCAACACATTTGGTTTATAAAATTTTGAAGGAATTATAATAATTTTCAAAATAAAATTTTATTATTTTTACAAAATCATCAAACTGCTGATAATAAAAAGTAAATTAGCGAGTTATATTGAAATAATGAAAAAGAAAATAGTTTTCCTTTTAGCGGCGATTGTTGTTGTTTCCTGTAGCACGAGAGTGAAAAAACCGGAAGCAAGATCAAAGTTTTTAAAAGGGTTTTCAACATATTACAACACACTTTTTAATGCTAAAGATGCGTTGAACAGTGAGTTTACCGAAAGAGACAAAGCTCATAAAGATAATTTTTATGCGCCTTATATTCCTATTTTGACTTATGAAGAGCAACCTTTAGGAAGCGACTTAGGTCAGTCTTCAGCTTTTGCCGAAAATTCTATGAAAATGGCAGAAGTAAACAGACCACAAAATGGAAAAAACGGTCCTGGAATGCCATCAAATGGTCCCGGAATGCCTGGAATGCCCGGTAATAATATGCCTCAAGATCCCAATAATCCTGAAGGAAATAAAGGTGCAACTACTTTAGAAATTGCCGAAGCAAAAGCTTTAAAAGCAATTAACAAATATTCTGTTATCAGAAAAGGAGAGGAAAAGAATAAAACGGTTTTTGATGCATATATTATTTTAGCGCAATCAAGAATTTATCAGGGAAAATCAGTGAAAGCGTTAGATGCTTTAAACTATGTTTTCACACATATGAAAGAAGACAAAAGGCTTCCTTTAGCTCGTGTTTACGAAGGTTTAGCTTATTCTCAACTTAAAAACTACCATAAATCTGATGAAATTTTTGATAAGCTTAAAAATGAAAAAATCAGTAAAGATCACGAGAAGCTTCTGAGTATTTATTACGCCGAATCTCTTTTGGATGCTGGTAAAAAAGAATCTGCTATAAAGGAATTAGACCGCGCTTTTGAATTAAATGGTAACCGAAAATTAAAAAGTAGGATTGCCTTTTTGAGAGGTCAGGTTTTACAGGAAACCGGGAAATGTGATTTGGCTAGAGAAAGCTTTGCAGCTGCCTACAAATATGCAAACGATTTTGAATTTGAAGTTAAATCTCAAATCGAAATTGCCAAAACTTTCAACGGAAAAGGAAATTATGAAGGAGCGAAAGATTATCTTGAAAAAATAAGTAAAAAAGGAACTTATGGATCTAGAAAAAATGAGTTTTACTATGCTTTAGGTTTGATGGCAAACAAAGCAGGAAAGAAAAAAGAGGCTCAGGATTTTTTCAAAAAATCTCTTCTTGAGAAGGTTTCAGATGCACAAGTGAGAGGTTTGGCTTATTATGAGATTGGTAAAGATTATTTAGATAGAAACGATTACATCGGAGCAGGAGCATATTATGATTCAGCATTGGTTGCAATGACGTATGAACCTTCAAGAATATTATTGCAGGATCAATCTAACTACATTAAAAAGATTTCTAAAAACTATTATTTAATCAAGAAAAATGACAGTATTCTTTCTTTGGCAAGAATGTCTGATGCTCAGAAAACTGATTATTTTGCAAAGTATATTGAGAAATTAAAGATTAGAGAAGAGAAAGAAGAATTGGAAAGAAGACGTGAAGAAAGAAACAAAGGTTTCGATAATGGAGATTACAATGCCAATTCACTGTTTGCTAACAGCGGAAATTCTTTTGAAGATTTCGGAGTTGCTACGAAAGGTTTCTATTTCGGTAATACAGGAACGGTAAGTAAAGGTACATCAACTTTTAAACAGCTTTGGGGAGATCGTGCTTTGGTTGATAACTGGCGTTATTCCAAAAAAATGGCAACGATAGAAGACATGAAGAACGAAGCTTTAGGAATAACTTCAGCACCGAATCCGAGACGTTTTGAACCATCATATTACATAGAACAAATTCCGGCAGATTTAGGAAAATTATCTCAGTTGAAAAAAGACAGGGATACCGCTTCTTTAGGACTTGGAATTATGTATCAGAATTATTTTACCAATACATCTTTAGCAACAAAAACGCTTTATGATTTGGTAGATGTAAAACCTGAAGAAAAAGTAATGTTGCAGGCTTTATATGAAATTTTTGCGATGAATTATGAGAAAAATCCTCAGATTGCAGACAGAGCAAAACAGATTTTATTGACCGATTATCCTTACACATCGTATGCAGAATTTGTAAGAAATCCTAAGAACAACACTTTTGTAAAGTCTTCGGAAGAAGTTGAAAACGAATATAAAATGGCTTATGCTCTTTATGAGTCTGAAAAATTCACAGAAAGTCAGGGAAGAATTGAGCAGATTATTTTGAAATATCCTAAAGATGCATTAATTCCTAAACTCAATTTATTGAATGCTATTAATGCCGGAAAAACAAGCGGAAAAGAAGTAATGATTTTGCAGCTTGAACAAATCGTTCTGAATTATGCTAAAACTCCGGAAGGAATTAAAGCTAAAGAAATGCTGAATTATTTGAAAAGCGACTTAGCGTTCCAGCCAACAGATAATAAAGGAAATTCTGTGCCTAATAATCCTTTTAACGGACCTGGACAACCAAGTATGCCTCAAACTGATCAAAATAATATTGCTCCGGGTAATAATAAAGTGAACAATAATAGTCAGATGATGAATAATACTCCGCAAAACAATAATATCCAAAAAAAGCAGTTGAATCAAATGCAAAAGCTACAGTCTCCTGAAGAAGTGAAGGCGAGTGGTAAATAAAAAAAAGCGAAGATTATTCTTCGCTTTTTTGTTTCTTTTTTACTCCATGAAAATCTTTCAAATAAAAAGGCTCGAAGTAAGCAATATCTTCAAAGTCTTCATTCTTTATTTTTTCCAAAGTTTTCTTTAATAAATATTGTGCAGAAGGGTAGATGTCATTATTAAATTCTGCATTAGCAAGCTGTACAATTTCTTTTGTCTTGGAAGCTCCGTCACCCACAAAAAGTACTTTTTTGTCTTTAAATTCCTGAAAAGAATTTTCATCTAAAACTTTTGCTTCGGTCGGATAAAGTTCTTTCCCCGAAATTCCGTCATAAACGGCAGTATAAACCTCCATTCTTCTTGCATCGACCAATGTAATTATAAGATCATAGTTTTGATCTAAAAATGGCTCAATCATACTTTCCATAGAATTTACGCCAATTAAAGGAATTTTTAAGCCATAACAAAACCCTTTTGCTGAAGCAGCTCCAATTCTTAAACCCGTATACGAACCAGGACCTTTGCCCAAAGAAACGGCTTCAATATCCTTTATCGAAAGTTCTGCGCCTTCCAAAGCCCACTCAACAAAGGTGTGAAGACTTTCAGATTGTTTATAATTTTCTGAAACTTCTTCGCAAACACATAAGAGTTTTTCGCCATCAGAAATCGCAACTGAGCAGTTTTTCGAGGAAGTTTCGAGATATAATATTTTCATTTTTTTAATTTCTAAGTTTTTATAACTTATCTTTTTTACCTATTTTTTTTATTTCCTTATCAAAATCAGAAATTATTTTCTGAGTTTTATTAAAAGTTTCATATTCAGAAACTACTTTTTTATCAGCTACAATTTTTGCAATTTTTCCTTTTCCATCTAAGATTTTATACTCATTAAAATCTAAAAATCTGTTAACACTTTTTGCCAAAGATTCCATTGTAAAGGTATTTTCTCTCTCAATTAAACCTTCGATATAATCAAAATAACCTGTAACAGTTCGTTCTAATTGTTGGATTTCTTTCTCAGATAAATAGTTTTTGGCAACAATCACATCAGATCTTAAAATTCTTCCGTCTGGTGAATGCTTCCAATTCGTTAAAACCATATTCTCCTCTTTACTGTCAGCTTTCTGATAGATAATTTCTGCAGCAGTTTTACCCGTTATGGCGAAGTGAAATTTATTTTGAACTATTGCATAAAAATTCTTTGTGATGTCTGAATTCCTATCATAATCGATACTGCATTCAGCAAAAATATCGGTGATTTGTTGGTAAACTCTTCTTTCACTTGCCCGAATTGAGCGAATTCTCTGAAGAAGTTCTTTAAAATAATCTTTACCAAATACATTCTGACCTTGCTTTAATCTTTCATCATCGATCACAAAACCTTTAATGATAAACTCTTTTAATGTTTGTGTTGCCCAAATTCTGAATTGCGTTGCTTTTGATGAATTTACGCGGTAACCAACTGAAATTATTGCATCGAGATTGTAGTATTCAAGGTTTCTGGTAACATTTCTTTCTCCTTCAATTTGAACTGTTCGGAATTCCCGAACAGTTGCATCTCTCTTTAATTCTTCTGTGTTGAAAATATTGGTGAGGTGTTCACTTACGGTCGATTTAGCAACATCGAATAAAGTCGCCATTGCCTTTTGGGTGAGCCAAAGTGTTTCGTTTTGTAAAAAAACATCAACCCTAACTTTTTCATTAGGTGTGTTATAAATTAAAAATTTCTGAATCTCTTCGTTCATTGTGTTGATATTCTATGCAAATTTATGGCTTTATTTCTACACTTTGTCGGCTCCACAATTTCCATTCGGATTTGTTTTTAATCCAAATTTCAAGAAGTGACAAAGTCATTTCAAAATCTTGATTTTTATACAAACCTGAAACTTTTATTTTTCTTCTAATGCTGAATGATTTTTTAAACTTTTTAATTTCGGAAACTTCAGTCTGTTTGATTTCTGTGTAAACAACTTTTTTAGAAGAAAAATCATTTTTAAAATTATCTAGATTCTGAATCCAGCCATTTGAATGACCAAAAGAAACGTCCTTTGCAAACAATTCTAAAATTTTAGAATCATTATTCTGCATTAAAGAATCCAACTTTCTGGTTTGAGAAAACAACTGTTTTTCCTGTTTTGAATAATTCTGAGAATAACCAAAAACACAACAAAAAAGGAATAGAATAGGGAAGAACCTCATTTTCAAATTTAGATTAAGGCTTTCTATAAATCGTTCTCGGTTCACTTTGGGCACTTGGATAAATCGTCATATCTGAAACCGTCACATGTTGTGGAGCATTAATACAATAAGCAATCGCATCGGCAATATCTTCAGCCTTCAAAGCTTCATAACCCGCATAAACTGTTGCTGCTCTTTCATGATCTCCTTTAAATCTGATTAAAGAAAAATCTGTTTCCACCGCTCCTGGTTGAATATTGGTAACTCGAATTCCAAATTCTGTCAATTCAATTCTCATTCCTTCAGAGATTACATCAACTGCCTTTTTTGTTGCACAATACACAACTCCATTTGCGTAAGTTTGTCTTGCCGCAACCGAACTGATGTTGATAATTTGCCCGGAATTTCTTTCTTTCATCATCGGAATTAAAGTTTTAGAAACATATAAAAGACCTTTTACATTTCCATCGATCATAGAATCCCAATCATTTGTACTTCCTGCTGAAAGAGGCTCTAAACCGTGTGCATTTCCGGCATTGTTGATGAGAACATCTACGTTTTTCCATTCTTTTGGAAGTGAAGAAATAGCATTTTCAACTTCTTCTAAATTTCGTACATCAAATTTTAAACTAAATATCTCGGTTAAAGTTGATAATTTTGCTTTTACAGCTTCCAAAACTTCAGTTCTTCTTCCACAGATGATGATTCTGTTTCCCTGTTTTGCTAAAAGTTCTGCTGTTGATTTTCCTATTCCAGAAGTTGCTCCGGTGATGAGTATTGTTTTCATAATTTTATTGTTTGCCATTAGCGTTTAGCTTCAGGCTTTCTATTTAATTAAAAGCAAATCGCTATTTGCCAAAAGCAAGAAGCTAATTTGCATCGAATGCTTCAAAAGCATTTGGGATATGTTCAATTTCTAATTTTCCTTTTTTGTCGGGAAGAACGGATATAATATCAAACCTTACTTCCTGATTTTTATTAAACTCTTCCATAAAATGATTGGCGGCCAAAACAATTGCTTTTATCTTACCTCTTGTGACTGCTTCTTGAGGAAGAATAAAAAAATCAGTTGAGCGAGCTTTAACTTCCACCACAATAATCTGATTATCTTTTTCAGCAATAATATCGACTTCATTTTTCTTGAAACGAAAATTTCTCACAAGAATTTTATATTCATTTTTAAGTAAATATTCTGCCGCAAGATTTTCTGCTTTCTTGCCAAGTTCGTTGTGCTCTGCCATTTACTTTTTATTAAATCTAATCGCTTTTCCTTCAGAAGCAATTTCAAATTCCTTATCAATCCAGAGTTGTAATTCATTATGAAACTCCAAAAAGCACTCTTTTCCTTCGCTTAATAGGATTTGAGAAAAATCATATGGAATACGAACCCTTTCATCTATATCTCGAATTTTTATTTTATAATATTCACTTTTTGAATGCTCAGATGTAGCATATTCAATCTTATCAGACTTAATTATTTGTGGTTTGATAATTTCTAATTTTGAAACTAATAATTCTTTCAGTTTTTCTTTAAGATATAGAGGTAATTTATCTTTGATTTTTGTAAATCTCCTGTGTTGTTTTAATTCATAATCATTATTGGGAAAATATCCTAAATCAAATGACCAGAAATATTTAAGCGAATAATCGAAAGATTCTGAAATCTGCAAATCTTTAATTATAAAATCTCCATAAAAACCCGGACTATAATGATATGTAAGAATTACTTTATTCATTTAAAATCGACTTATTTTCTAAATTGATACGCCCACCAAATTAAAACAATTTGTAAAGGAAGTCTTAAAACTGTCACCCAAAAATATTTGTGGTGAATCTGATAAAACTTTTTTGCCATCTCAATGTTTGCCGGAAAAACAGCAATAAATAAAGCTATGCAAAGATAAGCTCCCAATTTTTGAGTTTCCAGGAATAGGAGGAGAGTGCCACACAAAATTTCTACAATTCCGCTTATGTAAACCATTTGCAAATGCAAAGGAATGTAATCGGGCATTATTTTCATGAAAAACTGAGGTTTCACAAAATGAAAAATTCCCGCTAAAATCAGTAAAAATGCAAGTAAAAATTTTGAATAAAACATATTATTTAAAATTTACTGAAACTGTCTTATCTATTTTTAATGAGATATCACCACCAATAATTAACGGTTGATTATCTTTAATGTGACCATTCGGAAAACCAAAAACTGTAGGAAATTTATATTTTGAAATTCTATCTGAAATCAGTTTATAAGCAAATTCATCGAAGCTTTCTTCGTATTGTTTATTCTCTTTTTCATCGCCCATATTGGTCATTCCACCGATAATTAATCCGGAAATCTTCTTGAAAACTCCGGCAAGTTCCAAACTCATAATCATTCGATCCAGAGCATAGAAGTTTTCACCTATATCTTCAATGAATAAAATTTTATCTTTAAAATCAAAGGAATATTTCGTTCCCAGAAGAGCATAAACCAAGGCTAAATTTCCTCCAATCAATTCTCCTTCAATATTTCCTTGCATATTAAATTGATTTGATTTTAAGCTGTATTTTCGCTTTTTACCTTTTAAAATATCAAAAAGTAAATCATAGCTTTCTTCAGTTACCCCAAAACTTGAAGTTTTGATGGTTTGTCCGTGAATGGAAGCAAAACCTTTTTTCAACAAATAACTTTGAATAACTGTATTGTCAGAATACCCAATATACCATTTCGGATTTTTTGTAAATTCTTTTAAGTTTAAACCTTCAATTAAATGTTGACAACCATAACCACCTCTTGAAGCCCAGATTGCAGAAATTTCGGGATCATTTAAAGCCCAATTCATATCTTTCAATCTTTGTACTTCGGTTCCTGCGTAATTGTAGCCGTTTGAAAATTTGGTATAAAGATTTTCACCTAAAACAGGTTCATACCCTTTAGATTTAATCATTTCAATACCTTTTTCCAACTGAGTCGGCTCTACAGAACCTGCTGGAGAAATAATGGCTATTTTGTCGCCTTTTTCAAGTGGTTTCGGAAATATTTTCATTAATCAATTGTTGTTTTTATTTGTATTTGTATTTAATTTTAACGCAAAGCTCACAAAGATGCTTTTACCATTATTCTGCATATTTTTCGTTCACAAAGGCGTTCTATTCAGCAAAGGCCAAATAATTTTATTTGTTTTTCTTATATTTTAATTCTTTTTTTTCGGCTTCTTCAAGACGTTTATCAAATTGATTAAACATTTTGAAACTTTGAAGGAATATGAAGAAACTGAAAATAATCAAAACAACTCCAACACCTTTTCTGATATTGTTTGCCAGTTTTTGTGTTAATCTGTCGTGAAACTGTTTAGCCAAGAAAATTTTAGCAAAATCTATCAAAAGATAAGTTGTAATAACGATTGCTAAATAAAGAATAAGCGTTTCTGTATCTGGATATTGATTTCTCACCCCAATTACTGTTACTAACCAAAAAAGAATTACTCCGACATTCAAAAGGTTTAATAAAAAACCATTGAGAAATGTTTTAAAGTAATTCTGACTGATAATTTTCTCTTCTCCAGGCATGTGCATTTTGGTTTTTGTAACCATCATTATAATTCCGTAGGTGAGAATAAGAATCGAAGTAATTCTGTAAAATCCTGGATGTTTATCAATTAAATCAACAATATCTGCACTTGCATAATAAGCTGCAATAATGCACAACAAATCTGCCGTAATAACACCAAAGTCTAATGCTAAAGCATGTTTTGGACCTCTTGTAAAACTTGTTTCTATTAAAAGAAAAAAAATAGGCCCAATAAAAACAAGACTCAGCATAAAGCCTAAACCTATGGCAGAAAATATGAGTTCAAACATTAAAAATTTGTTTCAAACCCAAATTTAAAGATTATATTTTTATTGGAGTTTTAAATTAAGAATTTATTAGGTTTATGCATTGAATTTATTTCTAAATTTCTCGCTGATTTTGCAGATTACACAGATTTCTATGATTAAAAATTTGTGTAATTAGCTTAATCTGCTTGAAATTAAACACTTTTAAAAAAACAGGATTTTAAAAATAAAAAAGACCGCAAAATTGCAGTCTTTCAATTATTGTATTAATTTCTAAAAATTCAAATAATTATCAGGGCAATTTTCATTATAAACAAATTTAAAATCTTTTCTAACTTTTAATCCAAAAATACCTCTTTCAAAAGTATAAATAACTTGATTGTTACCCCACATTTTTTTGTAATCAATAAAAAAACTTCTTGTCATATAAGAATATTTATAGGCATCTCCACTTAAATAAATATAAGTGGTTTTGCCTTTTTGATGACTATTTCTTCCACCAACTTCAGAAATCATGTTCTTAAAACAATATGTTTCTTGTTGGGGATTCATTCCTGTGAAATAGTTTATTACAAAAAAACAATTAACTATAAGTGGGAAAACTACTACAAAAAAATACTTTTTGTCTTGATTTTTAATCTTAATAATGCTTCTGTTGATTAATTTATTGATAATAATACTAAGCAAGCTGATAATCAAAACAAACCAATAAAAATTGATAACAGTTTTACATACTATAGTTGCTAATAAAACAATATTTAAAATACTAAAAACTACATGTTTATCAGCTTTACTCATTACTCAACAATCTTAAAATCAAGTTGTTTAGCAATTAAATTCGCTTTTATTACTTTTATTTGAAGTTCGTCACCCAATTGGTATCTGTTTCCGGTTCGGGAACCATAAACAGCATGAGTCGTTTTATCGTAAGTGTAAGAATCATCCATCAAATCTCTCAATTTAATTAAACCTTCAGCACCATTTTCAGGAATCTGAACCCAGAAACCAAATTCCGCAACTCCGGAAATTACACCTGTGAACGTTTCTCCCAAATGTTTTTCCATGAATTTTACCTGCATGAATTTGATAGAATCTCTTTCTGCATCAGCTGCCAAACGTTCTCTTGCGCTACAATGTTTAGATTTTTCTTCCAACTCATTTCTGTCGGGAGATTTTCCTCCATCTAAATAATGCTGCAATAATCTGTGAGCAAGCAAATCTGGATAACGACGAATAGGAGAGGTGAAATGCGAATAATAATCGAATCCTAAACCGTAATGACCAATCGGATCGGTAGAGTAAACCGCTTTGCTCATGCTTCGCATTGCCAACGTTTCTATCATATTTTCTTCGCCTTTTCCTTTTACGTCTTTCAACAAAGTATTTAAAGATTCTGCTACTTTTTTGGTGTTTGCCAAATCTATTTTATATCCGAAAGTGGAAACAAAATCTCTTAAAGCTTCCAATTTTGCAGGATCCGGATCGTCGTGAATTCTGTAAATAAAGGTATTTCCGTTTGGACTTCCTTTTTTAAGCGAAACAAATTCCGATACTTTTTTATTAGCCAATAGCATAAATTCTTCAATCAGATGATTCGAATCTTTGCTGATTTTAAAGTAAACCCCAATCGGCTGGTTATTTTCATCTAAATTGAATCGAACTTCGCTTCTGTCAAACGTAATTGCACCGTTTCTGATACGTTCACCACGCATAATTTTGGCTAATCCGTCCAAAACATTAATTTCTTCTTGTAAATCACCATCTTTGGTCTCAATTCTTTCCTGAGCTTCTTCATACGTGAATCTTCTGTCGGAATGAATGACCGTTCTACCAAACCATTCTTTTTGAATTTCGGCTTTCTCATTTAATTCAAAAACTGCTGAGAAAGTATATTTATCTTCATTGGGACGAAGAGAACAGACATCGTTACTTAAAACCTCTGGAAGCATCGGTACAACCCGGTCTACAAGGTAAACTGAAGTCGCTCTTTCGTACGCTTCATCATCCAAAATAGTTCCCGGAACTACATAATGAGAAACGTCTGCAATGTGAACTCCGACTTCCCAATTTCCGTTTTCAAGTTTTCTCATCGACAAAGCATCATCGAAATCTTTGGCATCTTTCGGGTCAATGGTGAACGTTAACACATCACGCATATCCCAACGTTTTGCGGCTTCTTCATCGGTAATTCTACGGTCGATTTTATCGGCATCTCTTTCCACTTCCTCAGGAAATTCATATGGTAAACCGTATTCTGCAAGAATAGAATGAATTTCGGTTTCATGATCTCCCGGATTTCCAAGAACCTGTAGAATTTCTCCTTCAGGGTTTTTGTCACCAGCTTTCCATTCTGTCATTTTTACAACAACTTTATTACCGTTTTCAGCTCCGTTTATTTTTCCTTTTGGAATAAAAATATCTGTGTTGATTGTTTTTTTATCACAAACTACAAAACCAAATTCTTTATGAGGAACTAATTGGAAAGTTCCTACAAATTCTGACCTTTTTCTTTCCAGAACTTCCAAAACTGAGCCTTCCAATTTCTTACCTTTAAAATTGTAAGTAACAATCAAAACTTTATCGCCCTGTAAAGCATCTTTTACGTTTTTTGAGTGAACGAAAACATCATCTTTTAGATTTTCTACAGTAACGTAAGCATTTCCGCTTTGGTTGAAATCAATAGTTCCCGTCAAAGTGCCTTCAATATTAAGATTAATACTGAATTTGCCTTTTTCAGTTTCTTTAATTCTCTGGTTTGCCAGCAATTTGTGCAAAGCTTGAATCACCATTTCCCTTTGTCGAGGATTTTTGTGATCAATTCCGTCTGAGATTTGTTTGTAATTGTATAATTTGGTTTGATTTTGATTCATAAATTTCATAATCAATCTTCCGATTTCCATTAATTTATGATCGTTTTTCTGACTTATATATTTTTTCTTTTTTGCCATTTTTAATTTAATTGTATAAAGGTATTTCCTTTAGCTTGTAATCGGAAATATTTCTGTTCTAAATTCGAATTTTCATTAATCTTAATAAAAATTTCATCATTTTCTTCAAAGAAGATGTAGATATTAAATTTTCTATAGGGATTAATTTCTTTATTATTTAATTCTTTAAAGTTATTTTTTGCGTTGTAAAAGGTCTGTCCGTTACTTTTTTTGAAATAAATCTTTTTAAATGATTGTACTTTTTTATTTATATCTTCATTCTCACTATATGGAAAAACGATCTTTGAAGGAAATTTATTTACAAATTTTTTGAAGTTACTTTCATTCCAAAACAATTCTGAAGCCAAGTTTACTCTTAGATTTGTTGGAGAGTAATCTGTTCTATCCTGTCCACAACCTGCCATTTGTGAAAAACTTGCGATTTCTAAGGTAATCATTCTTGATTCAAATCCTTTTAAATCAATTTTACTAAAAATAAAATCTGCAAGCTTATCGTAATTAATATTCTTTGTTTTTTCTAAAAATTTTTTCTTTACTTCATCCAATTCTTCCTGCGAATACCTGTGAGAGTGATAAACTTTTTTAGGACAACCGTCTTCTGCGGGTATTCCCGGAATTGTAGGACATGCATCATCCTTATCTAAAATTCCATCTCCATCTGTATCCGGCCAAGGACAGCCATCATTTTCTGCAGATCCTGCTTCTTTCGGACAATGATCTAAATAAAATAAAACACCATCTCCATCTTCATCAGAAAGGCAAATCTTTTTGTTAAATTCCTTCTTACATTTTTTAAAAGCTTCCTTGTCAATAATTTCCTGTGCACTAGTACAGAAAATTATAAACAGTAAAAAAAAAGTGTAATAGATTTTCATTTCGATTATTGTTTGGATGTTGTTTTATACAAAAAATTCAAATCTTTACTGTAAAATTCGTCAATATTTTGCTTTGATTCTTTGTCAAATTAATTTATCTCATACTTTCCATCACTATCTTTCATACCATATTTTTCATTTCTTTCAATAATAAATTTACTTTTTATTGATTGATGCTGTCTCTAAAAGAATTGTCAACTTGTCTAATGCTCAGCAAAAACATTAAAATAAGAATTAAGGAAAGATATTTTTTCATCATGCTAAAGTTAATTTTTCTTCTTTTAAAAATTTCCAGTTTCCATCTTTGTATTGATATAAAATATTCAATCTATTAAGCTCTTTTTCTTCATTTCCAACAATAATTTTAACTCTATAAATAATAGAATTTTCTTCTGAAACAGGAAATAAACTCATATCCAATTGAAGATAATCTTCAGACATCATTTTATATTTTAGAAGATGAATTTCTAAATTTTCAGTAGATTTTTGGTAAGCTGAATAATAAAATTCTTTTTTCTCATTATTTAAATTCCAATAAATTCCTTTTAATAAAGGTTTGATATTGTGCTTTTTAAGATAATTATTTTCATCACGCATATTTTGCTCAAAAGAAGAAAATGGCGATCCAACCAAAGGAATAATTAGTTTATTATCAAAGAATTTTTGAATCTTCAGATAATTATTTTTCTTCCAGACTTTCTCAAAAACTTCATCATGAATATGCTTTTCGTAATGTTTGCAATTATAATAAGAATTGTTTCCACAACTAGAAATAATCGTTGTATAATTAGGATTAAAAACTAATATTTTCCGCTCATCAGACTTTAATTTCTGCAATTCTTTTAACTTTAAAATTTCATCAAAAAGTGTTTCAAAATTTAATTTCCTAAGTTCTTTGGATTGCTTTTCATAAATAGTTTTTTCTTGATCATAAATTTTCTGACAAACTATTTTTTCTCGTCCTAAGACTACTACGACATCCTCAATTTTATCATTCCTCATAGAATCATTTTCCTGCGCTTGAATGCACAAAAAACTTAATAATGATAAAAAAGAAAATGCAAATTTCATTTAAAGTTTAATTCTTTAATAAAAAAACATCAATTCCATCTAAAGTTTTTTACAATGGAAGTTTCAGTTAAATTTAAAACAAAAAAGTGGAGAAGGAGATAAACTTTCTGATGGAACTTTGAAAGTTTTATGGAATCAACAGTTTGGTAATTACCGTTGGATAGTGCAAATATATAAAATAAAAAATAAATAAGGCTTGTAATTTGATTTACAAGCCTTTATCAATTTAGCAAAATGCAATTTTATCAACTCTGGTTTGGTGTCTTCCACCTTCAAAATCTGTAGAAAGAAACTTATTTGCAATTTCAATCGCTACTTCTTTCGCAATAAATCTTGCTGGAATCGAAATCATATTCGCATCATTATGCTGTCTCGCCAATTCTGCAATCTCCGGCATCCAACACAATGCACATCTTATTTTCTGATGTTTGTTTGCTGTTATTTGTACACCATTTCCGCTTCCGCAGATTAAGATTCCCAATTCATTTTCTCCATTTTCCACTGAAGTTGCTGCTGGATGTACAAAATCAGGATAATCAACAGAATCTGTAGAAAAAGTTCCGAAATCCTGAACTTCAAAATTTTCTTCAAGATGTTTTTTCAAGATTTCTTTATACTCAAAACCGGCGTGGTCTCCTGCAATAGCAATTTTTCTTTTCATTTTTACTTTAAAATTTATTTTACTTGATATCTACCGTGATTAAATCTTTTGGCAAAGTTACATTAAATCCGAATTTAATCTTCTTAGTTTCATTAGGTTTTATCTCAAAATTCCAAATCATAAAACCTGAACTTTTATCGTAATTAGCCTTATCAGGATTTATTGCTTCAATTTTAATGTTTTCAGCAGTCGAAACCGGAATCTGATCTTTCATTTCCAAAATAATAGCTGTTTCTTTATTATTCTTAATTGTAATTTCATAAAAATAACTTTCGAATTTTTCTTTTTCACCTAAATCTTTAGTTTCTTTTTTCACCAGTTCTCTTTTGGTTAAAATATTGGGATCACTTCCGAGACTGATTAACATCTCACTTGTAAGCTGATTCGTATCAATATTTACAGTGCCAATTAATAAATCATCCATAAAAATATCAGCATTTCCGGGTAGAAAATTGTATTTTGAATAATCTTTTATTGAAGCTAAAAGGAAAGTCTTGTTTTCTAATTTCGGAGTAGAGAAGTATTTATAAGTAGTGGTAACTTCAAAATCATTAAGATCTTCCGTAACTTCAACGTCAGAAGGCAATATAGCATTCTTATCTAAAGAAATTTCTGTTTTCATCGTTTTCTGAGAAATTTTTGAATCTCCCATCACAACTACTTCCTGAATATTTTTTTCTTCAGGATTATATTCACTTTTTGGTCTCTGAAATGCCTGATTAGAAACATATTGATCCCGTTCGGTTCTCAAAAACCAACGGTCTAATTCATAAGGTTTGTCTTCAGCACTGAAGCTTCCGTTAATAAGTTTAATTGGAATATTTTTAAGTTCCAAACCTGTATTTTGTTGAATTTTAGCTTTATAAGAAATTTTTAAAGGTGATTTTATCCCATTTGATTTAATAATATAATATGGTCGCCAATTGGCTTCCTGAATATATTGATTAACCTCAAAATTCACGGTTTGTTTTTTATCACTAGTAATTTGAAGAACGATAATGTTATTATTTTTAGTTTCATCATTTCTTGTTAAAAAATATCTTTTATTTTCCAATGCTGAGATTTTTGCCTGATTCGCAGCAATTTTTGCTTGTAAAGTTTGCTCTTCAATATATAAATTCTTTAAAGTTACTTTATTGAACTCAATCATTTTTATAATTTCAGTTGACGAAGGATTCCCCAATGCCTGATTTTTCTGAATAATTCCAATAGAATTTCTGGTTAATAACAACTCTTGATCGAAATCTTTGTTGATTTTTCTAAACACTTCAATACTGTCATTCAACAGTTCTGTTTTTTTATTCTTTCCTAATTTATCAGCATAAAGAGTGGGATTATTGTTATAAGACTCATATCTAATAATAGTGATTTTTTTGTCTGGTTTAAAAGAAGAAATATCAATTCCACGGCTTCTTCCAAATTCATTGACAATAATAAAATTTTTCCCTGGAACAACATCTGCAGAGAACGATTGTTTTAGCATTCCACCGTTTGAATAGATTTTTGCTTCTTTAATTTTGGAACTCGTTGTAGTATAGTTCTCCTGTCCGAAACAGTTAGAAATAAAAAATAAAAAAGCCAATACGTTGATTTTCACCATATTTAAAATTTTAAGATTTTTGTTTTCCGCAAATTTTAATAATTGTTAATTAAACTCTAACAAAATGTTAAAAGCATTGTGAATAAGTGTGGAAAACTTTGTTAAAAATAATCTTTTTTTTAATCAGAAAATTTATTAATGAAAGTAGCTTCCAAATTTTAAGACATAAATTTTCAAAAACTTTCATTACACAATTCTTGAGTTTTTCCATAAATCAGTTATTCATAATCACAATCGTGGAAAAGTTATCAATATTTGTTAGTAAGTGCCCGAAAAATCAGATTCTCAGCATTTTATTTTGTGAATTAAATATGAATTACAGATAAATTGAATGTTATGAAGTTTAAACATTAAAGTTATCCCCTAAACTCACAATACTCAACAACAGTATTCACTCTTTCCTTTTAAAAAAAAAGAAGATATTGTTGATTGATGAGTGTTGCTTTGTTTGGAAAATTTTGAAAACTTTTGAAAGATTCGATTTTTTGCGAGACTTTAAAATCTTACATTTGTGAAACAAAAATCAAAAAGAATTTAAGAAATCGACCTGCCTCTCCAGTTTCTGTGAACTGTATACGTAAGTTGATTTTCTAAGACTGTAGAAATTAATAAAAGTACATATGAAAACAATCAATGATTTCAATTTTAAGGATAAAAAAGCTCTTGTAAGAGTTGATTTTAATGTTCCGCAAGACGACCAGCTGAAAGTTACAGACAACACAAGAATTGTTGCTGTAAAACCTACAGTTGATAAAATTCTTAAAGATGGAGGTTCTGTAATTTTAATGGCTCACTTAGGAAGACCAAAAGGAGAGGTTAAAGATGAATTTTCTTTAAAACATATTGTAGAAGAGGTCTCCAGCGTACTTGGAAATGAAGTAAAATTTGTGGATGAGTGTGTTGGCGAGAAAGCAGAGCAAGCTGCTTCTGAATTAAAGGCCGGAGAAATCCTTTTATTGGAAAATTTACGTTTTCATAGCGAAGAAGAGAAAGGTGATGAGGCTTTTGCTGAAAAACTTTCTAGATTAGGTGATGCTTATGTAAATGATGCTTTCGGTACTGCTCACAGAGCACATGCTTCTACAGCTATAATTGCTAAATTTTTCGAATCAACTAAATTTTTCGGTTTACTGATGGCTAAAGAACTTCAGGCAATTGATAAAGTTTTAAAAAGTGGTGAAAAGCCTATCACAGCGATACTTGGAGGCTCTAAAGTTTCAACTAAGATTACCATTATAGAAAATATTTTGCCTGCAATCGACAATTTAATCATTGGTGGAGGAATGGCATTTACTTTCATTAAAGCTTTAGGTGGAAAAATAGGAAATTCACTGGTTGAAGAAGATAAATTACCTCTTGCTCTTGAGATTTTAGGAAAAGCAAAAGAACATAATGTAAAAGTTTATCTTCCTTCAGATACTATTATCGCTGAAAGCTTTAATAATGATGCTGAAAGAAAAGAAGTGAGTATCTATGAAATTCCTGAAGGTTGGATGGGATTGGATGCTGGTGTAAAATCCAGAGATCAATTTAATGATGTTCTTTTAAATTCAAGAACTATTCTTTGGAACGGACCAATCGGAGTTTTTGAAATGTCAAATTTCTCAGCTGGAACTATTGCTTTAGGTGACAGTATTGCTGAAGCAACAAAATTGGGAGCTTTCTCATTAGTTGGAGGAGGAGACAGTGTAGCTTTTGTTAAGCAATTCGGTTATGGTGAAAAAGTAAGTTATGTATCTACCGGAGGTGGCGCAATGCTTGAAAGTTTGGAAGGCTTAGAACTTCCCGGAGTTGCTGCAATTAATAATTAATAATTATTTATTTTTTTATAAATTTTAAGTCTGTTGGAATTCCGACAGACTTTTTTATTTTTCTTTTAAATCAATTAAATTTTTCTTTTTTAAGAAAATATTAAAAAATTGACTTTCATAAATATATTTAAAATCCATAAATAGATTTTTCTATAGTATTTATATCTAAATTTAAAATAAATATTAAAATGGATGGTTTTTGTAAGAATTTACTTTTTAAGAATCAAAATTTACAATTTTTTTCTATTTTTTCTCTTGTTCTAAAACCAAACAGTGAATTTTTTTTTTAAAACTTTAAAATTTAGTTTCTATAAAAATTTCTAGTTTATACATTTTCAATTTAAAGAATGATAAAAATTTTAGCCTTTAAATTTTTACAAAAGTCTATGAATTTTCAGATTTGCTTATTTAATGATCTCAATAAAATTTAATCTCATTGGATTCTAAAATATTTTATATGAAATAGTAATAGGGTAGGATGGAAGTAAAATTTTCAAATTCTTAACAATGAAATATATTATTGAATAGTTTTGAAAAATAAAAACTCAGGATAAATTCCTGAGTTTTTTGAATTTTATTCTGAAAATGCTAAAAATCGACTTTAATAAATAGGTTAAAAATCGACTTTCTACTTTTTTTCGATAATGTATATCAAACTTGAAAATTCATTAGAAAAAAGAGCTTTTATGTTAGAAATCGTTCCATAGATGGTTGCTTTTAGCCAAAAAAGAGAAGATTTCTTGTACTTTTCGCTCAGCATGGAGATGTAATAAGAATCTAAAACAAGAGGTTTAATTTTTCTTATTTTCCAATTTGGTTTTTTAGAAATTAAATTTTCCATCCCATTTTTAGAAAAATGATAGATGTGTCTTGGTACATCATAAGCTGCCCAATATTCTTTATAATGTTTTGCATCGTAAGAAGTAGGGTTGGGAACAGCTATAATTAGTAATCCTTTTTCTTTTAATTTCTTATTGAAAATTTCAAGCATTTCATCTTGATTTTCCACGTGCTCGAATACATGCCAAAGGGTAATCGCATCCAAACTGTGATCTTCAATTATATTGATATTATCTATAACTGTTGCTTTTGAAATCTTATTTTGCGCTGCTTTTCTTGCATCTGAATTAGGTTCAAATCCGAAAACCTCAAAGTCATTTTCTATATATTTTACAAATTCTCCTGCACCGCAACCATAGTCTAAAACTTTTGAACCCTTATTAATTCGGTCTAAAAGTATTGTTTTTTTGTACTGTAAATTAAAAGACTGAAGAAATTTATACAGTTTTTCTTTTAAACTTCCTGAATCTTGATGATGAGAAATATAGTCTTCACTTTCATAATATTTTGAAATATTAGATGGAATAGGGGAGGTTTTAAAAACGCCTTTTGTATCTGTTTCTTTTATTTCAAATATTTCCTGTGAAAGAAAATGATCTTTAATTTTCATTTGAATTATTCTTTTAAATAATAAAATTAAGATATTTAGAGGCTTTAATAAGCTCAGAAATACCTTAATTTATGCTTTTATCTTATCTATGTTTCACGTGAAACATTCTGTATTTAACGTTCTAAATAGACCAGTAAAACGTTTATATCAGCAGGAGAAACACCACTTATTCTTCCAGCTTGAGCAACTGTTTTTGGTCTTACATTGTTCATTTTTTGCTTGGCTTCTGAAGATAGGCTAGAGATTTTTAGATAATCAAAATCCTCAGGAATTTTTACATTTTCAAGACGGTTAAGCTTTGCAACATTCTCTTTTTCTTTCTCGATATAACCTTTATATTTTATATTTACTTCAGCCTGTTCACGAACTTCATCGTTGAATTGAGAAGTGAATTCTTTAATTATATCAATTTCGTCAAGCTTTTCTAATGTAATATTTGGTCTTGTAAGGAATTGTGAAGCTCTGTAAGCTTGATCTACAGGATTACTTTCCATACTTTCTAAGATAGGATTAATGATTCCAGGCTTTAAAGAAGTTTCTCGTAAAAATGTCTCAAGTTCCTGACTTTTAGCTATTTTTTCTTCAACTCTTCTCAATCTTTCTTCTTTTGCTAAGCCTAATTCAAAAGCTTTTTCAGTTAATCTGATATCAGCATTATCCTGTCTTAAAAGCAATCTGTATTCAGCTCTAGAAGTGAACATTCTATAAGGTTCTTCTGTACCTTTTGTAATTAAATCATCTACTAAGACACCGATGTATGCTTCATCTCTATTTAAGATAAATTCATCCTTTTCATGTACTTTATTGTGAGCATTAATACCTGCAATTAAGCCTTGTCCTGCCGCTTCTTCGTAACCTGTTGTCCCATTTATTTGTCCTGCAAAATATAAATTATCAACTAATTTTGTTTCTAAAGTATGCTTTAATTGGGTAGGAGGGAAGTAGTCGTATTCAATAGCATAGCCAGGTCTGAATACTTTTACGTTTTCAAATCCAGGGATATGTTTCATAGCTTTGATCTGAACATCTTCAGGTAAAGAAGAACTGAATCCGTTTACATATATTTCAACAGTTTTCCAACCTTCCGGTTCTACGAATAATTGGTGTCTGTTTCTCTCTGCAAATCGGTTGATTTTATCTTCAATAGATGGACAATATCTTGGTCCTAAACTTTGAATAGTCCCATTAAACATTGGGCTTCTATCAAATCCTTCACGTAAAATATCGTGTACAGTTTCGTTGGTATAAACGATATGACAACTTAATTGTTTAGTTAATTTAGGGCTGTCTAAATAACTGAATTTTTGAGGATTTTCATCACCTTTCTGTTCTTCCATTTTGGAATAATCAAGGCTTCTTCCATCAACTCTAGGTGGAGTACCTGTCTTCATTCTTCCGGATTCAAACCCGAAAGAAACCAATTGTTCAGTGATTCCAAAAGCTCTTGGTTCGCCCATTCTTCCGCCACCTAATTGTTTGTCTCCGACATGGATTAATCCGTTCAAGAATGTTCCATTTGTAAGAACAACAGATTTGGATCTGATTTCAATTCCTAAAGAAGTTATTACACCAACAGCTTTATTATTCTCAATAATTAAGCTCTTAACCATATCTTGGAAAAAGTCTAGATTTGGGGTGTTTTCTAATGCATAACGCCATTCTTCTGCGAAGAGCATTCTGTCATTTTGTGTTCTTGGTGACCACATTGCAGGACCTTTGGAAAGGTTTAGCATCTTGAATTGTATCGCAGATTTATCTGCAATAATCCCTGAATAACCTCCCATCGCATCAATTTCTCGTACGATTTGTCCTTTTGCGATTCCTCCCATCGCAGGGTTGCAACTCATCTGTCCGATGGTTTGCATGTTCATTGTAACAAGCAACGTCTTTGAACCTAAATTCGCTGCTGCAGCTGCTGCTTCACATCCTGCGTGACCGGCACCAACTACGATTACATCATATATTTCTGAAATCATATTTTATTGCTTATTTTAAGCCTTAAATTTTAATCTTTTATATAAATGTTTCACGTGAAACATTCTTTCAAATTACAAGCTAAATAGGCTTGTATGTAGGGTTTTTAGCCCCGATTGTAGCATTTGTTTGAGCTCATTTTCTTTGATAAAAGAAAATAGCGAGTGCGGAAAGCGGGAGTAAGCTTCATGAAAGTTAAAAGATTTAATCCTTAATTTTAGTTAAACTTTGCTAAATAAAAATCTTCCTTGCTTCGCATTAATTGTTCTTCTTCTTCCGTTTTATCTTTATATCCGGAAAGATGAAGAACGCCATGAGCCAAAACTCTTCTCAGTTCTTCTTCATAATCTTTCGATAGGGTAGAAGCGTTATCTGAAATCCGCTGCAAAGATACGAAAATCTCACCGCTTATAGTTTTGCCTTTTACATAGTCGAAAGTGATGATGTCTGTGTAGTAATCATGCTGAAGATAATCTTGATTTACTTTCAATAAATAGTCGTCATTACAGAAAATATAATTGATTTCACCTAGTTTTTTTCCTTCTGAAAGAATAATTTCTTCCAGCCATTTTGTGTAATCTGTATTTACAGATTCGGATAAGTTTTCGTAAAAGAATTGTATCATGATTTTAAAACCAGTGTCCTAAGATAACACTGAATATACCTTTTTGATTGTTTTTTAGAGAATGTCCAAAGTTGAATTTTATTTGCCCGAAAGGAGATTTGTAACCGATGCTTCCACCTATAGAACTGTAGTTAACTTTTACCGCATCTTCAAAACTAATATCATTCGATAAATTAGCGAATGAGAAATTTCCGCTCAGGAAAAAGCTTTTATTAAATTTAAATTGAATATCATTAGAAATCAATGCAACGTTATTGCTATTGAGCTGTGCAAAATAAAAGCCATTGAACGTTTTAAAATTAATAACGTTCTGTTCAAAAATTCCTCCTAATCTGTATTGATAGAAATCTGGAAGATTATCACCAATCGTTATTCCTCCATATAAATTCAAATGATAACTAAATTGTCTCGACAAAGGAATGTTGATTCTGATATCTGCTTTCACCTGAACGACTCTTTTTTCAACTTCGGATTTAAGCAGATCAATAACTTTACCTTCAGCATTTAGATAAAATCCCTTGGTAGGAAAATCACGGTCATTTTGAGTATCGCTTTTCAAAAATACGTATGGATTGAGAAAGCGATTGTATCTTTTGTTTGTACCATTCATTTCAGCTTCGAAATAATCATGACTAATTCCTGTTCCGATTGCAAATTTATCTTTCCAGACCGATTGTATATAAACTTCGTTTCGCAACCATTCCCATTTATCTATATTGATATTGTTATTGCCTTTCAGATCGAAGCTCATCCCTGAAGAATAAATTCCAAATCCGGGAATATAGCCATTATCGATAAAATAGTTTAGATAGTATCTTGGCTTATCTCCAACTATGACATCAAGCGAAAGATTTGAATTTTTAAATAAAAGTCTTTTAGCAGAATAATTTAATAAAAGACCAGTCTTGAAAATCTCATCATAATGTAATCCAACTTTCAGAAAATGTCTAGCTTCATCTTCAGTTACATATAGTTTGAGATAATTGAAATTGTTTTCTGTTACAATATCATAATTGATAAAACGGTAATTATTAGTTGCGACTAATTTATCTAAACCTTTATTAATGCTTCCATAAGTTTGCATAGATGGAAGACGAAGCCCCATTTTACCGAGAACGTAGTTTTTGCCGTAGATTTTCCCTCCATCTATCGATATACTATCAATCTTATATACATTGGAATAGATTGAATTTACGGGCTGTCTAAGACGGTCAAATTCACGTTTTGGAAGCTGATCTAAAACTGCCGAATATTTCAAGCCTTCTACATAGCCGCTATCAAGAATTTTCTTTTTGTCGTCATAGCTCGTAGCAGTCATTCCTGTTAGATTTGGTTTGATATTGATATCAGTATATTTATATTGCCTTCTTGTATCTTTTTGAATCCCGAAATCAATCACCTGGTTTAAAATAGAAATGATATTATTTAAATCTTCTCTTTTTGAAAGGTCTTGATTTAAATCTACACCAATTACAATATCAATTCCTTTTTCTTTCAATGGTTTTGAAGGATAATTAACTGTCATCGCTCCGTCAATATAAATACTGTCACCAATTTTTACAGGATCCATTAGGGAAGGAAATGCAGAACTTGCCATAATTGATTGTACCAAATCTCCTTTTTCAAAAATTTCCATGTTGCCGCTTTCAAGATTTGTAGCAACGCATAGGAAAGGAATTGGAAGTTTAGAAAAATCATTGATATTCGAAACGTTTTTAAATAATTCTTTTAAAAGATAAACATTTTTTTGTCCGGAACTGATAGAAGAGGGAAGTGTAATTTTTCCATTTTTTAAAGGAATTGAAAATAAGTATTTATCAACTGATTTATTAAAAAAAGTACTTTCTTTTCTTGATTTTGGATCTCGTATTAATGAGTAAAAATCGGTGTCCATCACAATCTTTTCAATTTCTTTACCAGAATATCCTGATGCATACAATCCACCAACGATTGCACCCATACTTGTTCCTGAAATGTAATCGACTTTTACACCTAAAGAATCTAAAACTTTTAGAACTCCTACATGAGAAAATCCTTTTGCTCCGCCGCCTGCAAGTGAAAGTCCGATTCTTGGATTTTTTGGAATGACCAAGTTTTTCTTTACTTGAGACTGAATCAAAAGTAATTGAAATGCAAATAAAAGAATCAGGAGTTTTCTCATAGTTAATCTTTTACATAAATCCGTTTTACACGAGGTGAAATGGAGGTTAATACTTCATAAGTGATAGTTTTGCAGTATTCTGCAAATTCTTTTAAAGTTGGTTTTGCATTAAAAACGGTAACGGTATCGCCTTCTTTTACATTCGGAATATGATCAATATTAATCATCATCATATCCATGCAAATGCTTCCTACAATCGGAGCTAAGCGTTTATTAACCCCAACATTTCCGATTTGATTTCCAATTAATCTCGGAATTCCGTCTGCATATCCAACGGGAATTGTGGCTATTTTTGTATTATGATCAGCTTTAAATCTTCTGCTGTAACCAACAGATTCTCCGTTTTCTACTAAAGAAATTTGTGATATTACGGTTTTAAAACTTACAACAGATTGTAATTGTTTTTGTATTTCACTATTTGGTGATTCTCCTAACATTCCGATGCCAATTCTCACCATATCATATTGATGATCGGTGTAGCTTGTAATTCCTGATGAATTTAATATATGTCGAATAGGAGTGTATCTCAATTTTTTAATCAAATAGCTTGAATTTTTTTCAAATGTTTCCAGCTGATTTAATGTAAACTCTTTCTCCTCTGGTATATCTGAAGACGAAAGATGGCTGAAAATACTTTGAACTTTTACATTCATTTTATTTAAAGTTTCGCTCAGCTGATCTAATTCATATTCCTTAAAACCAAGACGATGCATCCCAGTTTCGAGTTTAATGTGGATAGGATATTTTTTATCAAAACCCGATTTTTGAACCGCTGCGTAAAACAATTCTAAAACACGGAAACTGTAAATTTCAGGTTCTAAATTGTATTCAATCACTGTATCATAACTGTGTTGCTCAGGATTCATTACAACAATAGGAACCGTAATTCCTTTTTTTCGAAGTTCAACGCCTTCATCAACGAAAGCAACTCCTAAATAATCAATATGATGATGCTGCAAAAATTCTGAAATTTCATAACTTCCTAATCCATAAGAGTTTGCTTTTACCATTGCCATCATTTTTGTGGCTGGCTTAAGTAAGGATTTATGATAATTAATATTGTGCAGAAGTGCATTTAAATTAATTTCTAAAACTGTATCATGCTTTCTGAGCTCAAGTAAATCTTTTATTTTTTCAATCTCAAATTTTCTTGCACCTTTCAGTAAAATGATTTGATTTTCTAGCTCTGTAAGATGTTTACTGTCAATTAATTCCTGTGTATTAATGAAAGTATATGTTTTAGATTTAAATAAATCACTGAAATTTGATATTTCGTTACCAATTAAGAAAACAGAATCGAATTTTTGTTCGTTTACCAAATCTGAAACTTCTTCGTATAATTCTTTAGAATTAAAATTGACATCAAAAATATCGGTTAAAACCAAAGATTTTTTAGATTTATTGTATTCATTTAAAAACTGAAGAGCAGTTTTCAATGAGTCTAAGTCAAGATTAAAGGAATCATTAATAATGATATTGCTTTTTATTCCTTCAATCGCTTCAAGTCGCATTTCAACGGCCTTTAAAGTGTTGATTTTCTCAACAATCTTTTGATTTTCGATTCCTAGATCCTTTAGAACTGTTACAAGAGCCAAAGCATTGGTTAATGTCGCTTCGTCTCTTTGATGCACAGGGAAAGAAATTTCTTCGTCAAAATATTTTACAATAAGATTTTCTTCTTTTGAATTTAAATTTTTAAAATAAACCTGATTACTTTCCTTAAAACCGTAAGTAATTAATTTTTTACTTGAATAGAGATTATTTATTTTATTTAAAACCAATTGATTGTCTCCATTAAAAATAATTACCTCAGAATCTTTAAAAAGTTTGATTTTTTCATCAATCAATTCTTCTTCCGATTTGAAATTAGCAAGATGGGCAGTTCCAATGTGCGTTAGTAAACCAATTTGAGGGCTAAAAATGTTTTCAAGTTTCTGCATTTCATCAGGTTTAGAAATCCCGACTTCAAAAATTCCAAGTTTGTGAGAATCATTAATCTGAAGCAGAGAAAGTGGAAGACCAATCTGAGAATTGAAACTTTTCGGGCTTTTTACTGTCGGAAATTCATTCCAAAGACATTGATAAAGCCATTCTTTTAAAATAGTTTTACCATTACTTCCTGTAATGCCGATGGATTTTAGATGAGAATTTCCAAAGTGATATTTGGCTAGATCTTGAATAAATTCCACAGAATTTTCAACAATAATCCAATTGACATTCTCAAACTGAGGATAATGATGTTCGGAAATAATAATTTTTATTCCTCTATCAATCGCAGATTCAATAAATTTTTCTCCGGAATTTTTATGCGTGTTGATGGCTATGAAAGCAGTATTTTTTGTAGAATAAATAATCCTGCTGTCAAAAGCTATGTTTTTTATAACTAAATTTTTATCACCAATGACTTTTGCGTTGGCAATCTCTGCAATTTGTTTGATGGTATAATTCATTGGTGCCCTTTCTGCTTATTTTTTTAGTGTTATTGGTTAATCGCAAAGAAGCAATTTTTAATTTAAGTAAGTTATTTATTTAAAAGCACTTCGGCAGGCTAAGTGTGATAAAAAAAAATTAAAAATAAATTTGATTTCAAAGAATTAATTTGCCTTAATTTTATTTCTTATTTAAAACTTCTTCCACAAAAATCCTTCTGCTCACAGCATCATAAGCTTCTGTTTCTCCCAATTCTACAAGATCTTTTCCGGAAGATGTTCTCATGGAATAATTGGCTAAATTTCCTGTTCTTCTGCAAATGGCGTGAACTTTCGTAACATATTCTGCCGTTGCCATCAAATTGGGCATCGGTCCGAAAGGACGACCAAGAAAATCCATATCCAGACCTGCAATAACCACTCGTATTCCGCTGTTTGCTAATTGATTAGCTATTTCTACAATGCTTTCATCAAAAAACTGAGCTTCATCAATTCCTACAACGTCACAATTAGATCCCAACAAAATAATTTCATTAGGATTTTCTACAGCAGTGCTGCGAATTTTGTTTTTGTTGTGTGAAACAACATCTTCTTCAGAATATCTCGTATCTGTTTTTGGTTTAAAAATTTCCACATTCTGCCCCGCCATTTCTGCTCTTCGTAATCGTCGAATCAACTCTTCGGTTTTTCCGGAAAACATTGATCCACAAATAACTTCCATCCAACCGCTCTGTTTGGAATGATTAATTGTATTTTCTAAAAACATTTGTTAAATTAGCCGTAATATTTTAACATCAAAAGTAAGCAATTTTAATAAGAATCTACGATGCAGAACATTCAAGATTTACAGGATAAGATTTTTTTTGAATCTAAGAATATCATTGATATTTTGGCCAAAACAAACAATGTTGACGAACTGATTTCTAAGCACGATCTGCTGAATGATCTTGCCGAAAAAATTGCTTTTTTGAAATTGTTGAATAAAAATCTGGAACATTACAGCCAAGAAAATTCAAATTTTTCTAATTATCAGAAAGCTGAAGTTTTAATTTCAGATCATTTAGTCACAGAAGAAGAGGCAATTTTTAACAATGAACTCAACGAAATTGGTTCTGAATCTTTTGAAGAAACTGAAAATAATGTTTTAGTTGAGGAAGAAGAAGCCATTTTTAATAATCAACTGAATGAAATTATCGAAAGTGATTTCCATGAAAATATTGTTCAGTTAGCAGAAGAAAATCAACCTGAAGCGAACGAAAATTTTGTCTCAGATGAAATTTCAGATCATTTGGAATTGGAAGAAGAAGCTGTTTTTAATAATCAATTGAATGAAATTGATGAAGAACCGGAAAATACAGATCAGGTTTTAAGTTTTATTGATGAAGAAAGAGTTCTGGAAGATTCTGAGCCTGAAAGTGATGATGATTTTAATGAAGAAATTTTTAATCAGGAAACTACTGAGGAAGAATTTGTTTTCAATGATCAGTTAAATGAAATTACTGAAGAAAAAGCTGAAAAATCTAATTCTGAAGAAACAGAATCTCATATTATTCCTGACATTTTTGCAACAGAACAAAATGAAGATGAAATTTTGATTGAAGAAACAGAAAGCGAATATCAATCAAACGATTTTAATCATAATCAGGAAGAAATTATCACGGAAAGTTCTAACGTTGAAACGATTTTAACTGAAATCAAAAAAGATTCTGAAATTGAAGAAATTAAAGCTGAAGAAATCGAAGTAAAATCAGATGATTCAGAAAGAAGAAAAATTGTTGAAATTGATAAACCAACATCAGAATCAAACCAGGAAAATCTAAAATCTGACGAAAGTTTCGAAAATATTGAAGCTTATCGTCAAGAAAAAAAGATCAAATTGGCGAATATAAGAGGTTTAAAAAATATTCAGACCTTGTTTGATGATGATCCTTTGGAAAGAGAAACTCCGCATGAAAAAGTTGAAATTCCCGTTGTAAAAGAAGACACCGGAAGTTTAATTAAAACAAATATTCCTACAGATTTTATGGAAGCTGAAAAGCAAAGACCAGAATTCAGACTTGATCTGAACGATAGAATTGCTTTCACAAAAGTACTTTTCGGCGGAAGTCAGACAGACTTAAATGATGCAGTTTCCGAGCTAAACAGATGCAGAAATATTAACGAAGCCAAAGAATATCTGAGCGAGCTTTATTACGATAAAAAATGGGATAAAGTAGATGAATATGCACAGAGGCTTTGGTTATTGGTAGAAAATAAATATATTTAATTTTGAGTGGAATTCTATATTTCGTTCCTACACCAGTTGGGAACTTAGAAGACATGACTTTCAGAGCCATAAAAGTGCTGAAAGAGGTCGATTATATTTTGTGTGAAGACACGCGAACTTCGGGAATGCTTTTGAAACATTACGAAATTTCAAAACCTTTAAAATCTTATCATTTACACAACGAGCATACTGCAACGGAGAAAGTGATTACTGATCTTCAAAGCGGACAAAATATAGCAATTATTACGGATGCAGGAACGCCAGGAATTTCAGATCCGGGATATTTATTGGCAAAAGCGGGTTCAGACAATAATATAGAAATGATTTGTCTTCCCGGAGCAACAGCTTTAATTCCGGCTTTGGTCGTTTCAGGATTGCCAAATAATGAATTCTTGTTCGCAGGATTTTTACCTCCCAAAAAAGGGAGACAGACAAAATTGAAACAACTTGCAGAAGAGAAAAAGACCATTGTTTTTTATGAAAGCCCACATAAAATCAATACTACTTTAGAGCAAATCAAAGAATTTTTCGGGGATGAAACGAGAGCAAGTTTAAGCAGAGAAATTTCAAAGAAATTTGAAGAAACAAAAAGAGGTACAATTGATGAACTAATTGAATTTTCAAAAAGCAAAACTTTGAAAGGGGAGATTGTGCTGATCGTGAATAATTCGCTAAAATAAAAGAAAAGTAAGCTGTTGATTTATCACAAACAGCAAATTATAATATCTTTGCAAACTGATAATTTACACCACTAAATTATTTAAGTTTAAAATAAATAATCATTATATGAAACTATTAGAAGGAAAAGTAGCACTAATTACCGGAGCTACAAGAGGAATCGGGAAGGGTATTGCCGAAATTTTTGCTCAACAGGGAGCAAAAGTTGCATTTACTTATGCCGGATCTGTGGAAAAAGCGAAAGAATTAGAAACTGCTTTAAGTTTTGTAACTCAAATTAAAGGTTATCAGTCTGATGCTTCAGATTATGATGCAGCTCAGAAATTAGTGGATGATGTAATGGCTGAGTTTGGTAAAATCGATATTTTGGTAAACAATGCAGGTATTACAAAAGATAATCTTCTGATGAGAATGTCAAAAGACGATTGGGATACGATTATCAAGGTAAATTTAGATTCTGTATTCAACCTTACGAAAGCGGTAATTAAGCCGATGATGAAAGCAAAATCTGGTTCTATTATCAACATGACTTCTGTAGTTGGGGTAAAAGGAAATGCCGGACAAGCAAATTATGCTGCTTCTAAAGCCGGAGTTATCGGGTTTACAAAATCTATTGCTTTGGAATTAGGTTCTAGAAATATTCGTTGTAATGCAATTGCTCCAGGATTTATTGAAACTGAAATGACGGCTGCATTAGACGAAAAAACAGTTCAGGGATGGAGAGACGGAATTCCATTGAAAAGAGGAGGACAGCCTGAAGATGTTGCAAATGCATGCGTTTTCTTTGGTAGCGAAATGTCTTCTTATATTTCCGGGCAGGTTTTAAACGTTGACGGAGGAATGTTGACTTAAGAAAATTTGAAATTTAAATATAATCCCTTTCATAAGCTTTATGAAAGGGATTTTTTATTCTGAATCAATGTGATTTCTCAACCAGATTTGAAGATCTTTTTCGGGTGAAAGATTGATTTTTTTTCTGAAATTATATCGGTTATTTTCAATTGTTTTTGAGGCTTTAAATGTGTAGTCTGCAATTTCTTTTGTGGTAAAACCTAAATAAACATATGCTGCAAAAGTCAGTTCGCTTGGTTTTAAATTTTCATTTAATTGCAACATTTTAGACTGAAATTTAGGATATACTTCTTGAAATCGTGTGTAAAATGACGGATTATTATCTTTTGCCAATTGTATTACTTCATCAAAAGCTTCGTTGATTTGTTGTTTCAGTTTATGAGTTTCCAGTTCGCGAATTTCTTTTTCTTTAATTAGATTTTCTGTGATTTTAATTGTTTCTTGATTTTTAGATTTAGATTTTTTAAGAAGATAAATAATAATTGTTGTAATAATTACGAGCAAAGAAATAATAATTAAAGTGGTTTGTTTTGTTTTTTTAGCTTCAAGATTGTACTTTATTTTTTCCTCTCTCATTACCTCATTCAGCACAAAATCTCTTTCCTTTTTCATCTGATCACTAAGTTCCTTATTGGTTTTAAGGTATAAATCAGAATAATATTTTGCTTCAGTAGCAATTCCCTGAGAGATTTTTAGTTCAGCAATTTTTTTATACAATTCGCTCAGAATATCGGGAAAATGATGTTGATCGAAACTTTTTAAAGCAAAATCATAGAATTTTTGAGCTTCAGAATAATTTTTCTGTGAAGCATTTAGATTTCCCAGACCGATTAATGTTTCAATTTTACAAGGATGCTCTCTATCTTTAAAGTGATTTAGTGAGTTCTTGTAATAGTGTTGTGCAGAATCAATTTTATTTTGATTTAAATAGTAATTTCCAAAACCTAAACACGAACAGCCTTTTTGAATATAAGCATCTTGCAAATCGATTTTTTTTAGAATATTTTTTTCTTTTTGTAGAAAATAGTACATCGAATCGGGCTTGTTTATATTCTCATAAATGTAGCTTAAATGAGAATAAACAGTACTTTGTGTAAGTGAATCGATTGATGTCTTGTTATTTTTTGATTCGAGAATTTTAAGGGCTTTTCTGTAATTTTCAAATGATAAACTGTAAAGCTCAAGAAGTAAATAATTTCCACCTAATAATGATGAAATATTTGCTGAATGTGTTTTATCTTTTTCTAAATATGGAGAGTACTTCTGTGCTTTTTTAGCATAATCAATACTTTGTTTAAACTCTGCGTGATCGTAATAATATTGTGCTAAATAATAATTTGCATAAGAAAGCCCTTTCTCGTCTTTTAAATTATTTGATAACTTTAATAGTTTTTGAGATGCTTCCAAGATTCGATCAGATTTTCCGGATAGCTGAATAGCATTAATTTGTTTTACAAGAAAATCAACATCAGACTGATCTTGATTTTTGTTTTGACCATACAAAAAGTTGCTCAAAAGAATGAGAACAAAAAAATATCTATAAGAATGGAGGTAACCCATTTAAATAACTTGGTGTTTTGTAAGTCGCAAAGTTAAATCAAATAAATATTAAATACTTGAAAAGTAATATTTATCACTATTTATACGCTATTTTCACTTTAAATTCCGGACAACTTTTTCACCAATGTAAACCTGTTCATTTTAAGAGCTTAAAATAAATTATTATAAGATTTAGTTTAAATTATTTCCAATAACTCCATGCAGAACCGTCATAAACAGCCAAAGATTTACTGTTTGTATCATAACACATCGTTCCTGGGTAAGGATTTTTAACATTAATGTGCGGATTGGAAACTTTTGGTAAAATTACCGCTTTGTTTGTACTTTCTAAAACTAAAGCTCCTTTAGCGCTACTTGTAGAATTTCCGATAATTACACCTTGAGAATTGCTCAATTCTGATGATGTATTGGCTGTAATTTGAGTAGAACTTCCTGCATTACTAAGGTCTTTCCAGACTGAATTTTCGTAGAATTTTACTTTGCCGTCAGATTTATCAAATAAAAAAGTTCCGTTGTTATTTGATGGAGTAGAAGCTAAAGCATTGTTGGTATTATTTACACTGGGTAAAATAATTCCGTTTGTATTTGAGCTGGAATCTTCAAAATCTAAAATTGTGCTGCTTCCGTTTACAGATTGCTTTCCTATCCCTACTTGTCCAAATACAAAATTTGAAATAAGCAATACAGGAATGAAATAAAATGTTTTTTTCATCACTTCAGTTTTATTTTAAGGTAGAATCATGAAATTACTTCGTCTCATTCCCTACCTGTTTTGTTTTCTAAGAAAAAATTCACCCAATTTTATTTTATAAATAGTTGAAGAATTTTAATCTTGCAAATTCAAAATTAAGATTTTTAAATGATTAGAGAAAATCATCTTGTGATGAATTTTAAAATATTTGTAAAAAAAAATCATCAGAAATAAAAAATCTCCGGAGATTTCAAACCAATAGCTTAAAATCTCCGGAGATTAATATTCTTTTCATCATTCGTATTTTCATTCGAACAGCACAAATAGATGAAAAAAATAAAAAATGGACAAAATAAACGCCCCTCATTTTGCCCTCTATTCACCTAAATTCCTTATTTAAAAGGTTTTATCAATTATTCGAAAATTATTATTTAAAGTGAATCAGATAACATTTAATCATTAAAAACCTGATTTTCCTGTTCCTGAACTCTTATAAAAGTAGTTCTTTTTGACAATTCTTTCAACGTTGAAGCACCAACATAAGTGCAAGTTGAACGAACTCCACCTAAAATATCTTTCACTGTTTCTGAAACCGAACCTTTGTAAGATACCTTCACAGTTTTTCCTTCTGAAGCTCTATATTCTGCAACTCCTCCTGAATGTTTATCCATTGCAGTTTTAGAACTCATCCCATAGAAAAGCTTGAATTTTTTGCCGTTTTCTTCCACCATTTCACCACCGCTTTCATCATGACCGGCAAACATTCCGCCCAGCATCACAAAATCTGCTCCACCACCAAAAGCTTTGGCGACATCTCCAGGAACTTTGCAACCGCCGTCTGCAATAATATGCCCTTTTAAACCATGAGCAGCATCAGAACATTCAATAATTGCGGAAAGTTGTGGATAACCAACTCCGGTTTTTACTCTGGTTGTACAAACTGAACCAGGACCAATTCCAACTTTGATAATATCTGCACCAACCAAAAGTAGCTCTTCAACCATTTCTCCCGTAACTACATTTCCAGCAATAATAATTTTATCAGGAAAATTGGCTCTTGCGTTCTTTACAAATTGCACGAAATGCTCAGAATAACCATTGGCAACATCAATGCAGAGAAACTCGATTTTTGGGTGCTTTTCGAGGATGATTTTAATTTTTTCTTCATCCGCTTTTCCGGTTCCGGTGCTTAAAGCGATGTATTGATGAATTTCTTCGGGCTGATTATTTAAAAAATTGCTCCATTCTTCTGGAGTATAATGTTTGTGAACAGCCGTAATGATTTTGTCTTTTGCGAGTTCAACCGCCATTTCGAAAGTTCCCACTGTATCCATGTTGGCTGCAATAATCGGAGTTCCTGTCCATTTTTTTTTGGTGTGTCTGAAAGTGAATTCTCTTTCAAGATTTACTTCAGAACGGGATTTCAGCGTGGAACGTTTTGGTCTGAACATTACATCTTTGAATCCCAATTTTATATCATATTCTATTCGCATAATTTTGAAAATTATTTTAAATAAAAATAGGGAAAAGATTTAAAGGAATACTGAAAGTAAATGTTTTTATAGAATATTTATGATAAATGTATAAATTGGTTACCCGCGGATCACACAGATTTGTGCGGATGATTATGAATGAAAATCTCTAACGAAAGATGTTGCCCCGAATGCACGATTATTTAATAAAATCTTATTAAATAATCGTGCATTCGGGGCAAAATAATTTTAATCAAACTTCATCACTTCATTGAGCGTATTCATATACTCATAAGCGGTAAGATCGAATTTTACCGGAACAATCGAAATATATCCATTGGCCAAAGCAGTTTCATCAGCATCTTCAGATTCATCCATATTGTTGAAATATCCTGTTAACCAATAATATTTTTTACCATGAGGATTGATTCTTTCATCAAAACTTTCTTCCCATTTAGCATTGGCTTGCTTGCAAATTTTCACTCCTTTAATTTCCTCTTTAGGAAGTTTTGGAATGTTTACATTTAAAACAACTCCTTTAGGCATTGGGTTTTCTAAAGTTTTTCTTACGATTCCCTGAATATATTCTTTCGCCTGCGTAAAATCTGCTTCCCAACTGAAATCTAAAAGCGAAAAACCAATTGATGGCAATCCTTCAACACCGCCTTCAACAGCAGCAGACATCGTTCCCGAATAAATTACATTGATTGAAGAATTTGCACCGTGATTGATTCCGGAAACTACAATATCCGGTCTTCTAGGAAGTATCTTATCCAAAGCCATTTTCACACAGTCAACCGGAGTTCCGCTGCATGAATAATCGGTTTGTGGACCTTCAAGCTGTACTTCTTCATAACTTAATGTGGAGTTGATGGTAATTGCATGACCTTTTCCGCTCTGAGGCGAGTTGGGAGCAACCACAATTACATCTCCGATTTCATTCATAAATTCTACTAAGTTTCTGATACCCGGAGCAGTGATTCCGTCGTCATTTGTTACCAGAATAAGTGGTTTTTCCATATTGTATATTTAATTTTAACAAAGATAAGAATTAAGGTTTGCTCTATAAAACAAGTTCAATTTAATTAATAATTAATAAAATTGTATTGAAAATCAAAGCCTTAAATTTTGAGGTGTTTTAATATTAAAAAAAACTGAAAACTAATGATTATTTCTAAATAAGGTATTAAATTTGATAGTTTGTAACAGAAATTTAATTGTTACTACTAATTAAAATACTTTTTAAAGAAATTAATAAAAATACATTACAGATTTATGTGGAAAAATTTTAAGCTAAATAAATTTTTACTCTTTATTCCATTAACAAGTCTTATGTTTTGTTTCAATTCGCCTAAAAATGATGATGAAAAAATGCAGACGATAATGGTGAGCGTTAAAAACACTCTTTCATACTTACATTACAGCCCAAAACCTATCAACGATGCCTATTCAAAAGATGTTTACAAGCATTATTTTGAAATGATTGATCCGGGAAAAAGATATTTTCTTCAATCTGATATGAACGAATTCGGAAAGCACGAAACTAAGCTTGATGATTATATCAATCAGGGAGATTTACAGTTTTATAAATTAACAATCGACAGATTATACCAAAGAGTTGATGAAATCGATAAAATTACTCAGGAAATTTTCAGTAAGCCAATCAATTTAGAAGAAGACGAAACTCTTACATTGGAATCTAAACTGAAAAAAGTTCCTACAGATCAAAAGGAGCAGTATAATGAGTGGAAAAAATTCATCAAATACAATATTCTTCAGGAAATTGAATCGATGAACAGCAAAGAAGAAGCTCAGAAAGAAAAGAAAGATTCTGTACAGAAATTTAAGCTGAAAGATACCATCAAACTAGAAATTCTTTCGCCTCAACAGAAGCTTACAAAAGCAACTGACGAAGTAAAAGATTTGGTAAAAGAAACTTTTACAAGATTCAAAAAAAGAAAGAAAATGGATTGGTTTTCTGTGTATATGAATGCTTATACAGAAGTTTTTGATCCACACACCAATTATTATTCTCCAAAAGATAAAGAAGATTTTGACACTCAATTTAAAGGAAAAGTGATCGGAATCGGTGCTATTATTCAGGAGAAAAAAGGAAATCTTTATTTGGGTGCATTAACGATCGGAGCTCCGGCTTGGAAATCGAAGAAACTTTCTGAAGGCGATAAAATCTTAAAAGTAAAATCTAAACCGAAAGAAGATCATGTAAACGTTGTGGGAATGCTTTCTGATGAGGCAGTTCGTTTAATAAGAGGGGAAAAAGGAACTCCGGTTACTTTGACAGTTCAGAAAAAAGATAAAACGATTGTAGAAGTAACGATGATTCGTGAAGAAGTGGCTATTGAAGATACTTTTGCGAAAAGCATTATTGTAAATTCTCCAAACGGAAAGAAATACGGATTCATCAATTTACCAAGCTTTAACGCTGATTTTGAAGATGAAAAAGGAAGAAATGCTTCTGATGACATTAAAAACGAAATCGTAAAATTAAAAGCTCAGAATATTGAAGGAATTGTTTTAGATCTAAGAAATAACGGTGGTGGTTCATTAACGGAAGTTGGTGACATCATGGGATTATTTATGAATGCAGGTCCGTATGTTCAGGTGAAAGACGGAAATGGGAAAATCCAGACGTTAAAAAACAAACAGGAAGCTCCAATCTGGACTGGTCCTTTGGTAATTATGCAGAATGAAATTTCAGCGTCGGCTTCAGAGATTTTGGCAGGTGCAATGCAGGATTATGGCAGAGCAATTATCGTTGGTTCACCACAATCTTATGGTAAAGGAACAGTACAGACTTTTGTTGATTTAAACAGATTCTTAAATACTGAAGATGATTTTGGTTCTTTAAAACTGACAATTCAGAAGTTTTACAGGATTACAGGTGAATCAAACCAAAGAAAAGGAATTGTTTCTGATATTAAAATGAAAGATTTCTTTACTTACGCAGAAATCGGAGAAAGATATGATGATTTTGCTTTGGCTTGGGATAAAATTCCGAGTGCTTCTTTCCAAAAGTTAAGCTATTTTGATGTGAAAGCATTAGAAAAAGCAAGCAACGACAGAATGGCGAAAAATGCAAATTATCAGTTATTGCTTGAATCTGCACAATGGAGAGAGCAATTGGATAAAGAAGAGACTATTACATTGAATGTCAATAAGTTTAATGATTTAATGAAACAGAGAAAAGCTCAAATCGAAAAGTTCAAGAAACTGACGAAATTTGATAACGGATTGAAGTTTGAAATGTATCCTGCAGAAATCGAAAGAGAGAAAAAGGATGAAGTTTTCAAAAAGAAATCTGAAATGTGGGTGAAAAACCTAAGAAAAGATTCTTACTTACAGGAAGCGATGAACATCATTGCAGATATGAAAGCAAAGCAATAAAGCCCATCAATAACGAAAAAACCACTAATGAAAATTAGTGGTTTTTTTATGTTTAAAATTTTTGCAGATTATTTTTCTACCGCAAAAGTAACATAAGATATTGCCACTTTTTAAGTAAATCAAAAGCAAACAAAAAATAATAAAGAATCATGTTTTGTAAACTTTGTAATCTTCTTTTTTTCAAAAATTCCTTTTGTCTCGTTGCAGTAAAAGAAATCTATTTAATCTCAATACAACCCACTCTTCCACCTGCATTTCCTGTTGGTTGCGTCTGGAAATCATCTTTTCCGGCGTGAATGATTAATCCTTTTCCGATAATATTTTTACTCTCTTCTACACAATCAAGACACCATTTGTCGGTTTTAAAAGTAAGTTTTGCCTTTCCCTCATTATCAGCAACAAGATTTCCGATGTCGCCCTTATGAAATTGGTTTTCGCCCCATTTTCCGTGATTGTGATTTTCAGGATTCCAGTGTCCTCCTGCAGATTCTCCATCAGGAGAAGAACAATCTGCTTTTTGATGAATATGTACCGCATGAATTCCCGGAGTTAATTTTGTGACTTCCAAATCGAGAATAACATCATTTCCATCTTGAGTAAATTTCGCAGTTCCGCCTGTTTCTGTTCCGCTTTTTGGGATGACGGTATAGGTTTTTGAAGTTGAGCAGGAAATTGTAAATAATGCACAACCTGCAATCAGTAATAGTTTTGTTGATTTCATATTTTATTATTTAGGTTTAAATTTTGGTATTTTTTCAACATTTTTCTAAAAAATACAGTTCAGTAATTCAAATCAACCGTTCGGTCAAAAAAAAAAAGAAACGATAAGTTTTAGATATAGTTTTGTAAGCAAATAAACCGCCATGAAGACTATTTGTACTAAATTTCTTTACTTTTTCGCTTTTTTAATTAGTATTTTTCATTTTTCTCAAAGCATTAAAATTTCAGGAAAAGTAAGTTATAAAAACAAAGGAATATCCGAAGTCAATGTCACTTTGAAAGATACTTATGATGGTGCAACGACTGATAAAGAGGGTAATTTCTCATTTGAAACTTCTGAAAAAGGAAATCATATTCTTACCTATTCACATTCAAAGTATATTGAAGTTGAAAAAAATATCAATATTTCAAATCAGGATTTAAGTATTGATATTCAGTTAAAAGAACAAGTGAACGAAATTGATGCAGTCGTGATCACGGCGGGTTCGATTGAAGCGAGCGACAAAAACAGATCAGCAATTATTAGTCCTTTAGATGTTTATACAACAGCCGGTGCAGATGCGCAGATTTCTTCGTATGTGACGTATCTTCCGGGAGTTCAGAAAGTAGGAGAGACAGAAGGACTTTTTATCCGTGGAGGAACTGGCTCTGAAGCTAAAATTTTTATGGATGGAAGTTTAATTAACAACTATTTCTCCAATTCTGTTCCCGGAATTGCTGGTCGTGACCGTTTCAATACCTCTCTTTTTAAAGGGAATGTATTTTCCAGTGGTGGATATTCTGCGCTTTACGGACAGGCACTTTCCGGAGCTTTAATGCTTGAAAGTGTAGATTTTCCGGACCAAAGTTCTTATGATTTCGGAATTTCGCCTATATTTTTAAATGCAAGTTTACAGAAAGTCAATGATGAAAAAACATTCTCTTACGGAATAAGTGCAGGATATTCCAATTTAAAACTAATGCAGGAAGTTCTGAATTTTAATACAGATTTCAACGAAGCTCCAAGTGGTTTCAATGGAGATTTGAATTTTAGATTTAAAACAAAATCAGGCGGAATGTTTAAATATTATGGAATGTTTAATAATGATGTTATGGGCGTGAAAACAGCAAGTCTGGAACCTGATTCTCAATATTTTTTAGTTGATTTAAAAGGTAAAAACACATTTCACAATCTTTCTTTTAAGCAAAAATTTGGCAAATATCTATTGAATGTTGGTGCATCTTATTCTTTTAACCGGTCAGATTTAAATTTTTCAAGTGAAACAAATGATATTCAGTCTTCGCCAACAAGATTATTAACTGATGGAAATTATTTGAATTTTAAAACGATTTTAGAAAGAAAAATTAACAGAAGAGTTACCGCAAGAGGAGGTTTTGAGTTAAATCAGGCTCGCGAAGAACTTTCTATTGAAGAAGTCCGTAAAGATTATAAAGATTTAATCTCCTCTGCTTTTCTAGAAACAGACATTGCTTTTAGCAACAGATTTTCAGCAAAAGCCGGAGCGAGAGCAGAATATTCATCTTATCTAAAAGAAAGCAATTTTGCGCCCCGTTTTGCACTCGCTTACCGTTTAGATAAAGACTGGACAACATCATTTGCCTACGGAATTTTTTACCAAAATCCTGAAAGCAGATACATTAATTCAGGCGCAAAACTCTATTTTCAGCAGTCGCAGCATTATATTTTTCAGGTTCAGAGAACTGTAGAAGGAAGAAATTTGAGATTGGAAGCATTTTACAAAAAATATAACAATTTAATTAAAGTTCAGAATATTGCGAATATTCCCGGGCAATATCAACCGGTACAGGCTGCAGTCAATAATCAGGGAGACGGTTTTGCAAAAGGAGTTGAACTGTTTTGGAGAGACAAAACAACGATTAAAAATATTGATTATTGGATAAGTTATTCTTATCTCGATTCTGAAAGAAATTTTTTGAATTATCCAACGACTTTAAAACCTGGATTTGCTTCTGAACATACGGTTTCTGTTGTAGCGAAAAGATTTTTCCCAAAGCTGAAATTCCAGACCAATCTTTCATTTAATTATGCGAAAGGAAGACCTTATTACGATATTGTTACCGAAAACGGAACCAATATGATCCGAAATGAAGGAAGTCTGAAAGATTATAGTTCAATCAATCTTAGTTTCAATTATCTTCCGAGTATCGGTAAAAAAGATGCTAAAGCATTTACGGTTTTTGTTTTAAGTGTTTCAAATGTTTTAGGCAGAAAAAATATGTACGGATATAACTTTTCAAATGACGGAAATTTCAGATCAGCAATTGTTCCGCCTGTTAATACATTTGTTTTTGTAGGGGCTTTCATCAGTTTCGGAGTTGATAAAACACAGGATGCAATCAATAATAATCTTTAAAATCACCTTTTTTTACCGCAAAAGAATCAAAAGAAATGACTGAAATAAAATTCAAAAGTTTACAAAATATAAAATCGCTTTTGAATAACTACAAACAGGAATGAAAATCTTTTGTCTTTTTTGCGGTAAAAAGAATTAATAATAAAATATCAAACAATTAAAATTTAGAAATCATGAAAAAATTAATCTTAAGTTTTGCTTTAAGTATGTTGAGTTTAACTGCTTTTGCACAGGGTCAATATGAAAAAATAATGACAGAAAAGATCGCCAAAATAGAAACCTGTAAGACAGCAGAAGATTTCAATGCTTTGTCTAATGATTTTCAGAGAATTGCCGATAAAGAAAAAGGGAAGTGGCAACCAAATTATTATGCTGCATTTTCGCAGATTCAAAAAGGAAGGGTTATGATGCGTGAAAATAAAATGAGTGAACTTGATGCAGTTGCAGACCACGCTCAGGAATTTGTAGATTTAGCAGAAGCAGCAGACAAAAACAATTCTGAAATTTATCTTCTCCAAAAAATGATTTATTCACTAAAAATGATGGTCAATCCGATGGAAAGATACATTACTTTTGGAACGAAAGCTGATGAATTTCTTAAAAAAGCAGAACAACTGAATCCTCAAAATCCAAGAGTAACTTTGATTAAAGCGGAAGATATTTACTTTACACCTGAACAATTTGGCGGAAGTAAAAAGAATGGAATGGAATTATTTAAAGCAGCTTTGGAGAAATTCAATTCATACAAACCAAAAACGGCTTTAGACCCAAATTGGGGGAAATCTGAAGCAGAATATTTTATCAGTCTATCTGCAGAGAAATAAATATTTAATTTTGTCAGCAATAATTTTTCAATTAATGCTTTTTTAAGCTTGAAAACCAATTTATGAAACGTAAAAATTTTATAACATTAGCATGGGTATCGCTTGGTACATCAATGTTCTTCTTTTTTGTCTTTACTGACGAGAAAAATATAGAGAATTTTCTATACACGATTATTATTTCATTCATGTATTCATTTGTTTTGGGTGGTGGAAATGGCTTAATAAACGACTTTCTCAACAAAAAGTTTCCGTGGTCTGAAGCGACAACCAAAAGAGGAATTATAAGTATTGTTGTGATATTGATTGCTAATATTATCATGGTTTATTTCTGTAATTATATGAATTTTGTGGTTTTTCAAAAAGGAGCAACCACAGCAGAATATTTTAAGGGAAAATATAATTTTATCAACTGGTTTACCATCAATATTGCGCTTCTGATTTCGGCTTTTCTTCATGCGAAAGGTTTTATGGATGAACTGAAAAAAACATCCAGAAAAGAAGTTGTAGAGCAGAAATTAATTGCAAAATCTGCCAATGCACAGTTTGAAAGTTTAAAAAACCAGCTCGATCCCCATTTTTTGTTTAATTCTTTAAATGTTCTGAGTTCGTTAATTGATGAAAATCCTGTTCAGGCGCAGAAGTTTACAGCTTCAATGTCAAAGATTTACCGATATGTTTTAGAACAAAAAGATAAAGAATTGGTTACTGTTGAAGATGAAATTGAATTTGCAAAAATCTACTGCGATTTGCTGAAAACAAGATTTGAAGACAGCGTGAATTTTCAGTTTGATGTTGATAAAGAAAATCTGCGAAAATTTGTAGTTCCGCTTTCTCTGCAATTGCTTTTGGAGAATTGTATTAAACATAACTTGGCAACTTCTTCAAAACCATTATCGATAAGAATTTTTACGGAAGGAGATGTTTTATGTATTGAAAATAATCTGCAAATTCGTGAACAGATCAAGGAAAGTGCAGGAATCGGTTTGGCAAATATTGTACAACGTTATTCTTTACTGACAGACAGGAATGTTTATATAGAAAAATCTGAAGATTATTTTAAAGTAAAACTTCCGATTCTTATTGATAAACCGAATGTTATCAGTGTAAATAGTGATGATGAAGATAAAGCGTACTTAAGAGCCCGAAAGAGAGTAAAAGAGATGAAAGGATTTTACGGAAATCTTGCTTCATACTGTATTATTATTCCTTTTTTAATATTTATAAATCTTTATACTCAAAATAAGTATCATTGGTTTTGGTGGCCGCTTTTAGGTTGGGGAATTGGGGTTGCTTCTCACGCTTTCCAGGTTTTTGGAATCGGTGAATCGTGGCAAGAAAAAAAGATTCAGGAAATTATGAATAAACAAAAAAACAGACATCATGGAAAAATTTGACGAAAATGATATCAATTATCAACATGCTAAAAAGCAAGTAGAAAGATTAAGAGGTTTCTATGGGCATTTATTTTCATATGTTGCTGTGAATCTTTTGTTTGCCTATTTCAATTATATCAATCTGAAGCCAAATGAGAGCTATTTTCAATTTAAAAATTTCATTACAGCAATTTTTTGGGGAATAGGAATTTTAGCACATGCGTTGTTTGTTTTTCTGCCTAGATTTGACTTTGCAAAAAAATGGGAAGAGAAGAAGATTAAAGAAATAATGGATAAAAATAAATAGAAAGTCAGCATTGAAAAATGCTGACTTTCTATTTATTAAATTACTTTTTTACAGTCATTTTAAATACTTTGAGTTTTTCTCCTTTTTCGTTATTTACTTGTACTAAATAATTTTCTGGGGTTAAAAGACTTTGTAAATCAAATTGTTGTTCTTTTTTACGCTCTACATTCTTTTTAATAATAAGCTTTCCAGACATATCATAAATTGCGATGGAACATGATTCATTTTGTAAAATACTTCCGGAAATACTAAATTTTCCGTTGTTCGGATTGTTGTATAAAGTCAAATCTTTTTTAGCGTTCGATTCTTCAAGAGATAGCTCGGTTTTTTTATTTAATCTTGCAATATAACCTGTATTTTCTGTTGTTGTACTTGGGATTCTATATGGCATAAAAGCCCCTTCTGTTGCGTAGCCAATGTTGGAATTGGTATTTCCGAAAAGAAACAAAGAATTATTGTCATATTTAACATTGATCGATTTCAGATATGGAGTATTTGTTGAGCTTCCACCATAATAAGAACTCCATTCCAGATTTCCTGAAGAATTAAATTTAGCAAAGAAATTATTGGTCATATTGCTGGATGAACTTTGAGGTGAACTTTGATAAGATCCCGGAGTAGCAATATTATCTGTTGATCCCATTGTAATTCCTGAAATGAATATATCATTTCCGTTTACATCAATTACTTTATCGAAAGTATTCATATCATCACCATTTCCTCCAAAATAAGTACTCCAAACTTTATTTCCATTATGGGAAAATTTAGAAATAAATAAATCTGAACCACCTGTTACTTGTGTTTTGTAAGCGTTCGGTGTTGCAAAAAAATGTGAGTTATTCCAGTTATAATCGGTACCTGTAATATATAATCCAGTTTCATTTACAGACAAATCATATAAAAAGCAAAGAGATGTTCCCATTGAAGGCCCATAATAAGTTCCCCATATTCTTTGCCCGTTCTGAGCATTCATTTTTGTGATAGAATAGTCTGAAGTGTTTGTTTGAAATGCTCCTGCAGTAGCTATTGTATTGAGTGACGGATTGGTATTGGTTGTTGTTATCATATACAGTGCACCATCATAATATTTCATAGCAAATATTACGGTCGGTAAATAGGTTGACCAGATGAGCTCTCCATTTGAGTTTAATTTAGTTAAATAATTATTAGGCTGAATATTTCCCTGAGAATAAACTACATCAAAATCTTCCTGAAAAACACCCGGCGTACTTATATTTTGATGAATGGTTGATCCTGTAATGTAAATATTTCCGGCAGAGTCTGCTATCACATTAGCATATAAACTTTCATCAGGTAAATATGTAGCCCAGATTATTGATCCGGTTGGCGATTTTTTCACAAGCATATGTTTCAACGATGTTTGTGGATTTGTTTGTAACCATGTTCCTGTTGTCGGGTTCATAGTTGATGTGAAAGTTCCTAAATATCTGGAAATTTTGTTGTCTTGATCATCAATTGCCATTAATAATTCGAAGTCTTGATTATTTGTGTTAACATTAAAAGCATGATAACCAAAATAATCAACCGTTCCTGTAGGCGTAATACGAGTAGAATAACCATTATTTATGGTATAATTTCCACCTCCGACAATTACAAATTGATCATAGTAAGAAGCTGTATATAGACTATTAGGGAAAACGTGTGCTTTTAAATGCATATTTTTTTGAGAATCGAGAATAATTCCCTGAGGAACATAATGTCCTGTAACATCAGTACCTGCAGGTCCAAAATACGTTCCCCAACTTCTTTCGTATTCCTGTGCTGAAACTGAATTTAATGAGATTGTAAATAATAAAGCACTGGTTAGTTTTAGTAAAGCTTGTTTCATAAGTATTTTGGTTTGATGTTGATGTAAAGATATAAAATTCTTTTAAAGGTGATTTAATGTTTTTTAATTTATTATATATCTGTTCAGATTTCATTTTTACAGTTCAGTAATTAAATTCTACAGCTCGGTCATATTAAATTGATTTGAGGCAGTAATCTGTTCTACATTTGTCTCAACAAAAGCAAACAAATACTAATTTTAAAACAATACATCATGGAAAATTTATCAGTTAATCAGGAAAATTTAGCATATCGCAAAGCTGCAAAAAGAGTAAAAGATTTGAAAGGTTTTTATGGAAATCTTACTTCATACTGTCTGGTAATTCCTTTTTTGTTGGTCATTAATCTTTTGACGTCGCCGAATGAACTGTGGTTTTACTGGCCAATGTTAGGTTGGGGAATCGGAATTGCTGCTCATGCAGTAAATGTTTTCGGAATCGGAAAAGATTGGGAAGAAAAGAAAATTCAGCAGTTGATGGATGAAGAAAGAAGAAACAAAAAATCACTTTAACTAATAATCAATAAAAAATTAATACCATGAACTATAACAACGCCAAAAACAGAGTAAAAGATTTAAAATCATTCTACAAAAACTGTATGTGGTTCGGAATCGTTGCCGGAATCATATTGCTGAGAAATTTTATAAAATATAGAGAAACGGATCATGTTTTTCACGGGTCAATAATCTTGACAGTTTGGGGAATCATTTTAGCAGTAAAAGCGGTAAAACTTTTTATTTTTGATGCTGAATGGGAAAATAAAATTATTCAGGAAGAACTTCAAAAAACCAAAAAGCCGATTAATTTTTAAAAACGAAAAGATTTAATTAATTTTATCTGAATTAAAGCTAAAATCAAACTCAATGATCAGAACTGTCATTATCGAAGACGAAAAACCTGCAGCAAGAAAATTAGAAAGAATGTTGAGTCTTTTTCCTGATTTGCAATTGGTTGCAAACCTGGAATCGGTAGAAGATGCCGTGAACTGGTTTTCTGAAAATGAGCATCCTCAATTGATTTTTTCAGACATCGTTTTGGGAGACGGTTTATCATTTGATATTTTTGAGAAAATTTCTACAAAAGCATTTATTATTTACACGACCGCTTTTGATCAATATACTTTAAAAGCTTTCAAACTCAACAGCATCGATTACCTTCTGAAACCAATTATGGAGGAAGATCTTGCGGGAGCAATTGAGAAATTTAAATCATTTATTCCTTCAGATCAGTCTGTGAATTCGGATGATATCAAGCAACTTATTAAGAAAGAAAAATCTATTCTTTCGAGAATTCTGGTGAAAATTGGGTACAATTTAAAAATTGTTCAGACACAAGAAATCAGCTGTTTTTACAGTGAAAACAAAATTGTTTATCTTCAGACTCAGGATAGGGTTTACCCTTCAGATTTTACTTTAGATGAGCTTACTGAAGTTCTTGATGATAAGAAGTTTTTCCGTGTCAACAGACAGTTTATTATCAATTCAGATTTTATCAAAAATATCCATACTTCACCTAATTATAAAGTGGAACTAAATTTTCAGCCAAGCGAAGAAATTACAGTTAGTCGGGAACGAGTAAAAGATTTTAAAGATTGGTTAGTAAACTAAATTTGTATTAAAACAAAAAAAGAGGTCTGAATCTCTTCAAACCTCTCTTATTGTAATTTTAAATTTTATTTTTCTCTTTCTGACCATATTTTTCAGCTGTAAAATAAGTTAAAACAACCAAAATGATACTCAAGGTCAATCTCGAATTTTCAGGGTGTACAATTTCCTGATAAAGATTATAGCCTAAAACGGCACATGTAATCGCAATTAAAAACTGATAAAGAGAAGTGTACTGATGGGTAAGAATAGTTTTCATAATAGATATTTTTTATTGTTATTTACTAAGTAAGTATCACAATCTAAAATATGTTACAAAAAACTTTTACATTACGAAATCACACCGCTTCCAATCAATTCATCTTCCAAATACCATGATGCAAATTGCCCTTCAGCAATAGCAGATTGAGGATTTTCAAATTCCATATAAAAAGCATTTTCAAACTGGTGAATTGTCGCTTTCTGAAGCTCCTGTCTGTAACGGAATCTTCCCAATATTTCCATTGATTCTCCATTTTGTAATCTTAAATCTTCACGAACCCAATGCAATTCAGAATTATCGATTTTCAAAGCCTTTTTATGCAAACCCGGGAAACTATGACCTTCACCAACGAAGATAATATTGTTTTCCATGTCTCTTGATACGATAAAACAGCTTTCTTTATGTCCACCAATTCCAAGGCCTTTGCTTTGTCCGATCGTGAAAAATTGAGCGCCTTGATGCTTTCCGATAACTTTTCCGTCAGTTTTTTTATAATTGATTTTTTTACTTAAAAATTCAAGCTCTACTTCTTTAGAAGAAAAAGCCGGAATTTCTTCAGAAAATAAAGGAGAATCTTTAAAAATCTCTACAATCTCACCTTCTTTTGGAACTAATTGTTGTTGTAAAAATTGTGGCAAACTTACTTTTCCGATGAAACAAAGTCCTTGAGAATCTTTCTTATCAGCAGTAACCAATCCGATTTCTTTGGCAATTTCTCTAACCTGAGGTTTTGTCAGTTCACCGATTGGAAATAAAGCTTTAGACAATTGATCCTGATTCAGCTGACATAAAAAGTAAGACTGATCTTTATTGTTGTCTTTTCCTGCTAAAAGATGGAAGATTTCCTTTCCGTTTTCATCAAAAGTAGAATCTACTCTTGCGTAATGTCCGGTTGCCACTTTATCTGCTCCCAAAGACATTGCTGTTTTCATAAAAACATCAAACTTCACCTCTCTGTTGCACAAAACATCAGGATTCGGAGTTCTTCCTTTCTGATATTCATCAAACATATAATCAACGATTCTTTCCTTATACAAATCGCTCATGTCGATCACCTGAAACGGAATCCCCAGTTTCTGGGCAACCATCAAAGCATCATTACTGTCTTCAATCCACGGACATTCGTCTTCCAAAGTTACGGAAGCATCGTTCCAGTTTCTCATAAATAAAGCCACAACTTCGTGACCTTGTTGCTGCAGCAAATATGCTGTAACACTCGAATCTACACCTCCTGAGAGGCCTACTACTACTTTCATGTATTCAATTTTACGAAACTCTTAACGGGAGTTCTTAGTTGAGCGGCAAAATTACGATAATCCTATTCACAAAAAAAATGATAATTTTATGCATTGATAAAAACGATAGAATCACAAAATCGTTGTTTAATTTTTTACAAAATAAAAATATTCAATATGAAAAAACTATTTATTTCTTCACTGATCCTGATCTCTGGATTGTCATTTTCTCAAGTTTCCATTGGAACTCCAACAGCTGAAACCAATAAATGGACATTCGGTGGAGGTTTGGGGGTCGGTTTCGGAAGCAATTCTTATTTTAATCTTCAGGTTGCACCGAGAATAGGGTATCGGTTGACGAATGATTTGGAAGCTGGTTTAATTGGAAGTGTTTCCTGGCAGACTTCAGATTTTTATAAATCGACAATGTTTGGTTTTGGTCCTTGTGTGAATTATTATTTCGCAAGATCTTTCTTTGTGAGTGGAAATCTGCAACATTTTTTCATCAATTATGAAGATAAGTTTTATGATTTCAAAAACGATCAACAAGAGACTGCATTATATTTGGGAGGTGGATATATGCAACAAATCGGGAATAATTCTTTTATGCAGATCGGTTTGATGTATAATGTTTTATATAAAGAAAATAGCAGTGTGTTTTCTGGTGGATTAATTCCTAGTGTGGGTTTTGTGGTGGGACTTTAAAAGATTTAGATAAAAAAGGCATCAGTTTTTTTTTGATGCTTTTGCCCTATTATTTGATAATTAATTTAAAACTTTTTACGAACATTTTATCTGCTTTTTTTATTGATAGAATATAATTTCCTTTCGAAAGTTGATTTTCAAGGTTAAAATGCTCTTCTTTACTTTTTTGAATGCTTCTGGAATAAATTAATCTTCCGGACATATCATTAATACTGATAATATGTGGTTCTTTATTTAATACAGACCCTTTTAAACTGAAATTTCCATTATTTGGATTGTTGTATAGAACAAAATCTTCAGAAGAATTTACTTCAGAGGTAGAGAGAAATTTAGGATTGAATTTGACAATATATCCAGAACGACCCATTGTAACTCCCGGTGGATAAATAATTCCTTGCTGATAACCATTTGTGGATGTTAAGCCGTTGTTACGATAAGTTGCTCCATACAGATAAAATCCGTTGGTTGATTTTGAGAAACTGCACCTCGCATCAATAGTCTCTGAAGGGCTATTAGCAGTACCTCCGTAATACGAAATAAAATCTGGCTGTCCATTGTTGGTATTTAGAATACCAAAAAAAAGATCTTCACTATTCGGGTTAGGTTTTGTGCTGGCAAAAGCTCCAGCGGTTGAAATATTATAATTTCCGTGATGTAATCCTGTGAAAAGCAATTTCCCATTTTTTATATCAAGTCCTCTGTCTCCGCTGTAAGAATCATAACCATCAGTTCCTATGTAGGTACTCCAAACCCTGTTTCCTGAAAGATTGAATTTCGTAATAAACATATCAGCGCCATCATTCGTCTGAGATTTATAAGCTCCTTCTGTAGCATAATAAATACCACCCATTATGCCAAAGGTCATTCCTGTTACATATACTCCTGTTTCATCTGCTTTTATATCAGAAAGACTTGCATCAAGCGTATTGCCTGGTGTTCCATAATAGGTTCCCCATATTCTTTGTCCTGTCATTCCGTTAATTTTCGAAATAAACTGTCCTGCTTTTGCAATCTGAAAAGTATTTGGGGATGATAATGTTGCTTCTGTTGTATTTAAGTCATTATTTCCAAAAATGTAAAGATTATTCTCATAAACAGTTAGCCCGTTTATTGAACTGGAAGGGGTGTAAGTTGCCCAAAGTTTTTGACCTTGAGGATTTAATTTTACGATATAAGTATTGGATAAAAGTTCCCCTGAAGCATCATAAACATACTTGAAATTCTGTTGAAAAGTACCCGGATCTGCCAAGGTTTGCCATTTTGTATTACCTGCGATATAAATATTTCCGTCATTGTTGACCTCAAAATTGTAAAATTCTCCATTATTGGGAACGTAGGTTTTCCATAAGAGATTATTATTTATATCATATTTAGCAAGGATTACATCAGTTGGCTCATTATTGTTTGGTAGCCATACTCCGGATGGAAGTGCTGTGTAAGCTGTAATATTACTCACCATATCATATCGGTTTCCAAGATCATCTCTGAAATAAGTGTTTTGTTTTGATGTGGGCAAATAAGATATTTTATATTCTGCCTGTAGGAGATTTCCTGAAGATGAAAATTTGCCATATAAGTTATTAGGATCGTTTCCTGTATATGTTTGACTTCCAGAAGTCACAAACTGATTATAATAAGAAACAGGAGTGCTTCCTCCAGTAGGATTTAGATAAGTAGTGATAATATCTACAGAGATGTTAGAAGAGCTGTCTTCATAAATTCCTGTAAGATAGGTATTAGTCCCACCGAAATAAGTGGCCCAATCTCTGTCATAATTAAAGCTTTGGGCAAACAGACTCGAAGAAAATAAGATAAAGAATAGATTTTTTGATTTCATATTCAATTTATTATTTTATGATTAAAGGTTTACACAAAAATACAAACAATTGTGAATTATCCTAATGAATTATTATAAAAACAAAAAGCATCAGGAAAATTCCCGATGCTATCATTATTTATTTTGAAAAATTATTTATTGAGAAGATTTCTCAGCAGACTTTTTTGTTTTCTGGGTTTTACCTTCCAATCCGTCTTTAGCTTCATTTAAACCTAAAGTTACCGTTTCACCTTCAGACAATTGCTTATTGACAAGCATTTCTGCCAACAAATCTTCAATATATTTCTGAATAGCTCTTTTCAGCGGTCTTGCTCCAAAATCTTTATCCCAACCTTTTTCTGAGATGAAATCTTTGGCTTCTTCAGTTAATTCAACTTTGTAGCCTAATTTATCAAGTCTTGTATAAAGTTTGTTTAATTCAAGATCAATGATTTTTTTAATGTCATTTTGCTCAAGAGAGTTAAAGATTACAATATCATCAATTCTGTTTAAGAATTCCGGTGCAAATGCTTTTTTAAGAGCGCTTTCAATTGTACTTCTTGCTCGGGAATCTGTATTTGTTTTCTTGGCATTCGTTCCAAAACCTACACCATCTCCGAAATCTTTAATATCTCTTGTTCCGATATTTGAAGTTAAGATGATAATTGTATTTCTGAAATCAATTTTTCTTCCTAAACTGTCTGTAACGTGACCTTCATCTAAGATTTGCAACAAAATGTTGAACACATCAGGATGCGCTTTTTCGATCTCATCTAAAAGAACAACTGCATAAGGTTTTCTTCTTACCGCTTCCGTCAATTGTCCACCTTCTTCGTATCCAACGTATCCAGGAGGCGCTCCCACCAATCTGGAAACAGCGAATTTCTCCATATACTCACTCATGTCAATTCGAACTAATGCTTCGTCAGAATCAAAAAGTTCTCTTGCCATTACTTTTGCAAGCTCGGTTTTACCAACACCTGTTGTTCCAAGGAAAATAAATGTTCCGATTGGTCGGTTTGGATCTTTCAGTCCGGTTCTGTTTCTTTGGATAGATTTTACAACCTTTCTTACTGCATCTTCCTGGCCAATTACTTTCCCGTTCATATTGTCGTCCATCTGAGCCAGTTTATCCAACTCATTTTTGCCGACTTTCGTAACAGGAACGCCGCTCATCATAGAAACCACTTCAGCAACACTTTCTTCAGATACAACCTCTTTTTTCTCTTTTACATCTTTATCCCACTGATCTTGTGCAGAATTCAGTTCCATTTGCAAACGCTCTTCTTCATCTTTCAGTTTTCTTGCTTCCAGATAATCCTGAGCTTTTACAGCTTTCTGCTTCAATTCTTTAATTTCGTCAATTTTCTTTTCGAAATCAATAATAGCAGTAGGAACTTTCATGTTTTTAATGTAAACACGAGATCCCGCTTCATCCATCGCATCAATTGCTTTGTCTGGTAAAAATCGATCTGTGATGTATCTTGATGTCAAATTAACACAAGCTAAAATAGCTTCTTCAGTATACACAACATTGTGATGCTCCTCATATTTATCTTTGATCTGATTCAAAATCTGAATCGTTTCATCGATAGAAGTAGGTTCCACCATTACTTTCTGGAATCTTCTTTCTAAAGCACCGTCTTTTTCAATATATTGACGGTACTCATCAAGAGTTGTTGCACCAATACATTGAATTTCACCTCTTGCCAAAGCCGGCTTAAACATATTGGAAGCATCTAAACTTCCTGTAGAACTTCCTGCTCCAACAATTGTGTGCAACTCGTCAATGAATAAAATTACGTCACGGTTCTTTTCAAGTTCCGTCATAATCGCTTTCATTCTTTCTTCAAACTGACCACGGTATTTTGTTCCGGCAACCAAACTCGCCAAATCCAAAGTGATTACTCTTTTACCAAAAAGAACCCTAGAAACTTTCTTCTGCTGAATTCTTAAGGCCAAACCTTCAGCGATGGCAGATTTACCAACTCCGGGCTCACCAATCAACAGCGGATTGTTTTTCTTTCTTCTTGATAAGATCTGAGAAACTCTTTCAATTTCTTTTTCACGACCGATTACTGGGTCTAGTTTTCCGTCTCTTGCCAAAGAAGTTAAATCTCTACCAAAGTTATCCAATGTAGGTGTTTTACTTTTCGCAGAACCAAGATTTCCTGTAGGTTTTCTCATCTGCTCAAATTCTTCTCTGTCGTCATCATCATCGTAAGCCGAATTCTGTGGCGCTTCTCCGGAATTTTTCAGCATCGTTTGATACTCTCTCGAAACTCCTTCATAGTCGATATCGTAAGCTCCCAAAATATTTGAGGTAGGATCTTCATATTTATATAGAATGCCCAAAAGCAAGTGAACGGTATTAATCTCGTTGCTTTTATATTGTCTGCACTCTAATTCTGCACGTTTAATGGAATGATCTGCCATTTTAGTGAATGAAATATTGGTGACCTCCTCAGAAATAGGATTTAGACTTGCTGTATTTAAAGTTTCAATTTTTCTTCTGATTTGTGTTAAATCGGCATTCAGCCCTTGAAGGATTTCTTTTGCAGAGTTTTCTGTTTTTATAATACCTAAAAGTAGATGTTCTGTATTAAGAAATTCACTTTTCAGCCGCTTAGCTTCATTTTTGCTTTGTTTGAACACTTGGCTCAAACCTTGTGAAAACTTATAATCCATAATGTATCTCGTTAGAAAAAAAGCAGTATTACTTTTAATCAATATCTAAATTACAAATATTTTACCAAAAAACAAAGAATGACTTTATGGCAGATAAATGTTTTTTATCTTATTGAAAATGACTAAGTTTGTCTTCCTCAAATTTTTCTAATGAGTTCCGAGATTACAAATTATATCGGTTATGCCGCTTCAGTTTTTATTGTTTTAAGTTTCATCCTTAAAGATTTAACCAAAATCAGGATTATCAATTTGGTTGGTTGCATCTGTTTTGTCATTTATGGTATTTTCAGCGGAATGCTTTGGCCGGTAATTATTCCAAATGCAATAATTTGTTTCGTTCAGGTGTATCATTTACTGACTGCAAAGAAAAAAAAATGAGTCGAAAAAAAATACTGACTTCGGCATTCAGCAATCTTTATACAGACCAAAGAATCGAGAAAGTCTGCCAAACTTTACACAAAAACGGATACGAAGTAGAATTAATTGGAAATAATTGGGGTGGTGCAGAAAAAATGGAACGTCCTTATCCATTTTCAAGAATTCCTCTTGTTTCTAAAACTTTGAAAACTGCTTATTTTGAATTTAATTGGAAATTGTATTGGGAACTGTATGGAAAAATAAAAGAAAATCAAAATGTTATTCTTCATGCCAATGATTTGGATGCGCTTTTACCCAATTATTTGATTTCAAAAAAATATAAAATTCCTTTGGTTTTTGACAGTCACGAAATTTTTTCTGAAATGCCTGCAGTTCAGGGCAAAATGTCACAGAAATTGTGGAGATATTTACAAAATAAGATCGTTCCGAATATCGAATTCATGATTACCGCAAGTGGAAGTTATGGGAATTGGTTTCAGAATAGATATGGAATTCAGCCAATAATTGTACAAAATGCTCCGAAAAAAATAGACTTTAATATTGAAATTCCACATAATCAGCCTAAAATTTTTTTGTATCAAGGTGCTATTAATCCCTTTCGTGGAATTGATAAAGCCATTTTGGCAATGCATCATCTAGAAAATGTTATTTTTAAAATTGCAGGTGACGGACCGAAAAAGAAAGAATACGAAGATTTGGTTCTCAAAGAAAAACTTCAGGATAAAGTTCAGTTTTTAGGGAAATTATTACCTGAAGATTTAAGAAAAATAACTGTTACTGCAGATTTAGGAATGAGCATCGAAGAAAATGGTGGCGAAAGTTATCTTTATTCGCTTCCCAACAAAGTTTTAGATTGCATTCAAGCTCGAGTTCCGTTAATTATGGCAAATTTGCCGGAAATGTTAAACATTAAAAATCAGTTTGATGTCGGAGAAATTATTGAAAATCATCAACCTGAAAATATTGCTGCTGCAATAGGTAAAGTTTTAGATAAAGGAAGAAAAAATTATCAACCTGAGTTGGAAAAAGCTTCTGAGATTCTTTGTTGGGAAAATGAAGAAATTAAATTACTGGAGGTTTTTGATAAAGCTTCTCAGAAATCATGCGTTGATTTTTCCCGTAATTAAAATTTAAACCTTCAACAACCTTACTATTTGAAAATATTTCAGTAAAAAATTTAAGTTTCTAAATTTAGTATCTTTGCTGAAATTAATTGTTACAATGACCATTAAAGAAAAACAGCAGGAAATAATCGATGAATTTGCCTTTTTGGAAGACTGGGAGCAGAAATATGAATATATTATTGATCTCGGTAAAGAATTAAAAGGTTTGTCTGATGACAAAAAAACCGATGAAAATCTAATTAAAGGCTGTCAAAGTAAAGTTTGGATCGACGCTGAGTTTAAAGATGGAAAATTATTCTTTAATGCAGATTCAGATGGAATTTTGCCCAAAGGAATTGTTTCTCTTTTGGTGAGTATTTACAGCGGTCATTCTATGCAGGAAATTCTTGATTCTGATTTTGAATTCATCTCAGAAATCGGTTTGCAGGAATTTTTATCGCCTTCCAGAGCCAATGGTTTGATGGCAATGACCAAACAAATTAAATTTTACGCCGTTGCTTATCAACTGAAATCATAGTTTTGACCAGAATTTTAGCATACCGTTTTTCCGCTTTTGGTGATGTTGCAATGACAATGCCTGTTTTTCGTGAGTTTTTAGAGCAAAATCCCGATGTAGAAATTGTAATGGTTTCACGTAATAATTTCGAGAGCTTATTCGCTGATATTCCGAATGTTATATTTCATGGAATTGACCTTGATGAATATAAAGGTTTTTTGGGAATCAGAAGATTGGGAAAAGAGTTACTAAAACTATATAAACCAGATTATGTTGCTGATTTACATGACGTTATTCGATCTAAGATATTGGATAAACTTTATGTAAGAAAGGGTTTAAAGGTTTTTAAAATAAATAAAGGCAAGGAAGAAAAAGAAAATCTTACCAATGTCTGGAATTTAGATAAAATTCAGCTTAGAAAAACGGTAGAACGTTATGCAGATGTTTTCCGTGATATGGGTTTTAAACTTGAACTCTCTCATCAGTTAAGACCTCAAACTATACAAAAATCGGGAATTGGTTTCGCACCATTTGCTCAGCATAAAGGAAAAATGCTTCCTTTGGAAAAGTCTTTTGAGCTTGTGAAAATTTTAGCACAAAAAAATACGATTTACTTTTTCGGAGGCGGAAAAAAAGAAACTGAAACCCTTGAAAGTTGGGAACAGCAAATTCCAAACACCAAAAGTTTAGCCGGAAAACTTAATCTTTCTGAAGAACTTAACAGAATTGCTCAGCTTGAAGTGATGATTTCGATGGATTCAGCTAATATGCATTTAGCGAGTGTTGTAGGGACTCGATGCGTTTCCATTTGGGGGTCAACTCATCCTTATGCCGGGTTTTTAGGATTCGGACAAAGTGAAGATGATGTGGTGCAAATTAAAGATCTTACTTGCAGGCCGTGTTCTGTTTTCGGCGATAAAGAATGTTTCCGTGGAGATTGGGCATGTTTAGAGGAAATTAACGTGCAACAAATCATTAATAAAATTTAGCAGAATGAAAATTTCTGTTTGCATTCCGGTTTATAATTTTGATGTTAGAGAATTAGTTTATGATCTTAAAAAAGAAATACAAAATAATTTAATTGACGCAGAAATTATTCTTATTGATGATGCCTCTGATGAAAAATTTAAGCATATAAATAATGAACTTTTAAATCAAGTAAAAGAATTTATTTTGCTTGAGAAAAATGTAGGAAGATCTAAAATTCGAAATTTATTTTTGAAGCACACAGATGGTGATTATCTGTTGTTTTTGGATTGTGATGTCAAAATAGATAATGGAAATTTTCTAAAGAATTATTTAAAGGAAATTCAGCGAAATAGGGGAGTAGAGGCTGTATATGGTAATTTCAGAATTGATTCAGCATATTCAAAAACTTTACGAAATAGATATTCTGTTGAAAAAGAAATTTTTTCTGTTGAGAAATCATCCAATTTTTCGCTTTTAAAAACGGTTAATTTTATTATTAAAAAAGATGTATTTGAAAAATTTTCATTCAATGAAGATTTGGTAAATTACGGGTACGAAGATTTTGTATTTGCTAAAACTTTGGAATTTGGAAATGTGAAGTTTTCTGCAATTCAAAATCCTGTTATTCATATTGATGATACATCTAATGAGGTTTTTCTTAAAAAAACTGAGATAGCCATTCATTCACTTTATCAACTTTATCAAAATTCTGAAAATGAATTATTCATAAAAGACATTAAGGTTTTCAAAGTAGCAAAAAAAATTATAAAAGCTGGATTGAAAAATGTATTTCTAAATTTTTACACTTTAATTGAAACCAGAATTAAAAAGAATTTACTTTCCGAAAATCCAAATCTTAACTATCTGGATTTGTTTAAATTGGGATTATTGCTGAAGAAAATAAAATAAATTTTAGAATATTTGAAACAAAAAAACCTCTCAATAAATTGAGAGGTTTTGTGGGCCCTGAGGGATTCGAACCCCCGACCCTCTGGGTGTAAACCAGATGCTCTGACCCAACTGAGCTAAGAGCCCTGAAATTATTAGAAAGGCTTCAGTATCCTTTAAGTGGGCCCTGAGGGATTCGAACCCCCGACCTTCTGGGTGTAAACCAGATGCTCTGAACCAACTGAGCTAAGAGCCCTGAAATTTTTAGAAAGGCTTCAGTATCCTTTTAGTGGGCCCTGAGGGATTCGAACCCCCGACCCTCTGGGTGTAAACCAGATGCTCTGAACCAACTGAGCTAAGAGCCCTGAAATATTTAGAAAGGCTTCAGTATCCTTTTAGTGGGCCCTGAGGGAGTCGAACCCCCGACCCTCTGGGTGTAAACCAGATGCTCTGAACCAACTGAGCTAAGAGCCCCACTATACTTGTTTCCTCGTTTAGAGTGGTGCAAATATACGACTTATTCGGAAATCTCCAAATTTTTTTCTAAAAATTCTCCTACGACAAAGTTGCTTCCACCTATGAAAATCATTTCTTGGTTTGTACATTCTTGTTTTGCAGAAAGATACGCATCTTGTACGGTATCGAAAATTTTGTAAATTATTTTTGCGTCAATTAATAAATCTTCATAATCTTGAGGATGTCTTCCTCTGTTTATTGATGGTTTTGCAAAATAAAACTCAGAATTTTTAGGAAGTAAAGTCATTACTTCATCTATTTTTTTATCATTAACGAAACCTAAAATAATATGTTTGTGCTTTTCAATAGAATTTAACTGCGAAAAAACATATTCCAAACCGGCTTGATTATGCCCGGTATCACAAATCGTCAAAGGATTTTGGGAAAACTCAAACCACCGACCGATAAATCCAGTGTTTTGATGTACCGTTAAAAGTCCGGATTTTATATTTTTATTAGAAATTGTAAAATTTAATTTCCTTAATTCTTCAATTAAGCCTAAAACAACTTTAATATTTTTGTCTTGGTAATTTCCTTTTAAATCTGATTTTAGTTCGGTTTTAAGTAGAGTAGCATCAACAAAAGGTGCATTTTCATCATCGGCTTTATTTTTAATGATATTTTTCACCGTTTTATTGACGTCTCCAAAAATAATCGGAATATTAGCTTTAATGATTCCTGCCTTTTCGCCTGCAATCTCTTCAATCGTATTTCCTAAGATGTTTTGGTGATCTAATTGCACATTTGTAATTGCAGTAATTAAAGGTTTAATGATATTTGTTGAATCTAATCTTCCGCCCAAACCAACTTCAATAATGGCTACATCTACATTTTGTTGAGCAAAATATTCAAATGCCATAATGGTCGTAAACTCGAAAAAAGAGGGTAGAATATCTCCCGGAAGTTTTTTTAGTTTTTGAATAAATTCATAGACAAATTCTTTATCACAATTTTTGCCATTAATTTTAATCCTTTCAGTAAAATCAATAAGATGTGGTGAATTGTACAAACCAACTTTGTACTCAGATTCTTGGAGAACGGAAGAAAGCATATTGCTTGTAGAGCCTTTTCCGTTCGTTCCTCCGATGTGAATACACTTTATTTTATCTTGCGGATTATCAAAAAAAGCACAAAGTTTTGTGATATTTTCCAATCCTGGTTTGTATGCTTTTTCACCATCAATCTGATAATTTGGAGCCTGAACGAAAAGCCATTCTACAGCTTCAAGATATTGTTCGTTTGTCATGCCACAAAATTCTCAAAACTTTCATTAAAATGAAACAATAATTTTCTAAATCTGTAACTTTTTCTAAATCTTAGCGTCTAATGTGGAAAAAGAGAATTCAAAATCGTTGCGTTAAATTTATTTTATGCTTTAAAGTGGCGATGATGTTGATTAAAACATAAATATTTCCTTATGAAAAGAGTTTTGATTGTAGTTTTGGGATTAGCCTTCGCAGGAATTAATGCTCAGCAAAAATGGTCTTTGCGTGAATGTGTAGACTATGCAGTGAAGCATAATCTTCAGGTGATTCAAAATGAATATTCGAAACAGATTCAGGATTCTAATCTTAAGATTGCTCAGAGAAATTATCTTCCTTCTGTGAATGCAAACGTGGGAAATAATGTAAGTTTCGGGCAGGCTTCTTTGGGAACGGGAAGCATCAGGAATGACGTATTTAGAAATAATGCTAACCTTTCCGCAGATATTTTGGTTTATAACAACGGTAAACTTGAAAAAACAATTAGAAAAACTCAATTCGATGTAGAAGCAAGTCAGTATGATATTGAGACCATTCAAAACGATATTTCTCTTCAGATTGCTCAACAATATTTAACCACTTTGCTAAATAAAGAAATTGTGAAAATTTCTCAAAGTGCAACTGAAAATGCGAAAAAACAATTAGAAAGAGCAAAAATTACGACAGAAGTTGGTACAACTGCTCAAACTGTTAAGGCAGAAGCAGAGGCAGCTTGGGCCAGAGAAAAACAAAACCTTAAAACTGCCGAAGTAAACGTTGGAAGAAGTTTATTTGCTTTGGCGCAATTGCTTCAGTTAAAAGATTATAAAGATTTTGATATAGTAGATGTTGAGGTTTCTGAAAGCTTAACGCCACAATTGATTGCTGTAGAAGATGTTTTAGAAAAAGCTTACGAAAACCAACCACAAATAAAAGCAGCATTAAGCAGAATAAAATCGGCAGAAGCACAGACAGAGGTTACCAAGACATCTTTTTGGCCAACTCTTACTGCGAGTTTGGGTGTTGGAACTTTTTATAATAATTTGCTGAATACAAATAACGTAGGAAATGAATTTTTCTATGTAAAAGAAGGTGGTTTTTTCAATCAGTATAAAGATAATTTTGGGCAACAAGGGGGAGTGAGTTTAAATATTCCAATTTTCAATAAAGGAATTACGAAACTTCAGGTGGAGCAGTCAAAAATCAATGAAAATATTGCAAAAACAACTTTGGAACAGCAAAAATTGACGGTAAGACAGAATGTACAACAGGCTCAGTTTGACGCTGATGCAAATTACGAAATTTATCTTGCTGCAACAGAAGCTGAAAAAAGCACAAAACTAGCGATGGATTTTGCCGATAAAAGCTATGCTGCAGGTCGTACAACAATTTTTGATTTGAATATTGCCCGAAATAACTACGCAAATGCTCAAGGTTCTGTACAGCAAGCAAAATTTAACTATCTTTTCAGTCTTAAATTATTGAATTTCTATTCAGGAATTCCGTTAAGTTTGTAAAATGTCTATTCAGTCTTTAGAAAAATATTTACCTAAAAATACACTTTCATACTTAAGGAAATGGTTTTCAGATCATTCTATTCATATTAAGGTAACAAAAAATCGAAATTCCAAGCTTGGAGATTACAGGAAGCTTCGTGATCAATCGCATGAAATTACCATCAATTCTACTCTGGCTCCGCAGCTTTTCTTTTTCGTTTTAACTCACGAATTAGCACATCTCATTGCTTTCGAAAAATACGGAAGAAGAATTTCCCCCCACGGAAATGAGTGGAAATTTACCTTCCGGGAAATGCTTTTGGAAAGCCTTGATGTTTATGAGGAAGATTTAAAACCGATTATTTCTAAATTTTCCTATTCACCGAAAGCTAATTTTATGGCAAGTCCGGATTTGGTGAAATATTTCCACATTGAAAATAATGAAGATGAACTTCAATATATAGAAGAACTAAAAAAAGGTGAGCATTTCCTTTACAGAAACGAGAAGTATTTGTTGGAAGGTCTTATCAAAAAAAACTATCTTTGTGTTAATCTGGCCACGGGAAGAAAGTATTCTTTCAAACCATTGGCAAGAGTGAAAAAATGCAGCTAAATATGTCAAATTCAGATAAATACTGTGTGATTATGGCGGGAGGAATCGGTAGCAGATTCTGGCCTTTAAGCACACAGAAATTTCCAAAACAATTTCAGGATATCTTAGGAACTGGTCGTACGATGATTCAGCAAACCTATGATAGAATCAGTAAAATTATTCCCAGCGAAAATATATTTGTCATTACCAATAAAGAGTATGTAGCTCTTTCTCATCAGCAATTGCCGGAAATTCCGGAGGATAATGTTGTTGGAGAACCTTTGATGAAAAATACGGCGGCATGTAATCTTTATATGGCGAATAAGATTGAAGAAATCAATCCGAATGCGACGATGATTGTGCTTCCTGCAGATCATTTGATTTTAAAAGAAGATGTTTTTTTACAAAAAGCTGAATTGGCATTTGATATTGCTGCAAATAATGATTATTTGGTGACTTTGGGAATTACACCTACAAGACCCGATACAGGTTACGGATACATTCAGTTTGTTGAGAAAAAAGATTCAGATTACTATAAAGTTAAAACTTTTACCGAAAAACCGATTCTTGAAATTGCCAAAAGCTTCCTCGAAAGCGGAGACTTCTTATGGAATGCCGGAATTTTTATTTGGAATGTAAAATCGATTCATAAAGCTTTTGAAACTTTCCTTCCTGATATGACGCAGCAGTTTACAGCGTGTGAATACAATGCCGAAGCAGAAGTAAGCTGTATTGAATTGATTTATCCTAAAATTCAAAAAATATCAATAGATAACGGTATTTTAGAAAAAGCCAAAAATGTTTACGTAATTCCTGCAGATTTAGGCTGGAGCGATTTAGGAACCTGGACTTCCGTTTTCGAAAACAGTGACAGAGATGAAAATGATAATGCAATCAATATAAAAACGGCACTTACATACGATTCTGGCGGAAATATCGTTCATATTAAAAACAATAAGGCGGTCGTTATTGACGGGCTAAAAGATTTTATTGTTGTAGATACAGACAAAGTTCTTTTAATCTGCCCGAGAGAACACGATCAGCAGATTAAAGATTATGTTTTAGATTTAAAAAGTCTTAAAAAAGGAGAGAAATTCATGTAAATATTGTCATAATTTCTGTCAGAATTTCTAGTTATGAAAAAAAGTACAAATCACATTTTTCTTTTTGTTTTCCTGTTTTTGGGAATATCGGTTTTCTCTCAGGACAAGAAAAAATTCACAAATATTGACGGAGTTTTAGCTAAAATAAATCCTAACAGTAAGATTGATTTTTGGGTTTTAGTATACAATAACTACGGCAAAAATAAAGAGATAAAAGTTTCCGGAACAAAACAGGATTATCTTCCGCAATTTGCAGGATTTAATCTAAGACCCGGAGAAGAAAGTTTTTATTATATCGTTTCTTCTGTTGGCGGGAAAATCATTTATATAACAGACATAAGAGAATTAAAAGAGTTTATCGGCAAGATTGATAACGTGGAAGAAGCTGCTATATCTGCAGTTTTAGACGGTTATTTGATAGATGAACATTTTGTAGATGTTGCGGCTAATTATTACGAAGATAAAAACAATTATTATCTTGATTTGGGGAAAGTGACTTCCAAAGAATGTCCTTACCAAAAATCGCATTTTACATTGACGGTGAATAAGGCTACAGGTGTTGTGTCAAATGTAAAAGAGAACGGAACTTATATTGAAGTTTACACTAAAAACTGTAAAAATAATCCACGACTTTTAAAAATCGAAAAGAAAGAAGAGCCAAAAGATGACCCCAAAAAGCAACCTGTCAAAAAACGAAAATAATTTCTACGAAACCGAAAGACTTTTTATTCGTCCAATTTCGTTGGAAGATGCAGATGTGATTCTTGAGCTTTACAATATGCCAAATTTCATCAAATTTATTGGTGACAAAAATCTCAAAACACATTCTGATGCTGAAAACTACATCAAAAATAGATTTTTACCTCAAATTGAAAGGTTGGGTTTTGGAAATTATTTGATCATTCTCAAAGAAGGAAGTCAAAAAATTGGGGCTGTAGGAATTTTCGAAAGAGAGGGTTTAGACGTAGTTGATATTGGTTTTTCTGTGCTCGAAAAATTTGAAGGAAAAGGCTTGATGTTTGAAGCTGCCCAAAAGATAAAATCTGTCGGAATGAATGAATTTGGTTTAAAGAAAATTTCAGCAATTACGACAAATGACAATTTCTCTTCTCAAAAATTAATTGAAAGATTAGGTTTAAAATTCCAGAAATATGTGACGCTTCCGAATGAAAATGAAGAGCTGAGGTATTACGAAACGGAATAATTTTAACTCCTTTTTTACAATAGCTCATCTAAAAAATCATAATCTTCAAAATTCATCAATAACTCATAACTGCTTTTTGGAGTTATTACTTGATTTGCATAACAAGAAGTGCAAATTTTAATTATTTTTATAATCTTATTGTTTTGATTTTTATAAATTAAAATATCTCTGTAAACTTTTAAACAAGCGGTATCATAACTGTTTTTGCCATTTTTCAAAGAATTAAGCTTCTCAAAAATCTGATTGCTTTTCAGGTCTTCAACTTTTTTGTAACCAAATTTTATTAAATCTTTTTCAAAATCACTGTGAAGATTTTCAGATTTTGAATTTCCATAAATCGTTTGATTTTTTAAACTATTTTTCTTTGATTTATTTAAAGTTTTCTCAGATTTTAATTTATAAATAATAAAAATCTCATCATTAAGCTTTTGCGAACTTATAAAACTGCAAAATAAAAGTAATGGCAAAATGATGAGGTTCTTGATTGACATAAATAATATTTGCATTTAAAATTATGCTTACAAAATCTGTGCTGCAGCAGTTTTAGAAGTTACTTTTTCAATCACTCTTGTGCAAATTCCTTTTTCGTCGAAGATAAAAGTAGTTCTTACAATTCCCATATAGGTTTTGCCGAAGGTTTTTTTCTCCTGCCAAACTCCGAATTTCTCAATAACATCACGATTTTCATCAGCAATTAAATCATAAGGAAATGCAAATTTACTGTGAAAGTTTTTTTGTTTTTTTACAGAATCTCCACTAATTCCCAACAGTTGAAATCCAGCTTTCTCCAACTGCGAATAATTGTCACTTAAATTACAAGCTTCAACCGTACAAGTTGGAGTATTTGCTTGTGGATAAAAGAAAATAACTAATTTCTTTCCTATTAATTTTTCAGAATTAATAGTTTCTCCATCCTGATTTGTTCCTTCAAATTGTGGTAATTTATCTCCAACTTTCAGCATAATGATTTATTTTTGCTCAAATTTAATAATTAAATGACAAAAAAGCAGAGAGCGGCACTCGTTCAGTCAGAATTAGAGAAATTATATCCGGAAGTTCCTATTCCTTTAGACCACACCGATCCTTACACTTTGATGGTTGCAGTTGCTCTTTCCGCTCAAACAACCGATAAGAAGGTCAATCAGGTTACGCCAGAGCTTTTTGCTGTTGCGGGAACACCGCAAAGAATGGCGAAGTTGGAAGAGTATCAAATCAAAGAATTAATCAAAGAAATCGGACTTTCAAATACAAAAGCCAAGAATCTGAAAAGAATGGCAGAGCTTTTATTAGAAAGGCATAATGGAGTAGTGCCACAAACTTATGAAGAGCTCGAGGCGCTTCCCGGAGTTGGTCATAAAACAGCTTCTGTAGTAATGAGTCAGGCTTTCGGATTTCCTGCTTTTCCGGTCGATACGCACATTCAGAGATTAATGACACAGTGGAAGTTGACTTCCGGAAAAAATGTTGTAGAAACCGAGAAAGATGCCAAAAGCATTTGGAAAGAAGAGGTTTGGAATAAACTTCACTTACAGATTATTTTTTACGGAAGAGAATATTCTCCCGCAAGAGGAAAAGGAGAGAAAGACTTTATCACAAAAATGCTATTTGAAGAAAAAGATAAATAATACAGCAGCTGCAAAAATTCCCCTCCAATGGAGGGGTGGATAAATTTTCAAAGAAAATTTAGACGGGGTGGTTTAAGAATGCAAGGCTTTAAAAATTACTCCACATCCAACAACCTCCTATGGTAATTAATCTGTCCCAAATGATAGCTTAAATGTCCAAGCAAATGAATCAAAAAATATTCTGTTGTCATTGGATAACCCAATGCTTGAATGGGAAATTCTTTATTCAAATCTTCTTCTGAAACTTTTTCAAGAGAAGAATGTACAACCTCAATTGTTTTCAATTTTCTCAATCAATTCGGCTCTCGGAATGTTTTTTAATGAAAATTCAAGTTCTCTGTTTCTTACATAACCTGAATTTCCTAAAATCGCTCCGATAAAATGATTAATATTTCCAACCAAATGTAAAGTTAAATTTCCTGCAGAGTTTAAAATGCTTTTATCAACTTTCCAGATTGAGTCTTCGTTTTGGGAGGATTCTATTTCTTTTTTTAATTGATTTAAATCTCTTGTGAATAGAGATTTTATACTTGTTGTAATCATTTTACCTATTTATTTTAGTTCTAAAACAGCCCCTGAATACTATTTTCTATTGAAACTATATTTCATCTTTTCGCCAAACACCTTCTCCTGGAAAACTGTATTTTTTTGTGTCAATTTTCCAACTATCGTTATCTTTTTTTATTATAAATTGTTCTTTTTTCGCTACTCCATTATCAAACTGTAATTCTACAATACCACGATTAATTGATTTTAATATCAGTATGATTTTAGTATTTGCATTATTCAGATAGTCATAATGCGTTGGCTTACCAAACGTGCGATTATCCTTATATGGTTTAATACTGATAGGAGCAATTATCTTTTCACAACGTTGGAAATATTCTTCCCATAGTCCATCTTCATCTTCATGCGCTTGATTGGGATTTGTATCTAATTGTAAAACTTGGTATCGTTCATATATTTCCTTTTCTAAGTTATCGAGAGTTTGTAATTTGTCTATCAAAAAGTCTAATATCTCCTTCGTTAGATGTTGAAATTTCTCAGGTGTTTGACTTTTGTCAACTCTTAAATTTTCAATCATAATTTATTATTTTTTATAGGAACAGATATTGTTTTTAGAATTACTCAAAAGAGCCTTAGCTTTTATTGTGTATGTTTTAATTACTTCTGGGTTTTTTTCCAAAGCTCCATTTTTCTATTTAAAACATCCAAAGGAAGACAACCTTGGTTTAAAACTTCATCATGAAATTTTGCCAAGCTGAATTTATTCCCCAATTCTTTTTGATATTTTTCTCTCAATTCTCGGATTCTTAAAGAACCGATTTTATATCCTAAAGCTTGTCCAGGCATTGCCATATAACGCTCTATTTCTGCAGTTGCTCCAGCTTCATCGTAAGCAATGTTGTTCAGAAAATAAGTGATGGCTTCTTCTCTCGTCATTTTTCCGGTGTGAATTCCTGTGTCAACAACCAAACGAACCGCACGAAGCATTTGATCGCTCAAATACCCCATTTTTTGATAAGGATCTGTGTACAAACCGAATTCCGGACCTAAAGTCTCGCAATAATGTGCCCAACCTTCACCATAAGCTCCAAACCAACCGAATCTCATGAATTTAGGAAGTTTTGTATTTTCCTGCTGCAGAGAAACCTGATAATGATGTCCAGGAATTGCTTCGTGTAAAAACAGAGACTCCATTCCGGAAGTAACGTTGAATTTGGATGGATCCGGAAGTGGCATGTAGAAAATTCCGGGTCTTTTTCCATCCGGAGTTCCCTGAATATATTCTGCACTTGCACTTGCTTCTCTGAATTTTTCAGTTTGTCTGATTTCAAACTTCGTTTTTGGCGTTACGCTGAACATGGTTTTCAACTTCGGAGTAATTTTAGCTAAAATTCCATTAAACCCATCCAACACCTCTTTTGACGTTTTATAAGGCATTGCTTTGGGATCTGTTTTCACAGAATTGATAAACTCTTCAAGCGTTCCGTTGAAACCAACTTGCTGTTTTACTTTTTCCATTTCGCCACGAAGCATCGCAACTTGTTGTAGCCCGATTTTATTTATTTCTTCGGGAGTTTTATTGGTAGTTGTCCAGCTTTTAGCATAATATTTATAAATGTTGTCTCCTTTCGGTAAGCTGTTGTAACCATCTGTTTCTCTTGACTTAGGCAAATATTCTTTCTCTAAAAAGTCGCCCATTTTTGTGTAAGCCGGAATGATGTTTTTTGTAATCGCTTCTTTATACAGATTTGTTAATTTTTCTTTCTGTTCTTTGCTGAAATCTTTTGGGAAATTTTTTATCGGTCCGTAGAAAATATTCTTTTCAAAATCGGAAGTAGTGATTTCTTCAGCTTTCATTTGAGGAATCATTTTTACGACCAATTTTCTTGGTAAAACAATTTTATTATTAATTCCTTCACGGAAATTTTCTGTTGCAGCATTCATCCATTCCGGAAATTTTTCCATTCTTTTTAACCAATCTTCGTAATCTTTTTCAGTATTAAAAGGCTGGCTTCCTTGTCCGCTTCCATACAATGGGAAATTCAACGGAAGTCCTCCAAACTGGGTAAACGGAATATATTCCGGATGAAAAGAATAGGCTTCAATTTTGTCTTTTAAAGTATAATCCAAAACATCATAAACCACCTTGTCTTCATCGGAAAGGCCTTTGTAATCAACGTTTTCTAGCTGTTTTTGAACTGAATTATAAAATGCAACTTCACCTGAAATGAAATCTTTATCAATATTAATGGAAAGTTGGTCGTTATATCTTAAATCTCCTTGTGATGTGGCTTCCAAAGGATAAAGTTTTAAATATTGTTCATAATAATTTGAGGCGATAGAATCAATATTTGTTGGTGTCACTTTCGTTAAAGGTGAATCTGATTTTTTGCACGAAGCAACAGTTACCGCTAAACCAAGCCCGATTAAGGTTTTAAATACAATATTTTTCATTGATAATCTTTATTTTTCTATTTGTAAGAAGAAATGCAATTGTTGTTACAAAATTTGTGAACTGCATTTAATTTTAAAGAGTTAATTCACAAAAATAACCAATATTGTAAATCAAATCTGTTTTAAACTGAGATTTTAGTGAAAATAATTTTCAAAACAGTTTTCAAATTCACACATTTTTTTATCTTTGCCTAAAGCATTTAACAATCATAGTATTACAGTTCTTTTTTAAGAAATAATGAAAGGGATTTTAAAAATTTACCATCCGGACGAAACGCTTAAATACAATATTAAAAATACTTATTGCAAAGCGTTTTATAGTAATCAAAAACATTTTCTGGAAGTTGAGGTCATCACAGATGACAGTTTAGACCATGTTGACGACGATTCTTTACAATATAATTTTCCTCAGCTATCGCTAGAAGTAATTGAATTTCCGATAGATTCTTCAGAAATTGAAGGAAAGAAATTTGAAATCAACGATTCCGACGATGAGGTTTACACAGAAGTAAACTTGTTTGATGACGAAGATGCGTTCATTTACGACAACGAACTTTGCTTTGAGAAAAATGAAGAAGACGAACTTCAGGTAATTTGGAAAGGAACGATTGATGATTTTTATACCGGTTCAGATACACCGCTTCCTTTCAGACTAAAGTGTGAATTTACACCAGACGAAATTATTGTAGACGAAGACTAATTGTCTTTTAAATATTAATTGTAAATTTCTTTTCAAATCTTTTTTTGGAAAGAAATTTGCTTTTTTGTGACATTATTATATTTGGGATGTGTTTTTTAAGCTTATTTTAAGATAAGTATTGATAATATTCCGTTATTTTTGTCGTTTAAAACCTTTATAAAATAATCAATTAATGCTGTTAACGGAACTTACTCAGATTTTGTTTGCACAGGTTACTGTACCTGCTGTACCTCTCGAGAAAATTGAATTTTCTTTTTGGGATATCCTTTTTCATGGTGGAATCTTCGCTAAGATAGTGATGGTAACCGTTTTGTCATTGGGAGTTTTCTCAGTGTATCTGTTTTTTGAAAGATTTTTCTTTATCCAGAGAATGGCTTCCAAAACAGATTCTAATTTTATGAATAACATTGAAGATTTCATAAGAAACGGAAAGATAGAAGCTGCAGCAGATTATTGTAAAACGCAAAACTCACCGGAATCCAGAATTTTAGAAAAAGGAATTTCAAGATTGGGAAGACCTGTTTCTGATATTGTAAGTGCAATGGAATCTCAAGCTCAGATTGAAGTTGCCAATATGGAAAAACATTTAAATCTTTTGGCAGCTGTTCCAAGTATTGCTCCGATGTTGGGGCTTTTAGGAACCGTTATCGGGATGATTATTGCCTTCTTTGATTTGTCTCATGCAGAAGGTGCTTTTTCACCAAAAACGCTTTCGGAAGGTATTTATACGGCTCTTGGGCAAACGGCGGTCGGTTTAGCGGTGGCAATTCCGGCTAACTTTTTCTATAATTTACTTTTAACAAGAATTGATAAGTTTGTATTGAGAACTCAGAATATCTCTGGAGAATTTTTAGATATCATTAATAAACCTTTATAAATCTATGAAAATTCAGAGAAGAAATAAAGCGCACCCAGAATTTAGTTTAGCAGCGATGACAGACGTTATCTTGCTGATGTTGATATTCTTTATGATTACCTCTTCTGCGGCTAATCAAAGTGCAATTGATGTAAAACTTCCGCAAACAGGAAGTGTGGAAGATAACATTCCTAATCCGATGACGGTAAGCGTAAAACCGGATGGTTCTTATTACGTTGATGACAAACCTGTAAGCCGCGAATTGGTAGAACAAACAATTGTAGCCGATCTTCAGAGCAAATCAGCAAAATCATTTACCATCAGAGCAGACGAAAGTACGATGCATAAAGATGTGGTTTTCTTAATGGAAATTGCAGAAAAGCATAAATTTAATATTGCTATTGCAACGGTTAAAGAATAATCAAAAATGAGAGGTTACACGATAAATAGGGATGAAGAAAATAAAGATAAGTTAAAAAGCGCTGTGCTTTCTATCATTATTTGGTCTGCTATTTTGATATTCGTTTTCATTTATAAAATGAAACCTACGGTGCGTGAAAAAGAGCCTGAAGTTATCACAACTATGCTCGTCAATTTCGGAGATAACAGAAATGGAGCTGGAATTGATGAACCGGCCAATCAAGAAGGAAGCTTGGCTGCAAAAGCTGTAGAAACTGCTCCTGAATCGGTTGAAAATGTTGTTTCTGAACCCAAAACCGTAATTACTCCAGAACCAAAACCTGAAGCTAAGAAAAGCGAGGTAAAAGATAAAATTATTACCGGAAACAATACCAAAGTTACCGCTCCTAAAAAAGAAGATTCTAAAACGAATAAAAAATCAACGGCAAGTTCAACAACGAAAAGCACAAAAAGCTCTGCAACGACAGTCAATTCTAAAACAGGAAGCGGCGATGGAAAGGGTAATGCAGCAATCGGAAATTTAATTAAGGGTCGTGGAACAAAACCTGGAAGTCAAGGTACAGGTGATGGAATTGGTAACAATGGAGATCCTTTAGGTGGCGATGGAAATGGCGACAGCAAAGTAGGAATTGACCGTCGATTAGTTGGTTATATTCCAGGAACGATGGGAAGAGGAGGAGCTCAACCGAGTCACAATTGCTCTGCAAGTGGATCGATTACCATTGCTTACACCGTAGATAAAGCCGGAAATGTTTCTTCCGCTAGAAGATCGGGCGGAGTCTCAGATCCTTGTGTGGTTTCCACTTCTGTTGCGTGGGTTAAGAAATATGTAAAAGCCGAAAAAGCCAGTGTTTCATCCACAGGAAGTTATAACATTACATTCTAAAAATATAAAAGCACTTTATTCAAGTGCTTTTTTTATTTCGGTGATTCTGTTAATAATTGGAAGCGCAAAAATTCCACTGGTTTGTAAATACAGCTCATAGAATGTCTTTGCCTTGTCTAAAAAATCACTATTTGCAAGTACTTTTCCGTTATAGTAAAATAGATTTCCGAGCATTTCATAATAGTCTTTGTGATCTCTTTCCTGTCTTTCTTTGACGATTTCAATAACTTCTTCTTTTGATTTTGCTGAAAGTTCTTTAAAATCAAATTTAAAAATGTCTTTCATTAAAGAATCAAAATCCAGATCTTTCTGCATTAAACTTTCTTCGGGTTTGTCTAAGATTAGTTTTTCTAAAGCTTGAGATAACTGACGGATGAGTCTTAGGGTGAATTCTTTATCTGTGATCATAATATAGGTAAAGTGTTTAGATATTTTAAATTTATTAAAATTAATATTTTAAAGCATTAGTATTTGTTACATAATATAGAAATTGTTATAGTAAAAATGCTACCTACGATAAAAACAAGCATACTAAAAACAAAATCATTTTGACTTGATTTTCTGTTCTCAATTTTACTGTATCGATGAATGGCTTCTTTGTAGACGAGCAAAGGAATTGGCTCTATTTTAAAAATCCATTTAAAAATTAATCGAGCAATTTGAGTATATATATAAATAAAAATAGGTAAAATAGATGTTACAAAATCCTCTATAATTATCATCCAAAATATACATATTATCACCCAAAATAATGAGAAATACACATTCCGAAACTTCTCTGATAATGGTGCTGAAATAGGAACCCAACAAATAATTAATAATATAATTGAAACAATAATTCTTACAGCTTCTAAACAAATATTATTGATGTTGAAATAGTTAATTAAAGCTTCAAAAAAGAGTATTAAAGTAAGAAAAACCACTTCATAAAAAGATAAGGATTGTAGAAAAAATCCACATTTTATATTTTTCAACTCACAAAATTTAGTTTAATTTGATTTAAAAAAAGCTAAGCAAAAAACAAATACGCCAATCCAATTGCAGTAATCACGCCCACCAAATCCGCCAAAAGCATGGCAACAACGGTATATCTCGTGTTTTTCACAGCTACTGCTCCAAAATAAACTGCAATCACATAAAACGTCGTATCTGAGCTTCCCTGAAGAATCGCTGCCAATTTTCCCTGGAAGCTGTCTGCACCAAAAGTTCTCATTGTATCTACCATCATACCTCTGGCTCCAGAACCGGATAACGGTTTAATTAAAGCAGTTGGAAGTCCGTCAACAAATCTTGCATCAAGATTGGATGCGCTTGCAACCCACTTCATTCCGTCAATAATTACCTCAAAAACACCGGAAGTTCTTAAAAGCGAAATCGCAATCAACATTCCAACTAAATAAGGAATAATCTTTACACAGGTTGTAAAACCTTCTTTTGCACCTTCAATAAACGCATCAAAGACATTTATTTTTTTGTACACCGCACCAAGAACAATCGCCACGAAAATAAAAAGAATCAAACCATTGCTTAAAACCTGACTGAATGTATCTAAATTTTCTTTGGTAAGACCTGTTAAATACCAAACAAGAAGTGCAACCAGTAGTGAAACTCCACCAATGTAAGCCAAAAGTACGGGTTTCAAAAGGTTGATTTTCTGATAAATAGAAACAATAATCATTGCTGCTAACGTTGCTGCAAAAGTGGCAATCATGCAGTAAAGGAAAATATCGGTTGGGTTTTTAGATCCATTTGAAGCTCGTAATGCAATAATAGAAACCGGAATCAGCGTCATTCCTCCTGCATGAAGGCAGAGAAACATAATTTGCGAATTGCTTGCAGTGTCTTTATTGGGATTCAAAGTCTGTAAACTTTCCATCGCTTTTAATCCAAAAGGTGTTGCAGCATTATCTAAACCTAAAAGATTGGCGCTGAAATTCATTAGCATATGTCCGAAAGCGGGATGGTTTTTAGGGATTTCAGGAAATAATTTGGAAAAGAAAGGTTGAATTAATCTGCTTAATAAATTGATTCCGCCTGCTTTTTCGGCAATGCTCATGAATCCCATAAATAAAGCCATAATTCCTATTAATCCTAAACAGATTTTCACTGCGGTTTCGGAAGTACCGATAACGCCGTCTGTCTGTTGAATTCTATAAACTTTTACATTTTGTTTTAAAGAATCAGTTTTATAATGAATTCTACTTTCAGCAAAATCATTTTTCTTCATCAAACTATCTCTCACAATTGGGGAAAGGGTGTTGATTTTTTGGGTTGCAATCTGTACTGTATCACCACCTTTTCCAACAACCATATCGTTGAATATAGTTTTGTAATGGTTTGACGAAATATATTTTACACTTGCAATCGCAATGGCGATGATAATAAAAGCCGACCAAATTCTGCTGAGAACCATTTGATTAAATTAATTTTTAGAAAAGATAATAATTTTAATGTGAAAAATTGAACGTTTATCTAAACCATTAAGATTCAATAAAAAATTAAGAGTATTAAGAAAAGAAATAAATGATATTTTAAATTATTTTTCATCCAAATAAACCAAAAAACCTTCAAAATCATCATCCAAATTTTTCAAAACCTTTGCATTGGCGGTTTTTTTCTTTAATTCATCAATGAAAAAGCTTTTTTCAAAAAACTGACGGTGGATTCCGGGTAAAATTTCCATGAAATAATCCATCCCGATTTTGTTGTTGTGGAGATCCATTTTGGTTTCCAAAGGCTGATTTGGAAATAATTCTTCGTGCAAATCTGTAATTTTTTTGCAGAAATCCAATGCTTTTTCGGGCGAAGAAATTTTGCTGCAATACATCATGATCAGGCAACACCAAAGCGAATGTCTGAAAGCGTTTCCCTCTCCGTTTTTAGATGCCGTTTTTGGATATAATTTTTGCGCAATGGAAAAAGCTTTTACCGTTGCATAAAAACTTAAAATTGAAAATAGAGGATGAGGTAAAACAGCAGATAAGAGCTTAAGAATTTTCTTAAAACTCATGCTTTTTATGGTGTTAAAAATTACTTTAAAAGTCCTCATAAAATAAAAATCTCTCCCGAAATAGAGAGAGATTGTATGATTTTTAGTTTAAATATTAAGCTTTTACAGCTAAAAGATTTACTGTTTTTGAAACTACTTCTTTGATTTCTGTTCTTTTTACAATGAAATCTACGAAACCTTTTTCCTGCAAAAATTCTGAAGTCTGGAAACCTTCAGGCAAATCTCTACCAATAGTTTCACGGATAACTCTTGGTCCTGCAAATCCGATCAATGCTTTTGGTTCAGCCATAATGATGTCTGCAGTCATTGCAAAAGATGCGGTAATTCCACCGAAAGTCGGGTCACAAAGGTAAGCGATGTACAAAAGACCTGCTTCTGAAAGCTGAGCTAATTTAGACTGAACTTTTGCCAACTGCATCAAAGAATACGTTGCTTCCTGCATTCTCGCACCTCCAGACTGACAAATAATCATATACGGAAGTCTTTTTTCGATACAGTAATCAATTGCTCTTCTGATTTTTTCACCCATTACAGAGCCTAAAGACCCGCCAATGAATGCAAAATCCATACAAGAAACTACCATTTCAGTTCCGTTTACAGTTCCAACAGCATTTCTGATAGAATCAGTTAATTTTGTCTTCGCTTTTACTTCTTTTAAACGGTCTGTATAAGATTTTGTATCTTTAAAGTTAAGGATATCAATACTTTCAACATTCGCATCAAGCTCAGTAAATTTTCCTTCGTCGAAAAGAATGTCAAAAAATTCTGCACTTCCAATTCTTACGTGAAATCCATCTTCAGGAGAAACATAATTGTTTTTCTTTAGTTCATCATGTTCCACAACTTTTCCAGACGGAGTTTGATGCCAAAGTCCTTTCGGAACATCCTTTTTGTCGTCTGTAGAAGTGGTAATATTTTGTGCTTTTCTTTTAAACCAGTCGAATGCCATTTATGAAATTTTAGATTTTAGATCTTGAATTATAGATTAAAAACAATTTAAAATCTATAATTCAAAATTTATAATTTATTTAAGCGTATTTACGTTATTTAAATCTTCAAATGCCTGAACTAATCTCTTAGAGAAGGTTTCTTCACCTTTTCTGATCCAAACTCTTGGGTCGTAGAATTTTTTGTTTGGTTTTTCTTCTCCATCAGGATTTCCGATTTGGGTTCTCAGATATTCTACATTATCTACCATGTAATCTCTGATTCCTTCTGTGTAAGCAAACTGAAGGTCAGTATCAATATTCATCTTAATTACCCCATAATCAATTGCTTCTCTGATCTCTTCTAAAGTAGAACCTGAACCACCGTGGAATACAAAATTAATTGGCTTTTCAGCAGTTCCGAATTTCTCCTGAACGAATTTCTGAGAGTTATCTAAGATTTTTGGAGTCAAAACAACATTTCCTGGCTTGTAAACACCGTGTACGTTTCCGAAAGCAGCAGCAATTGTAAAGTTATCAGAAATAGCTTTCAATTTTTCGTAAGTATAAGCTACATCTTCAGGTTGGGTGTATAATTTAGAATTATCAACATCAGAATTGTCTACACCATCTTCTTCACCTCCCGTAACACCGATTTCAACTTCTAAAGTCATCTGCATTTTTGCCATTCTTTCAAAATATTCAGCAGAAATCTCAAGATTTTCTTCTAAAGATTCTTCAGAAAGATCAAGCATGTGAGAAGAGTAAAGAGATTTACCTGTTTGCTTGAAGAATTCTTCGTTAGCGTCCATCAAACCGTCGATCCAAGGCAATAATTTTTTTGCAGCGTGATCTGTGTGAAGAATTACCGTTGCTCCGTAAGCTTCAGCCAAAGTGTGAATGTGTCTTGCTCCTGCAATACCTCCAACAATAGCTGCTTTTTGAGCGTCATTACTCAATCCTTTTCCTGCGTTGAAAGATGCTCCACCGTTAGAAAACTGAATGATTACCGGTGAGTTTAATTTTGCTGCAGTTTCCATTACTGCATTTACGTTGCTGGAACCGATTACGTTCACTGCAGGTAATGCAAATTTATTTTCTTTTGCATACTGGAAAATATCTGTAACTAACTGACCTGTGGCAACTCCTGCCGGGAAAATTCTGCTCATATTTTAGCTTTTATATAAAATTAGGGTATGTTTTAAAAATTCTTGTAAAGATAATCAATTTTGAGAAATGATTAATTTCTTTTATCTCTTCCCCAAAGTAACTTTTGGCGAATGGTTTCATAGAAACTTAAATTGTTAGGTTGTACCAATAATAATTGAAAACTTGCCTTTTTAATCACAATTTCTTTATCGGTTTCAATATGAATTAATCTTGAATCTAATGAAAGCGAATATTGCGGAACTCTGCTTTCTACTTTAAATTTAATTTCAACCGTATCATTCACCACCAAAGGTCTTACATTCAAATTATGTGGTGCGATAGGAGTGATGACAAAGTTTTGATTGATAGGTGAAATTATTGGCCCGCCACAACTTAAAGAATAAGCGGTTGATCCAGTTGGAGTGGAAACGATAACACCATCTCCCCAAAAAACATTTAAAAATTCATTATTAATATATGAATCTACTGTTACCATTGAAGTTGTTTCTTTTCTTGAAACGGTAACATCATTTAAGGCATAGGGAAAAAAATCATCCAATTCTGGCGAAACGACCTGAATCACTGAACGACGGCTGGTTTTCACATCTCCTTTTAAAATAGAATCTAATTCTTTAAAGGCTTCTTCTTTGGTAAAACTTGCCAAAAATCCTAATCTTCCGGTATTTACACCGACAACGGGTATTTCTAAGTCTTCGATAAATGTTAATGAATTTACAATCGTTCCGTCGCCACCAAAAGTGAAGAATAAATCTACTTTTTTCTCAATAAGATCCTGTTTGTTTCCAAAAGTTTCGAATATTTTCGAGAATTGAAGGGCTTCTGCCATTTCATCAAACAAAACAGATTTTACGCCTCTGCTTTCCAGTTCAGAAATAAATTTGCTTAAATATAAAAAAGTATCAAGATCTTTTTTCTGAGAATATATGGCTGCCTTCATGTTAGATTTCTATAAATTTTTGTAAAAAACCAAATCGGTCTTTAAACATATCTGTCTTTTCGTCAGAATAGTATTTTTCAACAATTCTATAATCATATCTGTCGAATGTAGCATCAATGGACGCAAGATTTTCATTGCTGATTTTTATCGTAACCTGAATTGCTTCCTCGGACATCAAACTGATAAATCCCCCATAAAATTTTGAGTTGTTGCTCTCAATAATATTGGCAATTTCAGTCATCGAATATCTTCTTGCCGGAACTTCAACCGTTAAAGTAGCTCCCGATTCGGAAAATAAAGGATACAGCGAAAGATTTTGGAAAACATCGTCACAACCGATATATCCCAAATATTTTTCATTTTTATTAATCACAGGAATCACATTGGTGTTGAAGGTGTAAAACAGACGAATACTGTCCATAATATTATTATCCTCCAAAATCGCAAAACGCTCAATCTGATGTTCTAGGTTTTTTAACAAGCCTTCTTCTTCATAAAGAAAATCTTTGGCGATGGCTCCGTAAAAGTGGTGTGATTTTTTGATGAAAATATGCGTATATCCAAAAGCGTCGAGCATTTCTCTAGCTGATTCTATAGAGTCAGTAAGGTGAAAGCAAGGAAAATCTTTTGAGACGTAGTCTTTGATAAACATTGTGCTAATTTATAAAAAATTAAACGAATCCTTTTCTTAAAATTGTTGTTTTTTTTGACGAAAATAAAAATTCAGTCAAAATAATTTGTTTGTGTGAAAAATAAATGTACCTTTGTCGCCTTTCATTTTTACTTTTTATTAGATTTATTTCAAACTGCACTGTCTTTTGACAGACGCAGTTTTTTTATTTTAAGGGCTTTTGCAGAATTTTTATAACTAAATTTATTCTTCGAAGTTCTTTAATTTAAACGCAAAGTTGCAAAGTTTTTTTGAACTGCTAATTGCTTTTAAGCTATACAACGGCGTTCTACTTAGCAAAGTCTGCAAAGAATTAATTTAAAAGTAACTATTATTTAATTCCTAAAACTTTCGCAAATTCCCACATTACTATTCCCCCGCAAACGCTTACATTTAAAGAATGTTTTGTTCCTAATTGCGGAATTTCCAAAAATGTATCGATATTCGGCAATGCTTCATCACTAATTCCTTCTACTTCATTACCTAAAATTACAGCATATTTCTTTGTATTGTCAATCGTAAAGTCTGAAATCATCTGACTGTTTGAAGTCTGCTCAATTCCTAAAATTTCAAAACCCTGGCTTTTCAAACCAGCAATCGTTACATTAATATCTGCTTTATACGACCAATCTACACTTTCTGTTGCCCCAAGAGCTGCTTTGTGAATTTCACGATGCGGAGGTTGAGGTGTAATTCCGCAAAGAATAATTTTTTGAACCAAAAATGCGTCTGCCGTTCTGAATGTTGCTCCCACATTATGCATGCTTCTGATGTTATCTAGAACAACAATCAGCGGTATTTTCTCAACTTTTTTAAATGTTTCTACATCGATTCGGTTAAGTTCTTCCAGTTTTAATTTGTGTACCACTCTATATTTGTTGAGATTAATTTATATTTATTATTTACGAAATCTAATGTCTTTTCAGATTTACAAATTTTACTTTTTTGTTCCCATAATCTGGTGAACATTTTTCTCGATATTCTGCGCAATGGTCTCCATTGGAATATCGTTTTCATCATTATTAAAAGGATCTTCAATTTCTTCAGCAATCAATTCCAAACTCATCAAAACATAATATACAAAAACAGTCAGCGGAATCATAAACAATCCAAGATTGATAACATACGCAATAGGCAAAGCTAAAACATATAAAATGATAAACTTTTTAATAAATGAAGAGTAAGAATACGGAATCGGTGTGTTTTTAATTCTTTCACAACCGCCACAAACATCCAAAAAACCTGAAATCTGGGTGTCTAAATACAACATTTCAATATCTGAAATCTTTCCTTCTTTTTTAAGCTGGTGCAATTTATGAGTGAGATGGATAATCATATCGGTCGGTCCGTGACTTCTCAAAGATTTTTCAATTTCAGAATAATCCTCATCTAAAGCGAGCCTTGTCGATTCTTGCGAAAGATGTTTTGCCAAAAAATGTGGAAAATATTTTAAATATCTTGCAATTTGATCAGCAGATTGTCGGTCTTCGGCAAGAATAATATTAATTTTTATGGCGAAATTTCTCGTGTCATTCACTAGTTTTCCCCAAAGTTTTCTTCCTTCCCACCATCTGTCATATGCAGTATTTGTTCTGAAAACCAATAACAAAGACAAAACAAAACCAAGCAGAGAGTGAATCATTCCAACATTGCTGACTTTAGATTTCGAGGTTAAATGAAGATATTCGATTTCCAAATATTGTATTCCGAAAGAATAAATTCCCATCAAAACCATCGTCGGAAAAAGGATTTTCATCGTGTCGCTTTTGTGTAAGCTGACCAATATTTTCAGGAAATGTTTTGTATTGTAAACTCTCATGGTTTGCGTGTCTTTTGCAAAGATAAAATATTCGGATTATTGTTTTCCGCAGAAATTTTAATTTTGGGATTAAATTTCTCTCGCAGATAAAGCTGGTGTCGCAGATTTTTTAGAATTTATTCGGTCACGAATGCACGAAATTTTTTGAGTCATTTATTGAAGGCTTCATTTAAAATAAATAATAATTACAATTGTCCGTAATTTGTCATCATTAAGAATATTGTATTTCTTTGCTAAGTTTACGTCTTTCGTACATTCGTGGCATTTTTCATAATTATCAGTGTAAATCTGTCCAATCAGTGGTAACTAATCCCTTCAAAATTTTTCCAAATTTCAAAAAAACACTATTTTTATTTCGCATTAAAAAACAAAACAGATGATTCTCGAAAACGTGGATGTGGTCAGCGACATCAGTAAAGAAGATTTTCAGGAAAATTATTTCAAGAAGAAAAAACCTCTTCTAATCAAGAACTACGCGAGTCGCTGGGAAGCTTTCGACAAATGGAATTTTGATTTTATTAAAGAAAAAGCGGGTGAACAGGAAGTTCCACTCTACGACAATAAACCTGCGGATGCAAAGAAAAGTTCTGATGCACCAGTAACAAAGATGAAAATGAAGGATTATATCGACACGATAAAATCCAAACCTTCTGATCTGCGTATTTTCTTTTACATCATCACCGACCGGCTTCCAGAATTGTTGAAAAACTTTACATATCCTGATTTGGGAATTAAATTTTTCAAGCGGCTTCCGACTTTATTTTTTGGTGGAAGTGATGCGCATGTTCTAATGCATTACGATGTTGATCTGGGAGATTTTATGCACTTTCATTTTGAAGGAAAGAAAAGAATTTTGCTCTTTGACCAGAAACAGTCGAAGTTTTTATATAAAGTTCCGCTGTCAGTTCACACAGTTTATGATATCGATTACGAAAATCCTGATTACGAGAAATTTCCGGCGTTGAAATACGCCAAAGGAATTGAAATTTTCATGGAACACGGCGATGCCCTTTTTATTCCCGGCGCATTCTGGCATTTCAACAGATACTTGGAACCTGGTTTTTCAATGTCTCTCAGAGCTTTACCAAATAAACCTAAAGTTTTCGCGAATATGCTGTATCATGTTTTTATTATGCGTTATACGGATAAGATTCTGCGGAAATTATTTAAATCTGAATGGGTAGATTATAAGCAAAAATGGGCGTATGAAAAGGCAACGGAGGCTTTGGAAAAGCATTTAAGTAAAAATAAAAGTTAATCCTCCAATATTTTTATGCCACGAATGCACTAATTTATATAAAATGATAAAATGATTTTATCGCAAACCGAAATATCATTCGTGCATTCGCGGCAATTCCAACAGTACACAATTTATTTTTAATCATCCATAAAAAATCTGTGCAATCCGTGGGAAACCAAATCACCATTTTCCTCCTTCTTTTTTTATTCTTATTTTTACCAACCCAAATTTAAGTATATCTCAATGGCAAAGGCGACGAAGAAAGAGACCCCGTTAATGACGCAGTATAACACCATCAAGGCGAAATATCCTGATGCGCTTTTGCTTTTCAGAGTGGGTGATTTCTACGAAACCTTCGGTCAGGATGCCGTGAGAACTTCTCAGATTTTGGGGATTGTTCTGACAAAAAGAGCGAATGGCGACGGTCATATCGAACTGGCCGGTTTCCCGCATCATTCGGTGGATTCTTATTTGCCTAAATTGGTCAGAGCCGGAATTCGTGTGGCGATTTGTGACCAACTGGAAGATCCAAAAACCGTCAAAGGAATTGTAAAACGTGGCGTAACAGAATTGGTGACGCCTGGAGTGACATTCAACGATCAGGTTCTGACTTCGAAAAAGAATAATTTCCTGCTTTCTCTTCATAAAGAAAAAGAAAAATACGGAATCGCTTTGGTCGACGTTTCAACGGGAGAATTTTTGGTGAGCGAAGGAAATTTAGATAAAATTTTACACATCATCAACACATTTGACCCGAGTGAAATTATTTATCAACGAAGCGTACAAATTCCCGATCAGCTGAAAAACAGAAACGTTTTCAAACTGGAAGACTGGGCATATCAATATAACTTTGCCTACGAAAAACTGACAAATCAGTTTAAAACCAATTCATTAAAAGGCTTTGGCGTTGAAGGTTTACCTTTGGCAATTACCGCAGCAGGAGCGATTTTCGCTTATCTGGTGGAAGATACCCATCATAAATTATTGGCGCACATCACCAAAATTCAGATTATTCCGCAGGAAGATTATCTGATGATGGATCATTTTACGCTGAGAAATCTCGAAATCGTTTATCCAAGCCATCCGAAAGGAAAATCTTTGTTGGATATTATTGATAAAACTTCTACGCCGATGGGTGGAAGATTATTGAGAAGACGAATTATTCTGCCTTTAAAATCTGTTGAGGAAATTGGTAGACGGCTTTCGTTAATTGACTTTTTAAATGAAAATGATCATTTAAAATATGAAATTTCACAATTATTAAGGGCGATCTCAGATCTGGATCGATTGATGGGTAAACTTGCGGCAGAGAAAATTTCACCTAAAGAATTAGGTTATCTCCGTCAGAGTCTGATCAATATTCAGAAAATTAAAGGATTGCTTCATCCTCACGCCGATGTCTTGGCTTGGTTGGAGCCTTTAAATTCATTAGATGACCTGATTCAGTTGCTGGAAAATCATTTGAATGAAGAACTTCCGGTCAATTTATCAAAAGGAAATGTCATCAAACAGAATATCTCTGAAGAGCTCGATCATTTGAGAGGTTTGCAAAATAAAGGGCGTGGTTTTCTGGACGAAATGTGTCAGCGTGAAGTGGAACGCACCGGAATTACCAGTCTGAAAATTGATTTTAATAATGTTTTCGGATATTTTATTGAAGTAAGAAATACCCACAAAGATAAAGTTCCAAGCGATTGGATCAGAAAGCAGACGTTGGTGAATGCAGAAAGATACATCACCGAGGAATTAAAAGAATACGAAAGTCAGATTTTAGGCGCTGAAGAAAAAATCAGTGTTTTGGAAAATCAGTTATACCGAAAAGTCTGTTCGGATACGATGATTTACATGGACAGAATTCAGGAAAATTCAAATATTATTGCGCAGCTTGATGTTGCAGTTGGTCTGTCTGAACTGGCGGTTTCTGAAAGTTATACCAAACCTGTTTTGAATGACGGATTTAAAATTGACTTAAAGGAAGCGAGACATCCAATCATTGAAAATGCCCTTCCTTTGGGCGAAAAATATATTCCGAATGACATCTTTTTAGATAAAGATTCGCAGCAGATCATTATGGTAACCGGTCCCAACATGGCAGGTAAATCTGCAATTCTGCGTCAGACGGCTATTGTATGTCTGATGGCTCAAATTGGGAGTTTTGTTCCTGCAAAACACGCTGAAATTGGAGTTTTAGATAAGATTTTTACAAGAGTTGGAGCTTCAGATAATATTTCTGCCGGAGAGTCAACTTTTATGGTTGAAATGAATGAGGCGGCATATATTTTAAATAATATTTCAGACCGAAGTTTGATTTTATTAGACGAAATTGGTCGTGGAACTTCCACTTACGATGGAGTTTCAATTGCCTGGGCGATTGCGGAATATCTGCATCAACATCCGACTCAGGCAAAGACTTTATTTGCAACGCATTATCATGAGTTGAATGAAATGACTGTGAATTTTGAGCGTGTGAAAAATTTTCACGTTTCTATTCAGGAGAATAAAGGAAATATTATCTTTTTGAGAAAATTAATTCCTGGTGGAAGCGAACATAGTTTCGGTATTCATGTTGCGAAATTGGCCGGAATGCCGTCAAAAGTTGTCAACAGAGCCAATGATATCTTAAAAACTTTAGAAGCCAGCCGTTCTCAAGGTGGTTCGTCTGAAGGCGTAAAAAGGGTGACTGAGGAAAATATGCAACTTTCTTTCTTTCAGTTGGATGATCCGGTTTTAGAAAATATCAGAGAAGAATTAACGAAAATCGACATTAATACTTTGACGCCGATTGAAGCTTTGATGAAATTGAATTCCATTAAAAAGATGATTGGGAAGTAGATTGAGTTTAAAGGTCGGAGTATTGTTGAGAATGATTATTCAATATTCATTGTTAGAGGAATTTTGACAATGCTTCTTACGAAGTTTCTATCATGTTTTGCTGGAATCCACTTACTTTTAATCCGTTTCATGGCTTTTTCGACAGCAAGGTTAAAACTTATATTTGAGCCAATAACTTGAACTTTCTTCACGCTTCCATCACGTTCTACAGTGAAATTAAGCATTGCTTTATGGGTGTTTTCTCCTTTTTTTAATTTAACAGATTCCAATGTAATAAGATTCTCAATCTTTTTGGTGAAAGCTTCCATGCCATCGGGAAAGTAAGCTTCATGATCGGGAAAATCGTGACATATTGTAGCAGTTAAAGAGTTTTCAATTTCTTTTGGTATTGATAGAGGTGTGGGAAGAGACGAAATTTCTTGTCCGAAAATCAATCCGTTAAAAATGATAGTTGATAATAAAATTAAATATTTTTTCAAAATAATTTAGGACTTAGACATTGTTAAAGGAATTCTAAATCTGCTTCTCACAATTTCACCTTTGTATAGAGCTGGTTTCCATTTATCTTTAATGCTTCTGACTGCTTTTTTTACTGCGGCATTAAAGCTTTCATTTGATCCGGTAACTTTCAAGTCGGTCATGCTTCCGTCTTTTTCAATTGCAAAACTAATCATTCCTTTAAGATCATTTTCTCCATTTTCAGGTTGAACAGAATCCAAAATAATTGCTTTTTCAAATTTGGTTCTGAAAGCTAAAATTCCTTCCGGAAAAACGGGCATCTGATCAGGATTTTCGTAAATTTTATTAACATCTACAGGAGCATTCTTATCTTCTTTTTCAATTTGAGGAACAGCAGGAGATGAAGTAACTTGTCCGAAAATAATCCCGTTAAAAATAAGTGAAATAATAAAAATAAATTTTTTCATGATTAAGTTTTCTCAAAAATAGAAAATATTTGCAAAGATTTATGATTTGGATAATTGTGAGTTGAATAAATTTTTTTATTTAAAACTTATTGTCAAAGGTACTTTGAATTTATAACGAATTTTTTCTCCATTGAGTTCAGCCGGAATCCATTTCTGTTTAATTTTTGAAATGGCTCTTATAGCTTCGGTGTTAAAACTTTCGTTAGTCCCAAAGGCTTTAATTTCTACCAGAGAACCCTCTTTGTCTACAATAAAAATTATTTCGCAGGTTTCTTTTTCTAAGTTAGTGATAACTTTTCGAACTTTAAAATTCTTACTGATGAGATTCTGAAATTCGGTATTTCCAAGAGAAAAAACAGCTGGTTTCTCGGCTTCTATTTTGATCTTACCATTCTTTTGAATTAATGCTAATTCATTAAGTTCTATTGTTCCATTGATGGCTTCTTGCCCGAAAATGAAACAAAAAAAGAGTAAAGAAAATAGCGTTATAAGTTTTGTCACAGGTAAAGTTTTCGCTAAGATAAACTTTAGAACTAATATTTTTTACTCGTTAAAGGAAAATAGAATAAATAGCGAACAGGTTTTCCGCTTAATTTTGCGGGTTTCCATCGTGCAAATATTCCTCTTACGCCTAATTCTGCAGCTTCAACATGCTTTTTATTGCTTCCGACTGCAACAACATTTCTTACATATCCTGTTTTTTCAACAACAAAATAAAGACGGGTATCTACTTTTTCGTTATTTTTTAAATCTAATGTTTCTATGCTTTCAAAATATTTTCTCTTAAAAGCCTCCATCCCACCGGGAAATTCAGGTTTTTCATCAGCACTTATTACAGCATCTTTGATATCTATTTTTGATCTTACATACTCTAAATCAGGGATTCCTGAAGGAACTGAACCTTTGTTTGCAACCGCATTATTGGTTTTTTCTGAAATATTTTTGGTTTCCATACCAGAATTAGATTCTTCTAAAGGAAAATAAATAAGGTAACGAACCGCTTGATTATTAACTAAAGCAGGTTTCCATCTTTCAAAAACACCTTTTATGGCAGTTTCTGCTTCTTTAAGGTCACTTTTGTTTGATCCAATAGCGGTGAAACTCTTTATATATCCTGTTTTTTCAATAATAAAATATAAGCGGGTGTCGTTTGCTTTTTTCTTTTTGGAATCTGACGATTTTAAACTTTCAAAAAAACGGTTTTTAAATTTTTCTATTCCACCAGGAAACTCCGGGAGTTGATCTGCTTTCGTAACAACATCTTTTAAATCTATTTTGCTTTTTACGATTTCGTAATCGGGAATTTGGTTTATTTCACTAACCGTGCCCTGATTTATGCTGTCTCCATCACGGTTTTGAGCAGACGCAATTATTCCGAAAAACAGACCGAAGAAAAGAATCGCCTTTTTCATTAAATTTAATTTTAGTAATACTGATTCTGAGATAATTGTCAGATGTATAGTTAATGAAGAGTTATCAAACTTAATACCAATAATTCACTAAATCCACATTGGTTTTCGTGTACTACCTTAATCAGAAATTAGTTTAAAAAAATGAAATTCTGATTTTAAATTGTAAGCAGATATATTTTAATTAACAAAATTTAACAAGTTGTTTTTCATTGGTTTAAAAATGCTTTCTGTAATTTTGAGTATGAAGAAAATTTTTAGTTTAATTGTATTGATTTTCAGTGCTTCACTCTGTTATTCACAAGAGCAAGTTATCGTAAATGATATACCGATGATTAAATATGAACAGCTGGAAAATAAAATCAAGGAAGAAAAAGATGTTTTATTGGTTCTTAATTTCTGGTCGACGACTTGTGCACCTTGTGTGAGGGAGCTTCCGGATTTTATGGAGGTTAACAATAAATTTAAAAGTAATCTGAAATATAAAATGCTTTTGGTTTCTTTAGACCGAGCAAAAGATAAAGAGCGCGTAATTGAATTCATCAAAAAGAAAAACCTGACTGCTGAAGTGGTTTTATTGGATGATATCAAAAGAATGAATACGTGGATTCCAAAATTTGAAAAAAACTGGGACGGAAATATTCCGGTAACGATTGTCTATAAAAATGGAGAAAAAGTTCACTTTAATGATGGTGAAATGTCGAAAACTGAACTCGAAAATGTTATCACAAAAAATTTATAAATCATGAAAAATATCAAAATTTTAATGACCGCGACAATAGTTGGTCTAAGTTTGTTGAGTTTTACAAAAACAAATCATAAACACGAAGAGCCAAAAACCAAAACGGCTTCTGCAAAAGGTTACGAAGTAGGAGATTTTGCAGCTGATTTTAAGCTAAAAAATGTAGACGGAAAAATGGTTTCTTTAAGCGATTTTAAAAAAGCAAAAGGCTTTATCGTAGTTTTTACCTGTAATCATTGTCCGTATGCGAAAAAATATGAAGGCAGAATCATAGAGCTCGATAAAAAATATAAAGAAGCTGGTTATCCTGTAATCGCCATTAACCCGAATGATCCGAATGTACAACCTGAAGATGGTTTCAAAGAAATGATTTCAAGAGCAAAAGATAAAGGTTTTACATTCCCTTATTTGGTGGATGAAGGACAGAAAGTGTATCCTCAATATGGTGCTACAAAAACGCCTCACGTTTTTATTCTTCAAAAAGAAGGTGCGAAAAATGTTGTAAAATATATTGGTGCAATCGACAATAATTACGAAGATCCTAACGATGTTTCAGAGCGTTATGTGGAAGATGCAATGGATGCTTTACTAAAAAATGAACCGGTAAAAATGACAAAAACCGTTGCAATCGGCTGTACAATTAAGGTAAAAAAATAATTAAAAATTATATTCAATGCTAAACGAAATCTAAAAAAAGGTTTCGTTTTTTATTTAAATGCTTGAGAAAGGAAAGTGAAAAGCCATTTTAAAATGAAAAGAATCAACGTAAACGAAGCCATCGTTAAAAAACCATAGAATATTCTTAAAAAATGTGTTTTTACATCATCATCAGATTGTTTTATTTTTAATTTTGCCATGGTGATGAAACCCACATAATACAGTACAAGCAAAGCAACGGGAATGAATAGATATAAAATAAAGGTTTCTAATTGTGCCATAGATTATCAGTAATTTTTGTAAAATTAAATCTAAAAAATAAATTCAAATGATGCGTATAAAATTTAGTTTAAAATATTTTTTAATCACAATCCTCATTTTCTTTGCTGAGGTCTTAATTGCCACAGTTTTAAAAGATAATTTCTTTATCAGAGCTTATTTGGGAGACGTCATTGTAGTGATGTTGCTTTACACTTTTGTAAAAAGCTTTTTAATAGTAAACGACACAAAATTAATCCTCGGAATTTTTGTGTTTTCCTGTTTGGTGGAGTTTGCCCAGTTTTTCAATATTGCAGAAAAATTAGGCTTCCAACCGGGAAGCCTAATGTATATAGTTATCGGAAATTCTTTCTCGTGGATTGATATTTTATGTTACGGTATAGGTTGTTTGATTCTTTATCTTTTGATTATTAAATCTAATCAGAAAAAAAACTTTTAGTTTTCAGAAAATAAGTTATTTCAAATATCTAATTATCTATCAACTAACAACTAAAACCCAACAACAACCTACTATCTTCCAAAAGAATCATATTTATCTTCCGCATATTTTATAAAACGGTTTAGTAAAGCCACATTGTCTTTTTCCATCGGAGAAAGTTCGCTATCAACATTGTTTGAAACCGGAATATACCAATCAGTTTGCTCAAAAAAGTTTCTGTACGTCTGTTTTTTGAAAGAATAACCATGTCTTGCGAAAACAGAATTTTTAATGATTTCCATGTCGAGTTTTCGAAGGTTTTTGATGTCTTTTTCGCTCAGTTTTTGTTTGGAAGCATTGATTTTAAAAACGGCATCAGAAGCAATTCTGTTTTTAGATTGAGTGTACGTTTCGGTTTTACCTGTTTCTTCGTCGGTGTATTTTTCTTTAAAATCTCTTGGGTTTTCCCAATCAATTAATTCAGAATTTTGATCCAACATAAAATTCGGATTGTAAACAAACTCTTTTTTGATCAACTTTAAATTTTTTAAAGACGCTTTTACGGCAGATTTATTAAAGGCAGTCCATTTTCCTGTAATGCTGTCGTTTTTAAGCTTAACTTCAAATCTGCCATCGGTTTTATCATTTCCCGGTTCATCCAAAATAAAAGATTGAGAACTTTCGTTGAAAATCCCTCTGAAAGGTCTTTGAGTTCCGTTCACAATACTTTGTCCGTACACAGAATCCTGGGTAATTCTGTTGATTTTTAAAGACAGTCTTTTGATATTTATTCCTTCATAATCTTCGTCAACTTCATTATCATGCATCATCTCTTTTCCGGCAAATTCTCCGGTGTAGATTCCATAATACTCTTTATGAACTTCTGGAATGACGACTGAATCTTTTTTAGCAGTTAAACTGTCTTTAGATTTTTCTTCGGTTGTAACGTCTTTTTTACAGCTTGTCAAACCGATTGCGAAAAGGGCAATTAAAGTAAATTTTAAAATTTTCATATTGATTAAATGTGCTTTTTTGTGATTAAATATTCTATTAAAATAATGTTTGGAATCCAACCCAGCCAAGCAATAATTTGGTAAACATCCATTGGATTTGGGTGGAATAAATATACAATAATTACTTTCCACATTCTCAAAGTGATGGCAGAAATTGTGAGTGCGAAACTTCGCCACATCCATTGTTTGTGTTCTTTAAATTTCTTTTGTTTGGCTAATTGATATGCTTTGAAAGTTGAAAACCACCATAAACAGCCCAAAATCACAAATGAAATTTTAGAAAGAAAACCTCCGTTAGCAAAGATTCCCATGTAAATTCCTGAAGGTGCTGCGAGAATTAGAATCAGGAAAATGTAAATTTTCCCTGCGTTTTTGTGGAATTTTTTTAAGCCAAAATCTTTTCTTAGAATGGCTAAAAATCCTGCCAATAAAACAAAAATGCTTGTGTAAACGTGAGTATAGAAAAAGTAAAGATATTCCGGCCTTTCAACGACTTCAGTTTGTTTAATCATTAAAAAACTGACATTAGTATCTAAAGGAATATACTCTAAAGTGATCTTCAGCATGAGCCAAAAGAAATACCCGAATCCTGTGATGAGAAGAATTTTTAAAACGGACGAAATATTTTTTTTGACTGAAAGCATTTATTTAATCTTTAACAAAAGTAATTTCAACAGGTAACCTATATGTAGAATCTATTGGTTTACCATTTAGCTTCTTCGGAATCAATTCGAATTTGTTCATTTCGTTGATTGCTCTTTCCGTCTCATTATTCATGGAAACATTTGTTCCTGTTGTTTTTATGTTAGTGATTTTTCCTTCTGATGTGACAATGAATGTGACTTCGGACTTTACTGTTCCTTTTCCGTTGACTTTATCCATGTCAAAAACTTCAGAAAACTTTTGTCTGAAACTATACATTTCTTTAAGATGAGGAGTGTCATAAATTTTATGAACTTTCTCGCTTTTTGAAAGGCTTTCTTCTTGAGAGAAAATTTTTCCGCAACTCATTAGTATAATGAAAATAAAGAGTTTTTTCATCCGAAATCTTTTATAGATTATTCAAATCCTGCGCAATCAACCATGCTTCACTCCAGCAAGCCTGAAAGTTAAAACCACCGGTTAAGGCGTCTATATTTAAAACTTCTCCGGCCACGTAAAAGTTAGGCAAAATTTTCGAAGACATATTTTTAAAATTAATTTCCTTTAAATCTACACCTCCTGCAGTTACAAACTCATCTTTAAAAGTCGATTTTCCTGTAACCTGAAATTTCTTTTTGCATAAATTTTCCAAAATCGTGTGCATTTCTTTTCCTGAAATATTCGCAATTTGTTTATTTAAATCAACCTTTGAAACTTCCAAAATTCTCTGCCAAAAGCGATTCGTTACCTCAAAAATTTTCGATTGTCCGATAGATTTCTTCGGATTTGACTGTTTAAAATTCTGGAATAACTCTTCCGCCTCATCAATATCTTTCGAAATAAAATTAACCTGAATTTCAAAATTGTATTTTACTTTTGCCAAATTAATCGCTTCCCAAGCCGAAATTTTCAAAATAGCAGGTCCGGAAAGTCCCCAATGCGTAATCAATAATGGTCCGCTTTCTTCCGTTTTTAATTTTGGAATGGAAGTTTCTGCCATTTCAAAACTTGTCCCTAAAAGATCTTTCAGCAAATCATCTTTAATGTTAAAAGTAAATAGAGAAGGAACTAAATCAATGATTTTATGACCTAAATTTTCAATCATTTTTAAAGACTTCGGTGAACTTCCTGTCGTGTAAATGACAAAATCAGCTTCAAAATCTCCTAAACTTGTTTTCACAACATATTTTTCATCAAGCTTTTCAATTTCTTTTACCGAACATTTGGTTTTAACTTCAACATTTTTCTGCTGAATTTCATTCTGAAAAGTATTGATAATCGTCTGCGAAGAATTGCTTTCAGGGAAAACTCTGTTGTCCTTTTCTATCTTCAACGAAATTTTTCGTTTTTCAAACCAATCCATTGTATCTCCCGGCTGGAATTTGGTGAAAACACTTAATAATTCCTTATTTCCGCGCGGATAAAACTGAACTAATTCTTTTGGGTCAAAACATCCATGAGTAACATTGCATCTTCCGCCTCCCGAAATTTTCACTTTCTGAAGTACATCAGAATTCTGTTCGAGAATGGTGATTTTATATTTCTTTTCGTCAAGATTTGCTGCACAGAAAAATCCTGCTGCACCGCCTCCAATAATGATAATTTGCTTCATAATTATTTAATCTTATGCTGAAGATTATTTTTGCAAAACTACAATTTTTATAAACCATCTTATTTGAGTAATTTTGAGGATTATAATTTTTGAATTTTTAAACGAAATTATTAACTACAAAAGTGTTTTTCTCATTATCTACTCAGTTTGTCATTCCGTAGGAATCTCAGCAGAGTTTTGAATAATGTTGTTTAGATTCCTACGGAATGACAAACATTGTAAATGCTTAAATTAAATGGATAATATTCTTAAGGTCATATTTTAAAACAAAATTTTAATGATTTTCTACCATACATTTGAAGTTCGCTGGAGCGACCTTGACGCCAATAAACACCTTGCCAATTCATCTTATGTGCAATATTGCGCACAAACGAGAATGGCTTTTATGAAAAAAGAAAGAATGGGAGTTACCCAAATGAGCCGCTGGGGAATTGGTCCGGTAATTATGCACGAAAGATTCTCCTTTTTTAAAGAAATTTTTGCTGACCAAAAAGTAATCGTTAGTTTAGAAATCGACGGATGTGCAGAAGACGCTGCAATTTACCGTTTTGTACATAAATTTTATCTTACTGATGGTTCACACTGTGCAACTTCAGAAGCAACCGGCGTTTGGATTGATACGATGTTGAGAAAAATGACTTCGCCACCGGATGATGTCGTTGAAGCAATGAATAAATATAAAACAGCTGAAACCATTCTAATGACAAGAGAAGATTTTAAAAAACTTCCTTTCCGTCCGGAAAATATAGATCCGGCAATTTTTAATAAATAAATGATCATTGATAAATAATGATTGATTTTTTGTCATCATTTATCAATTATCAACCATCAATTATATAAGAATTTATGTTTGAAGATAAAGAACCAGAATTAACGCCCATTTCAAAACTAGGAGAATTTGGCTTAATTAAACACCTTACTCAATTTTTCCCATTGTCCAATGAATCTTCGGAAGTTGGAGTAGGAGATGATGCCGCAGTCATCAATCCGGGAAACAAAAAAGTTGTTTTAACGACCGATGTTTTGGCTGAGGGAGTTCATTTCAATTTGGGATATGTTCCTTTGAAGCATTTAGGGTATAAAGCTGTTGTGGTAAATCTTAGCGATATTGCAGCAATGAATGCAACACCGACTCAGATTTTAGTTTCTCTTGCAGTTTCGAACCGTTTTCCGGTGGAAGCTTTAGAAGAATTGTATTCCGGAATTCAGGCGGCTTGTGGAAGATATAAAGTCGATTTGATCGGTGGCGATACGACGAGTTCCAACGCAGGATTGGTGATGAGCATTACCGCTGTCGGAATTGACGATGAAGAAAATATCGTGAAAAGAAGTGGCGCAAAACCAAACGACTTGCTTGTTGTGAGTGGAGATTTGGGCGGAGCTTACATGGGGCTTCAGATTTTGGAAAGAGAACATGCCGTTTTCTTGGCAGACCCAAATATGCAGCCTGAAATGGAAGGTTTCGACTATATTTTGGAAAGACAATTGAAGCCTGAAGCGAGAACCGACGTAAAAGGAATTTTAGAACAATTGGATATCAAACCAACGTCTATGATTGATATTTCAGACGGTTTGGCTTCGGAAATCCTACATCTTTCTGACCAGTCGAAAGTAGGTTTCAGACTGTATGAAGAAAAAATCCCGATGGATAATCTGACGATTACAACGGCCGATGATTTGAATTTAAATCCTGTAATGACGGCTTTGAGCGGTGGTGAAGATTATGAATTGCTGTTCACGATTGCTTCAGAAGATTTTGATAAAATAAAAAACCATCCGGATTTTACTATTATCGGTCATGCTGTTGAAAAAGAAGAAGGGAATTTTATGGTAGCAAGAGGCTCTAATCAATTGGTAGCGTTGACCGCACAAGGGTGGGACGCTTTTTTAAGCAATCAGCAAAACGATTAAAATTTAATTTTAAATATTGTGAAGCAACTGCATTTTTTTGTAGTGGTTTTTTATTAAATTAAAAATATAGCAAATTTATAAGTTTAGACATAAATTGTATTAAGCTAATTACTAATTATGAAGGATCTTTTTGAGTTCAGGGCATCTATTAATAATGATAATTTTCATTTTACAGATGAGATGACTGATCATTTTATTAAACTTATAGAATCAAAATCGCTTTTTTGGGGAGGTGGATATGGTGATAATTATATGCAAGGAAGTTTGTATTGTGATGAAAATTTACATACCGAAATTGTTGCGTATTTTCAAAGATTAAATGATAACATCAAAGTTGATATAAGCATATTCGGAATTTCTAAAATTTGATTTGATTATTTGCAATGCCTCTGTTGCGGATATTTTACGCTTTCCAATCGAAGACATTTTGAAATCTGTGATGTTTGTTTTTGGGAAGATGATGGTGTCTCTGAACCTTCAGAAGAAAGCGGACCTAATCATATGACTTTAGAAAAGGGTCGGTTAAATTTTTCTAAATTCGGGGCTTGTGAAGAAGAGTTTGTAAAAAATGTGGTTAAAAATCCTGAAAATATATACAGAAAGGGAGATTTGTAATATAAAAATCCAGCTCATTTTTTGAGCTGGATTTCAATTTTTATATAAAATTTTTACGCCTTCACAATATTCACAATCACTTCCAAAGCTTTTTCCATACTTTCCAAAGCAACGTACTCATAAGGTCCGTGGAAATTAAGTCCACCAGCAAAAATATTCGGACAAGGTAATCCCATATAAGACAATTGTGCTCCATCGGTTCCGCCTCTGATTGCCTTGATTTTAGGCTCAATTCCAGCTTCTTTCATCGCTTTTGCTGCCAAATCAACAATGTGCATTTTACCCTCAAACTGCTGTTTCATATTACGATATTGCTCTTTAATCTCAACTTCAGCGGTTTTCTCGCCATGTTTTTGATTAAATTCAGCAACTTTTTCTTCCATAAATTTTTTTCTAGCCTCAAATTTCTCTTTGTCATGATCACGAATAATGTATTGAAGTTTACACTCTGAAACATCAGAAGTTACATCCATCAAATGATAAAATCCGTCAAAACCTTTTGTAGTTGAAGGAGTTTCGTTTGCTGGTAAAGATTGGATAAATTCTGCAGCCAAAAGACTTGCATTCACCATTTTTCCGAAGGCATAACCTGGATGTACGCTCAATCCGTGGATTTTCACAACAGCTCCGGCTGCGTTGAAGTTTTCGTATTCCAATTCTCCAACTACACCACCATCCATTGTGTACGCAAACTCAGCTCCGAATTTTGCCACATCAAATTTATGCGCTCCTCTTCCAATTTCTTCATCGGGTGTAAATCCTATTGCCATTCTTCCATGCTTAATTTCAGGATGAGCAATAAGGTATTCTGCAGCCGTTACAATCTCTGCACAACCTGCTTTATCATCGGCTCCGAGAAGTGTATTTCCGTCTGTTGTAATTAAAGTCTGACCGATATATTTCTTTAAACTTTCAAATTTTGAAGGCGATAATGTAAAGTTGGTTTCTTTGTTTAAAACCAAATCTTCACCCTGATAATTTTCCCAAACCTGAGGTTTTACATTTTCACCACTGAAATCCGGTGAAGTATCATAATGAGAAATGAACCCGATGGTTGGCTGATTATCATTCTCCAAATTAGAAGGAACATACGCCATAATATACCCATGGTCATCAATAGAAATATCTTCCAGGCCGATTGTTTTCAGTTCTTCAACGATGTAATTTGCGATGTCCCACTGTCTTTCTGTAGAAGGTGTCATTTCGCTTTCAGCGTCACTGGTTGAATATATTTTTACATAGCTGAGAAAACGGTTCAGTAATTTTTCTCTCCACATCGAGTTGAATTCTATTGTACTCATTTTAATTTCTAAATTTTTACAAATATACGATGCCTATATTAAATCATTACCAACAAAAAACCTTCGTTCGGAAGGTTTTAAATTTTAATCGAGATAATTATTGATACTTCTAATATTACTAATCATACTTTCTTGATTTTCTTTTGGAGGAGTTTTTCCAAAAATCCCAACAAAAGCTCCAATAGGATCATTGAAAACCTGTGCTCTTTTCTTTGAAAACCTTTCGTAATCTGTTTTTACGGCTCTATCTAAAGGAACAATAGGCTTCACAACTCTTTTTAAACTTTCTAAAGTAAAATGGAAATAATCTTTAGAATCATATGCTTCTAAAACAAGACCAGGTAAATTCTTGAAAGTATAAGGTCCTTCTGAAATCGGAATTTCTTCTGTATACCATACAGTTATGGATTTGTTATGATATTTCCCAACCGCTTTTTTACAAGTATATTCACGAATTTTTTTAGTTTCATTTAAAAAAGACCATTGGACTTTTTCTACTGCAGGATAGTTGTAGGTGACATTAAGAATTTTATCAAATATAATAATTTCGCCATTTCTCTTTATCACTTCTGGAATATATTTTGCCGAAGCCCAATTTTCTGTTCTCATTATTGCGATGCCATTAACAGGATTTTTATTACTTTTATCTATCTCTGCAAATGTTATAGAATCTGCTTTTTCTTTGAAATCACTTCTAAATATGGAAGAATTTTTACCTATTCTCAAATATGCAAGTTCTTTTTTCAAAGTATGAGTATTTGCTGAATCAATAAGAAAAGTAGTTAAATATTTACATTCAATAAAAGAGCTATCTGGTTTTTGTGCAAAAAAGAAATTTGATATAAAGAGTAAAAATATTAATTTAAGTTTCATATTGTTTTTTAATATTAAAATTAATATATACTAATATATGCACCAGCATAATCACGCGTTTTACACATGAAAATATTATATAAATCGGTATTCTCTCTTTGGCACGCTCGAGACTGCTCATAACTGCCTGAAACTTCAGTATCGTAACAGACAGTGTCAATAACCATTTCATTAGGCTTGCACCATGCGACTATTCCATATGTATAACATTTTTGGGATTTCAACTTTTTTATATCTTCTTTAGCTTCAATCTTTACCTCTGAATTTTTTTCCATCTTTAAATCATTTGCCCTTGCAATACTTGCTGTAGCAAATAAAGCTACTAAAAAAATCTTTTTCATTGTATTATTTTTTAATTACAAATACAAAAATGTTAATGATTTTGTGTTTGATTGTATTATTTTGCCGATATTTTTAATAGTAAATCCGATAATTTTATATATTTGCCAAAACCACAAATATGAAAATAGGCAAAAAACTGAGAGAATTTCGCTATAAAAATAATAACTCCCAACAAGAAGTTGCTGAACTCTTAAATATCTCGCAAAGCACATACTGTGACTGGGAAAGTGATAGAACGTTTCCTAAATTCGAAAATTTATCAAAAATTGCTAAACTTTATAACATTGATATTAATGATTTGATTTCATCAGAGAAAGGAAATAATATTAATTTAGTTACAGGAAGTGAAACAACCGAGGTATTGCTTAAAGTGTCGGAAAAATTAGATAAACTGGTTGAGGTTGTTGAAAAATTAATTGAAAAAAAGTAAAAATTCTAATTCTACATCTGATTATCTTCAATATTTAAAATCAAAAACTAATAAATTAAAAGTTTATAATAGGTTATTTGTTGCTGAATGTATCTTATCGAAATTATAAATCGGAAATAAATTATTGATAATCAATTTAATATTAGCTTTGTTTTAAATCAGAACTAAATAGTTTAGTTTTATTATATTTGAGAAAATCAAAAGTAAAATGTTTCTTACCGAATGTCCCAGAGACGCAATGCAGGGTTGGGATGAATTTATTCCGACCGACAAAAAAATAGATTACATCAATTCACTGATGGAAGTTGGTTTTGATGTGCTCGATTGCCTGAGTTTTGTCTCTCCGAAAGCGATTCCGCAAATGGCAGATTCTGCTGAGGTTGCCGAAAATATCGACAAATCTTTATCAAATACCAAAGTTTCAGCAATAATCGGAAATTACAGAGGAGCCGAGAAAGCTCTAATGCATCCATCCGTAGATATTTTAGGCTTTCCGTTTTCTATTTCTGAGACTTTTCAACATCGAAATACTAATAAAAATCAAGAGGAAGCTTTTGATGATATTGTGAAAATGATGGAACTGACAAAAAGTGAAGGCAAAGAACTGAATCTTTATTTTTCAATGGCATTTGGAAATCCTTACGGCGAAATGTGGAAATGGGAAGATGTTGATTTCTGGGCAAACCGTTTTTCTGAAATTGGAATTAAAAACATCTTACTTTCTGATACAACAGGAGTTGCAACGCCGGAAACCATTGCTCTACTATTTGAAAAAATTCCTTCAAAGTATCCTGAAATTGATTTCGGAGCTCATTTTCACAACCGTTACGAAGATTCTTATTCTAAATTGAAAGCCGCTTATGATCAAGGTTGCAGAAGATATGATTCTGCCATCAAAGGAATTGGCGGTTGTCCGATGGCGAAAGATGATTTGGTAGGAAATATGCCGACCGAACAGGTAATCAACTTTATGAGCGTTGAAAAAGCGGAACACAAATTGAATTTATTGAATTTCGAAAGTTCTTATAACAGAGCGAAAGATATTTTTCATTTTTGAGACATCGTCTCTTTTATTTTAAAAAATTATGACATCAAAAATAACATACATCGGCGGACTCAGATGTTCAGCTGAACATTTACAGTCAGGAACCATTATCGAAAGTGATGCGCCAACCGACAACCATGGAAAAGGGGAAAAGTTTTCACCGACTGATCTTTGTGCGACTTCTTTAGCAGAATGTGCTTTGACGACCATTGCCATTTTAGGAAAAGACAAAAAGATCAATATCGACGGAGCGTACTGTACACTTCAGAAAATTATGAAAACGGAGCCGAGAAGAATCGGGGAAATTGTCTGTAATTTTGTTTTTCAAGATTCCTATTCAGATAAGGAAAAAGCGTTCATCGAAGAAACTGCTCACAATTGTCCGGTGGCCAGAAGCCTTCATCCGGAATTGGTACAGACCATGATTTTCATTTATCAATAAAATAAGCCGCAGAGATATTTCTGCGGTTTTTTATTTAAGGTTTAAACATTTTTAGATATGGTTCCAATCATTTCATCAAAACAACTGAAAAACCTTTCCATTGAAAGATTCATAAGAATAGGAAATTATTAAATTGCGAAAGATGTTTAGAAGAGTAACGTCTTGTTTGTCATTCTTACGAAGGAAGAATCTCAATAGTAATTTATAGATTATTCATTCCGCTTTCACTTTTTTTCAGAATGACAAACCTGTAGACAAAATAAAAAGCTGCCAAAAATTGACAGCCTCATTTATTTTTTTTAGAAAATTTAAAGCATTCCCAGCTCAAATTTAGCCTCTTCACTCATCATATCTTTGTTCCAGCTTGGCTCAAAAGTAAGTTCGAGATCGACCTCTTTTACGTTTTCTACTGCTTTCACTTTGTCTTTAACTTCCTGAGGCAAAGTTTCTGCTACCGGACAGTTGGGAGTTGTTAAAGTCATAATGATTTTCACATCGGCTTCTTCCGAAATCTGAACGTCATAAATCAATCCCAATTCGTAAATATCCACCGGAATTTCCGGGTCGTAAACGGTTTTCAGTACTCTTATAATTTCTTCACCGATGTCGGCAATCTGATCGTCTGTAAAGTTCATTTGTTAATCTAAATTGATATTTCTCTGCAATAAATCTTCCTGACGCATTCGTCGGAAAATATTTGCCAAAGTTAAGACATCTTTTTCACAATAGTCAACTATTCGCTGCAAGTCTTTTTCTATGTAGTAGATTGATGAAACCATTGATCCGTCGATGTCGTCTTTCGGGGTTGGGATTCCGAAAACGTGAGCTAATAATTCCAGAGAGATAAAGCTTTTGTAGTCGCCAAATTTCCATAATTCCATGGTGTCAATATGGGGGATTTCCCAAGGTTTTTTTCCAAACATTTGAAATGGAGTAGGAGGCATTATTCCGTTTATTAAAAATCTTCTTGCAATCCACGGAAAATCAAATTCTTTACCGTTGTGAGCACAAAGAATGACATCACGAAGTCTAGGACTGTTAAAAATTTCACCAAATTCCATCAGCAATTTTTTCTCATCGTGACCAAAGAAACTTTTTATTTTTAAAGTATCATTTTTTTCAAGCATTCCGATGGTGATGCAGATGATTTTACCAAATTCAGCCATTATTCCGGCTCTTTCGTAGAAATCTTCTGGAGAAATTTCATCTTTTCGTTGATGTCTTGTCTTTTTCTCCCAAAGTTTTTGCTCAGTTTCCGGAATTTCGCTCCATTCTCCGTAAAGCGGAACTGTTTCAATATCAATAAATAAAACTTTTTCTAAAGGAATGTTTTGTATCATTTGTGATGAAATTTTTTGAGTTAAATTTAATTATCCAACCTGAAGTCCGTTTTTCACAGGTAACGATGGACTCAAAAGCGTAACGTCTTTATGGTCATCTCCGTAAACTCCCAAAACCAGACATTCACTGAAGAAATTGGCAATTTGTTTTTTCGGAAAATTAACAACGGCTAAAATTTGTTTTCCAACCAAATCTTCTTTGTTGTAAAGCGTTGTGATTTGTGCTGCAGATTTTCTTATTCCTACATCCCCAAAATCGATTTCAAGTTGATAAGAAGGGTTTCTTGCTTTTTCAAAATCATTTACAGAAATAATTGTTCCGCTTCGGATGTCTAGTTTTTCAAAATCTGCCCAGGAAATTTCAGGTTTAATGCTCATTTAGATTTAATTTAAAATAAAAATACGGTTAAATTTTTATAATTATTCTATTTCGATGTTATTGTAGACAATCCATCTTTTTAAATTTCCAACCATTCTTTTTAAATGGTCTTGGTTCAGGAAGATATTTGTCCAAAATTCAAACCTATCACATTGCACACTTATATAATAGGTCATAATTGATAAACAGGCAAAAGGTAAAAGTTCTTTTTCTTCAGGGTTAATTTCTGTTATCGTTTCGTAGCCTTTTAAAAAACTTTCCGCCTTTACTTGATATTCTTCCTCGTTCAAATTTGTTGTAAATAATTGAAATAGAAAGTAAGAAATGTCAAAGCATAAATAGCCGTTTCCACAAAAATCAAAATCAAAAAATGTTATTTCCTTTTCATTATTAATATGCAGATTGTCAAACCATACATCAAGATGAATGCTTCCTGCTCTTATCTTTTGTGAATCAATATTGTCAAGTTTTAAAATTAAGAAAACAGATAGTTTTTCTAGAAATTCAATTTCACTGTTAGTTGTTTTGAAGAAATTTTTTATACTTAAAATAGAATTAGTAAGTAAGTTCTCACAATTGTAAGATATTCTTTTCAGAGTGAAATTTTCAGTCGATTGATGAACTTTTGCAAGCTCTTGCCCAATAAGAAAACTTGTTTCTGGTGAGAATCTTGCTGTTTTTTCACCTTTTGCATAAGAAAATAAAACGCCATATCTTTTTCCTTCCGGAGCTTCAATTTCCTGAATATACTCATTCGAATTTCCTGCTATTGGATAAGAAACTTGTGTATTCGAATCTTTTAAATGAAGCAAAAGCCTCAATTCTTCTTCGATTTCCAATTTTGTACGCCAATTGTGAGTGTAAATTCTAAAAACGTACTTGTTTTCACCATCCTGAACGATATATAAATGGTTCATTGCAAGCCGAAAGACGCTACATTCAGTTTTGTTGGTTAGCTGATATTTCTTTTGAATAATTTTATCAAGTTCGGTAGGTGAAAATGTACTATTGATTGCGGGAAATTTCTCTTTCATCAATTTTTTGTTTTATAAATACCTTATTAGAAAAGGAGCAAACAAAAATATTAAAATTTAAAGATAAAAATCGGGCAAAATTAATTGAGAACACATGAAAAATTTTTAACTTTACTCAAAACACAAACAATGCTGATAAAAATTTACGGAAGTTCTATCTTCGGCGTTTCTGCCCAAACCATCACGATAGAAGTGAATATTGATACGGGTGGAGTTGGTTATCATCTCGTTGGTTTACCAGATAATGCAATAAAAGAAAGTAGTTACAGAATTTCTGCCGCTCTCAAAAACGTAGGTTATAAAATCCCTGGAAAAAAAATTACGATTAACATGGCTCCTGCAGATTTGCGAAAGGAGGGGGCTGCGTATGATTTGAGCATTGCGATTGGAATTTTAGTTGCATCTGATCAGATTGTTGGCGAAAATGTTCAAGATTATATCATTATGGGAGAATTGTCTCTTGACGGAAGTTTACAACCGATAAAGGGCGTTCTTCCGATTGCAATTCAAGCTCGTGAAGAAGGTTTTAAAGGAATTATTTTACCGAAACAAAATACGAGAGAAGCCGCAATTGTAAATAATCTCGATGTTTATGGTGTTGAAAATATTAAAGAAGTTATCGACTTTTTTAATGAAGGAAAACCTTTGGAAAAAGTTGTTTTAGATACTCGAAAAGAATTTCAGGATAAAATAAATAGTTTTCCGTTTGACTTTTCTGAAGTGAAAGGTCAGGAAACAGCCAAAAGAGCGATGGAAGTTGCAGCAGCAGGAGGTCACAATATTATTCTCATTGGTCCACCTGGAAGCGGAAAAACTATGTTGGCAAAAAGAGTTCCGAGTATTTTGCCACCCCTTACTTTAAAAGAAGCTTTAGAAACAACAAAAATACATTCTGTTGCCGGAAAAATGGGAACGGAAACATCTTTAATGACTGTTCGTCCTTTTAGAAGTCCACATCACACCATTTCGGACGTAGCGCTTGTCGGCGGCGGAAGTTATCCTCAACCGGGAGAAATTTCTCTGGCACATAACGGTGTTTTATTTTTAGACGAAATGCCTGAATTTAAAAGAACGGTTTTGGAAGTGATGCGTCAACCTTTGGAAGATAGGGAAGTAACGATTTCAAGAGCGAAATTTACGATCAATTATCCCTCAAGTTTTATGTTAGTAGCTTCGATGAATCCAAGTCCGAGTGGTTATTTTCCTGATGATCCGAATAATACATCGTCTGTTTTTGAAATGCAACGGTATATGAATAAGCTTTCGGGACCGCTTTTAGACCGAATTGATATTCATGTTGAGGTTCAGAAAGTAGAATTTGAACAGTTGGCTGAAAAAAGAAAGGGCGAAAAAAGCGAGGATATCAGAAAACGTGTTTTGGTTGCTCGTGAGATTCAAAATGAACGATATAAAGATTTGTCAATCAGTTATAATGCTCAAATTGGTTCTCGTGAATTGGAGAAGTTTTGCGAATTAGATGATGCATCTTTTAACCTCATCAAATTGGCAATGGAAAAACTGAATCTTTCGGCAAGAGCGTACGACAGAATTTTAAAAGTTGCCCGAACAATTGCCGATCTTGAAGAATCTGAAAATATTTTGTCACATCATATTTCGGAAGCGATACAGTACAGAAGTCTCGATCGTGAGTTTTGGAATGTTTAATGTAAATTAATATTTATGCAAATCAAAATCTAATCTGTTATTACTTCTCTTTAATGTTTGTTTAAAATTTTCTGCTTTTTTTCGCATCACTTCGTTTGGGTCTAATCTAAATCTGAATTGATAATTGAGTCTGTTACAAAAACATCATAACTGTAATATTTAGAACCTTTGTCCGAAATATCCAGTAACATTAATTCCTTTTTTACATCAGCTCGATTTGTAGAGTCTGTAATAAAGTGATATTCGTATGTGAAGCGCTGGATTTGTGACGAACACCATGCAGAAAGTAACAAAAATAGAAATGCGTAGATTTTCATTAATAATATTTTCACTAAAAATAAATAATTTTTCACTTAAAATTGAGAAATTTAAACACAAAAAAACCGTGAAATAAAATTCCACGGTTTCAAAAATATATTTCAAAAAAATTATTTTTTCTTCTTTACAGGAGCTGCAGTTTTAATTTTAGATTTTCCTGTATCAGCCGGAGTATTTTCGTCTCTTACTAATTTCAGCTCATCTACAATTCTTCTTGCACCAGCATATTTATCAATCGTCCAAAGAACGAAACGGATGTCTACACTGATTGTTTTCTGCCAATCGTTTTCGAATACGATATCACCGCTTAAAGCTTCGCTGTTTCCGTCGAATGCGATACCGATAAGGTTTCCATCTCCATCAATTACCGGAGAACCAGAGTTACCACCTGTAATATCGTTGTTTGAAAGGAAGTTTACCGGAAGGTAACCTGCTTTATCAGCATATTGACCGTAATCTTTAGCATTTTGAAGAGCGATTACTCTTTGTGGAAGATCAAACTCTTCGTCACCCGCTTTGTATTTTCCTACTAAACCTTCCATTGTTGTGTAATAGTTGTCTGTTACACCGAAATAGTTTCTGTCGTCTCTGATTGGTAAAGTATCAATTGTTCCGTACGTTAATCTCATGGTAGAGTTTGCATCCGGATAGAATTTTTTCTCAGGCATTGCTTTCATTAAACCAGCTAAGAAAAGACGGTTGTTTTTAGCAAAACTGTCATCAAGCAAGATATATTTTTCGTTTGATGCTTTTTGATCTGCGATAATCCCTCTTGCGATTTTTAAAAGTGGATCAGCATCCAATTTTAAACGATCAGGATTCATTATATAATTAGTTACAGACGTTTTGTTTGCAAACAATGAAGAGAAAGCCAAAGTTGACAAGTTTTTAGAATCTAAAGCCGTAATTGTTGGGGATGCAACATCTGCTTTTACTCTTGTTTGATAAAGATTTACCAAAGAATTCAACATTTCTCCTTCAAGATTGGTGTTGATGTTGTCATAAGCTTCTTTTACAGCAGTTTCCAATTTAGCTTTCATTGCTAATCTTCCTGCTAAATCTTGTTTTGCGTAAGCATCTAAGGCAGGAGCCAATTGGTTTGCAAGAGCAAGATATTTAGCATTTCTTGTTAATAAAGAAGCGTAGTTTCTTTCTACATTTCTGTCTGAAACTTGTGAGTAATAGTTTTGAATTCTTTTCAAAACATCTTCATACATTTCATTCCCTGGTTGCAATGCCCAATCTTGAAATTTCTTTTCTAGCTCTCTTTTGTCAGTAATTGTACCGTTTTTTTCAACAGCATCAATTGTACCTTGTCTGTTTTTCCAATAGTTGGCTACAGAAGCATATTGAGAAGCGTAACCCAATTGAGTTGCTTTATCTTTATCCATATACTTCTTCATAATGTCCATCGCCATTTTAGAAGTCTCTACCCAAGCTGGATAGTCTTTAGATACCATTTGCTCAATTCCGTAAGAAGTTAAGTAACGGTTTGTTCTTCCAGGGTATCCTAAAATCATTGAGAAATCTCCTGGCTTAATTCCTTTTAGAGATACCGGCAAGAAATGCTTAGGTTTTAATGGAACATTGGTAGGCTTAAATTCTGCTGGATTTCCTGCAGCATCAGCATAAACTCTGAATACTGTAAAATCTCCTGTATGTCTTGGCCATTCCCAGTTATCAGTATCTCCACCGAATTTTCCGATTGATGATGGCGGTGCACCAACTAATCTGATATCTTTATAATCTTGATAAACGAAGAAATAAAACTCGTTTCCGTTGAAGAAATCTCTTACAACAACAGTGTATTTTCCGTTTTCAGAATTTTCTGTCTGAATTGCTTTCGTTTCAGCTTCAATTACAGCTCTTCTATTGGCTGCAGACATATCGTTGCTTAATTTAGAATTGATTCTCTGAGTCGCATCATCCATTCTTACCAAAAATCTTACGTAAAGATCTTTAGAGTTGAATTCTTCTTTTTCATTTTTTGCCCAGAAACCATTCTTCAGGTAATCTTTTTCCGGAGTAGAAGCCGCAGCAACCGCACCGTAACCACAGTGGTGATTGGTAAAAATCAAACCTTTGTCTGATACAATTTCTCCTGTACAAAAACCTCCGAAACTTACGATAGCATCTTTCATGCTGGAATTGTTTACAGAATAAATCTCTTCTGGAGTCAAATGCAGACCTTCTTTCTGCATATCAACACCATTAAGTCTTTTGATGAGCATCAACAGCCACATCCCTTCGTCTGCTCTCATTTGAGCAAAACCTAATAAGAAAGTGAATAGTAAAAATATTCTTTTCATTTTTTAAAATAATTTTAGTGGGGCTAATTTACTAATTTTTACTGTATTTATTATTTAAATGGTATGAAAATGGGTATCTGTGCATTATGAATAAGTTTTTAACAATATTTATCGGAGTTATTTGTTTAGGATTTGTCTTAAACTGCTCCTCGGCGAAGATGGAAAATCAGCACATTCAAAGACAATGGATGCTGGTTTCTTTTGACCAATTTTCTAAAGATCAATTGGTGAAAAACAAAGCAGAAATTAATCTTACAGCAGAAAAGAAAGACGGAAAAATAAGAGGAACGGCTTTTATGGGTTGTAACAGAATGTTTTTTAATTCTGAATTTAAATCTAAAAACAAAGCAGAGATTTCCGGAGTTGGAAGCACATTAATGGCTTGTCAGGAAATGGATTTAGAAACAAAATTTGCTCAATCATTTGAAAAAATGACTCGATATCAAATTGAAGGTCATTTTTTGACGCTTTCAGACGACAAAGGAAACCAGATGAAATTTATTGCTGCAGATTGGGATTAAATAAGATAAAGCCCGCAAAATACTACGGACTTTATCAAACTTAAAATTATAAAAGAGATAATTAATTTTTAGGAATCGTTTTTTTGATTTCCTCTAAAGTTGCCGTATTGGGAAGTCTTTGAATATTATCATTTGAACTTTTGGAAATATTTTCTTTCTTTGATGCTCTTCCCGGAATTGTTGCTAAAATTTCTTCCATTGAAGCCGTGTTTGGCAATAATTTTCCTGAATCGTTTTCAGAAGGCTGAGTTTTTTGCTTTTCTTTTACTTCAAGACCTTGCTCTGAAGCCAATCCTGTTCTTACTTTTTGTTTTGCGTTTTCCTGAGCCTCCTTCATCATTTTTGCTTCAAAATCTTTAGATTCTTTATAATTTTCGGTTTGCTGTGTTTCTACAGATTTTCTGTCTTGCTGTGCATAAATATTTAGACTAAATACTAAAAATGCGATGATATATAGTGATTTCATAAGTAGATTATTTAATGTTAACTAATACTTTTATTTTCCCGATTTCGTTTTGATTGTAGTCTTGAAGTGCTTTTCCAAGAACCTGTCCGATCTGTACTTTTTTGATGTCGGCTTTCATGGCAACTCCTGCTTTTGACGAGGTTACCAAAAGATCACCTCTTTTGATTTCACCACCTTCAAGGCAAACTTTAGTAGGAATTACTCCAATTACACCCATCGGAACCTTGTCTGAAATATCAGTGTCAACACTTTCTTCAGTCAATAAAACTCCAGGTTTTGTAGCGTAAACTCCCGAAACTAATGACGAATAGGGTTTTGAAGATTTTTCCACAGCTCTGTCACTTGAAGTGGAAATTACTAAGACGTCACCCATTTCGTATTCTGAAATATTTCCTTCCACATCAAACGCTTCTGCAAGGTCGGCGCCGCTGTTTTGAGTTCCGCCATTAAAGAATCCCGTTCCTGTTTTATTGATTCTTGCCACATTGGTACTTCCACTTTGGAAAACTGCGATATTTCCTGATGCTCCCGTATGATTTACAAACACTCCCGTTCCGGTTCCTACATTGGTTACAGAGACTACTGCTTGAGAATTTGCTGTATTAAAGTTTCTGAAATAAGCAGCGCGACCGGTTCCAAAGTTGGGAACCCAACCATAGATTGCGCTTCCGGTTCCGTCAACAGTTGCTTCTACGCCGTCTCCTGAATTTTTGGCATTAGCAGTAATTCCGTTTCCGTTTCCATTGGCTAAGGCAATTAAAGCGGGACCATTTCCTGAAGCATTACTTGCATAAAATAATCCCCCAAAACCTCCTGTTCCGGCAGATTCGCCATAAATCCCTGCGGTTCCGAAATTGGCAAACTGGGAATTAACTTTTCCTTTTACCGCCGGAGAAGTTCCATTGGTATTATCTACGAAGAAATCTCCTGCGATACCATTTCCAACTGTAGTGGAAGAAAGTGCTGTCGACGTATTTGATGTATTGAAATTTTTAAACTCTGCGGCTTTTCCTAAGCTGAATGTAGGAACCCAGCCATAAATTGCACGTCCTGCTCCGTCTACATTTGCTTCGACAGCATCACCGTCTTTACCTGCATTGGCTCTGATTGCATCACCGTTTCCATCTGTTAATGCAACTAATGCGTTACCATTTCCTGTTGCATTTGAAGCGTGAAAAAGCCCTGCAAAACCTCCTGTTCCGGAAGAAACGCCAAAGATTCCCGCCGCACCAAAGTTTCCGAAAATTGTTTTCACTTCTCCTCTTACTGCTGCACTTACACTGTTTGTGTTACTTGAAAGAAATGATGCAACGTTACCTTGAGTATTATCAGGGATATTACCATTACCATTAGATTCTACTTCGAAAGTGTTTCTGTCGTTCGTTGCAAGGAAATTTTGAAATCTTCCTGCTCTACCTTTGCTTCCGCTTACGCCGACTCTTCCGTAAACTCCAATCCCGTTTCCGGAGGTATTAGTTGCTACAAAACCATGAACACCGTAGCCACCGCCATCATTTCTTCCGACTACGGCTCCTGCAATATCACTTGTGTTTCTACCAACTACTGCTTCACCTGCACCATTATTATCGGCAATTACTCCGGCAGAAGTCTGTGCGTTGGTAATACCATGAATGGCAAAACCTGCACCTGTATTACTTACAACACCTGCACCTGTTCCTGTCGTTGAAACATTAACTACCGTTCCGTTTCCTAACGTATTGGCATTGATAACATTATTGGCATTAGCATTATTTGAGATTGAAATATTGGCTGCAATTCCATTAGTACTTGTTGCATTTAAACCAGTTCCTGTGTTGCTATTAGCATAAACACCATATCCTGCACCTGAAGAGTTTCCGTAAACTCCCAAACCTGTAGGTGTTACACCGTAAACTCCCCATCCGCTTCCTGCTTGTGAGCCCCAAACGCCTACGCCTAAACCTGCTGTTCCATTGTTGATTCCACGAACTGCAGAAGAGAATCCTCCGGGAGCAGTTTGGTTTACAATTCCTCTTACTGAAGCAATGCTTGAAGTTGTTGTATTATTAATTCCTTCCAGAGAAGTTCCGTCTCCATCATTGTTAATTGAAAACAACGTGTTTGCATTGTTTACTGATGCTGTATATGGCAAAGTGAATCCTCCTCCCGAACTGCCTGAAGTTTTTGCGTACATTGCATAAGGAACGCTTAGTAATTGGCTGGTTCCTGCGATAGAGTAGGCTGTTCCTCCTGTAGGGTCGGTTTCTGTTTTCAGATAATAATTTCCGGATGCCCAATTGATAGTCGCAAAAGTTCCTGAAAGTACCGTTCCTGTTCCTATTTCAAGACTTACCAAACCGTTTGTGTTGGTTGTTCCTGTTAATCTTTCAGAATAAACGACCGTTCCCGATGAAGATCCTTGAAGTACACTTACTTTTACTCCGATGTTTTGATTGATTAATAATTGCCCACCTGTATTTCTCATTACCGCTTGGTAACTCATTTTTTCCGGAGCCTGAGCTGAAACTAAATGACAGCCTAATAAAATTCCGACTGTTAGTAAAACTTTTTTCATGATATTATTTTTTAATGATTTTAAATGTTTTTAGGTTTTTTCCATTTTGATTGACTCTGATGATATACATCGCCGAGGGAAGAGCAGAAAAATTAAATTCCGATTTCGATTCTTTTATTTTTTCTTCTTTTAAAAGTTTTCCTGAAGAGTCAAATAGTTGATATTCAGAATTTTTGTAATCGTTTGTAGTAAAATCCAGAAAAACAAAGTCTTTAAAAGGATTCGGGTACAATAAAATGTTTTTTTTGTCTGCTGCTGGAGCTTCATTGGTCGCAAGTGTGGTAATTTCATACGCCTGTTGCACACCTTCCATAATCTGGCTGTTGCTTCCTTTGTTGTAGTAGTCGATTTGCCCGACACTGTAAGAAAGAGAGCCGTTGCTTCCTGTAGCATTTGATCCGGTGGCGAGAACTGCTTTTTGAGCATTTATATTTATCGCTAAACCAAAGACCAAAAAGAAGCTGTAAGTGAAAGTTCTTTTCATGTTATTTAATTTTAGGTTGTTAAAAATCGTTTTGAGGTTAGTCTCTGTAAATGAATTTTTTACGATGTAAAGGTAGTAGTGGAGACAGCAGATTTGTAAGAGGTAAAAAACTGGAATTTAAAAGGTGTTTTGCCTGTATTTAGATTGTCAGTTTGCATTTATTGATTAAAAATGTTATCTTGTAAATCTTATAAATTATATAGAATTTAATGTTAGAAAAGAAACAACATAGTTACGAAAAGGCAGTCTTGGTGGGAGTTGTCACACAAAACCAAGATGCAGATAAGTTACAGGAATATATGGACGAGCTGGAGTTTTTAGCCTTAACGGCGGGCGCTACGGTAGATAGACGCTTTACTCAGAATTTAACTCAGCCAGATTCTAAAACTTTTGTAGGGAGCGGAAAAGCTCAGGAAATAAAAGAATATGTAAAGGAAAACGGTATAGGTACAATTATTTTTGATGATGAATTGTCTCCTTCTCAGCTTAAAAATCTTGAAAAAGAAATTGAAGTAAAAATTCTCGACAGAACCAATCTTATCCTTGATATTTTTGCCCAGAGAGCACAGACTTCTTACGCAAGAACGCAGGTTGAATTGGCGCAATACCAATATCTGCTACCCCGATTAAGCAAAATGTGGTCTCACTTAGATAAGCAAAAAGGGGGAATCGGAATGCGTGGTCCCGGTGAAACGGAAATTGAAACCGATAGAAGGATTATTCGTGACAGAATATCTTTATTAAAGGATAAGCTGAAAATAATCGATAAACAAATGGCGACCCAGCGAAACAACAGAGGTAAGGTTGTTCGTGCGGCTTTGGTGGGGTACACAAACGTTGGAAAATCAACTTTGATGAATGCTATTTCTAAATCTGATGTGTTTGCTGAAAATAAATTGTTTGCGACTTTAGATACAACTGTTAGAAAAGTTGTTATCGGAAATTTACCTTTTCTTTTAACCGATACAGTTGGTTTCATCAGAAAATTGCCGACACAGTTGGTAGAATCTTTCAAATCGACTTTGGATGAGGTGCGAGAAGCAGATCTTTTGATTCATGTTGTGGATATTTCTCATGAAAGTTTTGAAGATCACATCGAATCGGTGAATCAGATTTTAATGGAAATAAATGCACATCAAAAACCGATGATCATGGTTTTCAATAAAATTGATGATTTCAGTTATGAGAAGAAGGATGAAGACGATCTTACGCCGGGTTCCAATAAAAATATCTCTTTAGAAGAATGGAAAAAAACGTGGATGGGTAAATCAAAATATCCTGCAGTTTTCATTTCGGCATTAACGAAAGAAAATTTCCCTGAGATGAAAAGATTGGTTTACGATGAGGTAATGAAAATTCACATTTCAAGATTTCCATACAATGATTTCCTTTTTGAATATTTCGATAATGACGAAGAGGAAAACGAAAAGGAGAATGATGAAGTTTAAATTCTTATTTTTTATTCTGATTATTCCGTTTTTGGGATTCGGTCAAAAACTTGATTTCAAGGAAATTGAGAAAAACCTCAGCGATCCGAAGTCGAATTTTAATTACGATAAACTGATTTTTAAGTTTAAAGGAATGCCTAAATCTTTAGACAGTATTGAAGCACGTAATCTGTATTATGGAAGAAATTTTAGAAAAGATAAAATTTCAACTTTAGATGATGATTTTAAAGGACTTGCAGATTCGTTTAAAGCGGGTGATTTTGAAGAATGCATCAAAAAAGGAAAAGTTCTTTATACAAAAGATCCCACCAATCTTGATGTAATTCTCATTTTGCTGAGAGCGTATGATCAGATCAAAAAAGCAGATGATTTTGTGCATCATCTTTCCCAATTGAGACTTTTGACCAATGCTATCAGAACTTCCGGTGACGGAAAATCTGAGAAAACGGCCTTTGTGGTTAATTCTGTTGGTGACGAATATATTTTTCTCAATATTATGAATGTCGGACAAGATTATTCCAGGCATTCTACAACGTACAAAGATTCGGTGATTGATGTCTGGACAAAAGACAGCAACACAATATATATTAAAGTTCTGTATATGAGCTTTTAAAATTTTTTAAAAAACTTAGTTTTGGAGTTATATTATTCATTTTCTGCGCTAATTGTATTAGCCTCTATTTTTGCTTACATTAATTACAGATTTTTAAAACTTCCGAGTACAATTGGAATCATGGTGATTGCAATTGTAGTTTCTATCATCCTCGTTTTTTTTGGTGAGAAATTTCTTCCGAAAACGTTTACTCATTTGCATGATTTAATGAGCAGTATTGATTTTACGGAGGTTTTGATGGGAGCAATGCTTAATTTCCTGTTGTTTGCGGGAGGAATTCACATTAATATCAACGATTTAAAAGAGCAGTTTCGTCCTGTCCTCATATTTTCTACAGCCGGAGTCATCATTTCGACCTTTATTGTAGGTTTTGGAATGTTTTATTTGCTTCCGTTTGTAGGGCTGCATATTCCATTTATTTACTGTTTGGTTTTCGGAGCGTTGATTTCTCCGACAGATCCGGTTGCGGTTTTGAGTGTTTTAAAACAGGCAAATGTATCAAAATCACTAGAAACAAAAATCGCCGGAGAATCTTTGTTCAACGATGGTATGGCGGTTGTGGTTTTCACGGTCGTTCTTCAGTTGGCAATTGGAAATGAAGTCGATTTAGGGATTGAAAACATCGCTATATTACTAATAAAAGAAGCAGGTGGTGGATTGTTGCTGGGAATTGTTTTGGGTTGGACGACATCAAGATTAATGCGTGAAGTTGATGATTATATTATCTCAGTTTTAGTAACACTTGCCGTTGTTATGGGAGGTTATCTTGTAGCAAGACAAATGCACGTTTCCGGTCCGTTAACGATGGTTGCAGCAGGTTTGTTTATGGGGAACTTTAGTATGAAGTTTAAAATGAAATCGATCACTCAGGATTATTTAATAAAATTCTGGGAGTTGATTGATGAAATTTTAAATGCCGTTTTATTCCTTTTCATCGGTTTTGAATTACTGATGATTAAAGATTTAAATCATTATATCATTCCGGGAATTGCAGCAATTGCAGTTGTTTTAATAGCAAGATTTATTTCAATTTGGGGTCCCACGAAATTTATGTCTTTCAGAACAAGGTTTAGTCCGCAAACTATAAAAGTTTTATTTTGGGGCGGAATTCGCGGTGGTGTTTCCATCGCTTTGGCAATGTCTATTCCGAAAAACGAGTACAGCAATGCTATTTTAAGTATTACTTATTGTGTGGTTGTGTTTTCTATTATTGTTCAGGGACTTACGATTGCAAAAGTTGCAAACCCAAAAAGGATTGCTGATGAAGAGAAAGAGCTGGAAAGTATCGCTTTAGAAGAAAGTCATTAATTATTTGTTAATCAATGAGTACAATTCTCAAAGAAATAAAAGAATCATTAGCTGTTTTGTCCATTCCAGAGAAAGCAGCTTTTTTTCCTAAATTTTTCAAAACTGGAAAAGGAGAATATGGCGAAGGTGATTTGTTTTTGGGAGTAAAAGTTCCAGATCAAAGAGCGGTTGCCAAAGAATTTTTTGCTAAAATATCTTTGGAAGAATTAGGTGAATTGTTGTCCTCCCCTTATCACGAACATCGTTTGACGGCTCTACTAATGTTGATTTCTAAATTTGAAAAAACGAAAGATTTAGCAGTAAAAGAGGAGATCATTAATTTCTATCTGAGGCATCTTGATTATGTTAATAATTGGGACTTGGTTGATACAAGTTGTTATAAAATTTTAGGTCGGTATGCTTTTGAAAATCAGAAAGAAAACTTGTTGAGAGATTTGGCAGCTTCCGACAAAATGTGGTACAAAAGAGTAGCGGTTGTCGGAACAATGTATTACGTTAAAAAAGGTTCGTTCGAACTTACAAAAGAATTTGTGACTCAAAACTTATATCATCCACACGATTTGATGCATAAAGCAAATGGGTGGCTTTTAAGAGAAATGGGAAATAAGAATGAGGCAGAATTGATCTCTTATCTGAATCAATACTACAAAGAAATGCCACGAACCTGTCTTCGTTACGCTATTGAAAAATTAGACGAAGAATTGCGACAGGATTATTTGAAAGGCAGAGTTTAAACATGATGAATTTCACATTCAGGCAAACTAAAAAGAGGTACATTTGTTTCTCAACACCGATTTATGAAAATATACTTAAAGCAGATTTTTCTGCTGATTCCCTTATTTCTTTTGACGAGCTGCTTTGATATTTTAGATAAAGTCAATGTCAAAGCCGATGGAAGCGGAGAATATTCTTTAATTCTAAATGCCAGTAAAAGCAAAACCAGATTGGCTTCTATTTCAAAAATGGAAACTGTCAATGGTAAAAAAGTTCCTAAAAAATCTGAGATTGAAAGTAAAATCAACGAAGCTGCAATGGTTTTCAAAAGCGTTCCAGGAATCTCCAACGTGAAAACTTCAATGGATTTTGATAATTATATCATTAAACTAAGTTGTAATTTCAAGAAAATTGAAAATATCAATGCGGGTTTAGAACAGTTAAAAGCCAAAAATATGTTAGGTAAAATGGTTCCGACACAGATTTACAGTCAAAGTTCAGACAGAAAATCTTTCACACGAAATAAGATTAATACTTTCAAAAGCGATTACGATAAATTGAGTAAAGCCGATAAAGAAATTTTTAACGACGCAAAATATACATCGATTTTACAGTTTGAAAACACGATTAAATCTCAATCAAATTCTGCTTATTTATTAGCTCCCAACAAAAAAGCGTTAAAGCTTGACGGAAATATATTAGACTTTATCCTTCAGAAAAAACAGATTCAAAACAACATCAACTTTCAATAATAACTAAACTCAAATATGAAATCTCTATTTTTTAAAACACAAACAATTTTCATCTTTCTCTTCGGTTTTATGCTAGTTTTTGCGCAAAATGGCTTGAAAATTCCTCAAAATTCCGTTTTTTACATGGAAGTAAACGGGAAACAATTGAATCAAAAAGTCAATTGGGAAAAATTCAATCCGCTTCTAAAAGAAATGGGCAAAAAAGACAAAAAAGCTTCATGGAATGATTATTCTAAAACGGGAATCAAGTATGATGCGACTCAATATCATTATGCCACGATGAATGATTCTGTAAAGTCTTACAATATGCGTTTTGCTTTAGATAATCAGAATAAATTTCTGGAATTTATTAATTCAATCAAGAAAAAAGGACAGGAAGTTACCAAGAAAAACAATTATTCATACATTGATATTGATAATGATGTTTTCGTAGCCTGGAGCGAAAATCGCGCAGTTTTAAGCATTATTAATTATCAGAAACCATACAAATGGGATGATGATTATGCAGTTGATAGCGCTGTTGCAGTGATTGACAGTACTGCTGTTGCAATTGATAGTGCTTATGTGGAAGAAGAAAAACCTTTTGATTATAAAGAGGAAATACAATATCTTAAGGACGATATTAAATATTTAAAACAAAGTATTAAAGATAATAATGCAGAGATTTTAAAGTTACAAAAAGATATTAAGTATCTTGAAAAACATCACAAATATCCTGAAGAAAAGAAAGAGCCGGAAGTTGCTGTTGAAGATTCTACATATGCTCCGAAAGTAGAAATTTTACCACCACCAATTTCACGAGAAGATTATTACGAAGATGAATCTCATGAACTTGATTCTAGTTACCAGAAAAAAATGGATTCGCTGAATATTGAGGAATTTAAAATCGTAAAGAAATTTGCGGAAGATAGTTTTGATCAATATTTTAATTCAAATAAGGAGATTTCTGTTACCAAAGATATGTTGAGTTTCAGAGATCCGAATTCTGATGTTTTTATTTATGCAGATTACGGGAAAATCATCAATGACGGAATCTATAAAAAAATGCCTTCCAACTTCAATTTCACAGGTATTTTAGGCAAATTATATAATTCAAATACTTCTTACAACTTGTATTTTGATAAAGACAAAGTAAGACTCGTTAATAATTACCAGCATAAAGATTCTGAAACGCAAAAGAATATTTCTGACGTCTATAAAGGCAAAAAAAATAAAAAATTGGCTGCGTTAATCAATGATAAAAGTATCGGTTATTATGTGATGAATGTGGATGGTTCTAAATATTTTGATATGATGTATGGAATGCTGAAAAATTCCGGGGATTCTGGATATCAAAAAGAAGCAGAACTGGTTATAGAAACCATGAAAATTGTTTTGGATGAAGAAGCCATCGCCAAAATCGCTCCAGGGAACGGAATCTTTGTTCTAAATGAATTAAAATCTAAAAACGTAGAATACACCGATTACGATTACGACGAAAATTACAATGAAAAAGAAGTAAAGAAAACGAAAGATGTTATGGTTCCTGACTTTACTTTTGCATTCGCTACAGAAAATGAAAACTATTGGAAACGTGTTTTTAATGTCTTGACTTCTAATAAAGCTTTTGCCAAAAACTTTTCGAAAAGTGGCGAGTTTTATGCTTTCAAAGATGAGAAAAATAAAAACACTTATGTTGAGCAATTATTTTTCACCGTAAAAGACGGAATCGTTTATGTGACGACCTCAAAAGATAATATCAACACCAATAATCAGTCTGAAATTTCTAAGCAATGGATGAAAGATTCGTCAAAATATCCTTTGTCTGGAAGATTGAATATTCAGAAGCTTTTGGGTGGACTGGATAAAGAATTTAAGAGTAAATCTGAAAAAGGGACGCTTGATATTTTAAGGAAAAATGCAGGAGAGGTTTATTTTAAAACTGAGTCTAAAGCAGGAAGTATTCAGACCGAAATGAATTATAATATCAAATCAAATTCTGAAAACAGTTTGATGTATTTCTTTGATCTGATCGAGGATTTTTATAAAAATTCACAGACTGATAAATCATCAAAAACTTTGTAATGAATTGGAAAAAAATTGTACTTGCTGTTACAATTCTGCTTTCTGTTTGTATTTATTTTCTGTTTTTCCACAAAGATAAAAATCTGAAATACATTCCTGAAAATGCAGATATTGTGGTTTTGCTTGATGTAAAAAAAGCGACAAGACAATATATTTCCAGCTTTATAACACATCCTTCAAAATGGTTTGAAGAAGGAAAAAAAGATGAAAATAAAATTTCAATAAAAAATTCGGGTCTTGAAATTCCGGATTTTCTGCAGATTTTCCATTTAAATAAAACTAATATTTCTGAATGGTACACTATTTTAGAAATTGAGGATAAAAAGAAATTTTCAGCGTTTTTGAAAAGCTGGCAATTTGTAAATGATGGAAAAAACAGGTTTAAAAATAGTCGGGTTTTTATTAAAATCGAAGGTGAAAAATGCATTGTCGGAACATCAAATTTAAATTTTAACAATATTGGAAAACCATTTTCTCAGAATTTTAGAAATAATGAATTAAATGCCGATTCGTTTTTAAAAGATGGATTAGGAAGTATTTCTTTTATTACTGAATTACGAACTCAAAATTTTTCAATTATCTTAAATGATGATGAAATTGAAGTTAAGAATGACGAAAATTCTATAAATTTTGAATCATTAATCACTGATTTAGAAAAGAAAACTCAATTTTTGCAGACTGAATTAGATTCAGAAAATATCAAAAAAATAAGTTCTTTTTTTAATAAGAATTTAAGTGATTCTATATCTGTTAATTCTTTGAAAATGAGTGCGAACCTTTTAGAAGTTAGTGATACAATAATCAGTTATGGTTATGATGATAACTTTAATGAGATTGAAAAAGTAAATTATCAGAAAATCGTTCAGCCGGATTATGAAATTTTGCTTCAATCTTCAAATCCCGATAAAACCTGGAGTTATTTCCAAAATAAAAAATGGATTAATCCACAAAACCAATTTACGGCAATTCCATTTCAGCCCAATTTAATTAGTAAAAATGGAATGCAGATTTTAATTAAATCTGCACGAAAATCTGTTAAAATTCAAGAAAGTAGAAATCAAAATTTCATCTTTGTGAAAAATAATCCGTTATTATTTTCTTCATTTAAAACTTTAAACAACCCGATTTTTAAAAACATCGAATATCTTTTTTACGGAAATAAAAATCAAGATTATTCAGTGAAAATTAAATTCAAGAAAGATAAATATCCATTAATTCTTAGATAAAAATAAATGTGTCCTCCTGAAATTGCTCTATTAAAAACATGTACGCATTACTTTCTGCATTTGGTTTTTCCTGCAGTGATTGCTCTTGTTTTTTACCGCAAATATTGGAAAAAAGCATATTTAATTCTTTTGGCAACAATGTTGGTCGATCTCGATCATTTGTTTGCGGATCCAATTTTTGATCCCAGCCGAATGAGCGTTGGTTTTCATTTTTTACATTCCTATTATGCAATTGCGGTGTATTTTTTGCTGTTATTTTTCAAAGGAAACTTAAGATTAATTGGCATCGGATTACTCTTTCACATGCTCACAGATTTTCAGGATTTTGAGTTGTGGTGTCATTAAAATATTATTAATATTTTCTCTTAAGATTGCGGTTTTCATAGATTTTTTGTATTTTAGAGACAATTATGAAGCTAAAAGAATTTCTACATTATACGTATATTTTCCCTGTCCTTTCAGTAATTTATTACTTCACCGGATTAATGGGAACTGGTACAATTTCAGACATTGTTGCGGGTATTTTATTAACAGGTAGTGTGCTTTCTGCTGTACATCATGCAGAAGTTGTAGCTCACAAAGTAGGTGAACCGTACGGTACAATCATTCTAGCGCTTTGTATCACTATTATTGAGGTTGCGCTGATTGTGTCACTCATGGTTGCAGGTGGTGAACAAGCTATTACTTTAGCCAGAGACACGGTTTTTGCTGCTGTAATGATTATTCTGAATGGTATTATTGGTATTTGTGTTTTGGTAGGTGGCGTTAAGTATTTTGAACAATATTTTGCCCGAACTTCAGCCACAACATATTTGGTAAGTATTGTATCGATTTTGGTGATTACTTTAGTTCTCCCGAATTTCACTTCAAGCGTGAACGGTCCTTATTATAATAATGCGCAGTTGATTTTTGTTTCCATTGCCTGTCTTGTGATTTATGGAGTTTTCCTGATGGTGCAAACAGTGAGGCACAGAAGCTATTTTGTACCTGCAGATGGTAATGCAGAAGAATATTTTATTCCAAATAAAACGCAGGCGATTATCAGCTTTGTATTTTTGGTAATTTGTCTTGTGATCGTTGTATTGTTGGCAAAAAGCCTGTCAAAAACAATCGAAGATATGGTGCAGAGTATGGGAGCGCCTAAGTCTCTTGTGGGAGTTATTATTGCAGGAGTTGTATTGCTTCCGGAAGGTCTTGCAGCCATCCGTGCTGCGAGAAATAATCAGATACAGTCGAGTTTAAATTTAGCTTTGGGATCGGCTTTGGCAAGTATCGGTTTGAGTATCCCGGCGATTTCTGCAGTAAGCATTATGTATGATATTCCTTTGGTTTTAGGACTTGATAAGAAAGATATTATTTTACTTACCTTATCTGTATTTATCGTGATGTTGTCCTTAAGCAGAGGAAAAACCAATGTTTTATACGGAACAGTTCTTTTAGTAAATTTAGCAGCTTACATCTTTACGGTAATCGTACCTTAATTTTAACCTAAAATTCCGAAAAGCTTAAAGTTTTCTTGCCATTTCCATTTTATAAGCCATCAGATTGGCAATGTTTTCAGACTTTGTAATGGCCATATCAGCGTTTTGACCTGTGAAATTTTTTTCAATAGTTTGTTTCCAAAGTTTTAACCATCGTTCAAAATGATGCTTTTCCATCGCTTCCAATGCGTTGATAGGGAAATGTACTGCCATCGGGTTTCCTTTGTAGCTCATCTGTCCGAAGAGAATCGTTTCCCAGAAAGAGTACATTTTCGGTAAATGTTTGTCAAAATCAACTTTTATAATGTCTTTAAAGAAGAAGCCAATTGTTTCATCCTTAATTACTTTATCGTAAAAAGAATTAACAAGCAATTCTATATCTTCTCTGGATTCTAAATTTTTCATTTTTAAAATTTTTAATTTAAGCTAAAAATTATACCTCAAATTTAGTTTAATTCTAAATCTTTATGATGACGATGTTTGTGATAAAATTCATAAAAACAATATTTTATCTTTGTAAATTATTTTATCTTTTTAAAGTTTCAAAATAAAAATCAGCACAAATGATATAACTATTATGGCAAGAGGTTTCAGAAAAAAAATCACACAGGAAAACACCGAAAACAGCGGTTTTGGAAGTCGTGCTTCCGGAAGATTTATCAATAAAGACGGGCTTCCCAATGTAAGAAGAAGAGGAGTCAATGTGTTCAACAGATTAAGTTGGTATCATACGATGCTGAATTTATCGTCTTTTAGGTTCATTACTTATTTGGTGGTAATGTATATCTTGATAAATCTCGTTTTTGCGTTTATTTATTATTTAATTGGCGTAGAACATCTTACGGGAATTGATAAAAGTGATCCGTTAAACGAATTTATTGATGTATTCTTTTTCAGTTCACAGACATTTACAACGGTTGGTTACGGGAGAATTGCTCCTGTAGGATTTTTGGCAAGTTTAGTGGCTACTTTTGAGGCATTTTTAGGATTGCTTACCTTTGCCATTGCAACAGGTTTATTTTATGGAAGATTTTCAAGACCGAGAGCTTATCTCAGATTTTCAGATATTGCGGTGATTGCTCCTTTTCAGGGTGTTACAGCTTTAATGTTTAGGTTGGCTCCTTATAAAAATAATGCGTTGACTGATGCGGATGTTACACTTTCTACAGCAATTGAAATTAATGAAGAGGGAACAACGAAGAGTAATTTTTATCGTTTAGAAACTCAGTTAAGTAAGATTAATACTTTGGCTTTAAACTGGACGGTTGTTCATAAAATTGATGAGGATTCTCCTTTTTATGGTTTTTCAGATGCAGATTTTAAGAATATTAATATCGAAATTATCGTTCATGTAAGAGCATTTGATGAAGTGTTTTCAAATACAGTTGTTCAAAGATCGTCTTATGTGTCGAGAGAAATTATTTATGGAGCAAAATTTCTCCCAATGTACTATCCTGATAAAGAGAAAGATTCAACGGTTTTGGATCTTGATAAAATTAATGAATATCAAAAAGCGGAACTTCCTGTTTTTGATGCGGAAAGATCATAATGGATTTAGAATCATATAAAAAGCAAGCTTTACAAAAGCAGAAAGAACATAAAAAATTCCTGGAAGGTTTGAAAAAAAAGCCTCCCAAAAATCTCGATTACGTTGTTCAGGAAACGCACGAAGAGGTTTTTGAAAAGATCGACTGTCTTCAATGTGCCAATTGCTGCAAAACGACAGGTCCGCTTTACACTGAAAAAGACATCGAGCGAATTTCAAAGCATCTTCGCATGAAACAAGCTGATTTTGAAGCTAAATTTCTGCGTGTTGATGAAGAAAACGACAAAGTTTTACAAAATCTTCCGTGTTTTTTTCTGAATCAAGATAATACGTGTTCTATTTATGATGTCCGTCCAAAAGCTTGTCGGGAATATCCGCATACAGATCGTAAAAAAATCTATCAGATTAATAATTTAATGATTAAAAATACAGTGATTTGTCCGGCTGCATTTGAGTTTGTAGAAAGGATGATAAAGAATTTGGGTAAGTAAATAATAAAATATTCTTTCAAAAGTTATTACATAAATTTCTGATGAGATCATTAATAATTCTTTGGTCAATTAGTTTTATACTAATAAGTTGTAAACTGGCACCCTCATCTACTGTAAAGATTGAAAATCACGAACTTCCACATGACACATTTGTTCTAGAAAAAGAATCAGATTTTGAAAAAATAGGAAAAGATTATATTATTTATATTAAATGGAATTTTGGAAGCAGAAAAATAAATAATGATTGTAATTGTCCTGAGTTAGAAGAAAAATATATTTTATTTAAGAAAGATAATAAATCTCATATTCAAAAGGTTGTTGGCAATGCTGTTTATTATCCTATAAAACTAAAATCAAATCATATAATCACTCTATATTCTAAATCATTTTCAAAGTTTAGGAATGAAAGCGTTAAAAAATTTGGAACAATGCAAGGAGATCAAGTTTTTCGATCTCATAGTATTATTAAACAATATATATTAGCAATTGAACAAGACAGGCCTATTACGATTAAATTTTATGAAGAAGATTTTCAAAAAGATAGTTTTGATAAAATTAACGCGAGCTACATTCACAATAAAAATTTAATGCTTTATAAAATTGATAATTTGCTTAATTCAGAGATTAATGAGCTGAATAAACAAGATGCTTTCATATTTAGAATATGTCGCAAAGATTAATAAGTTATAAATTTTCAATTTCCATAATTCTCCATTTTACCATTTTTTCAATCAAATCTAAAGTCAAGTCCTCTTTCATAGGAAACTGTACAGCACCTTTTGAATATTTAAATTTCCTTTCAATAAAGTCATTTTCAAATTCTTTTAATACATCCGGAAGCGGTAAAAGCCAATGTGTTTTTTATAGGCTGCAAAATAAAGCAAAGGTTTGTTTTTATATTTAAAAGCAGGCATTTGATAACCGATATATTCTTCTAAATGAGGATTTTGGGCATGAATGGTTTTTCTTAAAATTTCAAGCTTAACTTGTGCTTTTTCAGGAAAAAGAAGAAAATATTCCTCAAAATTTTTAAATGTGTTTTTCATCATATAAAATAAAAAAAAGCATTGAACTGGACATTCAATGCTTTCACTTTCACTATTACTTTTTTCCCATTTATAAATCCCGGGACAGGCTGTAAGAAAAAAGGCCGGGTAAACTTCCCGACCTTTATATTTTTATACTACTCCTTGAGCTAACATTGCTTCTGCTACTTTTACGAATCCAGCGATGTTTGCACCTTTCACGTAATTTACATATCCGTCTTCCTCTTTACCGTAGTCTCTACAAGCTTTGTGAATTCCGATCATGATTTCTTTTAATCTTGCGTCAACTTCTTCAGATGTCCAGTTTAATCTGATTGAGTTTTGAGTCATTTCTAAACCAGAAGTTGCTACACCACCTGCATTTGAAGCTTTTCCTGGAGAGAATAATACTTTATTTTCAAGGAAATAATTGATTGCTTCTAATGTAGAAGGCATATTTGCTGCTTCAGTTACACAAACGCAACCGTTTTCTACCAATAATCTTGCATCTTCTAAATCTAGTTCGTTTTGGGTTGCAGAAGGAATTGCTACATCACATTTTACTTCCCAAGGACGTTTCCCAGCATAGAATACAGCTGAAGGATATTGTTTAGCGTAATCTTCAGCTCTATTATTACCAGAAGCTCTCAGCTCTAATAAATAATCAATTTTTTCACCGTCAATACCGTCTTTGTCGTAAACATAACCATCCGGACCAGAAAGCGTAACCACTTTTCCGCCCAATTCGTTTACTTTTTTAATAACTCCCCAAGCTACGTTTCCGAAACCTGAAACTGTTACTGTTTTATCTTTAAAAGTTTGTCCGATAGTTTTCAGCATTTGCTCAGCAAAGTAAACCACACCATAACCAGTCGCTTCAGGACGGATTAATGATCCACCATAAGCAAGACCTTTTCCGGTAAGAACTCCTGTAAACTCGTTTCTTACTTTTTTATACTGACCAAATAAATACCCGATTTCTCTTGCTCCAACTCCGATGTCTCCTGCAGGAACGTCGGTTTCAGGACCGATATGCTTACATAATTCTGTCATGAAAGCCTGGCAAAAACGCATTACTTCCATATCAGTTTTACCTTGCGGATCGAAGTCTGAACCTCCTTTTCCTCCTCCCATTGGAAGCGTGGTCAAAGAGTTTTTGAAAACTTGTTCGAAAGCCAAAAATTTAAGTACAGAAAGGTTTACTGTAGGGTGGAAACGAATTCCTCCTTTGTAAGGCCCGATTGCAGAGTTCATCTGAATTCTGAAACCTCTGTTTACCTGAATTTCTCCTTTATCATCAACCCATGGAACTCTGAAAATAATAATTCTTTCAGCTTCAGCCATTCTCTCAAGCAGCTTCATGCCGGTATATTCTTTTCTTGTCAAAATAAACGGAATTACAGTGATTGCAACTTCTTTTACAGCCTGTAAAAATTCCGGTTCATTAGGATTTTTCGCCTCAATTTTAGCGATAAATTCTTGAATTTTCTGGTCAATATTATATTGTTCCATATTAGGTAGGGTTGAATATTATGTCAACAAATTTAATTTTTTTTTCAAGATTCACAATAGCTTATTTGTTATTTGTGGATAATTGAATAATAATGCTACATAATATTGTTAAATTGATAATTTTGATTTAAACTTTGTTGAAAATTAAATGTTATTTGTGAAATAATGAAATATTAAGAAATCATTAATTCTTATATTGCTATAAATTGTCTCCCGGAAAATGATTTTACTTTCCCTAAAAGTTCCAATTCAAGAATAATAGGCAATATTTTGTGTGAAGAGAGCGAAATCTTCTGTGCCAAATCATCCAAATTGATGTTCGGATTTTCTTCAATAATTTTATATATTATTTCTTGATTTTCAGATAATTGAATGGGAATTTTGCTCGATGGAAAAAGCTCTTCAATTTTATGTAAAGGCTCATTAAAACCGAGCAAATCGATAAGGTCTTTTATCGTTGAAATGGCGGTCGCTTTATTCTGCAGTATTAATTGATTGCACCCCTGACTGTATTTGTCTGTAATTCTTCCCGGAAGCGCATAAACTTCCCGATTGTAATTGTTTGCAAAAGTAGCTGTAGAAATCGAACCTCCTCCAAAAGCTGTTTCTACTACAATTGTAGATGGAGAAATTCCTGCAACGATTCTATTTCTCTGAATAAAATTCTCTCTGTCTGGTTTTCTTGATGAATTAAACTCAGTCAATAAAGCTCCGTTTTCTTCCAGTATTTTCTCCGAAAGCTTTTTGTTTTTTGAGGGATAAAGGGTGTGAAAGCCGTGTGCTAAAACCGCAATTGTAGGGATCTTATTTTGATTTGAAAAATCATGAACTTCTTTATCTACGCCTAAAGCCAATCCACTTACCGATTGATATTTACAGTTTTTAGTTTCAGTAAAGAAATCTTCAATGAATTTTTTGCCGTAAGAAGTAATATTTCTTGTACCTACAATGCTTACATTTTTTAACTGAGGGTTAAAATTTCCTTTTTGATAAAGAATTGCGGGTGCGTCATCACATTCATTCAGTAAATCGGGGAGTTCGTCTAGATGTCGAAGTTTTATTTGAATTGAATTTTTCTCACAAAACGCAATTTCTTTTTCTGCAAATTTTAAATGTTCAGGATTTCCGATATCTGAAATGATTTTTTTACCGATTCCGTCGGTTTTGCCCAATTCTTTTTTTGATGTTTCCCAAACAGTTTTTGCGCTTCCGAAAATTCTTACAAGTTTATAGAATGTAATATCGCCAATGAGGCTGCATTCTCGCAATGCGATGGAGTAGAGTTGTTCCTCGGTGTACATTTGTGTTTTTATTTTAATCAAATATACTGAAATTAAGTTTTATTTTCTTCTTAGTTCGTCCAAATGATCCCAAATATCGTCTCTCTTTTTATGAGGCAGTTCCAAAAAGTCATCGGGATTGTTTTCTTTATATTCCTGCCAAAGTTTATCATCTTTTTCGCTGTAATAATTAGGAAACTCCCAGATAAATTTTTTCTTTTTTTCACCTGAACTTTTAAAAATATATGCCATTACACTTCCCATTAATGCTCCGGATAAATGCGCCTGCCAGGAAATTTTACTCGGTTCATTTAGGTTATAAAACAATTCTTCAGGAAACATTCCCCAAATTAAACTTCCATAATATAAAACGACAAGAAGCGAAATGGTCAAAAGTTTCATATTCCATTTAAAAACGCCACTAAAAAATAAGAAAAATGCCAAAACGTAAACAACTCCACTTGCTCCGATGGTACAGGTATAAGCGTATTCTCCTGTTAAAATATCGATTGGAGGAAGCAGCCAAAGCAGTAATCCTGCACTGAGCCAGCCCATGATAAATACTTTTGTGGCAACTTCAGAATAAAACTGGTAGAGTAAAAACATCAAGACAGCAATCGGAATTGAGTTTCCTATTATATGATCAATACTTCCGTGTAGAAGTGGAGAAGTAATAATTCCAAGCAAACCTTCCGGCAAAAGAGGAATAATGGCACCAAAACAACTCGAGAAAAATCCCAAACTCTGTAAAAAGTATCCCAACCACATTGCTGACAGCATAAGTAAGGGTGCAAAGATTGCTTTTTTGTGAATTATATTTTTAATCATGTTGATTAGCTGTCAAATCAAAAGCCAAGTATAAATTTCGGAAAATTTGTCGATGATTTTTATTTTTTTTAAATATTTGAGACAAAACGTAAGATTTTCATATTATCTTTTTTTAAAATCATGACGTAAAAGTGTTTTGTTATAAACCTCTGAAAATGTGTAGACTTTCTATTTAACATTATATTCTTATTTTTGCATTTGGAAAAATTGAGATTTATGAAAAAGATTTTCGTTTTACTTTTTATGTATCTGAGTATACATTCTTTTTCGCAGGTTGTTATCAGCGATTCTGCGGCAGTTGACACCATTAAAAAACCAAGACATTGGTCTGTGCTTGCTAAAAACAGCGTGATGTTTAATCAGGCAGCTTTTTCCAATTGGGTCGGTGGTGGTGCCAACAATGTGGGTTGGCTGGCAAGTGCAAATTATAATTTGGTGTATGAAAATGGGCGTCATCTCTGGGAAAATATTATTATCCTAAATTATGGTCAAAATACAACCAAAGGTGTAGGTACAAGAAAAACGCAGGATGTTCTCAATGTTTCTACGAACTACGGGCGACAGTTTTCAAAGAGTTGGTATGTTTCTACAGGGGCGAGTTTGCTTTCGCAATTCTCAGGTGGTTTTGAGGATGGAAATAATCCTGAAGCCAAGAAAATTTCTAACTTTATGGCTCCAGGATATGTGAATGCCGGTATAGGGGTTACTTATAGGCCCAATGACAATTTAACGGTAACTTTCAGACCTGCTAACGGAAGATTTACGTTTGTTCTTGATAAAGAGTTACAGTTTTCGGGAAGCTATGGTTTAAAATCTGACGGTGATTTTTTCCTGATGCAGATGGGTTTCCTGGCTTCAGCCATTTATAAAGTAAAATTGATGGAAAATATTGAAATGACCAACACTGGATCTGTATTCTCCAACTATCTTGAAAATCCAGATCACATGGTGTTATCCTACAATATGCTGCTGAATATGAAAATCAACAGGTTTGTATCTTCAATTGTTACTTTAGATTTGATGTACGACCATAATCAGATTCAGAAAACACAGCTGAAACAGACTTTAGGAATTGGTTTTGCCTACAATATTGATAATGGCGTGAAGCGTTCAGACCGTAAAGACAGTCAGTGGTGGTTAAAGAAATAGATTTGATCTCATTATAAAACAAGAAAAGCACTTCAATTGAAGTGCTTTTTGTATATATTTCAATGGAAAATTAAAACTCCATCGTAACTTCAAGTTTTTCAGCTAAAAGCTGCTCGATTTTTACTTTTAATGGCTCAATGTCGATATTCTGCATTGCGTCATTGGCAAAAGCGTACAGCAATAATGCCTGTGCTTCTTTTTTAGAAATACCTCTTGCTCTTAAATAGAATAAAGCATCTTTGTTCAACTGACCCACTGTACATCCGTGAGAACACTTCACATCATCCGCAAAAATCTCCAATTGAGGCTTGGTGTCGATTGTTGCGCCTTCGCTCAGTAAAACGTTGTTGTTTTGCTGGTAAGCGTTGGTTTTCTGAGCAATTTTATTTACAAATACTTTTCCGTTGAAAACTCCGTGAGATTTATCTTTGAAAATACCTTTGTAATTCTGGTAACTCTGACAGTTCGGCGTGTTGTGGTGAACTGCTGTATGGTGATCTACCAACTGATCTTTCCCGATAATGGTGATTCCGTTCATGAAAGAATTGATATTCTCTCCGTTATGAATGAAATCAAGATTGTTTCTGATGATTTTCCCGCCGAATGTAAACGTATTTACAGTGGTCAAGCTGTCTCTTTCCTGCTTTGCAAAAGTATGATCTACCAGATATGAAGTATCGCTGTCATTCTGAATTTTGTGCCAGTCTGCTTTCGCGTTCTGATATGTGAAAATTTCAGTTACCGAATTGGTAAATACAAAACTTTCGTCAAAATTATGGTGACTTTCGATGATTTCTACTTTTGCTCCTTCTTCAACAATCAGTAAATTTCTGGTATTGTAGAATGTGTTTTCTTCCTGATTTTGAGAAAGGTAAAAAACGTGAATCGGTTTTTCGATGATTACATTTTTCGGAACTTTTAAGAAAAATCCATATTTGCAGTATGCCTGATTTAGATTGGTAAAAGCTAAATCTTTTGAGGCAATTGTATTGAAATATTTGTCGAAAACATCTTTATGATTCTCATCATTCAAAGCATAATTGAAAGATAAAAATTCTGCATTTTCGATAGAAATATTTGAAAGCTCTTTGTGAAGCTGACCATTTACAAATACAATCCAGTCAAAATTTTCTTCTCCCAAATGAAGCTCATCAAGCTGTTCTTTGGTGATGTTGTGACTTTCTTTCGGGAAAAAATTGTAATCTTTCTCCGTGATTTCTTTGATGTTGGTATACTTGTATTCTTCGTCTTTCTTGGTAGGAAAACCTTTGATTGCAAATTTCTGAAGCGCCGTTTTTCTGTCGTCATCTAAAAATCTGTGACGCAGACTCTCCAAAAATTCACTGTGATTTTCTATTGTTTGATCGTATAAAGCCATTACTGATATTTCGGCCATCACACCTTTATTATAAATTTAATTTGTATCAATATCGCAGTTTTTCACTGCCTTTTCGACTAAGGATTGATAAAAAACTTAACCAAAAATATTTTCTTAGTTAAGCAACCAGTCGTATCCTTTGCTTTCCAATTCTAAAGCTAAAGATTTATCACCTGTCTTAATGATTTTTCCGTTCGCTAAAACGTGTACATAATCAGGCTCAATATAATTCAGCAATCTCTGGTAATGGGTAATCAAAAGAACTGCATTTCCTTCGTTTTTAAACTGGTTTACACCATCTGCAACGATTCTCAAAGCATCAATATCCAATCCAGAATCGGTTTCGTCAAGAATGGCCAATTTCGGATTCAGCATCATCATTTGGAAAATCTCGTTTCTTTTCTTTTCACCTCCTGAAAATCCTTCGTTTAATGATCTTGAAAGGAAATCTTTTTTAATTCCCAATTTCTCAGATTTTTCACGAATCATGGCCAACATTTCTTTTGCAGGCATATCTTCAAATCCGTTGGCTTTTCTGTTTTCGTTTAAAGCAGCTTTAATGAAATTCGTTACAGAAACTCCCGGAATTTCTACCGGATATTGAAAAGAAAGGAAAATTCCTTTGTGAGCTCTTTCTTCAGGAGCATCTTCAATAATGTTTTCACCTTGAAAAAGGATTTCTCCCTCTGTAACTTCGTAATCCTCTTTTCCTGCAATCACAGAAGAAAGAGTAGATTTACCGGCTCCATTGGGTCCCATGATCGCATGAACTTCGCCCGGCTTGATTTCAAGATTGATACCTTTTAATATTTGTGCGCCATCTTCAATTCTGGCATGTAAGTTTTTAATGTTTAACATACTTTTTTATTCGTAGTGTCCTTTTAAAGACAAAATATTTAATATTTCTATTGTATTCTCTTCGGTAATCTGATAAATTATCCTGTGCTCTTTATCAATTCTCCTTGACCAGGTTCCAGATAAATTATATTTCAAAGGTTCTGGTTTTCCAATTCCTTCATAAGGACTAGTTTGGATGGAACGAATAAGCTGCGAAATCTTTTTCAAAATAATTTTGTTTCCTGATTTCTGCCAAAAAAGCAAATCACTTTTTGCTTTATTAGAAAATATTATTTCCATAAAGCATCCAGTTCTTCAAGGGTCATTTTCGTACCTTTCCCTTCTTCTATTTCTTTTTGAGCATCCAAAATCTTCTTTACAAACTCTGGATTGTACGGACTTTGTTCTTCCTTTTTTTCAATTTCAAAGCCCAATGCTTTTGCCAGTGATTTAATCACTTCAAAATCTTTTTTCTTCAAATTTTTCAGAACAACTTCCATAACTTAAATTTTATTTAAAATTACAAAATTCTATCCTACAGAACCTTCCAAAGAAATCTCCAATAATTTCTGAGCTTCGATGGCAAACTCCATTGGTAATTTATTTAAAACTTCTTTACTGAAACCATTTACAATTAAAGCAATTGCTCTTTCTGTGTCGATTCCTCTCTGGTTACAGTAGAAAATCTGATCTTCACCGATTTTTGAAGTCGTAGCTTCGTGCTCCAGCTGAGCTGTTGGATCTTTAATTTCAATATAAGGGAAAGTATGCGCTCCACATTCGTTACCCATCAGTAATGAGTCACACTGTGAGAAGTTTCTCGCTCCCTTTGCAGAAGGCATTACTTTTACCAATCCTCTGTATGAATTTTGAGATTTTCCTGCAGAAATTCCTTTAGAAATAATCGTTGATTTTGTATTTCTACCGATGTGGATCATCTTTGTACCGGTATCAGCATACTGATGATTGTTGGTTACGGCGATAGAGTAAAACTCACCGATCGAACCGTCACCTTTCAAAATACATGAAGGATATTTCCATGTTACTGCAGAACCTGTTTCAACCTGAGTCCATGAGATTTTTGCTTTGGTTTCGCACAATCCTCTCTTGGTTACAAAGTTGAAAACTCCACCCTTACCTTCTTCATTTCCCGGATACCAATTCTGAACTGTTGAATATTTAATTTCGGCATTATCCAAAGCAATCAATTCTACAACCGCAGCGTGAAGCTGGTTTTCATCTCTTGACGGAGCTGTACAGCCTTCCAAGTAAGAAACATAACTTCCCTCATCTGCAATGACAAGCGTTCTTTCAAACTGACCTGTCCCAGACTGATTAATACGGAAATAAGTTGATAATTCCATGGGACATCTTACGCCTTTTGGAATATAGCAGAAACTTCCGTCAGAAAATACTGCGGAGTTCAATGCTGCGTAAAAATTATCGCCTCTAGGAACTACTTTTCCAAGATATTTTCTTACCAAATCCGGATGATGCTTAATCGCTTCGGAAATCGAACAGAAAATAATTCCTTTTTCTGCTAAGGTATCCTGAAACGTTGTTTTTACGGACACAGAATCTATCACGATATCTACAGCAACATTTGAAAGTCTTTTCTGCTCTTCGATATTGATTCCTAACTTGGCAAAAGTTGCCAATAATTCAGGATCAACTTCATCTAAACTTTCTAGTTGTGGATTTGATTTTGGAGCAGCATAATATTTAATCGCCTGAAAATCCGGTTTCTCATATTTGATGTTAGCCCATTCCGGCTCCGTCATTTTTAACCAGATTTTGAAAGATTCCAAACGCCATTCTGTCATCCATTCCGGCTCTTCTTTTTTAGCAGAGATAGCACGGACGATGTCTTCGTTTAAACCAGTTGGGAAATCTTCGTAATCGATCTTCGTTTCCCAGCCGAATTCGTATTTTTTATTTTCTAAATCGACTCTTAAGTCGTCTTCAGTATATTTACTCATTTTAATAGATTTTAGAAATTAGAATTAAGATTTAGATAATTCCAAATCAATATTTCCAATGTCTAATTATAAGCTAAAACTCTCTCCACAACCACACGTTCTGGATGCATTAGGATTATTAAAAATAAATCCTTTCCCATTCAAACCTCCGGAATATTCTAAAGTAGTACCTGCCAAGTAAAGTATAGATTTTTTTTCAACAACGATTTTTATTCCGTTATCTTCAAAAATCTGGTCTGTTTCGTTTTGCTTATTGTCAAAACCTAACATATACTCTAGTCCTGAACAACCACCACTTTTTACCCCAACTCTTATATAATCTTCAGCAGGGTTAAAGCCGTCTTCTGTCATCAGCTGAACTGCTTTTACCTTTGCCTGATCTGAAACCTTTATCATTGTATTAATTTAGAATGATTTAATCTTGCAAAAATACGAACAATAATCAGTAAATAAAAATCGGTGATTTTATTTTATCGATTTTTATCATCGATGCTTTAACTTTGGTTAAAATTTAAAATCAAAACTATAAATCAAGAAAATAATGAAAAAAATTGGTGTTTTTGCTATGGTAGTATTAGCGCAAATCACTTTTGCACAAGCAAACAGATTTGTGTATCAAGTTACAATGAAACCAAATGCAAGTGATAAGAATGATATTAAGACTGAAAATGCTTATTTAGACATTTCAGCAGATAAATCGATGTTCTATTCTGAAAACAGAATTAAAAGAGATTCTGTGATGCGGGCGAATTTTCAAAGCGGTGGAGGAAGAGGTTTTAACAGAGATCAAATGGAAGGTTTAAGATCAATCATTAATTATTCCATTGAAAAAGACAAAAAAGATCAGAAAACGACTTATAAAGATAGAATTGGTAGAGATATTTATACTTACGAAGAAGATCGTCCTTTAAATTGGAAAATTTCATCTGAAACTACAAAAATAGGTGATTATAAAGTGCAAAAAGCTGAAACTGATTTTGGTGGAAGAAAATGGACAGCTTGGTTTACAACAGATCTTCCTTATCAAGACGGACCTTATAAATTCAGCGGACTTCCAGGTTTGGTTGTAAAAGCAGAAGATTCTACCGGCGAATATTCTTTTGATTTAATGAAAAACTATAAAATCGCTGGTTTCCCTGAAATGAATACTTTCGGAAATGTTGTGAAAGTAAAAAGAACAGATTATGTAAAGCAACAAGAAAAATATAAAAGTGATCCCTCTGCTTTTATGAATAGTCAGCGTGGAGGCGGAGGTTTTGCAGGAGGTGGCCCAAGAGGAAATGGAGGTGGAGGAAATCAAAATCCAGCCGATATGAGAAAAAGAATGGAGGAAAGAGTAAAAGAGGAAGCTAAAAATAACAGCAATCCAATTGAATTGAAATAATAAAAAAACCTGAAGAGCTTCTTCAGGTTTTTTGTTTTATCTTAAAAGTTGGCTGAATGTATCGCCCTGTTTAATATTTGTCGCATTATATCCTTTCATAAACCATTCTTTTCGTTGTGCGGATGAACCGTGTGTAAAACTTTCCTGATTTACGTATCCCTGAGATCTTTTTTGGATATTATCATCTCCAACAGCTTCAGCTGCTTCAATTGCTGAGTCTATATCTCCTGGCTCAAGAAAATGCTCTCTTTCATTAGAATACTTAGCCCAAAGTCCGGCATAAAAATCAGCCTGAAGTTCTGTTGCTACAGAGATTTTATTCAATTGCGCTTCAGAATATCTGCCGCTTCTTCTTGCATTATCTGTTTCGTTTAAAGTTCCCAAAAGATTTTGTACGTGATGACCCATTTCATGAGCCATTACGTAAGCGATAGTAAACTCGGTAACTTTAGCACCAAAGTTTTTCTGCAATTCCTTGAAAAAACTCATATCCATATAAACCGATTGATCTGCCGGACAATAAAATGGTCCCATTGCAGATTGTGCAGTTCCACAACCGGAGTTAGTTGCGCTTTCAAATAAAACTACTTTTGCAGGTCTGTATTGCAATCCGTTATCTTTAAAAATCTGAGCCCAGGTTTGTTCGTTCTCTGCAGTAACCATTTTTACAAATTCTCCAATTTGCAGTTCGCCTTGACTTAATTCTCGTTTTTCTGTTTGACGAGGAGCGCTTCCACCTCCCGAAGAAAGTATTGCAGAAGGATCTCCACCTAAGAAAAATACAATTGCTGCGATAATTATAGTGCCTAATCCACCACCAACAATTGCGCCTCCACCGCCTCCAGAGCCACGTCTGTCGTCTACGTTAGTACTTCTGTCTTCAGTCCATTTCATAATTTGTAATTTTTAAAGTAAAGTTAAAAATTTTAATGAATCAGAAATTAATTGTTTTGAGAATTTCCAAAGCCAATATTTCCTTTCTTGTCGGAAAGATTTCTTTTAAAATTGATCATGCTTAAGGCTGTAACTGCCGCTTCAACGCCTTTGTTTCCTAAATCTCCGCCACTTCTTGCGATAGACTGCTCTTTCGTGTCATCTGTTAAAACACAGAAAATTGTCGGAGTATCGGTTAAAATATTACAGTCTTTAATTCCCTGTGCAACTGCATCACAAACGAAATCAAAATGCGGTGTTTCTCCCCTGATGACACATCCGATGGCAATTACTGCATCAAAACTTCGTTCCTTACAGAGTTGCATGCTTGCATAATTTAATTCAAAAGCTCCGGGAACGGAAAACTGTTTTATATTTTCAGCTTTTACACCTTCTTTTTCAAGGATTTCTAAAGCTGCATCACGTAGATTGTATGTTACAAAGTCATTCCACTCAGAAAAGACAATGCCGATAGAAAAATCTTCGGCATTGGTAATATTAAGTGGCTTGTAATCTGAAAGATTAACTGTTGCCATGTTTTAATTTAAATATTTAGTCATTTCGATATAAGAATCAGACATTCCGTTGTCATAATCCTGATATTTTTCGTCGATTGTAGCGAAGTATTTTTTAGCTTCTGCATTTTTCTTCATTCCTAAAGCTACAATACCAGCTTTTCTTGTGAAATAATAAGAAGTATAAGGGTCATCAGATGCTGTCGCAGCTTTGTCTAATAATGCTAAAGCTTCATCATTTTTGTTAAGACCGGATTTTGCATCTGCCATTACACCAAACTTCATTGCTGTTAATGTTTTGTTGTCAGACGAAAATTTATCTAAAAGATCATAAGCTTCCTGATATTTTCCTTCTTTAAATTTAAGCAAGCCTGCGTTGTAAGCAGAAAGTTTACCTATTTTAGTAGAAGAATATTCATTATAAGTTCCTAAAAAACCTGGGTTTGCTGCAGATTTTCCACCTAAAGCTTCTTTATCTTTACCTTCTGTAAGATTTTTTTGTGCTGTAAGATACGTTTTTACAGCTTCAGCATTATTTGGAGCAACCACAAACTGTTGGTACCCGAAATAAGCTAAAACTCCAACAACCAAACCTATAAATACGGCACTTAATGGTTTTTGATATTTTTCTAGGAATCTTTCTGTGTTTAAAGCCTCTCTATCAAGGTCTTTAAAGAATTCCACTGTTTCTTTGCCTTCTTGCTCGTTTGGAGCATTCTTTCCCAATTTTGCCATAAATTTTTTAAAAATTGAACTGCAAATTTAATTGTTTCTGAGTGATTTACAAAATACTTTGCAGGGGATTGTTGATTTTATTTAAAAAAGTAAAATGATTTGCCAATTATTAATTGTTAAAACAGTTATTGTAGCATTTCTTCACTTTTTCATTCTAGATTTAATATTCTAAAGTGTGATAGATTTCAGCATTGAATTTTTTAAGTTTTTCTTCGCCTTTCAAATCTTTCAAGCCAATTAAAAAACTGAACTGTACTACTTCTGCACCTTGTTTTTTTACCAATTTTGCAGCAGCTTCTGTTGTTCCTCCGGTTGCTAAAAGATCATCATGAATTAAAATTCGCTGTCCTTTTTTTATCTGCCCTTCTCTGGTTTCTATTTCTGCGCTTCCATATTCCAAATCATATTTTTCTGAAATAATCGGTGGTGGAAGCTTTCCTTTCTTCCTAATTAAGATAAACGGAACTTCTAAAGCGACTGCTATTGCAATTCCGAAAAGATAGCCACGACTTTCAATACCACAGACTGCATCTACTTTTCCTTTGCTGAATTTTACCAAATCTTCAATTACTTCTTCATACAATTTAGGATCAAGAAAAATCGATGAAATATCTTTAAACTGAATTCCCGGAATAGGAAAGTCAGCGATATTTTCTATGGTTGCTTCAAGCTTTGAAATGAGTTCCTGCGATGCCATTTTATGGATTAATCTTATAACTTGAAATTTTCCATTCTCCGTTTACATTTTTAAGACCAAAAGTTGCCTTTAAAGATGTCGTTCTCCCATTTTTATCTGTTACATCGTACGTTGCATTTACGCTTGATGAATTTGCATTTGAAGCATTTGTTGTAACATTTTTTACACTTACGTTTTTAATCGCTCCAAAACCTGAAGTAGGATTTGAGAAAGACTCGTAAGTTCCCCAACTTGGGTTGCTTGATGAATCGAATGCCGCTTTTAAATTCTGTGAGCTTACATTATTTAAAAATTTGTTTACGGTATTTTTCGGATCTGCAGTTGGTTGTTTTGGTGTCGCAGGTGTCGTTGTTGCTGGATCTGTTCCTGTAGTTGGAGGAGTTGGATTACTCGGATCAATTACTGCATTCGGATCTTGGTTAATCATTGTTGAGTCCGTTTTTGGTACTTCAGGAACTTTTAAAGCTGAAGGATTTACATCTAAACCAATTTTAGACATTTTAAATGTTTTCCCAGTTGTTTTTACAGAAACTGTTATATCAATTTTGTTATCAACAATTTTTGAAGCCAATAAAGATGAAAATTTAAGGTTAAAACCTTTAAAATTGTTATCCTGCATTAAGTTTTTAGCCGTTGAAAGCTTCATACCATTGCTGAAAACTTCTAAAGTTGTTTCTAAACCAGCGCCTGTAAATGCAATCGGATTTCCTGAGTTGTCAACCAATCTTGGTACGATTTGAATTGCAGTAGGGCCATTTCCTGTATCGCCAGAAAGTTGGGTAAGAATACTTAACGAACTTGCTCTTACGTCATTCGGATCACTTTCTTTAGCTTTATCATCCCCGAAAATATTCATTTCACCTAATGACGGTGGAGCTGTACTTGCCCATTCAATACCGTTTTGTTGTGCAACCTGATCTGCTAAAGACAAAATTTCGGGTACTTTTTTACCGTTGATCAATTGACCTAAAGCTTTTAATTCGTTTACATCACCTTCTGCTTCTACACCAAAAGTTTTTAGAATATAAAGCGCTTCGTTGAATTTGATTTGCTTAATTGTGGTAAGACTCGATGCCATATCGTTGATACTCGACTGTAAAGTCTGGGTTGTAGTTGCATCTACGCTGTCTTTTTTACATGACGTAAAAAGTAACAGGCTGAACATGAGTAGCAAAGAAAACTTTTTCATTTTAATTATGGTTTATGGCAAATTTAGTAAAACCTTTATTAATAAAGATTTTTTATTTTTTGTTTTCTTTTTCCTTCAAATCATCCTTAAAGAATGAAGAGAAAATTGCCTGCATATTTGGGAAAGAAGCATCCTGCCAATAATTTGATGAATAGTTGCTGTTGTTTTTATTTAATTTAACTTTATTTTCAACATCATTATCATCACGGAAGTCTAATTCTGTGGGATAAAAATTTTTGTATGAAATAAGTTGGTTGTAATCGGGTTCGCTTTTATGTTTAAATTTGATGTAACCGATCTCGTTTGATTCTAAGAAATCTCTCAAATCTTTTTTAGAGTCTTTTTCGTAAGAATGGTTAATCAGTGCTTTAATATCATAAAGTCTATACCCAAAAAGAGCCATTTCTTTTTCCTGTAAAGCACTTCCACTGATTTCTATTTCGTCTTTTGTTTTTCCTTTCAGCTCTTTGATGGTAGCTTTTTTATTTTTATATTCTTCAATATTTCCAACATTCGGTAGTTTCGGAAGGTCTAAAAATGCGTTGTAATCTAAAAGTCCGGTTTGCTTTCTGTCGGTTGACGGATTTTCTAACCTGAAAACTCTATATTGTTGCACGTTTGTGCTTTTCAGTTTTTTTGTTTTATTATCAAAAACATAGGTTGCAATTCCATCCATATAACAATTCAATTTACCGTTTACTGTTAGATAAGCATTGAAGTTTCCTTTTACAAAAACATATTTTGCGGGTTTATTATTTTTAATGACAACCGCTTCGATTTCTTTTACTCGGTCATTCAGTTTTACAACATCTTTGTTGATTTCGTTAAATGATAAAGTAGCAATTGAAATGTTATCATAAACCAACTGAAATTTTTCCTGATCTTGTGAAAGAGTAGATTTTTCAATTTTTCCGTCGATGTCTGAGGTCGCTAAAATATTTCCTTCTTTTCCAAAAACTGCAACTTTTGGTAATGGCTGTCCTGTTTTTTCAGAAACAAAACTGATGCTTTGGGCATTAAAGATGCTGAAGAAAATAATGAATAGAAAATTTAGTAGATGCGATTTTTTCATGGTTTTAATTTATTTAAAAAAGTTAAGGAATTAAGTCTATTATTAAGACAACGAATTTTTAAAAAGGTTGCCTGTTTAAAATAAAAAAAGACTGATTTTTAATAATCAGTCTTTTTCAAATATATTTTGTTACAAGTCCTTAGAAAGGATACTCATAAATTTCAGATTCGTGTAAGTAAGGGTTACCTGTAGGAATCAATTTAAGCTTAGTTAATGCTGAAAGCACTGTAAACATAAACAATCCAACTACAAATAAGATAGAACCTAAAACTAATAATAATACTTCAGGAGTATTCCAGTAAGGTCCTACTGTTCCCGGCATTACCATGTTGAAGTAATCTAAGATATGACCGCAGATTACTACAATTGCCATAACGGTTACTACTTTATAGTTTCTCTTAACGCTACTACTTACTAATACTAATAATGGTAATACAAAGTTTACAACTAGCATTGGTAAGAATGTTGGAGAGTAATGCTGAAATCTTCCGAAGAAATAATTTACTTCTTCCGGTACGTTAGCATACCAATAAAGCATGAACTGTGCAAACCAAGTATACGTCCAAAGTAAACTTGTAGCGAAAAGGAAAACTCCTAAATCGTGCAAGTGATTGTCATTAAACTGTGGTAAGAAACCGTTTTTCTTAAGATAAACACTTAATAAAATGATTACTGCAATACCACTAGATAAACAACTTACCATTGAATACCAAATATACATTGTAGAGTACCAGTGAGGGTCAATAGACATCAACCAATCCCAAGCCCAAGATGCAGAAGCAAATCCGAAGAATGCAATATATCCTACAGCCCACCTGTAAAGGAACTGATATTCTACTAGAGATTTAGTATCATCTACTTTCTTAGACTGAGCTTTAAGCTTCCAAGCGAAGAAAGATGCTCCTACTACATAAATAATCGTTCTGATTGCGTAGAAAGGAATATTTAAGAATTTTTTCTTTTCGTATAAGATCACATCAAAGTGACCAGATTCTGGATCTGTCAATTCAGGATCCATCCAATGGAAAAGATGCCCGTTGTGTGTAATGTTAAGAATCATAATGATAATTAAAATTGCACCACCCCAAGGAATATAAGAAGCAATAGCTTCCATTACTCTTGTAATAATGATTGGCCATCCTGCGTGAGCGGCGTGCTGAATACAGTAGAAAAATAATACTGCTGCACTTACTCCGAAGAAAAATACTGCTACAAAGTGAAGTGAAGCTAATGGCTGATTGTGAACCTGCATTTCTGCATGCTCTAAATGAGCAGTGTGATCTTGAGGCCCAATCATTTCGCTAGAGTGTGTAGGAGAAGTATGACCTGCAGAATGTACTGCTTCCATCATATGCTCAATTTTTTCTGTAGAAAGTCCTCTATTTAAAAAGAAACCTGCAGCAAAAAGAACTACACCTACAACAAGAAGGATTATAGAAGTTGATTTTAATTTTGGTGAAAAACTATACATTTCTTTTCTTATTTTTTAGTTTCGGTAGTCTCAGTGGTTGCTGGAGTCGCTGCTGCTGCCGGAGCTGGAGCTGCGTTCTTTTTAAAAGCATTCATTACATACATTGCCACTCTCCATCTGTCTCCTGCATTCAATTGTCCTGCATAAGATCCCATCGCATTTCTACCGTTTGTTAATACATAGTGTACAGATCCTACAGTGATTTCTCTGTCTGCATAATTCGGTACACCAGAATAAGCCCCACTTTGTACAATTGGTCCTTGTCCGTCACCACCAGTTCCGTGACAAGCTGAACAAGTACGATCAAAAAGCATTTTACCTCTTTCTATATCTTTAGCTGCATTTGCAGGATTTAGTGGAGAAGTGCTGATTGCTTTTGAAGCGTCGTAACCAGTGTTATATTCGTCCGGTGTTTTTGGAAGTTTGCTTTCCTCGAATACACCATCTTTATTTTGAGCTACTGAACCTTCTACAGGAGAAAGACCAGTTGCACCGTTGTTTTTTACAAATGCAGGAATTTCATTTTCATGATCTGAATAAGCATCCTGAGCTTTCATCAACGGATCGTATGCCACTGGGAAATACATATCCGGAAAATAAACTAGAGGTGCATTTTCATTCGGTCCGCAAGAATTAAGTAAAACTGTAGTTAAACCTAAAATTGCTGTAATTTTTAATACATTCTTTTTCATTTTAAGCATCTTTAACAGTTATTTCTTCTACTCCGGTTTCAATTAGCAACTGTTTTACAGATTCTACATCTTCAGTAATGAATTCCATAAGAAATTTATCATCTGTAGTTCTCGGATCTGGGTTTTGAGCTGGTGCAGCAGGATACATTTTATTTCTTACAAAGAAAGTCAAAGACATCAAGTGAGCACAACAGAATACCATTAATTCAAACATTGGGTCAATAAAAGCAGGGAAGTTATTTACCCAGCTAAAAGACGGTTTACCACCAATATTTTGAGCCCAGTCATGATTCATAATATACCAAGTAACCGTCAAACCGATAGAAACTCCATAAAGTGCGTAGATAAAAGCAGCATCAGAAATTCTAGTTTTCTTTAAACCTAAAGCTTTGTCTAGCCCGTGAACAGGAAATGGTGTATAAACTTCGTTTATTGCAATCCCTTTATCGTTGAATGCTTTAACGCCGTTCATTAGATCGTCGTCGTCCGCATAAAGTCCGTATACAATTTTAGTGGTGCTCATCTCCTTCTTTTACTTTATATGTTTCACCTGAGATTTTCAAAATCGATTTTAATTCGGCCTGTGCAATTACAGGGAATGTTCTTGCGTATAGTAAGAATAATACAGAGAAGAATCCGATTGTCCCTAAATATACACCTACATCAATAATTGTTGGTTTAAACATCGTCCAAGAACCAGGTAAGTAATCTCTTGAAAGGTTGATAACGATGATGTCGAAACGCTCAAACCACATACCGATGTTGATGATTAATGCGATGATAAATGTTGCAATAATATTTGTTCTTACTTTTTTAAACCAGAATAATGCTGGAATAACAAGGTTACAAATAATCAATGCCCAGAAAGCCCACCAATAAGGTCCAACAGCAGCACCTGGAGAAAGATAAGTAAAGTCTTCATATCTTGAACCAGAGTACCATCCGATGAAATATTCAGTTGCATAAGCTACAGTTACCATACCACCTGTTAATACAATTACGATGTTCATAATTTCGATATGATACATTGTGATGTAATCTTCAAGGTGACAAACTTTTCTAGCGATTAACAATAGTGTTTGGACCATTGCAAATCCTGAGAAGATTGCTCCAGCAACGAAGTAAGGAGGATAGATCGTAGAGTGCCATCCTTTAATAACCGAAGTTGCGAAGTCAAAAGATACAGTAGTGTGTACTGAGAATACAAGCGGAGTTGCCAAACCTGCAAGAACCAAAGATACTTCTTCGAATCTCTGCCAGTGTTTTGCTTTACCACCCCAACCAAATGCCAGGAATGTATAAATCTTCTTAGTCCAAGGAGTTTTAGCTCTGTCTCTGATCATTGCAAAGTCAGGAATCAAACCGATAAACCAGAATACTGTTGATACTGAGAAATAAGTACAGATTGCAAATACGTCCCAAAGTAGAGGAGAGTTGAAGTTAGTCCAAAGTGAACCAAACTGGTTAGGAAGAGGGAATACCCAATATCCTACCCAAACTCTACCCATGTGAATAAGTGGAAAGATTGCTGCCTGTACAACTGCGAAGATTGTCATTGCTTCCGCTGAACGGTTTACAGACATTCTCCAACGCTGTCTAAATAATAATAATACTGCGGAGATAAGTGTTCCGGCGTGACCGATACCTACCCACCATACGAAGTTGGTAATATCCCAACCCCAGTTAATAGTTCTGTTAAGCCCCCATGCTCCAATACCTGTTCCGATAGTGTAGGCGATACAGCCGAATCCGTAGATGAATAGAACTAAGGCTGCATATAGTGAGATCCACCATAATTTTCCTGCTCTTTCTTCGATAGGTCGTGCAATATCTTCTGTGATATCGTGATAAGTTTTGTGACCAATAATCAGAGGTTCCCTTATCGGAGCTTCGTAATGTCCTGACATTTTTTACCTATTTATTATTTAAACTTTATTTATACTCTGTTTCTTACTTTAGTATGATAGAACACATTTGGTTTTGTTCCGATCTCTTCAAGTAAATGATATCTTCTGTTGCTAGAATATAGTTTTCTAACTGAAGATTCTTTATCATTCATATCTCCAAACTGCATTGCTCCTGTAGAACATGCCGCTGCACAAGCACAAGAGTTCTGGAACTCAGTGTCTGTTACCTTTCTGTTTTCTCTCTTAGCATTCAAAATTGTTGCTTGAGTTTCCTGGATACATAATGAACATTTCTCCATTACCCCTCTTGTTCTTACAACAACATCCGGGTTCAGTACCATTCTTCCAAGATCGTTATTCATATTGAAATCGAACTTGTCATTTAGGTTATATGTAAACCAGTTGAATCTTCTTACTTTGTAAGGACAGTTGTTTGCACAATATCTTGTACCGATACATCTGTTGTAAGCCATGTGGTTTTGACCTTGCTTACTGTGAGAAGTTGCCGCTACTGGACAAACAGTTTCACATGGAGCGTGGTTACAGTGCTGACACATTACTGGCTGGAAGATAACATCTGGGTTTTCTGCAGGATTTTCTAAAGCTCCTTCAATTCCTAAAACGCTACTTCCGTAAAGTTCTGGAACTGCTTTTCCTTGTGCTAATCCCTCATAAACAGTTAGATCTTGTTTAGAAGAATAATAACGGTCAATTCTCAACCAGAACATATCTCTAGACATTCTGATTTCTTCTTTACCTACAACAGGAACATTGTTTTCTGCTTGACAAGCAATAATACATGCTCCACAACCAGTACAAGAGTTCAAGTCTACGGATAAGTTAAAGTGAGGACCATCTGTATCATCGAAAGCATCCCAAAGGTCAATTTTACCTGCTGGAAGTGCTCCGCTAATTGTGTGATATTCCAAAGGCTTGTTCCATCCTTTATGCTCATCGTCAAATGCAACGTTTATAAAGTCGGCCAAAGGAACTTCTTTAGCGATATCATAACGTCCCATTAATGTATTCTGAAGCTGTACTCCTGCAAACTCGTGATCTTCACCTGTCTTTTCTAAAGAAACATTAGAAATTACCAAGTTTGAACCATCAAATAAAGGATAAGCGTTTACCCCTGTATCTGCAGTTGCTCCTGAATCTTTTTTACCGTATCCTAAAGCTAAACCAACGGATCCGTCAGCTTGTCCTGCCTGAATAAATACAGGTACATTTTCTATTTTTACTCCGTTTACTGTAAGATTTACAATAGAACCGTCTAACTGCATTCTTGCATTAAGATCATTGTCTATTCCTAATCTTTCAGCGTCTTTTGGAGACATTGTCAAATAATTATCCCAAGACATTCTTGTCAATGGATCTGGTAATTCCTGCAACCAAGGGTTGTTTGCCTGAGTACCGTCACCAATTGAAGTCTTAGTATAAAGAACTAATTCTAAATCTGATGCTTTAAAGTTTCCTAATTCTGCAACAGCTTGAGCACCATTACCACCTGTATAAGATAAAGTAGTTGCATTAGCAGAAGCTATAATACCGTTGTATAAAGCTTTGTTGAAAGATGTTCCACCTAAAACAGAAGCCGAATTAGCTTTTAAATAATCATAATAATTGTTAGCAGCACTATTTTTACCATTTTTCCAAACCAATAGAGATTCTTCAATCTGTCTTGATTTATAGATTTTCTGGATCGTTGGCTGCATTAATGTATAAACACCCGTCTGAGGTTCCATATCACCCCAAGATTCTAGCCAGTGAGCTACAGGAATTACAGCTTTCGCTGCTTTATACATTTCGTTTTTCTTATCTGTAACTGCAATTACGTAAGGAACTTTAGTCAAAGATTTTTTGAAATCCTGCCCTTTGTGGTGAGAATAAATAGGGTCAACGTTGTTTGTAATCAATACTCCAACTTGTCCTGCATTTACCCATCCTAAAAATTCCTGATATCTTGCCTTGTCAAATTCTTTTAAGAAGTTTGCTTTACCTGTGAAAGCAACTGAACCTAACTTTTGGTTAATTAAGTGTGCTAAAACCTGTGCTCCTTTAGAACCATCAGCTAAAACAACAGCTTTGCTGCCTTTAGCTTTTAATTCTTTTACGATTTCAGTAGCAACTTTACTTGTTGGGTTAGCTCCTGCAACGATAGCGTTGTAAACTTCAACCAAAGCTTTGTTTACATCACTTGGTTTTACTCTGTATCTTGAATCCGAGTTTGCACCAGTCAAAGACATATTAGATTCAACCTGAATGTGTCTCAACATCGTTGCTCCCGGAACTCTTGCTGCTGCGTAAGAAGTTTCTAGGCTAGCTGCATTATAGTCTCCTAAGAAATCAGCTTGGAATGCAACAACCAATTCAGAACCTTTAAGATCGTAAACCGGCAATGCTCTTTGTCCGAAAACTTCCTGAGCTGCATCTAATGCTGCAGAATAAGGGAAAGCATCATAAGTTACTAATTCAGCTGTAGGATATTTCGCTTTAAATTCAGCAAATAATTTTTTGAATGTAGGTGAAGCGAAAGACTGAGATAAAAGAACAATCTTTTTACCTGCAGACTGAGCTTCATTTAATCCTTTCAAAACGAAATCATCTACTTTGTCGAAAGTTTCGTCTTTACCGTCAAGTTTTGGTTGCTTTACTTTATCATTGTCATAAAGTGAAAGTACACTTGCCTGAGCTCTTGCATTAGTTTTACCTAAATCTCCAGCTGCCGGATTCGGATCGATTTTGATTGGTCTACCTTCTCTTGTTTTTACTAAAACACTTGCGAAGTCGAAACCATCAAAATATGTTGAAGCGTAGAAATTTGGAACCCCAGGAATAATTTCATGTGGTTTTACTACGTAAGGAATCGTTTTGATTACCGGAGCTTCACAAGCAGCCAAAGTTACTGCTGCTGTAGAGAAACCTAATAATTTCAGGAAATCTCTTCTGGATGTACCGTCAGTTTTTTCGGCACCTTCTAGGAAATCTTCTACCGGAATTTCTTCTTGGAACTCTTTAAGAGCCAGCTTACCGTTTAAGGCAGGGTCTTTAAGTTCGTGAATACTTCTAAATTGTATTTTGTTTGAAGCCATTTATACTTCTAATTTTTTAGTTATTAATAATGACATTTACCACACTCAAGACCTCCAATTGCATCTACAGTGATTTTACCACCATCTTTCGGGTATTGCTTTTTAAGCTTTTCGTGTAGATTTTTGAAGTATTCTTTATTATAACCGTTGTTCATATCAATTTCGGTTGTTCTGTGACATTCGATACACCATCCCATAGTGAAATCGTTTGCCATTTGTACAACGTTCATTGTATCGATTTTTCCGTGACAAGCTTTACAAACTACGTCGATTTTGTTGTCTGGATTTTTCTTGTTGAAAGAATTGATAATCGCTTGCTCACCTGCTACTACGTGTTGAGAGTGGTTGAAGTAAACGAAATCCGGCATATTGTGAATTCTTGTCCATTCTACAGGAGTTGTTTTGCCTGTGTATTGTTGTTTTTCAGAATCCCAACCCGTTGCAGCATATATCTTCTGGATTTCTCCGTCGTAGAATGCTTTGTCTTTTCCTGGCTCAATGTATTTACCGTTGTATTCAGAAATAGACCTGTGACAGTTCATACAAACGTTCATAGAAGGAATTTCAGACACTTTACCGTATTTAGCACTTGAGTGACACAGTTGACAGTCGATTTTGTTTTCTCCAGCGTGAATTTTGTGAGAGAAGTAAATCGGTTGCTCAGGCTTATAACCTTTGTAAACACCAATCCACATAATCCAGTTCCAAATACCGTAAGTCGCTAAAATAGCAAGAATTGCCAAAGCTCCTTTACCAATAAAGTGGTACTTTTCGTAAATTTCACTGAAAGATTTTACTCTTGTTTCGTTAAGTCCAGCCAAATCTTCTGACTGACCTAGTTTTACTAACTGTCTCAGTTTAACTAAGATCCAAACTAAAAGACCAGCAATAGCAATAAGTGAAATGATTACAATACTTGAAGTCGTATTGTTTGCAGGTGCTGCATTTGCCGTATCAACAGTAGAAGTTTTTTTGTCATCAACTGGAGGAGCCGGCTCAGGAGGATTAGTTGTATATGCTAAAATATCGTCAATATCCTTATCTGAAAGATTCGGAAATTGCTGCATAACAGTTTTGTTATTCTTCTCAAAAACTTCATTAGCATACTTGTCACCAGAAGCCCTCAATGCTACGTTGTCTTTAATCCACTTGTGAAGCCAATCTGTATCAAGTCCTTGCTCAGTTTTAAGTCTTGCTACTACACCTTTCAGCGCAGGTCCCACTACTTGTTTGTCTAAAGCGTGACATGCTGTACAGTTTGCCTTAAAAAGTTTTTCACCATTTTTAGGATCGCCGTCTTGCCCGTAAATTGAAGCACTTGTTGATAGCAATAAACCTATCGCAATCAGCCCTTTTTTATAATGCTTTCTCCAACTAATCATTTAAATTATCTTATGTTAGTAAATATTGAATGTGTAATCAATCCCGCAAAAATAATATTTTTAAGAAGAATTTAACGGCTTTAACAAAAGGTAAAATGTCATATAGCTTTAATTTGTAACTATTCTAAATAACTGTGTTTGCTGTATTTTTTAAATTATCATAACTTTGCGGAAACAAGTTTAAATGAAAAATTTGATCAAAATATTTTCAGTATTAGCTCTTATGGGATTTTATACTCTTGAAGCACAGCAAATTGTAAAGAGAGATACCTTATCCGGAACAGAGTTGGTCATTACAATGGATTCTAGAGTGAATGATGCTTTAGCTTCAATTGAAGACCGATGTGCAAAAACAACTGCAACTAAAGTCTCTACCGGATTTGATGATGATATGCCTTCAAAACCAACAAAAATTTATGTTCCAAGCAGAGAATTGACGAATGCTGAAATTTGTAGAAAAAACCCAAGAATTTTAGGTTTCAAAATTCAAATCACAACCGTGAAAAGTAATGAAGAAGCGAATGAAGTTAAAGCCTATTTTAGAAAAAGATTCCCAAATCTTAAAGTTGAAACCGATGCTTCATTGAGACCCAATTATAAGATTTTAGCAGGAAGTTATTTCTCAAAACAGAGTGCTGCAAGTGATTTAGCCAGAGTAAAAGAGTACTTTAAATCTGCAACTCCTATTCAGTACAGAGTTTTTTGTGCAGAGGCAAAATAAGGTTTAAATATTATAAAAATTAAAGGCTGAGAAAAATATTCTCAGCCTTTTTTTATCTGTAAAATTGATTGACAAATTCAAAAAATTCCCACATTCTCATATAATTGTTGAACAGTAAATAAACCAGCATGACTCCAAGAACTGATGTGAAAAATGACATCATTTTTGGTGAATCTCGGTATGAAAAAAACAGCCATCCCAACAAAAGCGGAAAGACAAAAATAAAATGGCCACCGTAAATGTATGAAGTGTGAAGTCCGAATCTGAAAACGCAATGAATTAAAACGTCTACTAAAAGTGAAATCATTAAAATCTGAACTAATTTGTTCTTGAAATTTTTAAAATAACTCCATAAAATCAGTAATAAAAGTAACCCAATAAAAATGTAAGGTATTATTGAAGTGTAAACATCCATGAAGATAGCTTTGTAATAAAAACCTTTCATATTATGTTTTTCACGAATAAAAAAACTCGGAAAAAGAATGCTTCCACCAAAAAAATACGAGTAAATCATGTCCCAGGTCGGAGTAGATTTTACATTAGAAAATTTTTCATATTGTTCTCCCGATTTTGAAAGGATATTGGTGTATTTGAAATCAATTCTGTAAAGATAAAGTGCTATGAAAGCCGCGCAAGTCAGCAAAACTCTGAGTGTTGCATTTCCGAACTTTTTCCAGCTTTTAAAAAGTCCTTTTTCAAAAATAATGGGAATAAAAACTTTAACAATATTGGTTACCGTTAATCCTCCAATAGTAACTCCCGCCAAAGCTAGAGCAGAGCCTGCAATTTTTTTATCTTTTTTAAATTTAACAGCAGTGTAATAATTGAATAAAACCAATAGAAATAAAGTGTAAGTATAGGTTTCCGGAGTGAAAGAAAGTAAAATGTTGGTCGAAAAAACACTAAAAAAAGCAACAATCAAAAGATTTAAACCAATCGGAAGCTGAACAATGTTTTTTAAATATTTATAAACCTGAATTAAACTTAAACTAATGGTAATATTACTTAGCCAAGCTAATGTCAGCCTGAAATTACTTCCTGTTTTTCCATTTGAAATATAAAATGCCAATTCTCTAATCCAATTGAAAAAATAATAGGAAAGAGGGTGTCTTTCGAAACTTCCGCCGGTCATAACGATGGCTTTGTTATCAAAACTGAAATATCCGTCCCAAGGAATTCTTGCGTCAAAAATAATACGATAATGTTGAGCAAAATAACTTCCCAAAGCTCCGTATGCAATAAGAAAGAAGATGAAAATTCCCAATTCTGCGAAGGAAGAAGGAAAAACGATTTTGAAAAAGTTTAAAAATTTAGATTTTAAAGACACAGATTATAATTTTTGCAAAAGTAAAATAAAAAACCCACCTGAAAAGATGGGTTTTGAATTATATTTAAGAACTACAAGACAACATCGAGCATCCTGAAACATCATCATATCCGGAAGGTCTTTTTGCAGAAAATTCCGGGAAAATTTCTTCGTAAGGATTTTCCAAAGCTTTAATCAATTCATCAAGCATTTCTGTTTTTCCTATGTTTAATTCCTCGATACATTCAAAAAGAAGGTAGTTTCTAAGGATAAATTTCGGATTATTTTTCTTCATTAAATCTAAAGATTCTTTTCTCGAAATTATATTTTCTTTTAATCTTAATTGATATATTTCAATAAAATGTTGAAGTTTTTGAAGTTTTGCTTCATCTAAATTTCCGTAAGAAACTTTTGAAAAGAAGTTTTCAAAGTTTGAATTATCGTCAATTTTCTCCAATTGATTAAAAAATAGATTGTAATCAAATTCAAGTTCCTGCATTAAACCTTGCCAATTGGTAAAAAATTCTTCATCACTTTTTTTCAGTTCATCAAAACCAAATTTTTTGCATAGCATTTTGTCGTGAGCTTCCCAAAAGTAATTTCCATAACGATTTAATGTTTCTTCCAAAAACTTTTCATCCTTAACTAAAGGAAAAAGTGAGTTTGCCAATTGCCAAAGGTTCCATTGAGAAATTTGGCCTTGTTTTCCGAAAGCATATCTTCTTCCCGGCAAATCTGTTGTATTTGGAGTGAAATTTAAATCATATCCATCCATCATAGAATAAGGTCCGTAATCGATTGTTAAGCCTAAAATCGACATATTGTCAGTATTCATTACACCGTGTACAAAACCAACTCTAAACCATTCAACCATCAAATTTGCAGTTCTTATACAAACTTCGCTGAAAAAGTCTTTGTATTTCTGTTCGCCTTCAGATTTAATGTTTTTAAAATAATTTTCAACTGTGAAATCAACCAAGTCAATCAATGTATTGATTTCTTTTTGAGCGGAAATTAATTCAAAATGACCAAAACGAAGAAAACTTTCTGCAGTTCTTACCACGACTGCACCTTTTTCTTCTTGAGGATTTCCACTGTACATCATATCGCGTACAACATTTTCTCCTGTAAGGCTCAAACTTAAAGCTCTGGTTGTAGGAACTCCCAAATGAAACATGGCTTCGCTCATTAAATATTCACGAACAGACGACCTTAGAACGGCTCTTCCATCTGCGTGACGAGAATAAGGCGTTGCTCCAGCTCCTTTCCATTGAATTTCGTTTTTTTCTCCGGCTTCGTTTGTGATTTCTCCGGCAAGAATTGCTCTCCCGTCTCCAAGTTGACCTGCCCAATTTCCAAATTGGTGACCTGCATAGGCAGTTGCGTAAGTTTTTATGTTTTTAGGCAAATTCGTTGCTGCTAAAAATTGGAAATCTTTTTCATCTAATTTTCCCAATCCGATTTCTTTTGAAAGTTTTTCATTAAAAATAATGGATTCTGGATTTTCGAAACCAACGGGTTCAACAGTTGAAAACAAAACTTTCGGTGTATTTCGCTGAATTGTATTTCCTGAAAAATCTCCTGGAAAAATCTCAATGAAAGGTTGGGTGATTTTATCAATATTCATGGTTCAAAGATATTAAACAGATCACAAAAAAAGACCTTCCAATAATTGAAAGGTCTTATGATAATTATAAAGAAATTTATTTGTTAAAGTCGATATCTTCACTTGTATTCAGATGTTCATTTACATTTTCTTCTTTTTTACCTGAATTATTTTTCGATCCGTTATCTGCAGGACGTGGGTTTTTTAAGTCATCAATAGTCTGAAGTCCGCCATCGTCGCCATATCCTCCTCCTAAACCTTGAAGGTTGCTACAACCGTCTTTCCATTCGAGAGGTTTGACGAATTTATCGTCAGGAGATATTTTTAAACTTTTATCAGCCCAAACTTTTTTCATAAAGATTGCCCAAATTGGTAGTGCCATTTTTGCACCTTGACCTTCACCGGTTCCTAAGAAGTGCGTTGCTCTGTCTTCCCATCCAACCCATGCTCCGGTTGCTAATTTGGGAGTAATTCCCATAAACCAACCATCTGAGTTATTCTGAGTTGTTCCTGTTTTACCGGCAATTTCCACTGCTTTTGAAATTCCTCTCCTTCCTAATTCTCCAGATGCAGTACCAAATTCAGCAACACCTTTCATTAATTCAATCATGGTGTATGCGTAATTAGGATTCATGACTTCTTTAGGTTCAGAAATCACTTCTTTTATTACTCTTCCGTTCACATCTTCAATTCTCCAAACCATTTCGGGTTTATTGTAATTTCCGTAATTGGCAAAAGTACTATAAGCTCCAAGCATTTCATAAATTGTAATATCTGATGAACCAAGCGCCATTGGTAAACTGGTTGAAATTTCTTCAGTTACGCCTAAATCTCTTGCAGTCTGTATTACACTTTGGGTTCCTACCATTTCTGCTAATCTTACCGCAACCGGGTTTTTTGAATGAGCTAACGCATTTTTTAGAGTTAACATTCCTCCAGATCCTTCAACATTCCAAGTTCCTTTTCTGTAAGAAGCATTCGATATTGTAGAACAAGGTGTTAAACCTAATTTCATAATGGCTGTTGCATAAACGAAAGGCTTAAATGTTGAACCAACCTGTCTTTTTCCTTGTTTAATGTGATCGTATTGGAAATGTTGCCAATCGATTCCTCCAACCCAAGCTTTTATTTCACCAGTTCCAGGAACCATTGACATTAATCCTGCCTGTGCAACTTTTTTGTGCCATCTTATAGAGTCCCACGGACTCATTTCGACCTCTTCTTCACCTGCCCAAGTAAACCTTGACATTTTTACAGGCTTGTGAAATTCCATCATGATAGAATCTTCAGGCATGTTTTCCGCTACCATTTGTTTGTAACGGCCTGTTCTTTTGACAGCCTGCATCATGATATTATCAATCTGCTTATTATTTAACTTATAAAATGGCCAGTCTTTTCTGCCTCTTTGTTCTGAATCAAATCTTCTTTGAAGGTCTGTTAAATGTTCTTTGATTGCGTCTTCTGCATATTTCTGCATCTTGGAATCAAGAGTAACATATATTTTTAAACCATCCTTGAAAAGATTTAGTTTTTTACCTGTCTCTTTTTCATAATCCTCTAAATATTTATTTATCTCTTTTCTTAAATAAAATTTGTAGTATGCGGAATAATCGTCATTAATATCTTTAATCGGGTGATAATCTGTTTTAATTGGGGTTGCTACAGCTTTATCATAATTTGCTTGATCGATATATCCCGTTTCCAACATTTGCTTCAATACAACATCTCTTCTGTCCTTTGGTCTTGATGTATTGTCTCTAAGCGGGTTGTTTGCGTTAGGAGCTTCCAGCATAGAAACAAATATTGCAGCTTCAGGAAGCGTTAGCTGTGAAGCAGATTTGTTAAAATAAATTCTAGATGCCATTTCTATACCATTGGCATTGTGCGTGAAATCAAACTTATTGAAGTATAAAGTGATGATTTCTTCTTTGGTATATCTCTTTTCTAAACTTACAGCAACCACCCATTCTTTAAGCTTTTGAATAGCTCTTTTAGCAGGATTTTTTGAAGGCTCTTTTGTAAATAAAAGTTTTGCCAACTGTTGGGTAATCGTAGAACCTCCACCTCGGTCACCACCATATCTTATTGCTCTTAAAATTGATTTTAAATCAATACCAGAATGTTCCTTAAAACGCTCATCTTCTTTTGCCTGAAGTGCATAAATCAAATAAGGGGGTAATTCTTTATAAGTAACGGGTTGTGTCTTTTCTTTTTCAAATTTTCCTAAAAGAACTCCGTCTGAAGAATAAATCTGAGAGGCAACATAAATATCCGGATTTTCAAGCTCTTTCACATCGGGCATTTCCCCAAGAAAACCTTGGGAAACTGCAAAGAAAAGCCCTGAAATACCTAAAACTACTGCGATGAATCCAATCCAAATGAATTTTACCCATCTTTTCCATGCGGAATTTTTAGCATTTTTTTTAGGAGGAAGCGGGAAAGTTTTTCCCTTATTTCCTGTATTTTGTTTGTTTTCTTCCATGTATAATTACGGTTTAGCCGTTTCTACTTTTATACCTAAGTCTTCAATTCCGGGAAGGTTGTCGTTTCTCATCGCCTGCGCAATAGAAAGTTCATAATTGCCTTTATCCGGAAATTTATAATTCAGTTTATACTGAAAAAAAGTTTCTTTCGTTTCTCCAAATCCTGTTCCAAGCCATTCTCCGTTTGGTTTTGCTAAAATATAGTTCAGCGTATCAATTTGCTTGGCTTTGGTTTTCGGGTTGGTAAGATTTACAATGAATCTTATATTACTGTAGGGATAATCATTGTTATTTCTTACAACAAATATAAGGTTTTTAGGATTTTGCGGATCCGAAATTTCAAGATTAAATTTTTGTTCGGTCTTCTTATTCCATTTATTATCAACGTTATTCATAATAACGTCTTCTCCGGAAGCATTACAGCTTGCCAAAAAAATAAGGAGAAAAAGCCCTGAAATTTTATGCATCGTTATCTTTTTTGGGAGGAAATTTCTTTTTAAACTTCTTTTTCGGTTGTTGATTCTGAGGTTTTTGCTCAGCATTGTTATTTACAGTTGCAGCATTTTCCAGTTGCGGTTTCTCCGATTGTGGCTTTTGCTGTTGCGGTTTTGGTTGTCTTTGAGTATTGTTTTGATTAGGCTTTACAGATTTTTCAGGTCGTGGTTGACGTTCCTGTCTTTCTAGCCTTTCACCTTTATCGTTTCTCTCAGGTCTTTCGCTATTATTTTCAGGTCTAGATTTTCTAGGTCCTTGATTTTGATTGTTGTTTGGTCTGTTTTGATTTTGATTCTGACCTTGATTTCTGTTTTTGTTGAAACCTCTGTTTTTCTTTTCAAAACGATCTACGCTATTTTCCTGAATTAAATCTACAGTCTTCACAGAAAGTTCCGGCTGTTTCAAATCTTCGAGAGGTAACGTTTTTTCTCCTCTTTTATTTTGAGAGATCATTTTTTTAACCAAATCAACATCGAAATCATACCAAGCCATTGAACTGTCTACGTACGCAAACCACATTTTCTTTTTGAAAACATCAATTTTTATACAGAAAGCTCTTCCTTTTTCAGTATCAAGCATTGTTGATGAAGATGGGAAGTGGCTCAAAGCATCAAGATAACTGTCTAATTCATAATTAAGACAACATTTCAATTTTCCGCACTGTCCGGCTAATTTTTGAGGATTAATGCTTAATTGCTGATATCTTGCAACATTCGTATTTACAGATCTGAAGTCGGTTAACCATGTTGAACAACAAAGTTCTCTTCCACAAGATCCAATTCCACCAATTTTTGCAGCTTCCTGTCTGAAACCGATTTGTTTCATGTCGATTTTTGTGCGGAAAGCTCCTGCAAATTCTTTTATCAGCATCCTAAAATCAATACGATTATCGGCAGTGTAATAAAAAGTAACTTTAGAGGAATCACCCTGATATTCCACATCGGTAATCTTCATTTCAAGACCTATTCTGTGTGAAATTTTTCGGGCTTCAATTTTTACATTTTCCTCTTTTTTTCGGGCTTCCTGCCAAACTTCAATGTCTTTTTGGTTGGCTAGTCTATATATTTTAAGTGGGTTTTCTTCTGAAGCTCTTTTTTTCTTCATCTGAATTTTCACTAATTCACCGGTGAGGCTTACTACGCCCACATCATGTCCCGGACTAGATTCTACTGTTACAACGCTACCTATATGTAAAGGAATATTATTTACATTTTTATAAAATAATTTTCTGTCATTTTTAAATCTAACTTCTACAAAATCACACCTGTTTTGAGTAGGGTTTTGTACGTTAGACAGCCAATCGAAAACACTTAATTTATAACTATTACCGCAGGTATTTACACTTTCACAGCCATTCGCAGATTTAGTTCCGCAAGAATGTGCAGAATCGCCGGATGTTTTGCATCCACAACTCATATTATAATTTGTTTAATCTTGCAAATTTATTGATTTTTATCTTTATACAATTCCAAATGTAGTAAATATTAATTTTTCAAAATGTTTAATATTAAACATGATTGATGGTGTGTGAAAGTTTTCAATTTAATTGGTTGTTTTTGAGTCTGTTATTTTATTTTATGGTTAAGGTGTTATTTTAAACATAGTTTTCTTTTGAGTGTTAGTTTAAAAATTTAAGATTTATTAACAGGTGTATCTAAAATAATTTTATATTTGGGTTATATAATAATAGTCTATGAAAAAAATATTAGTATCAACTGCCTTATTGGCTGGAGTTTTGTCTTATGCAGGAGGCTTTAGAGTTTCTCTGCAGGGGGTGAAACAATTGGCAATGGCGCACACCAGTGCACATGCTGAAGATGCGAGTGTTGCATTCTTTAATCCCGCAGGTATTTCATTCATTCCTTCTAAACTAAGTATTGTTGCAGGAGGTTTCGGAGCAAGTAATAAAGTTACTTTTCAGAATTTAAATACTTTAAATAGTACAGAAACAGATAACCCGATGGGGACGCCTATTTATGCTGCAATAGCGTATAAGCCAATGGAAAAATTGTCTGTCGGTTTCAGTTTTTCAACACCTTTTGGAAGTACAATTCAATATCCTTATGATTGGGAAGGTAGAGAAATGGTGCAAAAACTTGAATTGAAAAGTTTCTATTTCCAACCCATGGTTTCGTATAAAATGGCAGATTGGATGTCGTTTGGAGTAAGCTATATTTATGCAAGAGGAAAAGTGAACTGGGATAAAGCTGTTACACAATTTGGAGGAACAGTTAATATTAATGATGAGAAAGCAAGTGGTCATGGTTACGGTTTCGGGTTTTATTTCAGACCAGATCCGAAATTTGATGTAAGTATTGCTTATCGTTCGCCAGTTGATATGAAAGCTAAAAAAGGAACAGCAACATTTACGGTTCCTGCACAAAATACAGTAAATACACTTTTAGGTTTAAATGCAGCGGGACAAGATGGTTTCACGGCAACTTTGCCATTGGTGTCAGAATATACAATTGGTATGACGTATAAAGTAACCCCAAAATGGTTAATTTCTGCAGACTTCAATTATCACGGATGGGAAAGATATAGCAAGCTTACTTTAGATTTTGCTAATGCTCCAATCGGAAACCAAACAGATCCTACAATTTTGGTATCTCCAAAAAACTTTAGAAACTCAAAAACAGTAAGATTAGGAACTCAATATGCATTTTCTAATATGATTTTTGGTCGTTTGGGAGCTTATTACGATGAATCTCCTTATTCAGATGATAACTTTATTCCGGAAACTCCATCTTTCGATTCTTTTGTTTTAACGGGAGGTTTAGGATTTAAACTTAATAAATTCGGAGTTGATGTTGCAGGAGGTTATGTAATGCCACAGAGCAGAGATGTAAATAATAAAACGTTAGGTTTTTATGGTCAGGCAAAGGCTAAAGCATTCTATTTTGGTCTAGGTTTATCTTATAATGCTTTTTAATTTTAAATTATGAAAAAAATAATAATATCTACAATCGCTGTTTCTGCAATGCTTTTCACAGTAAGTTGTAATACAGATTTTGATACTGACGTAGAAGATATCGTTGTAACAAAAGGTGAGGCAGATTTCTCGAAATTTATTTCTTTAGGAAATTCACTTACTTCAGGTTACAGAGACGGTGCTCTTTATTCTGGCGGACAAAACGAATCTTTTCCAAGCATGATTGCTCAACAAATGAGACTTGCCGGAGGAGGAGAGTTTAAACAACCTTTAATGCCGAATAATGTCGGTGGTTTCATTGGAATAACTGGTTTTCCTGGAAAACTTGAACTTAAAATGGTGAACGGAGCTTTGAGTCCTGTTCCAAATAATCCTGCAGCAGCTTTAGATAATGTTGCAGCAGGAAGACCTTACCAAAATATGGGAGTTCCCGGAGCAAAAGTTTCACATTTATTAGCAGCCGGATATGGGAATTCTGCAGGTCTTCCATTTGGGCTTGCAAATCCTTATTTCGTAAGGTTTGCTTCATCTGCAACGGCTTCTGTTGTTAGTGATGCTTTAGCTCAAAATCCTACTTTTGTATCTTTATGGATTGGGAATAATGATGTTTTAGGATATGCAACTTCAGGAGGAGATGGGTCAAACCCTATTACTCCAGTTGATGGAGCAGTTGGTGTAGGTTTTACCAATACTTATACAACCCTAATAAACACTGTTTTTCCTACAGGAACTACAAGAAAAGGGATTGTTGCAAATATTCCTAATGTTACTAATGTGCCGTTTTTCACTAGAGTTCCGGCAATGCCGCTTACAAATCTTACAGACGCGCAAGTTTCTCAGCTGAACACAGCTTATGCTACTTACAATGCAGGTCTTGCTCAGGCAAAATCTTTAGGAGCAATTAACGATGCTGAATATCAGAAAAGATTAATCAAATTTGTTGCTGGAGCTGTAGCAAATGGAGCTGTTATCGCAGATAAAGATTTGTCAACCGTTCCTGGTTTACCAAAATACAGACAAACAACATCAAAAGATTATATTTTATTAACTGCAAGTACGGTGCTAACTCCTCAAGCCGGAGGTGGTACTTCTGTTCCTTTGGAAGATAAATTAGTATTAACTGAAGCTGAAGCGGCTAAAGTATTAACCGCAACAGCAGCTTATAATACAACAATCAGAAGTTTGGCAGATTCTAAAGGTTTAGCATTTGTTGATATGAATGAAAAAATGATAGAACTTAATTCTAAATCAGGAATTTCTTGGAATGGAGTTAAATATACCGCAACTTTCGTTACCGGAGGATCGTTCTCTTTAGATGGGGTTCACCTTACTGGTAGAGGGTATGCTATCGTTGCCAATGAATTTATCAAGTCAATTAACAAAAAATACAGATCGACTTTACCACAGGTAGATGTCAATAAATATTCAGGGGTAACATTCCCTTAATATTCAGAAAGTATAAAAACTTAGAAACCACAGGATTGATTCTTGTGGTTTTTTTTTAAATTTGCAAAATCTAAAAAGTAAAAATGGCCGAGCAACAAAGTTATCTATTTTCGACAAGAACTAGTAAGGAGCTAGCAGAAAAAATTGCCCATTACTATGGGAAAGAATTAGGGAAAATCATCATTCAGGAGTTCAGTGATGGTGAATTTGAACCTGTGCTAGACGAATCTGTAAGAGGAGGAAGGGTTTTCCTAATTGCTTCTACATTTCCGCCGGCAGACAATCTTTTGGAGCTTCTTTTAATGATTGACGCATCAAAAAGAGCTTCTGCAAAAAGTATTACCGTAGTACTTCCATATTTTGGACTTGCAAGACAAGACAGAAAAGATAAGCCAAGAGCACCTATCGGAGCAAAATTGGTGGCAAATCTTTTAACTGCTGCCGGAGCAACTAGAATTATGACTATGGATCTACACGCAGATCAAATTCAAGGGTTCTTTGAAATTCCTGTTGATCATCTTTATGCTTCTACAATATTTGTAGATTACATCAGAGATATGAATCTTGATAATTTGACCATCGCATCTCCGGATATGGGTGGTGCAAAAAGAGCGAAAAACTATGCAGGTCACTTAGGTGCAGACGTTGTAATTGCTTACAAAGAAAGAAAAAAAGCAAACGTAATAGAAGAAATGTTCCTTATTGGGGATGTGGAAGGTAAAAACGTAATTCTTATCGATGACATGATTGATACCGCAGGAACACTTTGTAAAGCTGCAGGTATTTTAATGGAAAAAGGAGCAAAATCTGTAAGAGCAATGGCTACTCACGGTGTTCTTTCAGGAAAGGCTTATGAGAATATTGAGAACTCTCAATTGTTGGAAGTTATTGTAACTGACTCAATTCCTGTAAAAACTAATTTGTCATCTAAAATAAAAGTGCTATCTTGCGCCCCATTATTTGCTGATGTTATGAAGATGGTGCACGAGCATCAATCAATTAGTAGTAAATTTGTTATCTAATTGATAATTAATTATTTGCAAATTAAAATCGAGACAATTTTTTTAAATTATTTATAATGAAATCTATTACAATTCAAGGTACAAAAAGAGAAAGCGTGGGCAAAAAGTCGACAAAAGCTTTACGTGATGCTGAATTAGTTCCTTGTGTTGTTTACGGAGGTGGTGAGCCATTGAACTTCTCTGCTTTAGAGAAAGCATTCAAAGGTTTGGTATATACTCCTGAAGCACACACGGTATCTATTGAAGTTGACGGACAGGTAATTCCTGCAGTTCTTCAGGATATTCAGTTCCACCCAATTACAGACAAAATTATTCACGCAGACTTCTACAGATTAGCTGACGATAAGCCAGTGGTTATGGAAGTTCCTGTAAGAATTACTGGTCGTTCTAAAGGTGTTGTAGCTGGTGGTGTTCTACGTCAAACTTTCAGAAAGTTGAAAGTAAAAGCTATCCCTGCAAACTTGCCAGATGAGGTAGTTGTTGATATTACTTCTCTTAAAATTGGTAACAAACTTTATGTAGGAACTATCAAAGCTGAAGGTTACACTTTCATGCACCCAGACAATGCAGTTGTTGTAGCTGTTAAAATGTCTAGAAATGCAGCGAAAGGTGGTGCAGCAGCTCAGGATGATGATGATGAGGAAGAAGTTGCAACTGAAGGAGAAGCTCCTGCAACTGAAGCAGCAGCAGAATAAGAATTTTCTTACTCGAAATACATTAACCTGTCAATTTTTTGGCAGGTTTTTTTGTTTTTAGATTAAATCTATTATGGTTGTAAGCATCAAACGCTTTCAGAAAAAAGCCGTAAATTTGATGGGTTCTAAATAAAGGACGTTTTAATTAAAATTTTAATAAATGTTTGACATTCAGGAAATAAGAAGTCAGTTTTCTATATTAAATAAGGAAGTGAACGGTAAACCACTGGTTTACTTAGATAATGCGGCTACATCTCAGAAACCGAATTCCGTTTTAGAAGTTTGGGAAAAATATTACAAAGAGCTTAATGCTAATGTACATCGCGGAATTCATACTTTAAGTCAGTTAGCGACCGAAGAAATGGAACTTTCAAGAAGAAAAATCCAGAAATTTATTAATGCTAAAAATGATTTTGAAGTTATTTTCACCAAAGGAACTACAGAAGGTTTAAACCTTATCTCTTATATTTTAACATCAAAATTAAAAAAAGATGATGAGATTATTATTTCTTATTTGGAGCATCATTCCAATATCGTTCCCTGGCAATTACTTTGCGAAAGAACGGGAGCGAAACTTCGTGTTATCCCAATTGATGAGAATGGGATTCTTCAGTTAGATTATTTAGACCAGTTTTTAAGCGAAAAAACAAAAGTAGTTTCTGTAAATCAGGTTTCAAATGCTCTAGGAATTGTAAATCCTGTTGAAGAAATTATTGCCAAGACCAGAGCAAATTCAGATGCTTATATTGTAATCGATGGTGCACAATCTGCTCCGCATTTTACGATTGATGTTCAGAAATTAGACTGTGATTTCTTCGTTTTTTCAGGACATAAAATGTACGCTCCAATGGGAACCGGAATTCTGTACGGGAAACAAGAAATTCTTGAAGATTTACCACCTTTTCATGGTGGTGGCGAAATGATTGCCGTATGTTCGTTCGATGGAACCACGTACGCAGGTTTACCTTTTAAATATGAAGCCGGAACACCAAATGTTGGTGGGAATATCGCTTTGGGAGCCGCTGTAGATTTTATTAATAAAGTTGGACAACAAAATATTCAGAATCATGAAAATGCTTTGCTTGAATATGCACAAAAACAATTATTAGAAATCGAAGGCTTAAAAGTATATGGTGAAAAAGCGTACAGAACGGGAGTTGTTTCATTTAACCTTGAAGGAGTTGGTATTTCTTCAGATGTGGGGATGATTCTCGATAAAATGGGCATTGCGGTAAGAACCGGACATCACTGTACACAACCGATTATGGATTTCTTCAATATTGCAGGAACCGTTCGTGCAAGTTTTGCGGTTTACAATACCTTTAATGAGATTGATTTATTGGTTGAAGGTGTGAAAAAAGCACAGAAAATGCTTTCCTAATAATTAACAGACTGTTTCTATGAAGCAGTCTTTATTTTTTTTAATGATGAGATATAAAATTTTTTACGCCTTCGTATTATTGCTGTTTCCGTTGTTTTTTTATGCAACGACCATTCCTTTTGAGTATATCGACGGGAAAATAATCATCAATGTGGATATTAAAAATAAGAAGCACAATTTTATTTTTGATACCGGTGCTTTAACGATAATTTCTTCTGAACTAAAAGGTTCGTTGAATGAAAAGAAAAGCACCATCATTTTTGAAGCTACAGACGCCAACAACTCCAAATCTACAATGGATCTTTTCTCAACCAATGAGTTGAAGGTTTCTGATTTGAAATTTAAAAATGTAGATTTTTCATTTGCTGATATTAGCTGGATGGATTCTCGTGCGTGTAAAAAAATCAGTGGGATTTTCGGAGCCAATATGATGAATAATAAGGTTTGGCGAATTGATTTTAAAGCTAAAAAGATTATTGTTTCAGATAAATCAACTGAAAATTCTGCCCAATCTGTATCAATTTCTTTTTCTGAAGAAAATTTTACTCATGTTCCGACTATAAATGTTACTATAAGAAAACGAAATTTCAATGTTTTTTTTGATACAGGAGCCGGTTCGGGTTTTACTTTAGATTCAAATTCATATAATTTAATAAGAGACAATAATTTTCTGACTTTTGAAGGACTTCTGTCTCAATCATTAAATAGTGTGAGTAAAGGCGAAAAACAACTTGATATGATGGAAGTTGAGATTAATAATACTGTTTTAGGCAATCAGGTTATTGATAATAGTAATGATTCCCGAAATTTGGTTGGAACGAGATTTATGGAAAATTATATCGTCGATTTGGATTTTATTTCTAAAAAAATCATTTTAAATACAACAGGCAAAATTCCTGAATATAATAGTTTCGGAATTTCTTTTGCTCCCGCTGAAAACCATTTGGTTATTGTGAATCAACTCAAAATCCCTCAATTATCTGAATTAAATGTTGGCGATAAGATTATCAAAGTTAACAATATTGATGCTTCAAAAATGAGTCTTGAAAACTTCTGTGAAATCAAAAAAATGATGGATAATGGTCAAATTATGACCATTCAAAACGAATCCGGAAAAGAGTTTAGACTCGAAAAGAAAAATATTTTACAATATTTAAATTAATTTTAGTTTACAATTTATCCAAATCATCAATTGATTGTTTCTGTAATGTGTTTTGTTACATTATAGATTTTAACGATTGTTCAAATTGCCTTTTTAATGCGGTTTTTAATTATTGTTTGATCTAATTTTGTCCCGTAAAATTTATTCAATTCATGGAATTATTAGAAAAATTAAACTGGAGATTTGCAACAAAAGCAATGAATGGGCAAAAAGTGCCTCAGGAAAAAATAGATAAAATATTAGAAGCTGCAAGATTAGCGCCTACATCAAGCGGTTTGCAGCCTTTTGAAGTGATTGTAATCAGCAATCAGGAAATTAAGGAACAAATAAGACCTCACGCTTGGAATCAGCCACAAATTACAGATTGTTCACATCTTTTGGTTTTTGCAGCTTGGGACAATTATACGGAAGAAAGAATCAATAAAATGTTTGATTTAACGAACGAAATAAGAGGTTTTAAAAACGAAGGTTGGGAAAATTACAGACAGCAAATTTTGGCAATGTATCCTCCAAGACCGGCTGAAGAAAACTTTACTCACGCAGCAAAACAAGCATATATTTCTTTCAGTGCGGCAATTATTGCAGCAGCTTTCGAAGGATTAGATTCTACGCCAATGGAAGGTTTTTCGCCAGAAGAAGTTGACAAAATTTTAAATTTAAAGGATAAAGGTTTAAGAAGCGTTCTTCTCTTACCAATCGGATACAGAAATTCTGAAAATGATTGGTTGGTAAACCTTGCCAAAGTGAGAAAATCAAAAGAAGATTTCATCACAGAACTGAACTAACAGCTAATTTTTTTCTTCATAGAAAATCCCTTTCAAAATAACTTTGAAAGGGATTTTATTTATTTCTAAAATCATGTAGAGATTAAATTGTAGGCTTCCAATCCACCACAGCTCTAATAAAAGCCTCAGCATTTTCCACCGGAATATTAGGTAAAATTCCGTGTCCTAAATTGGCGATGTATCTGTCTTTACCAAAACGGTTAATCATTTCATTCACCATCTTCTTGATTGTTTCAGGTGTAGAATGTAATCTTGCAGGATCAAAATTTCCCTGAAGCGTCATGGTGTGATTCGTCAAAGTTCTTGCAAATTCCGGCTTAATGGTCCAGTCAACTCCCAAAGCCGAAACCGGCGCCATGGTCATCTCTTCCAAAGCAAACCAGCATCCTTTTCCGAAAACTATAACGTGTGTCAACGGGCTTAATGCTTCAACAATCTGATTGATATATTGCCAAGAAAATTCATTATAATCTGCCGGAGAAAGCATTCCGCCCCAAGAATCGAACACCTGAACTGCAGAAACACCTTTTTCAACTTTTCTCTTCAAATAAGCAATGGTTGTATCTGTGATTTTCTGTAACAATTTGTGTGCGGCTTCGGTTTGTAGGAAACAGAAAGATTTAGCAATATTAAAATCTTTTGAACCCTTTCCTTCAATACAGTAACATAAAATCGTCCAAGGTGAACCTGCGAATCCAATCAATGGAATTTCGTTATCCAACTTATCCAAAGTCATTTCTATTGCATCGAAAACGTAGCCTAAAGTCTCATTTACATCCGGAACGACAATGTTATCAACTTGTTCCGCAGTTCTGATTGGTTCATCCAACCAAGGTCCGACAGATTCTTTCATTTTGAAATCAATTCCCATCGCTTGGGGAACCACCAAAATATCTGAAAATAAAATCGCCGCGTCTAAAGGAAATCTTCTGATAGGCTGAACCGTAATTTCCGATGCCAATTCTGGAGTTTGACATCTTGTGAAAAAATCGTATTTATCACGAAGTGCTATAAATTCGGGTAAATATCTTCCTGCCTGTCTCATCATCCAAACCGGAGGTCTTTCTACGGTTTCTCCTTGAAGTGCTTTTAAATATAAGTCGTTTTTAATCATAATTTTTAGGTGATTGTTGTTGGTTTTCAGTTACTTGTTTTAGGCTAAATTTTCCTTAGACCTATTTCTGATTACCGACAATAAATTTAAAAGAGTATTTTCTTTGCTTGTGAAAATCTCAGATTTTGTATGTTTTTTTAATTCTTTAGAAGTAGTTTCTCCAATAGAAAAAAGGATAACATTTTCCAGAGAATTATTTTTCGCAAAACTACGAACTCCGCTCGGACTGAAAAAAACAATTGCTTGGTATTTTTCAGTAATTATTGGATTCAGTTCTTCTGTATCATAAACAGTAACTTTTTTGTACTGAATATTTTGCAACGGAAGTTCAATATCTAAAACATCTATCGCCAAATTTGCACAAAAATGAATGAATTTTTCGTGAACACAGTTTTCAATGATAAATTTTGAAAGTGTTTCTGCATTTTTTAAAACCTTAAAAGTTCCGAAACCATTTTTTCGAAGTTCTCTCTTTGTTTTTTTGCCGACGCAGTAGATTTTATTATAATTTTTTGCTGTGAAATCTTCGTTAGGTTTAAAACCGTTTTCAAAAAAAGATTTCACTCCGTTTAAGCTTGTGAAAATTAAAGACCTGTTTTTTAAATCAAAACTTTTTACAGGAATTGACCTTGTTTTTATTACCTCAATGCATTCAACCGAAATATCATTTCCTAATTTTTCGGAGATGTATTTTGGGTCTAATTTTTTGGTAAATAAAATGTTCATTATTTAGTTTGGTTGAGAATATTTTTAACGCAAAGGTCGCAAAGATTTTTCTTTTAAATTATTGAAAATATTTTTTAGTTCGCAAAGGCTTTTCACTCAGTAAAGACTACAAAATTTAATTATTTTCAGAGGTAAAATTAATTGATTGGTTTATCTTTTAATTTTAAATCAGCGACTTTTAATCTTACCTTATTCATAAAATCTTTTCCCGGATCTTCTTTTCCTGTGAAATATTTAGGGTCTGATTCTTTCCAAAGTTTAGACTTTCTGAAAACTCCGTATTCGGAATGCCCGATTAAATAGTCAATTTTATATTTTTGAGTTAAATATCTTACCAATTGCGCATTGGCTTCAACCTGTTTCTCGGTAAGCGGTTGTTGTTTACTTCCGATGTTTTCAACACCGATAGCGCAATAATTTAAACCAATCGTATGCCTTGCAAATTGAGTTGGTTCCATCAATTGATAAATAGTTCCGTCGCGGTCGATAATGTATTGTGAAGAAACATTTAATGTGCTTTGTTTTTTTAAAGTATTTCTGGCACTTTCGAGATGGGTTTTGTTGAAATATTTAAAATTACTTTCGACCGTTCCGCCTGCAGTGTAATGAAGAACAATCATTTTAGGAACAATTGTAGGTGTTTTTTGGGTTAATCCATGATGATCTTTTAAGTATTCTAAACTTAAAGCCACTCTTTCTGCCGAATAATTGATAGGTTTTTCAATAATTTTTAAACCCAAATTTTGTGCAGAACCGAAATTTAAAACCAATAAAAAAAGAGCGAAAATTACCTTCTTCATATTTAATTATTTTGAATATTGATAATGTCCGGTAATGTCAAATTTAAACAAGCAGTCTTCCAAAACTTGTCCAGCTCCGATGTTATGAACAATTAAATATCTTTTTCCGTCCGCTGATTTTTTATTCACAACAATTCCAATGTGCGTTAAATTTCCAGGCAAAAGCCAGGTTACAATATCTCCCGGAACGTAGGATGCAGGGTTTTGATCTGTTGGTTTTGATTTGCCAAATTTTGCAAAGAAAACTTGCAAATTGGGAACTCGTCTATGGTCGATATTTGTATCTGGTTTTTTCAAACCGAATTTTTTAGGATATTTAGAAAAATTCTTCTTCATATCTTCATGTACTTCTTTTTGTAAATCGATCCCCAGTTTTCTATATGCTCTGATGATGACATCAGTGCAAACTCCCTTGTCTGCAGCTACATCGCCATTGGGATATTTAATCGAAACATATGCTGGGTCATAAGTAACTCTGTCTTTGGTTAAACTTAAAGCTGCATCAGAAAGTTTTTGCGCAAACTGATTTTGCGCATTTGCTGTAAAAGCAAAAAACAGAAAAATGAATATTGAAAAGTACTTTTTCATTGTTTTAAAATTTTGAACTTCATGTTGGTTCCGTAAAGTTCAAAAATTAAATTTAAACAGGAAGATATTTTAAATATAAAGAAATGTTAAGATTTCTCGTAAGGACTAATCTTAGCCTCAACCTTTACAGCAGACTTTTAATTTCTCTCATTAATTCCTTTCCTCCATTTTCCAAAACAATATTCGCAAATTTTTCACCAAAATCTTCTTCTTCATTATATTCAAAATTCTCGTCGGTGGCGATGTAGTTTTTCCCATCTAATGAACAAAGGGCAGCTTTAAATCTGATTTGATTATCAAATTTTTCAGCATAAGCTCCAATTGGTGCTGTGCAACCTCCTTCAAGTGTGCTTAAAAAATTTCTTTCCATTTCAACACAAATTTGAGTTTCCTTGTGAGAAATCTGTTTCAGAATATCGTTAATTTCTTTTTTATCAGAATGTCCTGCAACGGCAACCACGCCCTGCGACGGCGCTGGAATCATAAACGGAATAAATTCGTAGTCAATATCCATTTTCATTCTTTTAATTCCGGCTAGAGACAAAATTGTGGCATCAAAATCTTGTTCTTCTAATTTCTGAAGTCTGGTTTGAATGTTTCCTCTGATGTCGAAAAATTCAGTTTCCGGATAATGTTTTAACCAAAAAGCCCGTCTTCTTAAACTGCTTGTTGCCAGCTTCAATTCGTGGAATTCTTTATCAATTGCAGATTTTCTTTTAATCAAAACATCTTGCGGATGATCTCTTTCCAAATAAGCAACAATTTCTACATTTTCAGGAAGTTTTGTAGGAACATCTTTGAGTGAATGTACAGCAATATCAATTTCGTCATTCAGCAATGCAATGTCTAAATCTCTTGTGAAGACACCCGTAATTCCTAATGAATACAAAGGTTGATTAAGATTTTTGTCGCCAGAAGAAATGATTGGGACAATTTCAGTCAGGTAATTAAGGTTTTGTAACTGTCTTGCGACTTCTCTTGCCTGCCACAGTGCGAGTGCAGAATTTCTTGTTCCTATTCTAATGCTTTTCATTGAATTCGTTATTGGGTTGTTCAACTAAAATTTCGTGCATTAATTTACTAATTTCTTCGGCTTTCAAAGGATTGTCTATGATATATTTTGCAAAACGGTTGGTGATTTTCTGAATCATTTTCTCAGAAAGCTCCATGTCGTTGATATTGATGTACTTATTTTTTCGGTAAAAATTGTGCATTTCATTACGTTCCATATTTTTCAGAACAGCTTTAAAATGATGAATATTGGGCGCTAATTTCCTTTTTTTCTCCCATTCAAGAAAATCTTTGGTCATTTCTTTAATGATGACTTCAGCTTTCGGAATTTCCTTTTCTCTCTGCTGAATTGTTGCCTGAATCTGTTTTGAAAGCTCATCAACATCAATTAATGTCACGTTCTCAATTTCAGAAACATTTTTATCAACATTATGAGGAATTGAAAGGTCAATAATCAAAATTTCTTTTCCGTTTTTTAAATGAGATTTGTTGATGATTGGAGTTTTGGCTCCTGTGGCAACGATAAGAATATCTGTGTTATCTAATTCTTTATCAAAATCAGCATAGTCAATATTCGGGATATTATATTTCTCTGAAATCTTTGCTGCTTTTTCCTGAGTTCGGTTGGCAATTTTTATTTTTGGCTGATAAACGTGTTTTACCAAATTTTCAACCGTGTTTTGTCCGATTTCTCCAACACCTAGAAGAAGAATGTTCTTTTCAGTAAGTCTTTTCTGATTATTTAAAATATAATGAACCGCCGCATAAGAAACGGAAGCTGCTCCATTTGAAATCCCAGTCTCATTTTTTATCCTTTTGGAAATTTGAATGGCAGAATTAATCGACCTCTCCAAATAAGGATTTGAATTTTGTCTTTCTTTTTTAAAACGGGCGTAAGCTTTTTTAATTTGTCCGATAATTTCAAAATCGCCAATAATCTGACTTTCCAATCCCGCTGCAACTCTGAATAAATGATTTAAAGCTTCTTCTTTGGTTGCAATATTGGCGAACTTTAAAAAATCAGTAAGCTGCACACCAATTGTTTTACAATATTCTTCGGCTACAAAAAGGTAATTTGAAGTCGTGGTATAAATCTCCGTTCTGTTGCAAGTGGAAACCACGAAAGCGTCCCCTAAATTTTCATCATGAATTCGGGTGACAAAGTTTTTAATATTTTCATCAAAAAACGCAAATTTACCTCTCGTTTCTACATCTGCCTTCTCGTAACTAATCGATAAGACGGCAAAATTTGATGTCTGATGTATATTGGAATACTGTATCATAAGCAGTCGCAAATTTACAAAATTTTTACTCAAAGGATTTGCAATTGTATGTATGATAATTATCGTAAAAAGCTATGAAAATGAATTTTAAACTAGATTTAGAATGGGTAAAAATAAAAACAGTTAGGGTTGTGTACTTTATAAATTTTAATAAAAATTTAACCAAATTAGATGAAAGTTATTATTTTTAACTAGTATGAAATTTATATCTTTGTAAACTTAAATCAGGACAAAATTATGAGTATATTCGATATGTTTACGCAAGACATTGCGATAGACCTTGGAACTGCTAACACGCTTATCATTCATAACAACAAAATTGTTATAGACCAGCCCTCAATTGTTGCGATTGAGCGTTCTACAGGTAAGCCAATCGCAGTAGGTGAACAGGCAAAACATATGCAGGGTAAAACTCATGAGGATATTAAAACAATTCGTCCGTTAAAAGATGGTGTAATTGCAGATTTTCATGCTTCTGAGCACATGATTAAGGAGTTTATCAAGAAAATTCCAGGTATCAAAGGAAGATTTATTCAGCCTGCTTTAAGAATCGTTATCTGTATTCCTTCTGGAATTACCGAAGTTGAAAAAAGAGCGGTAAGAGATTCTGCTCAGAAAGTAAACGCTAAAGATGTACGATTGATTTATGAGCCAATGGCAGCTGCAATAGGAGTTGGTATTGATGTTCAGAAACCTGAAGGTAACATGATTATCGACATAGGTGGTGGTACTACCGAAATTGCTGTTGTTGCTTTGGGAGGTATTGTTTGTGACAAATCTGTGAAAATTGCAGGGGATGTATTTACAAACGATATTGCTTATTTTTTAAGAACGCACCATAATTTATATATTGGAGAAAGAACTGCTGAAAGAGTGAAAATTGAAGTGGGTTCTGCAGTGGAAGATTTAGATGTAGATATTGACGATATTCCGGTACAAGGTAGAGACTTGATTACAGGTAAGCCAAAAGAAATTATGGTTGGTTACAAAGAAATCGCTCGTGCTTTGGATAAATCAATTATCAGAATTGAAGATGCTGTAATGGAGACACTTTCTCTTACTCCACCAGAATTGTCAGCAGATATTTACAAAACGGGTATTTATCTTGCGGGTGGAGGTGCTTTGTTGAGAGGTTTGGCAGATAGGCTTCACAAGAAAACTGGTCTTCCGGTTTTTGTAGCTGAAGATCCGTTGAGAGCTGTTGTTCGCGGTACAGGTATCGCACTTAAGAATATGGATAAATTCAATTTCTTAATTAAATAATTTTAACTTTTTACGACTTTATATCTGAATGGGATTTTTGCTGAGATTATTTTCAAAGAATTCGCTTCTTGTTTTCTTTATCTTCTTGCAAATCATTGCTCTCATTTTGATATTCTCCAAAAATGCCATGCAGCAATCTTGGCTTGCGGGTCAAACTGCGGCTTTCAATTCTTGGGTTTCAGGAGGTATTGATGAAGGTGTTTCTTATCTAAAATTAAAGCAAGTCAATGAAGATCTTGTTGCTCAAAACAAATCTTTAATGGTGGAACTTTATGGAAAACAAGGTGCAGCAAATCCTCAATTCAGAAAAGTACACGATACATTGGGAGGCGGGCAAATCTATACTTTCGTAGATGGTGAAATTGTTTTCAACAGTATCAACAGACGAAACAATTATTTCACTATCAACCGCGGAACAAGAGATGGGGTTTATCCTCAAATGGGTGTAATGGCCCCAAAAGGAATTGCTGGAATTGTTATTAATTCTACCGACAGTTACGCTTTAGTACAATCGGTTTTAAGTGTTAATAAAATCAGAATTAATGCTGCTCTAAAAAACTCAGGATATTTCGGAACTTTAACGTGGAAAGGCGATAATTCTCGTATAATGCATTTGGCAGACGTTCCAAAGTATGTTTCCCTGAAAATTGGCGACACGATAGAAACCGATGGGAAATCAGCGATTTTTCCTAAAGGTGTAATGATTGGTAAAATTGCGGGTTACACCGTTGATAATAAAACAGGATTTTGGGATATTTCAGTTGAATTGAGTGAAAAAATGGGGGCTTTAAATAAAGTTTTCGTTGTTAAAAATCTTAAAAAAGCTGAGGTTCAAAAAATTCAGGATACATTGCAAGCTGTAATAAAAAAGGAAAATGATTAGCAGAACCCTATTTACAGATTTTTTGATCATGGCTTTTCTGGTTGCATTACAGGTTTTTGTATTGAACAGGATTACGCTGTTTGGTAAATTTACACCGGTTTTATATCCGGTTTTTGTGATGTTTTATCCTTTTTTCAGAAATAAATTTCAATTTTTAGCTTTAAGTTTTTTAATTGGTCTTTCCGTTGACGGTTTTCTTGGTACATGGGGAATCAATGCTTTGGCAACTACTGCAATTGCTTATTTCCGCACGTTGATTTTCCGTACGTCTACAGATACTTCTACAGATTTCTTTTCATTTCAGTCTTTGCAGTGGACGCAGTTTTTACTGTTTCTTTTTTCAAGTATCTTTTTGCATCAGCTTTTGGTGCAATATATTGAGTTTTTCAAAATCAGCAGAATTTTTGAAATCTTATTTAATGTGTTGGTAACTAGTGGAATTTCCTTTATATTTATCATCGTTTACGCATTAATCTTTAAAATCAAACAGAAAGTTTGAACGCACGCCATATAAAAATCTTAACCGTTCTCATCGTTATTGCTCTTATTTTTGTAGCAAGGCTTTCTTATTTACAGTTGTTTACAGACCGTTATGCATTGAATGCGGCGAATACTTCCATCAAAACCGAATATGTAATTCCACAACGTGGAGTTATTTTCGACAGAAACGGAAAAATTATGGTAGGAAACCAGCCTGCTTATGAAGTTTCTTTTACTCAGGCGTTAATGAAACCTGATTTTGACACGTTGGCTTTCTGTAATTTAATGAAAATTGAGAAAAGAGATTTCATTAAAAAAATTAATACAATTAAGACTGAAAAATATTATTCTAAACTAACTCCAATGACTTTTCTGAAAGATTTAAGCAGAGAAGACATTGCGAGAGTTCAGGAAATTATATTTAAATATCCTGCCTTTAATATTGTTCAGCGTCCACAAAGACAGTATGAAGTTTCCACTTCCGGAAATCTTTTAGGTTATACGAGTGAAGTAAACGACAGAGAAATTAAAAAAGATTCTGTGTATTATCTTCCGGGTGATCTTATCGGAAAAACAGGGATTGAGAAAGCTTACGAGAAAGAACTTCGTGGAGTAAAAGGAGTAAAATACATTCAAAAAGATATTAAACTTAGAAATGTTGGCCCTTATAAAAACGGTTCTCTTGATAAAGATGTAATTACCGGAAAAGATATTACTTTGACGATTGATTACGACTTGCAGAGAATGGCTGAAGAGATGCTGGTGAATAAACATGGTGCAGTTGTCGCTTTAGACCCGAATAATGGCGAGGTTTTGGTTGCAGCAACAGGACCCGATATTGACCCAAATCTTTTTACCGGACCTCATAAATCTAAAAATCTTTACGCATTATCAAAAGATACAATTTACGAAAATAAACCAACCTTCGACCGCTCTTTACAGGCTGGTTATCCTCCAGGCTCAACTTTCAAATTGCTGACGGCTTTAGCGGCAATGCAAATGGGAGTGATGGATGAAAAAACAATTTTCCCTTGTGGAGGTGGTTTCTTTTATAAAGGTAAAAGAATTAAAGGCCACGGTGGAGCAGATCCATTAATTCCTTCGATTCAGGTTTCGAGTAACTGTTTCTTTACGTATGCATTTATTGCTATCATCAAAAAATATCCGGGAAATCCTTCAAAAGGTGTTGATGAATGGAAAAAAATCATGAGCAGTTTTGGTGTTGGTGAATTTTTAAATAATGATTTTGCTGTTGGTGCAAAAGGTAGAATTCCTTCAGGAGATTTTTACGAGAGAAGATTTAAAGAAATTATAAAAGCCAACGGTTCTACAAAACAAAATTATAAAAATTGGGACGAAATGTCAACCGGAGCCATCTATAACGGAATGGGACAAGGTGACGTGATGGTAACTCCACTTCAGTTGGCAAATTATGTTGGAGCCATTGCAAATAGGGGTTGGTATTATACTCCTCATATTGTAAAAGCGATTGATGGAAAACCTAATCCCGATCCTAGATTTAAAGTAAAACATAAAACGTTAGTTGATCCTAAACATTTTGAGCCTGTCTTAAAAGGAATGGAAGCCGTAGTTTTAAGAGGAACGGCGAGAGGTTTAATGTCTAAAGATTTTACACAATTAGCAAAAACGGGAACCGCGCAGGTTCCGCAGGGAAAAGATAATTCTATTTTTGTACTAATTGCTCCTGCTGAAAACCCCAAAATTGTGGTGGTTGCTGTAATGGAACATGCGGGATTTGGTGCAACTTGGGCAGGTCCGGCTTGTACGGTTATTGCTGAAAAATACATTACCGGAGATTTAAAACGTGAACATCTTTATAAAAAAATGATTACGTCGAGTTTTATGCCTGAATATAAACGACAGTGGATTGTCGATTTAAAAAGGAAAGGACTTTATAAGGAACCAAAACCGGATTCGCTTAAACTTAAAAGAATTCAAGATAGTCTTAATTTAATTAAGAAAAAGAAAGAAGCGCTGCAAAAACAAATCAATACAGAAACCAAAAAACCTAAGAAACCATGAAGTGGACAGAAGGAATAGATAAATTGGGGCTTGGTCTGTATTTTCTGTTGTGTACATTCGCAATAGCGAATATTTACAGTGTTAATAAAGATTTAGGTGAAAAACAATTGATTTTTTTCGGAATTTCTCTTTTTGTTGGTCTAATTATTTTTGTCAGCAGAAGCAAGTTTTTCGAAAACATGTCAAGTATCATTTATATTGGTGGAATCTTGCTTCTGTTGGGGCTTTTTCCTTTTGGAACCGAAATTTTAGGGCAAAAAAACTGGTATAAGTTCGGAGGCATTACGATGCAGCCGGTAGAGTTTTCTAAAATTGGGGTTTCGCTGATGTTGGCAAATTATGTCTCGGGATCAGAATTTAATCTTAAAAATAGGAAATCATTAATTACAGTTTTTGGAATTATAGCAATTCCTGCCGCTGTAGTTTTAGCAATTCCGGATGTCGGTTCATTGCTTGTGTTTACGGCGTTTTTTATCGCTTTATATCGAGAGGGATTATCAGGAAAACTATTTTTGATTGGAGGTCTTTTTGGAGCCGTTTTCCTTATTGCCAATTATCTTAATGATCCTTTGCAATGGAGTTTATGGTATTTTACATTATTTATCTTAGTAATAGGAGGGATTTGGTTTGCGTTTAATGCTGCTTTTCTTCGCAAGAATATTTACACTCTTTTACCAGGAGCAGGAATCGTACTTTTGTTGGCTGCGTTATCATTCATCTCACCTGTTATTTTTGAAAAACTTCCAAAGCACCAACAGGAGCGTGTTGAGGTTTTATATAAAGGAGAAAGAGAGTTTCGCGATACTTCGGGTTATAACTTATTATATTCAAAAACAGCGATCGGTTCCGGCGGAATGTTTGGAAAAGGATTCCGTGAAGGTTCTGTTACCCAAGGAAAGTTCGTTCCGGAGCAGGAAACCGATTATATTTTCTGTACCGTTGGTGAAGAATGGGGCTTTGTAGGAAGTGCCGTTCTGGTCTTATCTTATATGATTTACATCGGTCGAATCTATTATCTCGCAGAAAAGCAGAAATCCGTATTTAACAGGGTTTTTGGGTATAGTTTTGCCTCAATCCTTTTAATGCACTTTTCCATCAATTTAGGCATGGTTATGGGGCTTTTTCCAACGGTGGGTATCCCGTTGCCGTATTTCAGTTATGGTGGAAGTTCATTACTTGCCTTTTCAATCATGACTTTTATTTTCTTTAAACTTAATTACGCAGATAAAAACAGTTTGGTTTAGAACTGGAAGAGGAAGCCGGATGATAAAGTCTGAACGTATTCTTCAGAGTTAATATTTAAAATCCGCTCAATCTGTAAAATCCGCAAGAAATTCTTCTTAGATTTAGTTTGGATCTGAGTATATCCAAATAGAAATTTACAAAATCAAATATATATTTATGAGAGAAGCTTACTTCATTGACGAAAATTTTGAAAATATAGATTTCACTCAACAATCTTTAGAAGTTGGCGAATACGAAAATTGTACTTTCCGAAATTGTAATTTTGAATATGTAAATCTCTCCGAAATTAAATTTACCGACTCTGAGTTCTTCGAATGTAATTTAAGCATGACAAAACTTGCTGGAACGGCTTTCAGAGATGTTATATTTAAAGAATGTAAAATGTTTGGAATGCAATTCAATGATTGCAATGAGTTCGGAATGTCTTTTAAATTTGATGGTTGTGCTTTAAATAATTCTGTTTTTTATAAGTCAACTATTAGAAAAACAGTTTTCAAAAATTCGAAACTAATTGAAGTTGATTTTTCTGAGTCTGATATTTCCAATTCTGTCATTTCAAACTGTGATTTAAGCGGAGCAATTTTCGACAGAACCAATTTAGAAAAAGCAGATTTAAGAACTTCTTTCAATTATACAATCAATCCTTCCTCAAATAAACTTAAGAAGACCAAATTTTCACTTTCTGAAATTCATGGGCTCTTACGTCAACTTGATATAGAAATCGATAAGAATAGCTAATTTATTAGCTTATAGATTATAAACAAAATTAAAGCCATCAAATCTGATGGCTTTATATATAAATCAATTATTTAAGACTAAAAATTAGTAGTTGCTAAATTATTGTAGTTATCTCCGTTTTCGTTGATTACTCTTTTTGCGAATCTGAATTTAGGTCCCCAATAAGAATCATTCAGTGAAGAAATCATAACACCCTTTGATGTTGCCGCATGAATAAATTTCACTTCACCTTCTTCTGTTACATCTTCTACAATTCCTACGTGAGAAATTCTTCTACCGTGAGAAAAGAAAATTAGGTCACCTTTCTGAAGATTTTCTTTATCGATTGCTTCTCCTTCTTGAGATTGAGAAGCTGCAACTCTTGGCAACGTAAGTCCTGCTGCTGCACCGAAAACTGATAATACAAATGCTGAACAATCGATTCCGTTTCTTGTAGTTCCTCCATATCTGTAAGGAGTTCCGATATAAGTAGAAGCTTCTGCTAAAATATTGTCGATTGTCTTGTTATGCTTGATCGCTTTTGCGATTTCAGAATTTTTTATAGAATTCTTGGCGTTAGATAGCGCAACTGCTTTTTCAGAGATAAAAGAATTGATTAATGTCTTCTTATCTTTCTCTAACTGAGTGTCTAAAGCAGTAAGTTTGGCATCTGTTTTGTACTCTTTATTGTAAGTTGCCGGTTTTGAAACGACGTAATTTGTTACGCATGATTGAAGTGATATTGTAGAAACGAAAGCAACTAAATAAAACAAAACTCTTTTCTTCATAAATTTTCTATTGTCCGTGTTAAAAAGGTATATTTTTCTCTAAAGCCTTACAAAAGTAGAGATATCTGCCAAGACGGCATCAATATGATTATTGTCATGTTCTTGTTTTAACACATTTTAACATCCTTTTTTAATATGTTAAAGAAATAACTGCGTTGAGGGGCCTATTTTCTATGACATCTAATTTTTTTCATTAAGATTTTTTAACATAATTATTATAGATGCTTACTATTAATAGAAATTTTATTTTTTTAAATAATTATAATAATCTCAAATACTGTTAAATAAAATGGAGATTAAAAGCTAAATAATGCTTTTATCCCTATTATTTCCGAGTAATATATCTGTTAAGATAATATATGTTCGAAGCTTCTTAACGCTCTTGAATTTATTTATATCTCATGTCTCAATAATAAAATTAATTTTAAGCAAAAAAAATTCCCCGCATTAACGGGGAACCTTCACTAATATGGAACTTTACAGATGTTATCTTGTAAATAACATTTCTCTATATTTCGTCATTGGCCAAAGCTCGTCATCAACCATCATTTCAAGATCGTCAGATGCTTCTCTGATCGGATCAAATAACGGAATAACGCTTGTGCAGTATAGTTCTGCCTGCTTTTGGCTTTCAGACGTTGCTTTTGCAGCTTCTCTCGCTTTCATAAGATCTTCAACACCTAATTTAATTTTAGAAATGTTTCCTGAAATCTGAGTAATTAAGCTCATCTGCTCTTTAGCAAGAGTTTTGAATTCTTTATCATCAAAAATTTCTTTAAGACCTCTTACGTTTTCAATCAGTCTGTTCTGATAATTTAAAGCCGAAGGAATAATGTGGTTTCTTGCGATGTCACTCAATACTCTTGCTTCGATATCAATAACTGTTGAATATTTTTCTAATTTAATTTCGTTTCTCGCCTCAACTTCTCTATGATTGAAGATTCCGATTTCCTCATATAGATCAAGGAATTTCTGGTTCATTTCCTGCTTTAAAGCTTCAGGAGTAGTTTTCCAGTTGTTTAAGCCTCTTTTTTCAGCTTCTAAAGCCCAATCATCAGAATATCCGTCACCTTCAAACATAATGTTTTTACACTGCTTGATGTATTCTCTTAATACATTAAAGATTGCTTCGTCTTTTTTAAGACCTGTTTCAATTAAAGCGTCCACTTCTACTTTGAAATCGCTTAATTGTTTTGCCGCAATCGTGTTCATTACGGTCATAGATTCTGCACAGTTTGCAGAAGAACCTACCGCTCTGATCTCGAATTTATTTCCGGTAAATGCAAATGGAGATGTTCTGTTTCTGTCAGTATTATCCAACAAAATTTCAGGAATTTTTCCAACTACATTTAATTTTAAGTCAGTTTTTTCGTCTGGTGAAAGTTTCCCTTCCGTTACTTTTTCAAGCTCTTCCAAAACTCTGAACAACTGACTTCCAATAAATACTGAAATAATTGCCGGTGGAGCTTCGTTTGCACCCAATCTGTGATCGTTGCTTGCAGAAGCAATACTTGCTCTTAAAAGATCTGCATATTCGTGAACTGCCTTAATTGTATTCACGAAAAATGTTAAGAACTGTAAGTTTTTCTTTGGGTTTTTTCCCGGGCTTAAAAGGTTTTCGCCAGTATCAGTTGCCAAAGACCAGTTGTTGTGTTTCCCACTTCCGTTTACACCTGCGAAAGGTTTTTCGTGGAATAAAATATGGAAATGGTGTCTGTGAGCAATTCTTGCCATAACGTCCATCAACAGAGAGTTGTGGTCAACAGCAACGTTTACTTCTTCAAACATCGGAGCTAACTCAAATTGGTTTGGAGCTACTTCGTTGTGTCTTGTAGTAACCGGAATTCCCAATTTCATACATTCAACTTCCAGCTCTTTCATGAAGTTCATAACTCTTGTAGGAATTGAACCGAAATAATGGTCATCCAATTGCTGTCCTTTTGCAGGAGAATGTCCTAATAAAGTTTTACCTGTTAAAACTAAATCTGGACGAGACTGATACAATGCTGAATCAACCAGGAAATATTCTTGCTCCCAACCTAAAGTAGGAGTTACTTTCGTTACATTTTTGTCGAAATACTGCATAACATTCGTTGCAGCTTCGTCTACAGCGTGCAAAGCTCTCAATAAAGGTGCTTTGTAATCTAAAGTTTCTCCTGTGTAAGAAATAAAGATAGAAGGAATACACAAAGTAGTTCCCATAATAAATGCCGGAGATGTAGGATCCCAAGCCGTATAACCTCTTGCTTCAAACGTGTTTCTGATTCCACCATTCGGGAAAGAAGATGCATCAGGCTCTTGCTGAATCAATAAGTTTCCGCTGAATCTTTCGATTGCTCTACCACCTTCTATAGGAGTGAAGAATGAATCGTGCTTTTCTGCAGTGCTTCCAGTCAATGGCTGAAACCAGTGCGTGTAATGGGTAACCCCTTTGCTCATTGCCCAGTCTTTCATAGCAACAGCTACCTGATCTGCAATTAGTCTCTGGATTTTACTTCCTTTTTTAATAGCATCCATAATAGATTGGAATGCTTCTTTTGTTAAGTATTCTCTCATTGTGTTTTCAGAGAATACATTTTCACAAAATAATTCTGATAATTTAGCAGGAATTTCTACTGAATTATCTTTTCTAAAGTCCTTGAATGGTAAAGTTTCTAAAGCTTTAAATCTTAAAGTTGACATATAGTGTTGAATTTTTATGGCGCAAATTTACAAAAAAAATGAATTGAAAATAAAATACCCCTAATTTTTTTAGACTATTTAATTATTTGTTTTGGTTTTAATTTCAATTGACCCCTGTTCTAATATGGGGTGTTTTTAAAATGGAATTAATTTTCCGTTTAAATAAGATTAATATGGGTGCAGATAAACATTTTTTCTGTTAAAATAGGATTTAAAATTAAGTTTAAATCATTTTGAGAGTAATGATTTCCTGAATTCATTTTAAAAAACAAACTTATGATGCTCAAGAATCCTTATTTTTGAATAAATCAAAACCCGATGATAAAAAAAATCACATTCATTATTTCCTGCCTGTTCTTGCAAATGCTATTTTCTCAAAAATCAGATCCGATATATTATGATAAAGATTGGGAAGTTACTACAAAGGCAAATGCTTCTTATTATCGACTCATGCCTTTGAAACAAATCGGCGAGTTGGCTTTGCTTCACGATTTTTATATCAACGGAACTCAGCAGTTTGAAGGCTACACTTTGAAGGCTAATGAAAATGCATACGTTGGTGATATTATTTGGTACGACGAAAGTGGAAATGATGAAAATTTTAAACAATATCGCAATGATACAAAGAACCTTACCTTATTATATTATCACAGCAATGGCAAAATCCGGAAAAAAGTTCAGTATAAAAACGGAGTAAAAGATGGTGAAGCCATAATTTACGCAACCGATGGAATGGTTTTAATGAAAGGGATTTATGCAAAAGGCAAACCTGAAAGCGGAAGTTTTGAAAGAGTAAGACAAAGTGATGACTACGATTATAATTCAACTAGTGAAGAAGGTACAGACGGTAAAATTCTGGAGACGGCTGAAGGGGTAATGGTTTCGCCTCCGCCTCCAGTAGATGTTCAGACAACAACTGTTGAACCTCAAACGGTAGAAATGGCAGTCTATGAAGGTGAAAATCTTTTGAAAAGCAAGAAAAACAGAAAAACCGTTTCAGAAAAAATATTTTGGGTCAACTCAAAGCAATTGGCTCAGGAAACGGTTTATGAAATCGGCGCGTATGATTTTAAACCTACTGCTAGAAAAAATTACTATAAAACCGGGAAATTGGTTCAGTCTTTAAATGAAACTCAGTTCAAACAATATGGAAATGACATTGAAAACGGCGCTGAATATCAATATTATCTTCAAAATAACTTTGCGACCGGTATTAAGTCTGTTTCAGATTTTAGTAAAGGTGAAAAGTCAGGGAAAGAGATCGTTTATTTTCCAGATGGAAATGTTTCTTTCGAAACCAATTATAAAAATGGCTTAAAAGATGGTGAGGAAACTGTTTTTAATGAAAATAAAACGGTGAAAAGTAAGCGGGTTTATAAAGAAGGGAAATCTTTTAATGGAAATTTTGACGAAAGGGTAGGCGGTATGTACGTCAGCCAAAATTATACAGATGGTGTAAAAGAAGGTGAGGCAATTGCTTTAGATGAAGAAAAGCAAATAGTTGCAAAAGGAATTTACAAAAACGGAAAACCTTTTAACGGAACTTTTATTGAAGGTAATGAAGATAGTTCTGATAATTATGAGTTGATCAATGTTGAAAACTTCAAAAAAACCGGCTTACAAAAAGTTTTCGGCTACAGATTGGAGAATTTAATTAAAACGTATACGATCAAAGATAATAAACTGAACGGAATGACTACTTTCTATAATGACAGTAAAATAGTGGGAACTTTAGAGTATAAAAATGGCGAACCGTACAACGGAAACCTGGTTGAAAGTGAGAAAACTTCGGTTTTCAAAAACGGAAAAATTACAGAAGAGACGTATTTTGAAGATACTTATAATAAGGATAACATTCGGAAGCAAAAACTGTATGAAAATGGAATTCTCGTAAAGGTTAAAGATTTTTCTTTTGATATTTCAGAAAACCCCCAGGAACTTTATGAAGGTGTTTTTAAAAATGGAAAACCTTATTCCGGATACTTTGAAACTGAATATAACAGAGAATTTAAGCAAGTCAATTATTTTGAAAACGGAATTTTGAAATTTCAATATTCAAACGATTATCTGAAAAATATGGATAATTTCAGACATCAGTCTTATGATATTAAATCTACGTATAAAGACGGAAAAATATACGATGGCATAGAATATAAGCTAGATGAAAAACAATTTATCTCAAGATATTGGAAGAGTGGAGTTTTACAAAGTTTCGACTGGGATTTGTTTGCAGTGCATTATTTCAACAGACTTCATTTTGAACTGAAAAATAATACGATTGAAATCAGCGATATGCAGGCAAACAGAAAGGCTGAAATTAAAATTGACCCATCCAAAAACACGTTTAACAAACAGCTTTCTATCGGTGGAAAAGTAGTTGACGGTACCAAAAAAGATTATCTGGATTCAAAGTATAAAGAAAGCATTATTGTTTATTGCGAGAAAGACGGAAAAATTGTCTCAAGTACCGTAAATCCAATGGATGAATCGATGGAGCCGATGGAAGGAACGGAATTGTTCTACAAAGTTTATGCAATGGTGAACGAAACTTCAGGTCTTCAGGATAATTTCAATAGGTTGGCAGAGAAAATTTCAGGCGACAAATTCATTGAAGAAACCGACGAAAACCGTATCATCACGGGAATTCAGATGGATGCTGAAGGAAAACCCAAAGACGGAATTCTAATTACTCCCAAACAAAATAATACGTATACTGTACAATTCTATATGAATAGAAAACTGATGAAAACAGTAGAAAAAGTTACCGTAGAAAAAATCGAGACCGTAATTAAGAATATAGATGATTAATTACGGAAGCAATATGAATAAAACTTATTCCAAAATTCTTTCTCAATAGAAACGTAAATATTAATTTTAAGTCGTTTAAAAATTTAGTTTAAAATGTAATTGTTTGGTTTAAAGTTCTTTAAATCATTAAAATTATTTTCCGTAACTTAGCAGACTTTTTATAAAAAATTTAATATATGACAAATTCTAGAGCAAGAGAAACCACCGAGGCAATTGAAAGACTATACATTTCTATGAGACACCTGTTTTATAGAGGTTTTTTCAAGCCAAGCGGAGTTTCCGGAGAAAGCATTAGAAGTTTGTTGAAGACGATCAATCCCGAGATTTACGGTACCATGAGCGTTCCAAGCAAGTTGGAGCTTGATGGTTTGATGTATGTTTTAGACAGACTTCCGGAAGGAATAGAAGAATGTGCTTTCATTCATCTTACATCAGACGAAGGCTTTGATAAAGGGAGTTTTGAGCCGATCGTTCCTAAGAAAAGAAGGAGAAACTGTTACCGTATCGACGAACATCAGATGAATATCGAAGTTCTTTTGGGACGTTCAGAAATCTATGATATCCTTACCCACTTAACATTCTTATTTATAGAAGCCGATAAAATCCGTAATCTCGCATTTATTCAGGATGAAAACTGGAAGCCGACACGTGCTTTCAAAATCATTGAAGAAGTGGTAAAGGGCGAGAAAAAATTCAGCAGAAGAGAAAAAGAAGTCGCATTGATTCACCTTTCTTCTTTAATAGGAAGAACTTTTGATGAAACTTTAAATGCCTACAATACGTTTGGTGACGATGAAAATCCGGACAGATTATTCAAAATCATTTACCATTTAGGAAAAGTGAGTCTGGAAGATGCCAAACAAAGCCGTGAGCGTGAGATTTATTTCAGTGCTATTTTAAAAGAAAGAGTCGGTCACCACTATTTCGGAGAAAAGTGGGCTCACAAAGTGAAAGAAGTTTTATTTGAAAACGACCTTCACATGCGTCCGTTACACATTATTTCTGCGAATATGCATTCGGTGAAAAATATGTTGTACAGCAATGATGCTTTAAAGAAAAAAGATCCGAAAGATGTTGATTACAAACTCTACGGAGAAATTTCAGATAAAAAAGATCTTCGTGACAAAGTTTCAAAATACGCTTTGGAAGAAGGTTTAGTTTACATCAATGACAAAAGCGGAAGTAATATCGATGTTCAGATCATCGATTTAAGCAAAACCAATCTTAAAAACACGCCGTTCGGTCACTTGAAATACGATGGTGACGATGTGATCATGGTTTTCGATTATGCATTTGGCGAACAGGCTTTTGAGGTGATGGATGAATTACTGAGACCTTTCGAGCAAAAAGGAGAAGTATACATGATGAAAGTAAAATCTGTTTCCATCATGGGGAAAGCGGGAATTCTCGCTGGTGGAAAAGGTGATATTATGATTCCTACTTCCCATATTTTTGAAGGAACGGCAGATAATTATCCGTTTGAAAATGCTCTGAAGCTGGAAGATTTTAAAGATGATGAATTGCAGGCATTCGAAGGACCGATGATTACGGTTTTGGGAACGTCACTTCAGAACAGAGACATTCTTTCTTATTTTATGAACACTTCATGGAAGGCCATCGGACTTGAAATGGAAGGTGCACATTACCAGAAAGCGATTCAGGTAGCATCTAAAATCAGACATCATATCGCACCGGACTTATTTGTAAGTTACGCTTACTACGCTTCAGATAATCCTTTGGAAACTGGAGCTACGCTTTCATCAGGTGGATTAGGACTGACCGGTGTAAAACCTACGTATCTGATTACTTTAAGAATCCTGGAAAAGATTTTACAAAGCGGAAAGAAAGAGATTTCTTCTAAAAAATAAATCTGATTATACAGAATACATTTAATCCTTCAAGGTTTGTAAACTTTGAAGGATTTTTTTTAGGGTTTAATTGTTACCAACCTTGTCAAGGTTACTTAGAAAATGATATAGTTTCATTTGTGAATTCGAGGCGTGACGTTTTTTGGTTATTTAAAAAAGAATCTGTGAAAATCCGTGTAATCTTTGGGAAACTCAAAAAAATATTATCTTTAAGATATTTAAATGTAAAAGAAATGAGTACACCCTCACAGTTAGCCAAAAGATTTCGTGAAGTTTTATTGGATGGAAAATGGATTGCCAACACCAATTTTAAAGATCAGCTTTCAGATGTAACATGGCAACATGCAAACACGAAAATTGCCAATCTCAATACCATTGCTATGCTCACATTTCACATCGATTATTATATTGCCGGAATTCTCAATGTTTTCGAAGGTGGAAATTTGGAAATCAGAGATCAGTTCAGCTTTGATCTTCCACCGATTGAATCTCAGCAGCAATGGGAAGCGCTCTTAAATAAATTATGGAACGATTCTGAAAAGTTCGCAAATTTATTAGAACAGTTGCCAGATTCTAAATTGGATGAAGTCTTTGTCGATGAAAAATATGGAACGTATTTAAGAAATATTGACGGAATGATTGAACATGCTTATTATCATTTGGGACAAATTGTTTTAATTAAAAAAATAATGAATTAAACATTAATGACGCTAATCTCTTTTATGTAGATAACACAAATTGGCAGTGTTAATTTGTGCTTTCATGAGTAAAATTTTTATTTAAATATTCTGCGAAAATCTTCAAAGAAATAATTTAACAATCAAAATTCATCTAAACCTCAACAAAACTCCATTTTTGAGGCTTTTTTAAAAATTTCTTACCTTTAGACAAATAAAATTTATCAATGAAAAAATCGTTAATCATCCTTTGTGTGTTTGTAATTTCGCAGTTTCAGGCTCAGCAAAAAGCCTATTATCAGCAGGCTGCACAATATAAAATGGATATCGACGTCAATGCAGAAGAATTTACTTATCAGGGAACTCAAACTTTAAAATACCAAAATAATTCGCCTGACGAACTCGATGTTGTGTACTTTCATTTATACTGGAATGCATTTAAACCCAATTCTATGATGGATCAAAGAGTAGCAAGTCAGGGAAAAAACGGTGATTCCAGATTACAGAAAGACGGAATTTCCAGATTGGCAGCAATTCCTAAAAACGAAGAAGGTGCGCAAAACATTCATTGGATTAAGCAAAACGGAAAGAATTTAAAGTTTGAAATTCAGGAAACCGTGATGAAAGTATATTTAGATAAGCCGGTTAAAGCTCGTTCAAAAACAACTTTTACCATGGAATGGGATGCTGTAATTCCGCAACAAATCAGAAGAGCGGGAAGAGATAACCGTGAAGGTATTGATATGACAATGACACAATGGTTTCCTAAAATCGCAGAATATGATTATGATGGATGGGCAACTTTCGATTATGTGGGAAGAGAATTTCATGCACCTTTTGCAGACTTTGATGTAACGATTAAAATCAATAAAGATTATATTGTCGGAGCAGGAGGAACACTTTTAAATCCTACAGAAGTAAAAGGATATGATTCTTCAGCGCAGATTAAAACCGACCAAAATAAAGCAATCTGGAAATGGAAAGCTAAAAACATGCTCGATTTTGCCTGGGCTGCAGACCGAGATTATTCGGTAGAAAGTTTTGAGGTTCCGCAAGGTCCGAAAGTATATTTCGTCTATCAGAAAAACGATAAAACAAAAGCATGGGGCGAAGCAAAACCTTATGTAACAAAATATTTCCAAATCATGAATTCTAAATTCGGGAAATATGCTTATCCTTCTTACGCATTCATCCAAGGTGGAGATGGCGGAATGGAATACGGAATGTGTACCATGATTTTGGGTGAAGCAAAAAATATTGAAGATTTAATGGGATTGATGGCTCACGAAGGTTCGCACTCTTGGTATCAGCAAATGTTGGCAACCAACGAACCGACAAGACCGTGGATGGATGAAGGTTTTACAAGTTATGCTGAAAGTTACGTGATGTATCAGTTGTTTCCACCAAAAGATAACAGACCGAATGCTTTCGTTGAAAAAGTAGATGCTTATAGAAAGTTTATCAAAAAAGGAATTGAGGAGCCTGCAGTTTGGTTGGGCGATCATCATGATAACGGGACAGCATATTCTTATGCGAGTTATGTGAAAGGAGAATTATACTTGGTACAGTTAGGTTACATTGTTGGAGAAGAAAATTTATCTAAAATTATGACCGAGTATTTCAAAGAATGGAGCATGAAACATCCTACCGACAGAGATTTCTTACACATCGCACAGAAAATTTCTGGCATGGATTTGAAATGGTTCTATCATTATTGGATCAACACCACAAAAACCATCGATTATGGAATTAAAGATGTGCAGTATGGTGCTCAGTCAACAACGATAACTTTAATTAATAATAGTCAGGTTCCTATGCCTATTGACTTTTCTGTAATTACTTCAGATAAAAAAATAGTGAATTATCAGATTCCGTTAAATATGACGCATGCCTGGAAAACCAAAGATGCTTTCGGAGAATTTACTACTTTGAAATATTGGCCATGGACGCAAAAAGAATATACGTTTACCATACCTTATAACAAATCTCAACTGAGCGTTTTAGGAATAGATCCTAGTCAAAGATTAGCTGATGTAAATCCTGAAGATAATTTTGTTGAAGTGAAGTAATTTAATAATGGTGTTGAAACACCGTCACTTCGAGTAGATTTTTGAAAAAAATCGTATCGAGAAGTAATAATAAATAAAATGCCCGAAGAAACTCTTCGGGCATTTTGTTTATATATTCTTTAGTTGTTCTATTTCATTTCTCAGCCGTTGGTTTTCTTCTTTTAGGAAAGTAATTTGATCTAAAAGACTTTCTGTAAGCTTATCAGAACCATTGTAGTTATTGGTTTGATTTTGAATCATATTATTACTTGAGTTTTCATTCGATGTGTTTTCCTTATTTATTTGTGTGTAACCTTCTTCCGGTTTTAGAATATCATCCAATTCCACATTAAGCGAAGTGCAGATATTTTCAATATGATTAATCCATGAGTTGGTTTCTCCGTTTTCTATTCTTTGATAAGTAGAGCGTGAGATGTGGAGCTTTTCTGCAAGCTCTTCCTGAGAAAAACCTCGTTCTTCTCTGTATGATCTTATTCTTTTGCCTATGCTTGTATTCATGGATAACCTTTTTTGAGTAGAGCAAATATAATTTTTTTTTCTAAAAAAATCGTGCATCAAAAATAGGGCATTGCAGTTTGAATTATTTATCACATATTTGTGGAGTTACAAAATATTTATATTTTTAACCCTTTAAAAACAAATGATCTATGAAGAAAAATTTATTTCTCAGGCTCTGCCTGATTCTTGTGGTCGCCGTTACTGCTTACTCCTGCAGAACAGACCAATTTCCCGAACAGGAAAATTTTAACAACAGCGCTAAATTCCAGCTTACCTCGAAGAGGATTTCTTTAAATGATGCGAAGCACAAAGCCAAACTTTTACTCGAACTGCAAAAAGCGGAAAAAGAAGTAGAGAAACAAAAGTTGAATATTCAGGGAAAACTCGTAAATATAGGAAACGGAATCAATATTGATACTGATAACGTGATCTATATGGAAAACGGTCCCGATTTTCATACCTATACATTTAGCGTTATTCGTGACAATACTCCTATCAATGCTCCAATAGAAAATCTTCTTTTAACTCCAAATCCGGATGGAAGTTACCGGGTGTTTCATATTGTTTTGAATCTCACAGAAGCAGATAAAGGCAAAATTGCCAACAGAGAATATGTAAATTATAAAAATAAAGAGCAGATAACAGAATTGGCTGGTGTCAATCTTTCTTCACTCAGCCAAAAACAGCTTTGTATTCCGCATTACTATTCCTATCCTGTAAAATGTAAAGATAATCTTCATGAACCGGGAGAACCATGTGCTTATGCTGGTGAATTTGGGGCCGCTTATTGGGGAAGCATTGTTCTGTATGATTGCTTTGGAGAAGAACCTGCTACGATTATGCCTACACCAACTCCTATTAATGGAGGCGGAGGAGGCGGAGGTGAATGCCCAGATTGTCCGGATAATAATACCCCTGTACAATGTGTACAAGCACCTACAGATCCTACACAAGTGGGAATTGTAGACCCGAATGGCTGTATTATTGGGATGCCTACAGATCCGAATTTGCCAAATTTGGGTGAAAATCCTTGTGAAAAAGCACAATTACCTGTAAGTAATGCAAATACTCTTTTAAATGAACCAACTATTTCTGCAGAAGTCTCCTCATTAGAAAATCATGCTGCTAATAGTTTCACAGAGTATGGAATGGCAATTATTAATACTGGAACGACAACAATCGCACAAGATCCTTACACTAATAATGACCCAAATGACCCTGGAGCAATAAGTATCAGTATTCCTTCAGTTGGAGATTTTTTAGCTAATGCACATAGTCATCCTGATCATGGTGCAGCCCCACCGTCTCCTAAAGATTTTTATAATGCTCTTGAAAACTCAAAAAACTATCCTACTTTTATGGCAGAATATGTATTCGCACATAATGGTACTAAATATGCTTTCGTTGTAAATGACAAAGCAAAAGCAGAAGCTTTTTTGGCAGCTTACCCTCTCTCAAGTACTACAATAACTGTGGACGGCAAAAGAGTGTTTAGTAAAAATTCTCAAGTGGGAAAAGACTTTATTGAGATATTAGAACATTATACAGAAGGGAGGCTACCAAATTACTCAGGAGTAGACCAAAATGATGGTTTAGAGTCTGCATATGCGATGATTTTACAAAAGTATGATGCTGGAGTAAGTTTGGCAAAAACGGATGCTAACGGAACTCTTAGACCGCTTCGCTTAGTGTCTTTTAGGTATACCATTCCTGCATCAGGAGGCAAGAAAATTACCGGATATAAGGCTGAACCATGCCTATAACTAATTTAATATATTTACACTTATGAAAACAAAACTTATTATACTCTTAGGATTTTTTTATTTCACTTCTTGCATGGCACAAATCCCAGATGAACCAATGACAATTGCAGAGTATCCTACATTTTACACCCAAACCGTCAATAAACTTAATAATATAATTCCTAATAAAGCCAATTATTATGGACAGCCACTTTCGGTTTTTTTACAGGCTTTAAGTCAAAATAATATTATTGTTAAAAAATATGAACCTGGTCCTTTTAACGGTGCTAAATTATTAAAATTAAGTTTTTTTTGGAATATGGATGTTCGAAAGTGGGCTATGGATGGTAATTATGCTGAACCTCAAATAAATATCTATTTTCAACAGCCTTTTAATTACCAACAAGCCATGACAATGATGAGTACCAACGGTTATCACTCTTATTGGAACCCCCAAGCAGAAAACTTTTTCAAAGACTTGGTTATAGAAAAAATAGAATTCTGGTATGTAAGAGGATTGACAGATAATAGTGCGAATCCTAAGTAATGAAAGTTTTTTCAATTCTTTTAATATTTAGTTTATTGACAAGTTGTACAATAAAGCAAAAACAATTAGATTATTATCTATCAACAGGAATTGAGAATATAAAAATATTTCCTGCCAATAAAGAAGATTCTTTAAAGATCAATTCTATGAATATTACTGCGAATAAATCTTATGAGGAATGTAGAAAATTACAAAATCAATCGTGTATTGATGATAGAGGTAATATGATTTTATATGCAATATTTCTTGAAGGTATTAGTAATTTTAGAATGGTTTTATTTAACAATTTTAAACTACCTAAAAATGCTTTAGAGGGAGAAAATCGTATCAGAATAACAGTAGGAATTAATAATACTATTGAAAACATAGAAATATTAAAATACACTGATGAAAATACATTAAAAGCTATTCAAGATGTTTTTAAAATAAAAGAACTTAATACTTGGAAATCTGCAAGGATTTACAATATTCCTGTGAAAGAACAATTTGAGATCAGTGTTTTTGTGATTCATAAATATTGATTTGATAGTTATAATTAAAAAATATGAGAAAATTACTTTTCTTTATTGTAATTCTTACTTCACTGACAAGTTGTAATGTCAGAAAAAAAGGACTTGTGCATTATCTGTCAACGTTAGAAAATGTGGAATTTATAGCTTCTAAAGAAGATTCCATAAAAATAGATAGTGTAAAACTAGTTTTAAAGAAAACTCAGGAAAGAATAGATGGAGAAAAAGGTGACGGATGGATATGTTTTGACTCAGAAAATCATGCAGAATTTAGAGGAGGAGTCACATTATTCAGAGAATTAATCTATAAAAAATTCAAAGTTTCTACAGATTCGAAAGAAGGAGAAAATCTTATCAGAATCACAATTGGTAAATATAATAATCTTGAAAATGTAGAAATTTTAAGGTATTCTGACGAAAACAGTAAAAAACAAATAAAAGATATTTTCAAACTTAAAGAATTGAATAATTGGTCATCTGCAAGATTATATCAGGTGCCAGTGAAACAACAATTTGAAATTAGCATTTTTGTTGAGAAAAGATAATTTTCTACTATACAACTAAAGAAACCGCAGAAATTTCTGCGGGTTTTTAGTTTACTCTAATGCTTATTCCCAAATCCTCTAAAGGGTTATACCAAAAGCTCCCGTCGATTTACACAAATCCACGGGAGCTTTTAGAAAAAGCAGGCTTGCTTTTCAAAAATGCACGCCTGCTTTTTAAAATTGCTTACTTAGCTTTTTCAAACTTCATCACGGCAAGCATTTCTTTAAGGTCAATTCCCGGTCGGAAAGCAATTTTTGCTGATTTAATCATCGAAGAATTAAACTTATCGGCGGTTTCTGCTCCTTCGCTGCTTAGTGTTAGACTAAAAGATCCGAAATCTCCGAACCTTACAATTCTGCCTTCCGATAAATGCTTAGAAAGTACTTTGGTTAAATCATTCAAAACTGCAAGAACGTCGGTGTCGCTTACTGTTGTAGAACCACCTGCAATCTCTTTACTGAGACTGCGGAATGTAACTTCTCCTGAAGATTTGGCATTAGCGTAGAATTTTTTTGGAGCTGATTGATCTGAAGGGTTACCCTTTTCACTTAGTGAATACTGTACTGGCATATCATTGTGTTTTTAATTGTTGATAATGTCAAATATACTGTTTAAAATAATATAATGTAAATTATTTTCATTTTTTATGGTGTAATATTGTGATAAGTGCATTTTATTAAAGGTGCTGCTAATTTTCAGGTACAATTTTATTTCATTAATACTTAAAGATTTATGGGATTAGAGTAATTGTATATCTGGAAAATGAATATCTTGCTCTCTATAATGAAATTAAAAAAGCTTTAATATAAGAATCATGACAAAAAAAGAGCTTTTAAAATTAATCTACGAAGAAATAGATTTTAAGGAAGGAGAACTTAAAGATGATGAAATTGCCTGGAAAAATATTTTAGGCGCGGAACACATTGTTTCTGAGAACAATATTGCTTCTCAAAACGGTATGTTTGCTTGGTATGAAGATAATGATGTAGGCTTTGATATCCTAAAATTGAAAATCAACAGCAACTTCCTTCTCGAATGGAAAGTTCCTGTCAATTCTATGGGGTTTTCTTATGGCGGCTGCCGGTTTATTGAGTTTTGTGAGAATTTTTTAATCGTCATGTATGCAGATAAGCATCGTGATCAATTAGTGGTAATTAATACTGGAACCCTTGAAATTGAAAATTTGGGAGTACTCAGCCGAAATCCTTCAGTTGATTTAAGTGAAAATGTTTTAAGCGTAAAAGAAAAAAACGAAGAAAATTCCGGGTTTAAAGTGAGGTTTCATAATGGGATTTTTACAAAAGAAATTTTGGAATAATCTTTCTCATCAATCAAGACAAATATAGAAAATCCCGATTATTCCCATGTTTAGTGACAAATTCTGTAACATTTTAAGCATTATCTTTACTAATGATTAAAAAGTAAACTATGTTTAAACGATTTTTAAAGCTGGAGTGGAAAAGTTTTTTTCGAGGATCTTCGGTAGGTATCAATCTTGCGATGAAGATTTTCAGAATCATCGGGATCTGTTTCTTTATTATGTGGCTCGCAATGATGTCTTTTATTGCCTATTTTTATGTGCAGGAAGAAATGGCGCAGGATCCGCTGAAAATTATTTCGCGTTTTATGATTATGGGCTGGTTGGTAGATTTGGTTTTCAAATATATGCTTCAGCAGATTCCTACGCAGAATATCAAACCTTTCCTTACTTTAAATATTCCTAAAAAAGTTGTCGTTAATTATACTTTAATTAAAACATTTCTTACACCGCTGAGTTGGTTTAATTCAATATTTTTGATAACATTTTGCGGAATTTTGGCATTCAACGGATATGGTTTTCTAGGCATATTTGCATGGTTTATCGGAATGTCGTCTCTGTTTTATCTGAATAATTTCCTCAATCTTTTATTTAACGATAAAGAAAACATTGCCATCGGAGTAGGAATTCTTATTGCTGGTTTTGCAGCATTGAATTATTATGAGATTGTTCCTGTTTTGTCTTATTCAGAAAGTATTTTTTACAGCTTTTATGATAAACCTTACCTTGCGATAATTCCCGTTCTCTTATTTGCAGCACTTTGGAAAATCACTTTCAATTATATCCGAAAAAGCTTTTATCTGGATGAAGGTCTTGAAGCTAAAAAAGAAATCGGAAAAACCGAAAACATAGCTTTCCTTAATAAATACGGTGCGATTGGAACTTTTATCAACAATGATATTAAGATGCTGAAGCGAAATAAAGTTACAAAAGGCGTATTGATAGGTAGTTTTATGTTCCTGTTTTATGGTCTTTTGATGTTTGCCAATGATATATACAGTGGCCCTGCATGGATGATGTTTATGGGACTCTTCGTGACAGGCGGTTTTCAGTTTACTTTCGGACAGAGAGTTCCTGCTTTTGACAGTGCTTATTATCCTTTGATGATGACGCAAAATGTTCCCTACAAAGAATATCTAAAAGCAAAATGGTGGTTGATGAATATTGTTACCGCAATTTCAATTGTTATCGCCTTATTTTATGCCTATTTTGGATGGGATATTTATTTCGCCTTTTTCGCTGCGGGATTATATAATATCGGGGTAAATTCTCAATTTACATTATTGTCGGGAGCTTATAATAAAAACTTGATTGATCTTAATTCAAAAGAGAAAAGAGTCGGACAAAAAAATACATTTACTTTCAAAGCTCTAATATTAATGATTCCTAAAATGCTGTTACCAATGGCGGTTTATTACGCAATGAATCATTTCTACGGAATTTCGGCAGCTGTAATTTCTGTAGGAATTATGGGGCTTATCGGTTTTCTTTTCCGTGAAAAAATCTTCGATATTATTATTAAAAAATATAAAACTGAGAAATACAGTACGCTTGAAGCTTTCAAAAAAGATTAGAAACCAAATATGTCTTTGCTGAGTGTAACGCCTTTGCGACCGAAAAATATTCATTATTAAATGGAAAAATCTTTGCGAACATTGCGCTAAAACAATACAAAATTAAAAAATCAAAACAATGATCACAATACAAAATTTAAAGAAAACATACGGTACAGCAACCGTTCTTAATATAGAAAATTTAGAAATTACCAAAGGCGAAACGTTCGGTTTGGTTGGTAACAACGGAGCCGGAAAGACTACACTTTTTAGCTTAATGCTTGATTTAATTCAGCCGACAACAGGTTTTGTAAGCGTTGAAGGAATTAAAGTTAACGAATCTGAAGCATGGAAAAACAAAGTTTCAGCATTTATCGACGAAACTTTTTTAATTGGATATTTAACTCCTGAAGAATATTTCTATTTCATCGGCGAATTGAGAGGTCAGAATAAAGCTTCGGTAGACGAATTCTTGAAACAATTCCATGATTTGTTTAACGGAGAAATCATTAATGCCGGAAAATACGTACGTGATCTTTCTAAAGGAAATCAGAAAAAAGTCGGAATCATCGGTGCCTTAATTGGTAAGCCTGATATCATTATTTTAGATGAACCATTTGCGAATCTTGATCCTTCAACGCAAATTAAATTAAAAAACATGATCCGTGATTTTGCCAGAGAGAACGGAGTGACGTTTTTAATTTCAAGCCATGATTTGGCGCATACTACAGAAGTTTGTAATAGAATTGTTGTCGTAAACAAAGGAGTTGTTGTTCAGGATATTCAGACTACGCCAGAAACGTTACGTGATCTTGAAAAGTATTTCGAAGATCAGGTAAACGCAGGGAAACAGCAAGTGATTTCGGAAGAAACGTCAATTTAAAATGATTGATATTTTCTCAGAGCCACAAAGTGGCGGTATAGTATAGCATCGGGTATATCCCGATGTTTTTAATAATCGTAAATGAGTTTGATAATTCAAAAAAAATATAACATTCATTTTCAGTGGGTTGCATTAGTTTAAATAAAAAATTAAAATTTTCTGTAACCATTTTAAACTTTTACTGTCTTTACTATAGAAACAGAATAAACCATGAAGCTTTTGTTTAATAATAAAAAAGAAGATTTGCTGAGCCGCCTCAAAAGGCAGGATCCGGCTGCGCAGAAAATCTTTTATGATCAGAGTGTAAAAAAATTCCTGAGTGTAGCGAAAAGTTACGTCAGCGATTTGTATCAGGCGGAAGATTGCGTGATTAAAGCATTTTGTAAGATTTTTAAACATATTGAAAGCTTTCGTGGTGAAGGAAACTTCGAAGGTTGGGCGAGAAAAATTGTAGTCAACGAATGCCTCAATTTTATTAAAAGCTGCAAAACGGTTTTTTATCTTGACGACGTTCACGCTTCTGTTTTGGAAGATTTACAGGAAGAAATGATAGATTTTGATTTTAATGCACAGGAACTATTAGATCAGCTTCCGTATGCGTACAGAATGGTTTTCAACCTTTATGTGATTGAAGAATATTCGCATCAGGAAATTGCAGATACATTGAATATTTCTTTGGCAGTAAGCAAAACCCAACTCTTCAGAGCAAAAGAAAAATTGAGAAAGATTTACTTTCAACAACAAAAAAAACTGAAAAATGAACACGTCTAAAGATAATTTTGAATTCCAGATAAAAAAACAAATCGACGAAAGAGAAGTGGCTCCTTCAAGAGATTTGTGGGCAGAAATTCAAGCTCAAACCGAAAATACTCGTTCAAAAAAATTCAATATGAACTGGGTGTTATTGGCTGCTTGTCTTGTTTTAATATTTGGTTTGGGAGCAGTTCTATTTTTAAATAATGATTCTGAACCAAAACCACAAATGGCTGAAACTGAGGAAACACCTTCTTTGAAAGAAGAAAATACAATAACACAGCCAGAAACAACAAATGCTCAGAACATTATTGTTAAAGATGAGCAGGAAAGATTTACTCAAACTAAAAATTTACCTTCTGAAATACAAACTGAAAAAGAAGTTTCTCATAAAAATGAACTTCCTTTAATTAAAGAAAATCCTTCTGAAATCGCTTCTCAGATTATCATTCAGAATCAGCCTGCGAAAATCATGGCAAAATCAGATTCTGTAAAGGTTCAGAAGAAAAGAAGATATGTTGATCCTTCTACGCTGCTTTTTTCGGTAGAGCATAAAGATGTCATCGATAAATCTAAGGATGGAAGCAATGTTGCGACAATCGATCTGAATACTAAATAATTCAATTTAAAATAAAAAAAATATATATCATGATTAAGAAATTTATCATCACAGGAATGTTGTGCCTTGCTGCGACCTCAATGAATGCACAAAGAAAAGGGCTAAGTTTAAACCTTCAATCAAAAGAAGATACTACGGTAAGCCCGATTGTAAAAGAGAAAGTAGAAGAATATGCTGCGAAAATCAATGGAATCATTCAGGAAGAAAAGAAGCAAATGGAAACCGAATTGAAGTTTCTTCAGGAAAAGAATTTGGATAAAGCAGAATTTGACAAGCAAAAAGCTCAGATTGCAGATACTTATTCTCAAAAAATAGATGAGAAGATTGAAGCTTTAGGATTTGATTTAGACCAGGTGATTCAAAAACAGGTAAGATATTCTTTGTTGAATTCTGACGTAACTTCAAACGAAGAATTAAAAGAAAAGCTGTTGAAAAAGTTTAGACCTAAAAAAAGCTTTGACGGATATATTTCTTACGGAATTATGACGTTGACGAATGATAAACCCGATAATGATTTAGATAAAAACTTAGGTTACGCCAATAATTTTGAATTTGGTTTAAAATTTAATTATCAGTTTGGCAGAACCAGTCCATGGGGATTGATTTCCGGTGTAGGTTTTTCTTGGAGAACAGTTCGTCCTGATAACAACATGATTTTCGCAAAACAAAACGGAGATGTTTTCCTTACAAAATATGAAGGAAGTCTTGATAAAGCTAAACTAAGAACAGGTTATGTAATGGTTCCGCTTGGTTTTCAGTATAATTTTTCTAAGCTGAAAAGTGCAGGAATGGATGTTCAGTACAGACCTTATTCAGACGGATTCAGAGTAGGAGCCAATGTTTATGGCGGAATTAAAATGGCAACGAATAATATCGTTAAAGGAGACAGTCAGGGTTTCAGGGACCGTTCAAATTATCAGGTAAATCCTTTTGTTTACGGAGCGCAGGTTACGATTTCTTATGACAATATCTCGCTGTTTGTGAAAAAAGATTTCAGTAATTTCTTTAAAGATTCTTATTTTCAGAATGACAAAGCTTTGGTTTTTGGAGTTGCTTTGGGTTGGTAATTTAACTGTATAAATAATTGATGTAAAATATAACAAACTAACAGATCAGATATTCAATTTGGCACACGAATTGAATATTAAAAATCAACATTCACATTAACAAGCAAGACACTCCGCAGAATTTTCTACGGAGTGTCTTGTTTTATGTCTCGGAATATTATTTCAAGCTTCCAACCATATCTTCAGGCTTCACCCATTCGTCAAACTGTTCAGAAGACACAAAACCAAGATTGATCGCTTCTTCTTTTAAAGTTGTTCCGTTGTTATGAGCTGTTTTTGCAATTTTTGCAGCATTTTCATAACCGATTTGTGTGTTCAAAGCAGTTACTAACATTAAAGATTTGTCTACCAATTCTTTAATTCTTTCGTTATTTGGTTCAATTCCAACTGCGCAATGATCATTAAATGAGATACAAGCGTCAGCAATTAGCTGAGCAGACTGCAAGAAATTGTAAGCCATTACTGGTTTAAAAACATTCAGTTCATAATTTCCCTGCGTTCCCGCAAAAGAAATTGTGGTATCGTTTCCTAAAACTTGTGCACAAACCATTGTTAAAGCTTCATTTTGTGTAGGATTTACTTTTCCCGGCATGATTGAAGATCCTGGCTCGTTTTCCGGAATATGAATTTCGCCAATTCCTGAGCGTGGTCCTGAAGCCATCAATCTAATATCCTGAGCGATTTTATATAGAGAAACGGCCAACTGTTTCAAAGCTCCGTGAGATTCTACAATTGCATCGTGAGCAGCCAAAGCTTCAAATTTATTTTCTGCCGTTACAAAAGGAAGATTCGTGAACTTTGCAATGTATTCTGCCACTTTTACATCGTAACCTTTAGGTGTATTTAAACCGGTTCCAACCGCTGTTCCTCCCAAAGCTAATTCTGAAAGGTGAGGTAGAGTGTTTTTTAAAGCTTTAATTCCATAGTTTAATTGAGCGACATATCCTGAAAACTCCTGGCCTAGAGTTAAAGGAGTCGCATCCATCAAATGCGTTCTTCCGATTTTTACAATATCTTTAAACTCAATTGCTTTTTCGTTCAACGTGTTTTTTAGTTTCTCAACTGCAGGAATGGTAACTTCAACTACCTTTTTATATGCAGCAATGTGCATCGCAGTCGGATAAGTGTCGTTTGAAGACTGAGATTTGTTGACATCATCATTGGGGTGAACTTCAGTTTTGTCGCCCAAGTTTCCGCCAGATTTAAAGTGAGATCGGTTTGCAATTACTTCATTCACATTCATATTTGATTGTGTTCCCGAACCGGTTTGCCAGATTACCAAAGGAAATTGGTCGTTCAGTTGTCCTTCAAGGATTTCGTCGCAAACTTTGCCGATCATGTCTCTTTTTTCAGCAGGAAGGACTCCTAAATCTGTATTGGTAAATGCCGCGGCTTTTTTTAAATAAGCAAAAGCTTCGATAATTTCATGGGGCATAGAACCTTCCGGACCGATTTTGAAATTGTTTCTTGAACGCTCCGTCTGTGCGCCCCAAAATTTGTCTGCAGGAACCTGCACTTCACCCATGGTGTCTTTTTCTATTCTGTAATTCATTGTGAAATTGTTTAATTAGAGGTTTAGGACGAGGTTAAGTTTAAGGCAAATTTCAACCCCAATCTTAACCTTAGCTTTAATTCATAAAGTTAAACATTGCTCAAAGATCTCACAATTTATAATCATTATAAATACGTATTTAAGTCGCTGATTTTGCTCATGTTTTTTCGTGTAAGCTGTATTTTTGCACCGAAAATAGAAAGTAATGGATTTTAAATATCAGGATCCGTATCCAATTTTGAAAGATGATACGGTTTATAAAAAATTGACTTCAGAGTATGTAAAAGTGGAGCAACACGGAGAAAGAGAAATTTTAACTATTGATCCGAAAGGTTTGGAGCTATTAGCTGAAGAAGCAATGGCAGACGTTTCTTTTATGCTTCGTTCTTCACATTTGGAAAGTTTAAGAAGAATTATTGATGATCCTGAAGCAACTGACAACGACCGATTTGTTGCTTATAACTTACTTCAAAACGCAGCGGTCGCTGTAGAAGGAGCTTTGCCTTCTTGCCAAGATACAGGAACGGCAATTGTAATGGGTAAAAAAGGGGAAAATGTTTATACAGGAGTTGAAGACGGCGAATATTTAAGCAAAGGAATCTACAATACCTATCAAAAAAGAAATTTAAGATATTCTCAAGTCGTGCCTTTGACAATGTTTGATGAGAAAAATTCCGGTTCAAATCTTCCGGCACAGATTGATATTTATGCTAAAAAAGGAAATTACTACGAATTTTTATTTTTAACGAAAGGTGGAGGTTCAGCTAACAAAACTTTCCTTTACCAAAAAACGAAATCTTTATTAAACGAGAAATCTCTTGAAGCATTTGTAAAAGAGAGAATTTCAGATTTAGGAACTGCGGCTTGTCCGCCTTACCACTTGGCTTTGGTGATTGGTGGAACTTCAGCTGAGGCGAATTTGGCTGCGGTAAAAAAAGCATCAGCAAAATATTATGACAATCTTCCGACTGAAGGAAACGAAGCTGGACAGGCTTTCAGAGATTTGGAATGGGAAGCGAAAGTTCAGAAAATTTGCCAGGAAAGTGCGATTGGGGCTCAGTTTGGAGGAAAATATTTAACTCATGATGTTCGAGTAATCAGACTTCCTCGTCATGCAGCTTCTTGTCCGGTTGGAATGGGAGTTTCTTGTTCGGCTGATAGAAATATTAAAGGAAAAATTACCAAAGAAGGTATTTTCTTAGAGCAATTGGAACAAGATCCAAAAAGATTTTTACCTGCAACGCCACCACATTTGGAAGAAGCGGTTGAAATTAATTTGAATAAACCGATGCCGGAAATTTTGGCTGAACTTTCAAAATATCCAATCAAAACAAGATTAAAATTAAATGGTACTTTAATCGTTGCGAGAGATATTGCTCATGCAAAAATCAAAGAATTGTTGGATGCAGGTCAACCAATGCCTGAATATTTCAAAAATCATCCGATTTATTACGCAGGACCGGCAAAAACTCCAGAAGGAATGGCTTCAGGAAGTTTTGGTCCAACGACAGCGGGAAGAATGGACGTTTATGTTGACGAATTCCAAAGCCATGGCGGAAGTATGGTGATGTTGGCAAAAGGAAACAGAACAGCTGATGTCACGAACGCTTGTAATAAATATGGAGGTTTCTACATCGGTTCAATCGGAGGTCCTGCTGCAATTTTAGCGAAAGATAATATTCTTTCTGTTGAGGTTGTAGATTTCCCTGAATTAGGAATGGAAGCGGTAAGAAAAATTGAGGTGAAGGATTTTCCAGCGTTTATTATTACAGATGATAAAGGGAATGATTTCTTTGCAAATCTTGCTCATTAAATTGGAGATTGTATGAGGAAATTTTAGAATTTTAGCGTTACAATTGTCAGTCTAATTTCTAAAATCTAGCTTCTAATATCTAAATTAATAGTTTAAAATAAAAATAAATAGTAAAAATCAGCTTTTGTCTTTTGTGTGAAAAAGAAAAAAGTCCTATTTTTGCTTAAAATATTAAGAAAATGATCTTATCTGGATTTTGGCCGTTTTATCAGTTCCTTTGGACAATCTATTTTATCTGTATGTTCCTTGTAGGGTTCTGGTGTATCTTGATGTTTTTCGGGTTGGTAATTCCAATGTGGTTAACAGAAGGTTTGAAAGAATATTTTGGAAAAGTAAAACCTTTCGATCCTGAGCAAATCAGAAGTAAGCTTCTAACAGAGCAGGAAGGAGTTGAGGTTATTTACAGTGCTCCAAAAGGTCATGGTCCTTTCATCCACGAAAGTCATGGTCACGATAAAGGACATCATTAAGTGATTGTCATTGCTTTCTCACATGAATTCCGAGGAAGTAATATCAAAGCAAAACAACATATATAAAACCACTAAAAGCAATTTTAGTGGTTTTTCTTTTTATCCTAATCTCAGTTTTTCAGGAGAAACACCAAATTTTTTCTTGAAAGCTCTCGTGAAATTCTGCACATATTCATAACCGCATTCAATGGCAATTTCTTTAATCATAAATTGTTTGTTGATAATCATTTTTTTTGCTTTCAACATTCTGAGTTCAGATACATAATCAACAATTGTTGTCTGATAATATTCTTTAAATTCTTTCCTCAACTTATTTTGATTAATTCCTATTATTCTGGAAATTTCTTCAATTTTCAAATTTTTATGATAGTTTTCATCTAAAAATTTCTTGATGGTTTCAGGCGTTTTAGATAAATCTTCTACAGTATCTTTCTCATTAAACTGCTCAAAAATCAGAATTAAAAGTTTAATAATTTTTGCCTCAATAAAGAGTTTCTGTATTACTCCTTTTTTAGAATATCCGGAAATTTCCTTTAAAATCATATGCATTTCTACTGTCATATTGGGCGGAGTTTGTTTATGAAGAAAGATGAAATTATTATTTTTCATGTTTTCAAGAATTTCTGCACTTTCAAGATTCGATTTTGGATCAATCAAATTAAAAACATACTGATAGTTAACCTTAATTTGAAGATACTTTAAAACTTCCTGATTTTCCGTCCATAATTCTGCATGATTTTCTGCAGAGGAATAATGAAGAATGTATTGATTTTTTTTAAACTGAAAATTGGTACCACAATCTGAAGCCTGCAGATTGATATTCGGGCTCAGAAAAAAAAGCAGATTAAAGCTTGATTGTCCTTCAATAAAGTTTGATTTTAAATATTTTTCAGTCGCTGCATCTTCATGAAAAACCACCTTAATGTCTTCAGATTGAAATAGTAAGCCTCTTTTCGCCTGTTTCATTGTACGACGTGTTTTTAATTCCATAGTATTTGAATAAAAAAGCCGCATCCGATAAGTAAAAGTTTGAAAATGATAAGTAGGGATTTGAGACGCAAGCTAATTTTGCACAAAATTAAATTAAATTTAGAATAAATAAAAATAATATCTGTTATGTTTAAAAATTTATACATTCCAATGGTTAAAATCGGTCTAGGCACAATGGTGTTATCGATTGCAACCAGTAATTTTGTAAATGCTCAACAATGGCAAAATGTGGGTTCTTCTGCGAATGTTTCGGCAGGTGGAAGTAGCTTTAATAATTTGGTTGTTGATAATGCGGGAAATTATTATTTGTCATACTATGATGTATCTGTTCAAAAAGGTTCAGTTCAGAAATTTAATGGGACGTTATGGTCTTATGTAGGAGGAAGTGCAGGAATTACGACAAGTTATGCAACTTATAATTCATTGTCAATCAATTCAAATGGAACCAATCTTTACTATACCAACCAAGGAAAAGGTTTAGAAGTTCGCCAGTTTAACGGAAGTTCGTGGACGCAATTGGCAAGTCCGACAACCTCAACAATTAATTATCATGCTTCTGCAGTTGCTCCATCTGGAGTTTTATTTACTTACAGTAATTTAGCCTCGGGAACGGTAAAAAGATTGGTAAATGGAACTTGGGAACAAGTTGGAAATACCGGTTTTTCTGATGGTGCTTCTTTTGCTGAAATGGTTATTGGAACTAACAATAAAGTTTATACAGCAAATGTGGCAAGTGGAATAAGAGTATATGAAAATACTACTACAGCAACAACCTCAAATGCTTGGACATTGGTTGGCGGAGCGATTGTAGACGCAGCGTCTTCCGGAGAACAATATACTTCTGATATTGCAATTGATGCAAATAATAATTTATACGTTGCGTACGTTTCTAATTCGGCAAATTCAAAAAAGGTAAATGTAAAAAAATTCAATGGGACGACTTGGGAACAAATGGGTAATGCCTATTTTTCTGCAGGAGGTGTACAACACGTTGCAATTGCAGTAACTTCTTCCGGAAAACCTTATGTAGTGGCAAGTCGTTGGGAAAATGATAATTTCTTAAAAAATACTGCTTACCAATTAGATACTGTGACTAATACATGGTCAACTTTCGGAGGTGATTTTATTTCTGACGGAGAAGCGACTTATAATGATTTAGCTGTTGATAATACTAATAATTATCTCGTTTTAGCATATTCTCAGGATTTTACAAAAGTTAAAAGAATTTCTCTTGCACCTTCAACTACACCAGTTTGTAATAATACTGACCCGGGAAATAATGCAGGAGATACTGGTTGTGTAACATTTAATTATAGAGGGCAACCTGTAACTTATGCTACGGTAAGAGGAACGGATGGTAAAATCTGGCTTCAACAAAATCTTGGAAGTACAAAAGTGGCAACATCTCTTACGGATTCTGATGCTTACGGAGACTTATTCCAATGGGGAAGATGGGATGACGGTCATCAATTGAGAAATTCAGCTTTATTAGGAACGGCTCCTTCTCCGAACAATCCGGCAGGTTTGAACGGTGGGAATACAACTTTCTATTCCGCAGCATATAATTCTTCATCAAACTTTTGGTCTGGAGGAATAACTGCTGATACATGGTCAGCAGCAAGCTCTTCTTCAGTAACAGCTACGAGTGGAGCAGATCCATGTAAAGCAATTGGTTCAGATTGGAGACTTCCTACTGTAACTGAGGTTGATGCAGCGGTAACTGCTGAGAATATTACTGAATTTAATTCTGCACTTTCGAGTAATTTAAAACTTATTCCTGCAGGAATGAAAGATTATAGTGGAATTTTCTCTCCTGGAACAAGACTTTATCTTTGGTCTTCATCATCTTCACCCTACACAGGTTCTGGACAACATTTATATGTAAGTCAATATTCGGCTTTATCAAACAGTGCGGGTAGAGACGCTGGAATGTCTGTAAGATGTATCAAAAGTGTAACTACAGGCTTAGGAACAACTGATATTAGAAAAGTAACTGTTGGAGTTTATCCAAACCCAACAAATGGTATTTTAAATATCAAAACTGATTCACCAATTGAAAATGTAAATATTACCAATGTTGTAGGTCAAAGATTAAAAGTTCAATACTCAAATCATCAGGTTAATTTACAAAGATTGCCAAACGGAGTCTACATTGTAGAGTTGATTATGAAAAACGGACTAAAAATATCTAAAAAAGTTATTAAAAATTAACGTTCATTTTAATATTTGATTTGTTTTTAGGCGGTTGTTTCATTTTGAAATAGCCGTCTAATGCTTTTATAATTAAATCAATGATAAGCATCATGTTTGATGTGATAATCGAAAGGTTGAAAATGATAACTCATTCTTTCTTTTCAGGATTAATTTTGCCGAAAATTTTAAAATAATTTAGAATAAATAAAAATAACTTATTTATGTTTAAAAATTTACAAACAAAAGCAAAACACATTGGAGCAGGAATAGTCATCCTTTCTGTAGCGGTAAGTTCACTCAATGCACAACAATGGGTTGATGTAGGTTCTGCGGGAAGTATTTCTGCGGGAGCAAGCAGTTTTAACAATCTTGCAATTGATGCACTGGGAAATTATTACGTTTCTTATTATGATGTTTCTGCTCAAAAAGGTTCTGTTCAGAAATTTAACGGAACTTCTTGGTCTTATGTTGGCGGAACTGCAGGAATTACAACAGCAACAGCGACTTACAACTCGCTATCATTAGATACAACTGGAAATTTGTATTATACCAATCAATGGGGATATCCAAATTCAGGAATGGAAGTTAGAAAATTTAATGGTACATCTTGGAATTTGCTTTCGCTTCCATTTACTGATACTACAAATTATCAAGCCTCGGCAGTTGCGCCCAATAACGTTCCTTTTGTATATGCATCGGTTGGTTCGGGAACTGTAAAAAGGTTGGTAAACAACGTTTGGGAACAGGTGGGACCATCAAATATTGCAGGAGGAAATCCTACTCATGCAGAAATGGTTATCGGCTCAAATGGAAAGGTTTACGTTTGTCACGTTGCATCTGGAGTAAAAGTTTATGAAAATAACTTAACAGCTTCTGCAACTGATCCATGGACTTTAGTGGGTGGTGCTTCTGTGGGAAGTGCTTTTACAGAAGGCGCTAATGCGACTTCAGATATTGCAATCGGTGCTAATAATACTTTGTATGTAGTTTACTCATCGACTTCGGATAACAATAGGAAATTAAACGTAAAAAAATTCGACGGTACAAACTGGGTGCAGGTTGGAAATGCTAATTTTGGAATTTCTAATGATTTGTATAATGTCTCTATTGCAGTTACACCTTCGGGAAAACTATATACTGTAGCAAGCGGATGGTCTGTAAACAGTGGGAAAAATACCGTTTACGAATATAATTCAACAACAAATACCTGGGAAACTTTCGGAGGTGATTTTGTTTCAGATGGAACGGCTACTTATAATGATTTACAGTATGATGCATTTAATAATACTTTAGTTCTTACTTATTCTCAAAGCGGAGTTAAGGTGAAGAAAACTCAACTACCAAGTACAACTCCAGCATGTAGCAATGTAGATCCTGGAACAAATCCGGGAGATACAAGTTGTGTAACTTTTACTTATAAAGGTCAACAGGTAACTTACACTACGGTAAGAGGAGCGGATGGAAAAGTTTGGCTTCAGCAAAACTTAGGAAGTTCACAAGTTGCAACTTCAATGGCAGATGCAGATTCTTACGGAGATCTTTTCCAGTGGGGAAGATGGGATGATGGCCACCAAAACAGAAATTCGGCAACGACAACGGTTCCTTCAACAAATAATCCTACTGGTTTGGTTGGAATCACTTCTTTTATTTTAGGAAATAGTCCGGCTTGGTGGTCAACAAATGCATTAAGTGATCTTTGGAATGGAACAAATATCTCAGCAATAACTTCAACTGTGAGTGTTGACCCTTGTAAAGCAATCGGGCAAGGTTGGAAACTTCCTTCTCAGGCTGATTGGGTTGCTGCAGTAGGAGCAGAAGGAATGTCGAGTGCAGCAAATGCTTATACCAGCAAATTAAAATTACCTGCGGCAGGTTATAGAAGTCAAAGCTCTGGTGGCTTCACTTATGTTGGTGAAAGAGGGTATTACTGGAGTGGTGATGTAGCAAATACAGGTGGGAAATATTTATATAATTCCACATCTTTGGCCAATCCAAACTCAGGAGGTCCGAGAGCTCAAGGTCAATCTGTAAGATGTATTAAAGAAACAACCACAGGTTTGGGAACTTCAGATGTTAAAAAAGTTTCTCTAGGTGTTTATCCGAATCCTACGAATGGAATTTTAAATATTAAAACAGATTCTGATATCGAAAAAGTAAACGTTACCAATATTGTTGGTCAAAGAATGGATGTTCAGTTTTCAAACAATCAAATCATTATGCAGTCTCTACAAAAAGGAGTTTATATTGTGGAACTTCTATTGAAAAACGGACAAAAAATCTCTAAAAAAGTGATTAAAAATTAAAACCATTTCACATAAATAATTGATTCATATTATTAATTTTTTACACCCAAAAGCTCATGTGTTTGCATGAGCTTTTTGTTTTAATAGTTATATGAAGATTGGTCTCCTTTATTTTCAATTTTGTGATTATTTACTTTTAATGTGTGTTGAATATTATCAGGAACAGTATGGTAATATAGCGTTGCAGAGTTTCTGCTTTCTGTTTTTATGGCAAATCGCTCCTTAAAATTTACTGTTTTTGTTTTAGAAAGTTTCCAGTCTTCAGATTTGCTGGAAGGAACTAAACTATCAATCACTGCATTTTTTCCATAATTTACAAATTCATTGTATAACGAGCTTTTTGCTTCATCAGGAGTGTCTTCTTTAAAATAAGCTTCTCTAATTATATAAATGTTTGATAGCATTAGTGATTTTCCCAATGCACTTATTTGCTTTTTTGAAAAAGGTTCTTTTGATGGAATAGCTTTTATAATTTCCTGTTTGGTTATCCAAATACTGTCATTGGTATTTTCTTCGTCTTTTGAAGCTAAATGATAATCTATAAAATTAGGAGTATTCATTTCTCCTTCTCCGCTTATCTTTTGTATTAAAAACTTGTCCCCCTCTCTTTTTAAAACTGAATAATTTTCATCGCTGTAACTATCACTTTCAAAAGAAAAAATTACACTGTTTTTATTGTCAATAGAGTCGAGTTGCTTATTTAGCAGTATGCTTTTTTCCTCCATTTCTGCAGCATATCTTCTTTCTGATTGATATTGAGAAATTTTTTCATAACCAGTGTAACCTAACAATCCCAGAATCAAAATAATAGGAAGAGCAAAAGCTCCAACATGAACTCTCGAAGGATACCTGTAAAGAAGTTTATGTTGTAAATCATTGATAAGATGATAAGATTTTCCGTCTCGTCTTAAAACCCATTCCTGTCCAATTGGGAAAACCGGAATAAAATAGAGATGTGCATATTTTTGAATAAGCTGTATCTCTGCATTTTTCATTTCAGGATTATTTTCTAATCCCAGTTCTTTTGGCGATACTCTTTTAATGACGAAGTTATTGTGCCCGAAAACGATACTCATGGTTTAATGTTATTAGTGGCGCAATATAAAAATTTTAGTTATGTTTATAAAAAAAATAATCTATGAAACTCAAAACTATCTTTCAATTATTAATTGTAATCTTCACAATGATTTCCTGCCACAAAGCTTCGGTAACAATCGATGTAAGCTATGACCCCGAAACGCAAAAAGGAATTTTATTGGTAGATAATGAATTTAAGTTTAAACTGTCAGAAGATTCTACAAGCACTTCAATTACAATAACGGAAGGGAATCATACATTTAAACTTAATAACGGAAAAGAATTTAACCAAACAATATCAAAAAAAGGAGGAATTTTAAATCTTAATGATGACGATTTTGTAGTAATGAGCCAGCCTTACGGATCTGATACCAAATTTTCTTCAACATATAATACAAATATAGACTTTACAGCAGGACACCATTTTGTGGTTATAGACAGCATGATTTATTATTCTAAAACAGATTCTCTGGAAGAAGTCTCTGATGCAAGTCTGAAAAAAGCGCTTGATATGGATAAAAGACTTGATGGACAAGGGAATTTTATGAAATATTACAAGAAAGCTAAGTTTATCGAAAAAGATTGGAATTTTGGCTTGAATGAAGATTTCCCCGAAACAGTGCAGACAACATCTTCATCAGCAGCAACTATATCCGGAAATCTTACATATAAAACAAAGGTAATTCCAGCTACAATATTCAAATTATATGCTTTAATGAGCCCGCAATACTTTGTTATAAGAAATATAAAAGATATTGAGGCAAGTAAAGAAGATGTAAAAGAAGACAGAGAAAAGAGCAGTAAACAAATGGAATTTGATAAATAAATTATATTTTGTCATAAGTAAATCAGAAGTTTAAGAGTATGAAAATCACTTTTGTTCTTCGTTGTCAATTCCGTATCTTTGCCAACTAAATTTTTAATATGTCTAAATCATTAATTCCAAAATTAGAAGCGATAAAACAGAGATATAATGAGGTTGCCGATCTTATTATTCAGCCTGATGTCATTTCAGACCAGAAAAGATATTCTTCTTTAAACAAAGAATACAGCGATTTAGGAAAAATTGTACACGTTTACAACCAATATAAAGGTGCTTTAGACAATATCGCAGAATCTGAAGAAATCATTGCAGATGGTTCAGACAGAGATCTGGTAGATATGGCTAAAGAAGAAAAAGTAGAAGCTCAAGGTAAACTTCCCGGCTTGGAAGAAGAATTGAAAGTACTTTTAATTCCAAAAGATCCTGCTGATGATAAAAACGTCATTGTAGAACTTCGTGCCGGAACAGGAGGTGATGAAGCTGCAATTTTTGTGGAAGATGTTTACAGAGCGTATGCAATGTTTTTTAAAACTAAAGGCTGGAAACACGAAATCACAGATTCTAGTGAAGCATCTAAAGGATATAAAGAACTAATTCTAAGAATTGAAGGAGATGGTGTTTATGGAATCATGAAATTTGAATCTGGGGTTCACCGTGTTCAACGTGTTCCGGAAACAGAATCTCAAGGTCGTGTACATACTTCTGCAATTACTGTTGCGGTTTTACCGGAAGCTGAAGAAATCGATTTTGAATTAAATCCTGCAGATATTGAAATGCAGACTTCACGTTCAGGAGGAGCAGGTGGACAAAACGTAAACAAAGTTGAAACGAAAGTACAGTTAACGCACAAACCTTCAGGAATGGTGGTTGTTTGTCAGCAGGCTCGTTCTCAGTTGGCAAACAGAGAATTAGCAATGGAAATGTTGCGTACTAAATTATACGATATCGAAGTTCAAAAAGCGGTGGGAGATGTTGCAGCACAAAGAAAATCGATGGTTTCTACAGGTGACCGTTCTGCAAAGATCAAAACGTACAACTATCCACAAGGTAGAGTTACCGATCACAGAATCAACAAATCGATGTACAATCTTGATGCATACATGAATGGTGATATTTCTGATATGATTGATGCTGTAATCATGGCTGAAAATGCTGAAAAAATGAAAGGAGAAGAAGATAATTATTAAATCTTTTCTTTTAAAATTATAAAGCTTCCAAATTTTTGGAAGCTTTTTTTATTTAAACTAACACAATTGTATTTAACCTCAAACGATTTTATTTTAAATTAATATAAATGCATTTAGTTATATTTAAGGTTTATTGAAAGTATATTTTTAAAGAAAAGTATTATTTTTACCTTTGAAAAATTAATTGGATATTCATTTGTGTTTAAAAGACTTTGATGGGTTTCCGACCGAAAAATATGTCAATGAATTCTATCGTAATCAATGTTGGAAACAGCAATATCAGATTTGGTCTTTTTGATGATGACAATTGTGATATTTCGTGGATTATTAATACAAAACCTTACCGTACTGCCGATGAACTGCATGGTCAGATGTTAATTTTATATCAAACCTATAAAATTAATCCAAAAGATATCAAAAAAATTATAGTAGGCTCTGTAGTACCGCAATTAACGAGAGAAATAACTTCTGCCATCAGAAAAATTCATGGGATTACTCCGGTAATGGTTGACAGAACGACTCCTTCAGAAGTCTTAGCAAAATCGAAACAAATGGGAACAGATATTTATGCGAATCTTGTTGCTGCGCACAATATGTACCCGGAAAGAAAAAAAATTGTTCTTGATTTTGGTACTGCTCTTACTGCAAGTTGTGTTGCCGATAATGGTGAATGTCTAGGCGTAATTATCGCTCCGGGAATTGTAACTTCTCTCAATTCTTTAATCAGTCAGACTGCCCAACTTCCTGAAATTGAATTGGTAAAGCCGAAATCTGTTTTAGGTCTAGATACAATTTCTTGTATGCAAAGCGGGATGGTTTATGGTTTTCTTGGGATGGTAGAAGGTTTTATTGATAGAATTAATGATGAGGTAAATGACGATTGTTTTGTCATCGCAACCGGTGGAGTTTCTCACGTTTACAAACCTTTAACCGAAAAAATTCATATTGCAGACCGGCTTCATACGTTGAAAGGACTGTATTTTCTTGGGAAAGATTTATAATTGAGGTTGAGACCAAGTTTAAGGTTGATGAAATTCTCATTCTAAAACTTAGCCTTAATCTCAACCGCAACCTATCTCTTAGCTTTAAAAAACTCCTTTACAATTGATGAACATTCGTTTTCCATAATTCCTGAAACGATTTCTGTTTTTGAATGTAAGGAAAGATTTTTATTGATAAATCCGCGCTGTTCGTCTCTGGCTCCGATGACAACTTTCGAAATTTGTGACCAAGATAGTGCTCCAGAACACATTACACAAGGTTCTAAAGTCACATATAAAGTACAATTGACAAGATATTTTCCGCCTAAAAAATTAGCTGCGGAAGTTATTGCCTGCATTTCAGCATGTGCGGTAACGTCGTTCAACGTTTCGGTAAGGTTATGAGCTCTTGCAATTACTCGGTTATTTGAAACCACAACACAGCCAATCGGAACCTCATCTTTTTCAAAGGCAATTTCGGCTTCCTGCAAAGCCATTTTCATAAAATATTCGTCAGTAAACATAAAAATAAAAGCTTAGTGCAAAACTAAGCTTTTCAATATTGGGATATGACATTTTTTAACCGCAAAAGAGACAAAAGATTGTATATTGCAATAAGTTATTCAAAAGCTGACAGAACAAAAAGTAAATAAAAATTTTACATTTTGAAAACTTTGAATTACTCTCTCAATCTCTTCTTTTGGTTCTTTTGCGGTTAAAAAGAGGCTTTAAATTTTTTTATTTAGTATTAAGTTTTTGCTATGATATTTCTGAGGAAATTAGAATCGATACCCAATTCCGCCCATTATTTTTCCGGTAACTTCTTCAAAATAATGTTTATCTCTGTCACCGAATCTTCTGGCAATACCACCACTTGCTTCAATAACAAGATTGTTTTTCATGACCCATTTTCCTCCGACTCCAAAACCAATACCTACAGTCGTAAAATTACTTCGTCTTACTGAAGAGGTGTAATAATATCCATTAATATCATCATAATTGTAAGAGTAAATGTCATTGGTTTCTGTAGTAACGGGTATAAAACCTTCAAGGAAAAATCCGGATGCATATTTTTTACCAAAATACATTCTGTAAAATGCTGAGAACTGGCTAAATCTGTCATCATCACGGTCTAAGTTAATCATTGCATTAATACCGATACCTTTGTTTTGTGAAATTAATCTTTCATAAGAAACGTTCGCTAAAGGAAATGCAATTAATAAAATTGGATCTGCGAGAATGTCATTTTTTCTCTGTTTTTCTGCAGTTTCTTGTGCATGAGACACAAATGTTCCGAGAGTTAGGGATAATCCTAACAGGATTTTTTTCATAGGGATTCGTTTTATTTTAAAAAATTTCCTATTATTCATTTATTTTGAATAAAATAAATGAATAATAGCTTAATTCAGTTTTCGTCAAATATAAATAATAAAACTATACAGTGTGAAAAAATATTTTTACTCGAAATTAAGAGCTAAAGGTAATCTGAATCTGTATCTTACAGGGGTTCCGTTGTTGTATGCGGGAGAGAATTTTTCGGAGATTGAGTATAAAGCAATTTCTGCCTGTCTGTTGAAAGTGAAATTATCACCTTCAGCTTTTACATCACTTATGGTTCCGTCTTTCTCTACAATAAAAACGACGTTCGTTTTTACATTTCCGGCTTCAGAATAAACGCCTTCACCGTAAAAAAGCTGTGCAACTTCTTTTCTTAGCGCATTAATTCCACCAGGATAATCAGCGACTTTCTCAATAGGATTGGTAAATTCTTGCTTTTGTGAAACCGTGATTTTAGAATTTAGTTTTTTTACATCTTCTAAATTTTTAACTTTCAGTAAAGCGGCAATTAAAGCAACGTTTTCAATACTATCCATCTTTTTCATAAAGAAAAGAAAGTCATTTTTTACCGCAGATTTGTATACAGGATTTTTCTCGGCATCAAACTTCTTTTTAAACTCCGTATTCAACATCGCTCTATGTTGATTATAATAGCTTTTTACCATCTTGAATTCCTCTTTTTGTTGAGAAAAACAAAATGTTGAAAGAAGTACACAAAATAAATATAAAGCCCTCAAAAGATGATTGTTTATGTAAATATAATCAAAAAGATGCAAAAGATACTTTTTCGTTCTATTCTGAAAAATAGTTGTTAAGAGATTCCTGTAAATGTCTCTTAATGTCTTCAACTAAATTCATCGGTTCTAAAACCCGTACTTCTTTTCCATACGATAAAATTTCCTGCATAAAATCGTAAGTAGGATGGAGGAAAAATTCAAAATAGATGTCTTCCGGAGTTTCTTTGGTTTCCTTTTGTGACAGATGCAAAGGGAAACTTCTGATGTATTCACCTTGATGGCGGCTGCATTTTAAAACAATTTTCTGCGGATTTTGCTCGGTAAGATTCATTACTCCGAAAGCATTTTTAAAATGTTCTCTAAAATTATATTTATACTTTTCCTTGAATTTCTGAGGCGTTACATCAAGATAATTGATTCGGTCTAAACCGAAAGATTTCAACGCTTTATCTTTGGTGTCAATCGCAATAAGATACCATCGGTCTTTGGATTCTTTTAATGCCAAAGGATGAACTTTTCGGGAAGTCATCAGTTTATTTTTAAAATTGTAATGCTCAAACAAAACAATTCTTTTATTGCGAATGGCGAAGAATAGGTCATAAAAGTTTTCGGCTCCGCTTGGTTTTCGGCTCTCAAAAAAGATATAGTTGGCAAAATCGGGATGATTGTTTAAAGCGTTGCTTACCTGAAAAGATTCCAATAACTTTTGGTTGTATTCATCGACTTCCATCATAGGACGGCTTTCGATGTAATAACGATTATCACCTTTCTTCTTGTTGTGAATAGAAAGATTAAAAAGATTAGAAATCTCACGAATATCTCTCTGCAAAGTACGAATAGAATAGCTTTTAATATCTGCATCCTGAAATTCAAAAGAGTTCAAAAGATAATCTTCCATTTGGGAATATGTTGCAGGAGCACTTTCTAATTTCTTGATGATAAGGGCATATCTTGTAAGGTAAAAGTCTTTTTTCATTGCTTTAAGTTTCTATTACAAATATATATGCTTGTTACGACAAATCGTGTCGTATTTTATTTTTAAGGATAAATTTTAAGCTAAAATATTCTGAATTTTTCATTTTGTCATGAAGTTATCGCTGTACACTTCCTGTACCCTTGCTGTACTCTTTCTCTAAAATAAAAAACTTCTTATATTTTTCCTGCTGTCAAAATGGCAGAGACTTTTTTAGATTTTTTTTTGAAATAAAGTCTTGTTGTTTAAGTATAATCTTAAATTTTCTAAAAGAATTTCTTTGTATTCATTTCGGATAAATACATCAAGCCAACTTACGACTGCAAAGCTTATAGAGTATAATCCTTCAGGATTATGAAATTTGTAATTGCGACTTATCATTGTATGCTTTTATAAAGATAAAAAATAATGCAATTTTAGAAATTGGTTTTTAAAAGAAAAAGCCACACGATGCAATCGTGCGGCAGCGGGGGGGACCTAAAGAATGTTTTTTTTAATTTATAATATTATTTATGCTCCTCAAATCTTTTACCAAAAAGAAAGATCCCCTCTAATAAATCATTGAGATATTTTATAGCAGCATCTTTGCCCATTTCTCTATCTTAAAGAATAAAAGCAACCAAAAGGTTGCCTTTAAATTAAAATGCTTTCCAATCTTTCATTAGGTTTATGACTTCTTGTAAAGGCATTTCTAAATCTTGATAAGAAGTAGAGTTATCTGCAATGAAATAAGCTGTATCTTTATTACATTTAAAATCTCCACACATATAACCTATTTGCATAAACATAAGATCATCATTAGCTTCTAGCCAGGTTTTACTTTCGTTTCTTACGGATTCTAATAAATCTATGATTTCTTGTATATTATCTCGAAATCGGAACTGTCCAATAAATAAGGATAATAATAAGTATTTATCATTTGTTGACTTTACTACTTGAAAATCATTATCTACTATCTTAAATTCTACTTTACTCATGTTATAAATTTTTAAAGGTTATATTATATGCTGTTTTAACTTCTCTTGTAGTTAAATCAATACGCATTTAAATTAATATTCCATTCTTTGTTTTTCCAACATATCTGTTACCCTCCTTTTCGATGATATTTCCACATGCCTCTTTTATTTTATTGATGTCCCATTTGCTTGGAAAGAAAGTATGAATATCTGTCTTTCGCTTTCATTTTACTGCCTCTTCAATCCAAAAGTAAAAAGCAGCCATTACTGACTGCCTTACTATTTAGCTCATAAATATTTTCCACTCTTTCATCAGGTCGATGACTTCTTGCAGAGGCATTTCTAAGTTTTGATAAGAAGTAGAGTTATGGTTATCTGCAATGAAATAAGCCATGTCTTTGTCACATTTAAAATCTCCACACATATATCCTATTTGCATAAACATAAGATCATCATTTACTTCTAACCATGTTCTATTACCGCTTCTCACAGATTCTAATAAATCTATGATTTCTTGAATGTTATCTGGAAATCGAAATTGTCCAACGAATAAGGATAATAATAAGTATTTATCATCTGTTGCTATTGGACCTGCAATTTCTTTTCCATCTAATAAACTGTTTGTTTTAAAGTTTATTTTGTTCATATTTGTTCATATTTTTTATTTAAAGTAAATATAAGCTGTGGTTATCTCTCTAGTTTCAGTGCTAATATAAAATTCTATCTCAATTCCTTGCTTAGTGATGCCTCTATATTTATTGCCTTGTTTAAAAGTAATATTCTCACTCGCTTCTTGTACCACTTTCTTTATTTTATTGATATCCCATTTGCTAGGAAAAAAGGTATGAGTATCTTTCTTTAGAACCCATTTTCCCATTTCTTTTATCCAATATTCTATTTTTGCTAAGCGAACTGTTTCTCCTGTTGGTAATACTTTAGTTCCAAGATTTTCTGCAATTCTTACCAGTTTGTTATTCAACTTATTTAGAATATGAAAGCCTCCTACTGTAGGACTATAGTTAAATCCACTTTCCGCAACTTTTCCTCCTTTACTTGCAAGATACTCATATTCTTCTACTAGATTGTCGGCTTTATATTTTTTGATCCGGATATGTCCGTCTTCTATATGCTGTTCAAATCGTCTACCAATGATAAAAATTCCGTCCAATAAGTCATCGAGATATTTTATAGCAGCATCTTTGCCCATTTCTTTGAGTTGTTTGGCAAAATCTGTGATTTGTTTTTTTGTTCCTTGTTTTATAATAATGCCTTTATACTCAAGTCTGGTTATAAAATTTGAAATAGGTATACCCGCACCAAGTCCTGTTGGCTTTGCAGCTAATTTTGGCTTTATTCCTAAATTGGCTAATGTTTGTGCAGACTCTCTATCAAATCCTAATTTTATATATGTTATTAGCTTAGAGAGTTGATACTGGCTATTTAAAAACCATTTCTCAAGCTCACTCCAAATTCTTTTTAAAAAATCACGAAAAGATTTACCTCCTTTAGATATTATCTCTAATAAAGAACTAAGCGCTTTATACGCTTGATCTTTCGCAAATTTAGCAGAAGCAGATAATGCTGCTCCAACTTCTTTATTTACAGCTGCAATAATATCAGCAATGGCTCCTAGTTTTGCCACTTTCAAGACTTGTGTGAAAGGAACAAAAAAACTTGCAATAAAAGCGATAGCACTTCCGGCAACATATGCAACTCTTACCCAATCATAATCATCTTTTTCATGAGTCTTACAAAAGTCAACTAATTTATTAAAAGTTTCTGAAATTGCAGTGCCTAAATTATTCCAAAAATTTCCTCCGAAAAGAAACTCGTTAATATTGTCTACCGTCTCCATCGCACCTTGAAAATCTAAAGCAGTATTGAATGGAGCCTGTAAAATTCCTCCAACAAACTTTAATAATGAAGATACGAAATCGACTATCCCATTCCAAAGACCGCAATAAAAAGCAATTGAAACCTGAATATGACTAATAAAAATATTGACAGTTTTATTATCAGCCATCTGGTATATTTCTTCAATTGTATCTCTGATGAACTTATTATAGTTTCTTACAAATCCTTTAATTTTTCCAATATTTTCTTTTATAAGTTTTTCTAATCGATCAGGAGTAATATCATGAAGGTCTATACCTTTTTTATCAGTAAATAATTTTTCTAATTCATTTAATGAATCTTCAGGGATTGTCAATAATTTTATAATATTTTCTCTGTCAAAAAAATATTCTTCACTCTGAGTGTCCCAAAAATCATCTGTAATTTTAAGATAATCAATTCCTTCACCTAGCTTTGAGCAAATCCAACCAACCCCTTTTAATAAAGAGCTGTAAGCAAGAGACGCTAGTTTTAAAGCTTTCAGTATGCTATCAATATAAATATTACTTTTTTCAACGGTTCCCTTTTCTAAAAGTTCTTTAATAACTTTTATTTCCAGACCTGTGTTTGAACCTAAAATACTCATTATAGACGTACTGAAGAATCGATCATCTATTTTTCCATCTTTATCGTAAAATTGTTTTCTAACAGCATTCGATACTTTTGCATACAGCTTTCTAGATGAGAATGTATCCTCTTCAGATTCTATAAAAAATAATATTTCATCGGCTTTTGCACTTACTGCATTGTAAGCCTCTCTAACCTTATTACCATCTGAAGACATAAAAAATAGCACTTGAAATGGAAGCTTTTCATCAGGATCTACAACTCCATTTAAATTCTTGTCAAAAAAATGATCAATAATTGTAAAAAGATATCCTTCTTTTTTTACATCATTTATTATTTGTAGATTGCCCCTTTTTTCTTTCTGAGCATCAATGAAATATTGATTGCTTACAAATTTAGCGTCAACGTTATGAGGTTTTGTTTGAAGCATTGGACTAACATTGTTCATTCCTCGTATAAATTCTCCTAAACGTACTTGCGCGTAGCTAGTATTTTGTTGAAAACTTTTTGGAATAATTAAATCTGAATTCTGAAATGAAATATTACTATTTAAAAATTTCTGTACCTCATTATTGTAATCATCAATGTATTTTTCATTTTTCATTTTAATAATTTTAAGATTAATAATAGGCAGAGTTTTAAACTCTGCCTGTTCAGGTTAATATTCTGTTGAGTAGAATATATAGCTGTTAATTGAGTTCAAACCCTTCAATAAAATTAATGGTGTTTTCATAAGTCATTGCTCTATTACTACCT
>NZ_JAOVZV010000016.1 GCF_026460945.1 Chryseobacterium luquanense
GAGTTTTAAACTCTGCCTGTTCAGGTTAATATTCTGTTGAGTAGAATATATAGCTGTTAATTGAGTTCAAACCCTTCAATAAAATTAATGGTGTTTTCATAAGTCATTGCTCTATTACTACCTTGAACTAAAAGGCATAGAGCTTCCGAGGTTCCAGTAAAACTAAAATTAGATATTTGGTTATTTAAAGTATTTGTAATAACAACGGTATATAGTTGTCCTGTACGTTGAATAACTACATTATAGGAAACGTCTACATACGATTGCACTGGGAGTTGAATTCCATTTAAGAAAGATTTTATCTCCTTTGCTTGAAAACCGGGATGTGAAAAATAAGAACCTAAATTATGCTTAAGCTGCGAAATTCCTTTTATAATTAAATTATTGGGTGTTCCTACAGGAATTAATGAAATATAGGTATTTGCAATTGTTGTAAAACTTGGGTTAATAGCAGTATTTGCAGTTGTATTGTAAGAAAGATAAAAATCTTTATTAGCTCCAATAAATTGATTGCTCATTAAAGAAGATATAATTTCATTATCATCAGCCAATGCTTTTATATCCTGATCTGTCTTTAAGACAACTGAAGAACCTACAGCCTGAATTATAGATGATGAGTTACCTCCAAAAAAAACCTTATCCCAATTTAAACTGTTTAAGTCTATGCGCGGGAATGTATTTGATATTGTTGTATGCATTGTGGTTGTGTGGTAAGAAACCCCGTTCCATAGTCTCACTCTAAAATCACCTGTCTGAAATCCACTGAAGTTGTAGTAGAAAGTCAACTCTATTCCGTTTGAATTTAGTTGCACCTGATTATTTGGAATTGCAGCTATGACATTATCTGATGAATCTATCAAAACAATAGAAAAAGAAGTAGGATTCAAATTTAAATTAGTTCCTTTAAGTAAAAACCATGTTGGATGATTCAAATTGTTATCAACCATTGGAGGTGATATTAATCCCACACTCATTGTATTTGTTGTCCATCCACCATTCATCGCTGTTTTCCATGCTGTTTTTTCTTCTTCTGTAAGAATATTAGGTAGCGTCAGGAATGGTTGTACTCCATTTGTTTTTCCTAATTGGCCGTTTTCGTTTTGAGATAGAAAAGCATTGAATGTAGAATCATTTGATACATTATTCAATCCTGAAATTGATTATTTTTTTCCTTGTGTTTCTAAAGCTCAATCTGCTCCTAAAGTTAATCCGGCTCCTTCAATAGATGTCAGCGAAGAATTGGCAATATTTTTACCTAAATCTCCGGCAGGTAATTTAGCGGTATTTCCATGATGGTCAAATCCCAAAACTTCAGTGTATTGCGATGTTGTACCTGTTGTAGAGGGCTTATTTAATTTAGCTCCTAATTGCTCACGAGTATTTAAATTAAATTCTTCTTGGGTTTCAATGCCTTCCTCAAGAAATTCGGGAGTTGAAATATTTACAGCATAATCAACCAAATCTTCGGGATTAAAATAACCTACGTGTGTTTTGACATCACCATTTTCATCAATAGCGTAGTCTGTGTAAGTAGCTGCACCTGGCGCAGCTACTTGGTAAATGACATTGTTTTCTCTTTCTTCAATAGGAGGTAATGTATTTACTCTTATGATCTTTCCTGTATTAGACATATTTGTTTTTTTTAATGTTAGTTTGATTATTCCCAGTCTCCGGAAATGACTTTTTCAGAATTTCCATTAGATTGTACTCCCAAAAGATTATTATTTGACTTAAAGTCCGAATCATTAATTACTACATCTGAAGGAACTTCAAATTCTTCAGGATTTTCTTGAGTAAATGGTAATGCTGTCAGTGTTTTCAATCCGATGGAATCTTCTTGTAAAATATTTAATGAAGTTGGTAATGTGGTAATCCAGGCTTTACCTTGTTTTAATCCTAAAGGCTCACGCATTTCGTCTACAATAGACATGTACATAGGGTCTCCGATTACAGGAACTTCGCCACCATTCCAGATTTTTCCGGTGGTCATAAAGAACTGTACAGCATCTTCAAAACCAGGATTTACGGTTACGATCACTCTTGCCATACCTGCCTGTAAGAAGTTTCTGAATAGAGGGTCTGTACTTTCAGATAAATACATTGTCTGCCATTCATCACGGTTTGCCCAATAGTAAGGATAGAATGTATAGTCCATGATCGTCCACTCAAACGCCTGTTCTAAGAATTTGGCTAAAGCAGCATATTGGTCAAGGTTTTCATCAAGAATTACACTGAACTCTTTCATTGTTTGAGCATTATTGGTGAGATTTTGTCCCAATGTATTGCTGTTAAGATAATCCTGTAATAAGAAAGCGATACAGTTATGTTTAATAATAACTCTTTCCATTTCACGATAGAAATTAGAAAGCTGAACTTTGTTGTTCTCTTCTTCCTCTTTGGCCTTTTCTTCCTCTTCTTTTTGTTTTGCCAAAAAGTCTGCATAAGCAGTTTCGTAAGCCTGAATAATTGCATCGAAGTTCTCCTTTTTCCAAGCCTCAAACAATTCCGGTTTAATTTCTAAATTCAGTTTTAAAGAAATGTCTACAATACCAATATTATATCCTGAGTTTTTAAACACCCAACTTCCTGAAAGATTAAATCCTCCTAAGAAGAATGTTTCAGTTGGTTGGCTCTTAGAAAAACCAATGCCATTAGTAAAATCTCCAGTAACTTCGAGTCTTCTGCTACTTTTTGACTTTGTTGCAGAGTAAGATACTTCCACCGACTTACAGATGTAGTTTGCCGGAATTCCGAAATTTCTTTGCTGGACACTTAAGTTTCCGCTGTCATGAAACTCGTCATGGATGCTTTCAATTTGTTGATCTGTCTCTTTAATTTCTGTTAGCTTGACACCATATATTCCTGCCCAATATGACAATAAATCTTTTGTTGCAGATTTGGAGTCGGCCATAGTTTGAGGAGCTGGCGCTTTCCTTGGATCAACTGGCTCAGTTAACATTGAAGAGGCTTTTGTGAAAGTGGTTGCCAAACGATGAAGCTTTGCAGGCTCAGGAATCATAAATTCAAACATATTACGCTTACCATAATTGTAGATCTGATTTTTCATTTTTTTATCAACCCATCTGTAAACTCCCACTACATGCTTATCACCATTTCTGTTATCAAAACCATGTGCATTATTTTCTTCAAATTCTTCAATGATTTTTTCAATTCTTTCTTCAGCTACTTTGGTAAGAATTCGTTCGGTGGCTTTTTCTGTTATTTCCTGAGATTTTGCAATAGCTTGTCGTGTGCTGTTTTCCTTTGAATTGTGAGTTGCAAAATTTCCACCAACCTCGAATGATTTATTTCCACCACCGTATCTAAAATAAGCTTGAGCATTGGTCTCTTGCTGGATAATGTTAGCAACTTCAGATTGTAAATCATTTCTTGATGTAGTAGTGGTATCGCTTAAGTTTTCTCTCTCAGTAGATTTTGAAGTTGTGGTTTGAATTTCACTTCTTCTTAATCTTCTAGTAGATTTTTGTTTAAACTCTTTTGCTATTACATTCTCGATATGAGTGACTTCTCCCGGAACATAGGCATGAGTGCTTTGTACAACTTTCAGATAATCGGCAATTCCGAGTCTTTTAATTCCAAAGTTTTTAGGAATGAAAGTTCCCGGTTTTGGAGTTGTTCCTGGTTCGGAAGGATTTTCAATTTCCTGTTTTACTCTTTCAGTATATAAAATTCCAGTATAAGGCTCATCCATCACTAAACCAGAAAATTCAAGATTAGCTTCTTCTCCGTTGCTGAAGAATATTTGAATTTTTAATTGTCTAATTACTTTTCCAAACTTATTAATTAACATAGAAGGAAAAGTTACTTTGCCTCCGTAAACACTGATGTTTGAATAAGTTTCTTCATAGGTATTGAAATCTGTAACGGCATAAATTTTAGCTGAAGCTGTTCCCCATGCATTACTTTCTGCTTGATAATAGAATGTAAGATAAGATTGGGATGTAGTCTGTTGATTTGCTTTAAGATAATATGTTCTGGAAATTGAAGATGATTTATTTGCAGAATCATTTACAGGAATCAAAACTCCACCTAAATTGGCATAAACTCTTTGATTTAGAGGGGTCTTTTCAAATAATGATTGTGTATGAAAACTTAATCTTTCGGTTAATTCTTCTAAAACTTCGGTGTAATTGTCGTATTCATCATTCATTGTAACTACCACTTCTCCTAATTGTAATTGTCTGTCTGAAATTACATTCATTGATGAAAAGTTTAGTTCCCTATTATTTGCATCAGTGAAAATGTTAACAAATAATTTTAAAGATTCTAATGAAAGTTTGCTTTTGAAGTCATCAAAATTCAATTCATCTCTGTATTCAAAAATAAAAGATGGAACATTTAATACACCCAATTCGGCGTAGAGGGCACGAATTTCTTCTTCAGAAGTTTCTTCAGTGATTAGGTCTTCAATTTCTTCAAGTCTTGCATTGTACCTATCGATTTCAGGTTGATATTGCTCAAGGTATTCCTTGTAAGCTGCAGTATAAGTCTTGTTTTTAATCTTATAATACGACTTTTGAATTTTCTCAAGTTCAGTTTTTAATTTTTCTAAACCTTGTTTTTCTAAATCAATGGATAATAATTCTGAAATTTTCTCTCCTTCAGCTTTTAGCTGTTCCTGAACAGCAATAGGAAGTTGTTGAGCATTAATAGGATCTTCAGAATCTACTTCGGATCTTCCTACTATAAAAAGTCTGTTAGTTATGGCTCCTGAGTTATCGGTTCCGTCACCGAAAAACCTTAATGGAAGAACCACTTTTGCCTCTAATGCTTTTGCTTTTAAATCATCTCCATTTATTTTCTTAAGCTCATCAGTTACCTGCAATTGACAAACATAGCCAAAGTGGATGGCTTTTAAAATATGAATAATTGCTTCTTTTACGTAGAAATCACTTTGAATTACGGTCTGAAACATTAAGTTGTCCCATAATACTTTATAATGCTCTACTGTCACGCTGTCATATAAATTTACGGCACTATCTCTATCTTGGTCAGAAAGTTCTTGTTTTTTAGCAATTTTTCTTCCTAATCTTAATGTTTCTACAAAAATACCAGATTCAATCTGTGCTTCATTGGTAAATCCTGTTGGACTAAATTCTCTTGCAGCACGTTCCATTGACTGAAATTTGGCTATTGCTGAATCTGTTTCGGTAACCTTGTTATCAAAGGCGCTCTCTAAATCTGTTGGACGGTGAATAAACCTAAATTATCAGCCTTTATTTCGGTAAGTTGAGGATTTCTTAAACTTACAAATCTGAAAAGAGTTTGTGATGAGTTGTTTTTGTGTTCTGTTGCCATTTTTTAAATAAATTTATAAGGTTTTTAAGATTAAAATTTTGAAGTTTCTTTTTATTAGAACTACTTCAGGTTTTAGCCTTATTTTTTAAGGTGGTGTCCGGCAAAGGATATCCACCTTTATTTTTAATAGGAAAAGTCATTTTTATATTTTTATTGATTAATTTTTAGACATATTTTTGGCTGTTCAGACTTTTTATAGGCTGAATACAAAGACTTTCAAAAAGGATAATTGATTGTTTTTGTGCTTTTAATGATATTTCAAATTTACCATCGAGGAGTGATAAAACCTGACGTTTTGAAATTTAATTTTATCATTTTTAATTTAATAATCATCTTCCAAAATGTCATTTTCAAAATCTTCTTTGAAGAAATTTTCAATGTCATCGAGATAATTTTCGTAATCGATTTCTGTGTTTTCGATGTCGCTCCAATTGATGGTGTAGAGGTCTTCATTAAAAATTATATCAGAATTGTGATTTGGTATTTTCATGTTTTGTGTTTTAAAGATTAAAGTTTTTTGAACATATTTTTAGCTGTTCAGCATGTAAGAATGTTGAAATTCAAAAAGGATTTTAAATTTTTTTAGAATTTTTTGTTTTTGTGTCTTTATTTATACTACAAAAGTAGAAGTGAAAAGCGACAAAACTCGACGTGTTAGAATGTTTTTTTAGTAAATGACAAATATAAGCTTAAATGCTTATATTTATCATTTATAAGCTGAAATGCTTATATTTTATTTTTGATTAATTTCTGCACAATTTGATTTAACATCTCTCTATTATCATCAATATAGCTCAAACCTGCTTGAATCAGATTTTCAATATTTGACCTTTTCACATTATCCATTGCGGGAGAAGCATTTTTCAGAGATGGATTGATCCGGTAATAATTCTTTTGATTTCTCTGCCCTAAAGTCTGAAACATCTGACAAAGCTGATAATCCACCGTTTCGGCATTTGCAGACATCAGAATATCGATAATTGGAGTTACCCAACCGATTTTTCCAGCTTTTTCCATTTTTTTGAAGGAATAACTTTTAGATTCAATTCCAGTTCCGATAGAAATAATAATCATATCGTTTACTGTAGGATGATTGGCCTTCTGATGATTTTTTAAAACTTCGGCAAAAGGAATTTTTCTGGCTTCCGCATAAGCACACAATGCCGGATTATTGGCAAACATTCCACCGTCAATTAAACTGAAAATCTGACCGTACATGGATTTAATCTGAACCGGAGTAAAATATGTCGGTGCCGCTGAAGTTGCTCTGCAGACATCCTTTACATAGAAATTATCAGTGCTTAAATTTGCTTTCCAAGAGTTAAATAATTTTGCCCTTCGGTTTTCTATGTCATAACTTGTTATTAAACATGGTTTTATTAATTCTTTTAATTCTAAATTTCCGAAAAAGTCATTCAGGTTTTTTTCTAAAGCTTCCTGAGAAATTTTTTCATTCAGCAATCCAAAAGGATTCACCAATTTTTCCCAAAATGAAACTTGGAATATGTCGCCACCTCTTTCAGAATACAATTCCAACCCTTTCTGAATAGAATATTTTGCTTTTCTGTGTTCGTCGGGACACAAAATAATCGCTGCGATCAATGCTCCTGTGCTGCTTCCTGCAACCAGATCAAAATAATCTCCAAGCTTTGCGCTCGGCTTATCATAAATTTGCAGTTGCTCTTCTATATAGCGTAAAATAATGCAGGTGATGATTCCTCTTATTCCGCCTCCGTCTAAAGAAAGTAGGGTTGTTTTCTTCATTTTTCTACCGTTGTTTTGGTAGAGTAAAGGTAGGAGCGGGAAGCGACAGAACTTGACGTGTTATATTAATAATGCTCAATTATTTTCAAATGTTACATATCCATCCTTATCCTTTTTCAGCTTAGAAAGCGCTTTCCAACTCGTTTTTGCCAAACCTTTTTTAATTGGGAAATTTTTCTTTTCAAAGTGGGGGAGATCTTTGAAAGTCTTCCAGTTTCCGCCCCAATCCCAACCATATTTTGCAAAAACTTTCACGCATTCGTACCAATCGGCAACTTGATCATTGTCCCAATCTTTTGCGGTGTCCCAACTTACAGTTTTTCCGCCGATGATCAAACACATATCCACGGCCAAACCATAATTGTGAATGCTTTGTCCAGCTTTGGCATTGGTTACTTTTTTTCCTGAAGTAATTCTTCCGATGGCATATAATCTTTCCTGTTCCTCAAAACTTCGTAGTCCCTGAGTGATTCTGATTTTGGCTTTTCTGGTGAGAGCTTTATCACATTCTTTAATAATTTGTTTTACTTCCTCTCTCACGAAAGGATGTAGTTTTTCTATTCTTTGCAATGTTACTTTATCCATAATTTTTAATTTTCTTCTGAAGCAAATGTAGATGTGCATTGCGCCAAAACTTGACGTGTTGAAAATGAAAAAAGGTTGTTTTTTTAATAAAAGAATAAACTTCTGTAAACGCTGAATAATACATTAATGCGACAAAACGTGACGTATTTTAAAGTGTTTAAATGGTTGGTTTTTAGTTAAATAATTGTGATGTTGAAAATTTGATTAAACAGAATATTCTATTTTAAAAGTTATAGATTTGTATCTTCAATTAGTCATTTTTACCATTATGTACGCTTTAGTAGATTGCAATAATTTCTTTGTTTCCTGTGAGAGAACGCTCGATCCGGAACTTGAAAACAAACCTGTTGTTGTACTTTCCAACAACGATGGATGTGTTGTGTCCAGAAGTAAAGAAGCAAAAGATTTGGGAATTCCGATGGCGGCTCCCGCATTTAAGTACCAAGAATTATTTAAAAAGCATAATGTAAAAAGTTTTTCTGCAAAATTTGAATTGTATAATTTCAAAAGTCAACAGGTAATATCAATTGCAAGTTCTTATGTTACCGAGTTTGAAACTTACAGTATCGATGAGTTATTTTTAAATCTCACAGGCTTTAAATATATTAACATCTATGATTATTGTCTTGAAATTCGGAAAAGAATTAAAAATGAAGCTAATATCCCTGTAAGCATCGGCATTGCACCCACAAAAACCTTATGCAAAGTTGCCAACAGAATTGTAAAAGATTTTCCTGAAAAATTTAATGAAGGGGTTTATATTTTAGACACTCCCGAAAAAATTGAAAAAGCTTTAAAATGGCTCAATATCGGCGATGTTTGGGGAATCGGTCGAAGACTTGGCGCAAAAATGAATGACAACGGTGTTTATAAAGCCTGGGATTTGCTTCAAAAACCGGAAATGTGGGTTCGTAAAGTTATGGGAATTCATGGGGTAAGAATGATTAACGAACTGAAAGGAATCCGTCAGTTGGAATTAGATTCTCCTTCACCTAAAAAATCGATTGCTGTTACAAGAAGTTTCATGCAAATGTTAACAAAAAAAGATGAGGTAAGGGAGCGTGTGGAAACCTTCGGAATGTATTGCTCAGAAAGGCTGAGAAAACAAAATACCTGTTGCAAAATGGTCACGGTTTTTGTACAGACCAACCGTTTTAGAAAAGATTTACCGGAATATAGAAATGCTAAAACACTGATTTTGCCTAATCCTACCAACTCTTCAATTATTATTGGAAGAGTTGTGAATGATTTGTTTGAATCTATTTTCGAAGAAGGTTTTCATTATAAAAAAGCGGGAGTTATCGTCAATGATTTTGTGCCTGAAGATCAAAGATTGATAAATTTATTTGAAGAAGACGCGCAAAATCAGCATTTACCAGTAATGAGAGCGATGGATGCAATGAATAAAAAATACGGTAAAGATAAAGTTCGCCTCGGAAGTATGAGCGGGAAAAATACTTGGGGAAGAGCACAGATGTCCCCGGAATATGAAGCTTTTCTAAAAAATAATACATTACCGGAAGCTAATTTTAGATTCCACTAAGAGTTTAGTTTGTAATTGAAATTGTCTTCAATATTGTAAACATTCAGCTTACATATCTAACTTCCATCCAAATCACTTCTTTTTCTCATACTTCCAGTTCCTGCCTTTTCCTTCAGAAATCCATTCGATTGCCTGTTCGATTCTTTTATTTTTGGTGGGTTCAGTTTTAGCGTCAATAATCCAATTAATATATTCTTTTCTGAATGATGGAGAAGCTTTTTCAAAAACTTCCAGAGCTTTTTTATTTTGGTTTAAAGAAGTTTTAAAATATTCAGGAACTTCAATTTCTGTTTTTGAAGGCGATGCCTTTTTCAATGTAACACCCATATCGGTCAATTCTATGGCTTCGAGGATGATCTTCTTAAGCTGAGGTCGTTTGGGAAGTTCATCCATTTTGGTAATCTTTCCAAGGCTGAACATGTTAGTTTGTTCTGCATTAGTTTCAAGATTTTTTATCGTCTGCATTTCACTATGAAGCCAAAACCCCATGCTACAATATTGCTTAAATGAAACCATTGAGCAGAGAATTTTTCCTTTGTACATAAACGTCGGGAACTTCCATTTGATTGCTTCTTCAATTTCCGGAGAACATTCGTGTACGACTTCTCTGATGAGGCTTAAAATAGGTTTTGCAAACTCAGGTGCTTTTTCAATGTATTCATCAACTAAAGGATTGTATTTTTCCATAATTTTAATTTAAATGAACTTTAAACATTAAGATTTTTTAGCTTGTAAGAGTTTTTAAGATTCAGAAAAATCTGAAGCTAGTAGTGTGCTTAATGAATGTTTTTAGATATTTCCTTACTGTTTTCCTTAACAATTTAAGTAATCTTAATGGTTAAAAAAAATCAACCTCAAGCTTATACTCGACCTTTAAGCAAAGTGCTTCACCGTTTCATTCACCAAAAATTTCACCTGATCAGGTCTTCCTCTGTCGGTTTTTGGAAGATTATTGTAGCTTCCGGTTCTTACGATGACCATTTTATGCTCAGGAATTATGATGATGTACTGACCTTGAAGTCCAAGGAAATAATAATGTTTGATAGGATTGTCATTATTAACCCAAAATCCCATTCCGTAAATTTCATCAGATTTTTTGGTCGGCGTTCTCATTTTTTCAATGAAATCTAAATTTAAAACCTGTTCATTACCGACCTTTCCATCGTCTAAAAACAACTGTCCAAGTTTCGCAAAATCTCTTGAATTGGAATGGATGCAGCAATAGGTCTTTTCCATTCCGCTTTCGTCAACGCTCCATTCTGCGTTTTGCTCCATTCCCATAGGAATCCAGAATTTTTCAGATAAGTAGCTTGCTAATGATTGATTAATTGCTTTTTTGACTGCAAATCCCAAAAGCTGCGTTGAGCCGCTTTGGTATTCAAATCTTTCACCCGGTTTTTCTTTAAATCTTCTCGAAAAAGTAGCTTTTATAAGACTTCTTCCGTAATAGGCTTTTGCGTTTGGTAGAAAAGGGTTTTTATAATTTTCATCCCAATCCAATCCAGATTCCATTTGAGCCAGATTTTTTAAATTTAAATCTCTTCCGAAAGGTTTGTTTTTAAATTCCTCATACAATTCAGAGAAATTGATATCAATATTTTTAATTTTTTCTTCTTCTAAAGCTTTTCCTAAAAGCATTACGGTAACAGCTTTTGCCATCGAAAAAGAATTAGTCTTCGAAAGTTTATTATAACCGTTCCAATATTGTTCATGCAATAATTTTCCGTGTTTTATAACAAGAAATGATGCCGTATTGGAATCAATTAAATCATCAACGATGTTTCTAGGCAAATCTTTTTTGTTGTAGTCAGGATGTTCATTCCAAAGAACAGGTTTTGAAGTATGAATAATATTGCTCCGAAAGAATTTTCCGTCATCAATATTGGCGCTCATCTTTCCACGTAAATAGGTTTTTGAAATACCACTGAAAAGATAAGAGTATCCCAAAAAATAAAAAATTACCGCGACAGCAACTAAAAATGTGAATATGTAAATAATAATAATCATAAGCAATCTGGTCTTAAACAAATTTAGAATAATTTTAAAAATAAATTTATAAATGTATTTCCAAATGAATTATTTTTGTGATTATTGATGATTATGATGAAAAAATACTTCTTTTTTTTACTGTTCTCTTTTTCAGTGATTTGTTTTGGTCAAATCTATAAAACAATCGATACGGCAGACTATGCTCAAAGGAAAGATTTTATTAAAAATTACTCTTTAAACAATGAACTTTTAATTAAAGATCTCAAAGCAAAATATTCCGGTAAAACGGGAAACGAATTGTCTAAAATCTATAAAGAAGTTGGAAAAGATTTCGAAAAACAGGTGAAAAATAAGGGCTTTGTTTTCAATTCAGTTTTTGATGCTAAAGTGAAAAATCTTTTGGAAAGATTGAGGAAAAACAATCCACAGATTCCACAAAATTTAAAAATACTGATTGCAAAAGACAATACACCGAATGCTTATTGTTTTGCAGACGGAACTTTCGTGATTAATATGGGACTTTTTAATTGGTTGAATAACGACGATCAGTTGGCTGCCGTGATTTCCCATGAATTGGGACATAAAATTACAGAACATACTTTGAAAACTTTTTTAAAATTAATCAATCAGGATCAGCTGGATAAATTGGTGGTTCAAAGTATTAAATCAACCAAAGAAAACCGAAATCAAAGAGCTTTTGATGTTCTCAAAAACAGAGTTTACAAAAAAGGTACAGAAAATAGAAAACAAGAAATGCAGGCAGATTCTTTAGGCTATGCCGTTTTTAAAAACAGTGATTTTAAGAAAGAAGAATTTATCAATACGCTGAAAAGGCTGGAAGATTTTGACACGATTTCACCGAGAACTTTAAAAGTGGAAACTTACAAGAAATTTTTCAATCTTCCCAAACAAGAATTTAATGATAAATGGCTGAAACAGGAAGATTTTTCTCTGTATAATTACAATCATTTTAATGATAAACTGAATAAAGATTCATTGAAATCGCATCCGGAAGTTACGATGAGAATAAATCATCTTAAAAAGCTTTTTCCTGAACTTAAAAATGAAGTGAAAGACGAAAAAGCCTCCGAATCTTATGCCGTTCTTGAGAAAATTGCAAGAATGGAAACGTTGCCGAATTTTTATTACGCTGAAGATTATGGGGTTGGAATTTATGCGAGTCTCCAGTTTTTGCAGGATGGAGAAGAAGAAAAGTATTATAAAAGCTGGTTGGGAAAATGTTTTTCTAAAATCTATGAAGCGCGGAAAAACTATAATTTAAATCGATATTTAGATAGAGTAGACCCGAAAAATCAAAGTGAAAGTTACCAGCAATTCTTGAATTTTATGTGGAATTTAAGTTTAGACGAAATAAAAAATATTGCGGATTATTATCAGAAAGAATCGTAGAATTTGTTTAATTTCTAAAAAATAAAAACCTAACAAACTTCAAGATCTGTTAGGTTTTTTTATTATAAAAATTTTTGTGGTAATTAATAATTCAATCGTTCCAAACGCACTTTATTGAATTTCTCTTTTTCATTGAATTCACGAAGTAAAATATAACCTTCTTTCGCAACATAAGGCGTCACGGTATAATTGTCTTTCTCGGAAATAGGAATAACCTCCTGCTTAAATTTTCCGTTAACAACTGTGTTGATGAATAGATTCCATTTTTTTTCTTTGGTTGCCTGATCTTTTTGATAATCGCGGTAAAAGAAAACCACATCTTTGCCGTCATTCAGATATTGTGAAAACAAATAATCATTGTTTGACCACCTTGTTTTTTCTTTCTCAAAAATTTGTACATCTTTCACCTTAAAATCTTTGTCGGTATTGATATAAACTAAATCTGTAGTTTTTGGTGCATTATATTGTCCTTCAGGTTTAAATTTTTCTGCAAGAATTCCCACACTTCCGTCATTTAAGAAATAGGCATCTTTTGTCTGAAGGAAATACCCGTTTTCCACACCGCCGTCTGCGCTTAGTTTTGGGATGTGATTAGACAAATCCGGTTTGTAGTTCAAAGCTTTCAGATCTACATTGTAATTGTTTTTATCAAGCATGAATCTTGCGAAACCTTTATCACTTTTCGGGACATAATTTCGTCCTAAAAGCACAATTTTATCATCAAAAGTTTTATCATTATCAATTCTTCTTCCGCTTGCGTAAAGGTTGTCGATATTATAAATAGTATCTGGTGAAAGTCCTGTAATTGGTTTGTTCGACAATTCTTTTCCGGTTTTCATATCGATTACCAACATAGAAAACGTCTTGTCGTCATCATTTACCTGTCTTAAGATTCCGTAAATACGGTTTTCATCTTTATCTAAAATAGTGAGATCAGAAAACACTTTTTTGCTTCCGTCGGTATTGTAGCGGTATCTCCAGATTTCTTTTTTGTTTTGATCAAATTTTACCAGGCTGTTTTTGTTAACGTATTTCCCGTAATCGTTGTATTCCACAGCGATAAAACCACCTTCTTTAATTTCTCCAACCGAAGAAACGTAATTGTAACCTTTATCTTTTTTCTCGGCGCGGTTTTCTTTTCTTTCGCTCTTAAAACTTTTGGGCTGTGTGATTTCTACAAACGTTCCGTTTTCCTGATAATCATAATACACTTTAGGTTTTACAGTATTGGTTTTAGGATCAATTACCATCGAAACCGGAGCCGCGGCATCTTTTGCAAAAGCCTGTAAGTAATTGAAATCGGAAGGTTGCAGAATGATTTGTCCTTTAAAATCTACATAACCGTAATAATTCGAAACTAAAAGTCCGGCTTCAAACTCCTTGTTAGAAACAGGGTTGAGATTTTTATCTAAAAGAACATATTCGAATTTCTGAGTTTTTTTGTCTGTTTTACCATAAGAATAAATAGAAACGTAGCCGTAAAGGTTGTCTTTAGTGTCGAAAAGTGCATTCATTCCTACATTCGTACCTGAAGCTAAAGAAGCCAAATCTTGAGTTTGGGAAAAAGCAAATGTCTGAATCAATCCAAACATCAATAGAGAAATTTTCTTCATAGTTATTATTTCAAATTCAAAAGTAATGAATTCAAGGATATTTCAAATACATTGATGAAAATATTTTTATGTGAAATTATTATTAAGATTTTATCAATAGAGGTAGACTTTAGTCGGCTTTATAATAAGTTGCTTGCAATTAAATTTATTACGATTAATTCAAATAAAAAAGCCCTGATTTCTCAAGGCTTTCAATTTATATTTTAGAAAGTAAATTTCTGAAATTCGTTTTCTCATCAATAATCCGTCTCAGTTCAGAAACCGGAACTCTTTCCTGCTGCATCGTGTCTCTGTCTCTGATGGTCACGGTATGATCGGTTAACGAATCGTGATCAATCGTGATACAGTATGGCGTTCCGATTGCATCCTGTCTTCTGTAACGTTTTCCGATTGCATCTTTTTCTTCGTAGAATAAGTTGAAATCATATTTCAAATCATTAAAAATATTTTCAGCGTATTCTGCTAAACCATCTTTCTTCATCAAAGGTAGAATCGCTGCTTTTACTGGAGCCAATGCCGGAGGCAAAGATAAAACTGTTCTTTCTGAACCGTCTTCCAAAACCTCGTCTCTTAAACAATGAGAGAATATCGAAAGGAATAGTCTATCTAACCCAACTGAAGTTTCCACAACATAAGGAACGTAGTTTTCATTTCTTTCCGGATCGAAGAACTGAAGTTTTCTTCCGGAGAATTCTTCGTGAGCTTTTAAATCGAAATCCGTTCTTGAGTGAATACCTTCCAGTTCTTTAAATCCGAAAGGGAAATTAAATTCAATATCCGCCGCAGCATTCGCATAATGCGCCAATTTTTCGTGATCGTGGAATCTGTAATTCTCATTTCCTAAACCAAGAGCTAAATGCCAGTTCAGACGTTTTTGCTTCCATTGTTCGTAGAATTCAAGTTCAGTTCCCGGAGCAACGAAAAATTGCATTTCCATCTGTTCGAATTCACGCATTCTGAAGATAAATTGTCTTGCAACAATCTCATTTCTAAATGCTTTTCCAATTTGTGCAATACCAAACGGAAGTCTGTGACGAGAGGTTTTCTGTACGTTTAAGAAGTTAACGAAAATTCCCTGAGCAGTTTCCGGTCTTAGATAAAGATCCATCGCAGAATCTGCAGAAGCACCCAATTTAGTTCCGAACATTAAATTGAATTGTCTTACTTCCGTCCAGTTTCTAGAACCTGTATCTGGGTCAGCAATTTCCAATTCTTCGATTAATGCTTTTACATCAGCAAGGTCTTCATTTTCTAAAGATTTTGCCAATCGTGATAAAATTTGTTCTCTTTTCGCTCTGTATTCTAAGATTTTAGGATTCGTTGCTTCAAACTGAGCTTTATCGAAAGACTCACCAAATCTTTTGGCAGCTTTTTCAATTTCTTTATTTTCTTTATCCTCGATTTTTGCACAGTAATCTTCCACCAAAACATCTGCTCTGAAACGTTTTTTAGAATCTTTATTGTCAATCAAAGGATCATTAAAAGCATCAACGTGGCCAGAAGCTTTCCAAGTAGTCGGGTGCATCAGGATTGCTGAATCAATACCCACAATATTTTCGTTCAGCTGTACCATCGCTTTCCACCAGTACTGTTTGATATTGTTTTTCAGTTCTGCACCATTCTGTCCATAGTCATAAACAGCGGATAAACCGTCATAGATCTCACTCGAAGGGAAAATAAACCCATATTCTTTAGCGTGGGAAATCACTTTCTTGAAAACATCTTCTTGCTTTGCCATAAATTTTTCGTCTTACCTGCAAAAATAGTGAAAAAGCGGGAAGTTAGAAGCTGGATGGTGGAAGTTTTTGCAACGGAGATTTTTAGGAGCCGGGAACCTGCTGTCCACTGTATCTTTTTTGTGGCGGTCTCCACTTCGTTGCGTTCGCCACAAAAAAGGATGCCGTTTCCATCAGGGCTAATGACAAGAGTACGTTTAAGACAACAAACCTCATAGGTTTCAAAAACCTATGAGGTTTAGAAATAGTTCAAATTTAGCCTTAATCTTGGCAGTCACAAGCCTAAAGGGGTTTTTAAAACCCGTTAGGTTTAACCGCATAGAAATTTATTGTACATTTAAAATAAAAAAAATTCATGAAAAAAAGATTTGAGTATAAAACAGTTGTGGTAAAGCCTAAAGTGAGTTTTTGGACAGTAGAATACGATCCGAACGAAATTGATAAAACATTGAACCAATATGGTAATGAAGGTTGGGAATTGGTAAGTGTAGAAAGCAGAGAATATATGGGAACTTATATATTTAATTATACCTTTAAGCGCGAACAATAGCTACGGTCTTACGGTATAGTTTTCCTACTTTTGCCAAATGTTAGAAATTCTTTATCGAGACGAACATCTTATTGCCATTAATAAACCCAGCGGATTATTGGTTCATAAATCTTTCTATTCCGGAGAAGCAGATACATATGCGATTCAGGAGCTGAGAAAGCAAATTGGGCAGAAAGTTTATCCTGTACATCGATTAGACCGAAAAACTTCCGGCGTTTTGTTGTTTACTTTAGATAAAGAAACTTTGAGAATGATGAGCAAACAGTTTGCATCGCGGGAAGTCGAAAAGAAATACATCGCCATTCTCCGGGGCTGGGCGAAAGAAGAAGAAACAATTGATTATGACTTAGTGAACGAAAATGAAGTAAAGCAAAATGCAGTCACCTATTATCACCGTCTGCAGACTTCGGAAATAGATCTGCCTTTTTTAAAGCATCAGACTTCGAGATATTGTCTGGTAGAAGCCATTCCTGAAACGGGAAGATTTCATCAGTTGAGAAAACATTTTAAACATATTCTGCATCCTATTTTAGGTTGTAGAAAACATGGATGCAACAAACAAAATAAATTATGGCTTCAGGCATTTGAGATCAATAAAATGACACTTCATGCCCATCAGTTAATTTTTAATCATCCTGTTTCTAATGAAAAAATTGTGGTCAGTGCGACTATCGACGACGAATTCAAAAGGGTAGGAGATATTTTGAATTTTGATTTGAGTGCGTATTTGTAATTGTAAAAAGAATTTCGTCAGTTCGAGTGTTTTTCGTAATGAAATGGAGAAAAATGTATCGAGAACTTGGTACAAAATTCTCGATATACTCCGCTTTGCTACGTTACTCGAGGTGACGAAATTCAGAATAAAGCTTCCTCAAATCAAACTGTTGATTGATATTTGCTTCTTAAAATTTTAAAAAATTAAATGAAATCTCCGCATTAAAAAAGTTCTCACTGATTTTATGAGTTAAGCAGATTTTAATTCTATTCGTTGTGTTCATTAATGAAGAAAATTGTGGAATTGGTATTTTTAAAATACGAATAATCTTTATTTAAATAAAATATCATACATCAAAAACCCATTCAATTTAAAATGAGTATTTTTGTAAAACTTTTTTTCAATGTACAAATCGCTTATCCGCCCCATTCTTTTCAAATTTGATCCTGAAGAAGTTCATCACTTTACTTTTTCGATGCTCAAAAATTTCGCGTTCTTAACAAAATTATTCCTTCCAAAACCAATTGTCGACAAACGTCTTGAAAGAGAAGTTTTCGGACTGAAATTTAAAAATCCAGTTGGCTTAGCGGCAGGTTTCGATAAAAATGCGGTTTTATTCAACGAATTAGGCGACTTAGGATTCGGATTTGTAGAAATCGGGACGGTAACACCGAAAGCACAGGCTGGAAACCCCAAGAAAAGACTCTTCCGTCTCATCGATGATGGCGGAATCATCAACAGAATGGGTTTCAACAATGACGGTTTGGAAGCAGCGATTGAAAAACTGAAAGGCAACAAAGGAAAAATCATCATCGGCGGAAACATCGGAAAAAATACCAACACAACGCCTGAAAACTACACACAAGATTATCTCGACTGTTTTGAAGGTCTGCATCCTTACGTAGATTATTTTGTTCTTAATGTAAGCTGTCCCAACGTGGGAAGCCACGCTAAACTGGAAGATGTGGAATATCTGAGAGAGCTGATTACTGCCGTTAAAGAAATTAATCAAACTAAACCGACCCAAAAACCAATTCTTTTAAAAATCGCTCCTGATTTAAACAATCAACAGCTCGACGAAATTATCGAGCTCATCGCAGATACAAAAATCGACGGGATTGTCGTTTCAAATACATCAGTAAACAGAGAAGGTCTGAAAACTTCACCTGAAGTTTTAGCAGAAATCGGAAACGGTGGTTTGAGCGGAAAACCTATTCGTGAGCGAAGCACAAAAATGATCAAGTATCTTTCAGAAAAAAGCAACCGCGCGTTCCCAATTATCGGAGTCGGCGGAATTCACTCTGCAAAAGATGCGATTGAAAAACTGAATGCCGGAGCGAGCTTGGTTCAATTGTACACAGGATTTATTTATGAAGGACCGCAGTTAATCAACGATATTAATCAGGAAATTTTAACGAGAGCAAGTAGAATTTCTAAATAATTAAAATATTAAAAAAGTACGAAAGCAAAATCGATGAGGTTTTGCTTTTTTTGTTATAAAATATCTCGCAGATATAACAGATAAAGCAGATTTATTAAGAACTTTATCTGCAAAATTTGTGTAAGTGATTTAGTTTTAAAGAAAAAAATGCGAAATCGTATAAATAATCAAACCCACCAATCCTCCTACCAAAGTTCCGTTAACACGGATAAATTGTAAATCTTTTCCTACTTCCAGTTCCAGCTTTTGGCTCAATTCTTTCCCTTGCCAATTTCCAACTGTGGAGCTGATTAGAGTGGAAGCTTGATGTGTATTTCGTAAAATATATTTGTAAGCCGTAACCCTCACCCAATTATCAATTTTATTCTGAAGATTTTCATCAGTTTTTAGGTTTTGAGAAAATTCATTCAGATTTTTTGATAGGTAAGTTTTTAAAGTAGAATCATAATTTTGAAGTTCTTCCATCAAAGTTTTTTTAATAGAAGTCCAGATATCGGTTGAATATTCTGCTAATTTATCGTTCTTTAAAAGATCGTTTTTAATAGTTTTAAATTCATCATTCCATTTCGGATCTTCTTTTAAATCGTTTGAAAATTCATAAATTTTTTTCGTAATTAAATCCCGAATTTCATGGTTTGGATTTTCTTCCACTTCTTTAAAAAAATCGGCCAGTCCGCTTGATATTTTATCGGCAATTTTATTATCTACGAACGACGGAATAAAAGTATAACTGCCTTTTTTTACCCTTTCCTGAATCATATCATCATTTTCAACAATATAATCTTTGATCTGTTTTGAAAGATTGGTGATGATTTTTTGATGATCATTTTTGTCTAAAAGATAGATGATTCCATTTCCGAGAATGCCATTGAGTTTAATATTATCGGTCATTTCCGATACTTTTTTGCTGATAAACAGACTTACTTCCAAATCGTCAAGCTTATTTAAAATATCTAAAATAATATCCGACAGATTTTTAATTAAAGTCTCTTGATTTTTATCTTTTCCAAGCCATTCTCCGACAAAACCAGAGATTTTTAGTTTTTGAATATATGGACGAATATTTTCAGGCGAAAGAAAATTAGAAACCACAAAATTTCCCAAATTATCACCCAATTTTTGCTTACTGTTTTCAATCAAATTGGTATGTGGAATTGGCAAACCAAGAGGATGACGGAAAAGCGCTGTCACAGCAAACCAATCTGCCAAAGCTCCGACCATTGCCGCTTCTGAAAATGCCCGAACATAGCCAACCCAATGTGATTCGTGAGTTTTTTGAAGAATAGTAGTTATAATAAAAATAATAGCCATCAAAACAAAAAGTCCTGTGGCAAAAGCTTTATATTTTCTGAGCTGTTTTCGTTTGTCTTCGTCATTCATATTCTCAAATTTACTAAATTTGGTTGTAATTCTTTTACCACAAAAGTCACAAAGATGTATTTGAAATTTTAAGTTAGATCTAAAATATATATAAGAAGAAAAATCAAAGGTTTTCAAAAACTAGTGTACTCTTTTTATATATTGAAAATTTAACTTGTTAATCTATTGTATTTAAATCTTTTGTGGCTAAATTAAAATGTTAATTTAAAATAATCTTATGCAAAACGAAGCAAAAAACAATCCATATTACTCAAGAACTGAAACTGCGAAATTAAACATTTCCAATGACGAATGGTTCAAAATTTTATCTCCCGATTTATATGCAATTGCGAGGGAAGCGGCCACAGAAAGACCTTTTACGGGAACATACAATGAGTTTGACGAATTAGGAGAATATTACTGTGCGGTTTGTGGAAATCATCTTTTCCGTTCCAATCAAAAATTTACGAGCAGTTGTGGCTGGCCAAGTTTTTTTGAAGCCGATAAAAATGGAGTAGGATATAACCGGGATTCTTCTCACGGAATGGAAAGAATTGAAGTTGTTTGCAAACGTTGTGATTCTCATTTGGGTCATGTTTTTAATGACGGACCGGCTCCGACGGGCACTCGATATTGTATGAATTCTATAAGTTTAGAGTTCGTTCCTGATTCTGAAAAGTAAAAGATATGAGTTAAAGTTTCTTAAATTGCGTTAAACTTTTTCGGATTTAACTGATTGATAATTATGATTTTATAAATTTGTACCCGCAATTTTAATTTAACATAATATTTAATGAAAGGATTTTATAGCTTATTAGGCATTGTGTACATGGTAACAACCTCGTTTTATCTTTCTCCTGAAAAGGTTGAGGTAACAAAGGAAAAATCAAACACAAAAAAAATAGAAACTGCAGTTGAAATTAAATCTGAAAAAAGCACAAATAAAATGAGTTCTTCCGAAGAACTTTACAATTCTATACTATTTGAAAGTGACCACAAGCTAAACTTTGATGTTTTTTCTAAGGCAATTTTAGGTTTTGCTAATCTTAAAAAAGCAGGAAAATTAGACGAAAGTGCACATTTATTAACAATCTGTGATTTCTCAATGTCATCCAATACAAAAAGACTTTGGGTAATCGATATGAATGAGAAAAAAGTACTTTTCAATTCTTTGGTTGCTCACGGAAAGAATACGGGTGAAGAGTTTGCTACAAATTTTTCTAACACAGAAAGTTCACTACAAAGCAGCATGGGTTTTTACATAACAGAGTCTACTTACAATGGTGATAACGGATATTCTTTAAAACTTTTGGGAATGGATAAAGGCTTCAACGATGCTGCTTATAAAAGAGCAGTGGTAATGCATGGAGCAGATTATGTGAGTGAAGAATTTGCTGCAGCTCACAAAAGAATCGGAAGAAGTTGGGGTTGCCCGGCAATTCCGAGATCGTTAACAGAACCGATTATCAATACAATAAAAGGAAAGAATTGTCTCTTTATCTATTATCCAGATGAAAATTATCTTTCATCATCGGAGTGGTTAAGAGAAGCATAAAACAAAAGCAGTCAAATTTTGACTGCTTTTTTATTTAAAGTTAAACATCTTATGTACCACGCCGAATCTAAAGATTTCTAACGAAGAGAATATTATTTTTCTCGTAATTTCAACTCAACTTAGAAGATGTTTGTACAAAATAATCTGCGTTATCCGCCAAATCTGCGAGAGATTATCTTAAAGGTTAAGAAAACTTCTTAAAGACCAAGGTAGCATTATGCCCCCCAAAACCAAATGCGTTGCTTAAAGCAAAATTGATATTTTTCTCTTTTGCTTCTCCGAAAATAATATTCACGTCTTTCGGAATGTTTTCGTCGATATTGTGAAGATTGATTGTGGGTGGAATAATTCCTTTTTCAATAGCTTTAATAGAAAGAATTGCTTCTGCCGCTCCGGCTGCTCCTAATAAATGACCTGTCATCGATTTCGTAGCACTTAAATCCAGGTTTTTACTTCCTTTAAATAATTTGCTGATTCCTTTTAATTCAACCAAGTCTCCAAGTGGAGTAGATGTGGCGTGCGGATTTATATAATCGATGTCTTCTACGTTGGCTCCAGCTTCATTTAATGCCAATTGCATTGCTTTTATAGCTCCAACTCCATCTGGATGAGGTGCAGTCATGTGATATGCATCGGCTGTCATTGCCGCTCCTGCTAATTCTGCATAGATTTTTGCGCCTCTTGCTTTTGCGTGTTCATATTCTTCCAAAACCAAAGCTCCTGCTCCTTCTCCCATTACAAAACCGTCTCGATCTGCATCATAAGGTCGACTTGCCGTCGCAAAATCATCATTTCTTGTAGACATTGCTTTCATTACAGAAAATCCTCCAACAGAAGCCGGAGTAATTGCAGCTTCTGAACCGCCACTAATAATCACTTTTGCTTTTCCTAAACGAATATAATTAAAAGCATCCATCAAAGCGGTATTTCCGGTTGCACAAGCTGAAATAGTTGTGTAATTGATTCCTTGAAGTCCAAACTTCATTGAAATCATTCCTGAAGCCATGTTTGCAATGAATTTAGGAACGAAAAACGGATTAAATCTTGGATTTTCGTCGTTTGCTGCAAAATTCATTACTTCACTTTCGAAAGTCCACATTCCGCCTTGTCCGGTTCCCCAAATTACACCTGTATCAAAAGGATCCATCTTATCAAGCTCCAATCCTGAATCTTGTAAAGCCTCTGCAGATGAATACATCGCATATTGAGAAAACAAATCGCTTCTCTTTATTTCATTGTGATTTAAATAAACTTTAGGATCAAAGTTTTTAACTTCACATGCGAAATTCAGTTTAAATTTTTCGGTATTAAAATGAGTGATTTTATTGGCTCCGCTCACTCCATTGATGCTGTTTTGCCAGAATTCTTCTACATTGTTTCCCAAAGGCGTTACTGCGCCCAATCCTGTAATGACAACTCTTTTCATATATAAATCTTGAATTTATTTACCATTGAATTACAAAAAGTTAGTATAAAATTTTGCAAATAATGATTCATACTAGTTATTAATTTTAAATAAATTTGAGGTTCCTCTTGCAATAAGTCTTGTTTTATCTGCATTCCAGACTTCGCACTGTGCATTCACAAATTGCTTTCCTCTTTTGATGATTTTCGTTTCTGCTACAATATTATCATTTTCTTTTGCAGTTGAAAAATAATCGATGCTATTATTTACGGTTACGATGAAGGTTTTTTCGTTTAAAGAAAACATTGTTGCACCAATAACGTCATCGATAATTGCTGCCGTAACTCCGCCATGAAGATTTCCCATCGGATTCAGCCATTCTTCTCTTACGGTATATTGAAATTCAATTTGGCCTTCTTCTGCAGAAATTACAACTGGATTTAGCCATTTCATAAAAGGAGAAGGCGATTCGGTGAATTCTTTTCCGATAAAAGTTTTAAGTATTTGTAATTTATCCATAATGATTATGAGATACTTTGTTTGATTTCTTTGTTGATAAGTCCGGTAATTCGGTCTAAAGCAAGATTTAAATATTTTTCATCACCCATTGTTTTAGACAATAAAATTCCACCTTCGATAAGGATAATGAAGAGTGATGCATATTGTTCGGAGTTTAGTTCTTTCTTAAATTCGTTATTTTGCTGACCGTATTTGATGATTTCTGAAATCGTTTTTGTCCAGTCTTCAAAAGATAATTTCACTTGATTTTTTAATTCCGGAAATGTATCATCAGATTCTGTTGCAGCATTCATCATGGGACAACCTCCACGTTCAAAAACAAATTGCCAGTTTTTTCTGTAAAAAGAAACAAAAGCATGCAGTTTATCCGACATTGTAGAAAATTCTTCACTGAATGATTTAGACAAATTCTTTTTAAGAATCCCAGAATTGTATTTGTAGACTTCAATGGCAACCTGATCTTTATTTTCAAAATTTCCGTAGATGCTTCCTTTAGTTAAACCTGTAGCTTCGGTAATGTCAGATAAAGACGTAGAAATGTAGCCTTTGGTATTAAACAAAGTTGCTGTTTTCTCGATAATAAATTGTTTTGTCTTTTCTGCTTTTGACATTTTTATCAAATTCTGATACAAAGATAAACAAAATATACCAATCGGTATATTTTGTTTTGGAATTTAATTGATTGAGCTTAAAACAAATCATTTTGAAAAAGTTTTGGCTAAAGCGAATCGAATTTTTATAAAAAAAAACGGGCTAAAGCCCGTTCCTATTGATGAAATTTTAAGAAATTTCATTTATAATAAAGAACTTAACATTCTTTATCAAATAATCTTTAAGTATTTATTAGTTAGCCAAAGTAGCATTCAAAGTAATCTCAAAGTTGAAAGCTGCACTTACAGGGCAACCTTCTTCTGCGATTTTAGCATATTTTTGAAAATCCTCTTCTGAAATTCCCGGAACTTTTGCAGTTAAAGTCAATTCAGATTTTGTAATTTTTCCTACACTTGGGTCTAAAGTGATTACAGATTTTGTAGTCAGTTCTTCCGGTGTAAAACCCGCTTGAGTCAACTCTGCGCTTAGTTTCATTGTAAAACATCCTGCATGAGCTGCAGCTAATAATTCTTCAGGATTTGTTCCTACTCCTTCTTCAAAACGGCTGCTGAAAGAATATTGAGTTTGATTCAATGTTGTACTTTGAGTGGTAATGTGACCTTTTCCTTCTTTTACTGTTCCGTTCCAAACGGCTGTTGCGTTACGTTTCATAATGTTTTGATTTTTTGTTGTTATTATTGTTATTTTGATGAGACAAAGATATATCAGATATTATTCCAAATAAATAGATAAAGAGACTTAAATATTGTACTTTTTTCCCGAACTATAAGTTTTTTTGAAATTTGCAGGTGTGCTTCCAATTTTATTCGTGAAAAGTCTGTTGAAATAAGCCGGATCTTCATAACCCAAATCGTAGGCAATTTCTTTTACAGACTTATCTGTGTAAAATAAAAGTCTTTTGGCTTCCAATAAAATTCTGTTGATAATGAATTGATTCGGAGATTCAAGATTTAAATGTTTGAATTTATGGGTTAAAGTTTTCGGGGAGAGATGAAGAAAATCTGCGTAATCAGCGACATTATGTTTTTCTCTGAAATGAATTTCCAAATGTCTGCTGAAATCTCTGAAAATATCCAGCTCATTGCTCAGAATTTTTATTTCATCATTATCCAGATTTTGTTTTTTCCACTTTCTGGTTGCTCGAATGATGATTTGTTTTACATAGGTTCTAATCATTTCTTCAGCTGAAGAATCTTTAAATTCAAGCTCATCCTGTATACTTTGATATAGTTTTTTAATGATAGCATTTTCATTTTCATCAAGTTCTACAAAAGGAATCTCAAAAACATTATGGAAAAGCAATCCGTCACATGCAACTTCTTTATCATGAATCTGAATGCAGTAAAAATCACGGTTATAATACAGTAGAATACCTTCTTCTATTCCTTTTTCAACTTTTAAATGCTGATTTGTCAGGAAGAATAAAGTGGGTTTGGTTGTTTTAAAATGATTGAAATCTACAAAAAGTTCATAACCAGCGGGAATGAAAAATACCTTGATGTCATAGCGAAATTTATTTCCGTTAATTGTTTCCAGATTGTGTTCTGAAAACTTTTCTAAACCCAATTTCTTATAATTATCTTCGAAAATAAGCGGTTGTGACATTCATTTACTTTAAATTTAAAGATACAAAAAAGCATGATTTCATAATCATTAAATTATTGAAACCATGCTTAATTTTTAATTTGAATGATGCTCGTTACTTATTCAAACTCTCAAATCTAGAATGTTACATCCAAACCAACATAGAAATTAGCTTTCATAATCGGAGCATACACCATTCCGCCATCAAAGTAATTCCCAAAAGGATTTCTAAAATCCATAATTGCATTTTTTTGATAATAAGAAGTCAGGTTTTCTCCACCTAAATAAGCTCTCAGTTTTTTATTGAAATTTCTTGAAATCTGCGCATTCAAAACTGCATAAGATTCAGAATACATTGGCAACTGAAATTCTGCAGGATTTGTTGAGGTGTTTGGAAGTCTTTGTTTCCCAACTACATTCATTGTTGTATCAAAACTCCAAAATCCACCATGATTATTTTTGTTGGTTGAGTAAGCCAGATTCACAAAACCTCTGTGTTTCGCCATAAATGGAACTTCTCTTCTTCCATCCAAATAATCAGCCTGAACATCATAATATTTGTAAGCCAATCTCACATCAAAATTTTTGAAAGGCGTAAAGTCAAACTGAGTCTGGAAAGAGTTTGCGAAAGATTTTCCATCTAAATTATAGAAAGTTAACTGTTGAGGTGAACGATCTAGGTCTACCAAAACCTGATCCTGGAAATCAGTTCTGAAAAAATCTGCCATTATTGTAGATTTTCTTCCGAAAAGTTTGAATTCCTGCTGTAAACTTGCACCATAGTTCCACGCAATTTCCGGTTTTAAACCATAAATATCTCCGCCATTTTGTAAAATCTGAAGATTTCTGTTCGAGGCAAAATATTGCTGACTTTCCGCAAAAACATTCGCTGTTCTAAAGCCTCTCCCCGCAGAAAGTCTCAAAATTGTTTGTGGTGCAAAATCATATTTGAAATTCAATCTTGGTGTAAACTGAGTTCCTGCCAAATTATGAAAATCAGCTCTCGCTCCTGCAACCAAAGTGTATTTTAAGCCCGTTAAAGTATATTCAGCAAAAATTCCGGGAACAATTTCATTTCTCTTAAAATTGTTGGTTAAATACGTTTCATCATAGCCGTCATACATGAAACTTGCTCCGGCTTTGTATTTATGATTGGTATTTCCTAAAATGCTCTCAAAAACTAAGTTAGAGTAATAGGTTTGTTGCTTTCCAGAATAATTTCTCAATCCAAAAAAACTATCCTGTTGATGAAAAGTGTACTGATTCATCCATCCTAAACTCTGATATGGTTTTCCTGCAAAAACATAACCTGTTTTATTCCAAACCTGAAATCTTGAAATATCGATTCCTACCCCGTAAAGTGGTTGTTTGTCCTGAGAAATTTTCTTGTCGAAACCGATTTGTCCGGCTGTTCTTTCGTCTTTAATGAAATTAATTCCGAAATGTGAACCAAATCCTGATTTTTCTAAATCATTAAAATTCAATAAGTAAGCTGCATTTAGCTGAGTTCCTTTCGGACGGTCTAGAAAACTGTCATCGTTCATATCGGTGTCGCCAAAAGTTCCGTTTCCATGAAGCAGAAATGTTTGTGACCACTTCTCGTTGATTGGCGAAACGCTTGTAATATTGGCTTCTGCTCTTCCATTAAAATCGGCGAAAAGATTTAAAGAAGTTTCCGGTTTTTCCGCATTTTTCAGAAATTCAGTGTTGATTTGTCCGGTAATACTTTCGTAGCCGTTTGTTACCGTACTTCCACCTTTTGTAAGCTGAATACTCTCAATCCACCTTCCGGGAATAAAATTTAGACCATATGCAGAAGCTAAACCCCTGATTTCTGGTAAAAGTTCTCTTGTTAAACTTGTGTATTTTTGGTCTAAACCGAGCATTTTAAGCTGTTTTGTTCCCGTAACTGCATTGCTGAAAGAAACATCAACCGTTGCGTTGGTTTCAAAACTTTCAGATAGATTACAACAAGCTGCTTTTAGTAACTCTTTTTTATCAATATTAAAAACCAATCCAGCTTCTTTTTTATTGATTGAAGTCGCCGCTTTTGAGCCTAAAATATTGACTTGCTCAATGTTTTTTTCTGAATTTCCGTGCTGTGAGTGATCTTCTGCATCTTTTTTACCATCATCGTGGTTATCGTGCTTTGACTCTTCTTCAAAATGAACTTTCGGATTTTTTTCTCCAAATGGGATTTCTCTGTCATACAAACAACAGTCGGGAAGATTTTTGTAGACTGCATTGGTTGACTTGAATTTTTCGTTATCGTGACCAACATCTGCAATTTTCTTTAAAATTTTATCTGATGAAGTTTTTACAGGATCAAATTTTAATGTTACTGTTTGTTTTTCCGCATCCCATTCTGCGAAATCTGCTCCAGAATCTTTTGCAGCCTTTTCAATACGAGCTTTACAAGAACCGCAGTTTCCTTTTACATAAAATTCATTCTCGTTTTTTGAATGATTATCATGTTTTTCAGTTGCAATTATTGGTTGTAAATCTCTTTCGTAATGACAACATCCTGGAAGTTTTTCGTAAGTTTCGGCAGATGCTTTGAATTTTTCATTATCATGACCGGCTTCAGCAACTTTTTTTAGGATGTTTTTGGGAGAGATATTTCCTTCAGTTTCTAAAGTTAGCGTTTGAGAATCGATGGAGTATCTTGCTGATTTCGCTCCAGCTTTTATTGCGGTAGTTTCAATTCTTTCTTTGCACATCTCACAGTTTCCTTTTACCTGAAACAGATTTTTAGAAAGATTTTGTGCCGATATAAATGTTGATAATAAGAATAATGTTCCAAGAATTAACTTGGTAATATATAATTTCATTTGTTTAAAATTTAGATTAATTGAATTAATGTAACAGTTTAACAATGTAATAGTGTAGCCAATCTATTGATAGATTGGTAAACTGGTACATCGTTACATTTTTAATCAACCTAATTTTGGCGGTTGCCAAATCTCTTTTAAACCGTTTGAAATGTAAGGGTTAGAATATTGTACCTGAATTTTAGAAAAAGTTTTAAAGGTGGAAAATTCCCAAAAAGTGTTTTTGGCAAAATTGTTTTCAATAAAACTAAAACACACTGCACAAGTAGAGCAGCAGTCATCAGTACAAGATTTATGGTCTTGTTTGCTGTTTTTAGAATCGTGATGATTGTTTTGATTTTTATCGCAACAAGATTTTGTTTTCGATTCTGTTTTACAGCAGTTTTCATGTGAAACCTGAGCATAAAAATTATCTTTAGGAATCAGAAAAATTCCCAAGCAAAAGATAATTAATAAAAGCTGTATTGGTTTCACAGTGCAAATTTAAGAAAAATATTTAAAGTGCAGCGCCAACTTGTTTTGCACAATCATGCCATGGTTCTCCATGAGCAGGATTAAGTTTTGGTTTCGGACCTGTATTGGCAACTGCAGGTTGAGAAGCAGGAACTGGTTGTGGAGCTTGTACAGGCATATTTTGAGCTGCAGGAGGAGCTCCAGGTTTGCTATTTAAAGGTTGCCCTACAGCAATATCACATCTGTGACCAGGTTCCCCGTGTGGTGGATTCATTCCGGGAGCAGTTTTTACCGGAGTTGCATTCCCTTTATTCATCGAGTTTGGATCGATTTGAACCGTATTATTTCCGTTAACCTGAATGTTTTGAGTCGCTGGTTGTGCTGCAGGAGCAGAACCATTTAAAGGTTGTCCGACAGGAATTTCACATTTATGACCAGGTTGTCCATGTGGAGGGTTCATTCCAGGAGCGGTAACCATCGTAGAGCCATTTTGAACATTTGAAGTTTGAATTCCCGCTTGATCGATCAATGATGGCTTTGGAGAGTTCATTGCAACGTTCGGTTGAGTTCCGCTTTCGTCTTTTAAATATGTTGGTTTTTCGTCTTTTTTACATGAAACAGCAACTAATGAAGTCGCTAAAAGGCCAAAAAGTAAATTTTTCATAATAAATTTCTTCATAAAAAACAAAATTAGCAAAACATTTTGGATTGTTTTGCTAATTTAAATTTATTTTAACGTTCGTTTAGTTCTTAACCAACAGTCTGAAACCTTCTCCGTGAACGTTGATGATTTCTAAACCTTCGTCGTCTTTCAAAAGTTTACGAAGTTTAGCAATATAAACGTCCATACTTCTTGCTGTAAAATAGTTTTCTTTTTTCCAGATTTTTCTTAATGCTAAATCTCTCGGCATGAAGTCGTTTCTGTGAAGGCATAGTAATTTTAAAAGCTCGTTTTCTTTTGGCGAAAGTTTATATTCATTATCACCAACTCTCAATTGTCTCAACATGGAATCGAAGAAAATATTGCTGATTTTGAACTGCTCTTGCTCTTCATTTTCCAACGTAGAACTTCTCTGAAGAATTGCCTTTATTTTATATAAAAGAAGCTCAGTATCAAATGGTTTTGTGATGTAATCATCTGCTCCCAATTGGTAACCTTTTAGAATGTCTTCTCTCATATTTCTTGCTGTCAAGAAAATGATGGGTGTGTTTTTGTCGATTTTTTTCACGTCTTCTGCTAAAGAAAATCCGTCTTTTTTCGGCATCATTACATCGAAGATACAAATGTCGAATTCGCTTTCTGTAAATTCTTTTAAACCTTGCTCTCCATCTACAGCAAGTGTAACCTCAAAGTTGTTTATGGTAAGATAATCTTTTAGTACTGCGCCGAAACTCTGGTCGTCTTCTACTAATAATATTCTGTTGCTCATATGTTTTTATATTTTATTATTTGTTTAAAAATTATTAATTATGCCATTGGAAGTTTGATGATGAATTTACTTCCCTGATCTTTTTCTGAATCTACAATGATTTGTCCTTTATGAAGTTCTACGATTTTTTTTACGTAAGAAAGTCCCAAACCTTGCCCTTTTACATTGTGAATATTTCCGGTTTCTTCGCGGAAGAATTTCTCAAAAATCTTGGTTTTATTGTGAGTTTCCATTCCCATTCCTTTGTCTGAAATTTCCAAAACGTACCAATTTCCTTCATTATGGGTTTTTATACTTATTTCAGGTGCTTCCGGAGAGTATTTATTGGCGTTATCCAAAAGATTCACCAACATATTTGAAATGTGGAATTCGTCAATTTTAAAATTATATTTATCTGCATTAAATTCCTGAATCAATGTTCCGTTTCGTTGTTGAATAATCAAGTTGAATGATTCTGTTGTTCTCTTTATTAATTCTCTTACGTTCGTTTCTTTTAAGAATAATTCAACCTCGTTTCGTTCGAGTTTAGACATATTCAGAACATTTTCAACCTGCTTTTTCATCCTCAGATTTTCTTGTTTGATAAGGTTTGAGTAATATTTGACTTTATCCGGATTAGTTGCAATTTTATCATTTGCCAAAGAATCTGTTGCCACTGAAATTGTAGCCAAAGGCGTTTTAAATTCGTGTGACATATTGTTGATGAAATCAGTTTTTACTTCTGCGAGTTTTTTCTGCCTCATCATATAATTAATGGAAATGATATAAATTCCCAAAATCGTCAACAATGAAAGGAAAGTTCCCAAAAGCATCGGCCAATTGTTCATCGCCAAAGAATATTCTTTTTTAGGAAAAACAAGTGCTAAAGTGTAAAGAGTACGATCTTTATTATCCGTAAATAATGGGTAAGAATAAGAATTAGTATCTTTTTTCTCTTTAAAAACTTTATTAACGATATTGGTCAGTTTATTATTTTTATCTGAAATGCCGTAGCCAAAATCGGAGGTGATGCCTTTCATTCTTAATTCTTTGGTAATGACAGAATCTAAAACTGTAGGATCAACTCTTTTATTAATGGGTAAATTATTGCCGTAGACTTCAACAAATTCTTTTAAACTATAATCCCCATTTCTAATATCTTGATTTAGCTCCGAAGTAAGTATTTCTCGTTTGGTCGTGTCCTTTTTTACTTTGTAGGCTGCATCATCGGTGTACATCGTAGTAAGTCTGAGAGAATCACCTTGTCTGGAAATTGGCAATTTTATGGTTTCTGTGAGATTTCGGTAATATACAATCGATTTTTGAGTTCCGGAGTCTTGAGTCTGCTGGATCGTTGTAAGAGATGGTTTGTCTTTATTTGCTTTTACGTCATCTCGAAAATTTGGATAATTTTCATTGAAAAGTTTTTCAACCTCAAGTTCAGCAATGTTTTTTGAAGTATTTTCTAAAGCGGAATAGACTTTGTTGGAGAATTCCTGTTCCAAAGCTACATAATAACCTTTAAGCCAATAAAACTGCAGCGTGACAAATACGATAAGAGATATTGTCATGAAAACCGAGATTATCGGGATGAATTTGTTATTCATTGCATATGGTGATTAAAATTGTGAGTGTTAAAATTAAACATTTTAAGATTTGGTAAACAAAAAATGCGCCAGAATATTGTGTATTTTTTCTTAAAACGATGCTTTTTAACATTTTATTATAAATTGATAGCGTATTTCTTAATGAAACTTGTGATATTTATTAACCAAAAACTATAATTATGAACTCAGAAATTATTTTTAATCAGGATTTTGCTTCTAAAAGTATTTATGTAATGAAAGTTTACAATGCAGATGTTTTAAAAGTTTGGGAATATTTTACAAAACCCGAGCTGCTCGATTTGTGGTGGGCGCCAAAACCCTGGAAATGTGAAACTGAAAATTTAAATTTTGAAGAAGGTGGAGTTTGGCTCTATTCAATGAACGGACCTGCAGGTGAAAAAATATTTTCAATGGTAAAGTACGGAGAAATTAATGAGCATAGAAGTTTTGACGGAATTGATGCATTTTGCGACGAAAACGGAAATGTAGATAAAAATTTTCCACAAACTCAATGGCTGATTGGTTTTACCGGTGTGGAAGAGGGGACGAAGGTTTCTGTGAATATGCATTTTCAATCAGAAGATGATATGAAAAAACAACTGAAAATGGGTTTTGAAGAAGGTTTTAAAATGGGTTTAAATCAGCTTGAAGAAATTTTTGATAATTTTAAAATTTGAGAATGTATTATTTGAAAATTATACTTATAAATAAAAATGGAAAGTAAAAATTACTCTCCATTTTTTTATAATTCATGAATTTTTCAAATTAATTCTTCTTCCTGAAAATAATGAATGATCGCTTTCTTCATCAAAAGCTGCTGTTCATTCGGTTTCAACTCCGGAAGTTTTTCCAACTCGTCAAAGTGCGGATATCCATCTTTGTCGTAATGGGTAAATTTAAAATAACCGAAAGGTTCAAGTAATCTGCAAACTGCGATGTGAAGGATATTCAGTTTGTCATCTTTCGTATATTTTTGTTGTCCGCTTCCCAATTCCTGTACACCTATTAAAAATAAAATGGTATCAATCTGCGGATGTTTTTCTGTGTCAAAATTGGTTTCAAAAAATTCTTCAACCTTTGCCCATAATTCTGCTTCTGTCATATTTTAAGAATGTGTTTTATTGTGGTTAAATCAAAGTTTTATGTTGATTTTAAATTAAATTTTATTTTCAAGTTTCATCAAAAACGCATATTCCAGTGCATCTTCTTTTAAAGATTCAAATCTTCCGCTTGCTCCACCGTGTCCGGAGCTCATATCTGTTTTGAAAATTAAAATATTGTTATCTGTTTTCAGTTCTCTCAATTTTGCGGTCCATTTTGCGGGTTCCCAATATTGTACCTGAGAATCATGAAAACCGGTTGTAATCAATAAATGCGGATAATTTTTCGCTTCGACATTATCGTATGGCGAATATTCTTTCATATAATGATAATATTCTTCGTCGTTCGGATTTCCCCATTCGTCATATTCTCCTGTCGTTAAAGGGATTGTTTCGTCTAGCATCGTAGAAACCACATCCACAAAAGGAACTTGCGCTACAATTCCGTTGAATAAAGCGGGTTCGTAATTCATCACAGCTCCAACCAAAAGTCCGCCTGCGCTTCCTCCCATTGCGTATAAATGTTTTGAAGAAGTATAATTTTCTTTTACTAAATATTTTCCGGCATCAATGAAATCGAAGAAAGTATTTTTCTTAAACAGCATTTTACCGTCTTCATACCATTCTCTCCCTAAATATTCTCCACCACGAATATGAGCGATTGCATAAATAAATCCTCGGTCTAAAATTGATAATCTTACATTAGAAAAACTCGCATCAACGGTGTGACCATAACTTCCATAACCATATAGAAGAACCGGAGTTTCTGCTGTTTTCTTTGTATCTTTATGATAAACCAGAGAAATTGGAATTTTTACTTCTCCGTCTCTTGAGTCTGCCCAGATTCTTTCAGAAATATAATTTTCAGGATTAAATTTTCCACCCAAAACTTCCTGTTGCTTTAAAAGTTTAGTGGTTTTATCTTTTAAATTGTATTCGTAAGTAGAACTTGGCTGAGTTAAAGAAGTGTAACCGTAACGCAAAACTTCAGTGTCAAATTCTAAATTAGTTCCGATATAAGCAGTGTAAGTAGGGTCTGAAAATGGTAAATAATATGATTCCTGAGTTTTTTCGTCGATGATTTTTATTTGAAGCAAACCTTCTTCTCTTTCTTCAAGAATCAGATAATTTTTGAAAATTTCAAAACCTTCCAACAAAACTTCTTCTCTGTGCGGAATGACATCCACCCAGTTTTCCATTCCGCAATTGTCAATTTTTGTTTTTACAATTTTAAAATTGGTTGCGTCATCTGCATTGGTAATGATATAAAATTCATCTTCATAATGTTCCACAGAATATTCCAGATCGTCGATTCTTGGCTGAATCACTTTCCAATCAGCAAAAACATTGTCTGAAGGGATAAAATGATGTTCATCTGAAATCGTACTAGAACTCGCCATGAAAATGTATTCCATAGATTTGGTCTTGAAAACATTCACATCAAAAGTTTCGTCTTCTTCATGAAAAATTAGAACATCTTCTGAAGTATCTGTTCCCAGTTTGTGTCTGTAAACTTTGTAAGCTCTTAAGCTTTCATCTTTTCGGATATAGAAAACATGCTCATTATCATTTGCCCAAACTGCTTTTCCGGTTGTATTTTCAATTTTATCTGAATGAATTTCTCCTGTTTTTAAATTTTTAAAATTTAAAGTATAAATTCTTCTTCCGACATTGTCTGAAGAAAATGAAGCCAATTCATTATTTGGGCTTACCGCAACATTTGCAACTTCGAAAAATTCTTCTCCTTCTGCAAGAATATTCACGTCGAGAACGATTTCTTCTTCATTTTCTAGCGTTTTATATTTTCTGCAAAAAATTGGATATTCTTTTCCTTCTTCATAACGCACGATGTACCAGTATTCATTGAAAAAATAAGGCAAAGATTCATCATCTTTTTTATATCGGGCTTTCATTTCTTCGTAAAGCTGTTCCTGAAATTGCTCCGTATCTTTCATGATTTCATCTGCATAAGTATTTTCTTCTTCAAGATATTTGATGACATCGGGATTTTCTCTTTCATTCATCCAGAAATAATGGTCTGTTCTTCTGTCACCGTGAATTTCAAGTAGTTTTTCTATTTTTTTTGCCTTAGGAGCTTCCATCTAATGTTAATTCTTTTTCAAATTTAATTAAAAAAAAACCATCTTTCCTGTTTCCCGGAAAGACGGCTGATTTTATAGATATTATTAAAGTCTATTTGTGAAGCGCTTTAATGAATTTTTCCAATGCCATTGTCATTGAAGGTGTTTCTTTTGTTGGAGCCATTAGATCTACTTTTAATCCGGCTTCTTCTGCTGCAGCTGAAGTTGTAGGTCCGAAAACCCCGATTTTTGTTTCTTCTTGTTTGAAATCCGGAAAGTTTTGCTGTAGAGATTTAATTCCTTGTGGGCTGAAGAAAATCAACATATCGTAATCTGCGATGTTGATATCTGTCAGATCACTACAAACCGTTCTGTACATAATTGCTCTCGTCCATTCTACATTAGAAGCCCCCATTGTTTTTACAATATCTGGGCTTAAAACATCTGAAGATGGCAATAAATATTTTTCAGATGGGAACTTTTTGAAAAGAGGTGAAAGATCTGCAAAGTTTTTTTCACCAAAACTGATTTTCCTTTTTCTATATACAATGTGCTTCTGAAGGTAGTTTGCAATCGCTTCAGACTGACAAATGTATCTCATCGTGTCTGGAACGGTAAATCTCATTTCTTCGGCAAGTCTGAAATAGTGGTCTATAGCATTTTTACTGGTAAAAATAATACCTGTGTACTGCGTAAGATCTATTTTCTGTGTCCTAAGTTCTTTGTTGTCTACTCCTTCGACGTGGATAAAGGGACGGAAGTCAATTTTTATTTTTTCCTTCTTCGCTATTTCCAAATATGGAGAAGACTCACTAGGTGCTGGTTGAGAAACCAATATTGACTTTATTCTCATCATGTACTTTTATTAAATAAATAATAACTTCCAAAGCATCAACAGCGGTGCAATTTGGAGGGTGCAAATATACAAAAATTTATAATACCATTTTTGTGGTAATATGTTGTTTCTGTGAAACAAATAGAAAAACACCTTGAAAATGAATACAAAACAAAAAAAACTTAAATAATAAATAAATGCGCTATTTCTGTCTATCGGGAAATAGTAATGTGTTACACACAGAATTATTAGCAAAATGGAAAAGATAAAGTGAAATTTTGTGGAGGTAAAATAAAAAATAGTCCATTTTTTTCCGTCACCAATAGATTGATAAAATAAAAATCCTAATGCCGTTCTGATAAAGTAAAATAGTGAAATAACGATTAAAGTATACCCAATTTTATTCAGTTGATATCCGAAAGGTTGAAAATCTGCAACGTATTTCGGTAAAATCGGAACATATTGCGAAACAAGAATACTTAAACTCAAAGTTGTTACCACCGAAGTAATAATCCAACTCGGAAGGTTATTGCTTGCATCATAATATTTCTGAAGAAGAAAATCTTTAAGGTTGGCTTCGCGTTCCACAATATTCATCATGAAAATGTATAAAAAAAGACAACCAATAAGAATAAAAACCACCCAATCATTATTTTCGGGTATTCTTACTTCGTTTCTGAAAGTTTGTAATAATGGCAAAGGAAATTTTTTGCAAAATTATAGATTATTTTGTATAAAATAAAAAACTTAAATAAACTATCTTTGCAAACTGAAATGAAAAAACTCGTCATAATTCCAACCTATAACGAAAAGGAAAATATAGAAAATATAATTTCCGCTGTTTTTGCATTGGAAGAAGACTTTCATGTCTTAGTTGTAGACGATACTTCGCCAGACAAAACTGCAGATATTGTAAAAGAGCTTCAAAAAAAGTTTCCACATACTTTACATCTTTCCATAAGACATATTAAAGATGGTCTTGGGAAAGCTTATATTCATGGTTTTAAATGGGCACTTCAAAACAATTATGACTACATTTTTGAGATGGATGCCGATTTTTCTCATGATCCTAAAGATTTACCTAAACTCTTCGAAGCTTGCAAAAATGCAGATATGGCGGTTGGTTCACGTTATTCTAAAGGAGTAAACGTTGTGAATTGGCCAATGGGAAGAGTTTTGCTTTCTTATTTTGCTTCCAAATATGTGAGATTTATTTTGGGGATTCCAATTCATGATACCACTGCTGGTTTTGTATGTTTTTCGAGAAAAACTTTAGAGCAGATAGGTTTAGATAATGTAAAATTGAAGGGATATGGTTTTCAGATTGAAATGAAATTCAGGGCTTTCAAAAAAGGTTTTAAAATTGTAGAGGTTCCTATTATTTTCACCAACAGAATTTTGGGAGAAAGTAAAATGAACGGCGGGATTATTCATGAAGCGGTTTTTGGTGTTTTAAATTTAAAATGGAAATCAATCATTAACAGATTATGAAAAAACTGATCTTCGTTTTCGTTTTAATGGGTATGTTTTCATGTAATGAATACATCGATAAACCAAACAATCTTATTGATAAAACTAAGATGTCTGAAATTATTGCAGATTTGGCAATTAATGATCAGGTAATATTTTCGTATCCAAAAACGAATTTAGAAAGCGGAACAAGATTTATCCTAAAATCTCACAATGTAAAAACTGAAGATTTTGTGGCAAGCTACAAATATTATATCGTAAAGCAGAAAATGACAGGTATAGTAGATGACGCCCAAAAAATTATTATAGAAAAAGATCCAAAATCTGAAAAGAAGATAAAAGGCGAAACTCAAGTTAAAGATGTTGAATTACCAATGCCAAAACTGGAAAGGAGATAATGGAGTGGAATTCTCATCATCGGAAAATGAAATTTCAGATGATGGTAATTTAAAAACGTATAAGAATGAATTTTTTTAATATAGAAAAAACCTCAGAAGGTAAAGCAAGAGCGGGAGTTTTGAACACCGATCACGGAACTGTTCAGACGCCCATCTTTATGCCTGTTGGAACTGTTGCAAGCGTAAAAACCGTTCATCAAAGAGAAATAAAAGACGATATAAAAGCTCAAATCATTTTGGGAAATACATATCACCTTTATCTTCGTCCCGGAATGGAAGTGATGGAAGCTGCAGGAGGTTTACATAAATTTATGAATTGGGATCTTCCAATTCTTACTGATTCAGGAGGTTTTCAGGTGTTTTCGCTTTCAGGAACAAGAAAAATGTCTGAAGAAGGCGTGAAATTCAAGTCTCACATCGACGGAAGTGTTCATTTATTCACTCCGGAAAAATCAATGGAAATTCAAAGACAGATTGGTGCAGATATTTTCATGGCGTTTGATGAATGTGTTGCTTATCCTGCACATTACAATCAGGTGAAAAAATCGATGGACATGACGCATCGTTGGCTAAAAAGATGCATGGATTGGAATGAGCAAAATCCTGAATTATACGGCTATAAACAAAGATTTTTCCCTATTGTTCAAGGTTCAACGTATTCCGATTTAAGAAAAATTTCGGCAGAAGTTATTGCTGAAGCAGGCGCAGAAGGAAACGCAATTGGCGGACTTTCTGTAGGTGAGCCTGAAGACGAACTGTACAGAATTACCGATGAGGTAACTGATATTTTGCCTAAAGAGAAACCAAGATATTTGATGGGAGTGGGAACTCCTTGGAATATTTTAGAATCTATCGGTTTGGGAATCGATATGATGGATTGTGTGATGCCTACGAGAAATGCCAGAAATGGAATGCTTTTCACTTGGCAGGGCGTAATTAATATGAAAAATGAAAAATGGAAGAAAGATTTTTCTCCATTAGACGAGTTTGGGACAAGTTTTGTAGATCAGGAATATTCAAAAGCGTATGTGCGTCATTTGTTTGTATCTAAAGAATATTTGGCTAAACAAATTGCTTCCATCCACAATCTTGCATTTTATTTAGATTTGGTAAAGGTGGCGAGAGAACATATCTTAGCTGGAGATTTTTATCAGTGGAAAGATTCCATAGTTCCTGTATTAAGACAAAGACTTTAAAAATATTTAAGAAAAAATGCTTAAAATAATAGACGGATATATCGTAAAAAAATACCTTGGAACTTTTAGTTTCATGTTGATATTGTTGTCTATTGTAGTTTTGGTAATTGATGTTCAGCAGAAAATTCCGCGTATTGAAAAAGCGACCGAAATTGATGCGAAACTTGATCTGAATTACTTTTTAATTCATTTTTATCCTTTCTGGATCATCAATTTGGTAGTCACCTTTTTAGCGATTCTTGTATTTATTTCGGTAATATATTTTACCTCAAGAATGGCAAATAATACTGAGATTGTTGCAATTATCAGTAGTGGTGCAAGTTTTCATAGGTTTGCTAGACCTTATCTTTTGACTTCACTTTTTATAGCAATTATCTCGCTATTTGTTAATCATATGATTTTGCCTTGGGCAAATGTCCAGAAAAACCAACTCGAAGCTTACACCTATAACGCTGTTGCAAAAGAAAAGGTTTTAGGAACGGCTCCGGTTTCTGCGCAACTAAGCAAGACAGAATATATTTTCATCAATTCCTGGAACAAAAGAGAAATGAGAGGTTATGGGTTTTTATATCAAAAGTTTGATAAAAACCGTAAACTGATTTATGAGCTTAAAGCAACGGATGTTTTCTGGCAAAAAGAGAAAAAGAATTTTGTACTTAACAGCTATTTAGAAAAAACGATCAACAAAGACGATTCCGAGAAATTAGGACAAGGTTTTGAGTTGAAAAAGAGTTACGGTCAAGACCCTGAAGAATTATTTCCAAACGAACTTTTAGGGCAGAATAAAATAACTCCTGAGTTGATAAAATTCATCGACCGTGAGAAAGAAAAAGGAAATAGCAACCTGAATTCTCACTTAAACGAGTTTCATCAGCGTACTTCAATGCCCGTTTCTATTATCATTCTTACATTTTTAGCACTTTCGCTTTCGTCTCAGAAGAAAAGAGGAGGTTTGGGAATCAACTTGGCGATTGGTATTTCGTTGGCGTTCGTTTTTGTATTCTCTTTTGAGGCTTTAAAAGTGGTTTCTGAGAATAAAAGTATGTCTCCGGCTTTGGCAATGTGGTTTCCGAATATTATTTTCTTCCCGATTACTTTGTTTTTATATATAAAACGTGCAAATCAGTAAAGAAGTTTGATTTCTTTGTGATAAAAAGATTTCAATCCGGATTCTTCCAGTTCTATCCAAATATTACCGTTTTCATCAGCATTTTTTATAATGCCATTTTGTCGCTTTTCGTTTAGTTCAAAAACAGAAATTTCATCTTTTCTAAATAGATTTGAATTAAATTGGTCTAAAATTTCACCATCGCTTGGAATATTATTTAATTTTTCAATTAAAAACGAATGAAGATTTTCTGCAATTTTATTTAGATTAAATCTTTCTCCGGTTTGCGTTAAAAGTGATCCGGCATTAGAAATTTGATCAAATTTTTCCTGTAAAATATTAATTCCTGTTCCGATAATAAAATAATTTTCCTGATTAATTTTCTTCTTCTCAATCAATATGCCGACAACTTTTTTATTTTGAACAATAATATCATTCGGCCATTTTATTTTTACTATCTTTTCAGTCAGATTGGCAAAAAAGTCTTGTATGATGATTGCGGTATAATAATTGAACAAGAAATCCGAGTGCTGAATGCATGAGGTTTTTACAGCCAGTGTATAAGCAAGATTCTGTTCTGCTGTTGATGTCCATATATTTCCATATTGTCCCCGTCCTTTTGTTTGATTAAATGTAAAAAGACCAATAAAATTTGATTTTGGATAAAGTAAAACTTGAGATATTTCGTCATTAGTAGAAGAACACTCGTTGCGGTAAAACAGGTCACTCATTTAAGAAAACTTTAAGACTTTAAAAGCCTAAAAGTAAGGCTAAAGTAAAAGAAAAACAATAAATTTGCAGATTATAGTATATTTTAATGAATAAAACAGTAGAAAAGCAAGCGCTAATAGATAAAATTATTGAAGCTATCCAGGATGTAAAAGGAGAAGATATTATGATTTTCGATCTTTCAAAAATTGAAAACTCGGTAGCAGAAACATTCATCATATGTAGTGGTAACTCAAATACTCAGGTTTCTGCATTAGCAGGAAGTGTTGAGAAAAAAGTGAGAAATGATCTTCAGGATAGACCTTGGCACGTAGAAGGTACAGAAAACTCATTGTGGGTTTTGGTAGATTACGTTACGGTGGTGGTGCATATTTTCCAAAAAGAAACTCGTGAATATTACGATATTGAAGAACTTTGGGGAGATGCGAAAATCACCAGAATAGAAAATGAAATATAAATTTTAAAAAATATAAATGAATAATAAAGGATTTAACTGGTTTTTCCCCATCATGATTATAGCACTTGTGCTATTTTTTGTAGCTAATTCTTTAGGCGACAACACTGCAAAATCAATTGATGAAGATACATTCTTCAAAGAAATGCAGGCTGGGAAAATTCAGAAAGTACTGATTGATAAACAGAAACAAAATGCTGAGGTTTATTTAACGAAAGAGGCAAAAACAGCTACTGTACAGACGCAGGAAAAAAGTCCAAACCCATTCTCTTCACTGGGAATGACTCCAAAAGCAGATTACACACTGAAATACGGTGATTTACAATTATTCTTAAAGAATTTTGAAACACTTAAAGCAGAAAATCCTGCCTTAAAAACAAGTAAAGATTATGCTGAAGGAGAAAGCCCGTTAATGAGTATTCTTATTCAGGCTTTAATCTGGATTACTATTCTTGGTCTTTTCTATTTTATTCTTTTCAGAAAAATGGGAAGTGGAGGCGGTCCTGGAGGACAAATTTTCTCAATCGGGAAGTCTAAAGCTAAACTTTTTGACGAAAAAGAAAAAATTCAGGTAACATTTAAAGATGTTGCAGGTTTGGAAGGAGCAAAAGAAGAAGTACAGGAAGTTGTAGATTTCTTGAAAAACTCTGAAAAATACACAAAATTAGGAGGTAAAATACCTAAAGGAGTACTTTTAGTAGGCCCTCCGGGAACTGGTAAAACCTTATTGGCAAAAGCTGTAGCAGGTGAAGCTAAAGTTCCGTTTTTCTCACTTTCAGGTTCAGATTTTGTTGAAATGTTTGTTGGGGTAGGAGCTTCAAGAGTAAGAGATTTGTTTGCGCAGGCAAGAGCAAAATCTCCGGCAATTATCTTTATTGATGAGATTGATGCGATTGGTAGAGCAAGAGGAAAAAACAATTTCTCAGGTGGTAACGACGAAAGAGAAAATACCCTTAACCAACTTCTTACAGAAATGGATGGTTTTGGTACCGATGTGAACGTTATCGTTATGGCGGCAACCAACAGAGCTGATATTTTAGATAAAGCATTAATGAGAGCTGGCCGTTTTGACCGTTCAGTTTATGTAGATCTTCCGGAATTACACGAAAGAAGAGAGATTTTTGATGTTCATTTAAAGAAAATTAAACTTGATGACACGGTAGACAGAGATTTCTTGGCGAAACAGACGCCTGGTTTCAGTGGAGCAGATATTGCAAATGTTTGTAATGAAGCGGCATTAATTGCAGCTAGAAATAGCCATGAATCTGTAAATAAACAAGATTTCCTTGATGCCGTAGACAGAATTATCGGTGGTCTTGAAAAGAAAAATATGGCAATTAAGCCATCTGAAAAAAGGAGAGTTGCTTTCCATGAAGCAGGTCACGCTACAATTTCATGGTTGGTAGAGCACGCTTCACCACTTCTAAAAGTAACGATTGTTCCAAGAGGAAGATCTTTGGGAGCAGCGTGGTATCTTCCTGAAGAAAGACAGTTGACGACGACTGAACAGATGTTGGACGAGATGTGTGCTACTTTGGGAGGTAGAGCAGCAGAACAGGTAGTATTCGATAATATCTCTACAGGTGCGCTTTCTGATCTTGAAACAGTAACGAAAAGAGCACAGGCAATGGTTACTATTTATGGTTTAAGTCCTAATATTGGTAATATTTCTTACTACGACAGTTCAGGTCAGTCTGAATATAGTTTTGGGAAACCTTATTCTGAAGCAACGGCTTCTAAAATCGATGCAGAAATCAAAGGTATTATTGAAAACCAATACGAAAGAGCAGTAAGAATTCTTACTGAAAATAAAGATAAACTGAATGCTTTAGCCAATAAATTGCTGGAGAAAGAAGTAATCTTCCGTGAAGACCTTGAAGATATTTTCGGTAAAAGAGCTTGGGATCCTGAATTGACAGAAAAACCTGTTACCAATACCATTATTCCTATTCTTGAAAAAGAAGAAGAAAAAGGCAACGATCAGGATATTAAAGAAGGAGAAATTCAGGCTCCGGAAAGTCCGACACAAATCTAGATTTATATCTGTATTTTTATATCTGTATTTTAAATATAAAACCCGACAAGTGCTAATTTGCCGGGTTTTTGTTATTTAAAACTATATTTTTAGATTAATTATAATTATATTTTCTATTTTTGTATGAAGTTGACTAAAAATATACTAAGTTGAGTTTATTTAAAAGAATTGTAAGCAAACTTACCAACCAGCCTGAAGATGATGAGAAGCAAAGTCTGGAAAAGCTTGGAGATTCGCTGAAAAATGCAGATCTCGATTATAAGTTTGCGCAATTATTTACGCATTCGGGAGGCTTTTTCAACTATTGTGCAGATGAAGCAGAGGCACTGCAGACCTTAAACCAGATTTTAAAAATCGAGGGTATTAATTCTGTGTTTTGTTGTGACAAAGATCTTGAGGGATTTTTAAATGTTGTTAAAGTCAATCACAGTCCTCAGTTAGAATCTAATAATGATGCCGCTTTTATCACTTGCGAATACCTTATTGCGTATGATGGCAGAATCATGCTTTCGCATAATAATATCCTGCATTATCATTCTTCTAGACTTCCGGGTAAAATTATCATCATGGCAAATGTCTCTCAGATTGTGAATAATCTGAACGATGCAATGGGTAAGATTAAACGTACGGGAAACATCAAAAACCTTACTTCAATCAGCGGAAACCACTCTAAGCTGGATCCTGCTACAAACAATAATACGAAGCTTTTCTTACTTTTAATAGAAGATTAGCCTCGCTTTCTAAATTTTAAATTTTGGACAAAAATCTTATTCAGAGAACAATTTCAGGGCTGGTTTATGTAGCCGTTATATTTCTTTGTGCGACACCTTTTGGTGCACAATTGCTAGACTCGGTTTCTCCGCAACTCGTTCAGCAACAATATCTTTATTATGGTTTAATCACATTGTTACTATTGGTCGGAACTTGGGAATGTATGAAGATCATGAAGTTCGGGAATGGTTATGAAAAATGGATTGTCTTTCCTTTGGTCATATTTGTTTTTTATCTCTTTTCAAAAAGATATTTTCAGCATGGGTTTTATTTCGACTTCAGATTATGGGAAATATTGGCGCTTTCTCTTACAGTGATTGCCGTCGTTACGTTATTTAAATTTTCAAACGAATTATACATAGACAGCGGAAAGCTTATTTTCACAGTAATCTACGTGGCTTTACCGTTTTCATTTGCTTTAGGTTTGCCTAAATTTTCTTCTATTGACAATACTTTTTCACTTGAGGTTATCTTCTTATTCATTTTGATTTGGAGCAGTGATACGTTTGCTTATTTGGTTGGGAAGTTCTTCGGAAAACATAAAATGGCACCTACAATTTCACCTAAAAAAACTTGGGAAGGCTATATTGGTGGAGTTGTTTTAACATTGGTACTTTCATATTTTGTGGAACAATATCAACCGCAGCTTCGTGGAAACTGGATGATTGTAGGTTTTCTGATTGCTGCATTTGCACCTTTAGGAGATTTGGTTGAAAGCCAATTGAAGAGAAATTTCGGAGTGAAAGACAGCGGGAATATCATTCCGGGGCACGGTGGGGTATTAGACAGACTTGATAGTTTTTTAATTTGCGTTCCTGTTGTATATTTGTACTTTATTTTATCAAAATTTATTTAAACCTATAAAAGAGTTGTGAAGAATGCTAATCGAAGCTTTCAATACAGCAAAAACATTTAATATCCTGTTATGAAACTACATAAAGAATCGAAAGGAACGATTACCGTCGCAACGATACTTTTTGCCCTGATTGCAGCGGCGTCTATTTATTTCCTTGAAATGTGGTCTTTACTGATCATTATCCCGTTATTGGTAATCTACGGTCTGGTATTTTGGTTCTTTAGAGTTCCGAATCGTGATGTTTTAGATCATGTGGAAAACGTAATCGCTCCGGTAGACGGAAAGGTTGTCATGATAAAAGAAGTAGAAGAGGATGAGTTTATTAAAGGAAAAGCAATTCAGGTTTCTATCTTTATGTCTCCTTTAAATGTTCACATTTGTAGATATCCGGTTTCTGGGAATGTAATTTATAAGAAATACCATCCTGGAAAATATTTGGTTGCATGGCACGAAAAATCTTCTACTGAAAACGAAAGAACGACGGTTGCTGTAGAAAGTTTAACGAATCATAAAGTGGTTTTCAGACAGATTGCAGGTTATGTGGCGAGAAGAATTGTTTTCTATTGTAATGAAGGCGATGCTGCGAAAGCAGGACATGAATTCGGTTTTATTAAATTTGGTTCAAGAATGGATATTTTCCTTCCTTTAGACACCGAAATCGTTTGTAAAATTGGTGATAAAACAAAAGGCGGAATCGATGTAATCGCCAAAATGAGAGATTAATATTTCATTTAAATAATTATCTGAGACTGTTTCAAAGAAGCAGTCTTTTTTATGTTTAATAATTTCTTTTAAACCAATCATTGGTGATGCGCAAGAGTTAGGGAACTTCTGCGCAAGAGTTGGTGAACTTATGCGCAAGAGTTGAGTAACTTATGCTTATGTTTTGAATAAATGTTGCGTAGGTTCTAGAATAATGTTTGTAAAAAGCATTTTATTTAATACTAAAAGAGGATAGCAAGATGATTTTTATTCTGGTTAATTTAATTAAAATTTATTGATATTTATGATTTGTTGTTGTTTCGATACTCATTTAATACTTTATGTGTGATAATTGTGATTTTAATTTGTAGATTTGATGTGAAATCTAAAATCTAATTTTTTAAATGAAAAAAATTCTACTTCCTTTAATGGTCTTTACCGGACTATTTAAAATGTATGCTCAAACCAACATCAATGTATTTTCTCAAATCGTTTTTTATGACGGATACGCATCGAATGTTTCCAATCCTGTTCCTGCGAATACCATCAGACTTGCCAATTACAGATATGCTAAAAAACTGACTGATGCGGAACTGAATTCTTTCCAAAATAAAATTACAATGAATGTCTCTATCGGTGCACTGTGTGATAATTACGATAGAATTGGTGGGGTACATCTTGCCTTAGTTCCGAAAAACCAGCCGACTTATACATTAAGTGATACAGGAGTGAAAAGAATTGAAATCGGAAGGTATATTACACCATTCATGAATAAGAATATTTCTCCGACTTCTGTTCCTTATACTTATGAAGTAGACAATTTGTATTCTGTTTTCAGCAATACGGCTTTAAGAAATACCTACGATATGTATGTAGAGCTAGATGTTTTTGGAGTTCCTTATGCTGCAAATACGCAAGTTGCAGGTTGCTCGGGAAGAAATGATGTCTTTGCCGGAACGCTTGATTTTGTTACTTCAAATGATCCTACGATAACAAACCCGTACAACAATTTGCTTCCATTACTAGATTCAAATGAACTGAATAATTATAACAGTACAGATGAACCTGGGCAAACTGTAAGATTGGTAAATTTTAATTTAAACCAAAGTACAGGCAATGCTAAATTTTTCATTATTTCCACGCCCCACGGTGCCAATTCTGGAGGTGAAGAATATGTAAGAAGACAGAACTTTGTTTCTTTAGATAATAATCCGGTTTTAACTTTTACTCCGGGAGGTAAATCTTGTGAGCCTTACAGAATGTACAACACACAAGGAAACGGAATATATGGAACCAATGCGCAGAGTTCTCTTTGGTGGATGTCTTGGAACAACTGGTGTCCTGGAGATTCTGTGCCTATCAGAAGCTTCACTGCACTTACCCTTTCAGGCGGAAGTCATACTTTAAAATATGAGGTTCCTGCTGCTGTTTTTAATGGTCAGGACGGAAGAGTGGTGCTTTCTATTTATATGCAGAGTAACAATCAGTTGTTGTCTGTGAAAGATGTTTCTACGGTTGATGTTTCGGTATATCCAAATCCTACAGCGGACTTTGTGAACATTAAATCAGACAAAAAAGTAAGAAACGTGATTATTTATTCGCTTGACGGAAGAAGACTGAATGAAACTAAAGATTCAAAAATTGATTTCTCAGCGTATCCATCAGGGAATTATTTGCTGGATATTACACTGGAAGGTGGAACTCAGTTTAAGCACAAGATCATTAAAAAGTAATTTAAACATTCATTATAACAGAAAAAGAGAAGCCAATTGGTTTCTCTTTTTTTATTTGATGTGCTGTTTTACCTCGGTTATCAAGTTTAAAATCAATTCGACGGGCAAATCCTCATTTTCATCAATTAAAAGGATTTTAAACTTCTTTCTGCCTTCACTGATAAGCAAAGGATGATCTAATCGATCACCGTGATAAAAGCTGATGTAGTGCTTTTTATGTTTTTTGCTGTAGTAAAGGTAGCACAGCATCTTCTTTTTAAACTTAAAAAACGGAAGTCCGAAGCTTAAAGTTTCTGTGATGTTTTCGGGATCAGATTCTAAGATTTTCTTTCTTAAAAACAAAAGAGTACTTCTTTCAGGCTCATCGATTCTGTAGAAGTACTCTTGTATGGGATTCATTTTAAATTAAATTTAAAATATTTTTAGTCAAAGTTCTGAAGCTCTACCAATTTATGATAAGTGCCTCTTTTTGCCATTAAATCCTGGTGGCTTCCTTGTTCTACAATGTCACCTTTTTCCATTACCACAATCCAGTCTGCTTTCTGAATGGTTGAAAGTCTGTGTGCAATTACTAAAGAAGTACGGTTCTCCATCATTTTTTCAAGGGCATCTTGTACGAATTTCTCAGATTCTGTATCCAAAGCAGAAGTTGCTTCATCCAAAATCATAATCGGTGGGTTTTTCAGAACCGCTCTAGCGATAGAAACTCTCTGCTTTTGTCCTCCTGAAAGTTTTCCTCCATCGTCTCCGATGTTGGTTTCGTAACCATTCGGAAGCTGGCTGATAAATAAATCTGCGTTTGCAATTTTTGCAGCAGCAATTACTTCATCTCTTGTCGCTTCTGGTTTACCCATCAAGATATTGTTGTAAACGGTGTCGTTAAACAGTACAGATTCCTGAGTAACCATTCCAAGGAGTTTTCTGTACTCGCTGATTTTTAAATGTTTAATGTCGGTATCGTCAATTAGAATCTGACCTTCAGAAACATCATAAAATCTTGCTAATAAATTGGCAATTGTTGTTTTTCCGCTTCCACTTTGTCCGACTAAAGCCACCGTTTTCCCTTTTGGAATGGTAAGGCTAAAGTTTTTTAGAATTAAATTAGATTTATCGTAATAGAAACCAATGTCTTTGAATTCAATATGATTGTTTAAAGTAGAAATTGAAACCGGTTCTGCAACTTCCTCAATTTTCACATCAGCATCAAGAATTTCTAAAACTCTGTGTAAAGAAGCTTCTCCTTTCTGAACATTAGAAATAGAAGATGACAAACTTTTTACCGGAGGTAAAATCTGGAAGAACATTCCTAAAAATACCAGAAAATCTTCCGGAGCAATACTTTGATCTACGATAATTTGTTTTCCACCGTACCAAGCGATGATTAAGAAGGTAACAGAACCTAAAAATTCGCTTATTGGCGAAGCCAATTCTTTTTTTCTGCCTAATCTGATTGAGCTGTTAATCCATTTCTGCATGGAGCTCATAAAACGGTTGTCCATGATTTTCTCAGCACTGAAAATCTTAATAACTTTGGATGATTTCAAGGTTTCATCAACAATAGAGAAGATGGTTCCCATTTCGTGCTGAGCTTCGTGAGAATCTTTTTTAAGACTTTTCCCGATTAAAGCAATCATTGTTCCCATTACCGGTAAAACCAAAAGAGAAAAAAGCGTTAATTCAGAACTCAACCAGAAAAGACTGATCAGTGTACTGATTAACATAAACGGAGCGTTGATTAAATCTACCAAACTCCCAAGAATATTTCCTTCTACTTCGCCTACGTCATTTGACATACGAGACATCATATCACCTTTTCTGCTTTCTGTAAAAAAAGAAACAGGCAATGCTAAAACTTTACGATACATGGCTCCACGAAGGTCTTTAGTAACACCTACACGATAATTGATCAAAAGATAAGAACCTAAGTATCTGAAAAGGTTTCTCAGTAAAAACATGAATGCTGTAATTACACAAAGCCAGGCCAAAACATTCAAAGTACCATAATCATCAACTAAAGTTTGAATGTAGTAATTAGAATATTTCTTTAAATAAGAAAATAAATCTATAAGATCTCCGGAATATACTGGAGCAGATTGGAACTGTTCTCGTTTGATTGTGCCAAAAAGCATTCCCAAAACCGGCAAAATTGTTCCTAATGAAGCAATTTGAAACAGAGAATACATTAAATTGAAGAATAAACTTCCATAGATGTATTTCTGGTGTGGTCTTGCGAATTTTAGTATTTTTTTATATTCGTTCATTCAATAAAATTGGATAGCAAAATTAATTAAAATATAATGATAAGACGTTCTTAATTGAATTTTACTTTATCATTATACTTAGGATTAAAGTTTTTCGTGCTTAATTTCTCCAAAGTCTTCGCAAAATTATTGATAATCTGCGTCATATTTTCTGAATTTACAATGCTCATATCATCGTTTACCTGATGATAATGCTTGATTTTGCTCATGTCTGCAGTGGAAATAGAATGGGCAATTATTTTTTTCTTTACAAAACTTACATTATCAGACCGATAGAACAATTGCTGTTTTGCATAAGGATCAGGATGAATTTTTAAACCGTTAACTGCATTTTGATTAAACAGTTCATCAAGATCAGAAAATTCGTCGCCGGTAATAAAGACGGTATTTTCCCCAAATTCTGATTCTGTAGCAACCATTTCAAAATTGAATAAAGCTGAAAGGTTTTTATAAATAGGGTCTAATTTTTTGTCCTCAGAAATAGCAATCGAACCCAACATTCCTTTTTCCTCTCCATTAAATGCCATAAAAAGCATTGAGAATTCAGGTTTTTTATTTTTAAAATAATCGGCAATTCCTACCAAAGTTGTAATTCCGCTTGCATCGTCATCTGCTCCGTTGTAAATATTGTCTCCAGATTTTTCAGTAGTTCCTACATGGTCAAAGTGTCCTGAAAATCCTAATATTTTCTCTGATTTACCTTTTTTAATCCCACAAACATTGTAAGCGGTTTTTCCTTGATAATCAAATGGAACTAAGTAAGATTTTCCTGTGCAGTATTCCAGATTATTTTCCTTGAAAAGTTTTGCGATATATTCTGCAGCTTTGTCATTTTCTGGAGTTCCTATTTCTCTGCCTTTCATTTCATCTGAAGCTAAAGTTGAGATCACGGTTTTTACTCTCTCTTCCGAAACGTCCTGTGCAAAAGCAGAAGTTGCGAAAAATGATAGGGAAAGATAGATTAGTCTTTTCATATTTAGAATGTATTATTTCTTTGATTTAATATTAATTGAATAGTCGCAGATTTAAATGAAATGTTGCAAATATCTAAATAAATTAATAACTTTTTGTACATTTTGCATTTCGGAAATAAGTGAAACGCCTTTGTTTATCTTATTTTCATAACATTAATTAATTTTCATAGTCTTTCTTTGCGTTTAATTATTACAAGGCTAAAGCAAGGTCTTTTTTGAAAAGGAAATTATTTTAAGATAAACAAAGGCACTTCGTTTAAATAAGTAATACAAAGAAAATAATTGTACTCATTTATTTTCAATCATCTGTGTAAAGCTGTGAGATCTTTGGGTAAATAAAAAAAACAGCTCCCAAAAAGGAAGCTGTTCTCACTCAAAAAATCGTTGTAAGGCTATCGAAGTCTGTCTACAGATTTTACGAGCCTCTCATCTTTTTTGATAAATATGTTTGCCAAAAACAAACAAATTACCGCAATTAATGGGAAAACTGGCTCAATACCCTTCTCAGGAAAATCTATTCCTCCGGATAATTTTTGTACCCAATACACCAATACACCAATCAACAAAGCGTTTATAATAATGCTGATATTATTCAGCAAGATTTGTCTTTTTCTGTTTTTAAAACTGAACAAACTTAGTGCTCCTATTATAACTAAAACAATGGAAACTACATCAATAATCGGGAAAGTTCCGAAAACATCAACGTCATGTCCTGTAATAAATAGGAAAGCTGCTGCTAAAACCGACAGCAAAATCCATATTGTTTGTATTCTCTGTAACATAGAATTTCAAATTCAGAAGCAAAAATAACATAAATTTTGCACAATTCAAAAATAAGTGTAGATTTGCAACATACAATGTACTTGAAAACAAAAGTCACCCGACTTACTTTTCTTACTCACAACTAATTACATTTTCACATAAATATGTTTAACATAGAAACGTTAAGGTCAAAATCCGTAACGGAATTGGCTAAAATCCTAAAAGATTTGGGCGTTAAGGTTGCAAGAACCAGCAATGATAATGATAAAATTTTCGCTATTTTAGATTTTCAGGCTTCCAACCCTAAAGTTACAAAAGATTATTTCAATACCACAGAAGCACCTACCGCAAGTGCGGAAGAAAAACCAGCTGAGAAAGTGGTAAAGCCAGCTCCAAAGAAAGCTGCTCCAAAGAAGACTGCAGCAAAACCTAAAGTGGAAACTGAAGTAAAAGAAACTCAACCTGCACCAGAGCCGGAAGTTGCCAAAACAGAAGAAGCGCCTGTGGAAGAAGTAAAAGCAGAGACTCCAAAAAGTGAGACTGAAGAAAAGCCTGCTCCTTCAGAAAACAGACAAAAAAGAAAAAGAGTTTCACCTCCTGCAAAAAGCAGCGAGATTGAAGCACAAGGAACAATAGAACTTCCTATAAATACAGATTCTCAGCCAAGTGCACCTGCACAAGCTAAAGAAGAAAGACCTAAAAGGCCTCAAGGTCAACCTCACAACCCAAATCAAAAAGGTCAAAACCATCCACAACAAAACGGTGGAAATTCTCAAAATCAAAATAGAAATCAGAACAATAACCAAAATCAGAATTCTAATCAAAATAATCCTAATCAAAATCCGAATCAGAATAGACAGCAACAGCAACATTCTGAAAGACAAGAGGAGCAACAGGAGCAGAGAAAAGAGTTCAGCTTCGACGGAATGGTTAGTATTGAAGGGGTTTTAGAGATTCTTCCTGATAATTATGGATTTTTACGTTCGTCGGATTTCTCTTATATTTCTTCGCCCGATGATGTATACGTTTCAACGGCACAAATCAGAAATTTTGGTTTAAAAACCGGTGATACCGTAAGAGGAATTGTAAGACTTCCAAAAGAAGGTGAAAAATATTTTTCTTTATTAAAACCAACTGAAGTTAACGGTAGAGATTTAGCTTACATTAAAGACCGTGTTGCTTTTGAATATTTGACGCCATTATTCCCTGAAGAGAAATTTAATCTTTCCGGAGATAATTCTACAATAGCAACAAGAATCGTTGATCTTTTTGCACCAATCGGAAAAGGACAAAGAGCAATGATCGTTGCACAGCCAAAAACAGGTAAAACAATGTTGCTGAAAGATATTGCAAATTCTATCGCAGCCAATCATCCTGAAGTCTATATGATGGTTCTTTTGATCGACGAACGTCCGGAAGAAGTTACCGACATGGAAAGAAGTGTGAATGCAGAAGTAATTGCTTCAACTTTTGATGAAGCTGCAGATAAACACGTGAAAGTAGCTAATCTTGTTTTGGCAAAAGCTCAGAGAATGGTAGAATGTGGGCATGATGTTGTGATTCTTTTAGATTCAATTACCAGATTGGCAAGAGCTTACAATACAGTAACTCCTGCTTCAGGAAAAGTGCTTTCTGGTGGTGTTGATGCAAATGCGCTTCACAAACCGAAAAGATTCTTCGGAGCTGCGAGAAAAATTGAAAATGGTGGTTCTTTAACTATCGTTGCAACTGCTTTAATTGATACGGGTTCTAAAATGGATGAAGTTATTTTTGAAGAATTTAAAGGTACCGGAAACATGGAGCTTCAGTTAGACAGAAAAATTGCCAACAGAAGAATTTATCCTGCCATCGATTTGGTTTCTTCAAGTACAAGGAGAGATGATTTACTGCTTGATGAAGTTACTTCTCAAAGAATGTGGATTTTCAGAAAATATCTTTCAGAAATGAATCCTATTGAGGCAATGGAATTTGTTAACAAAAACATCAGAGGAACTTTGAACAATGAAGAGTTCTTGATGTCGATGAATAAATAAAAGTTTTTACTTTAAATATAAAAAAGCAGTCAGATTTGGCTGCTTTTTGCTTTGTTAATGGCGAATAAACCATTCGTTGTGTGTCTTAATGAGGCTGATTGTACCGAATATACATTCTTTATTCTCCATTTTTTTACATTTAGTAAAAAAGACCATCGCTTTTTCATTCGACTTATCGAATATAACTCGTTCTAATTTTATTTTACCTAAAAAGTTTTCAGGATTATTTATAGTTTTTACTCTTGTGTAATTTTCAGGAAACCTGAGCATGGAACTATCCATCACGGCTTTTGGTAATTTTTCTTTGCTTGGAATGATGCTGTCGAATTTCATTTCATACATAAATTTTCCACTTTTACTGTCGGCTTCGGAAAGGGTATCTTCAAGGGCAAATTCATATCCTCTCCTCATTGAGATGACCTCATTGATTTTTTTTGCATCTTCCTGACTTATTCGGTTAACATCAATATTATATTCTCGCGCAATCTTATTAAGTTCTTCGGTATCGGTGGAAGTCGTTCCGTAAGGTTGCAAAATATGACCGATTGCTTTATTGATCACTAAATATTCCTCCGACGAAATTTTTTCTTCTGAATTACAGCTCGTTAAAATTAAAATAATTAACAGAAAATATATTTTCATCATAAAAACAAAAATAAATAAAAATCTACTGTTAAAAAGGTATTTGTTATTATCAATGTTAAAGATTTATTAAAATAATCTGCAATTTTTGATATTGGCTTAAATATTGGCTAACTTTGAATCATAACATTAAAAATAAACTTATGTCATTTGAATTACCAAAATTAGGATATGCTTACGAAGCTTTAGAGCCAACAATTGATGCAAAAACAATGGAAATCCACCATTCAAAACATCACCAAGCGTATGTTGATAACTTAAATAAAGCAATTGAAGGAACTGATCTTGAAGGACAATCTATCGAGGATGTTTGCAAAAACGGTTCTGAAAAACCAGCGGTAAGAAATAACGGTGGGGGTCACTTTAATCACTCTCTTTTTTGGGAAATTTTAACTCCGGGAGGAAGCAAAGAGCCTGTAGGAAGTGTAAAAGCTGCTATTGAAAATTATGGTGGTCTTGAAAAATTCAAAAATGATTTTTCTGACGCTGCTAAAACAAGATTTGGTTCAGGATGGGCTTGGTTAGTGAAAAACGATGACGGATCTGTTTCTGTAACTTCTACTCCAAACCAAGACAACCCATTAATGCCGGTTGCTGACGTAAAAGGAACTCCGGTTTTAGGATTAGACGTTTGGGAGCACGCTTACTATTTGAACTACCAAAACAGAAGACCTGATTATGTAACAGCATTCTTCGATGTTGTAAATTGGGATAAAGTTGAAGAATTATTCAACAAATAATCTTCAGTTATTTTAAATAAAAAAGGTTCAGAGATTTTCTGAACCTTTTTTTGTTACTTGAATTATTTTATTTTACAATAACCTTTTTTATTACTTGTTTATTTTTAGTATTTATTTTTAAAATATAAGAAGCTTTTGGAAGACCTTGTACATTTACTTGAGTTGACCTACCTTTCAGAATACTTTTTCCTGAGATGTCAAATACTTCCCACGAAATAACGTCTTCATTTTCAGAATTTATATTAATGAATGTAGATGCAGGATTTGGATAAATATCAATTTGTCTTTCTAAAGTCCTTCTTTCTTCCTTGTCTAATTCTAAAACCATTCCTTTTTGATTTTTATTTTGTGTAAGTCCTGATTTGGCTTCTTTTTTTCTGCAAGGTGCAATAAAAGCGTAGTATTGAGCTCCGTATTGGATATCAGTTCCTGGTAAAAGATTAACACTTTCTCCTGCCTGCATTGTAATATTATGCCTAGAACCTAAAATGTATTTATCTTTAGTTGTTATTTTAGTTCCAATTTCATAATTAAAATTTAAGTTTGGCTCTGAGGTTAATGTTAAATCATCAATACAAGGATAATACACAAAAGGTTCAAGCTGAGGAATTAACTGAGGAAGACCATATTGTGCAATTCCATTACCTAAATTCAGAGAGTTCATTGTTACGCTCATATTTGGGCTATAAACATTAGGATTATTTATAATACCTAAAAATCCATTGGTAATTTTATTTACATAAATACTACCATGCTTATTACGCTGGAGAGTTGTGAAGCCAAAAGGAGATTGCCAGTTTTCTGGTGGACCATTGTAAATTTGCATAGAATTAACATTACTGGTAGTAGAGTTTTGTAAATCAATTGCAAATATTGATGTATGCGCCAAAAACAAAACAGAACCATTGCTATTAAACTCCGGTTGATAACTTCGAATTGCATTTACATTAAGGGAATAATCATTGGTTATAGAGCCAGAATTAGAATCGAAAGAAACAACTCTATTAATACTTTGCGGAGAACTTACACCCGCATTATCTTGCCAATGTGATACGCATAAATAATTTGAAAAGTTTTGACTGTTTAGTTTCGGAGATGCTTTAATACTGAAGAGTTGTGTTGCACCTAATGTAACCGGAAAATTTAGATTACTAATAATAGGATTGCCGTTAGAAAATCCAGTATTATCAAGTCTATAACTGTAGAGATTATTTCCGTTAGGAATAAGAACCCAATATGCGTTGGTGCCACCAATAATTGTGATTGCTTCCGATTCAAAAGTATTTCCAATATTGTCAGTCACAGGTATATTTTTGAAATTTGGTAAGACGTCTCCTAGTGGTACCCCATTTGCTAATGGGCCTAGTGACATATCAACAATTGAATATACAATTTTATTATATGCGTTAATATTGCCATTGTTTGAGGTAGCAATAAAAACGTAATATTGATTTGCATTTGCAGGGTTTTTCACAATTGCAAGTTGTTGCGCGGAAGGATGTCCTAAAAGACCTGTTCCATTAAGCATTGGCTGATGTTGTCGATTCCAAATGGTTTGCGAATTACAGTAAAACAGTAAGTTGCCGCTTGCGTCACTTGCTGTCCCACATGCTTCATAGGACTCCATTTGACTATTGTTTAAAGCGATAGGAGTCGTAATATTTGAAAAATTTAAAGCAGCTTTTTTTCCAAAATACCAATTGTCATTCTCTCCTTGAGCATGACAGAAACTTGTTCCCAAGCTTATAAGGAGTAGCAGAAGATATATCTTTGTTTTCATTGATTATCTATTTTTTTGATTGTTAGAATTCATATGTTTTTTAAGCAATTCTATTTCTTCTTTTTGAATTTTCAGTTGCTTATTTTGCTCAATCGTATAAAGAGTCAATTCTTCAATCTTTTGTAAAAGCTTAATCTGAAACTCTCCTACATTCACTCCTTCTTTTTCCATTTTTTTAGCAGAAGCGATTTCAGGTAAATGTTTTTTCTCTTTAATATGTTTTTCAACATCTTCTAATTTTGGAAGGTCATAATCTTCCGCAAATACAAAGTCTGCAGTTGGAGTAAGAGTTACTTTTATTTCTTTGGCTTCTAGTTTTGCATTAACTCTCATATTATCTTCAAATGAAGATTTTCCATTTACCTCTAATTTATATTGAGGTTTTGATGTTCCTATTCCAACATTGCCATTTTCGATAGAAGCGAAGTTTGAGGTCTGTGCATTGATATCAAATGTGCCAAAATATGAACCTTTTGGTAAGTTGTACAGTGGATCATTTATCGATACAGTACTTAGATTTTGACCTGCTTGATCTTGATGCGAACCTGTATCAGAAATAAGTGTAGCATTTACATAATAATATTTTAATCCTCCTCTTAAATAAACAACGATATCATTGTTGGCCTGTGCGCAAACTACTCTTCCTAAAAAAGATATTATGGCTGTTCCATTTCCAGATTCTGTACCATAGGTGAAATTGTTTACACTTAAACTGTTTCCATTTGATCCCCAACCATTTCCAATTCCTGTAATAGCGACAACACCATGGGCGCTCCACATAATGTCTTCGTGTATATTTGGACGAGAAATAAAAAATGTTCTATTTCCTCCATCTGGAGTTGTAGGTCTAAATACAACAGGAACATATTGATCAGGATTTCCTGAAGCTGTAAAAAACTGAGAGAAAACGTTTTGAATGATCAGTAAAAATAGTAAACTGGATAGTTTTTTCATAGTAGTAAATTTTAGTTTTTATTAATTTTAGATTCTAATTCTTTTATTCTTTTATTTTGTTCAATTGTGTAAAGAGTAAGCTCTTCAATTTTTTGCAAAAGCTTAATTTGAAATTCTCCAACATTTACTCCTTCTTTTTCCATTTGTTTGGCGGATGCGATTTCAGGTAGATGTTTTTTATCTTTAATATGTTTTTCCACATCTTCAAGTTTTGGAAGATTATAGTTTTCAGCAAAAACAAAATCAGCAGTTGGAGTAAGGGTTACTTTTATTTCTTTAGCTTCGAATTTCCCTTGTAAAGATGCGTTACCATTTGTGGCAAGATAAAATTTAGGTATTGCCTCTCCGTTCGTAAACATTCTTATACCTTTGAATCCTGCCATCCAAAGTTCTCCACCTCCTGAAACAGAAGGAGACATCATTCCATAATGAGGCATTATTACTGAAGAACTGATTGTTGATACATCTGATGATGTGACGGTAAATCTTGTGTCGTCTTGAAAACTCAGCGCAGCAGGTCCTACAGCATAAATGTCACCTTGTAAAGAAAGTTTTCTTGTTGGATTGTCAATTCCAATCCCCAAATTACCATTAGGTGCTAATCTCATTGCTCCGCCCGCCGACGCAAATGAAATGTCTCCTCCAGTACCGGTTAAATTTATTCCACCATACCATTTTATATCTAATCCTCGAAACCCGTTACTGAATGTTTTACTTGAGATATGATAATGCTCCTGTTCTGATGGTAAATTGTCTACCTCTATATCATAAAGGTTTTTAAAGAAAAAATTGTTAGTTGGACTGTATTGGGCACTTAGAGAAATTGCTGAAAGTGTAAAAAATGATGCTAAGAAAAGTTTTTTCATAAGTTTTGAAGGTTTAATTTTTGTTTTATAGTTTCTCGATTTTATATATGATTTTAATTAATATAAATTTTTATTGAATATTTTATGCTGTTCTTATAGTTAAGCTTTAGACATGATTTATTACGTGAAATATTATAATTTTTGTAACAAAAATCAGATTTTGAAAGATTCGGAGATATGCCTTCATTTAAATATGAAGGTTTTATAAAATAAGATTGTATAATTTCTAATTAATAAAAATTACATTTGATCTTTTTGTGCGTACTTAGTTCTCAGATAATTGAACTATTTTGAAGTTGTATAGAAATAGGTATTAGCAGAATTGCTAAAAAAAGTAATTGGTTTTTCATGGTGTATTTTGTTATTAGTTTTATTGAATCTGATTCAATGCTTGGTGAATAACAAAACTAATCAAAATTTTGATAGAAATAAATAAATATTTGTGAATTTTATCTTACGGAATCAGCACCACCCAATCCATTCATTTTTAATTTATATTGCCAGTTTACATAGACGAAAACTTGATACAATTTATACTCAAATTTAATTCCGTAATTTTCTCTTGGATCATAATCGATGGATGATTCTACAATGTTACGGTATCTTCCTGATGTAAAATAAGAATTCCATTCTGTAACTAACATTGTATTTCTACTTTTTAAATAAGATTCAGAATATTGACTGATTGGTCTTGCAACTGCATTCATAAAATAATCAAACTGTGTATCGATTACTGTTAATTCCCATTCGCCGTCATCATTTTTCTCGGGCTTCATCACAGAATCTTCTTTCTCTTTTTTAGGATTGTTCTGTGCAAATGAATTTGATGGAATAATGATTAGAAATATTATGATAATTAAATTTTTCATAACGAATGATTTATACAAAAAAAGCACTCCAAATAGAGTGCCTTTATTTTATTTTTTGATGTATTCTTTCTGAACAACCGAAACAGCTGGGAAGTGATCGCTGTAACCTCCTGTAAACCTGTCTCCATCCCAAGAACGAAGCGGGTAACCTTTCCATTGTCCTTCTTTATTGACTAAATAAGATGGAGCGTAAATTTCTGCCTTAAAAATAGTATAAGTAGGCGTAATTTTTTCCGGTGAATAAAAATTCTTAGAAACAATAATCTGATCAAATAAATTCGGAGCATCTCTATATGCTAAAGAAGCAACTCCAGACTTATATAATTTGTACATTAAATTATAGTAAGGAGTTTTATCAGATAAGCTTTCAGGGTTTTCTACTGCCCCTAAATGTTTTTTCAAACTCGGGCTTACCGGATCGTCATTGTAATCTCCCATTGAGATTAATTTAATTCCAGGATAATCAACGGATAATTTATCCATTTCTGCTTTCAAAACAGCTGCAGCAGCATTTCTTCTTGGTTGAGAAGCTGCTTCGCCACCACTTCTTGAGGGCCAGTGATTCATGAATACCGCAATCTTTTCACCATCCAAAAGACCGATTGCGACCAAAACATCTCTCGTATATTGTCTTTTCCCGTCTTCGTTGTACACTTTAATTTCTTTTGTATAAGAATTCTGTAAAAGGAATCTGTTTTTCTGATAAATAATTGCAATGTCAATTCCTCTTGCATCATAAGAGTTGTAGTGTACAATTCCGTAATTGCTTTTTGCTAAAGCTGGTTGTTTAATCAAATCTTCAATTACCTGTCTGTTTTCTACCTCGATAAGTCCACAGATTGTAGGATTGTCATTGGTGTATTGTCTTCCCAATTCAGAAATTACTTTTGCTTCGTTTGCTAATTTCTGGTTATAATATTTTGTTCCCCATCTTTTAGGACTGTTTACAGTAAAGTCAGTCGCTAAAATCTGGTGACGGATTACTTTTTTTCCCACTAAAAGTTCGTTTACCCATTCTCCTTTATAATCTTCTGTAGTTTCTAGAAACTTTATAGAATCAATAGGTACACTTCTGTGGAATTTAGGATTGGAAAAAGGTAAAGTTCCATCAATATAATCTGCAGAAGCAATGGTATCCCAAAGGTTTTCTACATTCAGAAAAGCTATTGTTGCTCTTTTAACTTGTTTTTGCTGAGAAAAGCTAAAAGTAAAGCATAAAACTGCAAAAATGAATACGAATTTTTTCATGTTATTATATAATTCAAAATTTTGAGGGGGTAAAATTACAAATTTTAAAATCAATTAAAGATTAAATTAATCTTAAGAAATACATTTTGATTTCAATCATAAATGAGTCATTTTATTGAGAGAATTAATGATTGTTAAGAATAATTAATAGAATAAAATGCTAAAAATGTTTTAGTTAATGAAAATAATCCTAAATTTGTTGCCCCTTAAATAAAGAAGGTGTTTTAAAATAAGTTTATTATGATTAAAAAACTATCCCTAATCTCTTTGTTTACCTTATTACCTGCATCTTACTACTTTGCACAAACTACTGTTTTTGCATACGTTAAAGGTCAGGATGGTAAGCCTGTAGAGAGAGCAGAGGTTGATCTTGAACAATCTGTTGATGATGTAACTGCTGACAAAATCGGTTACTTCCAGTTTGTAGATTTAAAGCCAGGACATTATCTTATTACTGTTACAAAACCAAATTTCGAATCTAAGATTGTAGAGTTTGATGTAACTGCTGATGAGAAGAGAAAAGACTTAGGTGTAATTATGCTAAACAACAGTTTGGCATCAGATGCCGGAGTAGTTGTGATTGATGATTCTGCAAACGATACAGAAGACGGAGGTTCTGCAATGCAGCCTACAGTAGGACTTTTGAGTTCTGGTAGAGATGCATTTCAAAATGTTTCTGCTTTTGAATTAGGAGCTTATTGGTTTAGACCAAGAGGGGTAGATAACCGTTTTGAAGATGTATTATTCAATGGAGTTTCTATGTCTAAAAATGATGACGGAAGAATCGACTTCAGCAACTGGGGAGGTTTAAATGATGTAACTAGATATCCTTTCGAAAATGTAGATAACATTACGCCATCAGAATATACTTTTGGTAATTTGGGAGGTGTGGCTTATTATAATACAAGAGCTTCTTCTTATAGAAAACAAACATCTTTAGCTTACTCATTTACAAACAGAAGCTATTTGCACAGAGCAATGGCAACTTATTCTTCAGGAATGAGCAAAAGTGGTTGGGCATTTACATTCTCTGGAAGTAGAAGATGGGGAGATCAGGCAATCATCGATGGAGTTTACCAAGATGCTTATGCATATTTTGCATCAGTTGAGAAAAAATTCAGTGAAAGACACTCAATTAACTTCACAGGTTTCGGTTCTCCTACCTACAGAGCTTCAAACTCACCAAATACTCAGGAAGTTTATGACATCATGGGAAAAGATTACAACTCTTATTGGGGATGGCAAGACGGTGAAAAAAGAAACTCAAGAATCAGAAAAGTGTTCGAACCAATGTTCATGCTTACTGATTATTTAAAAATCGGAAAAAATTCTAACTGGACAAATACTGTTTCTTACCAAATCGGAAGCGATGCAAGAAGTAGACTAGATTGGTTCCACGCAGCTGATCCGAATCCTACTTATTACAGAAAATTACCAAGCTACGGACTTTTAACTGCAGATGAATTCAGATCACAATCTCAAATCGATTGGAACAGTCTTTATCAGGCAAACTACCTTAACAACCAAAATATGGATGGTACTAAGAGAGGTGCAGTTTACAGTATTGTAGAAGATGTAAATAAAGATAAAACTTTCAATTTTGCATCTCACTTTGATACAAGATTAAAGGAAAACTGGAAATTGAATGTTAACTTTAATTATCAGAATTTAAAATCAGATAATTTTAGAAGAGTTAAAGATTTATTGGGTGCGGAATATGCTTATAATTTAAATGCATTCAACAATGATGTACAGTACAATACGGATGATGCAAATACACAAGTAAGAGTAGGAGACAGAACTCAGTATTCTTATGAGTTATCTAAAAATCATTACTCTTTAAATGTATCATCTGAGGTAGACTTCAATAAATTTAACGTTGTAGCATCTATTTTCAGTTCTTATTCTGAATCTCAAAGAGATGGTCACTTCAGAAGCGGTTTGGCAAGTTTCCAAAACAATTCTAAAGGTAAGAGTTCTATCTATGATGCTTTAGATGCAGGTTTGAAAGGTAAAGTTACTTACAAAATCAATGGTAAAAACTTTATTGTATATAATGGTGCGTTCTTTAGCTTAGCTCCTACATTGAATGAATTGTATATCAACCCAAGAGCTGTAGATTATTTGACTCCGGGAGTTAAAAACCAAATCATTAACTCTAATGATCTGAGCTATATCTTAAGAAGCCAGGTTTTAAAATTGAGAATTTCAGGTTACTATACTACAATTAGCAATTCTACAGAAATTTCAAGATATTATGCAGCAGTAAGTAATGAAACAGGATCTGTGAATACTTTAATTAATGAAGCAATGACAGGTGTTGATAAAAAATATATCGGTGCAGAACTTGGTTTTGACGTAAAAATTACACCTACATTAAATGCGACCGGGGTTGCAAGTATTGGTGAATACAAATACACAAACCGTCCTGATGTATATTCTTTTGATGACTTAAATGACTTTAGAAGTTATGGAAAAGCAAATATTAAAGATTATAAAGTAGCTGGAACACCTCAAAAAGCATTTTCTTTTGGTTTGAAATACAATTCACCTAAATATTGGTGGGTTGGTGCATCTGCAAATTATTTGATGAATCAATATCTTGATTTCTCAGCATTAAATAAGACGGCTGCTATGTACACAAATTCTGCGACGAATGATCCTTATGAAGGCGTTACTCCTGAGCTTATTCAACAGTTGACGGCACAAAAGAAATTTGATGATCAATTTATGCTGAATGCTAATGCAGGAAAATCTTTCAAATTTGGTAACTACAGATTGGGGATTAGTGTATCAGTAAATAATATTCTGAATAACAGAAATTATGTAACAGGAGGTTTCGAGCAAGGTAGAGCAGCGAATTTTCCTGATGTTCTTGAAGAGTCTCAGAGACAAACTCCATATTTTGGACCAAAACTTTGGTATGACAGAGGAACTACTTTTTTTACAAATGTTTATTTAAGATTCTAAAACAAAGTAATAATGAAAAAATATAATTCAATTTTAAAATATATTTTCGTAATCTTTGCTGCGCTTGTTATTACGGGTTGTGTGCATGATGATAAATATGATGAGCCTAATCTTGATGATTATCAATGTAGAACAGCGAGTTATTATACCGATTCGCAGAATGGTTATGAAAAGTGGACATTGTCGCAACTAAAACTACAAACACAAAGTGTTGCTATTACAAAAAAAGCTTATGTTGAAGCATATGTATCTTCTTCTGATGAAACAGGGAATATTTATAAAACGCTTTATGTTCAAGACAACCCTGAAAATCCCACTGAAGGACTAACAATAAGTTTAGATGCAGTTAGTTTATATACAAAGTTTCCACAAGGTTCTAAAGTATATCTTGATGTACAGGGGCTTGCAATTACTACGTATGGTGGGGTAAAACAATTAGGTAAAATAACTCCTGCAGGAACTAGAGTGCCTGAAAAAGAAGTTAATATGCACATCTTCAGAGACTGTAATGTTAGAGCTAAAATTATACCTAAAGTAATGACATTAACTCAGATGGTATCAGCAAATGATAATCTTATCGGATGTTTAATTCAAATCAACAATGTAGAGTTTGATGGAAGAGCATTATGTACCCCTTATGCACCAAATTCTGTAACGGTAGATAAAACAATTGGTGAAGGTTGGGATAGCTCGGCTAATAAATATTTGAAAACGGCTGTTGTTAGAAACAGTGGTTATGCATCTTTTGCAAATCAAATAATTCCTGGTGGTAAAGGTTCTATGGTTGCTATCTTCAGTAAGTATAATTCTACTTACCAAATGTATATTAATAGAGTTACTGATGTTGACATGGAAACTCATAAAAATACTAGTGGAGTAATTGATTCTTATCCTCGATTAGATGGAGTTACTTCTAATCCGTGTCAATTTAATGCAAGTGGATTAACAGTAAAAACTATTGCAGACGTTAAACAATTAAACACTACTGCAAACTGGACTCAAATTACGGGAGACTTCTACGTAAAAGCTCAGGTTGTTGCTAATGATGCTACAAGTAATTTATATAAATACGTTTATGTAGAAGATGCTACTGGAGGATTAAGGGTAAATATGAATAAGCTAGATTTGTTTGTAGATAATCGCTTTAGACTTGGTAAAGATGTTTATATTAAATTAAAAGGTTTATATTTAAGAAGTGTAAATGGTGAAATTCAATTAGGTGGATTGTTTATAAGCGGAGGAGTTCAACAATTTGGACAGATTGAAGAAACTGAAATTTATAAGCACTTCTTTGATACTAATACTGTAGCTCGTCCTGTTGTTCCCACAGAAAGAACAATCTCTTCACTTACAACAGCTGATGTTGGAAGATGGGTAAAATTCAAAGATTTGCAATTTATTGATTCTGATTTAGGAAAAACATATGCAGTAGGTACAGCAGCTACTAATAGAACATTGCAAGACTGTTCAGGTAAAACTATTCTTTTAAGAACAAACGGACTTGCTGATTTTGGAAGTTCAGATACTCCTAAAAAAGCAAGTGCTACAGAAATTGAAGGAGGAAAAGGTGATGTTTATGCTATTGTAAGTATTTTCAATGGAACTTACCAACTTTGGATTACAAAATTGAGCGATGTTGATCTCGATGATCCAAGATGTGATGGTTCTGTTTATACACCACTTCCTGTATTATATAAAGATGATTTTGCAGCAGGAGGTTTCGGATCAGACTGGACGACTGTAAACGTTGCAGGTGCTCAGGTTTGGAATACCTCTAACCAAGGTAACGGAACTAATTACTATGCAGTAATGAGTGCTCCATTAGGAAGTCTTGCAAACGAAGACTGGTTAATTTCTAAAACAGTAAGCTTAGTAGGTAAAACTAAGGCAGCCGTAAGTTTTACAACTGATGTTCGTTATTCAGGACCTGCTCTTCAGGTTTATGCTACAGAAAATTATACTGGAAATCCTGCAACTACGACTTGGGTAGCTTTACCTGCAACATTGGATACCAATACAGCAGCATTCGGAGACTGGGTAAGCTCAGGAAACGTAGATTTAGCTGCTTTCTTAGGGAAAAACGTAAGAATTGCATTCAAATATACTTCTACAAGTGCTGCTGCAGCAACTTGGGAAATTGATGACTTCAAAATCAAAGGTCAATAATTAATTGATTCTTTAATAAATAAAAAAGACGAACAATAATGTTCGTCTTTTTTATTTTTAATATAAATTTCCTGTGACTCGATACACTTGTAAAACAACTCCGCCATCAATTAAATAAGCTAAAATATCTTGCTCAATTAATCTGTATAGCTCTCTTTCTAAAAGTTTGTCTGGCCAATCTTCTATATCGTACTGTGGATGTGTTTCAATGAATGTTTTAATAGGCCAAAACGAAAAAGTAATTTCATGAATATGATAATTATAATGGTATTCTATGTTGCCATTTTTCAAAGTACATCCGTTACCATGAAACCAATAAGTATAGTTTTCAACTTGCCCCTTTTTATTATAAGGATGATCTATTGAAGGCATAATTCTTTGATCGTATGTAAGATTGTATTCCTTACGTAAAAGAAATTCAAAATTTTTAATATCACTAATGAAATCAGATACAATTTGTTTTATCATTGTATAAAAATAAAAAAACCACTGCAACTGCAATGGTTATATAATTTTAAATCTAATACTTTCTAAAAATCCACTTCATTTACCTCTTTTCCTCGCTGAAAATTCATTGTTTTTTGATTTCCCTTATAAGCAATGTTCACTAGGTTGATTTGCTTTGGAAATGCGCTTAAAAGTATCGTATTTTTTATCTTTAGACTGTTAATGTCAGAAACGCCTCCAGTTTCAAAATATACCCAAACCGTTTCTCCACTTACCTGACTTCCTGTAAAGGTTAAAGTTTTCGGAGAACCATCTACAAATACATCAAAATTATTGTTTACATATTTTTTTACTTCCGCTTCGAAGCCGGCAGTATTTCTGTTGATTTTAATGGCATCAGAAATATGACTTGTATTCATTTTAGTGGTGAACTTTAAAGTTTTGCTTCCGTCGATGTAATCAACCTTCGTCATCGAAGAATAGAAATCAAAAACTGTGAAACTCATCAATATTAAAAATGTAAAAATACTCGATATATATATAATTTTTTTCATCTCAGTTTATAAATTTACAGCATATTGCTAAATAAAATTGGTCAAATTTAGTGCCAATTAAAAATTAACGTTAACAGAATATTTATCGTAAAAAGCTTTGATGTGTGCAACCGCTTCATCTGCGGTATCTACCACACGGTAAAGATCAAGATCACCTTCAGAAATCATCCCTTCTGTGAGTAAAGTTTCTTTAAACCAGTCTAATAAACCACTCCAAAATTCACTTCCAACTAAAACAATAGGGAATTTTCCAATTTTATTTGTTTGAATTAAAGTCATTGCTTCTGTCAATTCATCTAAAGTCCCAAATCCGCCCGGCATTACGATAAAACCTTGCGAATATTTTACAAACATCACCTTTCTTACAAAGAAATAATCAAAGTTTAATGAATATAATTTGTTGATATAAGGATTAAAATGCTGTTCAAAAGGTAAATCGATATTTAAACCAATCGATTTTCCTTTAGCATTGAATGCACCTTTATTTCCTGCTTCCATGATTCCAGGACCACCTCCTGTAATGACTCCAAAACCAATTTTTGTAATTTTTTCGGCAATTTCAACTGCCATATTATAATATTTAGTTTCAGGTTTCAATCTTGCAGATCCGAAAATAGAAACACAAGGTCCTATTCTCGCCATTTTTTCATAACCATCAACAAACTCAGCCATCACTTTAAAAACCATCCAGCTGTCTTTGGTAATGGTTTCATCCCAATTTTTTTCTCTCAGACTGTTTTGAAGTTTTGTTTCGTTAATATCTAATTCTGTATTTTCTATACTTTCGTCTCTTGTTTCGTCAGTTTTCATTCAAATTATTTAAAATATTTCTCTGCTTCGATGACAGATTCGGGTCTTCCTACATCCACTAAAATGCTGTCGTGTACAAAACCATGAATCTTTTCGGTCTGCATTAAATCCAGATATTCTTCCATCACAGAAAATTTCCCCGTTCTCTTAATTTTATCAAAAATTACAGGATTTATGCAGTGAACTCCGCTAAACGCCAAAGGTCTGAATCCCTTGTTGAATTCTGCAAGACGCTGTTCTCCGCTTTGTATATTAAGCCAACCTCTCAAAACCAAATCGTCATTAAATAGCAATTTTCTAGAACTTTCTCTGTCTGAAACCGCTAAGGTAACAAAATCTTTAATTTCTTTATGGTATTTTACAAAATCATCGATGTTTATATTAGTGAGAATATCCGCGTTCATAATCAGAAAATCTTCTCCGTGATTGAGGAATTCTTTAGCAAAAATCAAGCCGCCTCCGGTTTCCAATAATTCATTTGACTCATCTGAAATTTCAATCTTACAGCCGAAATTATCGTTTTCTTTTAAAAAGGTAACAATCTGATCACCAAAATGATGAATGTTAATGACAAAATCTGTAATTCCGAAACCTTTGAGATATTTGATGTTTCTTTCCAAAAGCGGAACTCCGTTTACTTTAGCTAAAGCTTTCGGATGATGATCTGTAAATGGTTTCAGGCGGGTTCCTTTTCCTGCAGCAAAAATTAATGCCTTCATAATATAGGTAATGAATAATTGGTAATGAGTAATTTTTAAAATATAAATAAATTATAGCGAAGCTAAAGATATTACTTATTGCACATTACCCATTACTTATGATTAAGTTGGTGCTGTTCATCATGATGAAGGCTGATTTCTACCTTTTCAGCATATTTTTCTTCGATAAAATGAGCGATTTTTATAGCCGAATAAACCGATCTGTGTTGCCCTCCTGTACAACCGAAATTAATCTGAAGGTTTTCAAAACCTCTGCCCAAATAATTATCAATGTTAATGGATACCAAGTTTTTAATTAACTCTAAAAATTGAGGCATATCAGTTTTTGTTTCTAAATATTCCTGAACACCAATGTCGTTTCCGGTCTGGATTTTATATTCTTCGACTCTTCCAGGGTTTAAAATCCCACGGCAATCGAATGTAAATCCGCCTCCGTTTCCGGAATCATCTTTCGGTATTCCTCCTTTTTTATATGAAAAACTGTGGATGTCTATGTGTAGCATATTTTTGGTTTTAATTAATTATTTTTGAACCATTAAGGTGTATTTAATTAAGCAGTTATGTTTAATTAAGAGTTTTGATAAATCAAAATATTAGTCGGGAATTTCTTTAAAATATTCATTGAGAAAGGTTTTTAATGATTTCGTGATGTTAAATGTAAAATTTATTGGTTCAAAATCTCTTCAATTTTCAACTTCGTCTTCTTCAAACTCAATTGGTCAATCACTTTTTTGAGCTCTGGGAAATCATTCGTCTGTTCCCAGTTTTGAGAAAATTCTGTAATATTTTCAATTCCTTTTTCAATGCTTGAAATGAAATGTTGTTTCCTTTGAATCAATCCACGGAAACCATAAGCTCCCAAAACCTGTAAGAACCTCATCATCTGAATTGGTTTCACCGAATTTTCTAGTTGAGTTTGGGTTTCATTATTTTCAAACTGTTGAATGTAGAATTCAAGCATTTTATTTTTGAAATCTTCAGGAAAATTAGCTTTAGCCTGAAACAGAAATGAAATGACATCATACATCAACGGACCCTTCATTGCAGATTGATAATCGATAAACGAAACTTCATTTTTTTCATTCACCATAATATTTCTTGCCTGAAAATCACGGATCATTAAACCTTTTGGTTCAAGGTTTTCGATGAGGTAAATGATTTTTTTGAATTCTTTCAATAGAGTAGACTTATGGTATTCCAGTTCCAAAACATCAGCGACGAAGTTTTTGAAATAATATAAATCGTGCATGATTGGAAGTTCATCATAAGATTCGTATTCAAAAGTCTTCTGAAAATCTATTTTTCCTTCTGTTTTTGTTTGAAGTTCGAAAAGCTTTGTGAGCGTTTGTTTTACCAAAGATTTCACTTTTTCAGATAACCCTTCTTCGGTAATAATCTCTGAAAAAGTTTTTCTACCCAAAAACTTCTGAATGTACATTTTTCTATCTTCTGAAACAGAATATATCTTTGGTGTATTCAGATTTAATTCAGAAAAAATTTGTGAATAATAAAGAAAACTTTCGTTTTCAGCAATATTCTCGTTGTAGGTAATGATGTATTTTCCATTTTGATTTTTAGCCCGAAAGTTTACTCTTGCAGAACCGCTTTGAGCAAAAGTGATAAATTCAGTAGATTTTTCACCAAAATGGTTTTCAAAAAATATTTTTGCGTTTTCCGAAGTCATAATATTGTAACAAATATACTAATTTACGTGCTAATTGCTATCTTTGCAGCATGTTAAAAGACTTTAAACCAGTTTTGGGGATTTTGTTGCGTTTTATCATCATTTATTTGGTGTTACTTTTTGCGTATCAGTTTTATCTCAACAGTTTTAAAGAATTTGGTCTTGATCCGTATTCCCGACTGATTGCAAGACAGGTGATGTTTGTGCAAAATGCATTAGGGTTTCCTTCTGCACTTTACGATGATGTTCCAAAGCAACAGATTTGGTTTCATGTAAGAACAGGTTTTGTTACCAGAATGGTGGAAGGTTGTAATGCAATCTCAGTAATTATTCTGTTTGTAGCTTTTATTTTTGCATTTTATAAAGGAACTAAAACTTTCGTTTTTGTAGCAGTAAGTTTTTTGATACTTTACATTATGAATGTTTTAAGAATTGCTGGACTTAATATCGTCTATAGTGATTACACTAAATATGGAAAGATGGCACATGATTATGCATTTCCTGCGATAATCTATGGAAGTGTAGTGATTCTTTGGCTGGTCTGGATTAAATTTTTTGCTTTAAAAAATGAAAATTCTTAGTTGGTTTTTAGTATTCCTTGGGATTTGTGGACTTGTGGGTGTAAGAATGCTCGAAGACCAGATTTTTTACGATCCTTTTCTGAATTATTTTCATGAAGGTGTTCAAAATATCACTTTTCCGAATTTTGAATGGGGAATGCTGATTGTAAGTCATGTTTTCAGATTTGTTTTGAATCTTATTTTCTCTTGCATCATCATTCATTTTATGTTTAAAAATAAAGAGTGGACGATCCAGGGAGCGGTTTTGATTACGATAATTTTTGCTATTACCTTTCCGATTTATCTCTTCTGTATCTACAATAAATTTGATATTGGATATCTTTTTTCTTTTTATATGAGAAGATTTGTAATACAGCCTATGATTTTACTTTTGATTATTCCTTTATTTTATTATCGAAGGCAAATTTTACTGAGAAATGTAAATCTGAAGTGAAAAAACTTTTCACTTCTCGTTTTAATAGCCCAGATCGCAGCGGTTACCCCACAGCACGCGTTGAAAAGTTAAGGGCTTTGATGTTGGAAAGCGCTGGAGCGAGGAGTATAAGCGTAGAGCTGGAAATAGCTCCTAAAAAAAACTATTAAACGGTGTGTTTCTCCACACTTGTTACATTTTCGGGAGTCCATTTTATACGTTTTACAAATGGTAATTCTCGCACAGGACAATCAAAAATCTGACAAACCGGACAGGAAATCGTCTTGCAATCATCCATATGGAAATTAAATTCGACTGTTCTTTTGGTATTTTTGGCCAATAACAGAATCACGTTTTCCATTTCCTGATGAGCTTCCCGCAGGCTGTAATAATAGGGTAGTGTGATATGCGCATCGATGTGAAGTGAGGAGCCGAATTGCTGGATTTTCATGTTGTGAATGTCAATCCATTCCGTGTGTCTGTTTTTTTCTAAAAGATCAATAATATTGTTTAAAAGTTCGGGATCCTGTTCATCCATAATTCCTCGCAGTGACTTTCTGACGATTTTGTAACCGACGAAAATGATGTAGAAACCAAAGATTAGGGCAACCACAGAGTCAATCCAGAAAATCTGGGTGAAGTAGACAATAATTAAACTGATTACAACTCCCAATGTCGTAATCGTATCTGACTGTAAATGTTTTCCGGAGGAAATCAGAACTAAAGAATTCTCTTTTTCACCTTTTCTAATAGAGATATAGCCTAAAATATAATTGATAATCGCAGTTGCTGCAATAATAGCAATTCCCCAATCCAGACCTTTCAGAACTCTTCCGGTCACCAAACTGTTGATGCCTTCGTAAATAATCATAATTCCGGCAATTGCGATGAGGGCGCCTTCTATTCCTGCGGTTACAAATTCTACTTTTCCGTGCCCGTAAGGATGATCTTCATCTTTTGGTTTTGAAGCTAAATGTAAAGAATACAATCCCATGAAAGCACTAATGACATTGACAATACTTTCCATAGCATCAGAAAATACGGCATCGGAATCTGTAAGTTTCCAAGCGATGATTTTTCCTACAAAGAGAATGATTCCGAAAACCGCAATGAGTTTTTGAAAACCGATTTTGTCTTTATTGATATTCTTTGTTATCATTTCTACATATTCATTTTTTTGATAGGATTTTATCCTATCCTTTAGAATGTCATTAAGTTTTTATCATCAACTAACAACTAAATACCGTCAACCAAAACGATTATTCGATAAAAAAAAGAATCTCTTTTGGAGACTCTTTTCTTTTTTGTTAGTTTATACTAAGTTGTTTGCTACCAAGTATTCTGCAATCTGTACTGCGTTGGTTGCAGCGCCTTTTCGCAGATTGTCTGCCACAATCCAGAGATTGAGTGTTTTCGGTTGTGAGAGATCTCTTCGGATTCTTCCCACGAAAACTTCGTCTTTTCCTTCTGAATATAAAGGCATTGGATATTCGTTGTTTTTAACGTTATCCATTACAATGACTCCGGGAGTTTCAGATAGAATTTTTCTTACTTCATCTAATTCAAATTCGTTTTCAAATTCGATATTTACGCTTTCAGAATGACCTCCCTGTACTGGAACTCTTACTGCAGTTGCTGTTAAATTAAATGTATCATCACCTAAAATCTTTTTAGGCTCTTTCATTAATTTAATTTCTTCTTTTGTATAATCATCATCAGAAAATACATCACAGTGTGGTAAGGCATTTTTGAAAATTTGATAAGGATAAACTTTAGCAACAGAATCGTCACCAGAAATTTCTCCGTTCAATTGATCTACAGCAGCTTTACCAGTTCCTGTTACAGACTGATAAGTAGAAACAATGACTCTTTTTAAATCATATTTTTTATTCAATGGACCTAAAACCATCACCAACTGAATGGTAGAGCAGTTAGGGTTTGCAATAATCTTGTCTTCTTTTGTTAAAACATCTGCATTGATTTCGGGAACGACTAATTTTTTAGTAGGATCCATTCTCCATGCTGAAGAATTATCAATTACGGTAATTCCAGCTTCAGCAAATTTTGGAGCGTATTCTAAAGATGTGGAACCTCCTGCAGAGAAAATTGCGATATCAGGTTTGGCAGCTATAGCGTCGTCGATGCTTACGATAGTATAATCTACCTGTTTATACTTCACCTGTTTACCAATAGATTTTTCCGAAGCTACCGGAATTAATTCTGTTACAGGGAAGTTTCTCTCTTCGAGAACTTTAAGCATCACTTGTCCAACCATTCCTGTTGAACCTACTACAGCTACTTTCATTGTTGTTTAAATAAAATTTAAGTTAATATAAATTAAGCTCCGAAGACTCTTGTCCACGGAAACGCAAATGCGAATAAACCTACTGCGATTAATCCCATGATTACAATTCCTAAAGAAATGGTATCATTAGATTTTACTTTTTTGTTAATGATTGTCATCAAAACCGCTGCAATAAGCATAGAAAATGGGTGTTCTACATACTGAAATCTCAAATCAGCGTTTTTCATTACTGATCCTATATCCAATCCTTTAGTAAAGTTCATAATCAGCATAATAATTCCGATTGTAAACTGAACGTGGAAAAAGATCATTGTAAATAAAGTAACTTTCTTGAGTAATTTATTTACTTTCCCGCTATATCCGAACATTACGGTTAACAAAGCGATGATGAATAGGGCGGTTAATCCAAGTTCCAAATAGGCAAAACCTTTATGGGCACTCAGTAAAATTTTGTAAAAATCCATACTTCTATTTTTTCTGTTTTAAAGTGTACAAATATAAAAAAATCCCAGCGATAAAGCTGGGATCTGGTAATATTAATAAGTTCTAAATTATTAGAATTTAAATGCAATTGAAGCTGCCCAAGTTCTACCGAAACCGAAGTAAACAGTATTGCTTGTATCTAAACCTTTGTAGAAGTTTAGTGGGTTATTGATGTAAGTATTATATGCAGCTTGAGCTTGTGCGTCTGTATTAGAAGACGTTTTGAAGTCTGCAACATCTTTAACGTGTGTAGAAGATTTACCATCAGAAATATAAGTAGTATCAAGTAAATTGTAAATATTTCCTGTTAATACTATTCTTTGCCCATTTCCTACTTTGAAAGAATATGACATACCTAAATCAAATAGATTATAGCTAGGATATTCTAAAGCTCCTTTTTTACCATTATTACTAATGGTTCCATTAGGTTGTACGTAGATATCGCTGAAATTGATTAATCCATAATAGTTGTCATAATAATTCCAGTTAGCAAAAACGCTTAGATCTTTAATAGGTTTTAGGGTAAATCCTAAAGCAGCAGTGGTTTGTGCAGCATCTGAAACTTTTACTTTATCTAATGCAAATTCTACATCAGTTCTACCGTTTAAGGCGATAGGAGTTCCGTTTTCGTCATAAAGATTTCCATTTGCATTCCCTTTGTATTTCCAATCTCCGATAGAGAACATTGCATTGAAAGATAAATAATCAGTAGCTTTTATTGTTCCTTCAAATTCAATTCCCATGTGAATTTCGTGAATACCTGTAAGGTTTGCATAAGGTCTGTTATAGTTTCCTCCTGCAGGATTTGGTACAGTAAGTCCCGTAAATCTATTATATCTGTCTTTCCAAGAAGTATAATAAGCATTCACGTTAGCATTGAAGATTCCACTTCTGAAACCATAACCTAGTTCTGCTGAAGCAATTTTCTCATTGGTTAATAGTGGATTTACAATCTGCTGATTTCCAGTAGCTCTTCCGTCATTTGTATTAATTAATGGGTTGTTTCCTGAAGCGGGAGCAAGTGGAGAGTTGTAAACAGAATTAAATAAAGGTTGCTTTTCATAATATCCAACATTAGCAAATACATTGTGCTGCTCGTTAATATTATAGTTAATACCAGCTTTAGCATTAAATCCTAAAAGAAATTTAGTGTCTGTTTTTTGTGTAACAGCTTGACCTTGTTGGATTACTCCGTCTTTTAACCAGTTATCAATTCTTTTATAACCCTGTTCTGAAACTGAACCTTGAACAAACGCTGAAATTTTATCATTTGAATATTCTAGTTGTCCGAAAAGTCCACCCCATAGTACTTCGCCATCATAGTTTCTGTAAACAATTTGATTTTTATCTTTTACAGATTTTACAAAAGGATTTGCTGATGGAGCTGCATTTTGAACTAAAGTTACTTCATAACCTCCAGGGTTATTCATATCATCTTTCTCAATATACTTATTATTTCCCCATAGACTAGTCAGTACACCTGGGTGATAACCATAATAATATCTTAAATCGATACCTCCTGAGAAGTTCCAATTTTGGTTAATTTTATGTTGGAAATTAGAAAGTAATCCATACCAGTCATGAGAGTTTACACTTGCTCTTCTTACGAGACCATTAGTTCTTGTAGCAACGCCAGGTGTTTTGTTTATCGCATTGATTCCTGTGTTATTAGCTACAGTAGGATTCCAAGTTACATTTTGTCCTTGGTTCCAAGCCTGAATATCATCGAATCTAATTAAACCATCAGCAGTTTTCGGAAGGTTATTGATGCTTGTACCGTTAATGCTTCCGATAACTCCGGTACCACCCCCTCTACCCCAAGATCCGTAAAGAACTGAAGATAATTTTGATCTTTCAGAGATTTTCCAATCCCAGTTAACTGATGCTACCGGTTTGCTGTAGAAGTTTACAGTTTGAGACATTACTTCGTCATTCAAATAACCCCAGTTAGAATTGTATCTTCTGTTTGGCTCATCTACACCATTTCCATATTTAATAAAGTTTGCAATTGAACTTTGGAAGTTCTGCATATGTTTTTGAGGTGCTCCAGTAAAAGTAAATTGGAAATCATGCTTTTCATTAGGCTGATAACCTAAAGCAAAATAATAGTTGTAAGCTTCGAATTCTGAACCATCAATATATGTTGATCCTGCAGTTCTAGCCATTAAGAATGAAGTAGACCAACCTTTAGCTGATTTACCTGTGTTGTATGAGAATAAAGTTTTTAAGTAACCGTCATTACCAACTCCTAGTAAGACATTACCTTCTCTTTTCTTATCAGCAGCTCTTGTTACAATGTTCACTGTTCCTCCAACAGAAGCAATAGCTAATTTTGAAGAACCTAAACCTCTCTGAATCTGCATTGCTGAAGTTACATCTGATAATCCTAACCAGTTACTCCAATATACAGCACCATCTTCCATACCATTAACGGGAACCCCGTTAATCATTACAGCAGTATTGTTTGTATCGAAACCACGGATATTCATACGGCCATCACCAAAACCTCCTCCGCCTTTTGCTGCGTAGATTGATGGTGTGGATTTTAAAATTTCAGGAAATTCTTGGTTTCCTAATCTTTCAACAATTTGTGCTTCTTTAATTGTAGAAACTGCAACTGGAGTCTTTCTGTCTTTAGCAAGATCGGCAACTCCTGTTAGCACAACCTGTTCAATATCTTTAGACCTTGTGTTAACAGTGTCTTGAACCTGCTGTGCATAATAAACGCTAGCTGTAGAAAGTGAAATCATCACAGTTAGCATCGATTTGTTGATTAATTTCATAATCGTAAGTAATAGTTAGAATTAAATTTTCAGCAAAATTCGACAAATAAAATTTAACTATTATTAACTGAATGTTAATTTTTAACGATTCTTAACAAAGCTTAATGTGTTGATTTTCAGTAAAAAATACAAAATGTGGATTTTCATGTGAAAAAAATCATATTATTTAATTTTTAACAAACAACCCTGGTTTTTATTAAAAATGTAATGATTTATTGATGCGCTTTTAGGCTTAAATCTATATTGTTGGCCGAGTGTGTAAGGGCTCCTACAGAGATATAAGTAACTCCTGTGGCGGCAATATCTTTCAATTGATTTCTTGTAATTCCGCCTGAAGCTTCACTTTCGCAAGAACCGTTGATCAATTTTACTGCTTTGGTCATTGTGGCAACATCCATATTGTCAAGCATGATTCTGTCAACTTTTGCATCAATAGCTTCTTGTACTTCTTCAAGATTACGGGTTTCAACTTCTATTTTAAGTTTTTTCTTAGATTTTTTAACATAGTCTTTTGCCATTTTCACGGCATTGGTAATACTTCCGTTGTAGTCGATATGATTGTCTTTTAGCATAATCATATCATAAAGACCGTATCTGTGATTGGTTCCCCCGCCAATAGCAACTGCCCACTTTTCGCAAACTCTGAAGTTAGGAGTAGTTTTTCTCGTATCTAAAAGTTTTGTTTTTGAGCCAATCAATCGTGAATCCCAATCATGGGTTAAAGTTGCGATACCGCTCATTCTCTGCATACAATTCAGAACTAATCTTTCGGTTGAAAGAATTGATCTTGCACTTCCTGTTACAATAAATGCAATGTCACCCACTTTTGCTACTTCACCATCTTTGATATAGTTTTCAACTTTTAAATTCTTGTCGAAAGTTTTAAAAATAATTTCAGCTAATTCCACACCAGCCAAAATGCAGTTTTCTTTAACTAAAAGTTTAGCACTTTGCTGAAGATCTTTAGGGATTGTAGACAATGTAGAATGATCACCATCTTGGATGTCTTCCTCCAAAGCATTTTTAATGAATTGTTTTAAAACTTTATCGGTAGCGTAGTTGGGTCTTTTCATGATTTTTATTAATAATCAATTATGCTTGAACTAAATCTTTATTGTAAAATGCACCTTTATTTTGAGTCATTTCCATAGATTGGGTAATGATTAGGTGAGCAACAGTTGTTAAATTTCGTAATTCTGAAAGTTGAGGTGAAAGAATAGAGTAGTGGTAAATCTCATCAACTGCAGCGGCGATTTCAGAATGCTTTCTTAAAGCCATTTTGAGTCTGCTGTTACTTCTTACAATACCCACTAGGTCGCTCATCATTTCCTGAAGTTGTTTTCTGAGGTAAGAAACAATCACCATTTCGTCAATAATTTTCATTCCTTCTTCATTCCATTCGGGAACGGCTTTTAAATCGTCGAAATTGAAATTGTTTTCTTTTAATAATTCTACAGTTTTCATGGCTGCATTGTGACCGAAAACCAAACCTTCCAATAATGAGTTTGATGCCAATCTATTCGCACCGTGAAGCCCGGAATTTGTGCATTCACCCACAGCAAAAAGATTATTTAATGAAGATTGTCCATCTTTATCAACTTCAATTCCACCCATCAAATAATGGCAAGCCGGAACTACAGGAATCAATTGAGTAAAGGGATCAACTCCTTCGTCTTTGCATTTTTTATAAATATTCGGGAAATGTTCTAAAAATTTCTCGTGATTCATTTCACGGCAGTCTAGACCAACAAATTCGTCTCCCGTAATTTTCATTTCAGCGTCTATGGCTCTTGCAACGATATCTCTTGAAGCCAATTCTTCTCTTTCATCATATTTATGCATGAATTTTTCGCCTCTCTTGGTTCTTAATTTAGCTCCGTCACCACGAACTGCCTCAGAAATTAAGAACAACATTCCATCAAGCTTGCTGTACAAAGCAGTCGGATGGAATTGATAATATTGCATATTGGTCACTTTTCCTTTTGCACGGGCAACGAAAGCGATTCCGTCTCCTGTTGCAATGGTAGGATTTGTAGTGTTTTTATAAACATGCCCGGCTCCTCCTGTTGCTGCTAGAGTGATTTTTGAAGTGATTTTTTTAATAGATTTAGATTTTTCATCTAAAATATAGGCTCCGTAACAATTAATTTCACCTTCATTTAATTCTTTTCCTGGAACGTGATGCTGAGTGATGATATCGATAACGTAGTGATGATCAAGAATTTCAATATTTGGGCTGTTTTTTACCGTTTGAAGTAAGGCTCTTTCTATTTCAAAACCAGTGATGTCTTTGTGATGTACAATTCTGTTTTCTGTGTGACCACCTTCTCTACCTAAAGCAAATTCTCCGTTTTTCTTGTCAAAATTTGCGCCCCATTCGACGATTTCGTTAAATCTTGCAGGGGCTTCTTTTACAACCATTTCTACAACATCATGTTTATTTTCGCCATCTCCGGCTCTCATCGTGTCTTCGATATGTTTGTTGAAATTATCGTTTTTAGAGTCGGTAACTACCGCCAAACCGCCTTGAGCGTATTTTGTATTACTTTCGTCTTCATCAGACTTTGTTACGATGATTATTTTGGCATCGGGAAATTGTTCGGAAACTTTTATGGCATAAGATAATCCGGAAATCCCGGAACCAATCACTAATACATCCGCTTTTATCATATTCTTGCTTTAAGACAATTGTCTAAATAATTAAATAAATTTAAACAATTTTTCGTTTGGTTTTCTTACTTTTTTCATGTGTTGGAATTGATCTTCTTCAGAACGGTAACCTAGAGCCAATGTAACAGTTACTTTTTCTTTTTCTGAATCTATATCTAAGATTTCTTCTATTAAATCTTGTCTGAAACCTTCCATTGGGCATGTGTCTATATTTTCTATTGCTGCAGCGTACATTAAGTTTGCCAAGACAATGTACGACTGTTTTTCTGCCCAGTTTAGTATATCATCATGTTCTTGTCTGCTGAAATGACTGGTAATACTTTTTTTAAAAGGGTTTAAATTTTCTACAGGATGTTCACGTACTTCTGAGATGTGATTAAAATATCCATCAAGATAAGTTGCTTCCATATCCTTTTTAGATACGAGAACAATGAGATGAGAGCATGTGGAAATTTGGGAAGGGTTATAGAAAGCCGGGATCAGTTTATCTTTCATTTCTTTGCTTTCCACTACAAATATCTTATATGGCTGAAGCCCTTGAGAACTTGCAGCTAGTTTTCCAGACTCTAAAATACTGAGAAGTGTTTCCTGAGGAATCGTCAAATCAGGATTAAATTTTTTTACAGAATATCTTCTGCTTAAAGCTTCCAAATAATTCATAAGACAAATTTAAGAATTGAAGCGGAATAAAGCTTGTTTTAAACAAAATCTATTTGGAAATTTTCTAAATAAAAAAATCACTTCCCGAAAGAAGTGATTTCAAATTAAGTATAGTATGAAAAAAAATTATTCTCTGTTTTTAACCATAATCCAGCCAGCTAATTTTACAGGAGTTTTGGTTTTGTTGTTTTCATTCCATGTTACAGAATACCAGTAGCTTCCTGTAGGAACTTTTCTGCCGTTTGCAGTTCCGTCCCATCTGTAATTATTGGTTTTGTCACCTTGGTGAAGTTTTGTTCCGTAACGATCGTAAACATTAAATGTTAAATCAATTTTGCTTCCTAAAGCTGAATAATCTATAAAATCGTTAAGACCATCGCCATTCGGAGTAATTACATTGATGATATTTGGTACGGTAACCTCAACTTCCATTGGCTCACAATCGTAAGAATCTTTCACATAAATTTTGTGAATTCCTCTTGATAATTGTTTGAAAATATTAGATTCCTGCCAATTTACATTATCTAATGAATATTGGTAAGCTGGTGTTCCTCCGTTTGCATACACTGTAATTGTTGTAGCGTTTACATCAATCGAAGTAACGACAGGCTGTTCTGAAGCGAAAACTTTTACGGTTTGCGTTGAGGTACAATCTCCTGTTTTAAGTTTTACCCAATAGGTTCCAACTCCAACATTTGAAATGGTTTGTGTGGTTGCTCCGGTGCTCCATAAATAACTGCTGAATCCTGTTCCTGCATCTAAAGTTGTCTTATCTTCTACGCAAATGATTTTGTCTTTTAAAACAGTTGAATAAACCGGAGGAATAACTACCAAAGTAACTTGTGCAATAGCATAACATCCGTTTCCATCAATTACTTTTATATAAACAACTCCGTTTGGAGCAATGTGATTTTGAGGATCCGGAATGTTATTCGTTCCGTTGACAGCGTCTGTTAAAGAAGGATAGTATTGTTTTGTTCCTGCTTGAGTAGTAACATTGGCTGTTGTAAGATTAAATAAACCTGTAGAAGGATTAGTTTCAATAAAACAAGATCTTAAAGTAGTATTGGTTACAGTAACTGTAGGATAATGATTAAGTGTTATGATAGCATTGTCAACACAACCTTGAGCTGTTGTTACCTGGACGTGAATTGTTGTTCCATGTGCTGCTGGAAAGTTTGCCCAGTTTAAAATTTCACTAATTCCGGCATTTAAATCAGATAAAGTATGATAGTAGTGTTTCGTTACTCCCGGAAGAGTCGTTAATGCGGCATTATTTAAATTATAATAGGCTATTCCTGCATTATTGTTATTACAAGCGGTCATTGTAACGTCTGCTGCGGCAAATGGAGTTGGGTTTAAAATAATTTTACCGTCTCCGTTATCACACAAAGTAGATGAAGGATCTTTTACAACAACCTGAATAGTTGTAGTACCCGCTGAATATTGAAAGTTTGTAGGATTTGCAATAGGAACAGGATTACCTAAAACATAATAAGTAATAATGTAATTGGCAGGGTTATTTACAAATTGATTGGCATACGAAGTTAAATTTACGAAACCATTTCCTGTTGTAGGATTTGTACAAACAAAAGGAGTAATTGTAGATTGAAGAATAGGCACTTTATCAATAAATATTTTTGCATTTTTGATTGAGTGTCTTGCACTTGCAGCTCCCGTTCCTGCTGAAAACCCGAAATAACCTTGAGTCATACCAATTGCTCCACCAGTTGCAGTGAAAGATTGGTTGGTAATCATAACACCGTCAATTTTGATTTGAATTAACCAAATGTTAGGATTATTTGGGTCGATCTCCCCATTTACTTCTACGTGTTTGTAGTTTGCGCCTACGAAAGGTTGTGTAGGATTAAGATCTGCAGAATGGAAAGTACTGTTTGCAGTCATATTATATTCAATATTAGGATTTCCTGCAGGTACATTGTTGGTTCCGTAAAGAACGTGTACTTTGCTCATTTGCCCTTCTGTAGAATTATTGAATATGTCAAAGGCAACCATTAATCCGTTAGCATTGGCTGGAATTCCCAATCCGCCTCCAGTAGTAAATGCAGTTGGAGGGTTTGAAAGATACCAGAATGTAAGACCGTCACCTCTTCCATATGCTGTGGTTCCGTTTCCATCGATTCTGAAATCAAATTCGACTTTCCATTTATCGCAATATTTAAGATTGATGGCATTTGATAGCTTAATGGCTCCAAATTGGCTGGTTTGATCTGCTGTAAGTTGTACAAAATCACCAGTAGCGGATGCTGAAGGAACGATGTCCCATCCTGTTGTGTTGATTACAGGGCTACCTGTAAGTTGATAGGTTTGAGCTTTTAAATCTTGGTTAATGATTGATAAAACGAACAAAAAACTGAGGAGTAAAACTTTTTTCATTTTTAACTTAATAGATTTATTGTTTGGTAAAATTATCTGTTTTTTTGCTTTAAATAGATGTGCTTTAGATCATAAAGTATCAATAGAGTATCTTAAAATATATCATTGCAAAGCTTGAATCTTAGCTTTCTATTATAGATTTTGTGAATATGAAAATAAAAAGGCACCACTTTTTATTTGAGCGGTGCCGATATTTTTATTCTCTATTTTTAACCAATACCCATCCGTTGTAATTCGTATTTGTATTGTTTGCGTCATTTTCTGTCCATGTGATGGTGTACCAGTAAGTTCCTGTAGATAATTTCTTACCTCCGGAAGTTCCATCCCAAGTGTAATTTCTTATTTTATCTGCTTGATACTTCATGTTTCCATATCTGTCATAAACAGTGAATACAAGATTCTTCTTATAAGCTAGTGCAGTGTAGTCAATGAAATCATTTACGTTGTCACCATTTGGAGTAATTGCATTGATGATATTCGGAACTGTAATTTGTACATGTACAGGTTCACAATTATAAAAATCTTTTACAAAAACTTTGTTTTCGCCGCGCGGTACTCCATTAAATATATTAGAATCTTGCCAATTAGTTCCGTTTAAAGAATATTTATAAGGAGCAGTTCCTCCTGAAACATTTACAGTAAGCGTATTGTTGCTGATGTCAATAGTGGAAATGACAGGATTTGTAGCCATTTTTACATTTACAGTTTGAATGGTAAAACAATTTCCTGTTTTTAATACTACAGAATAATTTCCAACAGGTACTCCTGAAATAGATTGAGTAGTTGCTCCGGTGCTCCATAAGTAACCCGCAAAACCAGGTCCTGCATCAAGTGTTGTTCTTTCATCAATACAGATTGTTTTGTCTTTCAACAGAGATGATTTAACGGGAGTAACTACTTTAAGCGAGATTTTCTTAATGACAAAACAGCCGTTTGTGTTAGTTACTTTTACATATACATCAGTACTTGGGCTTATATATGCAATAGAAGGAATGATTTCATTCGTACCACTTAATGCATTAGCCAAAGAATTATAAAATTGTTTTGTAATCCCTGTTTCTGTGGTAACATTAGCTGTTGTTAGGTTGAAAGTTGCTGTTGTAGGGTTAATTTCATTAAAACAAGCTTCTAAAATTGCGTCTTTTACTACAGGAAGTGGGTGGAAAGCTAATGTAATTTCTGCATTTCCTGTACATCCTTGTGGAGTGGTAACTTTCACATACACTTTTCCTGGTGCAGAAACATGTGCTGTAAAGTTTGTAATTTCATTTATTCCTGCATTCAGCTCTGCTAAAGTTCTATAGTATTTTTTAGTGGCTCCAGGAACTCCTGTTACATTCGCTGAACTTAGGTTATAGGTTGCAGTTAAAGCTCCATTATTATTACACTCTGAAAGTGTAACGTTTGTGGCTGTAAATGGTGCGAGATTAAGTTGTATCGTTCCATCTGGATTATCACAAAGTAAGGCTGAATTGTCTTTAATAATAACATTCACCGTTGTATTTGCAGTAAACTGAAAAGTAGTGGGGCTTGCTACCGGAGTACCTCCAACTAAATAAGTGAAAGTATAATTTGCCGGGTTTGCAACAAACTGAGAATTAAAAGAAGTTAAATTCACAATTCCGGAACCTGTTGTCGGGTTAGGACAGAAAGACTGTGTAACCGATGGTGTCAATAAACTTACTTTATCGGTATAGATCTTCACATTTTTAATCGAATGTCTGGATCTGTTTCCTCCTGTAGAAGCCGAAAACCCAAAGTATCCTTGTGTCATTGTAGCAGCAGCTCCAGACGCTGTAAATGGTTGATTGCAAATCGTGTTTCCATCAATCTTGATTATGATGTTCCATGTATTGGGAGTCGATGTATTTACAGTTGCGTTTACTTCAACATGTTTGTAAGTGGTTCCCTGAAAGGGAAGTGTAGTGTTCATATCCGCTGAGTGGAAAGAACTTCCTGCAGTATTGAAAAATTCTACATTGTTATTGTCGGTGGTATTTGCAACTTGCCCATAAGCAACATGCACTTTACTCATTACTGCCGTTGTAGTGTTATTGTAGGTGTCAAAACCTACAATGAGACCGATTGCATTTTGTGAAACGCCCAGACCTGAACCCAATACACTCGCCACAGGAGGGTTGGCTAAATACCAAAAGGCAAGACCATCTCCGTTAGCGGTTTGGTTCGAATCCATTCTGAAATCAAATTCAACACGCCATTTATCACAGAATTTTAGATTAATGGGGTTGTTTAGCCTTATAGAACCTGACTGGTTGTTGGTATCCGGAGTTAACTGAATAAAATCTCCACCAGCTCCTAAAACGGTAGGAGCTACCATAGTCCAACCTGTTGTGGAAATAGGTGATCCTGTAAGCTGATAAGTTTGAGAAGAAAGTTTTCCGGAAATACAAAGTACAAAAAGGCTAAAATAAAACAGTAGTTTTTTATTCATTTATTAGGATACTTAAATTAGACGTGTAAAGATATTAAATCTTAACTAATAAATGTATACAACCTGTTAATTTTGTAAAAAAGTTTGATTATTTTGTAATAAAAAATATTAATGATAACGAAAAGTTGAATATGATATGCCTTATCTTATTTTTATTCAAAATAGAGAATTGTTTTCCAAGCTTTCAAAATACGTATCTACTTCAAGATTTGGTGAATTTGCAGCTGCAACAGCGAGTTTATCGCAGAGTTCATTTTCAAAATGTCCTGCATGGCCTTTTACCCAATGCATTTTTGGGCTGTGTTGATTAAAAAGTATGATGAATCTCTTCCAAAGATCTGGGTTTTTTACATTTTTCCAGCCTCTTTTAATCCAACCAGAAATCCAATTTTGGTTAATAGCATCAGAAACATACTTACTATCCGTAAAAACATGAATGTCATTTTCAGTAGATTTTAGCTTTTCCAATGCAGTTATTACAGCCAAAAGTTCCATTCGGTTGTTGGTTGTTTTTCTAAAACCTTTAGAGAATGTTTTCTGATAATTTTTTTCAGGAACTCGCATGAGAATTCCATAACCGCCTTTTCCGGGGTTTCCGCTACAGGCTCCGTCTGTGTATATTTCGATTCTCATTTGAGGTAGAGATTTAGGTTAATAATTAAAAAAGTTTAATTGATATAAGCCTTAAACTAATTTTTAACCTTAAAAAGGGAAATCTTCTTCATCATCAAGATCATTCATAGAAGAACCTGAAAGTTTTGAAGTGTCTGGTAAATCAAAAGCTGCTCCCGGTTGAATGGTTGTTTTAATTTTTTCAAAACCACTTGGTTCGCCCATTGGATTAGAATAACCCATTCCATTGGTTGCATCTTCAATATTTCCAAATTTCGCAAAATGTTTCAGAAAAGACAATCTTACATCTGCAGTAGCACCGTTTCTGTGTTTTGCAATAATCAATTCTGCTTGATTTTCGGTAGACGTTTCTGCTCCTTCTTCGTCATTATCCCAAACTGTAATCTTATAATATTCGGGTCTGAAAATAAATGAAACGATATCAGCATCCTGCTCAATTGCTCCAGATTCCCTCAAATCCGAAAGTTGAGGTCGTTTTCCGGGACGGGTTTCCACACTTCTTGAAAGCTGAGAAAGTGCAATTACAGGTACATTTAATTCTTTTGCAATTGCTTTTAATGAACGGGAGATCATTGAAATTTCCTGTTCACGGTTTCCGCTTCCTTTTCCGCCACCTCCTGCGGTCATCAGCTGCAGATAATCGACCATGATTAGTCTTACGCCGTGTTGCATTACCAGTCTTCGGCATTTTGCTCTAAAGTCAAATATGGAAAGGGAAGGAGTTTCATCAATATATAAAGGTGCATTTTCTAATTCAGAGACATTCGAGAATAATCTTTGCCATTCTTCATCGTCTAATGTTCCTTTTCTTAGTTTTTCTGATGAAATTTTTGTTTCGGAAGCAATCATTCTGGTGATTAACTGTACCGATGCCATCTCTAATGAAAATAACGCCATTGGAATTTTATACTCAACAGCAATATTTCTCGCCATTGAAAGAATAAAGGCAGTTTTTCCCATTGCAGGACGTGCCGCAACAATAATAAGGTCGGAATTTTGCCAACCTCCCGTTTCTTTATCAACATCTCTGAATCCCGATGGTACACCCGAGATTCCTTCTTTATCTTTTAATGATTTAATGATGTCAATAGCTTCTTTTACTAAAGTATTGGCGGTGTCGAAACCTTTTTTGATGGTTCCGTTGGTGATTTCAAAAAAAGACTGTTCGGCCTTATCTAAAAGTTCAAAAACATCAGTTGATTCTTTGTAAGAAGTATCAATTACGTTTGCTGAGACATTAATCAAACTTCTTAAAATATATTTTTCAAGAATTACACGTACATGATATTCGATGTGTGCAGATGAACTTACTCCCATCGTAAGCTCGATAATGTAATGATCGCCTCCTGCAGAACTTAGTTTGTCTGTCTTTTTCATTTCCTGAATAACGGTCATGATGTCGACAGGTTGGTTTCCTTCGTATAGTTTTAAAATTGTAGAAAATATAACCTGATGTCTGGGATCATAGAAAACTTCTGGCGTAAGTAAGTCAATAGAATAGTCTAGTCCTTTTTTATCAATTAAAAAAGTACCAATTACCAATCTTTCAAAATCTACAGCATTAGGAGGCATTTTTCCATCTGCAATCGACAATTCTCTAGCAAAGTTTCCTTGTGTAAGAGAGGAGAGTGTTTCTTTCTGCGCCATTATGCAAAGATAGTTTTTTTAGAAAATAATTTTAAAATAGTAACTAACAATTCTGTGGAAAACATAATGCAACTGCGGTAAACAGATGAGGTTCAGTGTTAATAAAAAAATCACCCCATTGCTGAGGTGATTTTTATTGATTTTGAAAATATTATTATTCTCTATTTTTTACCAATACCCATCCGTCGTATTTTGTTGGAGTACTGTTTGCGTCGTCTTCATTCCAAGTGATGGTATACCAGTAAGTTCCTGTTTGGATTTTTTTACCTCCTGAAGTTCCATTCCATTTGAAGTTTCTTATTTTATCAGCTTCATAGATTTTATTACCATATCTGTTGTAAACTGTGAATACAAGATTCTTTTTGTAAGCTAAAGCAGTATAATCTATTTCATCATTCATGTTATCTCCGTTTGGAGTAATAGCGTTGATTAGATTAGGTACCGTAACTTGAATCTGAATAGGGTTACAATCGTAAGAATCTTTCACGAAAATCTTATTTTCTCCTCTAGGTAATCCTGTAAACAGATTAGAATCTTGCCAGTTTGTTCCGTCTAAAGAGTATTGATATGGTGCAGATCCACCAGTAACATTGACCGTAATTGTATTGTTTTTAATATCTAAACTAGCAATAACTGGTTGATGTGTTGGGTGAACAGTTACGTTTTGTAAAGTATAGCATTTTCCTGTTTTTAATTTAACCCAATAAGCTCCTACTGCAACATTTGAAATAGTCTGTGTAGTTGCACCTGTGCTCCATTCGTATCCGTCAAAACCAGCTCCTGCATCTAAAGTTGTTCTGTCTTCTAAACAAATGGTTTTGTCTTTAAGAACAGTAGAGTTTACAGGAGTTAAAACTTTTAAGTTAATTTTTGTGATTGCATAACATCCATTTTGTGAAAACACTCTTACATATACAGAAGAATTTGATGATATGTAAGTACTGCTTATCTCATTTGTTCCGTTAATCGCATTATCTAATGTAAGATAGAATTTTTTTGTTGTATTAGGTTGTGAAGTTACGTTGGCTAAATTTAAGTTGAATGATGCTGTATTTGTATTAACAGGTAAAAAACATTCTTCAATGGTAGCTTCGTTTACAATTACTTTCGGGTGGAATTTCAAATCAACCGTTACGTTTCCTGTACATCCTGCGCTGGTTGTTACTTTTGCATAGACAGTTTTCTCAACAGAATTATAGTTATTTGGATTTTGAATTTCATTAATTCCAGCATTAAGATCTGCCATCGTTAGGTAGAATTTCTTAATTGCCGTAGTGTCAAAATATACGTCTGCTGTAGTGAGATCAAATGTCGCTGTAGTAGCACCGTTGTTAGCACAAGCAAAAACTGTTGCATTTTTAACAGGAATTACTCCCAAAATAAATTTAAAAGACCCACTTTGTCGGCAATTATTCAATGGGTTTGCTGGATTTGCCGGATCTTGATAACGAATACTATAATAATAAGTATCTGTTCCATTGACCATAATTGGAGTTGTAATAGGAGCTGTGCCGGATAATGCATCGTTAGCTGTTGTATGGTAGCTGACAATAAAGTTAGGATTTCCGTTTATAATCCCCGGAGACAATGTCGAGAAATCAAATAGACCAGGTAGTGGACATGTCGGAACCAGGTTTGGTCCTCCAGCTGGGTTTGGTGTTCCAGGAGCAATAAATGGATTTGGTGCTAAGTTAGGATCGGAAAATGCTGATGAAAGGGTAGCGGTTCCGCCCCAGTTCATAGAGAAACCATTTAAGGTCCAAGTATGATTAGTAATAATCAAATAATAGGTTTCTCCTGCAGTTACTTGCATGTAAGGGCTCCATTTACCATCATTTCCATAATCTGTCAATGGGTTGGCAGGAGGTGCTAAAGTAAGATCTAATCCGGTATCACCAGGGGTTCCGGAATAATTACATCTTAATGGTCTTACAAATACATTGTTTGTGTGTAATGGCGTACAACCATTGGATGTTGGACCATATACTGCAAAGTCATAATCGTTACTTGCAAGATTGGGAATAATCGTGAATGCAAGTGTTCCCGAAGTAGCAATTGTAAAGGTGTACCAAACTGAAAAACGCTCGTTAGATGCCAAACATCCGTTAGTACTCAGCCCTTCTGCAACATTTCCAGGTCCTGAAGGAGTATAGAAAATGTCTGAATTTCCACAAATAGGCATTGCAGAAACACAATCAGATTGTGAATAGAATAATTGCGATGTTATTAATATAAAAAAGAGTAGTAATTTTCTCATTTCTAAATGATTTTAAATACAAATTTAAATAAAATTTAATTAAATATAAAGATTATCATTCAATTACAAAAAAAAGTCGCTAAATAAGCGACTTTTTTATAATTGATGAAAATGTTATTCTCTGTTTTTTACCAATACCCATCCTGAGAACTTGATTGGAGTGTTATTTTTATTATTTTCATTCCAAGTAACAGAATACCAGTAATTTCCTGTCGGAACTTTTCTGGTACCGCTAGCAGAACCATCCCATTTGTAACCGTTGGTTTTATCTGCCTGATAGATTTTAGCTCCGTATCTGTCGAAAATACTAAGAATTAAATTCTGTTTTCCTGCCAATGCAGAATAATCAATAACGTCATTTACTCCGTCTCCGTTTGGAGTGATTACATTGACTAAGTTTGGTACAACAATACCTACTTGTATTGGTTCACAATCATATGAATCTCTTACATAGATTGTATGATCTCCTCTGGTTATATTATTGAAAATATTAGAGTCTTGCCAATTTACGTTATCAAGTGAATATTGATATGCAGGAGCTCCTCCTGTAACATAAGCAGTTACTGTATTGTTTGAAATTTCAATATTGCTCACTACTGGTTGTTCCGAAGCATATACTTTTACTTTTTGTGTTGCTGTACAATCACCGGTTTTAAGTTTTACCCAATAAGTTCCTACCCCCACATTCGAAATCGTTTGTGTAGTAGCTCCGGTGCTCCATAAATAGCTGCTGAAACCAGTTCCTGCATCTAAAGTAGTTCTGTCTTCTATGCATATAATTTTATCTACTAATACTGTAGAATAAACAGGCGGAATCACAACTAAATTAACTTTTACAACTGTATAACAATTATTCGCTGTTATTACTCTGATGTAAATCACTCCGTTTGGTGCAACGTGGTGAAGAGGATCTATAATTGCATTGGTTTGATTAATCGCATCAGTCATTGACGGATAATACTGTTTCGTAGTTCCTGTAGGATTGTTTATTGTAGCAACCGTAAGGTTAAATTCTGCTGTTGAAGGATTTGTTTCTATAAAACAAGATCTTAGCGTAGCTTCAGTTCCTGTTGCAACTGGGTAGAAATTTAATTTCACCTCTGCAACATCAGTACATCCGTACTGAGTGGTTACCAATACAAAAATAGATCCTCCAGCAGAAGTATATTGGTATGGGTTAGTAATTTCATTTAAATTGTTATTAAGATCATACATAGATTCATAATACTTTTTTACGTATGTAGGATCGGCTATAACATTGGCTGTTGTAAGATTAAAAACAGCGGTTCCTATATTATTGTTATTACATTCAGTCAGGGTTGCGTCGGTTGCTGTTATGGCACCATTCTTAAATTTAAACCTTCCCGTTTGTTTACATTTATTAATAGGATTGGCTGGGTTGGTAGGATCTGTATACCCAATACTGTAGTAATATGTACTTGTCGTGTTTACAATAATTGGCGCAGTAATAGCGTTGATTCCTGCTAACATATCATTCGTATTGTAATAATATGATACCGTAAAGTTGGTATTACCATTAATGATACCACTTGATAATGTGCTGAAATTGAAAGTTGCAGGATTTGAACAAACTACCACTTCATTTGGTAATAATGGATCAGCATTTGGAAGCCCAGGTGTAATAAATGGGTTGGTAATTAATGCGGGATCATTAAAAGGTGAAGCAAGAGTTGCTGTACCACTCCAGCTAAGTGAGAAACCATTGGCTGTACTTTGGAAGTTATCAACGATAAGATAATACGTTTCACCAGCGATTACATCCAGATGAGGATTGAAATAAGCTGAAGGAGGTGGACCTAAGGTAAGTCCCGTGTTTCCTGTAGGTGAAGATCCTGCATAGTTGCATCTTATCGGCGCACCTAAATTACCACATGTTTTATTAGGGCCATACACCGCAAAATCGTAGTCGTCAGGATTATTATTGGCATCAATAACGAATGCTAAGGTTCCCGAAGTAGCAATCGTAAAAGTGTACCAAACCGAAAAGTGTTCGTTTTGATTTAAACAACCAGGATTATTTAAAATTTCGATAATACTTCCCGGTCCGGAAGGGGTGTACGAAATATCAGAATTTCCACATACAGAAATTGCTGTAGGGCAATCTGACTGTGCAAAAATCATTTGAGAAATGATTGTTAAAAAAATGAGTAGAGTTTTTTTCATTTTTGAAAAATTATTTAATACAAATATAAAAAAATTATTAATCTTATATTAAAGTTTTTATTGTATATCATAGCATAACGGTATAATGTGTTTAATATTGCATTTTTCTCAATTTAGGATTTGTACTTCCCACAATTAATGCAATTAAAATCGTCATGCTTCCGCCGAAAACTACTGATCTTACAACTCCTAAAAGTTTAGCAGCCAATCCGCTTTCAAATTGTCCCATTTCGTTGCTCGACATAATAAAAATTGAATTTACGCTCAAAACTCTTCCCCGAATATGATCCGGAGTTTTCAACTGAACAATCGTTCCTCGAATAACTACAGAGATTCCATCCAACATTCCGCTTAAAACCAAAAACATAAAAGAAAGCCAGTAATAATGCGATAATCCGAAACCGATAATACACAATCCAAATCCTGCAACGACAGCCAACAAAATTTTACCCTGATTTTTTCTTAAAGGAATCAACGATAGTGTCGTAATAATAATCATCGAACCAATATCCGAAGCGGCATTTAATAATCCAAAACCTTCTGCTCCCGATTTTAAAATATCTGTCGCAAAAACAGGAATCAATGCAACGGCGCCTCCAAAAAGGACTGCAAACATATCTAAACAAAGCGCCCCTAAAATTTCTTTAGTCTTAAAAATATAAGCAATTCCTTCACGCATACTTTCCATCACTTTGATTTCATCTTTTTTATGCTCTGAAAACTGTTGTTTCAACTGCCAAAAAAATAAAGAAGCAACCAATAAAAGTGAAATTATCACTAATAAAGTCCATTTAACGCCGAAAAATCCGATCAGAAATCCACCTACAGCATGACCGCAAACTGAAGAAACCAAGAAAGTTGCCTGATTTAAAGTAATTGCACTAGGAAGATTTACTTTCTCCACTATTTTAGGGATCATTGACGGAACAATTGGACCTATAAAAGCTCTTGCAATTCCCGTAAAGAAAATAACAGCGTAGATAAAATAAGTGATTTCGTGCCCTGTAAAATGAAGTTCAACATCAAAAAACGCAGGAATCATTAGTAAACTGATGAGAAAAACATAGACATAATTACAAATCAGCAGAAGTCTTTTCTTTTCGTTCATGTCAATTACGTGACCTGCATACAAAGCACAACTTACCGCCGGAATTACTTCAGAAAGTCCGATAAGTCCGATGGAAAAAGGATCTTTCGTTAATTGATAAACCCACCACCCCAATAAAGTAGCGAGCATTCTGAATGCTAAAACAATAAAAAATCTTCCGGTAAGAAGATTTCGAAATTCAACATTTTGTAATGTTTTGAGCGGCAATAAAGAAATCATGCACAAAAATAGCCTTAAATATTCATTTAAGGCTATCAGTATTTTCAGTTTTCAAATGATAAATAAAATATCTTTTGAAAGATGTTGTCTATTTTAGTCGGCTCTCAAAGAACTGATGACAATTGCAGCAGCACCTGCAGCACCGATTACAACAGCACCGCCTACAACTCTCGCTTGTGATCTGTCTTTTACAGAAGCAATGTTAGACTTAGGAATAATAACCTCTGTACTGTCTTTTTTTCCTTTTGTACCAATGATGTTGTCACCATCAATGTTACGGAACAAAATAGTTTGTTTTTTAGAACCGTCTCTTGGCGTTACAACGTAGATTTTTCCGGCGTCAAGGTTTGAATAGTTATTTTGCGCAATATCTTCGCTGTACTTTGTTGTTGCACAAGATGAAATTACAAATAAAGACGTAAATAATGATGATTTTAAAAGTACAGATGCTTTCATTACAATTTTTTAGTTTTCCAAATTTATAATTTTTTTTGAATATACGTTTTCATTAAAAAAGAAAATCTCACATTTTTTATAATATTAGGTTGAAAAATGGAGAAAATTTATATTTAAAAGATTATTTTATCTGAATTAATTTAAACCGCTTCCGAAAGCCGCCGCAGTGTCAGCTAAATCTTTTGTAGCCTTTGTCATCCCAACAACTAATACTGTAACAGCGGCGATTCCTCCGGCTGTTGCAACGGCAGCAACAGCAGTTCTGTCTTTTCTTATCTCGGTAATATTGTTTTTTGCAATAGCAATTCTTTCATTTTTTTTGGTTCCGATTATACTGTCTTTAGAAATCGAACTTATCGTCATCGGGCTTTTGCTTCCGTCGGTCTGATGAAAGGTGTATTTGTTTCCTGCTTTTATATTTTTATAATTATCAAGATTTTTTGCGGCACTGTATTTTACCGAACTGCAAGATGTAATTGAAATGATTACTAAAATGGACAAAATTCTTTTCATAATTAGTGATTTCTTTGGTGTATTATTTTTTATAAATTTTCAGTAAATCTGCAATTTTTCTGTCGTTTGCCAGTCTCGGAATTTTATTTTGACCACCCAGTTTACCCTGAGATTTTGCATATTCCTGAAAAGCATTTTTCTGAAGCTTAGAAATATGAAGTTTTTGCAAGATGTTTCCTGAAATCAAGTCATCATAATACGTGTTGCGTTTTCTTAGCTGATCGTCTAGTTCATTTTTAAATAAGTCTAAATTTTCAGGCTCTTTTTCAAACTCAATAAACCATTCGTGATAAGGCAAACCTTCTTCCGGATTAACTTCCGGAGCCAAATGAAACTCCGTGATCTGAGCCGGAAATTTTTCTACGGTAGCTTTTACCGCTTCTTCCACTTCAAAAGCAATCACATGTTCACCAAAAGCTGAAGTAAAATGTTTGGTTCTTCCACTCACCAAAATTCTGTGCGGATTTTTATCAATAAACCTTACAACATCACCAATCGAATATGCCCACAAACCGGAATTGGTTGTTAAAATTAAAGCATAATCTTTATTAAGTTCAATATCTTTTAAAGTTAATCTTTGCGCATCAGGTTTTCCGAATTTTTCTAAAGGAATAAATTCATAAAAAATACCGTGATTGGTTAAAAGTAATAATCCTTCTTTTGTATAATCATCCTGAAATGCAAAAAAACCTTCCGAAGCGGGAAACGTCTGTACAATATCTACTTTTCCGCCCAAAAGTTCTTCCATTTTATCACGGTAAGGTTCGTAATTTACACCACCTGTAACAATCAGCTGAAGATTTGGAAAAATTTGTTTAATTTTTTTACCGTTTTTTTCGATTAGCTTTTCAAAGTACATAATCAACCAAGGCGGAATTCCTGAAATCAATGTCATATTTTCTTTCTCGGTTTCCTCAACGATTTTGTCGACTTTAGCTTCCCAGTCTTCCATCATATTGGTTTCCCAGCTTGGTAATCTGTTTTTCTGAAGATAATTTGGGATGTGATGCGCTACAATTCCAGAAAGTCTGCCGGTTTGAATCCCAAAAACTTCCTCAAGTTCGGGGCTTCCCTGCAAGAAAATCATTTTTCCGCCAACAAAATCAGCGTTGTTTTTCTTGGCAATGTAATGGAAAAGTGCACTTTGAGCTCCTTTTACCTGAAAAGGCATTCCCTCTTTAGAAATCGGGATGTATTTTGAACCTGAAGTCGTTCCTGAAGTTTTAGCAAAATATTCAGGAGTTTCAATCCATAAAATATCTCGTTGTCCTCGTTTTACTTTTTCGATATATGGTTTTAAATCTTCATAATCGGCAACCGGAACTTTTTCTTGAAAATCTTTTACAGATTTAATGGTTTCAAAAGTATGTGTTCTTCCAAAAAGAGTTTTTTGGGCGGTTTCGACAAGAGATAATAATAGTTTCTCCTGATTTTTTTCTGCGTTTTTCTTGAATTCTTCTGCTTTTTGAACATGTTTTTTTGCCCAAACCAACGCCGCATTTTTCTTTAGAAAGTTTAACATGGTTCAAATTTATAAATAAGTAGAGAATCCACAGAAATAATTTAATATTTAAACTAAAAAAAACCGATGTTCTAGGCATCGGTTTATTGAAAATTTGATTATGAATGACAGCTATCTGCCTTTTTTATTTGTTGACTTTGTATCTTTTATCAGGAGTTCCGTCTTTCTTCAGCTTTTGATTTTCTTTATATCTTTTGTCTGGAGTTCCATCTTTTTTAAGTTTTTGTGCAGGTTTCCCAGCAGTTGGTTCTGCAGCTTTTACTGGTTTTACAGTTTTAGTGGTTGTAGTTTTTGTTGCCGGAGCAACTTGTTGAGCAGTTGCAAATCCTAATCCTAAAACGATTGACATTGCAGTGAGAAATTTTTTCATTTGTTTAATTTTTTTACTAAAGTAAATTTAGGAAAAAACTGATTGTAAATTTATTTTTGTCAAATCTTAACTAAATTTTATCACTTATTAAATTGAAATTAATTCTTCAAACCAATAAAAAAGCCCGCCTCCAAAATTTGGAAACGGACAAACATATGAACGAATAGTCGTTAAATTATCTTGTACAGTTGGCTCTCCATGTTTTGCCATCCACAGTATAAATCATTTTTAATTCGTTATTGTCGATTCTTACATAGACTAATGCATTAGAATTTACCATAACTAAAGTATTGTCGCCTTGTTTTTGAAATTCAAGACCGTTTAATTCAGGAATTCCGTTTGAAAACCTGAAATTGTATTTGGTTCCGCTTGCGATTTTAGTTACAAATACTTCACCGTTGTCTGTAGAAATGTTGTTGTCACTATCTGTGTAAGAAACACTTCCTTTATAAGTTCCTGCGAAGAAATCATTATCTGCAGGATCGTCATCATCTCTACACGACGAAAGTGAAAAGGCGGTAAATAGAAATACAAAAACTCCTAAAATTTTGAATACATTTTTCATAATATTTTATTTTTTGGTTTATTTAGAATTGAATTTCCAAAGATTGTGCCCAAGTTGAAATTGCGAATTATTTTAACTTTTTTTAAGCTTTTTTGTTTAAAAATTAAGAAAAAGTAATTTTTGGGTTAATATTTGAATTGTTTGGCTGAAAGAATTTAAAATAAAAAATAACGTATCTTTGACCTAATCAAACGGTTTCGGGTAACTCTCGAAATCGCTTTTGTCGTTTTATACCTACATTATTTATGCAGTTAAAAAATATCAATGAAAAGTTTCTTCCGGATTTGCTGAAAAAAGAATTTGGAAAAGAAATTTTTGCACAAATAGATAGTCAATCGCATCTTTCGGTAAGAGGAAGTGCAGGTTCTTCGGCTTCGGTTTTCGCTGCCGAACTTTTTCTTACGCACAAAAAAACTTTGCTTTTTCTTGTTGATGATAAAGAAGAAGCGTTGTACGTAAACAGTGAAATGGAAGATTTGTTGGGGAAAGAAAATATACTTTATTTTCCTGCAACACATCTGGAGCCTTATCAGGTTGAAAAAACTCAGAATGCCAATTTGGTTTTGCGAACTGAAGTTTTAAATAAGATAAATTCAGAAAAATCTCCGAAAGTTATTGTTGCTTACATTGGTGCTTTGTCTGAAAAAGTTCTGAAGAAAGAAGATTTTAAAGCAATTTCGCATCATATAAAAACCGGTGATCAGCTTGATTTTGATTTTGTAGACGAATTGCTGAATCATTACCAGTTTAATCAAACTGATTTTGTTTCTGAGCCGGGCGAATTTTCCGTTCGTGGGGGAATTGTCGACGTTTTTTCTTATTCCAACGAAAAACCCTATCGTCTCACTTTCTTTGGAAATGAAGTTGAAAATATCAAAACTTTTGACATAGAAACTCAGCTTTCTGTTGATAAAGTTGATGGATTTCAGTTAGTTTCCAATATGAATTTTTCGGTTTTGGGGACAAGAGTTTCTTTCCTTGAAATTTTGCCTAAAGAAAGTTTTGTTATTTCTAAAAACGGAATTGTCGGTTTGCAGAAACTGAGGAGTTTTTACGAAAAATCTTTAGAAAAATATGATGATTTAAATAAAGATATTGCGCACAGAAGACCGCAGGAATTATTTATTTCGGATGAGGAATTTCTATTTGATTATAAAAAATTTAAAACAATAGATTTCAGCAGCGTGGGAATTGAACAGATTAAGTCTCACGAAATTAAGCTCAATCAGAATATTCAGCCTTCATTTCACAAAAATTTCCAATTGCTGATTGAAGATTTGCAGGAAAAAAAAGAAGAGGGTTTTGAAATTTGGATCTCTTTCTCTACTGACAAACAAAAAGACAGACTCGAATCTATTTTTGAAGAACTGGGACATCAGATTGCTTTTAAAAGTTTTAAATCTGAATTACACGAAGGCTTTGTAGATCCTGATCATAAAATTCTGGTGTATACAGATCACCAGATTTTTGACCGTTATCAAAGATATAAAGCCAAAAATGCTTTTGCAAAATCTGAACAGTTAACGCTGAAAGATTTAATGTCTTTAAAAGTAGGAGATTTTATCGCTCATATCGATCACGGAATCGGGAAATTTATGGGATTGGTAAAAGTTAATAACGACGGTAAAATTCAGGAATGTTTTAAGTTGACGTATAAAAACGGTGATTTATTGTATGTAAGCATTCATTCACTTCATAAAATTTCAAAATATAACGGTCCCGACGGAAAAGAAATCGTTTTAAGTAAACTTGGCTCTCCAGCTTGGAAATCTTTAAAGCAAAAAACCAAAGCGAGAGTAAAACAGATTGCTTTTGATCTGATTAAATTATATGCGGAAAGAAAAACGGCAAAAGGATTTCAATATTCGCCAGATTCTTATCTCCAAAATGAATTGGAAGCAAGTTTTACTTATGAAGATACACCAGATCAGGAAAAAGCTACTCTTGATGTGAAAAAAGACATGGAAGATGAAGGGGTGATGGACCGTTTGATTTGCGGTGACGTAGGTTTTGGGAAAACGGAAGTTGCTATTCGTGCTGCTTTTAAAGCGGCTACAGATGGTAAACAAGTTGCGATTTTAGTTCCGACTACAATTTTGGCTTTCCAACATTATAGAAGTTTCAAAGAAAGATTGAAAGATTTTCCGGTAAATATTTCTTACTTAAACCGTTTCAGAACTGCAAAACAAAAGTCTGAAACTTTAAAAGGATTGGAAGATGGAAAAATGGATATCGTTATTGGGACGCATCAGTTGGCTTCAGATAAAGTGAAATTTAAAAATTTAGGGTTATTAATTATCGATGAAGAGCATAAATTTGGAGTTTCTGTAAAAGATAAACTCAAAACGATGAAAACCAATGTGGATACATTAACATTGACTGCAACTCCGATTCCGAGAACATTACAGTTTTCTTTAATGGCTGCAAGGGATCTTTCGGTCATCAAAACGCCACCGCCAAACAGACAACCGGTTGATACAAGTATTATTGGATTTAGCGAAGAAATTATTCGTGATGCAGTTTCTTATGAATTGCAACGTGACGGACAGGTTTATTTCATCAATAACAGAATTGAAAATCTAAAAGATATTGCAGGGCTGATTCAAAGATTAGTTCCTGATGCAAGAGTCATTACCGCACACGGACAAATGGAAGGAAAGCAAATGGAGCAAAATGTTCTGGATTTTATGGATGGAAAATACGATGTTTTGGTTGCAACCACGATTATAGAAAGTGGAGTGGATGTTCCGAATGCGAATACGATTTTCATTAATGATGCACAACGTTTCGGAATGGCAGATCTTCACCAAATGAGAGGTAGAGTTGGGAGAAGCAACAGAAAAGCATTTTGTTACTTGATTACGCCACCATTTGACATGATGACTTCCGATGCGAGAAAAAGATTAGAAGCAATTGAGCAGTTTTCTGATCTTGGAAGTGGTTTTCAGATTGCAATGAAGGATTTGGAAATTCGTGGAGCGGGAGATTTGCTCGGAGCAGAACAAAGTGGATTTATCAACGAAATGGGCTTTGAAACTTATCAGAAAATGATGCAGGAAGCTCTGGAAGAATTGAAAGATGATGAGAATTTTGAAAATCTTTTTGAAAATGAAGAAGACCGAAACAAGCTTTTCAAATCGGTAAAAGAAGTGAATATTGATACTGATCTGGAATTAATGCTTCCCGACTCTTATGTTTCGAGTACCGAAGAAAGACTGTTGCTTTACCAAAAATTAGCTGAAATTGATAACGAGAAAGATTTAACAAAATTTGAAGCTGAGCTAAAAGACCGTTTCGGAACGTTACCCAATGAAGTTATCAATTTATTGAAAAGTGTTGCTTTAAAATGGCTTGCTGCAGATATCGGTTTTGAAAAAATCGTGATGAAAAACGGAATTTTCTTAGGATATTTTCCGGGTAATCCGCAAGATAAATTTTATCAGACCGATAAATTCAGACATATTATATCTTATTTAACTCAAAATCCTGCACAGGCTCAATTGAAAGAAAAAGTAGGAAAAGACGGAAATAATTTAATGATGCGAAAAGATAAAGTGAAAAATGTGGATGAGGTAAATGTTTTGCTGAAATCTATTTTGGGGATTTAATTAATCAAAAATAAATTGTAAAATATCTGAAACTATAAGTTTTGGATATTTTTTTTGTTAAAATTTTAAAATAAATCTAACAATATTGAAAATAAATTATATTTGTGTCATTAAAAAAACTGAAACTTTATGAACAGAAACAAATTTATTACCGGAGTAGCAACTTTACTTCTTGGTTTTATGTTCTCTTGCGATAATACTACCGCAGATCCTATTAATAATACTGTAAACAATAATGGTAATCCCGGAAGTGGAGGTGGAAGTGCACCTTCAATTACAGGGCCACGAATTTTACATAAAATAAATGTTAATAATGTTACAAATCAAGAATTTGTAACCACTGGAACTACTCTTGAAAAAGCAATTTTCAAAGAAGCAAGCGGCCCTAATTCGTTTCTGATCGGAAATGTTACTTATACTTTAGGAAAAGTTACAAAAGTGAAATTTGCTCAGGAAGTCAATGGAGTTCCTGCAAATAGTTTGGCATATGATTTCAATGTAACATATGACTCGAGCGGAAAAATCAATGGTACCACTTGTAGTACAACATTAGGAAGTACACCTAGTTTCAACAGCGAGTACACCTACACTTATGATGGTTCAGGAAAAATGACGAAAATTGTTGAAAAGAAAAAAATGGGAAGTACTTACACTCATTTTTCCAATTATAATTTTACAAATACAGGTGATAATATTTCGAAAGTTGTTGTAGAAAGCGGAGTTACAAGTTCAACGGGGGTTCCTGATATGTCTACGGTAATGGCTTCTACATATAATTTTTCTGGTTATGACAGTAAGATAAATCCTTATACTACTTTGCCGAAAACATTTTTTGTGATGTGGAGTTTGATGCATCCTCTTAATTTTTCGTCACTTTCTGCTAACAATATTACAAATTTCAGTGTTGTTTACCCGGCTCCGGCTCCGGCAATTCCGGGAGCTTATACATATCTGTATGATACTCAAAATTATCCGGTTTCAGATCAGACGCAAAGTCAAAAGTATATTTATAAGGCATTATAAAGATATTTTTGTTACTAGTTTTGCTAGAATATCAATAATTATATGATTTTTATACAAAAAAAAATTATATTTGTGGAAAATTAAATAATCCCATTAGATTATGAAAAGACTTTTCTATTTTGTTGTGCTAATTGCAGGTCTATCTTCTATACACTCTTGTAAAGATTTGACTGATGAAGAAGGAAATCCGCTTTTGGATTTGAACCAGAATACTGGTTTGATTGGTCCTAGAGCTTTATCAAGAGAAATAACAGATGTAGGAGTTATTGCAGAATATGAATACAACGGTTTGCTTCTTTCTAGAGTTAAAACACCTAAAAATACAGTAACAAACGTAGAATGGAGTGGAGATAAAATCAGTAAAATTACATTTAATGGATTTTTAGATTCTGATGGTGACGGTGTTTTAGATACCGACAGTACTTCTTATACTCAACAATACACTTACGGAAATTTAAGCAGACTTACTTTGATTTCTGAAAACAGAACAGTCTACAGAAGAGCTGCACCAGTTCCTCCGGCTACTGTTGGGGTATACGCAGTTTTTGCAAAAACAAAAGCGCTTCACAATCTTACATACAGTGCTACTACAGGTAAAATGGTAACGATTGATTCAAAATGGGGTGCAGATATTCCTAGTTTTGTTTACACAGATTATTCTAAAGCTTCTTATAGCTATTCAGGTGATAATGTTTCGGAAGTTTTGAAAAATGTAGGAACTTTTACAGGAGGTGTGGCTAATGCTCCAACTGAAAAGTACAGTTTCGCATTTACAAATTATGATTCTCAGATAAATGGTTATACATTATTGCCATTTGCATACAAAGTTTCATTACTTATCTCTACGAAAGTAAATGACGACAGAGCTTTGATTATGTCTCCAAATAATCCTAAAAGAATGGCTATAACAGATTTGGTTCCATCAATTCCGGTTACAGTTCCTTTCACTACTGATTATAGATATGATCCTCAAACTTATGTTACTCAAGGTTTTAAAGTTAATTACTTTTATAAACCTTTGTAAATAATAAAATTCTTTAAGAATATTTAAAACTCAATCCTTTTCGGGTTGAGTTTTTTATTTCAGAACTCTTAATTTTGCAAAAAATTTCTCATGAAATATTTAATTGTAGGTCTTGGTAACAAAGGCGCAGAATACGAAAATACACGTCACAATATAGGTTTTAAAGTTGCTGAAAAAATTGCAGAAACTTTAGAGTCATCATTTCACACAACAAACTTCGGCTGGATGGCAGAAGGAAAATATAAAGGAAGAAAAGTATTGGTTTTAAAACCTGATACATATATGAACCTCTCAGGAAATGCCGTAAAATATTGGATGCAGAAAGAAAATATTCCTTTGGAAAATGTAATGATTGTTACAGATGATCTTGCTTTGCCTTTCGGAACTTTAAGAATGAAAATGAAAGGTTCTGATGCAGGTCATAATGGGTTGAAAAACATTCAGGAAGTCTTACAGACTCAAAATTATGCAAGACTCCGTTTTGGGATTTCGGCTGAATTTTCAGAAGGAAGACAGGTTGATTATGTTTTAGGAGCTTGGAATGCAGAAGAAAATGAAAAACTTCCCGAAAGAATAGAAAAATTCACAAAAGCTTGTCTGTCTTTTGTTTTTGCAGGAATTGGTAATACAATGTCTGCTTTTAATGGTAAATAAAAATTGGGCGGAAAACACATTCCGCCCGATTTATTTATTAAAATAAATTGATTATAACCAAGTTACAACGCCTGTTTCAACGTCATAATTCGCTCCTACAATTTTAATTTTACCTTCTTCTTCAAGTCTTTTTAAAGTGGAACTTTGCTTACGGATATCATCAATTGCATTTTTTACATTGTGCTGATTTAATCTTTCTAAAAGATCTGCATTCGCTGAAGAACGCTCTTCACCATCTTCAATGATTGTTTTAATAATTGGGTCGAAATGATCAATTAAATGGTTTAAATTATCCATTCCCATCCCTTCGATTTTAGCAGAATCTAGTCCGCCTTTCAAAGCTCCGCATTTTGTGTGACCTAAAACGACAACCAATTTAGAACCTGCTACATTACAGCCAAATTCCATTGAACCTAAAATGTCCTGATTTACAAAATTTCCTGCAATTCTGATACTGAAAACATCTCCCAATCCTTGGTCAAAGATTAATTCTGCAGAAGTACGGCTGTCGATACAGCTCAAAACAACTGCAAAAGGCCATTGCCCTTCACGAGTTGCATTTACCTGCTCCAATAAGTCTCTGTTTGCCTTTAAGTTTCCTACAAATCTTTGGTTTCCTTCCTTTAAAAACTGTAATGCTTTTTCTGGTGTAATCGTAGACTGAGTTTCTGATGTATGTGCTTTCATATGATTTTTTTATTTTTTGAATTATTATTAAAATTATAAAATTTATTTGAGCTTACATTGCTCGTTTGTGGGTAATGACGATGTGAGAATCTTCATCGGTTTCGTAATCTTTATACGAAGTTTTGAAGCCTAAAAGTTCCACATTAATGTCTTCTTCTTTCGCCCGGATGTTGGCAAAATCCTGAATCATTTCCAATACATCCGTTGCGATATATGATGTTCCTCTCGCATCAATCGTTACCGTAGAGTTTGATTTAATGTTTTTCAATGTCTTTTTAATAGCAGCTTTATTTAAGAAAGATACTTCTTCTGCCAATTTTATTGTAATTCCGTCTGCATCACTCAGTTTTTCACGGCTTAAATAATAAGCACGTTTCATATTTCCTTGTAAAATATAGAAAACCGAAATCGCCAAGCCAATTCCTACACCTTTTAATAAATCGGTTGCCACAATTGCTACTACAGTTGCCACGAACGGAATAAACTGGAATTTTCCCAACTTCCAAAAATGTTTAAATGTCGCAGGTTTTGCCAATTTATATCCTACCAAAAGCAATACTGCTGCAAGTGTTGATAATGGAATTAAATTTAAAATTACAGGAATTGTCAATACACAAACCAATAAAAGAACTCCGTGAATCATCGCTGATATCTTCGAAGTTGCTCCTGCGTTTGCATTTGCAGAACTCCTTACAACAACAGATGTCATTGGTAACCCGCCGATAAATGAACTGATTAAATTTCCGATTCCCTGAGCTTTTAATTCTAAATTGGTGTCGGTAATTCTTCTCTGAACATCCAAACGGTCTGAAGCTTCAATACAAAGTAATGTCTCAATCGACGCAACAATTGCAATCGTTGCTCCTGCAATCCAAACTTTTACATTGGTAAAACCATTAAAGTCAGGAAGAATCACTAAATTTTTAAAATCATCAAGACTTTTAGGTACAGGTAAATTAACCAAATGCTCTTTACCAATTGCCAAAGAACTTCCGGATAATTTGAATAACTCATTTAATAAAATTCCGACAACAACGGCAACTAAAGCTCCGGGAAGCATTTTTATCCTTTTTAAAACCGGAATTTTGTCCCAAGCTAAAAGTAAAGTAATTGAAACAACAGTTACAATTACTGCTCCGGGATGGATTGCTCCCATAAGTTCTGAAAAGTAATTGAAATTTAAGCCTTTATCAAAAATAGATTCGTGACCTTCATAGTCTTTATCAAAACCTAATGCATGAGGAATTTGTTTTAAAATAATGATAATTCCTATCGCAGCAAGCATTCCCTCAATTACATTGTTAGGGAAATAATTGGAAATACTTCCGGCTCTTACAAAGCCTAAAACCAATTGAATGATACCTGCAATAATACCTGCGCAAAGAAACAGCTCGAAAGCTCCAAGATCTGTAATTGCCGTTAAAACAATGGCAGTAAGACCTGCAGCAGGTCCCGAAACCGAAATGTTTGAATTACTGATTGCGCCAATAACTAAACCACCCACAATCCCTGCAATAATGCCGGATAATGGTGGCGCACCGGATGCTAATGCAATTCCTAAACATAAAGGAAGGGCAACTAAAAATACAACGAGGCCTGAAGGAAAATTCTCCTTAATTCCTCCAAATAATGAATTTGTTTTTTTCATGACAGCGAAAAATACTTAGTGTAACCGATTGATTTAATTAAATCTTCGGTAATAAAAATTGGAAATTAATTTAAAATGGACATCTATTCAACATCAAATCTGACATGAATATTTAGTAATGTAAATAAATTAAGCTTCCGGAGGAGGAGAAAATATAGTAAGAAATGGTGAAAGATGACGGGTGTCATCAATCAGCACAAAAGAGGTGTGCTCGAGATCAGGCTCGAAAAACTTCAGAAAATCATGTACGTTTAAAGTCTTTGGTAAAGTCTTTTCATAAACCGTAAATGATGAGTAATGAGAGTGTGTTTCTTCTTCGTTTAAGATTACATTAGTTCTCTGCAATTTCCACCCACAAATTGCAGCGATGCTCGGCAAGGCTGTAAAATTGATGATAAACAGTAATGTAATGATACTCCAGAATTTCATTCACTCAAATTTTTAGAAAGATTATTTCGTCTTTCTGCTCATGACCCAGTCTGAACTTGTAAGATTGTAAATCTTTTGAATGTCTTTTAAGATTTCCTCAAAATCAATCTCCAGATCTATAATTTTACCCGTTCTAAGGTCAAAAACCCAGCCGTGAACAATAGGATATTCGTCTAAGATATATCGTTCCTGTACACAAGCCATTTTAATTACGTTTATACATTGCTCCTGAACATTTAGTTCTACAAGCCTGTCATAACGTTTGCTCTCATCATCGATAGAATCCAGTTCTGCTTGATGCAATCTGTAAACATCACGAATGTTTCTCAGCCAAGGATTTAAAAGTCCTAAATCCTGAGGTGTCATCGCTGCTTTCACACCACCGCAATTGTAATGTCCACAAACTATAATATGTTTTACCTTTAAATGTTCTACCGCATATTGTATAACAGCAGTGGAGCTCATATCTAAAGTATTAACAATATTTGCAATATTTCTGTGAACAAAAACTTCACCCGGTTTGGCGCCCATCAGTTCTTCTGCCGTCGCTCTGCTGTCTGAACATCCTATGTAAAGATACTCAGGGTTTTGAGTTTTGGCAAGATCTTCAAAGAAATGCGGATTATCTGCAACCTTAGACTCTACCCATTTTCTGTTGTTTTCGAAAATAACTTCGTACGAATTCTTCATCAATTAAAATTTTAAAGATTATAATTATTTATTTCGTTTAAATTATTTCCAAATTCAATAGACTGAATCAATAATTATACAAATGTATTAATTTTAGCTAATTTACAAACCTTTTTAACAAAATTTAATAATTTTGCATCACAATAAAAACGATGAAAAATAGTATTACCCGACTTTTGCCCAATCTTGATACTGCTGATTTTAGTAAAAACTTTCAAAACTTAGAAATAGACAGTATTGATTTGGTTTCTCTTCGTGTTGAAATTGAGACCAAACTGGGCAGAATGATTCCCAATAAAGAATGGCTTGCTTTCAAAAATCTGAATGATATTTTGGAATATGCAGAAAAGCAGGATTCTTCACAATTAAATAATCTTCAAACACAAAATGTTGCATTTCAAAAAGAGGAACAAAATATAAACATGCCTCAAATGTGTCTTGAAGCTTTATCTGAAAACTGGTTGTTTAAGGAATCAGGGAGTTTGCATTGGGACTTGCTTTGCAAAGGCCTGGATTCTTCATCGTCTGATCTTAAAGATGACCTTGGAAACAGACTCTACGCAACTTTTGTAAGAATAAGAATTACTGGTAATACAAATCTGAGTGATTTTCAGGAAAATGATCCTTTTGCTTTTAAAACAGAAATTTCAAGATATGGAATGGGAATGTTTTTCAGTAAAATAAACTTTGATTCTAATGATAATAATCTTCTTATCGAAATGATGACTAGTTTTTCGATAAGAAAATCTACAGGAGACAATAAAAGTCTTGCCAAAAGTCAGCCTGCAGTGGAGTTTTGCAGCATTCCGCAAACTTCAGAATTTCCGGTTTTCGGAAATGAGTACAGGTTAATTAAAAAAGAAGAATTAAAGACTTTCTTTTACAAAAATTATGTATTCAATATTACTGAAGATGAGATTTTTAGATATGAATATTCTCTAAATCCTTATTATGATCTCAATGGAGTAGGGCTTTTATATTTTGCCTCTTATCCTGTGATCAATGATTTTTGTGAACTTCAGTATTTTAATAAAATTCAGGAAGTAGATCACGAGGAAAATTATTTTACGCTTTTCAGGGATATTATGTATTATGCAAACTGCGATAAGAATGATAAAATAGTTTACATTCTAAATTCTGTAGAGCAGCTTCAAGATAATAAGGTGAAAACAATTAGCTCGTTTTACAGAAAATCTGATCAAAAATTAATGGCAAGGATTTTCACAGTAAAACAGAGAAAAAATTAAACTCTGTTGTTAATGTAATCTTCGGTTGCGTTTGCAATATTAAAAATTCTGCAGGGATTTCCAATTACTAAAGAATTACTCGGTACATCTTCCGAAAGATAAGTGTTTGGAGCGATAATAACATTGTCTCCAATCGTGATTCCGCCTGCAATAACTGCATTGGGACCAACCCAAACTTCATCGCCTAATTTTGGGGTGCCTTTTTGCTTTCCACGGTTAGATTGCGCAATACTTACTCCTTGTGCAATATTACAGTTTTTGCCGATGATTACTTTCGGATTGATGGCCACCATTCCCCAATGTCCCAAATAGAAACCTTCGCCAATTTCGGTTTCCGGATAAATCTGAAAGCCATATTTAATTTGAAAATGCCTCAATACAAGCTTCCAATACAATCCCAAAATTGGGGTTTTGTGATATTTTTGGCTTTTTCTTAGAATGTATACATAATGAAGATTAGGATTAAAACATTTTAACCAGATTTGAAAAGTTGTCAGCCATTTTCCGCTTTCTCTGAAAAAATCTTTTTGTATAATCGAATGATTTTCTGCCATAGGACAAATTTATAGTGTGTTTTTAGTTTTAAAATTTATAACTCATCTAAAACTGAAGTTATTTTTTCAACAGAATTTTTGAGATTAAAAGGAATTATATAGTTTTTTAATTTTTCAGAATATTCTTCAAAATCTTGAGGCTGCAGTAATGCTTTTTTCATTCCTGAATATATTCCTTCTTCTGAGTTTTCAATAATTAAACCCAATTCACCGCTATTCAACATTTCATTGACGCCGGAAACTTCTGTCGCAATAATTTTCTTTTTTAAAGTAATGGCTTCAAATAAAACCGTCGGAAAACCTTCATATCTCGAACTTAAAATATAAAAATCAGCATTTTTAAAATAAGGATAAGGATTATCTGTAAAACCTAACATTGTTGCAGTTTCATCAACCTTCAACTCGGATTTGAGCTTTTTAATATTTTCAAAATCTAAACCATTTCCAATGATTAAAATTTTATGGTGTAAACCTTCATCCAGAAGCTTTTTATGAACATTCAAAAGCCTATCAAAGCCTTTTTGTGGGAAAATTGTCCCTACAGAAATAAAAGTCGGAACATTTTGATCAAATTCATAATTAATAACTGTTTTTTCTGACTTTGTTAAAATTTCTTCAGTATCTAAAGGATTGTAAATTTTGACAATTTTTTGTTTCTGGTTTTCATTTTCAGCCAAATCAATGAATAGTTTCTCTATTTTTTCTGAAATCACCATAATTTTATCAAAACTGAAAAACTTTTTAATCTCTGTTTCAGAATATCCTTTTACTTCCGAAAGATCATTGTGAATCCAGACGATTTTTTTTGATGATTTCAGCGGAGAATTTAGAATTTCATCACGCATTCCGTGAATAGCAGCGAATTCAATGTCGTACTTTTTACCTTTCAGTTTTCTTTTGTAAAGAAGATTCGGGAACTTTTTTAATGATTTCTGATAAACAACTCTTGCCGCTTTTTTCGGAATATCCTGAATTCTGTTTGTTGTAATCATTTCACCTTTATTCAGAAAAATAATAGTAATCCACTTCGGAATTTCGTCTAAATATTTCCCTGAATATAAATTTAAAAGTAAATCAATTTCATATTTATCTTCCGGAAGGTTTTTTAGAAAAGTTGCCAAAACTTTTTCTGCACCTCCATGACGAAGCGAACCAATACGAATGAGAATTTTCTTTTTTTGTGACATTATTCTGCAGCTTTGAATTTCTTTGGCAAGTTGGCTTTGAGCCATTCATTTAGTTGCTTTTTGTCTTTCTCAAGCTCTAAAGGATAATCAATAGTTGTTTTTTTGAGAACGTCACCATAATCTTCTATTTCGCAAACATATTTTGCGGGATTTCCTGAATAAACGGTGTGACTCGGCATAGAATCAGATAAAACGGAATTTGCTCCTAAAACACAATTGTCGCCAATTTCTACATTTTGTAAAATGACGGAACCATTTCCGATAGCACAGTTTTTTCCAATTTTGATATGCCCAAAGTTTCTCACTTCTTCATAACCTTCAAGTTTTCTGAGATTGACCGTAAAACCTGAATGAGTAACAAAGGTAGCACCTTCTCCGATTCTGGTTTCATCGCCAATTTCCACTAAAAACGGCTCTGAGCCAAAGGAAACATGATTTCGAATTACTACGTTTTTTCCTAATTTCAAACCGTTGCTAACGCAGATTTTGTTGTAAACCCTTTGCTGAAAATCCTGAACTGTAGTTTGAAGTTTATTAATAATTTTATAAATCATCATCATGCGAACAAAGTTAAATATAATTTATAAATTTGCTTCTGAAAAATACAATTATGAAGGTAGAAGATTTCTGCGAATTAATCAGAACCGAGCTTAAAGAAGAAGCTGCAATTAATCCTACAACAAACTTTAAAGAACTTGAAAACTATGGTTCTTTATCTGCTGTTGTAATTCTTCAGTTGGTGGAAGATAAATTTGATGTAAAAATCAATCCTAGAGGTTTCAGAAGCGTTAATACGGTAAATGATTTAGTTGATATTATTGGGTTAGACAAGTTTTCTTAATCCGTTTTCTTATTGTCTCTGTACAACATTATTTTGTGGCTATACGGGTAAATAGGATTTTCTTCTCTGTCAATAGGGAAAATTCCAACATTTTCATCTTCTGAAAATCCCAATCTTTTATAATATTCTATCGCAAAAGTATTGTTTACCAAAGGGATGAGGTACATTCTGTCGGTTTGATTAACCAAATGCTCAATCAGTGGTTTAGAGATACCTTTACTTCGAAAATCTTTGTCTACATAAAGATATTCAAGAAAATATTTGTTTGTGGAAATCTTTTTTGTTTCAGGAAGACTTTTTGCATTTTCAATGAAAATATTTAAATGTTCCTTTTTTAGATGAATAGGGAATAGCTCGCTTTTGTTTTGATAATAATCTGAGTTGGTAAGAAATATACTGCAACAAGCAGCACGTTCTCCATCAAATTCTACAATACTGTAGGTATTTAGCGAAAATTCTGTGTTAAGATTTTCGTCGTCATTTAAAAATGTTTCAAGATAACTTTTTGTTGTTTCTATGTTTGTACCAAATAGGTTGTTGAATGTATTGGTGTCTGAAAAGTTTTCTATTTCCACAATTGCATTGACGATAAACGGGATATCTGTTTTATTGGCTTTTCTGATATTCATTAGATCATTTTTTTTAATTCATTTCGGTCTATTTTTCCGGATGTATTGATAGGGAAGTTTTCTAATTTTAAAATTTTAGAGGGAATGCAATAATCTGGTAAATTGTTTTTTAAATGTGAAATGATTTGATTTTCATCAGCATAGAGATCATTAATACATAAAATTAATATATCATTATTTCCATTATCTTTACTTAAAACTGAAACACTAATTGCATTTTCAAGCTTTTGATTGGCAAAATATTCAATTTCAGCCAGCTCAACCCGGAAACCATTTATTTTAGCCTGAAAATCTATTCTGTTTGTATAAAAGAAGTCTCCATCTTCATCTTTAATGCACCAATCTCCTGTTTTGTAAAATCTTTCTCCGTTTTTATTGATAAAAGTTTCGTTGGTTTTTTCTTCATTTTTCCAGTAAAATTGTGTTAGAAGTTTTCCTGAAAGTAAGAGTTCTCCCTCATTTGTTTTATCTTCGAAAAAACTCATATTACTGTTAATCATCGATTTTCCAATGCTGATAATTCCGTTTTTTTCTTTTATTTTTTCATCAATTTTATAGTGGGTACAAAAAATTGTGTTTTCAGTTGGGCCGTAGACGTTGTAGATTTGAGCTTGAGGTATAAAATCTCTCCAGTTTTCAATTTGTTTGGTAAGAAGAGCTTCACCACAGAATAAATTTAGCCTTAAACTTTTGTTTTTTATTTCTGAATCCAAGTAAGGAATAATTAAATTCAAAATACTCGGAACCATTAATGCAACTGTAATTTTATCTGCTTCCAAAAGGTCTAAAATCTGCAAATATTTTGTTTCTTTTTTGTGAAGACCAACCACTTTTGCTCCGTTTAACCAAGGAATAAGGTAGCTCATCACCGAAAGGTCAAAAGTAAGTTCAAACATTTGTAAAACACAATCTATATTTTTCAGCTCACCAAAAGTTGCATGAAATGATTCTGCAAAATAAAATAGATTAGAAAACTGTATGGGAACTCCTTTTGGATTTCCAGTACTTCCTGACGTGAATAAAATATAGGCGTTATTGTTGATAGAAGAGTTTTTGGGAGATGTAGCCTCTTTTCCAAAATCATTTTTGCTATCTAAAATTTGAACCTCAAAATTTCCTGAAACTTCAACAGAAGATAAAATAATTTCAATATCTGCTTGATGTATAACGTTTAAGTTTTTGCTTAAAGGGAAATCAGGATGTATAGGAACGTAAGTTTTACCTTCCAGCCAAACCGCTAAAATGGAAGCGTACATAAAAACGTCATCCGTAAGATAAATACCGATATTCTGAGAATCTGTATGCTCTAATTGTACTCTGATCTGTTGTGCGAAATTAAAAACTTCTGTATAAGTGTGATTTGTATTTTCAATACTTAAACAGGTGTTGTTACCGTTTTTTTCAAATGAGAGATATAAGTTTTCTATAAATTTATTCATTCTGTAATTTGTGTTTTAATTTAAACCTTTTTACTTTGAAACGGTGTCTGAAATAATTTCTTCAACAGCATCAAATATTTTTTTATTGTCAAATTTCTCTTCAATACTTTTCAAATGCTCTTTAATTGTTGATAGTAGATTTTCATCAGTAAGAAATTTTTTCATCCCTTGATATAAACCTTCTTGAGAATAATCCACCAAATAACCTGTTTTTTCGTGGGTAATCATTTCGGGTATTCCGCCTACATTTGTTGCTAAAATTGGCTTTTGTAAAATTAATGTTTCTGCAATAATAAGCGGCCAACCTTCACTTTCGGAAGGCATGATATAGAAATCGCTATTTTTTACAAATGGATAAGGATTGAGTTTTGTGCCCAAAAGCTTGAACGTATCTTGAACGTTTAATTCATTAATTCTGTTTGAAAGTTCTTGGTAATCTTCTCCGTCACCGATGATTTGAATATGATGAAGATATCCATTATCTAATAATTTTTTATGAACTTCCAGAAGCGTTTTGTAACCTTTTCTGAAGTGAAGTCTTCCTACAGAAACGAACGTTGGGGTTTCCTCTTTATCAGGAACAAATTCAACTGCTTTAGCTTTTATTTCTTTGATAGGAATTGCGTTTAAAACAACTTTTCCAGGTGGAAAATTCACATCTGGAAATTTTTCGTCTAAAGCATCTTTACATTGTTGAGAACCATAAATGATATATTCAAACTGTTGCAGATTCTTAAAAATCTCTTCACGATATGGGTTGAATCCTTCTAAAGTTAGATCAGAATGCAACCACGCAATTTTCTTTGAATTTTTATTCGTCGAGTTTAAAACCGTTTTATATACAGAATACGTTGTAGCGATTTCAACGTCGTATTTTTCATTTAAAATACGGTCAGCAATTTCCGGGTTTTTCTCTGCTTTTTCAAGTTTTAGTTTTCTCCTGAGAAGCTGAATTTTATTAATAATTCCGTTTTTCGAAAAATCTTCTTTACCGTCTGCAATGTAGACTTTTCGGATGTCTGACGGAAATTCGTCTCGAAGCTCACCTTGGTTAATGTTTAAACAGATGGTCATGTCAAATTTTTCTTTGTCAAGATTATTTAACATGCTTAAAACAACTTTTTCTACTCCACCCATTTCCATAGAGCGATGTCTGAAAAGAACCTTTATTTTTTTTTCATTCATTACCCAAACAGTTTCTGTAAAATTACGAGAATTTTTTTCTTAATCCGGAAAGGAATTTTATTCTGATACTCCAATATATCGAAAATTTCCTGTGTTTTTTCATAGCTTTCAGGAATTGGTTTACCATTGATATGCGAAATATTTCTTCGTTTCATGGCTTCCCAAATTGAACGGGCGTAATATTCGTAAGATTTTTGCTTATTGTCATTTTGGGAAATTCCTCCAGAATGAGCTCTGTATAAATAATCGGTTTGATCAATAAATTGCACTTTTCCTACTTCATACATTTTAAAATATAAATCCTGGTCTTCGGCAATTTTAAGTTCGGGATTGATTTTATTAGTTTGATTTAAATAAACATTTCTTCTGAAAGCTACAAAAGGTGCAATCTGAATAGGGAAATTAAAAAATACTTTGCTTCCGTTTGGAACCTGCATCGCAGATTTAAATTCATTTAAGATGTTAAGATTTTCGTCGCATTTTGCCAATCTGGAATACGTAAGAACGATGTCTTTATTTTTTTTGAAAACTTCTACCGGACTTTTTAATGCATTAGGTTTTATAATGTCATCAGGGTCAAGATATCCGCACAAATCACCTGTTGCAAACTCAATTAGTTTGGATTTTGTCACTCCAACTCCATAATTTGCGTCGTTTTCGTAGATTTTAAAACGTTTGTCATCACCAATTATACTTTTAATAATTTCTACCGAATTATCTGTAGAACAATCATCAATGATAATAACTTCCCAGTTTTTGTATTCTTGTGCTAATATAGATTGATAGCAATCTTTGAAAAATTTGCCATTATTGTAGTTGGCAACGAGAACAGAAAACTTCATCATTGTTTTTTGTAATAAATTTTCCACAAATATAATTATTCTTAAAAATAATAAATCAGATAAAAATCTTATTTTTGTAACAATTAAAACAAACACATTGAGCGAAATAGCAAGAGTTCTTAAGACTTTTATAGGTTATCTTAAAAGACCAGATCTTTATCCTGAATTAGGAAGGAAAATCATCAAAAATATTTTTAAAAGAAACAGCGCTTTTAAAGGCAAGGAAAAAACTAACCTTTGGGCTTCTCAAGTTGCTGTAAGTCAAGAAAATGCGATAAGAAAATTGTTTAATCTTGATTTTCAGCTTTTTTCAGAAAAGTATCCTCAGGAATTTCAGAAAGCGTTAGAAAAACAAAATAATTGCCCGATAAAAATGGGAGGTGCAGGAGCTTTGGAACTTTTATACAGTGCGTGTGAATTTACTCAGGCAAAAGCTGTAATTGAAACAGGAGTTGCCTATGGATGGAGTTCGTTTGCCACTCTTACTTCTTTGCAAAAAAGAAACGGAACTTTATACAGCTCAGATATGCCATATTTAGGTCAAAATGGTGATCAATATGTTGGTTGTATCGTTCCTGAAGATTTAAAAACAAACTGGAAGCTTTTTCGCCATGCCGATCGAGAATCTTTACCGAAAATTTTAAAGGAAAGCGGAGAAATTGATGTTATTCATTATGATTCTGATAAGTCTTATGAAGGAATGAGATGGGGTTATGAAACACTTTATCCACGATTACGAAAAGGAGGTGTATTTATTTCAGATGATATAAATGATAATTCTGCTTTTCAGGATTTTTGCGAACGAGAAAATATTGCAACGACTGTTGTTGAATATGAAGGAAAGTATATAGGAGTTTTTGTAAAATAAAGGATAGTAGATTTCAGAATTAAAAGAACTTATCCAAATTCCGATAAAATAGTAGAAGATTTAATAAAAAACAAAAGTTGGTTTATAATATTTTAAATGGACACGACTGTGAAAAATTACTCATAATAAACCTTCTCGAAAATTAATATTATACAACCCTGAACGAATACTTGGATAGTCTAATATTAAATATTTAAAAATCATCCCCAATTTCTTAGGAAAATTAGCATTTGCAATCTCAAAGCTGCGATGCATTCTTGTAATGTGAGTTTTATATTCCAAAGGTATTCGCTTTTCTTTTTCTGCCCATTCTTTTAGTTTTTGCCAGTATAGAACTTTTGTGCTTGCAGGATTGATTTGCTTCGTTTCTACTTTTGTAATTCTATTGTTTTCGTGTACACCTCTTATTGCTATAGCATCTTCGTTAATTCCTGTATAAAAATTAAGGTAAAAAGACAGTCTTGTTGTAAACTCTGTATCCTGATGTAATCTTAAAGAAACATCAAACATCCTATCTGCCTTTGTGAGTGCAGATTTTCTTAATGTTAAAGTGTCAAGATGAATGAGTCCAAAGCTTCCGCGAAGATTCATTTGTCCTGGACAAACATCTTTAGGATTGGTTTTTTTATAAACAGTATCAAGTTTATCCTGATAAATGTGATAATATTGTTCTTTTGCCTTCTCAGAATAATACTCTACTCCAATTGCCCCATAAACAGCATCTGTTTCTATGTTTTTGAAAAGCTCTTTTTCAGCATCAAAACGGTTAGATAAATAGTAATCATCAGCATCAAGAAAAGCTATAAATTCTCCCGAAGCTTTTTCAATACCTAAATTTCTGCTTGCACCAGCTCCATGATTTTTTTTATCAGGATGCTGAAATAATTTTACTCTGCTAAATTTTACAGATAAATTTTTGCAGACTTCCAATGCGTTATCCGGAGATTGATCTTCTACCAAAATCACTTCAAAAACATCATCAAACTGTAGAGCAGATTCTACAGCCTGAGTTATAAATTTTTCTGCGTTGTAAACAGGTATGATGACTGAGATTTTCATTTATAGATCAAACTTTTAATTTTGTTTTTAAATAATAGGTTACCTTTTTTTCAATAAAATAATACAAAAAAGCAGCTACACCGATTGCAAAAATGATTTTAAGAGTGAAAAAAGGAATGGTATATAAACCATCAGTTTTAAACCTTCTGAAAAAGACCTCTACAAATGGGTGTGAAAGGTATAGTGAATATGAGATATCGCCTAAAAAAATTAAAAATTTATTACCTTTTATCTTTAAAGAGTAATCACCTAACAAAAAAGAAAATACCAATCCCGAAACAGTCCCAACTATAATCAATTCACTTTTTAAATTTATAAAATTAAAAAAGAATAAAAAAAACAATATAATACCTGAGGAAGATAATAATAGGGCTGTTGTTTTTGAGATATCAACTTTGCTAAGAAAAATAGATAATAAAATTCCCATAATAAAATATATATTGAGACTGCTTGTTATCATCATCCAAAAAGGATTATCTATAGTCAGAAAATGGCCTAATATGTAAAAAAATATGAAAAACAATGTGATAAACAAACTTCTTTTCTGTTTGAAAAACAGCGATATACCAAATACTATATAAAAAAATATTTCATAATTTAGCGACCATCCTAAAAATAAAACGGGTGGTGCACTTTTCTGAGGAAGAAATAGTAATGAATGCATGAGTCTCGAAAGAAGAGCTTTATCTTGAAAATATATCAATCCTCCTCCAACAGCAATCCACAAAAATGTTAGTAAATAGTAGAGCGGTAAAATTCTAATTGCTCGTTTTTTGATAAACACTATAATTTCAGAATAAACCGTATTTTTTTGAATCCTTAACTTACGAGTTGTATAATTCATGATAAAACCACTGATCACAAAAAAAATGGGAACACCAATACTGCCGTTTTTAAATAATGCATCGCCCGCTTTAAAATTCGAAAAGTTAATGTCTTCCCGGAAATGAAAACAGCATACTAACAATGCAGAAATCCCTCTTAATATTTGTAAATTATTAAGCTTCATTGATATGAGTATAAGTAAATCTGTACCTTGTTTTAAGGATATCGGGATACTGAACAATTGCAAATAATAAGTTCGCAAATTTTGGCAAGCCCTTTTGTATGGAAAGCTGAAAAGCTTTATACTGTAAAAACAAATACTTATTTTCGTCAGATTTCAAATTAACTTTTTCAGACCAGTTGTATAATGATTTCCAAAGCAACAATTGACGTTGATTATATTCTTTAGAATAGATTTTAATCTTTGTAATCCTATTATTATCGTGTACTCCTCTTACCGCAATAGCCTTACCTATTATTCCTGATTTTAAATAGCAGTGATGAGCCAGCTTTGTAATAAAATCTGAATCTTGATGAACTCGTAGCTCTTCGTTAAATTGCAGGTTAGATTTCTGTAATGCAGATTTTCTTATTGTTAAAGTATTTAAATGAAAAAAAGTCCCAAAAAAATCTGAAGTTAGATTGAGCAAACCTCGGAAAACAGCATTGCCTTCCGCATTAAACTTTACTGTTGTAAGCTGAGTGTCTTTAAATTTCTCCTGAAATTCCTGTTTCCCTTTTTCAGAAAGATACTCTACACCAAGAGCACCGAAAACGCCATCAATTTTAGGATCCTTAAAAATATTTTTCTCAGCATCAAAGCGGTTTGGAAGATAATAGTCATCAGAATCTAGAAAAGCAATAAATTCTGAGCAAGCTTTTTTCATACCTAAATTCCTTGTAGCTCCGGCTCCGTGATTTCCTTTGTCTGGATGTTGATGCAGTTTTATTCTTGAATCTTTTTTAATAAGATTATTGCACACTTTCAAAGAACGGTCAGAAGAACAGTCTTCAATCAATAAAATTTCTTTTACTTCCTCAAAAATAAGCACAGAAGCTACGGCTTTCTCCAAAAAAGCTTCAGCATTGTACACCGGAATGATGACGGAAATATTCATGCTCTTTTATAAATTTCTTTTAATTTTTCAGCTACAATGGTAGGATTATGCATTTCCTCAATTCGCTGTACCGATTTTTTTGATTTCTCAAAAAGCTGCTCAGGATTTTCAAAAATATTTTTTAAAATATTTCCCAACTGATTTTTCAAGGTGATTTTTAAATTTTCTTTTTGTTCTTCAGTAAAATACAAAGCTTGCTTTAAATGATTTTGAGGGAGATTAATCAGCCATCCGCAATCGGTGTTGTTGATTTCCGGCAGCGCTCTTATATCTGTGGTAATTACAGGGACTCCGGCTGCCTGCATTTCTAAAACAGAAAAACCATAAGTATCCGACCAGGTTGGTAAAAGACCAATATGAGATTTTTTGATCAGTTCTAAAACCTGTTCATTCGGAATATTTTCAAAGATGTCAATCCAGTCTTCTTTTTTTAAAAGCTGTTTTGTTTCATTGGCTTCCTTTTCAGTGACTTTGGTTACATAATGATCTGTTTTAAATGAAGAAACGATGGTAAGTCTGAATTGATATTTTTCTTTCAGATTTTTTAAAACTTCTATCATTTCCACGCCGCCTTTCAAATGAAATTGAGTGCCGATAAAGATAAGCTGAAGAGTCTCTGTGTTTTGATAAATTTCTTCATTATTGCGATTAATAATGTTTTGTGAAGGATGAATAATGGTTAGTTTGCTTTTTACGGCTTTTTCAAAATGGGAGTAGTTTTTTAATAATTCCAATTGGATATTTGCTGAAGCCTGACTTATTGATATTATTCCAAGGCAATTATCATCACTTATTTTTTTAAATGCTTTTTCAGTTTTTTTATTGATTTGATGAGAAGGTGTTGTCTTTTGATGATCATTTTTGGTTTCAGGAAATCTTGGTACTAAAGTTTCAAAAGAGGCCACCCATTTTTGTGATGAATAATTGATGTCATTATACAGATGAAGAACGTCAATTTTTGGCCTTTGGTAAAAAAAATATTTTCCTTCAAAATTTAGTTTTCTTCTGAAAATCAAATTCTTTAGAGTAGATAGGGTATGGAAAAGGTTATTATTCTTCCGTAAAACGATATACTTATAGCCGGGAACTTTATTTAAAATGTTCCTTTTAATGGGATAACCGTTTTCTGCCAAACCTATTCTCATCTATTTAAAATAATTTTTATTGTTCTCAAACCAAAGCGCTAAAACCAAAAGACTCCAATGCTGCAATTGGTAATTGAGTTTTTTTTGAACCTGCTTAAAATCCAAATAATTAAAAATGTAGCTTTGAGGGTTTGTAAGTAAGTTATTGCTTAATTCCTGAAGTTCTTTTTCCTTGAACCATTCGTTAACAGAGGCTGCAAAACCGTTCTTTCCGCGATTGGCAATTTCTTCTGTCCATGCTTTTGAATAAGCTTTTCTCAAAATTATTTTATCTTCAGACTTATTCACTTTATATTGCCAAGGAAGCTGAATACAAAATTCGGCAAAATCAATATCCAAGAAAGGAATTCTCACTTCTACAGAGTTATACATCGACGTTCGGTCACCTTTTAGAAGCATATTTCCCGGAACATATTTTTCAAGATCGATTCTCATCAAATCATTAAAATCTTTTCCCGTAGGTTCAAAACTGAAATCCTGCGTTGGAATTTGAGCTGTAATTCCCAATTCTTTAATTTCAGAATTACTAAAATAATTTCTCACCTTATTCTGATGAAAATCTATTGTATCGTTAAATTGTGCTCTATGAAGTCTTTCAGACCCCATATTTCTAAATTTATTGGCTAAAAGAAACATTTTAGAAAGATAGTTTGGATAGAATCCTTTTTGAGATAGATCTATATTGTATTTATAAAATGTATAGCCGCCAAACAATTCGTCACCAACATCTCCGGAAAGGACAACTTTTAGATTTTTAGAAGCTTCCTTAAAAATTAAATGAGTCGGTAACAACGAAGAATCCATCAATGGCTCATCCATGTAAGAATAAACTTCCTGAAGGGTTTGCGAAATTTTTTGTTTTTTATCTAATAAAACATAATGATCAGTCTGATATTTGTCTGCGATAGCTTTTGCATAAGGCATTTCATTAAGATCACCATTTTCATATCCGTAGACAAGAGTTTTTAGGTTTTTTTTGTATTGAGAAGCAACTGCCACAATCGTACTGGAATCTAAACCGCCGGAAAGAAAAGATCCTACCGGAACATCTGCTACTAACTGTTTTTTCACAGCATTGTCGAGTAAATACTTAAATTTTTCTACGCTCTCGTCAAGACTTAACGTTGAAGTTTGTGTAGGAATTTTCCAATAGGGTTGTATATCTATTTTTCCCTCTTTTAGAATTAAAGTATGGGCAGGTTTTAGATTAAATATATTTTTATAAATCGTTTTATGGGGATGAATGTATCCGTTTTTCAAGTAATAAGCAATCTGTTGCTTATCTATTTCGGGTTTTATTAATCCGGAAGCGATGATTGATTTTATTTCAGAGGCAAAAATAAACTCGCCATTCTTACCTGTTGCATAGTAAAAAGGTTTTTCTCCGAAACGATCTCTTGCACAAAATAGCTGTTGCTTTTTTTCGTCCCAGATTGCAAAAGCAAACATTCCGGGAAGATCAATGATCAGTTTTTCCTGTTTTTTCTGATACATTGCCAATATTACCTCGGTATCAGATCCTCCGCGATATGAATAGTCAGCATAAAGATCTTTTATTTCCTGATACCCATAAATTTCGCCATTCAGAACAATACATTCGTTTTTAGTGTCCGAAAACATGGGTTGTTTTCCATTTTCAGACAAATCAATGATGGAAAGTCTGCGATGGCCAAGAGCTGCATTGTCAAAAAATTCATGATGTGCAGAATCGGGACCTCTGTATGCAATCGCATCGGTCATTTGCTGAATTTCGGCTTTATAATTTTTGGCGTTTGGAGAGATAATTCCTGCTATTCCGCACATTGTTTACGATTTAATTATTTTTTTAATCATTTTTTTTAAACCGATAAAAGTTTTCCAAAAATAAATTTCTCTCGGGATATATACAGCTTTCAATAATGAGGGCAAATTTTTTATAATGCGATTAGATACAAAACTTTTATTAATCGTAATATTTCTATAAATATCAAGATTTTTCTCCATTAAAACTTCTTTATTGCTGCGGCTTTGATATGATGTAGAAGTTGGTAAATAGTGATTTTGGTGTAAAACAATCTCATTATCTATAAACCTTACATTCAATTTTTTTTTATTTATTCTGCAAAGAAATTCGTTGTCATCATAAGCGATTCCTAATGAAAAGAGTTCGTCAAATCCGCCCAATTTTTTTAAATTTTTATTTGTTATTGCAGTACAGAAGTGAAATGGCATCGGTCGGTATTCCGAATGACTATACCACCCATTTCTACCGTCTTTTCCGTGTATAAGAGCATTTGACGAAATTAACTGCTCTATGAAGTGTTTATTTTGAAGTCTGTCATCCAGATTGTCCGTAATTTCTTTATCCAGCGAAAAACATGAAAAACATAAATAATCGGTATCGGTTAAATTCTTTTCGACGTAATCTAATACGTTTCCATAATGCAGACATTCAGGATTCTGAATGATAATTTTATCTCCTTTTGCAGCTTTAAATCCTATATTGAAAGGTACACATGAATTGCTGTACCATTTATTTTTTTTTTCTAATCGAATTATTTTTAAAAATAAATATTCCGCTGTTAAATCCTCCAGCCTTTCATGTTCATCACTACCATCATCAACGGCAATTACTTCAAAAGAACTTTTGTGGTTTTGATTTTTAATACTCTCCAGAGTTCTTATAAACAATTCTCTTCGATTATAGTATGCAGTTACTATTGAAATCATTTTTGTGTTTTTTGAAAATGAGAAGGTAGATAAAGTGTAAATCTTCCGGCTTTTTTAACCTTATATTTTTCGGGATGACTTACGAATTTTAAAGGTACAATTTCTTTTGGACTGAAAGGATAATCGTCACTTTCTATGTAAATAAAATCATCAGGCGTTTTATTCGTTTTTTTAATGATGAAACTTAGATAATCTTTTAATGTAAAATAATAATAAATAGGCGGTGAAGCATCTAAAATATACAAATATCCCATTAAATGATTACTTGAATAAATGACATTTTTTTGATTTTGAAGATAAGGTCGTAGATCTTCAATGTCTTTTTTTCTTCCTTTATCTAAATATAAGTCATACCCATTAATTTGAACTTTTTCTGTTTGTTCTGTAAATACAAAGTCTTTCCAGCCTTTATTGTTTAAAATATCGGGAAATCTAATGACCATTAAACAAATGAAAATAAGATAACCCAGCATCCATAATTTATTTTTATACAGCTTATTGATTACAATAAAAATTAAAAGAAAATAATAAAACTTATAGACATTTAAACGAATGTGAAACCAAATTTGTGAGCCAAATGCGAGACAATATGGTATCAATAAAAGAAGAATAACGAAATATTTAGATTCTTTAGATGTTTCTTTATTTAACATAAATCGAAGAGCCAATAAATGTGTTAATAAAATGAAAAAGAAAATATAGTAGCTCGGGAAAAATATAAAAAGAGAAAGACAAACTATACCGAGAACAGCAATGAATTTATCAAAAATTTCTATTTTTAATTTAATTCTCCAGAATAGTAAGCCAACAATAAATGATGGTAGAATACCATTTAAAAACAAATAAACTGCCCATAAAACCATAAAGGTTTTAGAATGTTGCTTTCTATGGAACGGAAGATATTCTTTCAAAAACTTTAATTGATAAATAAAATTATCAAGTGTGTCTAGAAAGGTAAAGTAAATTATAATTCCGACAGAAAAGCCAATGAAAAAATAAAGAAAATTCGATTTCCACTGTTTTGAGTTTTGGAAAAACAAATAAAGTATTATAGGAATAACTATAATGCTGTGGGAATTTCCGTTAAATAAAACGAAAGAAATTACAAATCCTGCTATTGTAAGAATCCATTTTTTTTGATAAATAAATGACAAAAGAATTAACGAAACTCCACAGTTTACTAGAATGGTATTTCCAATGTACTGATGTAAAATTAAATTACTGATGCTCCAGGTTTCAAATCCTATCAGTATTCCTAAGAAACTTAAAAAAAAGATATTTTTTTTGAAATTAAAATATTTTAAAGTAGAAAAGAACAACAGAAAATTACTCAAAACTAATGTTGTAATCGATATTATTCTGAAAATATATACGTTTGGAGTATAGAGAAATTTAAATATTCTGAAAAAATTTGTTCTGTCGAAGCTTAAGCTTTCTCCCTGATTTTTATAGTAGGAGAGATAGTAAGCTTCATCATTAAAGATAAAGCCTTTATCTAAATTCATATATGTTATACAAGCTACAAATAGAGCTCCGATAAAAAATATAATAGAGTAAAGTGTAGTACCTGAATTTTGTAGTATCTTATTCATCCGGACTATTTTTCGCATTCAAAAATAAAGGCAGAAGCAATATTTTTACTGAGAGGATGTTTTTGTAAAATTACATCTAGAAACTTAATGGGAAATGTAAGACACATTAATACAATTAAAATTAAATTATGCAATGGTTTTATACCAAAAGAAAGCAACATAGCAACCCATTCCTGAAGCAGCCAAAGCATTCCGCCTGTTGGGCTATTAGCGTGGATTTTAATGTTTTTAAAGTCTTTAAACTGCACCTTTATTCCTTCGTACGTAAATCTTTGAAAATCGTAAGGTGAAGCATGAAAACCCTGCATAAATGGGATTTCGCAAAGAAGCTTTCCTCCGGGTTTCAAAACTCTGTAAATTTCTGAAATTACGGCTTGAGGATTCGGAACATGCTCAAGAACAGCAATGTTGATAATTTGATCAACACTATTATCTTTAAAAGGAAGTTGGGTAATATCACAGACAACATCCACTGGTTTGTAGGGGATAAGGTCTACATTTATTATGTCGTCTCTTAAATCTGTGTAACCACTACCAAGATTTAAAATAACTTCATTTTTATTCTTTGTCTTAGATAACAGTCTTTTTAGAAAAAAATATCGGGAAGGGTACTGAGGTGAAATAATGTAAATTAAAAAATCATAAAAAGCTTGAAAATTTTTGAAAAATGTTTTAATCTTATCTAAAGAATCGGAAACTATTTCTTCTTCAAAAGGAGTAAAAACAAATTTTTTGTCTTTATATTCATAAGGACTCTCTGGTTTAAGGATTTTTTTTATATTTTCTTTCATAGTCGTGTAATCTTTCATGGTGCGAATTGGTGTTTGGCAATTCACAGTTTGGCAAAAGTTAATTTGCCAGTTGTTTATATATTAATCGTTTTTTCAATAATTGTGTAGGGGCGATTTCTTACTTCGTTATAAATTCTATAGATATATTCTCCGATTATTCCTAAGGAAATAAGCAAGATTGAGTTAAAAAACATAATCATAATGATGAGCGTTGTATAACCTGCAACATCAATTTTGTTATTAAAGTATCTTATTACCGTAAATATTGTAAAAACACATGAAATGAATAATCCAATATTTCCTAATAAGCTAATAATCTGTAAAGGCAGCGAAGAAAAAGAGAATATGCCATCTTTTGCTATTTTGATAAGCTTTTTCAGTGAATAACCAGACTCTCCTTCAATTCTTCCGCTTCTTTCATATTCCACACCAACCTGCTTGTAGCCTACCCATGCTCTAATTCCTCTGAGGTAAGGATTTTGCTCATTGAGAGAAAGCATTTTATCTTTAATGTTTTTTGTCATTACACAAAAATCACCTGAGTCTAAAGGAATTTTGGTGTCACTTATAGAGTTGAGTAAACGGTAAAAGCTTGTGTAGGCTAATTTTTTTGCTTCACTCTCTTTTCTCTTCTTTCTCACTCCATAGGCTACTTCATACCCATTGTCGAGTTCTTGGAAAAATCGGGGAAGTAGGGAAGGTGGATCCTGTAAATCATCATCAATAATAGCGATGTAATCACCTGTTGAGTAACTTAAACCAGTTTTTACGGCAATCTGATGTCCGAAATTTCTAGATAATTTAACTGCTTTTATATAGCCATAATGGTCAGAAAGTTTTTCTATTACTTCAAAACTGTTATCAGGGCTTCCGTCTTCAACTAAGATTAATTCTAAGTCCCAATTGGAAATGTTTTTCTGGTCATCAACTGCTTTAAGTGTTTTGTCTAGAAATCGTGAAGAATTATAAACTGGGATTACAATCGTGATTTTCACCTTATAATGTTTTTGTGTGAGCCAAAAATACGTAAATTATTAAATATTAAGAAATGTAGAGCTCCGTTGTTTTACTAATAAAGCTATTTCAGACAAAATTTCCTCTTCTTTTTTTATTTTTTTATATTTCTGGAGTAATTTTTTGTATTGTGTGAGGTTTCCTGTAAGAGAATTTTTTACCATGCTTTGCTTTAGTGCTCTTTTCTCTTTTTGTAAAGAATCTGATAGATTAGGATTTATTATTTTAGTTTCTATAGTTAAATCCTGAAACAGATTAGGATCCACCTTACTTAAACTCTGTTTTCCATCATGTACAACTTTGCTCGAGGGAATGAGAAGAAGTTTTTTTTGATGAAAGTGAATTCTGTTTACATATTCATTATCCTCACCATAATGAAAAAAGTAAGGATTAAATCCGCCAACTGTATCTATTGTATTTTTAGGAATAAACCAATGAGCGGCATTCACAAAGCTTATCTCATAATAATCTTTTACAGTCTGAAAATAAAAATCTGAAATTAATCGCGTTTTCTCAAAATTAATGGCAATATATTTATCTAAAAAAATATCCAAAAGTTTCTCAGAACCATCCATCTGCATTGGGCTCATTATACCAATTTCGTTTTTATTTGGATATTCATGATAAACTTTTAATAGCTTATCAATACTATCCGGATAAATCCAGGCATCCTGATTCATCAAATAGAAAAAATCTGCGCCGTTTTTATATGCTGTTTCAATTCCTATATTATTTGCTTTCCCAAAACCCAAATTCTTTTCCGATTGTATGAAAGTAACTTCCGGAAAATTTATTTTTATATATTCCTGAGTGCCATCAGAAGAGCCGTTATCTATCACAATAGTTTGTACACCAACAGTTGATTGCTGTAAACTTTTAAAGCATCTTTCTGCCCATTTCATGGCATTATAAGTGACAATAATGATTTGAATATTGGGCATACTTTTGCTTAATAATATTTTTGAATAAGTTTCTTTAAATATTCATCCGAACTATATTCTGAGAAAAAAACTTTTGTGTGATCATTAAAATCTACTTTGTAGCAATCTCCCAGTTCCGTTTCTTTGTAAACAGCTTTTTTCTCGATACTTTCCTCAATTGAAGATATAATTTCTTTTAAACTGTAATTATATGGAAAAGATAAATTGATGGTCTGATTGGTTAGAGTAGAAGAGTGCTGAGAAAGAAATTCAGAAATATCATCAATATCAATCAGTATTCTAGTCGCTTTGTTGTGTAGTACAAAAGGGGACGCATTATTTATTTGTTCTCTTAGAAAATTAAAAAGAGTGTTGGGATTTCCCCCTTTTCCGACAACATTTCCTATTCTTACAATAAGGTATTTTTTGCAATTGTTCTTTATGAAATTCTCAATATTAAGTTTGTGAATTACGTAAGGGCTGTCTTGTTTTGATTGATCATTTACACTTAAAGTTGAAAAGTAAATAATTTGACGCTCTTTATTTTCTTCAATACTTCTTTGAAGCAAGGAAAACTCTCTTTCAAACTCCGTGAATTTAGTTTCCAGAGAATTAGAAACTCCTGAAGCGAAGAATACAATATCCTCAGAGTCTATGTTTTGTAAAGATTTTGCTATAAGCCCCTTTCCTATAATCATTTGTTATGTCTTCTACTCTAAAAATTTAAAATTTTATAATAATATTTCATTTTCAAATGGGTTATGATATTTTTTGGAAACGAAAGGTTACTAATAAATTGTTTATAATCAGATTTACACTTTTTTTTATAATTACTGTAAAGTTTTGGATTTAGATTTAAACCAACTACTGAATTTTCTACAAACTTAAGTCTTTTGATTTTATCATAAATTTCAGATAAATCATCTTTAGGTTTTTTATTGTTGTTGAAACCGATATTCTGTCCTTCATGAATCCTGTAACTCGATAAAACTTCAGGTATAATCATAAATTTTTCATCATTACATGATTTTAAAACAATTTCATAGTCATGAATAATGGTCGTGTTTATTTTTTTAAGAGGAAAATATTCTTCTTTGGCATTTTTTGTAATGCCTAAGGTCATTCCCGGAAAAACATTTTTTTCAAAAAGTAAATATTCCAGAATCTGCGCATTGTTAAATTGTTTTTTAAAGTTTGGACTTTCCCAAAAAGATGTTTTAATTATTTCACCATTTTCACTTAAGATTTCCAAATCATGACTGAAAACATTTTTTGTTGGATGATTTTTAAATTCATTCAAAACTGTCTCTACTTTATTTTTTAGCCATATATCATCCTGATCTGAAAGAAAAATAAGGTCACCTGTAGTTTTTGAGATGGCTTTTTCAAAATTCTTTACATATCCTAAATTTTGTTCATTCACGATTAACTTAATACGTTCAGGATATTTATCTAAATAACTTTGAATGACTTCCAAGGTTTGATCTGTAGACAAATCATCACAAATTACAATCTCATCCACATAAACAGATTGCAGGAAAATACTGTCTAACTGCTCAGAAAGATATTTTTCACCATTATAAGTGCAAAGTGCTACAGAGATATTTACTTTTTGGGATACCACAGTGACTTAAATTTAAGGTAATATTTTAAAACTTTAGTATTTTGTAGTTGTCTTATATAGGTTTTTTGATTTAGATTTTCATTATTGAGAATGTAATTTTGCATATTGAGACGTTCGAATAACATTTTTTTAATATTGTCTCCAAAAGTATTGAAAATAAATTCGTTAGCTTTTTGACTGTCGTTATATACACTGATGAAATTTTTAGAAATTCCTTTCTGATGTTGGCGGTATAAAACCAAAGCTTCATCTATAAAATAGACTGAAGGAACATTTTTACTAAAGATGCTAATCCAAAATATCCAGTCTTCTTTTGCTTTCAGCTCCTTTTTAAAGGTGATTGTTTTAATTAAATCTCTTTTGAAAAGTATGGTATGAATCGGAATGTTAAAATCAATATCCCATCTTTTTACAATATTTTCAAGGTTGATCTCATACTTTTTAAGGTCTGAAAAAGGTTCAGATATTACGTTATTTGTCAACATTCCAAAATTTGAAATTATCATGTCGTGATTTTCAGAATACGATAAAGATTTATGTAATTTATCTTCACTCATTACATCATCACCATCCAAAAAGAGAATCCAGTTTCCTGATGATTTTTCTAGGCCTAAATTTCTTGCAGCAGATGGCCCCTCATTAGTTTTTTTTAAATATTTGAAGCGTGGGTCTTTATGAGTCCAGTTTTTTGCGATTGCCTCGCTATGATCTGTGCTGCCATCATTGATGATGAAACATTCCCAATCGCTATATGTCTGCTTAAAAACAGATTCTAGACATTCATTAAGATAATTCTCTTGATTATAGCACGGAACGATAATGGAAATAAAAGCCTGAGACATACTGTGTTTTAGAGTAGTAAAGATATTAAAAAATCAGCTATAAAGATATTTTGTTAAGAAGTGTTGATGCAATCAATTTCTGTCGGATTCAGCTTTCTTTATAATTTTAAAAGTTTACTGATTATCCTCTGTAATCTGTTTACATTGTTATTGCGGGATTTTTATCAATCCGAGGGAGTTTAGGAGTTTTACAAGCCTGTATTTTTTCAGATGATTAAATTTATTTTCTGCATTTAAGAGTCTTTTATTTTCGTTCTGTAATGCTGACAATTTCTGCAGATCGTATTTTGCCATTGGAAAATACTCAGAAAACGTAAGTTCTTTTTCGTTATCTATTTTTTCTTGATTTTGCTTAATTGAACTAATGCCGTCAAGATAAAACGTTGAAATTGTTTCATCAATATGTTTAAAACTTGCCTGATGTGTGCATATAGAAATCAAAAACCACTTCCAGTCTGAGACTATTTTAAGATATTCATCATAATTACCCCATTTTTGAAATGCTTCTTTACGGATAAATGTGGCGGGATGAGGAAGGGATTGATCATAGAAGTAAAGTAACGATAACTCTGAAGAATATTTTTTAATGTAAGTGTGCTCATCACTTACCAATTCTAAATTACCATAGATAATGTCTTCTCCTGATAAATGTGCTGCAGCTACAGATAAAGAATTTTCATCGTAGAAATGATCACCGCTGTTGATAAATATTAGATATTCACCTTTTGCCGCAGTAATTCCTTTATTCATCGCATTATAAATCCCTTTGTCAGGTTCACTGACCCAATAAGTGATGTTGTCGGAGTATTTTTCAAGAATATCTTTAGTTCCATCCTGAGAACCGCCATCAATAATGATATATTCAAAATCTGAAAAACTCTGTGAAATCACATTTTTTAGTGTTTTTTCAAGACCTTTTTTATTATTGTAACTGATGGTGATAACGGATATTTTTGGAGTCATGTTAGTATTTTAAAGCATTGTCAATAACTGTTCGATTTGTTTATTTGTAAACTTTTTATAGCTACTGTTTTTAGTCTTAAGCTTCTGAAAAAAACTAGTATGTCTGCCAATTTTTTCTTTAATCTTAAACTTTAGAGTACTGAAATTTCTTACTTCATCTAAATTTTCATTTATCAGTAATTTATAAAGTTCTGATAGTTCTGGATTATAAGATTTATAGATTTTCAAAAGCTCTATCTGTCTTTTGTCCCCGCCCGTTCCAGATTTATGATTATCATGTATTCTATACATAGAAATACATTTAGCTATGGGTTGAAGCTCAAATTTTTGCTGAACTCTTAAAAACCACTCCCAATCAAAACCAAAATGAATTTCTTCGTTTAATTTACCTACTTGTTCCCAAATAGTTTTAGGCCAAAATGAAGATGGTTGGATAATGTAATCCAGTTCATTTAATTTATTATCAACTGTCTTTTTTACAACATCGCTTCCCCAACTCATCACACTATCATCGTTTCTGAAATGAATGCAGTTTCCGTAATACAGTTTTGTAGAATCTTCTGAATATTTTTCAGCTATAAAATTAAGTACATCAGGCATTAAAAGATCATCACTGTTTAGCCACATTAATATATCTCCGGTAGCTTTTTCGAATCCCTGATTAATGGCATCTGCCTGTCCTCTGTCTTTTTTTGATTGCCAATATGCGAGTTTATTCTCATATTTTTTAATAATTTCCGAAGACGTATCAGTGCTTCCACCATCCATTATGATATATTCCAAATTAGGATAATTTTGTCCGAGTACGGAAAGAATTGTAGCCTCAAGAAATTGTGCCTGATTGTAAGAAGGTGTTATGATTGATATTTTTGGCAAATTCATTTGTACATGGTTTTTAAAATTTGTGAAAATCTTTCAATAAGATATCTCTTGTTTTTGGATTGAGAAACCAATAAAAAGTATTTTCTTAATAGATTCCATTTTATTATGTAATTGTAACAATTTATTCCTAATAGTAAATTCATAAGTTTTTTAGTAATCACTAGATTATCTAAAGAATTGTTTTTACTATGATTTAGAAAAGAAAAGATCATATCAAATTGTGAGAAATAAATATTGTGCATATTTTTTTCTTGCCAAAGTTGGCGGGTAATAGAATTTTCGAGCCATCTATAGTATGCACTCACATTGCTGTTACCATAAATTTTATAATTTCTTGCAATGCCCAAGATTAAGTGCCAATCTTCTGAAATATAATTTTTATTAAATTTAAAATTAATTTTTTTTAATAAATCCAATCTAATAGTACAGGATTGAATCCAAAAGCTAAAATTATTGATGCAATGCGCAAAAATATCTCCTTTAGGCAATTCATTGTCATCTGGGAAATAATGTTGATGCTTTTCTTCTTTTAAAAGTTGACTGTCTTTATCTATGGATAGCATTTTTCCATAGTATAATGCATATTCGTCCCCTAATTTTTCTAAGTGATCTACTTGTTTTATTAATTTATCATCGCTCCACAAATCATCAGAAATAAAAGTTAAATATTTACCAGTTGATTTATCTAAAATTTCATTCAAACCAGCGTGAACACCCTCATTTTTCTGTCTGAAATTTACATAAGTTTTATAGCCTAAATCTTGATTTTGGTTTAGCCACTCCTTAATATGTGAGACAGAAACCTCATCAGTAGAGCAATCATCAATGATTATAAGTTCAACATTCGGATAATTCTGCCTTTTGACACAGTCAAGAGATTCTACGACATATTTTCCTGTATTGTAACATAAAAGACCAATGGAAACTAAAGGAGCATCACTTACTGCCATTCATTTACTGTTTTGATGACGTAATCTATTTCCCCCTCTGTCATTACAGGACTTATAGGCAAACTGATTATTTCTTTATGAATATGTTCTGTAATGGGAAAGCTTAGGTGATTTAATTCTTTATACGCTTGTTGTTTATGTGGAGGAATCGGGTAATGTATTAGAGATTGTATTTCATTTTCAGAAAGATGTTTCTGGAATTTTTCTCTTTCAGTTGTCCTCACAGCAAAAACATGCCATACATGCTCATTTTTAGGGTTTTCTGGCAAGATAATTTTTGAATTTTTGATTCCGGAAATGTATTTTTCTGCAATTTGTCTTCTTATATCATTATCAGCGTCAAGATACTGTAGTTTTACATCTAACACTGCGGCTTGTATTTCGTCTAAACGAGAGTTTAGTCCTTTAAATTGATTGACATATTTTTCTTCAGAACCATAATTTGCTAATGCCCGAATCGTTTTTGCTAATAAAGCATCGTTTGTAGAAACAGCACCTCCATCACCAAGAGCGCCTAAATTTTTACCCGGATAAAAACTGAATCCCGCTGCATCAGCCAAATTTCCAGTCTTTGTTCCATTATATTTTGCTCCTATCGCTTGAGCATTGTCTTCTATTAATTTTAGATTGTACTTTTTTGCGATCTTTTGTAAATCATTAGAAAATACAACTCGACCGTATAAATGAACAATTAATACTGCTTTGGTTTTCGGTGTAATTGCTTCTTCTATTTTCGAAATATCAATGTTGTAGGTATTAATTTCCGGTTCTACTAAAACAGGTACAAGCTTGTTGTCTGTAATTGCCAATATGCTTGCAATGTAAGTATTGGCTGGAACTATAATTTCATCACCTTCCTGGATAATTCCTAATTCAATATAGGCTTTCAGGATCAGACGAAGTGCATCTAAACCATTTGCAACGCCAATTACTTCTTTGCAACCAATGTATTGACTGAGATTTTTCTCAAATATTTTATTTTCTTCTCCTAGAAGATACCAACCTCTTGATAAAACCTGATGAATACGATTTTTAATCTGATCATCGTGTCTTAAATTGATTTTTTGAAGGTCTAAAAATTTAATCATATTTAAAATATATTCAATATAGAAACCACTTTTGTAACATCAAATTTCTTTGCATATTATAAAGCCATACTTGCCATAATCGTTACCGTTATAAAGTAAATATTTTGTCTCATTTACTTCAAAAACAGCAGGATATGCTTGCATTTTATCATCATTCATATCACTACCTTTTGGAATAATTCTTTCTCGATTTCTTTGCCAATTCTCTAAATCCTTAGAGACCGCCGAAGTTAACCAATATGGATTTTCTTCGGTACCATAACCAAAATACATTTCATATAGGTTCTTATTTTTAAACACATAAGGTCTCCCTAAACGATGTTCATTTTTTTCACATTTAAGGAGTATATTTCCTGATTTGGGAAATTCGTCATGGTTCTGAGATTTTAAATGTCTGATATCATATTTTGGTAATGTTTTGTCTTTACCAGAATCAAAATCAGACCCACCTCCATAAAAAGCATGAAATTCATTATTAATTTCTAATACAGAGTGAGCAACTCTAAAGAGTTGTTCATCTTGAGTACGGTCTAAAACTGGTACGTTGAAGCATCTGGTAAAAGTCTTGCCAAAATCATCACTTACTGCAAGTCCTCCGAATACTAAAAATCGTACATTTTTTGGGATTTGATATCCTGCATAATAAAGGTATATCTTATCTTTTAAACTTAAAACTGCACTTGGAACAACTCCATTGTCATCAAAACATCCAGGAGTACCGATATCTAATACAGGATTATCGCTAACTCTCAAAATATTTGATGGGTCATTTATATCCAAATCTACAAAGCCGACTCTTGAGATACCCGAAGCATCTCGAAAGCCACAGAAAACTCTAATTTCATTTTGTAAAACAATTGGAGTAGGTTGCAAAGCTGAATGTTGAAACCAATTTTTAGTATACTTTTGTGCATCAAAAGCACCAATCTTTTCCCAATTCATAAAAGTACTTATTTAATTAAAAGTAATTTATTAATGCTTCTAAACATTATAAATATTCTTCAGAAACTTGAAAAGCTTCATAGCTTGTCTTGGAACTTGGTCTTGCAGGAGAACCTACTAACAGTTTACCGTCTTCAGAGTTTTTCACAATGAGAGATCCACTACCCACAATATTGTCTTTTCCTAATGTTATATTGTCATTAAAAGTACTGTTAACTCCCAAGAAAGAGCTTTCTCCTATAACGCAAAAACCAGAAATTACAACATGCGAAGAAATATAAACATGATCTTGAATTTCGGTTCTGTGACCAATATGATTACCTGACCATAAAATGATATTGTCTCCTAGTTTTACATGATGTTGAATCACATTGTTTTCAAAAATAAACACGTTTTCTCCAACCTGTACATTTCTCCAAACAAAAGCTTTACTACTGATGTAGCTTGCGCAGGTGTATCCTTTTGCTTTTGCCTCAAGAAACATTTTTTTCCTGACTCTGTTTAGCTGAACATAAGAAACAGCAACATATACATCTACTTCACTGGGTGGAAATAAATTCTCTAATTCTTCAAAAGGATAAACAGGAAGTCCATATGGATTATTTTCTGTAAGAAATTCTTTATTTACACTAAATCCGATTACTTCGTAAGGAGAATCGTAGGTGAAATATTCGTAAGCGATTTCGGCAGTTTCACCCAATCCTACAATAATTAGTTTTTTTTGTTTTTCCATATTTAATGTAATTTTTTGTATAAAGTTTCTCTTAATACTCCTCTTCCTCCAAAGCTTTCTTTAAAATGGAAAAGCCCTTCGTTGATAAATCTACCCTCATCTTCATTCGCAGTTCCCAAATTGAAGAAATTGAAACCTTCTAGTTTCCCCCAATCAATAATATAATCAATAATGGCATTAATTGGCCTGAACTCTTGGTAGTCATTATCTTGTGCAATATACTGTGCGTGAATACTTTTGTTTAATACAAAGATGACGCAACCTGCAATCAAAACATTTTCGTGATAAGCACCAAATAGTTTAATTTTTTCTTTCCCAACATTTTTGCGAAGATTTAATATAGTCTCAATAGAATGTGTAGGCTGTTTTTTATATTTTTCAAAGAGATTTTTCGACAAAATATCCCAATATCCTTCGAAATTCTCCGTTTCTTGTACCTGTACATTTTTCCACGCTTTTACAGTGTTGTATTTAGTGCCCTTATCGTACTGTTTTTTTATAACATCAATAGAAGGTCTTAGGTTTATATATGTTTCTAGCTCTCTATATTTAATTTCAAAACCATAATACCACATTGCATAATCTGTTTCTTCACTAATGGTTTCGTAAAATATTTTGAATGGATTTCTAACAATAATTTCGTCTGCCAATTCTTCTTTGGCAACATTAAGTGTTAAATCTAAAAGATCCAAAGCGTCTTTAACTCCAATGTTTTTTGATATAATAAAACCACCATATGTACTTCTTGCATGAGAATTTATAATTTTTTTTCCATTCTTAATAAAAATAATTGCAGGAAGTACCGCCACAATTTTATTTTTTTTCATAAAAAGCAGCGAAAAATCATCTTTTATATTTTGCTCATTATGATCATAGAAAGCTCTAGAATGCAAAAAATTACCATTAATAGAGGTGGTAATAAATTCTTCCCAGTCTTTTCGGAATTCTTCAGTATATTTTATAACTTCCAAAACTTTTGCTGATATTATTTTTTGAACAAGCTATAATCTCTTATATAATCACTTTCATCGTATTCCATGCTTGCAATACACATTTGAACAGCATTGTGGCTGTATTTCATTGTTCGCCAACATTGCTTTGGTATATAAACCCCTTTGTCCGGAGAATCTAAGATAAACTCAAATAATTCTCCATCATTTGTTTCAATATTCAAAGTTATTTTCCCTGCCATTGCAATAAGCACTTGCTCCAAATTGTGATGAGAATGAAAACCTCTTACAACATCTTCGGGTGTAAAGTACGTCCAATATATTCTTTTAGGAACAAAAGGAAGTTTTTCTTTTTCAGCAATTGAAATATAGCCAGTAGAACGGTCTCCTGTTCTGGAAAAATCAATGAGTGTTGGTTTTTTATAATTGTGGCTCATAGTTAATTTGAAAATTTAGGTTTGGTCTTATAATTCCAGGTAATATAGAGCTGTTTGATGATGAACTTTCATTCATAATTTCAAAACTGCAAATTTGTTCATTTATATAGAGAGCATACCTTTGATTCTCGCCAAAGATTACTTTAAAATAATAATTACCAGCATTCAAAAGTCCGCTAGGAATGGCAAAGTCCAAGGTGTAAATTCCTTTTTTTGAGTCTTTGTTTTCGCTAAGAATGCAGCCAGTGTGAAAAACAGGGATTTCTTCAAATGTTAAAAGTTCTATAGTACAATCTAAATTTATATTTTCTCGAACATTGTAGAATACAATTTTTCCTACAATTTCAGAAGAAATAGTAACTAACTCAGTATTTTTAGATTTAATTGAAAATTCTAAAATTTTAATATTTTCGTTCCCGATGCTCTCACTAATATTGCCGGAAGAGTGATAATTTTGGATAAGATTAGAGTTTTTCTGATAATCGTTCACCACTTCTATAATATTTCCAGTGGAGACAACACTACCTTTGTCTAATAGAATTCCGTTGTTGCAAAGACTTTTCACAGCCGCCATATTATGACTCACAAACAGAATTGTTCTTCCTTCTCCTTTTGTAACATCACCCATTTTTCCTAAACATTTTTTTTGAAAATCTGCATCTCCTACTGCTAAAACCTCATCAACAATAAGAATTTCAGATTCCAGATGAGCTGCAACGGCAAATGCTAAACGCACATACATTCCAGAAGAATATCTTTTTACCGGAGTGTCTATATATCTTTCAACTCCGGAGAAATCTACGATCTCATCAAATTTTCTTGTGATTTCTTTTTTAGTCATTCCTAAAATTGCACCATTAAGAAAAATGTTTTCACGACCTGTCATTTCAGGGTGAAAACCGGTTCCTACTTCCAAAAGTGAAGCAATTCTGCCATTGGTATAGATTTTTCCTGTAGTAGGTTTTGTAACCTTACTGAGAAGTTTTAAAAGAGTAGATTTTCCGGCGCCGTTTCTTCCAATAATTCCAACGGCATCACCTTGTTCGATTTCAAAATTGATATCCTGTAGTGACCACACATATTCTGAGCTGCCTTTGGTACTTCTATCATTAGACTCTCCAATTTTTAGGTAAGGATCTTCTTTTCCTCTTACTTTATGCCAAAATCTGTTGAGATCATGAGTTAATGTCCCTGTTCCTACCTGTCCGAGTCGGTATTGTTTTGATATGTTTTCTGCCTTTAGTGCAAGCATGTGTTTTAATTTAATATAAATTTTTAATCAACTATTTGTAAGTGTTATTCATTAATAATCATCATTATAACTCTCTTAAACAGTGTCTATGAAGGATTTTTCAGATTTATTGAAAATCACAATTCCGATTAATAATACAGCGATAATAAATATAAAACTAAATAAAAGTCTCGTAATATTAAAATCTCCGGAACCAATGAATCCATATTTAAAGCATTCGAAAATTGGTGTTAAAGGATTCAAATCTGCCAAAAAACCGTAGCTTCCTAATTGTCTTTTTACTAAAGAAGTAGGTAAAATAACGGGTGTAAACCACATAAATAAACTCACCCCAAATCCTAATAATAAAGATAAATCTCTGTATTTTGTAGTAAGTGATGAAAATATCATTCCTAATCCTAAAGAAAATAAAGCTAGAAAAATAATTAAAACAGGAAAGAAAAATGCCCAGGAATTGGGTTGTACTTCACCTTTGGTAATGTAATATGCCAAAACAATCCAAAATAGCAGTAGTTGTATGGCAAGTCGCATAAAACTTGATATAATTGTAGAAATCGGAGTTACTAGTCTTGGGAAATATACTTTTCCGAACATTCCCGCGTTTCCTGTGAAAACATTCGATACACTAAGCATAGTGGTGCTGAAATACCCCCAAAGCGTGTTTCCTGCCAAATAGAAAAGGATAGGAGGAATGCCGTCTGTTGGCAAATTAGCAATGTTTCCAAAAACAAGTGTAAAAACTACAGTAGTAAAAATAGGATTGATGAAAAACCAAAGCGGGCCTAAAATGGTTTGTTTAAAAGACGAAATGAAATCTCTCTTTACAAACATTAATACCAAATCGCGGTATTGCCATACTTCTTTTAAATTGAGTTGAAATAAAGAGTGATGAGACTCAATAGTTTCTGTCCACTTCTGTTGTGGTTCATTCATTTGTGGGAATTTTTACAAATTTAAAATAATTAATCGATTTATGGTTTACTGAATCGTGAAATCTTCTTCATATTCAGGTAAATGCATAGTAAATATAACAATATTTATTTTTTCGAACAAAAAAGCTACTGACTTTAGTCAATAGCTTGGTTATTTTGGTAAATAATTTATATTATTTAATGACAAGTTTCTTCAAATATTCCCCATATCCACTTTTGCCATATTTTGTAGCTGTCTCAAGAAGTTTTTCTTCATTGATAAATCCGTTTCTAAAAGCGATTTCTTCAATGCATCCGATTTTAAAGCCCTGTCTTTTTTCGATGACGCTTACAAATTCTGAAGCATCATTTAAAGAGTCAAAAGTTCCGGTGTCTAGCCATGCTGTTCCTCTGTCTAATACACCAACTTCCAGTTTTCCTTTGCTTAAATAAACATTATTCACATCGGTGATTTCCAGCTCACCTCTCGGAGAAGGCTGGATGTTTTTGGCAATTTCCACGACTTCATTATCATAAAAATATAATCCCGGAACTGCATAATTTGATTTTGGATGTAAAGGCTTTTCTTCTATCGAAACAGCTTTAAAATCATCATTAAATTCTACAACGCCATACCTTTCAGGATCTGATACATGATAAGCGAAAACAACACCGCCATCAGGATTGGTCTTATTCTTCAATAAAGTTCCCATTTCTGAACCGTAAAAAATATTATCTCCTAAGACCAAAGCCGCGGAATCATTTCCAATAAACTGATCTCCCAAAATAAAAGCCTGTGCTAATCCGTCCGGACTTGGCTGTACTACATATTCAATATTACAACCGATTTGTGAGCCGTCTCCTAAAAGCTTGATAAATCCTGCCTGATCATGCGGAGTGGTGATAATTAAAATATCTTTAATTCCCGCTAAAAGTAAAGTAGATAGAGGGTAATAAATCATCGGTTTGTCGTAAACAGGCATTAATTGCTTACTTACGGCAATGGTAAGAGGGTAAAGTCTAGTTCCGGAACCTCCGGCTAATATAATTCCTTTCATCTTATGTGTTATTAATTATATTGCTTTTCGTAGTATTTCTGATAATCTCCGCTCGTCACATTTTCCAGCCATTCTTTATTGTCTAAGAACCAATCAATTGTTTTTCCTAATCCTTGTTCGAATGTTACAGAAGGTTTCCAGCCCAGTTCAGAATTTAATTTTGTTGCGTCGATTGCGTAACGTTTGTCGTGACCCGGTCTGTCTTTTACATAAGTAATTAATTTTTCAGAATGTCCTGTAGGATTTCCTAGCTTTTCATCCATTTGCTTAATTAATTCTTTTACCAAATCAATATTTTGCCATTCGTTGAAACCGCCAATATTGTAAGTTTCTCCTGTTTTAGCATCATTAAAGATTTGGTGGATTGCCTTTGCATGGTCAATTACAAATAACCAATCTCTTGTATATTTTCCGTCACCATAAATTGGTAAAGGCTTTTCGTTAATAATATTTGAAATACAAAGTGGAATCAATTTTTCAGGAAAATGATTCGGACCATAATTATTCGAACAATTAGAAACAATAAACGGCATTCCATAAGTATTCCCGTAAGCTCTTACCAAGTGGTCTGAAGCTGCTTTTGAGGCAGAATATGGAGATTGCGGATCATAAGAAGTAGTTTCAAGGAAAAATCCTGTTTCGCCCAGACTTCCGTAAACTTCATCTGTAGAGACATGATAAAAAAGATGGGTTCTTTTTTCGTTTGGAAATCTTCCGTGGGTGTGATCTTCGTTTAAAGTCCAGAATTCTTTACAAAGATTCAGAAGATTAGCCGTTCCGTTTACGTTTGTGTTGATAAATGCCATCGGATCTGTGATGCTTCGGTCTACATGACTTTCTGCAGCCAAATGAATTACTGCATCAGGGTTATATTTTTCAAAAACCTTTCTTAGTTCTTCAGGTTTTGTGATGTCTGCTTTTTCGAAAACATAGTTAGGCTCATTTTCAATATCCTTTAAGTTTTCAAGATTTCCGGCGTACGTTAAAGCATCAAGATTAATGATGGTAGACTTGGGATTATTTTTTACAAATTCTCTTACAACGTGTGAACCGATAAATCCCGCTCCGCCTGTAATGATGATGTTTTTCATCTTAATTAATTTAAAATTGTTTTACGGCCTATACTTTTATAATAGAATCCGTTTTGCTCAGCGACTTCCAAAGGATACATATTTCTTCCATCAAAAATGACCTTATTATTCATCTTTTTAGCCATTAAGTCAAAGTTGGGGTTTTTAAATTCCGGCCATTCTGTAGCGATGAATAATGCGTCTGATCCTTCTAGTGCGTCATACATTGTATTAGCATAAGATATTTTGTCGCCTAATAATTTTCTTACATTTTCTTCAGCGATGAGGTCGTAAGCAATAATTTTTGCGCCTTTTTGAAGAAGCAATTCGATGTTATCTAAAGAAGATGCTTCTCTGATATCATCGGTGTTGGCTTTGAAAGCTAATCCCCACATTGCAATAGTTTTTCCTTCAAGATTTCCTCCGAAATATTTTTCAATTTCTGAAACTAAAATTACTTTTTGCGAAATATTTACTTTTTCAGTAGCTTCTAAAATCTGAAAATTAAAATCATCATTTTTTCCTGATTTAATTAAAGCTTTTACATCTTTTGGGAAACAGCTTCCGCCATATCCGATCCCGGGAAACAAGAATCTATGACCGATTCTGTCATCGCTTCCCATTCCTAATCTTACTTTGTCTACATCGGCGCCAACTTTTTCACAATAATTGGCAATTTCATTCATAAAAGTAATTTTTACCGCTAAAAATGAGTTGGAAGCATATTTTGTAAGTTCGGATGATTTTTCATCCATCGATATAATAGGAATTCCGGTATTGGTAAATGGCTGATAAATTTTAGCCATAATGCTTTTTGCTTTGTCTGAACTTGAGCCTACAACCACTCTTGCAGGATTCATCGAGTCTTCTACAGCAAAACCTTCTCTTAAAAATTCGGGATTTGAAACAACATCAAAATCAATCTTTGTTTTCGCTGCAATAGTTTCTCTTACTTTGTCGGCTGTTCCTACAGGAACCGTGCTTTTATTAACGATAACTTTATATTCCGTCATCATTTCGCCAATATCATTGGCTACTTTTAATACGTAAGAAAGATCTGCAGAGCCGTCTTCTCCAGGTGGAGTAGGTAGTGCAAGGTAAATGACCTCGCTTTTATCTAAAGCTTCTTTTAAATTGGTGGTGAAAAATAATCTTTCTGCCTGAATATTTCTCAGGAACATTTCTTCAAGATTCGGCTCGTAAATAGGTACGATACCGTTTTTCATTCCTTCTACTTTTTTTTCATCGATGTCAACACAATAAACCGAATTGCCAAGTTCTGCAAGGGTAGTTCCTGTAACCAAACCTACATAGCCTGTTCCTACTATTGTTATATTCAAAATGTATGTTTTTATAAAATTCCTGACAAAAATACTAAAAATTGTTTCACAGTCTTTTTTTAAATGAATAATAACTTATTAAATATCACTAATTAAATGATATATTGCTTTAGGATTATCATATTTTTTAAATTTTGATAAATTCTTATTCAGTTGATTATGAAGTCTGTTTGTGTGTTTTATAAAATTGTCATATATTTGCATAAGATTTACGGAAAAAATGAGAAGGCTTCGAAGAGAAAGCCTTTTTTCGTACTGGTAAATCAGCATTAATAATATGGAGTTTAGAAAAAATATTGAAACATTATTGAATGATTTTCTTCAGACGAGAGAAGATTTATTCTTAATTGATTTGAAGTTTTCTGCCGGCGACGATATTACCGTAATCTTGGATGGTGACAATGGTGTTACTGTGCAAGATTGTTTGGATGCAAGCCGAGCAATAGAGTTTAATATGGATCGTGAAGAGCACGATTTCAGCCTTCAGGTAATGTCTGCAGGATTAAGCGAGCCGCTTGCCATTCCCAGACAGTTTGATAAAAATATCGGAAGAGAAATTGAGGTTTTGTTGAGCGATTCTTCAAAAATCGAAGGAGAACTTGCAAAAGTAGACGAAGAAAAAATTACTCTTGTACTGCGTTACCGCAAACCGAAAGAAGTAGGTAAAGGTAAAGTAGATGTAGAGGAGGAAAAAGAAATTCCTTACTCTGAGATAAAGAAAGCATTGGTAGTACTTAAATTTTAAAAGAAAAAAAGATACATGGATAATATAGCGTTGATTGAATCATTTGGTGATTTTAAAGACGAAAAAGGGATCAGTAAAATTGATCTGATGGCGATCATTGAAGATTCTCTTAAAACTTTGTTGAGAAAAAGATTTGATTCTGATGATCACTTTGATGTAATTGTAAATCCTGATAAAGGAGATTTTCAGATATTTTTAAATAAAACCATCGTTGAAGACGAAATGTCTGAAGATGATGATTTAGAGATTGAAATTACGGAAGCAAAAAAAATCGATCCGACTTTTGAAGTGGGTGAAGATTTTACAATGGAAATTCCGGTTGCTCAGTTAGGAAGAAGAAATATTTTGACGCTGAAACAGATTTTAGCAACAAAATTGCAGGAGCATAACAACGCAATGTTGTATGAGCAATTCAGAGACAGAATCGGAGAGATCGTAATTGGTGAAATTCACCACATCCGTCACAAACATGTAATCTTGTTAGACGATGAAGGAAACGAATTTATCTTGCCTAAAGAAAATCAAATTCCTTCAGATTTCTTCAAAAAAGGAGAAAACATCAGAGCAATTGTTGAAACAGTGGATTTTAAAGGTTCAAAACCACAAATTATCATTTCAAGAACAGCTCCGAAATTCTTAGAGAAACTATTGGAATTAGAGATTCCGGAAATTCAGGACGGAACTATTATGCTTAAAAAAGCAGTGAGAATTCCTGGTGAAAAAGCGAAAATAGCTGTTGATGCTTACGACGATAGAATCGATCCTGTAGGAGCTTGTGTTGGGGTGAAAGGTTCTAGAATTCACGGTGTCGTAAGAGAATTAAGAAACGAAAACATAGATGTAATCCAGTGGTCTAAAAACCCTGAGATTATGGTGAAGAGAGCTTTAGGAAATGTTACCATCAATAAAATTGAAATCAACGAAGATACAAACTATGCATTAGTTTACACTCCGGTTGAAGAGATTTCTAAAGTTATCGGTAAGCAAGGGCAAAACATCAGACTGGCTTCTTGGTTGTCTGGATACGAAATAGACGTTTTCAGAGAAGCTAGCGAAGATGATGATGTAGATTTGAGAGAATTTAATGATGATATTGAACAGTGGATTTTAGATGAGTTTAAGAAAGTAGGTCTTACAACTGCAAAATCTGTGTTGGATAAGGATACGGCAAGTCTTTTAAACATGGTAGATTTGGAAGAAGAAACCATTGATGACGTGAAACGTATTTTGAAAGAGGAATTTGAAGATTAATATTTAGAAATAAATTTTAATAACAGTAAAAAAGAATACTTTAATTTTAAGAATTAAAAAAAAACAGTAAATAATATAGATGCCAAAAATAAGATTAAATAAAGCGGTTAAGGAATTTAACATATCAATGTCTAGGCTGGTAGAGTTTTTACAGTCTAAAGATATTGTGGTTGAAAACAATCCTAACGCTCAATTAGAAGAAGCGGCATATTCTGCATTGGAAGCTGAGTTTGCCAAAGATGGCGAGCAACGTAAAGCTTCCCATGAGGTGGTTATTTCTAAAGTTCCGGAAGAAAAACTGGAAATGGAAGAGAAAAAAGCACCTGAAGTAATAAGAGCTAAAGCTAATACAAAACCAGAAACCAGAATTTTAGGCAAAATTGATCTTGAGCCTAAAAAAGCTGAACCTGTTGCAGAAGAACCAATTCCTGCTCCAGCTGCGCCTGTAGAAGAAAAGAAAGAAGAGAAAGTAGAAGTGAAGGAGGTGAAAGAAGAGGTAAAAGCTACTAAAGAAGAAGCAGCACCGGTTTCTGAAGTTAAAGCTACTCCTGAAAAGCAGGAATTTAAAGTTTTAGATAAAATAGATTTGTCTCAGATTGAAGGGAATAGAAACAGACCTGCAAGAAAAGACAAGCCTAAAACAGAAGAGGTAAAAGCAGAAGTTGCTAAACCTGCTGAGCCAGTAAAAGAAACACCAAAGCCGGTTGAAAAGCCTGTAGAAAAAGTGGAAGAGAAAAAACCTGAATCTACACCTGAAGAACCTCAGGAGCCTCAGAAAATAGAAACTGTTTACCAGAAACTTGACGGGCCTAAGATCGTTGGTGAAAAAATTGACTTAACGCAGTTTGCGCCAAAGCCAAATGCAGCCAAGAAGAAAAGAAAAAGAATTGAAAAGCCAGGTGGTCCTAACCAGAATAATGGGAACAACCAACAAGGCGGAAATAATCAAGGCGGACAAAACCGTCCTCAAGGTCAAAACGGTCCAGGTGGAAACCGTCCTCCGGGACAAGGTGGTCCTCAAGGGAACAGACCTCCGGGACAAGGTGGTCAAAACCGTCCAGGTGGTCCTCAAGGAAACCGTCCTCCAGGACAGGGTGGTCAAAACCGCCCAGGTGGTCCGGGGCAAGGTGGGAACCGTTTTGGGAATAACAACAGACCGGGTCAAAGAACCATGCCTGTTGAATTAACAGACGAGCAAGTTAAAAACCAGATCAAGGAAACTCTTGAGAAATTAACCAATAAAGGAGGTAAGTCTAAATCTTCTAAACACAGAAAAGATAAAAGAAGTTACCGTAGAGAACAGGATAATCTTCAGCAAGAAGCCGATGCTAGAGATACTTCATTAAAAGTTACAGAATTTATCACTGTCGGAGAGCTGGCAAGTTTGATGGATGTAAGTGCAACTGAAGTAATTTCTGCTTGTTTCTCTCTAGGTGTAATGGTTACCATGAACCAAAGATTAGAAGCTGATACCTTATTATTGGTGGCTGACGAATTTGGTTATAAAATTGAATTCTCGGATGCTGATCTTGAAGATACAGATTCAGAAGACGAAATCGATACAGAAGAAAGCTTATTGCCAAGAGCACCGATCGTTACCGTAATGGGACACGTTGACCACGGTAAAACTTCATTATTGGATTACATCAGAAAAACCAACGTTATTGCAGGTGAATCTGGTGGAATTACTCAGCACATCGGAGCTTACAACGTGAAACTGGAAAATGGTCAGAGAATTACATTCTTAGATACACCGGGTCACGAAGCCTTTACAGCGATGAGAGCGAGAGGAGCACAGGTTACCGATATTGCTATTATCGTAATTGCTGCCGATGATGATGTAATGCCTCAAACGAAAGAAGCTATTTCTCACGCACAGGCTGCAGGTGTACCGATGATTATTGCAATCAACAAGGTAGATAAGCCGAATGCAAATCCTGATAACATCCGTCAACAACTTTCCGGAATGAATATTTTGGTAGAAGAATGGGGAGGAAATGTACAGGCACAGGAAATTTCAGCTAAAATGGGTAATAATATGGATCTTTTATTAGAAAAAGTATTGTTACAGGCAGAAATGCTAGAATTAAAAGCTAATCCTGAACGTGCTGCAAACGGAGTTGTAATTGAAGCATCTTTAGATAAAGGAAGAGGTTATGTAGCAACAATGTTGGTACAAACCGGTACTTTAAAAGTAGGAGATTATGTAGTAGCTGGTAAAAATCACGGTAAAGTAAAAGCTTTGCTTGATGAGAGAGGTAAAAACCTTGAAGAAGCTGGTCCATCAATTCCTGCAACGATCTTAGGTTTAGACGGAGCACCTACTGCAGGTGATAAATTCCGAGTTTATGCTGACGAAAGTGAAGGTAAAGCGATTGCAAACAAGAGAGAGCAGTTACAAAGAGAGCTATCAATCAGAACTAAGAAACATACGACGCTTGAAGAATTGGGTAGACGTATTGCTTTAGGTGAATTCAAGGAATTGAATATTATTCTTAAAGGTGACGTGGATGGTTCTGTGGAAGCACTTTCTGATCAGTTACAAAGATTGTCAACAGAAGAGATCAGTGTAAAAATTCTTCACTCAGGTGTTGGACAGATCACTGAATCTGATATCAACTTAGCGGCAGCATCTGATGCTATTATCATCGGATTCAACGTAAGAGCCGGAGCAAATGCTAAAGAACTTGCAGACCGTGAAGAAATCGAAATCAGAACATATTCTATTATCTACAAAGCGATTGACGAAGTAAAAGAAGCGATGGAGGGAATGCTTTCTCCGGAAATTCAGGAGCAGGTAATCGGTAACGTAGAAATCAGAGAAGTATTCAAAATTTCTAAAGTGGGAACTATTGCAGGTTGTATGGTTCTTACCGGAAAAGTAACAAGACAGTCGAAAGTAAGATTACTAAGAGACGGTATTGTGAAATTCGACGGTGAACTTGAAAGTTTGAAACGTTTCAAAGACGACGTAAGAGAGGTTACAAAAGGCTACGAATGTGGTCTGAACCTTAAAGGTTACAACGACATCGAGCAGTATGACATCCTTGAAGTATACGAAGAAGTTGCTGTGAAGAAAAAATTGAAATAATATTCAATTATATATATTAAAACTGCCCGCATCATCCGATGCGGGCAGTTTTTGTTTATGTTTAATTTGTTTTATACCGGAAGATTTTCAGGAGTTTCTGGTAACGTATTGTCTGTTCTGTTGATCAATAATTTATTGTACTGATCTGTAAGTGCATTCAACTGATTGATCAACGTAGCATAAGGCGAAGGTGGTGTTTCTACCAAAAGATGAAGTGCATCTATTCTGTCTCTCAAGGCATAATAAGTTGCATTTGTTTCTTCTCTTTTCAGTTTAATGGTTTCCGGGCTTGCATCGCCATATTCCTGAGTTCTTGAAAGGTATTTTGTATTAAACTCTTCATTGGCAGTTTTCAACTCATAAACCCATTCTGTGAGGTTAAATGTTGAAATAGCTGCAATGAGTTCAGGTTTGTTTTCCCAGTCGCGGATGAGATTGTTGATGGTAGCAGTTTCTGCCTGATAATTGAGGCGGGCGATACTGCTTCCGTACAGATTCATATTATCCAAAAGAAGCTGTGCATTTTGTCGCTTTGCGGGTTCGAAATGATAGGTCTGAGAAAGCAGAAAATAATTAATGCCGGTAACGGCTGCATCTCTTCTTTCATCAATGAGAAGAAGCTCCTGAGTTTTTTCGCTTGCTAAAGCTTTCTTGTAAAGTGCTTCCAGCTCTGATATTTTGCTTGTAAAGGCGGTAAGCTTCACATCAATCCCTAGCTGTGTAGGGTTATTCAGGTTAATAATTCCTAAATAGTCTTTTACGTACTGCAGATATTCTGCATTTCGAAGTAATTTTAGTTCAATTGCGTTCATATTTTTTTTAAAATTTGTTTTTTAGTTAACAGAAATATCTGCTGCATATTGCAGTACGAATTCCCTGCTTCCGGAAAGTCTCCTGCAGGATGCTTGGAACTTTCCCGGTTACCGGAAAACGTGCTGCAGAGTGCAGGAAGCTTTCCGGAAAGGAGAAAAGTTATTTACTTTCCTGAGACTGGTTTTTCCAGTATTCTACCTGCTCTTTCAGTTCTTTTATGCGCTCTTCATATTGCTCGATTAGCTTTTCAGGAAGTTGATTTTGATATATAAACCCATTGTTTCCACCGTGAGTATTATCATAGTTAAATGACAATCCATCTCCACTTAAAAAATCAAGAACGCTAACGTCTAACACTTTTGCCATTTCTTCTACCTGAGAAAAGCCGGGCTTGCTTTTATCGTTCTCAAAATTAGAATAGGTCTTTTGCGAAACATTCAGCATCTCGGCAAGATATTCCTGCGTAAAGTTTTTGTTGATTCTCGCTTTTTTCAGCTTCTCTCCCAGTGTCATAATCGAAGTATTTTTTTCAAAAGTACATAAATTTTCTTTTAGAAAAATAATACGGAAACCAGTAATTTTCTTCTCATTATTTTTAGAATATTTGTCACATATTTGTGGAGTTAAGAAAAATTGATATATTTAACCCTTTAAAAAACAAATGACAATGAAGAAAAATCTATTTCTCAGGCTCTGTCTGATTCTTGTGGTCGCACTTACCATTTCTTCCTGCAGGACAGACCATCTCAACGAAAACGAAAATTACAACAACAGCTCAAAATTTCAGCTTACCTCGAAAAGGATCTCTTTGAATGAATCTAAGCACAAAGGTCTAATACTCCCTGAGCTTGAAAAAGCAGATGCCGCTTTTAAGAATTCTAAAACC
>NZ_JAOVZV010000017.1 GCF_026460945.1 Chryseobacterium luquanense
GTTTTTTTTCAAACCTCATTCAGAAATGAATGAGGTTTTTTTATGTCTAATGATATCAACCAAAAAAGCAGATTTTTGAATTTATATTCATTTATATAAACACCATCTTCATAAATTTATTATTTTATTAAAAATCCAATTAACTTTTATTTTATGTTACCTATTGTTGCCAAACTTTAATAAACCTTATAGAGTACTACAATAATTAAAAATAATCTTAAATCGAAATGAATATAGCCATATAATGTTTCTTTATAAACTTTACTCAAATCTAAGATTAGATTGATAGCAAATTCAATAGGAAAAATAGGGAATGGTTACTCATTAAAAACTTTATTTTAATTTTCAAAGCGCACTTATCGTAAACACCATTCTACTGTTATAAGTTGCTGCAGGAATAGTTACGGAAACTCCTGTTAGTTGCAATTGAATTGGAATATTTGAATAAGATGCTAATGCTAATACTGCTACAATTCTGAATAACTCTATATCTGTTGTGGTTACTGTCTGATAAGCTGTTCCCCCAGTTATAGAACATAAAACGCAAACTGTGGTTCCATCACCAGTTCTTCTTGCATGTAAAATCAAATTAGAATTCCATGTTGGGTTAGATTCGTAGCGGACTGATACTTTTCCGCTGCTCAGTAATAAAGGAACGCTTGCTGACAATAGTATTTGATTAGTTACACTTTCATAAGTTCCCGTATAATTTGTTCCTGCTTCTGTAATTGATGGTACTGCCACTGTCCAGTTGTTACCTCCTACCGTTAAAATTCTCTGTGCTTTTATCAAATGAATTGATATTATATAAAATAAAAATATCATCTTTATTAAAAGTATTCGATTAAAAAAAATATAAAATATTCGCATTGTATGAATTTTATTCTATAATGGTGTAAGTAATTACAACAGGGGTATTTGTTCTCGCAGATAAATTCCCGTACGTATTTGCTGACATACTTATAGTTAGTCTATGCCCGTTATTTGCTCCATTACCGGTAAAAGCTCCACCAATTCCGCTGATTAAAGTTTGAGCTGTTGTATTCAATGTTATTTGCGAAGAAGGGGTTCCCAAAGTACCGCCTCCGATTCCAGAAGCTGATGCAGTTTGAATTTTTATATCAACTCCTGGTAAAATCTGATTGATTGATGCTGTGATTCTTCTCGTTAGTCCACCTTGAGTAATTGCGGATGTATAATTAATCCATTTTGTTGTGTTTGAATTTGGCGCCACGACTGGTCTTCCAGCTTCAATAGGAGCCGTAAAATTCATGGTAATCGCTCCGGGTGGTTCAATATCCATCAAAGTAATTACAGGTAGAGTTATTCCTACTGTACGATTTCCTGTAGTTTGAGAAAACAGATTACAAGAAAAGATTAAACCTATAAAAAACGGTATTTTGTGATCACTCATTTTTGTTTTTTATTTTCGTTGTAGCTGACTTTGATTGTTTCCTGTTGATATTTTATTTCAGACGATTGTTTAATGACATTGATGATTATATTTTTTGTTTCGTCAGATTTTAGATTAAATTCAAATTGATCAATCGGTATTTTATATTTTTTATCTAAACCATTTCTGTAGACTTTCACCTTCCAATCTCCGGGGCGCAGATAAGTAAAATCGAAACTTTCTCCTATGATTGCCATTTTTCTAAACGTTTGATTTCCGTTTGTGGCTTCTATAATCAGGTTTTCTCTTTTCTTTTTTCCTTTTTGGGGAAGCTGAGCAAAACTCAATTTGTTTTCTTGTTCTGTATAGTAAATTTTCCCATCAATTTTAGCGGCGCTTGTTAATCCGAAGTTAAAGATGTTTTCTTTATCTGTTAAAAGTAAAGAAGCTGGAACATTTCGATCTGTAATATCGTTGATTTCGGTTGTCGATCGGTCAATTTCCAAGATATAATCTCCGGGATTTACATTTTTAAAAATAAAATTTCCGTTTCTGTCGGTTATCGAAAGATGGTTTCCGAGAATCAATCGGATTCCGCTTATTTTTTTCACTCCTAAATTTTTGATACTTCCTGATAAAGTTGTGTATTCTGCAACTTTTTGAGTTGGAATATTCATTTTTAAAGTATAACGCAATGAAAAAACAAAGTCTTTATTTCCCAATTCTCCACGCTGTAAATTATATCTCGCAGAAACATCAAATTCATGTTTTTGAAAAATTTGTTGATGAAAAAGTAATTCAAAAAGATTTCTATCTGTATAGTAATCTTCGGGCATATAATTATTCTGATAAAAAAGACTGAAATAGGTGTTGTCTGAAAATCGGCTTAAAACTCTTGCACCATAATAAAACTGCTTTTGATTTTGCAATTGATAGCGAGATGTGAGTGCATAGCTTCCGTATAAATTAAATGATGTTTTAAATTTTACAAAACCAATATTTGCGGTATAAAAACTAGAGTTTCCAGAAAATCCTGTTAAATAATTGTCAGTTTTTCCCAATTGTCCTTCAATATTTAATTGAAAAATTCCAATCTGATGATCTATTGACAGTTTAAAAAATCGTTCATTATAATCAAATTCTCTTGGCATTAATCGGTCTTCGTATCGTTGTGAACCATTGTACAACATCAAATTTCCATTTTTAGAATATTTATATTGAATTCCATATTGTAAAAATTTCCGGTAAGGTGCTGCCAGAAATAAAGTGTCTCTCTGAAAATTTTTTGCGTCGTGTACATAATTTGCAGTCAGATGAATTCGCTTTGACATTTGATATTGAAGGTTTCCGTTAAACGTACTTGTATTGTTAAAATATCCTGCATATTTCGGACTTGCTCTCATGTACATCGCATTTCCTTTCAGCTTCTCATAACTTGCAATTGTTTGAAGCATAAAAGCTGTTCCATCTGTTGTATTAGTTTTGCTGTAAGAGGTTTCTCCTGCAATTTCAAGATTTTTATTTAGTTTAAATTTTCCTGCAAGATATGGCAGGTGTGCATTTGAATCTAATCTAAGATTGGTAAAACTGAAATTTGCATCTTCTGTTCTCGGAATTTTATATAAATATCCTGCAGTAATTTCTGATTCTTTGGCAATTTTCAGTTTAGAATAAACATTAAATGCGTCTTTAATATCTCTGAAAAACCGTGGATGATTGTAAAAACCTCCAAAGCTTATTTTATTGAAATCAAAACGAATTTCTGCGCCGCGACCATATCTTGCATATTCTGTCAGAAACGAAGAAGAATAATTTTTGTCGCCGAGATGAATAAATAGATTTTCCCGTTTATAATTCACAAAATATTCTTCATATTGAGTAAAAGAATTAAATTCAACTGGATTTTTGCTCACTGCATGAAATTCCAAAAGGTTTTTATTTTCCTGATCTAAACTTCCTTTTCCATAAATTTCACCCTGAAAGCCATCATCATACTTCCCTCTGTTTTTCATTCCTATAAAAGAAACCGACGCCGAAACCGGAAATCTGTGGAAAATATCATCTTCAATAGGTTTTACCGAAATAATTTTCACATTTGAATATACCGTTTGATTTTCTTCTGGTCTGTCTTTAGAATAAACTGTAAGATTTAAATTTTGATATTCGTTTTTTCCTAAGTCTGATTGGGTATTTTTAGTAATGGTAATTATTTTTCCTTCTCCAGGAGCTAACATTAAAGATGCTCCTTCATTTACCACTGCATTTTTACTTTCTAAAATTAAATCTTCAGCAATATTTCCATTGTTTTTTAAAAGAAAAGTTGATTTTATTTTTTCTCCGGCTTTTACAAATTCAGGAGATTCCAAAGCAGTCAATGACAATTTTCGGCTTCCTAAAACAAAAAAATCTAAAGTTTGATTAAATTTTTCATTTGTCGATTTTTCAGTTCCGTATAAAATCACAGAATATTCTCCTTGAGGAGTTTCAGTTGCTATTTTTAATGGAACTATATAGCTTTTACTTTCATCTGGCAAAACTTTCATTTCACCATCTTTTAAAATAGGGACAATTTGATTATTTGACGTTTCAACTCTCAGAATAAATATTTTAGTTTCAGAAGTTTTGTTTTCTATAGTAAAAGAAATAGAAGTAGATGTTCCCGGCTGTAAACTGTCTTTTTTCTGAGAAAAAGTGAGAACAGGGAAGAGTAGAGTAAAATATATTATCCATTTTTTAATCATTCTTTACTTCTAGTTCCACGTTGATTGCAAAAGCATTTTCTTCTTCATCGGTTGCAATTAGTACAGCATTGTACTTATCAGATGGCATTTTGCTGATATCAATAAGAAATGATTTTGAGGTTTGGGGCAGTAATCCCATTGTAAGACTTGAAAATGTTCCAAGCTTTTCACCGTTCTTTTTGTTGTAGATTTCTACTGTTGCAGTAGGTTTGCAGTATAAATTTCCTTTGTTGGCGATGGCAATTTTTAGTATTTGCTTTCCTTCTTCTTTTTCGATTTTTACACTTTCAAATTTCAAATCGGGTTTTGCTTTTTCAGAATCTACATCGGTAATAATCTGAATGGCATATCGAACAACTGAAGTGATATTGATGCCTTGTTTTTCATTGCTGGGTTTAATATTTTCTACAGGTTCTACAATGACAACACTCCAGTAACTTCCAGAATCTGTAATTTGTTTCGGAACAGTAATCTCGTAGAATATCTCTGTTTTTTCTTTCGCTTTTAAACTGATAAGATTTGTATTGAGTTTAATCCAGTTTGTATTGGTTTTTATATTCGTGTTCGGTGCGGTATAGTTAATGGATCCGTCAGCTTGATAGGTGAAATCCTGTAAAAATAGTTTTACGCTTTGAGGCTGATTACTTATATTTTCAATAGAAATTCTCCCTTTATAAACCTGCCCGTTTTCAACCTTATGGTTGTGTGAAAGACCGTTAAGGATAACAATATTTGCCTTCAAAAAGCAAACTGAAAATAATAGAGTAGTGAGAAAGAGAATACGCCTTATCATTTTTGATGTAAGTTTTAGTTTTAAAATAAAGACCATAGAAAACCAGGGAGAAACTTTATTAAAAAATTTCTCCTTGATTAAAAGTTAAATTTCTGTCAGGTTTTAATTATCCGAAATTGTGTACGTTACCGTTGCAACGGCAGTGGTTGTCGCTTCAAGATCTGCATAGCTTGCAATTCCACCAACAGCCGCCAATGAATAGGTCAAATTATGGCCATTGTTTGCACCATCTCCTGTGTAAGCACTTCCGATTCCTGAGATAATCGTTTGATTTGCGGCACTCAAAGTTAATTGAGCTGCAGGATTTCCCAAAGTTCCTCCACCTGCTCCAGTTGCGCCAGCTGCAGTTACATTGATGTCAATCCCCGGAATCAAGGCATCCAATTGTACCGAAACAGTACGAGTAGCATCAGCTACAGATTTAATGGATGAATAATTCAGCCATAATGTGTTGTTAGTACCGGTTGGAGTTACAGGGAGACCTGCTTCAGTTGGAGCTGTGAATCCTAAAGTAATATTTTTGTTAGCTGCGGGTTCTATATCCACTAGTGCAACTTCCGGTACGGTAATCGAAATTGTGTGATTGTCTGTGTTTGTGTCTTGTGCATTTAGATTTGCTGAGAAAGCAATCGTTGCAAAAGACATAGCTAAACTAAGTGTTGTTTTTCTCATAGTGTTGAAATTTGGTTTTGTGAAGTTAATAAAATTTCAAATAGATATGAAATAATTAGTGATAATTTTTATTGTTAGTTATTCATTTACAATATATTATTATGCTTTAAAATAATATTTTGCATAGATATTGAAAACGTATGTGTGAATTTTATGACTAAAATCAATAACAAAAAAGATCTTACATAGAAATTTATGTAAGATCTTTTTGATATTTTTTTCAAAACTAAGCCCAGTGCGGATCGGTTACTGTAGGTTTTCCGGATTCTATCCTCCCGGCAAAATGCCAACTGTTATTTTCATTTTTTATTTTAATATCATACCAACCTTTTGTTTTGTCGAGATTGAAAATTATTTTTTCGTCAGAAGAATCCAATGCAATTTCTCTTTTTTTTCTTTCATAAAGATTTTCTAGACTTACGGTAAGATTTTCTTTGCCTAAACGGTTAAATTTTAATTCGATCTCATTTTTAGAAACATTATTACTTAGTGTTACCTCAATGTCTGGTTTTTTATTTCCTTTAAATTTCCGCACAAATCCATTCGGTCCCATAATCTCATAGTTGTAATTTGCAGAAGAAATCTGATGAGACAATTTTTCGTTTGAATAAAGTGCGTAAGAGAAATAATAATCGGGCGTATTAAATTTATTTTTATCATAAATTATCAACGGAACCGCAGTGTCTTTGAGATTAGTCATCGTAATCTCATCATTTTCAAAGTTGACGTTATAGTCGTACGGTAATGGGTTTGATGGTTTCATGCCTCTTTCCTGAATTTCAAGTAATGTTTTGTTGAGATTTTTTTCAGAATACCATTTGAGATTGGGTGTAGGTTTGTTTTTTGCTGAATTAATGGTCTTTGCGTAATCTTTTTGATGCAAATAATTCATTTTTGGAATTTTGCTTTCCGATGTGTTGAAAGCAGACGTCAAATCACCGCAGATTGCTCTTCGCCAATCGCTGATGTTTTCGACAGTTACATCTTTGTTATATTTTTTCTGTATGAATTTTTCTAAAAATTGTAAAACCGAAGTATGATCTGAAACCTGAGAATTTACAAAACCACCTTTTGTCCAGGGCGAAGCGATAATCATCGGAACACGGAATCCTAAACCGACTGTTCCTTCAATTCTTTCATTATCCAGCAGATCATGAGTCGACATATATTCCTGGTTTTTATTCACATATTCAGCTCCTTCTTTTCCGTTCATATCAACTGGTTGATTCGGATTTACGGGTGGCGCGAAGGGAATAACGTGATCGAAATAGCCGTCATTTTCATCATAATTAATAATGAAAATTGTTTTCTTCCACGTTTCAGGATCTTTAGTTAAAATATTTAAAACCTCAGAAATATACCACGCTCCATACCAAGGCGAACTAGGATGATCGGAAAAACGCTCCGGAGCAACCAGCCAGGAAACCAGAGGTAGCTTTTTTTCTTTTACATCTTTTCTAAATTGATGCAAAACATCTCCTTTCGGAACGATTAATCTTTCTCCGTTTTCATCAGTTCCTACTTCTAAATTCCAATAATCGGGATCATCAGAATTGATGGTGAAAGCTTTTTCATGAAGATTTTTTTCTTTTTGTGAAAGTTTTGCAAAATTGTCGGGATGATATTTAATTAAATCATCTTCCAGTTCTTTAATTAAATTTTCAAAACGTTCTTTTTGTTTGGGATTTTTTTCAATTTCAGATTTTAAATAAAGAATCAGATTCGGGATATTTTTGTGATAACCTTTCGAAAATTTTACATTAAAATTCGAAAACCATTCAATCGGATTATCTGTGAAATTACTCAGCCACGATTCTTCTTCACCGGACATTCCTTTTGGAAGACTGATTTCGTTCTGGTAAATTCGCCATGAAATATTTTGTTCTTCTAAAATTTCAGGAAAACTTTTCCATCTTGCCTGTCGGTTTTTATCATAATCGATATTATCATTAAAAACATTGGCTTTTACCTTTCCGTTTTGTTGCTCACGAATGGTTCCTGACCAAAGAAATAACCGGTTTGGAGTAGTTCCCGTTAAAGACGAACAAAAATATTGGTCGAAAATGGTAAATGAATCTGCTAACTGATAATAAAAAGGTAAATCTTCACGGTTATAATAGCCTAAAGTCAAAGGCATTTCTTTATAATCTTTATTTCCTGAGGCTTTTGCTTGAAGCCATTTGTCGTACTTCATTCCGTTCAGAGCATGTTGCTGATCCGACCAGGAATGCGGAAGCGAACTCATCCAGGTAGATTTTGTGTTTTTTAAATCTAATCTTCCCGGAGCTGCATATTTTCCTTCATTATTTTTCTGAAAAAATACCGATTGGCCATCTTCTTTTATAAAAGCAGTTTGATCTAGAAATCCGCGAACTCCTTTCAAAGCTCCGAAAGCATGGTCAAAAGACCTATTTTCCTGCATTAATATCACAACGTGTTCTGCATCATAAAATGTAGATCCAGCTGTTGCTTCAATCGTTAAAGCTTTTAAAATAACGGGATGCAGCATACCTGATGTTCCCAAACCTGCCATTAAAATACCCGATTTTTCTAAAAATTCTCTTCTGTTCATCTTGAAAAGTAGTCGTAAGAAAGAAACCGCAAGTTATGATGATAATCTTACGGTTTCTTAAAATTAAATATTACAAAATTGTTAGCTTCTTATTGTAACCACCAAGGTTTAGAATTAATATTATCCTGACCTCCGTATTGAGCTGATAAAGCATTTTGAAGATTAGCGTTATTATAATTGTATTCCACTTGCGGATATCTGAATCTTGAAGGAGCTGTAACTCCAGATTGCAATGGCAAATTTGGATAACCTGTTCTTAAATAATCCTGATAAGAAGTCCATTGTGCTTGATGAAACATTGTCATATATTTTTGAGTAATAATTTTTTCAAGCTGAGTTGGAAGCGTCGCTGAATTATTATAAACCACCAAAGAACTTGCTAAATAATTTTCAACATTAAATCCTGCAAAATAAAGATTAGGATTTTTTACATACGTCTGATAAAACTGAAAACTTGCTTTAATTGCATTGTCGTAGTGAACTTTTGCAGACCCCGAAATCCATCCTCTCGCTGTAGCTTCTGCCAAAATAAATTCAAGCTCAGAGTAACTTAGAATTGAAGAAGGCTCATTGGTAGGATCTTTATAAAAACGCTCATTTACTTTAGAAATATTCTTCGCTGCGACCAAAGCAGCGTTGTCAGAATAAGGCGAAGTCGGGTTTCCGCCGTTGTAACCTGTAAAGTTCGTAATTGGCAAAGCTGCTTCTTTTGCTGACGTAGTCTGCTCGGCGAAAGTAAACAATCTCGGATCTTGTCTGTCTTTAAATAAGTTGATGAAAAAATTTGCCATGTATAAAGCTGAACCATAACCACTGCTGTTGAAAGTCGTATATCGGCTGTCTGCAACGTCTGCAAATTTCAACTCTCCATTATCTGAGATTGAGGTCATCAAAGTCTGGCTTCCTGCAATTGAAGCAAACTCGTTGGCAACATTGTAACTTCCAACGGTTGTTTTTTTAGAAAGTGAAATCAAAATTTTCAGTCTGAAAGAATTGATTAATTTTTTCCATTTTGAAGCGTCTCCGTCATAAATAATATCTCCTGCAATCGCATCAGAAGTATTTATTAAATCGTTGGCTTCTTTTAATTCAGTTAAAATTCCGGACATTACCGTTTCCTGACTGTCATATTTTGGCTGAGTGATTCCCGATTCTCCTTTTATTGCTTCAGAATAAGGAATACTGCCAAATTTTAAACTTAAATTATAAAAATGATACGCACGGTAAAATTTACCAATCGCCTGATAATTTTTATTGTTGATTCTTTCACCTTCCTGCATCATTTTTACGGTATTCAAAAGATCTTCGCTGTATGTGTTGAATGATGCGTCATTCCATTTCATGTATTGATAAACGTTTTCGCCATCAGTTCCAATCAACATTCTCGAAGCATACATATTGTCGCCATTCACTCCGAAAGCCGATTTAGAAATATAAGTAAGAAGATATTTAGGATCAACATTAGCCTGATCATTTGGGTTTTCGTTAATTTTATCCAGATTGGTTTCGCAAGATGAAAGAGAAAATAATCCAATGGCTAAAATTGCTATTTTTAAAATATTGTTTTTCATTTGTTTTGATTAAAATTTAAGATTAAAACCTATTCCGAACCATCTGCTTGAAGGATCCTGAATGTCGTTCCCGGAACCATTTGTCTGGCTTCCAATCTGGAAATCGGGATCTGAGTAAAGGTTTTTAGATTTTTTCCACATTGCTAAATTATATCCTGAAATATTTGCGCTAAAACTTTTCACAAAACCATTAGGATTCAATAAATGGGTGAAGTCATATTCTAAAACTACTGATCTCAGCTTAATAAAAGTTCTGTCGAAAACATTTGCAAATAATTCACTTTCATCTTCTGTAACTCTCGCTTGGTAAGGATAATTTTGCGCCCAATCCTGAAAACTTATTGGTGTAGTATGCGGAGTATAGGTATTGGTTGCCGAATTATAATTTACACCATCTGGTACGAAATAATAAGTTCCCGGATTTGCATATTCAATATCTCTATAAGCTGTTGAGTTAGGATGTTTTCCGCCCCACCACATTTTTTCTACAACCTGAGATCTCATTACACCACCGATGCTTCCGTCGATTCCGATATTTAAACTTAATTTTTTATATCTAAATGTATTGTTAAAACCGAAAGTCCAGTCAGGATTGAAATGTCCTAAGTTTGATGGAGTTGTTGCTCTTGTTGGCATTCCGGTAGTAGGATTTAAAATTACTTTTCCATCCGGAGATTTTTGCCACGTCAAATCATAGTAGCTATCCATTCTTTCGCCCAACTTAATGTTGTTATAGTTTGGCATTCCAGCGTAAATTTCCGTTAATGTTTTTTCGTAAGTGCTCCAGTTGATTAAAGATCTCCAAGTGAAATTTGTAGTTTTAACAGGAATTAAGCCTAATGAAATTTCAAAACCTTTCGTAGTATATTCATTTCCGTTAACGTTTTGAGAGGTAAATCCTGAAGAAGGCGTGCTCGGAAACTGAAGTATGTTATCATATTCTAAAGTTCTGAAATACGTTGCATCTAAAGTAATTCTGTTTTTTAATAGACCTGCGCTTAAACCGATTTCGTAAGATTTTGTCTGTTCAGGTTTTAAAGAATTTTCATAGTTCAGCGTTCTTGGATAATAGAAAGTAGAATTTCCGTTGAATGCAATTCCGCTGTTATTTAAATAATAATTTCTAATCGCATAAGGTTGGAAATCGTAAGCAACTTTTGCCCATGAAGCCGAAACTTTTAATAAATTAATTGCTTCAGGCATGGTAACCAAATTAGAGACAATTGTACTTAATGAAGCCGAAGGATAGAAATATGATCTGTTGGCTTTTGGTAAAGTTGAAGACCAGTCATTACGACCGGAAACGTTGATGAAAAATGCATTGTATAAACCGATATCTAAAGTTCCGTAGGTAGAATAAATCAGTTTTTCTTTTAAATAATCATAATATTTTACAGCACCAATTGAATTGTCTAAAGAATAAAGTTCAGGTGTTTTCAAACCATCTGTTGAAGCGTTATCTACGTCATTTTTATAATAAAATGTTGACGCTCCCGCATTAATGGAGAAATCAAAATTCTCTGAAATTTTCTTTTTGTAAGTTGCAAGAATGTCTGAGTTTAAATTCCATGTTTTGGTGTCATTCAAAATATAACCTCCACTTCTTGGTGCGCTGTAATTGAAATAAGAGTATGGACTTAAAATTTCCTGTTTGTTATGATTTTCAACAATCGAAACTCTTCCTTTTATCGATAAATCATCTGTTGCTTTATATTCTAATCCGGTTTGAGCATTGATGATATTTGTGCGGTTTTGGTTTTTATATTTTTCAGCTCCAAACCAAGGGTTGTTATACCAAGCGTAGTTCCAGTTGGCTTGTGTTTTTCCTTCCTGTCCCGGAACCCAAAGATGATTTTTCAAAGCATTTCCGTCAACATCGCCTCCCATCCAAATCAAAATAGTATACATATGTCCACTTGGGTTGTAGTCATAATTTGGAATGTTTGGCGTAAAGGTTTGGTTAAAATTAAATTTAGTATCAAAAATAAATTTCTTCCCAAAATGATTTTCTGATGCAAAGTTGATTCCGTACCGTTGAAGAGAAGCTTCAGGAATTCTGTCATCATAATTCATAAAATTTCCTGAAAGTCGGTAAGAATCCTGATTGTGTTTATAACTGATAGAAAAATTATTATTGTTAATCACCGCAGGTTTCATGAAAGTTTTTAAGTTATCATAAAATTTCCAGTCAATCGGAACTCTCTCATATCTTGATTTGTCGTCATAAGCACTTCCTGCAACAGTTCCGTACCATTCGATAACTTGTCCGGTCTGTTTATCACGGATTGGGCTGTTCCACTGAGCTATTTTTAAACCGGGAGTAAATTTTGGCCCCCAAATCATATCTCCGTCATTTACACCACCATCGGCTCCGTCCCAGAATTCATATTTCCCGTGAGAACCATTTCCATATTCTGTTTGAGTTTCAGGAAGATTGGTAAATCCTGCTGTAACCATTGTGTTTTGAGAAAACTCAATTGAGAATCCTTGTTTTTTAGCAGTTTTAGTAGTGATTAAAACAGCTCCATATCTTCCTCTCGAACCGTAGAGTGCAGATGCCGTTGCTCCTTTCAAAACATTGATATTGCCAATATTATTTGGATCTAAATTTTGAAAAACTTCTTTGTCAACAATTACTCCATCAATCACATAAACCAAATTGGTATTTCCTCTTAAAGAAAAAGCGGGAACCTGCTGCATTCCCGTCGGATTGGAAACATTTAAACCTGCAACCTGACCAGAAAAAAGGTTTCCGAGACTTGGCGTTGTGATGGTTTCAAACTGTTTTGTTCCTACTTCCTGAGTAGAATAGCCTAATTTTTCTTTCTTTTTTTCAATTCCTAAAGCCGTAATTACAACGCCTTCAATCTGCTTTTCATTTACTTTTTTAAGAATTACAGAATAATTTTTTCTCGAAGAAACTTCAATGGTGTACAAAGAATAATCTGAAGAATAAAATTCTAAAATATCTTTCGGATTGGCAGAAATGGTGAAATTTCCGTTGTCATCAGAAGTTACAGTTTTGCCTGTATTTTTGTCGGTAATAGTTACTCCGGAAACTACTGTTCCGTCCTCTGATTTTACGCTACCTGTAATATTAGTTTCCTGTGCGCTGAGATAGAGCGGAAGTAATAATACGGTAAACGTGGCTAAAGTTTTTTTCATTTTCTAAATTTGAGTGCAAATTTAGAATGGCATTATTACAAGAATTTTAATTGGTTGTTAAGATAAAAACATAATTTCAATATGAGACAATGACAAAAATTAATGTAATAATAAACGTGAAAATTGTGGGATGTAAAAGAAATTTTGTTTTTTTATAATATATATAAGCATCGATAAACGCTGAGTTTTCTTCTTAAAATCTACTCAGAATTCCCCAGTGAATTTTTATATCGTTAAACTTGAACGGATTTCCAAATTCGTTACCATTCGAAAGCTGGAAGCTCATCAAACCAATCGGAATAAAGAAATTGAAACCAAGCCCGACACTGTAAAGTTTAGGTTTTACATTGAGCGACTTATTATTCAGCTGTCCGTATTGCCCAAAAACATCAAAAAATGCCTGATTTCCGATGAGATAACGGTATTCTAAACCTCCATAATAGTAAAAATCTGCGGCGAGTGAATTTTCATTGAAACCCCGGAGAGAATTCCAGCCTCCAAACCGGTACAATTCGTTTGCAGAGAAATCGATTTTAGAATCCATCATGGCGCCTTCACCTTTGATGTTCAGGAAATGATTTCCGTTGATATGATAGTTATATTCACCAAAAAAGTAAAACTGATTCTGATTGGCTTTTATGTTTTCACCTGTATAATTTGTAGCCAGAAAATCATATCCTACATTTATTTTAGACTTGTAAAGAAAAAGATCAATATCGGTTGGTTCGGTCATGTCAAAGAAAATACCGATTCCTTTTTTGTTGTAATCTTTCCCTTGAATATAAAGACTGTCGATAATTGTTGAGTTTTCAAAAGTTCCTCTTAAACCGATTTTCTGACGGCTGTTAAGATGATAATAAAACGCCGGTAAAGCTTTCACATTGGCGAAAGTAGAATCTTGTCTGAAGATATTTACTTTCATATTTAAACCCACATTTGAGTTAAATAAATACGGAATATCGGTTTGCAAATCAAAAGTCTGGCCTTTATCAGGGTTTCTTTGCCAATATAAATTCACGGCTTCGAAACCGTTGAACATATTTTTAAAGTTTACATTTAAAGTTCCGTTCAGAGTAAATTTATCTGTTTTATCGTTTCCAAAACCAATAACTCCGTCGAAAGTATTGGTTTTTTTCTTCTCCATGAAAAGATAAATCTGTGTAGAATCTTTCGTGAAAAGCGTTTGTGGTTGCCGTTCTAAAGTAATAAAAGGATGACTTTGGAAATTTTTATTGATGGCAATCAGATTTTTGTCGTCATACGTTTTTCCTTTAAATTCTTTCTCAAGATTTTTTATAAATCTTTTAGGAATTCTTGTGTAACCTTTCGCTACAAAACCATCAATAGTTCGTTTATTATTTTTATTAATGTCGAGTTCTACAACCGGAAAGCCGTTTTTTTGACCTTTAAACTGAGATTTAATTCTACTGAAAGCAAATCCGTCATCAATATATCTTTTGTTGATTTTTTTCTTTACTGAATCTAAATTTTTAGTAAAAAATTCTTTTTCAAGTTTAAACCTGTCTACAATAGAATCGGAAAGATTTACATAAATTTCATTGAAGTTTTTTCCTTTATCATAGAAAATCTCTGTGGAATCGCCTTTTACTTTTACCTCTTTCAAGTCGGTGAAAAAATAATTGCTTTGTGCCAAAGAATCAAGAAATTTCACCGCTGAAAGTGAATCTTTTACTTTTTTCTTGACTTTTGTTTCTGTATCAATAAGGAAATAATGTTTCTTTTGCGCTTGTATAAAAACGCAAAATATCACAAAAAATATGTTTAAAAATAACTTCAATATGTTTTAAAAAAAAGGCTGTATGTCATTTTGCTAAGTTAAATTTCTAACATCTAACATCTAACATCTAACATCTATTTATCAAGTTTATTATACTTCTTCATTAAATTCTCATAAGTTCCCTGTGAAAGAATCCATTTCAAAGGAACGCCGATTTTCTGCCCGAATTTACCGAAATAATAATGAGCTTTCCACTTCTTTTTAGTTAAAAGTTGGTCAATGTATTCTGCAACTTCCAAAGGTTCGGTTCCGTCGCCAACGTGAGAATTCATCAAAGCATACACTTTATCAAAAACGTTTTTGTAAGGCTCAGAAACTTTTGTCTTGACTCTGTTTTCTGCAATATTGGTTTTGATGTCACCTAAATGAAGTGAACAAACATCGATATTCCAAGGATAAACTTCATATCTCATGGCCTCAGTCACTTTGTCTAAAGCAGATTTTGAAGCCGAATAAAATCCGCGGAAAGGCAATCCCATTTCACTTCCTATACTGGAAACGTTGATGATTTGTCCGAATTTATTCTCACGCATTTTAGGCATTACTGCGCTCATCATTTGAACGGCTCCAACAAGATTTAGATTAAATAATTTTAAAATATCTTCTTTTGAAGAGTCTTCTACGGAACCCACCATTCCCATACCTGCGTTGTTGATGAGAACATCGATTTTGGTTTCTGTTTTCAAAACTTCTGCAATTGCATTTTGTACCGCATCATTCTCCGTAATATCGGTCGGAATTGATTTGAAATACTGACTTTCGGTGTGTTTTCTGCTCAAGCCATAAACTCTATGACCTTTCTTTCCGAAATATTCTGCTAACACGAAACCAATTCCTGATGAAGTTCCTGTGATGATTATAGTTTTATTCAATTTTTTTTAATTTAAAATGTTAAGCCAATATCTTCTCTTTCAATCATTCCTGTATCTTGTAGATTACAAATACAGCCCTCCACAGTTTTATAATTACCTTTAATACGTGTTTCTTTTCCTTTTTTATCTTTAATAATAATTCCAGCAGTGTAAACTTCACCTTCCGCATGATAGGTTCTGAATAATAAATATTCATAACCATTATTATTAAATGAAAGATTGTCTATTTCCATTCCGGCATTTTGTATTCCTCCACCTCTCCAATAAGAGTTATAATGAAATTTTTTCCAGCTTTCGTTGGTTCTTTCGGCAGGAAATACCATTTCAACTTTGTTTTTAGTTCCAAAACGATATTGAATATATTGATTGGTTTTATCTTTCACCAAAGACATTTTCTTTCCGTTTTTGGTTTCAAATGAATAAATAATTTCTTCATTAGGCAAAAGATACTGAGCCCAAAATGTCAAAGGAATCAAGAGGTATAATATGATGAAGAATTTTTTCATTTAATTTTGATTTAAAATTATTTTCAAATCCTCCCAAAACATCGGGTACGATTTTTCCACCACATTTTCATCTTCGATATTTAACTCTTTAATCAGACAAAATGGTGCAAAACTCATTGCCATTCTATGATCCTGATACGTTTTTATAGAAATATTTTCTTCAGCTTCATTGAAACTGATTGATTTTATCGTAGAATCTGTAATTTCCGTTTCTGTTCCTATTTTTTGCAATTCGTTATACAAAGCAAGCAATCTGTCGGTTTCTTTCACTCTCAAAGTTCCCAAACCTGAAATTTTAAAAGGAATTTTCAAAGCCGAAGCCGTTACGCAAAGTGTTTGAGCAATGTCCGGACAATTATTCATATCCAAAACAATCTTCTCCGGAAACTGAAAATTTTCAATCGGTTGTAGCGTTAATTGATGTTCTTCCTCCATGAAAATTGTTTTAATTCCGAAAAAATCTTCATAAATTTTTATACTCGATGAATCTCCCTGTGTTGATTCTCTGTAAAAACTTTTCAGATGAATTGTTTCTCTTCCCAATGCTGCAAAAGAATAAAAGTATGATGCGGAACTCCAATCGCTTTCTACTTCATAATTTACAATTGATGACTCATTATTGATAAATGATTCAACTTTTATAGTATTCCCAATAAAACTGTTTTTAATTCCGAATTTGGTTAAAATATCCAAAGTCATTTCGATGTAAGACCTTGAAGTCACTTCGCCAACTAAATTTATTTCCAAACCGTTTTCCAGTTTCCCGGCAATCAATAGGAGAGAAGTGATAAACTGGCTTGAAATATTTGCGGGAACATCAACTTTCGTTTGAGTGATTTTTTTTCCGGTAATTTTCAAAGGCGGGAAACCGTCATTTTCTAAATATTCGATTTCAACTCCCAAATTTTGTAAAGCGGTAACCAGATTTTTGATTGGTCTTTCTTTCATTCTTCCTGAACCAGTAAGAATCGTCGTTTTTCCATCCTGAATGGAATAATAAGATGTCAAAAAACGCATCGCCGTTCCAGCGTGATGAATATCAACAGTTTCTGAATTTGCTGAAAGTGCTTTTTTTAGCAATTGTGTATCTTGGGAATTGGATAAATTACCGATTTTTATGTTTTTAAACAAACTTTCCAAAATTAACAAACGATTCGAAATACTTTTCGAACCGCTAATTTGTATGGTTTGGTTTCCTTTTAATTTTGATTTTTCTAACTTCTTCATTATTTCATTTCTATTTTAGAGATAAGCAATTATTTAAAGTTGCTTTGTCTTCTAATTCATTTTTAAATTCTACAGGAAGATGTATTTTGGTAGAACACCAGTCTTTTTCTTCGTATTTGTTTAATTCAGAATTCCAGATTATTGCTTTTGCGTCACTGTAATCTGAATTATAATAATATAAATTTTCTTTATCATCAACATAACAAAGCCAATAATGGTTATCGCTGAATGTCATATTTATCGGTTGTTGATAAAGAATTTTGCCATTTTCATTCGTAATAGCAAATACTTTACATGAGTTCTCTATATTTTTTACAATAATTTTTCTTTGTGCTCTTCCCCATGAATATGTTGCATTTGTATTAATAAACCCTTCTTGAATAAAATTGTATTTGGATTTTTCAGAAGAACAATGGATCATAGAAAGAATTATAAATAAAAATAAAATGAATTTCATGAAATTATTTTAGTTTTTCATTATTCTGATGCCTGTCTTTATCACGGTCAGTTTTCACTTTCATTTTTTTATCAAAAGCTTCCTGTAAATTGACTCCGGTTTGATTAGCTAAACATAAAGTTACAAACAGTACATCTGCCAATTCTTCGCCTAAATCTTTGTTTTTATCGCTTTCCTTTTCGCTTTGTTCACCGTATCTTCTTGCGATAATTCTTGCAACTTCGCCCACTTCTTCTGTCAACATTGCCATATTGGTGAGTTCATTAAAATATCTTACACCAATAGTTTTTATCCATTCATCGACTTGCTGTTGTAGATTTGTAATTTCCATAATTTTAGAGAACCAAGGTAAAAGTTAAAAGAGCTATTTATTTAATATCAACTATCAGATTTATTGATAAGCTCCCAAAGTTGGGTTGGTTGTTCTTGAAGCATTCACAATATCTGTAGGAACCGAATTGGCAATCGTAAGATCACCTTTTCCTCTTGCCGGAGAATCTGCTTTTACACGTAAATTCAGTTTAGCGGCAAAATAATTAACGAATTTCGGATCTACATTTTTAATACTTTGAATTACACTATTTGTGGGATTATTTTCAAAAGAAAATCCAGCACCGGAAAGATCGGTGTACTTTATGGAAGAGTTTTTAATCAAATAATTAAATTGATTTAAACCAACTTGTTCCAAATTCACAGAATTATCTCTGTCTGAATAAACAATACTGTTGAGAATGTTTAAATTCTGAAGTGCACCATATTCTTTTTGCCCATTATCATTAGTCCATTCATTGGTTGCAAAAATTCCCATTCGGTTAAGGCTATGCATAGTTTCAGAATAATTGGCAATTGTTGAATGGATGTAAGAATGATTTCCGCCCAAGAAAATTCCAATTGCAGATTCTCCACAATTATTCATTACTAAATTTTCTGCATTTACTGTAGACCCAACTGCGTAAATTCCGTATTCCTGAAAAGTATGAATGAAAGAATTTTTAATCGTAGCATTCGCCTGTTTCAGGTCTAAACCTCTTGTTCCTCCGAAAAGTCTTGTATGGTTCATCAACAAATTAGAATTTGCCGCCATTCTGATAGAATTCCAATTTCTAGGAATCGTATCGTAATACGTATCATTTCTGTCTCCACGGAAAATAACTTGGTCATCTTTTGTTCCATTGATATTTAATGTGGCACCTGTAGCGACCTTCATTCCGCTGTTTTTATGGAAATAAACTTTTGTTCCCGGTTGGATATTAAGATTAATTCCTGGTTCAACCGTTAAATCACCGTAAATAATTTTCGCTTTATTATTAGACCAAGTTGTATTTGAACTGATTAAATTTGGGTTTGTTGGAGTTTTGATGAAAAATTCAGCATCCTGAACTACAGAAAACAAGGTAACGTGTTGTTGTCCTGCTCCGGTTGTAAACAAAACTCGGTCTTCAGCAATTGCTTCAGGACCGGAAGCTTGAGGCGCAATTTCTACAAAAATATATAAACTGTCTTTTTTTCTTAAAGGGACATTCTGAAAATCGTGACCGGGTTTTCCGTCTACATTGATTTTGTATAAAGAAGCCGCTCCCTTTTCAAGATTGATTCTCGGAATCATTACATCTTTATCTTCATTGTTAAATACTTTTACAACATAAGTTTCAGATCGCACCTGATGATAAACGGTGTCGCAAAACACAGTATCTCTTGAAAATCTCAGTTCCTGAGAAGGTGCGTCAAAAGTAATGTCGTCTTTGTCACACGAAATCGCCAAAAAAAGCATCCAAAAAGATAAAAAAAGTAATGATTTGAATTTCATATGTAGAAATTTTTTGTTTTTTAAAGGTCATATGGTATCGCTTACTTCTTAGATTTTTGTTATTAAAGAAAGTTTTAGCAATTTCATAGAAATTTATATAAATTTCAAATTTAACGAAAATACTTTGAAATTCTTATCTTTTAAAAAAAATGTTGATGTAGTATTTGTATATTTTAAAAATTATTGTATTTTTGCAACCTAAAATTTAGCAGAAGAAATACCATTACTATTTCGAAAGCAAACTTTAATTTTTTAAAAATTTATTATGAAAAACGGAATTCACCCAGAAAATTATAGACTTGTTGTTTTCAAAGATATGAGTAACGACGAGGTATTTTTATGTAAGTCTACTGCAGACACAAAAGACACTATCGAGTTTGAAGGAACTGAGTACCCATTGATTAAAATGGAAATCTCTTCTACTTCTCACCCTTTCTACACAGGAAAAACTAAATTAGTTGATACTGCAGGTAGAGTAGATAAGTTCATGAACAAATACAAAAAATTCGCTAAGTAATTTTTTGATTTTACAATATTTAAAGTCTTTCGATTTTTCGGAAGACTTTTTTTTGCATTTAAAAAATAAAAATTAGAGTTTAGAAATTAGCTTTACTATTTGTATTTTTGCTTTGATTAGAAATTAGATATTAAAATCTTGAAGATATCAAGCTTTTAAATCTCTAATCTCTAATCTCTAACCTCTAACCTCTAAAAAAATGCAACTCGTATTCTCCGATGCACAATATTGGGAAGATTTTCTTCCGCTTACTTTTACACGCCCGATTGCAGAAATGCGTTGCGGAATTTTTACTTTTTCCGAAAGATGGCAGAAAATTTTAGATTCTACTGAAATTTCCTGGTTTACAGAAATGTATCTTCAACAGAAATTCAGAGAGCCGGAAAAAAAGGAAAGTCTTTTTTTAGTTCCTAATTTTTTACCAACAGAAGCGGTTATCCAACAAATTAAAGATTTAAAACAAGGTGAAGCTTTGGTGTATGAAGATGAATTGGTTGCTGCAAAAATTAATATGGAAGGGTTTTCTTTAAATCAGATTGAAAAAATGACTGATATTAAAGAAGATCTTGTATTCTATAAAAAACCAACTGATTTATTTACTTATAATAAAGAAGCTATCGATTTTGATTTTGAATTATTAACGAAAGGAAAAACTTCTCAGGAATTATCTTCCACCAACGGATTTTTAGGAAATAAAGAAGATTTATTCATCGAAGAAGGTGCTGAAGTTGAGTTTTCAACCATTAATACCAAAACCGGAAAAATCTACATCGGGAAAAATGCAGAAGTAATGGAAGGCTGTAATCTTCGAGGTCCGATTGCACTTTGTGAAAGTTCTAAGTTTAATTTAGGAGCAAAAATTTACGGTGCAACTACGGTTGGTCCTCATTCTAAAGTAGGTGGAGAAGTGAGCAATATCATTATTTTTGGCTATTCAAATAAAGGTCATGATGGTTTTGTCGGAAATTCTGTGATTGGAGAATGGTGTAATCTCGGAGCAGATACCAATTCATCTAACTTAAAAAACAATTACGGAAATGTAAAACTTTGGAATTACAGAACAAAAGATTTTCAGGATACAGGATTGCAATTTGCAGGTTTAATTATGGGAGATCATTCTAAAACTGCGATTAATACCCAATTAAATACGGGAACTGTAATTGGAGTGGCTTCGAATATTTTCAAGGAAGGATTTCCTCCAAATTTAATTGAAAATTTTTCTTGGGGCGGGTTTAAAGATGATGAGCGTTTCAAATTAGATAAAGCTTACGAAGTTGCTGAAAAAGTAATGGCAAGAAGGAAATTACCTTTAACTGATAGTGACAAGGCAATATTTAAACATGTTTTTGAAAATTATTAAGATATATATTTGAACCATTAAGGTGAGTTTAGTTTTTTTAAGTAAACATCTGAAGATATTCATGAAGCAGCTTGTAAAGCGGAGCTTAACTTAATAATTCTAAAATGCTTAAAAGCGCTTAATGGTTTAAAATTGATATATTTTCGAGATAAAAATGAAACTTCAAAAACTTTTTTTGAAGTTTTTTTCATTTAAGTGTAATATATTTCGATTTCAGGTTGTCTTATTAATAGAAACAAAACTTATGACTCACGAAACTTTCAAGAATACGGTATTTATTCTCCGAGATGAGATGTTCCGTTTTGCGAAAAGATTTGTTATGAGTAGCGATGAAGCCGAAGATGTAGTACAGGATTTGATGATTAAATTCTGGCAGAAAAAAGATGAGCTGGAGCAGTTTGGAAATTTTAAATCCTATGCTTTGAAATCTGTAAGAAATGAATGTCTCAACCGATTAAAACATCACGATGTAAAGTTAGGTTTTGCAGATTTGCAGCTACACCGTTCGGAACTCTACAGTATGGAAGTGAATAATCTGAAGGAACAAATCATTGGTTTTATCAATCAGCTTCCGGAAAAACAAAAAATGGTGATCCATTTAAAAGACGTAGAAGAGTATGATGTGTCTGAAATTTCTGAAATGTTGGAAATGGAAGAAAACGCAGTAAGAGTAAATCTGATGCGAGCAAGACAAAAAGTAAAAGAACAAATCTCACAATTGATGAGCTATGAGCAACGACAAATTTCAAGATAAATATAACGAGATCTTCCAAAGTTTAAAGGAAGAAAAAATGAACTGGGATTTTGAAGATTTCCTGAAAAAAGCAGAGGGAAATGAAGATGAGGTTTCCAAAGCCATAATAATTCCAATTCAAGGTCAAAAACCTTCGTTACCGAAGTGGTTTTGGATGGCGGCAAGTGCGGTGATACTTTTCAGTGTTGGCTTTGTATTTAATTATAATCAAAACAGTGAAGTTGTAGATCAAGCAAAATTTGTTGAAAACGAAATTCAGAAGCAGAAATCTGATTTTATTAATGAAAACCACAATCACGATGTGCAGGTTGCTGTTCATACTATAGATTCTGCTACAGGAGCTAAAAAAGATTCTATTTTTATAGAAAATTCTATTGCGGAGAAAGATGTTTTGGATGAAATTCTTTCTAAAAAAAGCAGAATTAAAAAAGAATCAAAGCCGAGATATGTACAAAACTCAGTTTTTAAAAATAATACTTTAAAAGACTCCACAGGATATAAAGATTCTTATGTTATCGTCAACGGAAAACGTATCGAAAACATGGAAGAAGCTATCAATATAACAAAATATTCATTTCAGGTGATGGCCAATAATGTTAATCAGGCGTTGAACACCAAAGTAATGGATAATGTAGAATAGATTATTAACGATAAGATTATGCAACTGATCAGGCTTATAATCAACTAAAATTAAATTTAACTCATGAAAAAGATACTCATTATATGTACACTTGTTCTATCACATTTCTTTAATGTTTACGGACAGAAAAATAAATTAGACCAACTTTTTGATAAATATCAGGAAGTGGAAGGAGTGACCTCTATTAAAATTGCAAAACCAATGTTTGGAATGCTCAGCAATTTAAATATCGCAGATGCAGAGCTTGATCAAATTAAACCTTTGCTTTCAAAAATTGATGGACTTAAAGTATTGATTACAGAAAGTACCAAAGGAGAACTTGCAAATGTGAATAAAGAAATTTCATCTTATTTAAATAATTTGAATTACAGTGAAATTATGTCTGTGAAAAATGCAGGTAGTAAAATCAAATTTCTTTCAGCGGAAGCAAAAAGTGATGGAACGTTAGACGATATGCTTTTAAGCATCGACAGTGGTGGCGGAGAAAATATTCTTGTGATGCTTGACGGGAGACTTTCTATGGATGATGTCAATAAAATTATTAATTCCAGCGAAGCTAAAACAAATACGACAAGAACTACAATCACAAACAGTTTCACTTCAGACAATACATCTTCCTATTTAAATGGAGAAAACAGAAATGTAGGACAATTTTCAGGATTAGAAGTTAGTTCAGGCATTAAAGTGGTTTTCACACAGGAAAATAATACAAGTGTAAAAGTTTTCGCAGATGCTGATAAACTTCACAACGTTATTACAAAAGTGGAGAACGGTATTTTAAGAATTTCGATTGATAATAAAGGAACAAAGAATTTAAGATTCAAAAATTTAAGTGTCAATGTTTCTTCACCAAAAATGGATAGAATTAAAGCTTCATCAGGATCCAATTTTACAACAGTGAACGAAATCAGAGGAAAAGAAATGACTTTGGATGCATCTTCCGGATCTGCAGTTGTTGGTAAATTTCAAATTTCCGGGATATCGAATGTTGAAGCAAGTTCGGGCTCGAATGTGAAAGCGTCAATTAGTTCAAATCAAGTTTTGATAAAAAGTTCAAGCGGATCAAGTATAACTTTAGAAGGAGATACCGATTATGTATCAATCGATGCAAGTAGTGGTGCATCTTGTAAAACAGATCAGTTAAGATCAAATACCGCAATGGTAGAATCTACGTCAGGAAGTAGCGCTTCTGTAAATGCAAAAGATAAGTTAACAGTGAAAGCTTCTTCGGCAGGATCGGTGAGATATAGAGGGAATCCTAAAATTGAAGCAAACATCAGTAAATCTTCTGCGGGAAGTTTAAATCAAATCAACTAAAAATCAAAAGCCATGAAAATCTTCAAAAACATTTTTCTCGTTTGTTGTACTTTGTTTTTACTGCAATCTTGTATTGTGTCCAGCAAACCGAACATCGCTTTTTTTTCAAATTCAGATTATGATTATGAAAATGCACAATTTGCGAGTTTTAATGTTCCCTTGTTTTTAGCGAAACCTTACATTAAAAAAGCTTTAAGAAAGGAAGGTGAAAGTGAAGCTGCAATTGCTATGGTAAAGAAAGTTTCAAAAATAAAAATGATGACCGTTGCCAATGGAAGCGAGAAAATGCTGAAAGATTACGCCAATTATTTAAAAAATGAAAACTACGAAGAATGGGCAACTATTAGACATGACGGTGACAATGTAAACATCAGAGTAAAACAAAAAGGAGACATGATTAAAAATATGCTGATTACTGTAAATTCTAAAAAAGATATGGTGTTTTTAGATGTTAGAGGTAGTTTTTCGGCAGACGATATCTCCAAAATGATTAGTATAGCAACTGATAAGTAATTTCATATTCAACATATTTATTTTGTTAAAGTCACTCTATGAGTGGCTTTTTTGCGATTTATAGAATGAATTGTTAAGTTTTATTTAAACTATTAAAAGCAATTTTCGTATCTCATTAAAAAGCCTTAATTTTGCAAGAAAGTAAAGATGTCTATTCATAACAAAATTGTAGAGACAGCCATCACTTTCGATGACGTGCTTCTAGTCCCTGCTTATTCTGAAGTTTTACCTAATCAGGTTTCATTAAAATCAAGACTTACCGATAAAATTACGCTTAATGTTCCGATCGTTTCCGCTGCAATGGATACTGTGACAGAGGCTGATTTGGCGATTGCTTTAGCAAGAGTTGGTGGTTTGGGTTTCATTCATAAAAATATGACGATTGCCGAACAGGCCGCTCAGGTAAACAGAGTGAAACGTTCTGAAAACGGAATGATCTCTGATCCTGTAACGCTTTCAAAAGATCATACTTTAGCAGAAGCTAAAGAAACGATGGCAAAATATAAAATTTCTGGTCTTCCTGTGGTTGATGCGGAAAATACATTAATAGGTATTATTACCAATAGAGATGTAAAGTATCAGGAAAATCTTGACCTTAAGGTTGAAGAAATCATGACTAAAAATAATCTGATTACTTCTGATAAAAACACCAATCTTGAAAAAGCAAAAGAGATTCTTCTTAAAAGTAGAGTTGAAAAGCTTCCTATCGTAGATGAAAATAATAAATTGGTAGGTTTAATTACGATTAAAGATATTGATAATCAGCTTGAATATCCAAATTCAAATAAGGATCAAAAAGGTCGTCTTATTGTTGGTGCAGGAGTTGGTGTAGGTGAAGATACTTTAGATCGAATTGCAGCTTTAGTTGAAGCCGGAGTTGATATTATCGGTATCGATTCTGCACACGGACATTCTATTGGGGTTTTAAATAAAATCAAAGAAATCAGAAAAGCATATCCTGATTTGGATATCGTTGGTGGAAATATCGTTACCGCTGAAGCGGCTAAAGATTTGATTGAGGCTGGAGCAAACGTTTTAAAAGTAGGTGTTGGACCAGGCTCGATTTGTACAACAAGAGTTGTTGCAGGAGTTGGGGTTCCTCAATTATCTGCTATTTATAACGTTTACGAATATGCTCAGACTAAAAATGTTGCCGTAATTGCAGATGGAGGGATAAAACTTTCAGGAGACATAGTAAAAGCGATCGCAAGTGGAGCAGGAGCAGTAATGTTGGGTTCTCTTTTAGCTGGAACTGATGAAGCTCCGGGCGAAGAAATTATCTTTCAGGGAAGAAAATTCAAAACTTACCAAGGAATGGGAAGTCTTTCTGCGATGAAGAGAGGTGGAAAAGAAAGATATTTCCAAAGTGAGGCTAAGAAATTCGTTCCAGAAGGAATTGAAGGAAGAGTTCCAAGTAAAGGATCTTTGGAAGAAGTAATTTTCCAGTTGACAGGTGGTTTAAGAGCCGGAATGGGATATTGTGGAGCGAAAGATATTGAAGCTTTACAAACTGAAACTAAAATGGTAATGATTACAGGAAGCGGTTTGAAAGAATCTCATCCACATGATGTCATTATTACTCAGGAAGCTCCTAATTATTCTTTGTAGAAAAAGAATATTTAAAATAAAATAAATGCCTCTGAAATTTCAGAGGCATTTTTAATGTCCAAATCACAAGACATATGAAGATTTTTTCATCAAATTACTAAAGTTTCCGTCAGTAATCTTTTTTGTGTTTTTAAAAAGTAATAGTTATATAGAGTTTAGTTTCTCCTTTTCTACGATGTAAAATTAGAAATGTTTCGTCATATAATAACCACCAATCTTGTAGATGTTTTTCTACAACACCATAGATATTTATCTACAAATAAAAGATTTTCAGGGTTTTAATTTGTCTTTGAAATCATCAATTCTAAAATCAGTCAAAGCATTTCCTTTTTCTATTTTTTCTTTAGAATATAATCTGAAATCGTTTTCAGTTTTTTCTAAAAGATAATCGTAAGGTCCGACCGAAGAAATTAGTTTAACCAAAACCGGTGAAATTTCAAGACAGATAAAAAGTCCCATAATAAAAGCTGCTGCAGTTGCAATGATCGCTGAGTTTTTCCCTAATTCATCCAAAGCTTGCAATCTTGCAGCAAATCCGTTGAATTTATCTTCAAATGTTTCGGTAGATTTTCTTTCCGTTTCAAGATTGGTGTACACTTTTGAAATTTCTTTGTCTAGATATTCCAGTCTTGGCGAAACTTGTTTTTGATAGTTTTCTAAATCTTGTTTTCGCTGTTCTTTCAATTCCTGTTTACGTTTTGCATTGGGTCCGAAACCTTCTTTTCCACTCGTTAAAGTAGATTGTTTTCCTAAAATTTCCTTTTCCAGTTCTACTGCTGCAGAATCGTAAGACTTTTGGTATTGAGCAATTTTATCGGAGATTTGTTTTTTTTCTGTATCAAACGGCCCGCTTTGTTGAAGAATTCTCCCGTTCATCTGCTTTTGAAGTTCTGTTTTATTTCGCTGAATAATTGTATTTAATTGCTTGTTGACCTCTTTCTCGAAAATTTTCAGCTCTAATGGTTTAGAAATAATAATTCCTAAGAATGTTGCCAAAATCAATCTTGGAATCGACATCAAAATCTGATTCCACCACGTTCCTGTTTTTTTAATTGAAGAAACAATGTATCGGTCTAAATTAAAAATCATTAAACCCCAAAGAATTCCGAAACCGATGGAAGCCCAAATATCATCGAAAATTGTGTACATCGCATAAGCTGCAGATAATGTTGCAAAAATAGCTGTGAAAAGTACAATTCCACCAATTCCTGAAAATTTATTCCATTCACTTGGTGTTTTTCTTAAGATATGAATATTTCCTCCTGAACAGAGTAACAGGAATTTCTGAAACCAGTTTATTCTATGATTTGTTTGATTTATAGTTGCTTGTGCGTTTTTCATTATTGAAAATTTATACAAAATTAGTATTAAAAAGTATACCATTGTTACAAATAGTAATATGTTTTACCAAGTAATTTTAATTTGGTTTAAAATCATATTGTTTTATAGCTTAATTTCTGTAATTAAAATTGCTTATCTTTAAATACATTCAAATAAATATTATTATGAAAAACTTATTAACGCTAACTTTTGCTTCTGCAGTTTTAATTCTTTCATCGTGTTCAAAAGAAAAAACAATTGATGATGAATTAAAAGAAGCTGCTGCAACAATGAATAAAATGACCCCTCAAATTTTAGGTGAAGGGGTAAGGTTAGATAGTGTTTCTGCAAAAGAGAATAAAACTTTACAATACAGCTACACTTTAACTGACGATGTGAAAGAAGAGTTGAAACCCGAAGAAATCAATAATTATAAATCTGCTGCAAAAGAAGAAGCCCTGAAAAGTATAAAAACTTCACCCGATATGAAGAACTTCAGGGAAAATGAAGTTACATTAAATTATGTCTATTACGACAAAAACGGAAAACCAACTACAGATTTTTCAGTTGCGCCTTCTGAATATAAAGAGAAATAAAAAAGATTTATTTTAAACGATCCGGGTTTTGCTTCAGAAAACTATCCCATCCGGAATAAGATTTTGTGTCTGTAATTGTTCCGGAATTAAAATGATGACAAACTGCAACCGCCAATCCGTCGGAAGCATCAAGGTATTTTGTAGGGAATTCTTTTAGATTCAATAGATTTTTAAGCATTCCCGCAACTTGCTCTTTACTGGCATTCCCGTTTCCGGTGATTGCCATTTTTATTTTTTTAGGAGAATATTCAGTAATTGGAATGTTTCTGTGTAGACTTGCGGCCATTGCGACACCTTGAGCTCTCCCCAATTTTAGCATTGATTGCACATTTTTTCCAAAGAAAGGAGCTTCTAAAGCAACTTCATCGGGATGAAATTCGTCAATCAAAGCTAAAGTTTTGTCGAAAATATATTTAAGTTTAGTTTCATGATTTGGATATTTTTTCAAAATCAATTCATGAATGGAAATCATTTCCATTTTTCCTTTTTTTACGGATATCAAACCAAATCCCATAATGGCTGTTCCGGGATCAATTCCTAATATTATTTTCTCTGCTGAAGTCATCTTGGCAAAGATACGGCTTTCTTTATTTTGGATTAAATTTTATTGTTGAGACAATTTCTTTTCATTAATCGGAATCCATTTTCCATCGTGTCTTAAAAGGAGGATTTTATCAACGGGAAATTTAGTTTTATAATTTTTATCTTTATAAATTTCCCAAGCTTTTAAAAAGTTTTCATAAGTTAGATTTCTGTAACCTACCGTCATGTGAGGGTGAAAAGCATATTTTCCGAAACTAAATTTTTCTGCCACATTATGATAAAGCTGGTTTAAATTTTCATTTTCTTCGGGCTTTATAAACAGAACAGGATTTTTTGGATTCGGAAAACTTCCAAAACCATTTAACGTTATTTCAAAAGGAGAAATAGTAGTGTTGATTTTTTGAAAGGCAATATGAATATCTTCTTCCAATTCAAGTTCTCTTTCAAAAGGTGGAAATAATGTAATGTGAGCATCATTATTCAATGCTTTAGAATTTTCAAAATTTAATGCTAAATCTTCCTTGAAAACTCTTACCTCATCAATGATTTTTTGATCAGGGTAAATGGCGATGAAATACATTTTTTTCATTTTGTAAAGTTAAGATTTTTAGAATTTTCAAAAATTATTTTAATACATAAGAAAATTATGCATAGATTTGTGAGGTATTAAATTTTCGAAATGAAAAAAAATAGCCTTTACAAAGGAACGCTTCAGAATATCATTTTAAAATTGCTTTCAAAAGAAGTGAAAATGTATGGCTATCAAATTACACAGCGAGCAAAAGAATTAACGGAAGGTGAACTTGAAATGACGGAAGGTGCATTGTATCCGCTTTTACATAAATTGGAAGCTGATGGAATTATTACTTCTGAAGTTCAGGAAATCAACGGAAGAAGCCGAAAATATTATTTGCTTACCGAAAAAGGAAAAAGACAACAGGCAACGCAGGAAGATGAAATGAGAAGTTATTTGTTTAATCTAAAAACCATTTTTGATATATGATTTCAGCAGAACAAAAATTACAGATTGAGCAATATTTGATTGAAAAGAGAATTCCTTTGGATATTTTAATTGAAGTGGAAGATCATTTTTTGAACCAGATAGAAAATTATGTTCTTAATGAAAATGCTAGTTTTAATGTTGCATTCGACAAGGTGAAAAATCTTTGGAAAGATGATTTAAAAACAGATAAATATTACAATGGGAGGGAAGTCGCTGTGTTTGTAAAAAAGATTTCAGAGAAAAAAATAAACAAAATTCTCTTAGAAAGTGTTCTTTTTACTGTTTCTGTTGGATTAGCAATCTACTTTTTTAGTTTAATTGCAACCAAAGAAGTTTTTACTGAAATTGTTACTTATTTAGCATTTATTTTTCTAGGTCTTCCTGGTTTACATTATTTGTTAAATATCAAGATTTTTAATTTGACTAAAAATTATAAAGCCACAAAATTGAATATCTTTCAAAATGGAAATTTATTAATTCTTATTTCTGGTCTTATAATCGTTACATCAGCAAGTTCAATTTCCGTTACAGCTGGTTTTATTTATGATTTTTATAATAATGTAGCTACGAAAGGATTTTCTTATTTTATAATATTAATGTGTGTTACTTGGTTTTATTCTTTCGGATTTCTTTTTCAAATCGCTTTTGTAAAATCTGCTAAAAAAATCAAAGCTTTTATTAACCTTTAAACTTGAAATATGACTAAAGAAAATTTACAGGAAATAGAAAAATATCTTAAAACTAAAAGTCTTGATAATGCTGTTTTTGTTGAAATTTTAGATCATTTTGTAATGCAAATTTCAAGCTTGATGAATAAAGAGGAAATCAGTTTTCCGGAAGCTTTTATTCAGACAAAAATAAATTGGAAGTCTGAACTAGAAATGGTAAAAGCAGATTGGCTTTCGTTTAAGAAAATTGCTAGAATTGAGAAAAATATTTTAAAAAGAAGATTTGAAAAAATGACTTACTTATCAATTGTGATATCACTTGCGGGAGGTTTGGCATTTATGTATTCCGAGGATTTTTATTGGATATTTCAGATCATTTTATTGAGTATTTACATACTTTTTTCAGTGTATAATTTTGCTTTTAAGACAATGAAATTTTCAGAATACCGCTCAATGAGTTTTCATCCTTTGATTTTAAGAAATCTTCTTTTGGCTTTATTACTTATTCCAATAAGTTTTTTACTTGATAAAAATATTTGGGATTCTGTTTTGAATCAAATGATTCTCATTTTTGGAATAAGTACTCACATACAGTTACTTTACTATCGAACTAAAAAAATAAATATTTTACTTTCATGACGACCGAACAAAAAAACGAAGTAAGACAATATCTTTTAGCGAAGAAACTTCCTGTCGATTTGATGATGGAAGTAGAAGATCATTTTATAAGCCAAATTAATGAAGTTCAAGCCGAAAAGAATTTGTCTTTTAATGATGCGTTTAATGTCGCAATCATTTCGTGGCACGATGATTTGAAATTATCTTGGGACGGAAATTGGAGTTTGGAAGATACTTCTGTTTTAATTAAAAAATCGACGAGACAAAAATTATATCCTATTTTAAAGAAATCATTAATTGTTGCTCTGGTTTGCCAAGCCGTAATGCTTTTATCTTATTTAATTATTCCTTTTGATGTTTTTAGAATAAGCTTCGGTATTTTGATTTTATTAATCATGGTTTTTCCGCTAATTATTTATATTAAAGAGAAGGGATTTTTTGACCTTCCCAAAAAATATAAAAATATTCGTCTTTCTGCGTATCAAGATTTGGTAACGGTATTTTTTATTCTGCCGATGTCTTCAGGTTGGTTTTTCCGATTTGTATTTGAGATGAATGATGGTTTTTTAGATTTAAATTTTATGAAAGGAATTTTGGCCAACTTCTTATTTGCTTTCTTTTTCTTTTTTGAAGCAACGATCATCATTGCTCAGAAAAAATATCTTGAGATGATTAAAAACATCATTCCGTATCTACAGGAGAACTTCAAAGTTTCTAATTAATATTTTCTAGCATATCTGAAACCTCTTTAATCTTTAGATGAGGTCTGAAAGCTGCAGATTTGCCTTTTTCTTCATCGGCAATATTAGATAAAATAATGACTGAAGTTTTTGTTTTTGGATAATAAATATTGAGTGAAGGAGCGCCTTTCACATAACCGCTGTGAAAGTAAGAAACGGGTTTGTTATCATTCATCATAATTCCCAACCCGTAACCCATCGTTCCGAGAACCGGATGTTGTCTTTCCGTGCTTTTAGCCATGAATTTTTTCAAGGTTTCTAGTTTAATAATTTTTCCTGAATACAAGGCATTATTCCAGATATGCAAATCATCAATAGTCGACAAAACTCCACCTGCAGGAATTCCGATTTCTTTATTGCCTAATCTTTTCGGCATATTTTCGATAACTTTTTGAGTTTTTGAATTTCCAACATAGGTTTTAGCGAAATTCTCTCCTTGAAATGCAGTTCCTGTTGAAGAGTTTTTCATTCCTGCTTTCTTAAATAAATCCAACATATTTTCATCGAATGATTTTCCTGAAACTGTTTCTACAATCTTTCCTAAAGCATTAAATCCGTCATTGGAATAATTAAAACCAGAGCCACTTTTAAACATCAATTTTTCTCCGAAATTGTTTAAACCCGAACTGTGATTTAAAAGGTGTTGAATAGTGATGTTTTCGTACTCTTTCTTCTGGAATTCTTTAAAATATTTTGACGCTTTATCGTCGAGATTCAATTTTCCTTGTTCCATTTGAAGCAAAATCAAAACTGCAGTAAATTGTTTACTGATTGAGGCAATCGAGAAAACGGTTGTATTGTTAATTTCTGTTTTGTTTTCAAAATCTGAAAAGCCATTATTTTTTCGATATAACTCAATACTGTCTTTAAAAACAGCCACACTTCCGTTAAAATGATATTGATTGAAAACCGAATCAAGCTGAGTTTTATATAATTTCTGTTGAAAAACCGAAACTGCAGAATCAACGATTGCTTTTCTGTCGATTGGTTTTTGAGTTTCAACTTTAGTACAGGAAAATAAAAAAAGAAAAACGGAAATAATAGTTATCAAAAATCTCATAATGTGCTTTTGGTTTCTCTAAAATAAGAAAAAATAAAAACCCCGAAAAGTTTTTCTTCTTTTCAGGGCTCGTAATAATATAAAAGTTTAAATCTTTTAGAATGATTGTGTGTTTACATTCGCTGTATTGGATGTGGTAAAAGTAGATTTCAAAGTTCCGCCTGTAGTAGAATAAGTTCCGCCTGTGTACAATCCCCATCCTGTACTTCCTCCAACATAACTTCCTCCTGTGTAAGTTCCACCGAAATAAACTTTGTATTGGGTGTTTTTCAGTAAAGTTGGGGTGGAAACATGAAAGTAATAAACATTATTTTTAGGTTTAAAAGTAACGATTTCAGATCCTGCAGTATTTTCAATATGAATTAGAGAAGTTGAAGCTAATTGAGCACTTGATTTCAAAAACATATTCGGCTGAGTGGAAGTTGTACTTGCTGCTTTGGTCATATTCGCATTAGAACCTCCCGCAATCACAGTTCCTCCGTTAATATTAAAACTTCCATTAAAATCTATTGCTTCTTCCGGCTGGCTTGTTGGCCCGGTTGCTATAAGATAACCTCCGGTAATAGTAATATTTCCATTGCTATCTACCGCATCGTTTCCTGCAACGATGATAATTCCGCCCGAAACATTAAACTGACTGTTGTCGTTTTGTTCTGTTCCGCCACTTACAGTTCCGTAGGTTGCATTAATTCCGTCGTTGGATGCTGTAACATTTGTTAATCCACCAGAAACATTGATGATAGGAGCTTCAATTCCTTCTCCAACACCAATAACTGTAGAAATAGCATTTACTGTATTGGTTCCTCCACTAATGCTTACTGACGTATCTGAATGAATTCCGTCGTCTGTAGAATTGAAAGTGTTGTTTCCATTAACAATACTGATTGCTCCGGTTGCAACTAATGTTTTTGGATGGCTGTAATCTGTTCCGGAAACTAAAAATCTTGCTCCGGTTGTTTTAATATTTAAAGTCGGGCTTCCTGTTGCTGTTCCGATGGTTACAGTTCCATCAGCTTTCAAACCTTTTCCTCCCGTTCCAGAACTTGTTGTAGTAACTGAACCTCCAGTAATCGCAAGATTAAGATCAGTTGTAATCGCTGCTGAAGAATAAGAATCTAAAGTTCCTGAAATATTCGTATAAGTAGCTCCGTTTCCTGCATTGGTAACGGTAATTGTTCCGCCGTTAATTGTAATGTTTTGGTCTGCTGAAATTCCTTTTCCTCCGTTTGCTGTAGAAGCTAAAGTAAGATTTAATGTTCCTGCATTTAAGATAATATTGGCATCGGTTTTAATTGCTGTGGAATATGACGGATCATAACCGCTTCCTGACGCTGTAAGAACTGCCGCTCCCGAAAGATTGGCTGTAATATTTCCACCATCGAAAGTAATATTACCTTTTGCGTTGATTGCTTTAGACTGAGCTCCTGTTAATGCAAGATTGATTGTTCCTCCTGAAATTGAAATTGTATTTGTTCCTGTTTTTATTCCTTTTACATCTGCTGATGCTAAAGTTGCAGTAATATTTCCTCCAGAAATTGAAATCGCGGCATCTCCTGCATCAATTGCGTCTCCTGTTGCAGTAATATTTACAGTTCCGTTACTCATCATGTAACCTTCGGAATGAAATCCATCTGATGCGGCAGAAATCACTTTAATGCTTCCATTCTGAACTTCAATAATTCCTGAGGTAGAAATACCATGTTTTTTGATTCCTTTTATATTTAAAGTTCCGGTTCCGGTGAAAATAATTTTCCCATCGGTTTGAAGTGTCCCGTTTTTAGTGCTTGAAGAACCATCTGTTAAAGAATTTATGGTTCCTGCTTGAAGATTGAATGTATGAGTTTGTCCGCCTATAATATTAATTGCCGGTCCTGAAGTATTCGTAATGTTTAAATTATTCATCACAAAAGTTGCAGGTAGAGTGGAGCTCATCGTTAAACTTCCTGTTGCACTTGTTCCTAATAAATTATATTCTAAATTATTGATCGTTGCCGTAGAAACTACATTCACAGTTCCACCAGAAGCAGTAATATTTACTCCTTGAGTTGAATACGGGTTGATAATTGTGGCATTATCTGTTCCGTTATAAATAATATAAATTTTAGTCAGATTCACTGTGTTTGAAGTAAAAGTAAGACTGTCGATCACTGTTTTTTGAATGTCTAAAGTTGTGCTGTTTCCGGATAATTTGAATTTAGAATAATTGGTGTCAAATTTAATACTGTCAATCACTGAAGTCGACGAACTGTACATATTATTTCCTGAATTATGGGCAATAATATTCTGCTGTGCTTTCAATCCGAAAGATAAAAGCATTGCTATAAAGATGTATAAATGCTTTTTCATTTTTTAATCATTTTAAATGTTGTATCGTTTGCCTGAACAAAATAGAATCCCATTCTAAGATTATTTACATTGATGTTTTCATCCGGTAAGTATGTTCCCTGATGAACGATTTGTCCAGAAAGCGAATAAATTTTCACATTGATCTTATCTTTTTTATCAGAAGAAATTTTAATAAAATCTGAAGCTGGATTTGGGTACAGTTTAAACTTCGACGCATTCTGTCCGATTTCTTGAGTCGCCAAAGATGTATTGGTAAAAGTAATTTTCCGAATAATGTTAGTCGGAATGGAAATGTTATTTGCCGTACCCGATGTTTTTATCAAAAGATTACTTCCTGAAAAATATAATTTCCCGGAAGTTTCTACGGAATAATCTTGAGTTGTACCCGTGTAATAAGTGACTTTAATTCCTGTCTGAGCAAAAGAAAATAATGCCGACAACAGTAAGAAAACCAATATCGATTTGCTTAAAAGTTTCGAATTTTTCATTGTTATATTATTTTTCAGAACAAAAGTAAATTCTGTATAACAATTGAGAAATATTTTGAGGTAAACGATAAAAATGTGTCGGTGAATGAGAAGTTTTTAATTAAATAAAGAATATGTTGAAATATTTTTGTTTTTGATTTAATTAATGAATTGCATTTTTGTTGAATAAAATAATGTTTCCGTATGATTTATTTAGTAAATTAGAATGCTAATGTCAAATAATTAAAAATATGAAAACAAAAATCTACTCTCTTTTATTGATAGGAGCAAGTTTGTTCCTGAAATCTCAAACTCCGGAACTGTTGTATTACAAATTTGAAGGAACATCCACTAATATTCCGAATCTTGCAACCAATCCGCCTACAGGGACATTAGTTGGCGAAATTGTGGGCAATTTAACGTTAGGAAGCAATACTACTTGTTTAGGAGATGGTTTGGTAGGTAGTGGCTCGACAGGATCAAATTATTTTAATACTAAATGGAATCTGGCTTTAAGCGGATCTTGGACGATACACGTAAAATTTAATAACTACACTAGTAATGTAACCACCGTATATTATCTTTTGGGAGATGCTATAACTGGTGGAAATTCTTTTCGTATGTTTACAAATGGTGCTCCAGGTACAGGAGGTGTGAGGTTAACAGCTAACGGAATGTCTAATGTAGATATTCCTGCCGTTTTTTCTACTACTCCGGAATTAGTAGATTTAATATTTGTTTATGACAACAGTTTACAAAATATAAAAGCTTACGTGAATGGCGTTCTTAAAACAACAGTGGCTCAATCTGCTCCTTTGGTTTTTAATGGTGCATTATTTAAACTTGGTACATATGCTACGAATACGGGAATGAAAGCAGGAATGACAATGGATGAATTTGGTCTTTTCAACAGAGCTATTACGGATGCGGAAATTGCATCTTTGACCAATTTCTGCTCTTTGAGTGTAGATGAAGTGAAAAAAGATAATAATTCTAAAATTGCAGTAAAAGATAAAAATTTAATTTTAGGTAAAGGAAGCTTTGGGAAATATTACATTTATGATTTTTCAGGTCGTGAAATATTATCAGGCCATGAGTCTTTGAATACTATCAATATAAACTCATTACAAAAAGGAATTTATATTATAAAATATGGAGAAAATATATCGACACGCTTTAAATATTAAAACAATATCATTTTAAAATATTTGCCTTTCGCTCAAAGTGAAAGGCATTTTTTTTAAAACTATTTTGAAATTAAATCACAAAACCAAAAAACATATTCTCCTTCTTCGTCATTATCATCAACTTTCGGTTTTGGATAGGTCTTTTTCACAATTTCTCCAATTTCAAAATCAATCTTATTTTTAAAAATCGGACCGTCAAAAGTAAAGGTGTGAAACTCTCCGTTTTCTCCGCATGGATCCACATTTTCTGGCAAGTCTTTAATGAAACTTTCATCAATAATTCTTCCTGCGAAGCTTTTATCTAAATACGTTTCATTTACACATGTGACTATTGTTTTAAAACCAAGATTTAAAAATTCATGAATGAGCACGGTTGTATCATTTTTCCAGAGTGGAAAAACGGCTTCCATTCCGATAGATTGTAATTGCTCTTCGCGATATCTTCGAAGATCTTCTAAAAAAATATCTCCAAAAATTGAATGTGTTACCCCTTGAGATTTTATTTCATTCAGGGTTTTTGACATGATATCGCTGTATTCTTCCATCGAAGGTTCTTTTGGAATTTTCATTTTTATTAATGGAAAGCCTAAACTTTCAGCCTGTTTTTCCAATAACGAAACATGAACACCGTGCATGGAAATTCTTTGAAATTCTTGATTAATGCTTGTCAACAAAGAAGTGACTTCAAATTGGTCCTCTTTTAAAATTTTATATAAAGCAAGTGCAGAATCTTTTCCACTGCTCCAGTTGAAGATGGCTTTGGGTTTCATTTTGCAAATATGAACTTAACGATTTAAAAATTTCAGTCGTTTAAGAGTGTTTATTTATTATCTGGCTTTCCGAAATTATTTAGTTCGTTAGGTTCGATCTTGTTTTTTTCGGCTTCTTGTCTTTTTTGCAATTCTTCAGTATTTCTTTTTATATCACTTTTATGCGTGGTGTCCATAGGGTATGAATTACAACTTTTTAAGAATGTTACAGCAAAAATTATAAACGTTATGAAAAAGAATCTATTCATTCAATTTTTTTAAGGTGGGTTAAAATAAAATATACAAACCATTCAAAAATACAAAAAACCTCAAAGAAAATCCTTGAGGTTTGATTTATATTTAAACAATTATTAGTAAAAACTGCCCGTCCGGCTACGGACTACATATTTCTTCGATATTTCCCACCCACTTCAAACAAAGCGTTGGTAATCTGCCCAAGCGAGCAGTATTTCACAGCATCCATCATCACATTAAATAAATTCTGCTGATTGATGGCAGCGTGTTGAAGTGTTTTCAGGGCAGCTTCAGATTTATCCTCATTGGATTTCTGGAAATTATGAAGCGTTTCAATCTGCACCTGTTTTTCTTCCTCGGTCGATCGAATCACTTCTCCCGGGCGAACCGTTGGCGAACCGTCTTTTCCTAAAAAAGTATTTACACCGATGATTGGATATTCTCCGGTATGTTTCAGCCATTCGTAATGCATCGATTCTTCCTGGATTTTTGAACGTTGGTACATCGTTTCCATCGCACCCAAAACGCCACCTCTTTCTGTAATTCTGTCGAATTCTGCATATACAGCTTCTTCTACCAAATCTGTAAGTTCTTCAATAATAAATGAACCCTGAAGCGGATTTTCGTTTTTCGCTAAACCTAATTCTTTATTAATAATCAACTGAATTGCCATCGCTCTTCTTACAGATTGCTCAGTCGGGGTGGTAATCGCCTCGTCGTAAGCATTGGTGTGCAATGAATTACAGTTATCATAGATTGCATAAAGCGCTTGTAAAGTCGTTCTGATATCATTAAAATCAATTTCCTGTGCGTGGAGCGAACGTCCCGAAGTCTGAATGTGGTATTTCAGCATCTGGCTTCTTTCGTCGGCTCCGTATTTCAGTTTCATTGCTTTTGCCCAAATTCTTCTCGCCACACGTCCGATTACCGAGTATTCAGGGTCGATACCGTTGGAGAAGAAGAACGATAAATTCGGTGCAAAATCATTGATGTTCATTCCTCTTGACAGATAATACTCAACATACGTGAAACCATTTGCCAAGGTAAATGCCAACTGAGAAACCGGATTCGCACCTGCTTCTGCAATGTGATAACCGGAGATAGAAACCGAGTAGAAGTTTCTCACTTTTTCTGTGATAAAATATTCCTGAACGTCACCCATTAGTCTCAAGGCAAATTCAGTAGAGAAAATACAGGTATTCTGAGCCTGGTCTTCTTTTAAAATGTCAGCCTGAACGGTACCACGAACAGTTGCGATGGTTTTAGCTTTAATTTCAGCATAAGCTTCCGCAGGAATTACTTCATCTCCGGTCAAACCTAATAATTTTAAACCTAAACCATTATTTGACGGTGGTAATTCGCCATTGTATTTTGGTCGTTCTAAACCTTTGTCGTCAAATTTTGCTTTTAAAGCTTTTTCAACATTCGATTCTAATTGATGTTCAGTAATATATTTTTCAACATTCTGGTCGATGGCCGCGTTCATAAAGAAAGCCAGCAACATCGGAGCAGGTCCGTTGATGGTCATTGAAACCGAAGTCATCGCATTTACCAAATCAAATCCGGAATACAATTTTTTCGCATCATCTAATGTCGCGATAGAAACTCCCGCATTTCCGATTTTTCCATAAATATCTGGTGGTAGGGCAGGATCCTGTCCATACAATGTTACTGAGTCAAACGCTGTGGATAAACGTTTTGCATCCATTTCCGCAGAAACGTAATGGAATCTTCTGTTGGTTCTTTCCGGTCCGCCTTCTCCTGCGAACATTCTTGTCGGGTCTTCTCCGGTTCTTTTGAAAGGATAAATTCCTGCGGTGTAAGGAAATGCTCCGGGAAGATTTTCCTGACCTTTCCATTTAATCAAATCTCCCCAATCGGTGTATTTTGGTAAAGAGATTTTTGGAATTTTTAAATGAGATAAAGATTCAGTTGAGGTTTCTACCTTGATTTCTTTTCCACGCACGAAATAAGAATAAAAGTCAGCTTTGAAAGCCTGTTTTGTATCATCCCAATTGTTCAGAAAGTCAATATTTTCCTGTTGAAGATCTTTTTCTGCTTTTTGATATTCAGCATCCAACGTTTCATTTGAAAGGAATTTTTTCACCCCTTCAATGTGATACATTTTTCTTGCTAATTCTGCCTGTTTTTCAACGTTGGCATCGTACTGTCTGTTGTTTTCAACGATTTCAGAAAGATAACGCACTCTTTTTGGAGGAATAATCGTGATATCTTCTGAGACTTCCTGTTCAACAAAACCTTTGAGATTTAAATCAGAATATTTAGCATTAACTTTTTCAATTAATCTGTTGTACAAATCAGTCGTTCCGTGGTCGTTGAACTGAGATGCTTTTGTTGCGTAAACCGGCATATCATCCAATGGACTTTCCCACAGCAAATGGTTTCTTTGGAACTGTTTTCTTACCGCCTGAAGTGCATCAAGTGCACCACGTTTGTCGGATTTATTTAAAGCAACCAAGTCTGCATAATCCAACATATCGATTTTTTCCAACTGCGTTGAAGCTCCGTATTCAGGCGTCATCACGTACATTGAAACATCTGCAAAATCTGAAACTTCCGAACCGGATTGTCCAATACCCGAAGTTTCCAGAATAATTACATCAGGATGAGCCAATTTCAACACATTTAATGCTGAATGGATAAATGGAGAAACAGAAACGTTGTTTTCTCTTGTCGCCATCGAACGCATATAGACTCTCGGATCATTGATGGCGTTCATACGGATTCTGTCACCCAAAAGTGCGCCTCCTGTTTTCTTTTTTGAAGGGTCGATAGAAATAATCGCAATCTTTTTACCAGGATTTGAACGTAAGAAACGTCTTACCAATTCATCTGTCAAAGAAGATTTTCCTGCTCCACCGGTTCCTGTAATACCGATAATCGGAATATTTAAATCTTTTGATTTTTCGTCAATGGCTTTCACCAAATCCGGTTTTTCTTCTGAGAAGTTTTCAACGGCAGAAATGATTTTTGCTATGCTTGTCGAATTTTCAAAACTGATGTTGTCCAAATCTTCAGCTGTTACTTCTTTTCCTGTCGCAAAGTCTGACCTTTTTACCAAATCATCAATCATTCCCTGAAGACCAAGTTCACGGCCGTCATCCGGAGAATAAATTCTGTCGATACCGTACGACATAATATCTTCGATTTCTTCGGGCAGAATTACACCGCCGCCGCCGCCAAAAATTTTAATTTGCGGAGAGTTTTTTTCTCTTAAAAGGTCGTAGATGTATTTAAAATATTCGTTGTGACCGCCTTGATAAGATGTTAAGGCAATTGCGTTTGCATCTTCCTGAATTGCAGTGTTCACTACTTCTTCAGCAGATTTGTCGTGCCCAAGGTGAATGACTTCGCATCCCGTTCCCTGAATGACACGACGCATAATATTGATGGCCGCATCGTGCCCGTCGAATAGCGAAGCTGCGGTTACAATTCTTACTTTGTTTGTTGGAGTATATTTTTGGGTTTCCATATAAGTTCTCGAAAATTTTCTTGAATTTTCAAATATAACAATAAATTAAAAACCTTTGGTCTGTATTTATCTCGTTGATTTATAAAGTGTTGATGATTTTGTCGATGTTTAGTTTTTACCAACTTAACAAACATTTGTTCTGATCATTATAACTAAATTAAATGGTTGAAACTTATTCAGAATAATAACAAATATTTTATTGTCTGTGAATCAATTGTTTAAAATCTAAAAATTAAATTCTTTATTTTTGCGTCATTATAATAAAGTATGAAAAGAGCGCTGATTTATTTTGTGTTGGGAACTGCAATTATTTTTCTGATTAATTATTTGTTTACGGAAACAAAAGATCTTGGTTTGGAACTATATTATTCTATCGCTTTTGGTCTGGCGTGGGGATTGGCATATTTTTTAGATGACGTAAAATTTTCTCTTCTTCAAAAAATGGGATTGTCTTTTGGATCAATGGCAGTATTAGTTGCTGTGGGTGCTTTGATTTTTAATTTAGAATTGGCAATTCCTTCTATTATTAAATTTTCTACAGTTTTTGTTGCTTATTATTTATTCGCAAGTTTTAGAGGAAGCAAATCATTGCGTAATTAATTATCAATTTATGTTGTTAATTATCTAGGCTAATCCTCTTCTTATCTCATTTTATTGAGGTTTAATTTTTATAAACAGCTTATATTTTGGCTATTTCGTAATCGTTAACTTCCTTAAAATCATTATTTTCAAGACTTTAATTCAAAATATGTTTTCAGATTAGAAAAATATGTTTACCTTTGCACACCCTTTTAGGGGAAAATTATGTTTAATCTTTAACTAAAACGTGTGAATACATTAAGTTACAAAACTGTTTCAGCGAACAAAGCTACTACAAATAAAGAATGGGTTGTAGTAGACGCTGAAGGACAACCATTAGGAAGACTAGCTTCTACGGTTGCAAAGATTTTGAGAGGTAAGCACAAAGCAAACTTTACACCTCACGTAGATTGTGGTGATAATGTTATTGTTTTGAATGCTGGGAAAGTTACTCTTTCCGGAAACAAGTGGAACGATAAGACTTATATCTGGCATACAGGTTATCCTGGTGGACAGAAGTCTATGACTGCTCTTGAACTTCAGAAAAAAGATTCTTTAAAAGTATTGGAAAAATCTGTAAAAGGTATGCTTCCAAAAAACAGATTAGGATCTGCATTGCTTAAAAACCTTTATTTATATGAAGGAACTGAGCACAAGCATGAAGCTCAACAGCCGAAAACAATTAATGTTAACGAATTTAAATAATTAAATTATGTCTATAGTTCACAAAATCGGAAGAAGAAAAACTTCTGTAGCTAGAGTTTATGTAAAGCCAGGAACTGGTAACATTACAGTAAACGGTAAAGAAGCTGCAACTTATTTCTCTACAGACGTGATGGTTTATAAACTAAACCAACCGTTCATCCTTTCTGAAACTGTTGGTCAGTATGACGTTACCGTAAATGTTTTCGGTGGTGGTAATACAGGTCAGGCAGAAGCTATCAGATTGGGTATTTCTAGAGCTCTATGCGAAATCAATGCTGAATTCAGATTAGTTTTAAAGCCAGCTGGTTTACTTACAAGAGATGCAAGAATGGTGGAAAGAAAGAAACCAGGTCAGAAAAAAGCAAGAAAGAGATTCCAATTCTCAAAACGTTAATTTTCAGACTTCAGATACAAGTTTTCAGATTTCAGAATTTATTCAATCTGTTTTCTTATATCTAAAATCTATTTATCAAAACAAAAAAATTGCCCGTTACGTTTAGCATCCAAACATTTCTCCCATCTAAAGAAATTGTTGATTGCATAAAAAGCGGAAAGTAAACTAACAAAAACAGAAAACATGGCAAAAGCAAATGTAAAAGACCTTCTAGAGGCTGGTGTACACTTCGGTCACATGACTAGAAAGTGGAATCCAAATATGGCTCCATACATTTTTATGGAGAAAAATGGTATTCACATTGTAGACTTACATAAAACAGCAGTTAAATTGGATGAAGCTTGTAGCGCTTTAGAAAAATTAACTTCTGCAGGTAAAAAAGTTCTTTTCGTAGCTACTAAAAAGCAAGCGAAAGAAGTTGTTGCAAAACACGCTGCTGAACTTAATATGCCTTATATTACAGAAAGATGGCCGGGAGGTATGTTAACAAACTTTGTTACTATCAGAAAGGCGGTAAAGAAAATGAACCATATCGACAAAATGAAAAAAGACGGTACGTTCGAAACTTTATCTAAAAAAGAAAGATTACAGGTTGACAGACAAAGAGCTAATTTAGAGAAAAACTTAGGTTCTATCTCAGACATGGTGCGTCTTCCTTCTGCAATCTTCGTTGTAGATATCATGAGAGAACACATCGCTGTAACTGAAGCTAAGAAATTAGGTATTCCAGTTTTCGGTATTGTTGATACTAACTCTGACCCAAGAAAAGTTGACTTCGTTATCCCAGGAAACGATGATGCTTCTAAGTCTATCGATATGATTTTGAGCGTTGTTTCAGAATCTATCAAAGAAGGTCAGACTCAGAGAAAAGCTGATAAAGAAAAATCTAAAGAAGAAGGTGAAGTAGTTTCTGCTGATAAAGATGCAGATTTCGATTCTGCTGAATAATCTGAAGATTATCTTTAAAATAATAAAACCGCTGAATTTATTCGGCGGTTTTTGTTTTTAATATTGAATGTTTATTTTTTCTTCTTTCTTTTTGTTGAAATTTTCTTTTTTATTTCAGGTTTTTCTGAATCCCTATCTAGTCTATTCTGTGCAAGTAAATCTTTATTATCATCAGATTTTAAAGCTGGGTTTTGAAGAACGATAATAAGACCTTTAGAAATGTCTTTTGAACTTTGATAGGGTACATCACAAAGGTTTCCGGAGAATTTATAAGAATCTTTATTCAAAACTATGAAATTTTCTCCTTTTGCTGGAACGGCTAGATTGTAGAATTTCTTTCCCGATATTTCTAAAACCAAATTACAGTCAGAATTATTTTTAAGCAAAAGAATAGCTTCATTATGAGTAATGTCTTCATTAAACATATTGTTTAAAAGCTTTTTAGTCTTTTCTTTATGTTCTTCGGAGGTTTCAGACATTAGCTTTTTAAAGATTTCCTGATTAGCTTCGCTGTTTTTTTTACGACTTAATTGATCAGGTAATTCAATGAAAACCGGTCTTGCTTCCATCGGTTTTGAATTTTTTGCACCTTTCGTCCATTCTGCATTTTTCAATGCGATGACACGTTGTTTCAGGATGTTTTTTTTGGGATCTTGTGGATGTGTGTTTCCAAGGTATTCTTCAATCTCATTAATGTTTTTACTTTTAAGAATATCAACTTTGTCAGCAGTATTACTGGCGCAAGATGAAATAATGAGACTAAAGAAGAAAAAAGTAAAAGTCTTTCTCTTCATCGAAATGTGTTTAAATTAAATCTGAATTTTATTCAGAATAAATTGTGAATTACAAAGATATATAATTAAGTTTAAATTTAATTAATTGGATAAATTTATACTAAAAGAATTAGAAACAAATTTTGTTTTCTGATAAACCGAATTGCAAAGCATTCCCGAAAGATTATAGTTTTGATTTTTTGGAACCATCGCTGAACCGATTTTATTAATACCAATTGGGATTTTTTTGAAATAATTATTTCCGCTGATTGTTAAAACCATATTACAAGTCGATTTGTTTTCTATTGAAATAGATACATTTGGACTGTTTGAAGAATCATTCAGCAAACTGTTTAAAACTTCTGCCGTTTCCGGTTTATAAGTTTTTAGTAAAGCCTGATATTCTCTTTCTGTTTGTGCGTTAGGATTAATATGTATTCCGCTATTTGGATTTACCGGGGAAGACTTATATATTGGTTGTTTGGAATTATAATTTGTGGTGCTACAACTATTCAGTAATAGTGTAATTACAACAGAAAATAATAAAAGCTTTTTCATATTGATTTTTTCAAGGGTCAAATTTAAACTTTTTATTAAACTCTAAAATATTTACTTTATTGTCATAAAAAAGGCTGCAAAATCATTTTTACAGCCTTTAAATTTTATTTTTAAGAAATTAATTAATCTTAAATTTTATATACGTAATTGTTTTTCCTTTTGCTGAAAACAACTCTTCGTAATATGTTCTGATATCTCTTAAATGGGGCGTATTCGGATCGTATTCCAATGCTCCGTAAATGTCATGATGAGCAGAAATGATTTCATAACCTGCACCTTGTAAATAGCCTAAAGTATAACCGTGCAAAAACTCAGAATCTGTTTTTAAATGAACAATTCCACCTGGTTTAAGGAATTTCTTATATCTTTCAAGGAAATCAGGGTGGGTTAATCTGTGTTTTGTTCGTTTAAATTTAATTTGAGGATCAGGAAAAGTAATCCAGATTTCATCAACTTCATTTTCAGCAAAATAATATTCAACTAACTCGATTTGTGATCTCAGGAAAGCAACATTTGTCATTCCGTTTTCTACAGCTTCTTTCGCACCGAACCAGAATCTTGCCCCTTTAATGTCAATTCCGATAAAATTTTTATCTGTGAACGTTTTTGCAAGTCCCACTGTATATTCTCCTTTTCCACAACCTAATTCTAAAACAATAGGTTGGTCATTTTTAAAGAAATCTTTTCTCCAGTTTCCTTTCAATTCGAAACCGTTTAGAGCCTGCTCTCTCGAAGGTTGAATAACGTTTGGTAATATTTTATTTTCAGCGAATCTTCTTAATTTGTTTTTGCCCATGAAATATATATGAAATGCTGCAAAATTACGAAAATTATGCAGCATTTAAATTTTAAATCGAAACGAAAAAAGGAGATTTTAAAATCTATTTCGAAGAGCTTCCCAATGCAACCATTAACGGTTTTTGAATGGTTTTTTGCGATGCATATTGTGCTCCGCAAACAATACTTGTGAAAAGATAATCACCTTTTTCTACCACAATAGAATTGTCTCCATGAGCCGGAATTGGAAGCCTGTATTTAGTGTTTCCAATACCTTCGATTCTTACAATAATATTACAATCAGATTTGTTTTCGATCATTACGATGCACTCTTTTGCATTGGGATCGTTATCAAATAATGAGTTTAATATTTTTACCGTTTTATTTTTATGTTCCGTAGGGTTTTCTCCCATCAACATATTAAATTCGGAGGCTTCTGTATCGGCAATTACCTTGGTATTTTTGGTTCCAGTAGTGTTTGTAACATAAACATTTTGCGCTGAGCTTGGTGTATAAACAACTGCCGACTGACCAACTTGTAACTGCTTTTGATATTTTAAAATCTGTTTTTGCTTAATCATCGCATTCATCTCCTCAAAAGAAACTTTTGTAGATGGCCCTCTTCTCAACCTTGCAAGATTATCCTGCATTTCTCGTACTTTTTTGTCACCGGGAGGAGCATTTTTGATGTAATCTTTCATGAAATCCATTACTCTTGGCTTGAGTACAGATCTTCGCGGATCATCGGGATGGGCATCTCTCAAAAAAGCATTGATTTCATAAATACTCTTACTTTTAAGGATATTGCTGTAATCTTTGCCTTGCTTCTGCGCTGAAAAAGATATAAATAATAAAGTGGTGAAAAGTAAAACTAACTTTTTCATTGAATAAATATTTGGTGATGGGTCTCAATAATTCTTACAAATTTATTTAAAGCTTTAGTGAATTATTAATTTCATTAAAATTAAATAAATTTTCAAAAAACATCACCGTTTAAAGTGTTAAGATTTGTTTTTAATTAAATTTTTAAATCAAAAATGATTCAAAACATTAATTGATGACTTCCTGAAGATGAGAATTTCTTAGTCTTCGCTGATAAATGGGAAGGTATTTTTCGATGGGTAATTTTACCGCTTCAATATTTCCTGCTTGTAAATAAACTTCGATATTTTCTGAAGTGTAAACAAACTGTAAAAAGTTATCGATAAGATTTTCCGGAATTTTAATTCTCGTGAAATAATCTTTACCTAAATAATTTTTAATATTAGTAACGGAAGTATGCATTCTTTCATAAGCTACCAAACGTTGTTTTTTCTTACGCTCCCCCGAAAGAATATCAAAAATACTTTCAAGACTAAAAGTAAGACCTCCGTCTCTTAAACCGGCAACCGGAAGTACAGGCGAAGTTCCGTCACCTTTTGGTTCGGGTAAACCAATTACTTTTTTCAAGGCATAAGCTTTATCTTCTTTACGAATAGAATTTACATCATATCTCAAATTTCCGGTAGGACGGAATCTGCTGATTACAACTTCCTGAATATCGTGATACGCCACTTTTAGTTCAACCAAATTTTTAGAGTTAAACATTTGTGGAGTAAGCTTTATATCTTTTCTTTCCGTAACGATTGATGTGAAACGGATTACATCTCCGGGATCTGCTTTTATATTGAAATCCCCATTATAAGTTGTAAGAACAGTTTTAAGCGTATTAAGATTGGTGACGTAAACCTGATTAAGATACAACACCGAATTGTCTCTTAAAAATACCTCTCCCGATAAATTTTGCGCATTAATTTTACTTACAAAAACCAACAGCATTATAATAATAAGTTTCTTCATATCTCGTGCAAAATTACATAAGAATTGCGTCAATCTTCATGTGAGATTTATCAATATCAGGTTAAAATTATATTAAACTTTGAATAAAACTGTTAATGTATGTTATAGAAAGTGTTTTTTAATAATAGTTTTAAAATTATTTGTCCCAAAGGCTATTGTTTCTATGTTTTACCAATAGCCAACTCGAATATTTTACGGTGGTAATATTTCCAAGTTCTGTCCAGCTTAAGAAGTACCAATAAGTCGCTGTAGGAACTGGTCTGCCTTTCATATTTCCGTCCCAGGTAAATTTATTTGAAGGAGTTCCTCGGAATAATTCTGCACCATATCGGTCAAAAATTCTAAATTCGAGATCCTGTTTATTCATTAATGAAGAATAATCAATCTCATCGTTTCTGCCGTCTCCGTTTGGTGTAATGGTGTTGATGAGTTTAATGATAACGAAATTTTCTTTTACAATTCCACAACTAAGAGAATCTCTCACATAAACTGTGTAAGAACCAATAGCAAGATTTGTAAATATATTTGATGTTTGCCAAATAAAACCATCAAGCGAGTATTGGTAAGCGGGATTTCCACCAATAACTCCAATTGTTACTGTGGTTCCGTTAATATCAATTGATTTAATTACAGGTAATGTTGCTTCTGAAACATTGACGAACTGTCTGTAAACACAACCGTCAAAAGTAAGGTCCACCCAATAATTTCCGGCACTTACATTAGAAATAGATGGAGTCGTGGCTCCAGTATTCCAAAGATAAGCTGTGAATCCTGAGCCTGCATCTAAAGTTGTTTTAGTTTTAGGACAAATAGCCTGGTCAACTAAAATATCAGATTTCTTAGGAGTTTTAAGGGTTATTCTAATTGTTGCGACATCGGGGCAGAAACCCGCTTTTTCAAATCTGATGTAATAAGTATGAAGTCCGGTAAGTGTTACAGCGCCACTAATCGGGGATACATCATTCTGTGCATCAGCTAAAGTTGAGTGATAACTTACTGTAACAAGAGGATCTATAGTAAATTCATTCAAAAATATAGATAGATTCATTGGTTTAGTTCCATCTAAATCATCATCACAAAAAGTTGTGGAAAAAATATTTTTAATTAAAATTAGCTTAGTTCCAACGGTGAAATTAACAGGCTGAATCACGGGAGCACATCCATCAGGAGATTCTACACGAATATAAATTGTTGTATTTGTATTATAGCTCCAGTTATTGGGTAATGTTGTAGCGTTTCCTAAATTGGCATCTGCTAAAAGAGCATAATATCTTACGTTGGTAAAGTAAGTTGGATTGTTTAATATTAATTGAGTAATATTCGATAAAACAACATTTACAGTTCCATCTAGATTTTCGTCGCATTGATTGCCCATATTTGCAGGTGTCACAATGGCTAAAGGAAAAAGATTTAAAGTAATTTGTGCTATACTTTTACACCCAGTACTATTTTTCACAACAGCATAAACAATAGTTCCGTTAGGAGCGGAATAAGTTATTGGAACAGTAATTAATGCCGTTAAAGTTTCGTTTTGTGCTGTTGCTAGAGTTGGATAATAAGTAATCGTAACGGGAGTATTGTTTGTAACAACTGCCGTAGTAAGATTGAATGTTCCAACACCATTTACATTACACGCATTTAATGTTGCATTGTTTGTTGTTACAGGTTGAATATTGATTGTTACGGTAATCGTTTCGCAATCTGGAAAATCAATGTTGTTTCCGCAGAATGTATATACAAAAGTATCTGTTCCGGCTGCATTTGGATTGGTTGCGGTGTACGTTATAATTCCATTTGCAGTATTTATAACAGCAGTTCCTAATATAGGAGCGGTCGTAATCGATACTGTCGATGCCACAGGAGTCTGTGTAGAAGTAGTGAAAGCCGGAGTAATTGTTTTCACATCACAAATATTGTAAGATGCAACACTTTGTTTTATACAATTTAAAACTTTGTAAGGTACAGTGATAAGCGGAGCACAAGTTCCCATTGTAACGGCGCAGGTGTAATTTCCTGATCCGGTAGGTGTATAAGAAGGTGAATTGGCCCCGATAATAGCAACACCGCCAACATACCATTGATAAGAATCATAGATAATTGGATCTACCGTAAGAACAATTCCCGGAACGCAGTCACCTCCGGTTTTTAAAATAACAGGTTGTGTGGGAAATCCTGCAAAAAAACCACCGTAACCTACAGCATCACTTCCTGCTGTAATTCCTGCTGTGATTGCTTTTGTCGAAGTTACCGTAATTGTACCGGTTATATTGGGAATGCCATAAGTTACCCAATTTAGAGTTCCCGTCATGTCGAAAGGTCCCGTTCCTACGGGAGGGGGAGCTCCATTTACAAGGACGGAGGCGCCTCTTTCTGTAATTAGATTTAATTTTGTTGGATTTGTAAGTATCCCTGCAGGATTAACATTGGTATGCACAAAGTTTTCATTAATAAAACCGAGCTCATCAATTTGCTTCGGAAGATAACAGTTTAACCCCGGAATGAAATTGAAACCTCCTGTTGCAACTTCATTTCCTGTACTTGCTGCTCCGGCAAGTAATTGATAAACATACGCATTTTTGCTTGTTACAATATAAAGATTATAATGACCTGTAGTTCCTTGAAGTTGGTATTTGGTATCGGGAATTATAAAATATTGTCCGGTATTTAAAGTGGCGATTGGTAATCCTTCATTATTGACGTAAACTAAAGTGTTATCCTGTGTCGCAACAACCAAAGCACCTTCCATACTACTTCCCACATTCCCGTTACCTTTTACTAATGCAAATGTATTTCCTAATTGGTTTACAGGTATTGATTGATCCATCAAGATATCAGAACTTGTAGGATTGTTTCCTGCGTATTGACCGTTAAAATTTCCGTTGGTAACGTTTATAGGTTTTGTTGCAACAATTTTAGCACCGATAAATCCGTCAAAATTTCCTGTAATATTTCCAATTCCGTCGAGGATGTAAGATTGTCCTTTATTTAATGTGAAAGTAAGTGTAGGATTTGTAGCACCACTTGTTCCATTCGAAAACTGTACGGTGTTTTTATATCCCGAAATTGTAACGGTTGTATTGTCTTCTGTAGCCAAAACACTCGTCATAAAATTTAGAATACTATTATTTACAGTAATTGGAGCAGTTGCGACATGAAAAGTAGTTCCCGTTGATGCAATACCTTTTGAAGTAATAATTTCTGCATGATTGAAAACAGAAAATCTTAGATTGGCATAAAAAGGAAAGTCTGCTTTTAAGTATAAACCTTTTGAAGTAGGTGTGAAAAGATCTGTTTGCTGAGTAGTAATAATATAATCGCGGAGTACATCAAATCTCTGAGGATTATTTTTACTAATCGTTACAGTACCAATAACCACATTATTATTGTAAATAGTGACTGCGAATGGAGTCGTACGATTTGTAGAAAGGTATAATCTCTGATACGGATTTGGGTTTCCTGTACGATCTACCATAGGTGCGAACCAATGATCTCTATCTAATTGAGCGAATGTAGTAGAGAATATATAAAAAATAAGAAAAAAAGATAGAATTTTCTTCATTTTGCACTTGATTTTATCACAAATTTAATAATAAAATACGTTAATAGTTATTAAAATAAACAAAAAACCACGATTTGACATCGTGGTTTTTATAATATTTAAGTGGAAGAATTGTTATTCTCTGTTTTTAACTAAAATCCAGCCTGAGAATTTGATTGGTGTTTTAGCTTGACCATTCTCATTCCAACTGATGCTGAACCAATAGTTTCCTGTAGAAACTCTCTTTTTACCATTGGTTGTTCCGTCCCAAGTGTAACGATTTTCTTTATTTCCTTGGTGAATTCTGTTTCCGTATCTATCAAAAATATCAAAAACTAAATTTGGTTTGTTAGCAAGAGCTGAATAATCTAAAATATCATTTACTCCGTCAGAGTTAGGGGTAATTACGTTTACAATATTAGGAATTGTAATGCTTACCTCAATCGGAATACATTTAAAAGTATCTCTTACATAAACTTTTACATCACCTCTCGGAAGATCTGTAAATACATTTGAAGATTGAAAATTATTATTGTTAATTGAATATTCATAAGGTCCTACTCCTCCAACTGCAGTTATAGTAATGCTGTTGTTTGAAACATCAATATTTGAAATTACCGGCTGTTCTGAAGCATAGACTTTAACTTCCTGCTTTGTGATACAGTCTCCCGTTTTAAGTTTCACCCAATAAGTACCAACTCCTACATTAGATATGGTTTGAGTTGTAGCTCCTGTGCTCCATTCATAACTTGAAAAACCTGTACCGGCATCTAATATAGTTTTATCTTCAATACAAATTACCTTGTCTACAAGAACTGTTGATTTTGTTGGTGGAAATACTACAAGAGTAATCTGAGCAACATTATAACATCCGTTTGCATTACGCACTCTTACATAAACTACACCATTAGGAGCGGTATAATTTGCAAAGTTTAAAATTTCGTTAGTCTGGTTGTGAGCATCCGTTAATGAAGGATAATATGTTTTAATAACACCTGATTGTGTCGTTACATTAGCGGTTGTTAGATTAAATAATCCAGTTGCTACATTACTTTCAAGAAAACAAGTTCTTAATGTCGCAGAATTAACTGTAGGGCTTTCTGCTATTGTTAAAGTAAGTGTAATTTCTTCACAGTCTACAAACTCAGGATCATTTCCACAGAATTTATATACAATTTTATCATTTCCTACAAAACCAAAGTTTGGAGTATACCCTATAACACCCGTTGTAGGGTTCAATATTGCAGTACCATTTGTTGGTTGTGTAATAATTTGTACACTTCCTGGTGTGAAGTTTTGTTGAGATGTTGTGAATTCTGGTACAATATTTAAATAACCTTCACAAACTGTTTTTGTTTTTGTTGTTTTTTGCAAACAAGTAAAAACTTTATAGATTGGCGTTGTTGCAGGTATACAAGATCCAACTGTAATAGTTACAGTATAGTTTCCTGCGGTTGTAGGGGTGAATGAATTGGTTATAGCTCCAGGAATTGCGACCCCATTTCTAAACCACTGATAAGTATCATAACTATCATCAACTTCCAAAACTAAGCCTGGAATACAATCTCCCGTCTGTTTTGCAATAAGTGGAATAGAGGAGAACCCGGCAAAATAGCCACCATACCCTGATGTACTATATCCACCATTGATTCCCGCAGTTACAGCTTTATTAGAAACTACGGCTACGGTTCCGGTCATGTTTTCTATGGCATATGTTACCCAATTGGTATTTCCTGTTACCGTATATGGCCCTTGTGCTGCAGTTGGAGTTATTGGTGCTCCTCCATTAATGGTATAAGTAACAACAGCTCCCGCTTCAGTAAGAATATTTAATTTTACATTAGTATTTGATGCAACTACGCTCGCTCCACCAGTACCAGAAGGCATTTCGTTAATTTTACCAATTTCATCAATTTTTCTAGGTAAAAAACAGTTCAATGGTGGTATGTAGTTGAAACCACAAGTCGCACTACTGTTTTCAACAGCTACAAGTTGATATAAATAAACATTTTTTGTAGTACTGATGAACATATTTGCATGTGTTCCGCCCTGTACGATATAGTTGCTTCCTGAAATTCTGTACCATTCACCTTGGTTTAAAGTAGCAACAGCAGTTCCAGAACCGTTCAAATATACTTGTGTATTGTTTTCAGTTGCAATTACAATTCCGCCTTCTACATCCGGAGCAGTAGATCTTGTTCTTACCATTGCAAAAGTATTTCCAAGTCTTTCAACTGGAACAGATTGATCCAAAATCGAGTCAGAACCAAGATTGCTTACAGTACCAAAATTTCCATTCATGTTACCGTTGGTCAACGTAATTGGTTTATCAGAAACAATTTTAGCTCCGATAAAAGCTTGCATATTTGCAGCCGTTGCCCCGTTTCCGGCAAAAATAAAAGATTGCCCTTTATTTAATACAAATGTATGGGTGTTTGTTGCAGGTGTACTACCAATAAATGTTATAGGTGTAGTTGCACTCCATGTTACAGTAACTGTTGTATTGTTTTCTGTTGCTAAAACTCCCGCAGTAAAGTTGTTACTTGTAGAAGTATAAATTGAAGGAGTTGCCGCTACGTAAAATTCTTTACCGATACCTGCTTTACCCTTACTGGTAACGATTTCAGCGTGCGTTGTACTACTGGCCATTCTTAATGTACAATAAAATGGCTTTTCTCCACTCAAATAAAGTCCTTTGTTAATTACTCTAAAGGCATCAGACACAGCAGAACCGGCAATATATTGCGCTGGAACTGCATAAATTTGAGGAGATCCTTTACTTATTGTTACTGTTCCGAGTGCAATATTATTGCTGTAAACCGTAACGGTAAAAGGTGTGGTCGAGTCTGTGGATAAATATAATGTTCGTCCAGTGTAAGAAGTAGATTCATAGTAGGGCGCAATCCAATGCTCTGTATCTCTCTGAGCAAATAGGATATTACCACTAAAAATTACCATTAAAAAAGTAAGTAGAAGTTTTGTCATAGTCTAGGATTAGGATTCATACAAAAATAATGTAATAATTCATATGTTTTATAAAAAAAATATAAAAAAAATTAAATTTATAATAAAAAAATGCCACAACAGTTAAGTTATGGCATTTCTCATTTTATTATTTAAGATTCTATTCTCTATTCTTAACTAAAATCCAACCTGTGTATTTTATTGGAGTTTTAGTAGCGTTTGGTTCTGTCCAATTGATATGATACCAATATGTTCCGGTAACAATCTTTTTATTAGAGTGAGTTCCATCCCATTTATAATTATTGAATTTATCACCAGTAAACACTTTGTTTCCGTATCGGTCATAAATCATGAAAGAAAGGTTGTCTTTGTAAGCTAATTCACTATAATCGATGAAATCATTTACTTTATCTCCGTTTGGAGTAATTGCATTTACAAGATTTGGAACTGTAATCTCTACAGAAACCGGAGAACAGTTGAACTCATCTTTCACATAGAAAGTATGTTGACCTCTGCTCAAGTTTGTAAATACATTAGAATCCTGCCAAGTTGCTGTTCCGTCTACCGCATATTTGAAAGGTGCAGTACCTCCTGTTACAATAACTGTCGCTGTATTATTAGAAATTTCTATAGAAGTAATTACTGGCTCTAGAGCCTTTTTCACACTAACTGTTTGTTTGGTATAACATCCAGCATTTTGAAGAATTACCCAATAATCACCTACAGGTACTGCTTGAATTGTTTGAGTAGTTGCACCAGTACTCCATTCGTATGACTGATATCCTGCTCCTGCATCTAATGTAGTTCTGCTATCAATACAGATATATTTGTCAACCAATAAAGGTGATCTCTTTGGAGGTGTAACTTTAAGATTGATTTTTGCAATTGCATAACATCCGTTACTATTAAATACTCTTACATAAACAGCACCGTCTCCGGAAATATACATGTCTACAGGAAGTACTATTTCATTTGTTCCGTTGCTTGCATCCGTAAACGTTGGATAATACTTTTTAGTAACCGGAGTTTGTGATGTAACATTTGCACTTGGAAGATTAAATACTCCTTTTGTTTCATTATTTTCAATAAAACATACCGTTAAAGTAGTTTCATTTACAACTGGGGTAGGGTAGAAATCAAGAGTGATTTTTGCGGTTCCGATACATCCTTCGTCAGTCGTTACCTGTACATATACAGATCCTAATCCAAAGAAATAATTTGTAGGATTATTGATTTGATTTGTATTTGCATTCAAGTCTGCTAAAGTTGGATAGAACTTTTTGGTTGTAGGGCTGTAAGAAGTTACAGCTGCAGTAGTTAAATCAAAATATCCTTTTCCTGCATATTGACAAGTTTTGATTGTTACATCTGTAAGTACAAATGGCACAACATTCAGGTTTAGTGTAATTTGTTCACAATCTACAAATTCAGCAGCATTTCCACAGAATTTATAAATAATCTTATCTGCTCCTAAGTAACCTGCATTTGGTACATAAGTAATAATTCCTGTAGCAGGATTTATGGTAGCAGTTCCTTGTGTTGGCGCTGTAATAATTTGTACAGTTCCAGGTACTGGTGTTTGGGTTGAGCTGGTAAATGCAGGTATAATAGCTTTCGTTCCGCAAATATTTAAGGTTTTAACTGTATTTGTTAAGCAGGTAAATACTTTATATATTGGTGTAGTTACAGGTGGGCAAGTTCCCATCGTTACTTTTACAGTGTAATCTCCTGCAACTGCTGGTGTGAATGTTGATGAAGTAGCTCCAGTAATAATTCCACCATTCAAATACCACTGGTAAGTTTCGTAGCTGTCATCAACTTCTAAAATAATACCAGGAATACAATCTCCAGTTTGTTTTGCAATAACTGGTATTGAAGAGAATCCTGCAAAATAACCACCGTAGCCAGCAGTGCTATATCCTCCGTTTACACCAGCTGTAACCGCTTTGGTAGATTGAATAGTTAGATTTCCTGTAACACCTTCTATTGCATAAGTCACCCAGTTTGTATTTCCGAGAAGCTGATAAGGTCCTTGTGCTGCCGTTGGTGTGATTGGTGTTCCTCCATTAGAACTATAAGTGACCGTAGCTCCTGCCTCAGTAAGAATATTAAGTTTAAGCACAATAGTAGATGATGTGTTTGGCATTTCGTTTACATTACCAATCTCATCAATTTTTCTTGGGAGGAAACAGTTGAGGGGAGGAATATAATTAAATCCACAAGTGGCATTGCTATCATCTACAGAAACCAGCTGATATAAGTAAACGTTTTTAGAAGTAGATACGAGCATGTTGTAATGTCCGCTAGTTCCTTGCAACTGATATGAAGAACCTGGAATTCGGTACCATTGTCCCTGATTAATAGTAGCTGCAGGTATTGATGATCCATTTAGAAATACTTCCGTATTATCTTCTGTAGCAATCACTATACCTCCTTCAAGATCTGAAGATGTGGAAAGTGTTCTCACCATTGCAAAAGTACTTCCCAATCTTTCGGTAGGGACAGACTGGTCAAGAATTGCATCTGAACCTGAAGGTGAATTTCCAAAATTTCCATTCATGTTACCATTAGTGAGCGTGATTGGTTTAGTTGAAGTTATTTTGGCTCCCATAAACGGAGCGGCACTTGCAGCGTTTCCTGCAAATATAAATGATTGCCCCTTATTTAATGTAAAAGTATAAGGATTGGACGGTGGGGTGGCTGGTTGTCCAAAAAACGTTATTGTTCCTGGCCAGCTAACAGTTACAGTTGTAGCATCTTCAGTAGCCATAACCCCTGCAGTAAAACTGTAAAGGGTGGCTGTACTTCCCGCGTAAGGTGTGTTTGCGACATAAAACTCTTTACCTATTCCAGCTTTTCCTTTACTTGTTACAATTTCGCCATGAGAGATTTGCGCTGTTCTTAAAGTGCAATAAAAAGGTTTTGCTCCTTTTAAATACAATCCTTTATTAAGAACTTTAAAACCGTCACTTGTGGAAGCTGTAGAAATATAAGTTCCTACATCATAAGTAACAGGATTGTTTTTACTGACCATAATAGGCGTAGTATTGATCTGCACATTATTACTGAAAATATTAACTGCAAATGGCGTTACAGAATCTGTTGACAGATAAACGGCAGTGGAATATGTTCCGCCCGAATTGTAATAGGGTGCAATCCAGTGATCAGTATCTCTTTGTGCAAAAAGACTGTTGATTGTCAGAAGCATTACTGCAAAGCTTAGTAGAAATCTTTTCATAATATGGAATTAGGATTTCTACAAAATTAAAATAAATTTTAATATATTGTTAATAAATCATAAATAAAATTTAAAATCTATTCTCGATTCTTAATTAAAAGCCATCCTGAATGAGAAACTGGCAATTTTGTGTCTGGTTCAATCCATCGGATAATATACCAGTAAGTCCCTGTAGGTAGATTTCTTCCACCTGATTTTCCGTCCCATTTGTAGTTGTTTGGAGATGATTTATACACAAGTGCTCCATATCTGTCAACCACTTCAATATTTACTTGATCCTTAATTTTTAAATCAGAATAATCTAATACATCATTTCTTCCGTCTCCGTTTGGAGTAATTGTATTAATTAAATTTAAAATTAAGAAGTCTTTAATCACAGGTTGACATCCATCTCTTCCAATCACGTAAACTTTGTGCGGACCTCTCGTTAATCCTGAAAATACATTTGAACTTTGGTAATCTGAACCATTTAATGAATATTGATAGGGTGCAGTTCCTCCCGTAACATTAATTGTTGCACTTGTTCCTGTAACAACAATACTTGTGATTGTAGGAGCTTGAGCTGCAGTCACAGTTACTGTTTGTCTATAAATACAACCGTTAAATCCTAAGTCTACAAAGTAAGTTCCTACACCAACGGTAATTGACGAGGTAGTTGCTCCTGTACTCCACAGATAAGAGGTAAAACCATCTCCTGCATTAAGAATCGCTTTTGCATCTAAACAAATGGTTTGATTTTGTAAGGTGTTTGATTTTTTTGGAGATTTTAAACTAATTGTTAAAGTTCCGATGTTCGGACAAGCAATATTGCTGGTAAATCTAATATAGAAAGTTGCTGAAGTTGTAATAACTTGAGTTGCAGCTATTGCATTGGTTCCAGCTTGCGCATTAGCTAAAGTAGGATAAAAAGTAAGTGTAACTGACGGATCTGCCGTAAATTGATTTTTATAATCACTAAGATTTACACTTTGAGAACCATCTAAATCATTATCACAAACTTGTGTTGTTATATTGGTTGTTAGAAGAGTAAGTTTATTACCAATAGTGAAATTAATTTGTCCAAAAGCAGTCGGGCAAGTTGTACTTGTACCGTCTACTCTTATATAAACAGTTGTTGCTGAAGTATATGTCCAGTTAGTTGGAAGTGTATTCCCGTTTCCTGCGGTTGCATCAGCTTGACTTAAATAATATCTTACTGTAAAACTTGCCGAATTTGTTACAATTTGTGGAGTTATTGTAGCAAAATTTACGTTCACAATTCCGTCAAAATTATCATCACAAAGATTTCCGTTAAAATTCGCAATATTGATATTAGGAACAGCATTTACTTTGATAGCTAAATTAGCTGTATTAAAACACTGCGTCGCATTAGTAAATCTTAAATAAAAAGTTCCTGTCGTTCCGTTGTTGATTGTTTGTGTTGCAGAGATTGCATTTGCTCCTGATTGTGCGTCTGCTAAACTACTGTGGAAAGTAACTGTAGTTGCAGGATCTGTGGTGAAAATATTTTTATAATTAATTAAATTGACAGTTTCAGAACCATTCATGTCTGTGTCACAAATTTCTAATACATGCGTAGGAGTTAACAAAGGAACCTTATTTTTAATCACAAAATTAATTTGTCCAAAAGCAGGAGGACATCCGTTTGTGCTTTCAACTCTTACATAAACTGTTGTATTTGAAGTGTAATTCCAGTTAGTTGGCAATGTGTTATTATTTCCTGCGGTTGCATCAGCTTGATTTAAATAATATTTTACGGTAAAATTGGCAGAGTTGGTAACAATCTGAGGAGTAACTGCTGCAAAATTTATATTGATAACTCCAGAAAAATTATCATCACAAAACTCTGCATTATAAGCACTTGTATTGATGTTTGGAGATTGATTTATTATTAATGTAATCTGCGCAACTTTAGAACATCCGTAAGCTGAAGTTACATTAGCGTAAATAATTCCTGCAGGTCCCGTATAAGTTGCGGGAACAGCAATTTGACCGGTTAAATTTGAATTGGTAAAATAAGTAATACTTGCTCCAACAGCCGATGTTACATTTGCAGTCGTTAAATTATAAGTTCCATTTACTGAAGTACTGTTACAAATGCTTATTGAAGTATTATTCACCTGAAGAACATCCGTGTTAATTATAATTTTAAAATATTCAAAAGCAAAAGGATTTCCGTTTCCTTGAATATAATAAATAAACTGATCTGTAGTATTTACAGTTGTCGCATTTGGTGTATATGTAATTTGTCCTGTAGTTGAATTTACAGTTGCTGTTCCGTTAGTTGGTTGAGCAATAATTGCCGTTAATGAAGGAACAATTGTTTGTGTAGAACTTGTAAATGCAGGCGTGATTACTTTTGTATTACAAGATCCGATTGTATAAGTTGTTGTTGAAATTGGCGGGCATAATGTGTAATTGTAAATTGTCGTCAATTTTGTTTCACAGTTGTTTTTCGTTACCGAACAAGTATATGCTCCTGCTCCATACAATTCAGGATTAATAAAATAAGTTGTAGCTCCGCTAATTGCAACTCCATTTAAGTACCATTGATAAGCGTCATAATTATTATCAACCTGCAGCTCAATTCCTGCATAGCAGTCACCTGTTTTCGTAATTGCAGGAACAGAAGAGAATCCTGAGAAATAACCTCCATATCCTACGGCACCACTTCCTGCAGCGATTCCAGCAGTCATAGCTTTTGTAGAATTTAAAGTAATATTTCCTGTCACATTTTGAATAGAGTAGCTTACCCAATTTGGATTTCCTGTTACAGGATAAGGTCCGTTTCCTGCTGCAATTGGTCCGCCGTTTAAAGTTACCGTTGCGCCGGTTTGGGTGATAATATTTAATCTAGTAGCAAAAGTTTGACCTCCAATTCTGTTGATAAACCCAATTTCATCAATTTTATTAGGCATAAAACAGCTTAAAGGGGGTATGAAATTCATTCCTCCGGAAGCATATTCGTTTCCGTTGGTTGCGCCAGAAAGTAATTGATAAACATAAACATTTTTGGTTGCAGAAATATTCATGTTGTAATGTCCGCTACCAGCTTGATTTATATACCTTGCACTTGGAACTTGATAATATTGTCCTTCATTTAGCGTAATTGCGGCTCCGGTTCCGTTAAATGTAATCTGAGTATTATTTTCTGTAGCAATAATTAAAGCGGTTTCCATTTGAGAAGTCACCGTTCCGTTTCCTTTTACAACTACGAAATCTTTTCCTAAACGATCAACAGGAACAGCCTGATCCATCAAAATATCATTGTTGGTAAGGTTTTGAGTAGTATAAGCTGCATTAAAGTTTCCGTTGGTTACAGAAATTGCCTTTGTCGCAACAATTTTAGCACCTACTAAACCTGTTTTATTGGCGTTTGACCACGAACTTACAACATCCAGAATGTAAGATTTTCCTTTATTAAGAGTAAAAGTTCTTGTTGGAGAAGAAATTCCATCCGAAAAAGTAATAGCCGGATTGTAACCGGAAATTGTCACAACGGTATTGTCCTCAGTAGCTGTTACTCCGATGGTTGCATTCATGTGATCTTCTGATCCTGTAATTGGAGCAACTCCCGCATAAAATGTAGTTCCTAAACCTGCTGCGCCTTTTGAAGTTAAAATTTCAGCATGATTGGTCATCGCAAATCTGTAATTGGCAAAGAATTTTTTAGAACCTTTTACATTTAATCCCATATTATTCGGTGTGAATAATTGACTTTGTGACGATGCAATTAAAAAGTTATTGGGAATTATTACCTGTGCAGGATTGTTTTTACTTACCTGAACTGTAGAATACAATGTATTATTATTGTAAATCTGTACTGCAAAAGGAGTGGTTTCATCAGTAGACAGATATAAATATCCTTCCAATCCGCCGGTTCCGGCTTTTGCAGACATCGGAGCAAACCAATGTTCAGTATCAAGTTGAGCATTAATGATTAAACACCAAAATGTACAAATAATAAGTAAAAATCTTTTCATGCCTCAGTTTTAGGGGCGACAAATTTACATATTAATAATCAAATTTTTATGTAATGTTTTTAACATTTAATTATAATTTAATATACTTTCGAAATTTCAAAAAAATACTCTATGTTTTATTAATGTCATAAAAGTGTTTAGGCATAAAAAATCCCGATGAAAAAAATCATCGGGATTAATATTTAAATTTGAAAAGGTATTATAAGCTAACTCTTACAAATCCTGTTACTTTAAGGTCTCCGTTTACAGATTTTACGTAATCAGCAACAGAAATAGAACTGTCTTTGATGAAATCCTGGTGTACCAAAGTATTGTCTTTGTAGAATCTCTGCATTTTACCTTTCAAGATATTGTCGATAATGTTTGCAGGTTTACCTTCTTCAGTAAGTTTGTGCCTTTCGATTTCCAGTTCTTTGTCGATAGTTTCCTGAGAAACAGAAGTTTCGTCAAGAGCAATTGGGTTCATAGCAGCAGCTTGCATAGAAACAGATTTAGCAGCTTCGTCAGCTCCGTCTACTTTAGCAGAAAGTGCAGTGATTGCAGCAATTTTGTTTCCAGCGTGGATGTAAGCTCCTAAGAAAGGTCCTGTAATTCTTTCGAAAGCACCAATCTCGATTTTCTCACCGATAACTCCAGTTTGCTCGATCAATTTTTCAGCAACAGTCATTCCGTGGAAATCTGTAGCCAATAATTCTTCTTTAGTAGCAGCGAAAATAGCCATTTCAGCAATTTCGTAAGCTAGCTCGATGAACGCTTCGTTTTTAGCAACAAAGTCAGTTTCGCAGTTTAGAGAAATCACAACACCTAAAGTGTTATCTTCGTTTACTCTAGCGATTACAGCACCTTCAGAAGAATCTCTGTCGGCTCTGTTAGCTGCAACTTTTTGTCCTTTTTTTCTAAGGATATCAACTGCTTTTTCGAAGTCTCCTTCTGCTTCAACTAAAGCTTTCTTGCAGTCCATCATACCTGCACCTGTTTGGTTTCTCAATTTTGCTACGTCTGCAGCAGCTGGTGAATAAGACATAATATTTATTATTTTTTTATTTAAAATTATGATTAACTTTAATAGTTTATTTTAAAGATGTGCAAAGATAATGATTTTAATGATAAACTAAAAAATGACTTTTCACGTTATAGTATTTATTTAATAAATTTTTAAAGGTTTCCGCTACATGAAAAAATTATTTCTAATTATATTCCTATCTATTTTCAGTGTGGGCTTTGCTCAAAAGAAGAAAAAAGCCAAAGCCAAAGTCGTTGCAGAAAAAGAAACTGTTATCATTTATACACTCGAAGAAGCAGAAAGTACTGCTGAAGCAAGAATTATTGCAGGTTTTATCAAACAAAATCCAGGGCACGAAAAAACAGATAAGTTAAAAAGAAAACTTATTGATATTATTATGGCAGATAATTCTATAGAGGCTAAACCTACTATAAGACCAATCAGCAAAGATAAAATTGAAAAAATAGTAAGCAATAATGAGCTTAATAAAGGGAAAGATTTAACATCTAATTCTAAAGCTGCAACACCACAACGTACAGTAAATTATGCTGCGGTGGGAAGTTCAAGTAAAAAATCTGAGCCCAGTGCTGAAGCAAAAAAGACAGCTTCTTATCTGACGCATCTTTTTAATAATGATCCTAATGATAATGAAGCTTATATTAATATTAAAAATAAATCAAAATGCCGATTGATTGTAAAAATCAGTGGAAAAAAATATTACAATCTTGATGTTCCCGCAAATGGACATAACTTTGTAATGGTAGAAAAAGGAGAGTATGTTTTGACGACTTCGGTTTGTGATGCCAAATATTCTTCGCTTAAAAAAGTTACGAAAGATATTGAGATTCAGCTTAATGTTGCAGAATAAAAGCAAATCGATAAAATAAAAAAAGCGGTTAAGAATTTCTTAACCGCTTTTTTGTTATCCTTTAAATTGCCCCATCGCAATAAACTTGTCTTGTCTGTGTGTTTCTAATTCTTTACCTGTAAATTTAGAGAAAGCTTTAATATTTTGTAAAATTGAAGCTTTTAAATTTAAATAAGCAACTTCAGGATCATAATGAGCGCCACCAAGTGGTTCTTCTACAATTCCGTCAATGAATTTTTCTCTTAATGCATCTGCTGGAGTAAGATTTAATGCATTAGCTGCATCTTCTTTATGATCCCAGTTTCTCCAAAGAATTGATGAGCAACTTTCCGGTGCAATTACGGTGTACCAAGTGTTTTCCAACATATAAACTTTGTTACCTACACCAATTCCTAATGCTCCACCACTTGCTCCTTCGCCAATAATGTAAGTGAAAATAGGCGTTTTAAGCATAGTCATTTCGAAAATGTTTCTTGCAATTGCTTCACCTTGTCCTCTTTCTTCAGCTTCTAAACCTGGATAAGCTCCCGGTGTATCAACCAAAGTTACTACAGGGATTTTGAATTTTTCTGCAAGCTTCATTAGTCTTAAAGCCTTTCTGTATCCTTCAGGATTCGGCATTCCGAATCTTCTGTGCTGTCTTTCTTTAGTAGTTCTTCCTTTTTGAGTTCCAAGAATCATAATTCTCTGACCGTCTAAAGTAGCTAAGCCACCAATTAATGCAGGATCATCAGCGAAGTTTCTGTCACCGTGAAGTTCCAAAAAACTTCCTTTATCTACCATTCCTTTAATATAATCTAAAGTATATGGGCGATCCGGATGACGCGATAACTGTACTCTTTGCCAAGGTGTAAGATTTCCGTAGATTTCTTTTTTAGTATCTCTGATCTTGTCTTCGATTTGGCTGCATGCTAATTTTACATCAACACCACTTTCTTCTCCTACCAATGAACAGGTTTGATACTGATCCATCAGTTCTTTTATAGGAAGTTCGAAACTTAAATATTCCATTCTTGAAGTAAATTAAATCTTTCAAATGTATGAAAAATTATGATAAATCTATTTAAAATTATTCACTGCATTGCTTATTCTTGCGGTACTTTCCTCTTTACCAATGAGTTCTAAAATATCAGGAACGTCTGGTCCTTTCAATTCTCCTACCAAAGCCAGACGAAGAGGCATCATTACTTTCCCCATTCCTAAACCTTTGCTTTCTGCAAAATCATGTAAATTTTGTTTAATGTTTTCAGAGGTAAAATCATTTAATGAATTTAAATTTTCTGCAAATTCAGTCAAAAGGCTAGAAGTTTCATCATTCCATGCTTTTTTTGAAGCTTTTTCATCGTAAGAAGTTGGTGCTTCAAAGAAGAATTTTCCATTTTCATAAATATCTTTCGGAAACGTTGCTCTTTCTTTCATTAAATGAATGATTTTTAGCAATTTTTCATCTTCGATATTTAAATTTAAATCTGAATTTTTAAGAATATTCATTAAATCTTCATCCGAAGTTTTTTGAATATATTGATGATTAAACCATTCAGATTTTTCTTTGCTGAATCTTGCTCCGGCTTTATGAACTTTATTTAAATCAAATTCTTGTGCCATTTCCTCCAAAGTCAAAATTTCTTTGTCATCTGCAGGAGACCATCCTAAAAGCGCCACCATATTGATGAAAGCTTCCGGCAAGTAACCACTTTCTCTATATCCTTTAGAAACGTTTCCAGTTGCAGTATCTGTAAAATTCAAAGGGAAAACAGGAAATCCGAATTTGTCGCCGTCTCTTTTGCTTAATTTTCCTTTGCCTTCTGGTTTTAAAATTAAAGAAAGATGAGCAAATTGGGGAGCTTCCCAACCCATTGCTTCATATAATAAAATATGTAAACCTAATGAAGGTAACCATTCTTCACCACGGATGACATGGGAGATTTCCATTTCGTGATCATCAATGATGTTGGCGAAATGGTAAGTTGGCATTCCGTCGTTTTTAACTAAAACTTTATCGTCTAAAACGTCTGTGTTTACCGCAGAATTCCCTCTGATAATGTCTACTAAGCCTAACGTTCTGTCAACCGGCATTTTAAACCTTACAACATATGGAGTTTTTTCATCCAATAGTTTTTGAACTTCCTCTTCAGAAAGCGAAAGACTGTTTCTTAAACGGTTTCTAGTTTTATTGTCATAAGAGAAAACACCACCTTTAGCTTCATATTCAGCACGGATTGCGTCTAATTCTTCAGCCGTATCGAAAGCGATGTAAGCATAGTCTGTTTTCAAGATTTGCTCTGTATATCTGTCGTAAATATCTCTTCTCTCAGATTGTCTGTATGGAGCAAATTTTCCGCCTTTTTTAGGACTTTCATCGGGAATAATTCCGCACCATTCCAAAGCTTCTTCGATGTAATCTTCTGCTCCTTCAACGTATCTTGCGGTATCTGTATCTTCAATTCTCAATACAAACGCGCCACCTTGATTTTTAGCAAAAAGATAATCATATAATGCGGTTCTTACACCTCCCAAATGCAAAGGTCCTGTAGGACTTGGAGCAAAACGGACTCTTACTTTCTCCATTTTAAATAAAATTTTTGCAAATTTACTTAAATTAAATATTTTAAAGATGTTTAATATTTTTGATATTGGGATTTTTTAATCTTATTATCTACATTTGTACAAATTTAGAATTCATTAATTATGCTAGAAATCGGCGAAAGACCTTGGGGGAAATATTACGTTTTGGCAGACGAAGCCAATTATAAACTGAAAAGAATCGAAGTAAACCCAGGACAAAAACTGTCTTACCAATATCATCATAAAAGACAGGAACAATGGACAATCATCGAAGGTGATGCTACTATAGTTTTGGATGATAAAGAAATAAAATTGTCTTATGGAGAAAGTATTTTCATTCCATTGGGAGCCAAACACAGAATTATGAATTTATCAGAAAAACCTGTTGTCTTCATTGAAGTGCAAACAGGAACTTATTTTGGTGAAGATGATATTGTGAGGTTGGATGATGAGTATGATAGGAGCTAATTGAGATAATAAATAAATTAATAGCTCATATGAAATGTAAAATTTGTTCAAGCAGTGCAAATAAGATTTTCTCAAAGAAAATTTTACTGAAGTACAATGTTGACTATCATCAATGTGAAAATTGTGGTTTCATCCAAACAGATGAACCTTTTTGGCTTGAAGAAGCTTATAATAATGCGATTACGTCTTTAGATATTGGTATCTTAAAAAGAAATAATGAGCTATTGCAAACAATACCGAAGTTTATCGATACTTTTTTTCCTCAGTCTAAGATGTATCTTGATTTTGCAGGCGGGTATGGTATTTTTGTACGCTTGATGCGAGATTTGGGTTATGATTTTTACAGACAGGATATTTATTGCGAAAATATTTTTTCAAAACATTTTGATATTACGGATATTGATGTAAATAAATTTGATGTTGTGACAGCATTTGAGGTTTTTGAACATCTAGAAAATCCATTAGAGGAGATTGGAAATATATTGAGCTATGCAGACAATTTAATATTTTCTACAGATGTTGTTCCAAAAGCTAATGTAGAAAATTGGGTTTATATAGCCAATGAAACAGGACAGCACATCGCCTTTTATACTGAAAAGTCATTAAGGATTATTGCTGATAAATTTGGTAAAAGTTATTACAGAAAGAAAAATTATCATGTTTTTTCTGCTACAGAATTTTCGAAAGAGCAAATTGATTATGCTATAAATGATATCTCGAAATACAGAGAGTTTTTTGGATTAAAAAAGACAAGACTTAATTTCAGAATTGATAGAATAGGGCTTCTTGAAGATGATTATGCGAAAATTCAAAAAATTTTAGAAAATAATGCATCCAATAATGAACGAAAATAGATTGTTTTTGAAAAAAAAATCACCACATAAAGGATTTTATAAAATACAATCGTTAATTACAAGTATGCTAATTTCAATAGTTATATGAAGATACTTTTAGATCCGCAGATTTTTGATCAGCAAACCTATGGAGGAATTTCAAGGTATTATACAGAGGTTTTTTCTATACTCAATCAAAAAGAGGATGTAGAGGTTATCTTGCCGATTTACAGTTCAGATAATGCTTATGTCAAAAACACCAATCTTCTCGTTAAAAATAAGGGTTTAAATTTTCTTTATAAAACTTTAGCTTTTTTTAAAATAAGTACGAGAACTTTAAGGAGAAAAAAATCTGAAAAATTATTAAATCAAGCTTTTCAGGATAATAATTTTGATGTATTTGTTCCAACATATTATAATCCGTATTTTTTAGATAAAATTAATGGAAAGCCATTTGTTTTAACAGTTTATGATATGATCCATGAGCTTTTGCCACAATATTTTGAGGGTGATTCCTTTAAAGTTTTTGAGCGTAAGCTTCAACTGTTGGAAAAAGCAACTAAAATAATTGCAGTTTCCAATAATACAAAGAATGATATTATTAAAGTTTATCCGCAGATTGATCCAGATAAAATAGTTGTTATTCATCACGGGAGTTCAATTAAAATTGATCCGACTGCTCATGTTGATTTGCCTGCAAATTATATTTTATATGTTGGAGCCAGACCTAACTATAAAAACTTTAAATTTTTAGTGAAATCTGCAGCACCTTTATTAAAAAATGATCCTAATTTGGTGTTAATCGCTGCCGGAGGAGGTAAGTTTAATGATGAAGAAACTACATTTATCAAAAAATTGGGTGTTGAAAAACAAGTAATCCAACGATATTTTAAAGAAGAGGAGCTTGGACATTATTATAAAAATGCAAAATGTTTTGTTTTTCCATCTTTATATGAAGGTTTTGGAATTCCTGTTTTAGAATCTATGGCCTGTGGTTGTCCGATTATTTTATCTAAACATGGTTCTTTTCCGGAAGTTGCAGGAGATGCAGGAATTTATTTTGACTCTGATTCTGAAGAAGATTTACAGGAAAAAATACAAATGTTATTATCCGATAATCAACTTAGAAAGCTATATGCTGAAAAAGGCTTGGAACATGTAAAGAAGTTTGATTGGAAAGATGCTGCGGAACAATGCTTGCAGGTTTATATTGATGCGGCAAAAAAATAATTTAAAAGGCAAAAATTAATAATGAGTGTAAAGTTATCCATTATAACAATCAATTATAATAACAAAAATGGTCTTATAAAGACCTTCGAATCGATTAATAATCAAACGTGGTCAGACTTTGAATATATTGTAATTGATGGTGGAAGCACAGATGGTGGTAAAGAATTAATTGAAAAAAATTCTAAAGTTAATTATTGGGTTAGCGAAAAAGATTCCGGAGTTTATAATGCGATGAATAAAGGTATTAGAAAAGCCTCTGGAGATTACATCATTTTTATGAATAGTGGTGACTTTTTCTATGACAATAATGTATTAGAGAAAGTGCAACAACAGCTTACTTCAGATATTGATATTTTGTACGGTGATTCAGTTTATTTTAATGATACAGGTTACAGAAGAGTAGAAGTTCCCCCTAGAAAATTGACATTTAGCTTCTTTTATACAGGAGGAATCAATCATCAGGCTGCTTTCATTAAAAGAAATCTGTTTCATGATTATTTCTTTTACAATGAAGAATATAAAATCAGTGCAGACTGGGAATTTTTTATTGTTGCAATATGTCTGTATAATGCATCTTATAAGCATTTAGACGAAACAATTTGCTATTATGATTTTTCAGGTATATCTTCAAAACCTGAGAATTTATCAGTTTATCATTCGGAAAGAGAAATTACTTTAAATAAATATTTTTCTGCTTTCTTAGAAGATCTGAAATTTAGCCAAGAAGCCAGAATTAAAAGAATTCAACAGGTAATTTATATAAAAAAATTCCCTGCAGCATGGAGAATTTTAAAATGGATGATTAGTTTGGTATTATTATTTTTACCAAAATTCAAAATGAAAAAAGATTAATTTCTTAAAACACTCAATTTTTCTTCAAACTAAAAATTTAAAAAGTGAGCTATAAGCTGTCAATAATCACCATCAATTACAATAATGCTAAAGGATTAGAGAAAACCTTTGAAAGTGTTATCGGTCAAAATTCAAAGGATTTTGAATATATTGTTGTGGACGGAAGTAGCACTGATGAAAGTAGAAGAATTATTGAGAGAAATGAAAATAACATCAATGCATGGATTAGCGAACCGGATTCCGGAGTTTATAATGCAATGAATAAAGGCATCGAAATGGCAAGCGGTGATTATTTGCTGTTTTTAAATAGTGGTGATAAACTTGCCAATCCTGATGTAATAACTAAAATTTTACCTTTATTAAGCAATACAGATATTATTTATGGTAATTTAATTTATAGTTTAAACGAAGTTCCTCAGACATTATTTAGTCCGTCAAAAAATATCGATTTAACATATTTTCTACATTCATTTCTTCCTCATCCTTCATCTTTTATAAAGAAAACTCTTTTTCAGGAAATCGGTTTTTATAATGAAAAGTTTAAAATTATTTCAGATTGGGAGTTTTTTCTGAGAGCAATAATTGTAAATAAAGCAAGTTATATACATATTGATGAGGTAATCAGTGATTTTGATAATTCAGGTATTTCAAGTAATTCTGAAAATGAAAGAATCATTTATAAAGAAAAACAAGCTGTTTATGAGGAGTTATTCCCCAACTTACAGAACGAAATTAAATTAATTGAGTTTGCAAGCTCCCGTAGAATGTTACAAATTAAAAACATCCAGAACAATCATTCTTTTTTGTGGAAGCTTTTGAAAGTTTTTTTAAATATTTTAAATTCTTTTACAGGAAAAAAAGAAGCAAAAGCTTTTCAGAAACTTTAAAAGAGTTGATTTACTGGTTTATTACTTTAGTATAATAAGATAAAGTTTCTTCCAACATCTTGTCAGACGAAAATTTTTCGACTATTGTTTTTCTTGCATTTTTTGCCAGATCTGAAGCAAATAATTTTTTTGAAAATACATCGCATATTTTATCAGCAAATTCGTCTTCAGATTCTGCAATCAAACCGTTTTTACCATCAGAAACTATTTCTTTAAAAGCTTCCAGATTTGAGCAGATTACAGGTTTTTCTAATGCCATAGCTTCTGCAAGTGCCAAACCAAATGTTTCACCTTTAGAAGGGAATATTACAACTTCAGCCTGAGAAATCAGCTTTATTACTTCATCACGGTTTTTTTTACCATGAAAATAAACTTTTTGCTCCAGCTTTTCCTGTGAAATTTTTTCCTTTAATTGATTAACTAGATTAGTTTCTTTTCCTATAAAGTGAAGTGTAACATTTTTTTCGATCTTACTCACCTTTATAAAAGCATTCAATGCAGTTTCAGCTCCTTTTTCTGACGAAATATTTCCTAAATAGAATATAGATTTCTCTATAATCGGATTGTTTTTTTGAGGCTTAAAAATATCAGTGTCAATTCCATTATAAATTAATTGATAATTTTTGTCCCCAAAAATCTGCTGAACCATTTTTTCGTTATTCTGAGATATGGTAATAATGTTATCGGCATTTTTAAAAGCTAGCTTTTCATTATGTATTTTACCTTTTGCAGCGCCATATCCAAAGAAATCCCGTAATATCGACCATGAACCATGACAACGGATTACACAGGGAATTGGTAGACTTTCTGCACTACGGCTTATTCCTTCCCAATCATGAGTTTCAATAATATCTATTTCTTTATTTTCAATAAATTTTGATAACTCTTTTTCCAAATAATTAATCTCCAAATCATAAATTTTGAAATGCAGATCTTTCAAAAAAGGAATTTTACCGGAAATGGAGCGTAAAAACTCCATGAATTTATATTTTTTAAAATAATCTTTTACAAATAATACAGAAAGCTTATCATTTTCAATAGAAAAAGGTTTCTTGGATGAACCGAAAACTGAAACATGAATATTTTTTTCAACTAGAGAATCTGTGATATTTTTATAAAAAACTCCGGTTCCTCCTGTATTTTCTTGAAATTCAGACTGAAATTCTTTGGTGATAAACAAAACATGATGAATTTGTTTCATAAGTTAAAAACTGTTTTCACCCAATTGTCAAGTGTGTATTTGTAATAAATTTCGTCTGAAAGTTTCTGATACTTGGTTTCAAAAAAAGACTTTTCAATATTGCTGAAATCTTCTTTAAGGATCAAAATGTTTTCTGGATTATAAAAGTCATAATTTTTAATGTTCTGATTATCAGTTATGAATTTTTTTTCTAATGCCATGGCTTCAAAAATCCGAAAGCTCAATCCCATTTGATTCTGTCTCTGAAGATCAAGAATTACTTTCGTGTTTTTATATAATTTCGGCAAAGATTGCTGTGGAATATTAGTCCTTCTAAAATTCAGAATATTAATATTTTTCTGATCAACAATCTGTGTGATTTGATTTTTCCAGCCTTTTTTTCCGGCAATTATTGCTCTAAAATTTATGTTTAAATTTTGTATTTGATTGATAAGAGTATTCAGCCTTTCAAGCCGTCCTGTATCATACGAAGTGATATAAAATAAATCAAGTTTAGGATTTTGTTTTTCAGCTGGGCAGTGTTCAAGATAATTATAATTCGTAATTTTTTTAAATCCATATTCTTTCACATCTTCATCATCAAAAGAAAAAACGGTATCAAAGTAATGCAAAATATGATCAGCTGGGTTTCTCGACATACTATCATATAAATAAGCTATATTTCTGTCTGTATGTTTTCGGATAAATTCGTGTACACGTTCTTCTATATTCTCAGGATTGATCACTAAAATCTGATCCTGTTTCCCAATCTTTTTAAGAGAGTCGATGATGAAATCTTGTCTTTTTTCGTGTTTCAGATTTTTACCAATAAAAACTTTGCTCATTGCGTTCGTTATTCTTGCTCCAAAATTTTTATGCGTAAAAGCTCCGATATTGATATGATATGCTTCAACACCTTTTTCTTTCAGTTTATTAACGATATGTTCATCATAATGCCAAAAATCAAAACTGATTAAACAAATTTTCATAAAGCAAAAGTAAAGATTTTTAAGTTTAAATTTTTATTTTTGGGGAAAAGCCCCGGTTTTTAATGAAAAAGAACATTCTTATCGACGTTGAACGATTAAAATATCCCAAATCTGGAATTGCTAACGTTTGTATTTCCCTTATAAAAGGGTTAAACGAAAAATTATGCCATTTCAATTATACATTATATGGTCCACAAAAAAATATTCCAGTATTAAAACAAGATTTCAAACTCATCAATTGGAACTTTTGGCAAAAAATATTGAAAATAAACACATCAACTTTTCATTTAATTCACGTTACACATCAACTTTCAGATTATTTTCATTCTAAAAAATCAAACCAGAAAAAGGTGGTTACACTTCATGATCTAAACTTTCTTCATGATAAAAGTTCTGCCGGAAAAATTGAAAAATCAAAGAAACTTGTTCAAAAAAATATCGGAAATACGGATGCAGTTGTTTGTATTTCAGAGTTTGTAAAAGATGATTTTCTTAAAAATAAGTATTTATTTAACTTAAAAAACGATGTTAAAGTTGAGGTAATTTATAACGGATTGGTCTTCCCTGAAAATGATAAGTATATCTCTGATAAAAACTATCAATTTTTAAATAAAAAATTTATCCTAAATATCGGAGTTCTTTTCCCGAAGAAAAATCAGGAAGTTTTATTGAATTTAATTGCTCTAAATGACCGTGATTTAGTTTTAATTACTTCTTCGGCAAAGTCGGATTACAAAGAGAAATTTTTACAAAAAGTTAAAGATTTGAGTTTAGAAAAAAGAGTTCATCTTTTAGAAAATATTGAAAATTATGAGAAATATTTTCTTCTTCAACATTGTGAATCATATTGTCATCCATCTTTGGCAGAAGGTTTTGGCATTCCTCCGGTTGAGGCAATGTATTTTGGAAAACCAATCTTTCTAAGCAATCTAACAAGTCTTCCGGAAATTGGCGGAGATTTAGCTTTTTATTTTAATGATTTTTCACCTGAAAATATGAAGAAAGTGTACGATGATGGAATGGAAATGTTTAATGCTGATACTGAAAATTATAAAGTAAAATTAAAAGAAAGAGCTGCGAAATTTAGTTATCAAAAAATGGCAGATTCTTACGAAAAACTGTACAAAGATTTATTAGATTAGAGCTTAGTTTTCCCAAATTTCATTTTCCATTTGAAAGTTTTTAAAGTGTCTCCATATTTGATGTCGATTCTATTTACTTCAAATTTATTTTTAAAAGGATAAAAATCTACATTATTTCCAATTCGCATCGCAGATGTAATTCCAATTCTTTCGAGCAATGTGAAAAACTCTTTTCTCTTCTGTTTTTTTTTCGGAAATTTCCCGTAAGGATAGGCAAGAACTTTTGTGAATTTAATTTTATTTTGCTCTAAAATTTCAATGTTTTTCAGCAAATCTGTTTCTGCTTCTTCAATTGACAATTGAGAAAAATTGCGATGAGAATGACTGTGTAATGCGATTTCAATTACATGGGGATTCAAAGATTTTATATCATCAAAATTCATGTAAACTTTCTCTTCGCTATTCTCGTTTTTCTGAATATATTCGGTAGGAATAAAAATAGTCGCTTTTAATTGATGTTTTTCCAATAAAGGAAGGAGGTATTGCAAATTGTTGTAATATCCGTCATCAAAAGTTAGGATGATTTTATTTTCAGTAGATTTTTTCTTTTCCAAATCCTTGAAAAATATGGTTTTATAATTGTTTTTGATGAAATTTAATTGTTCATCAAGATTTTCAACAGTTACAATTAAATCATTTTTTGGAGCGATCGATTTTGGCAAAACTTGGTGATACATCAAAATTCTGATGCTTTCTTTCTTCGAAAAGCCAAAAATCATTTTTAGAAATTGAATCATGACTTATTTGAATTTATGAATTTCGTGCAGTTTTTTATATTTGAGAAAAGTGTAAAACGCCGCAGTTGTCGCCGCATAATATCCAACCAAACCATCCAGAAAACCTAAACGTAAAAAATAAGACTTGAAAAACTGAAAAAGAGGTTTAAACAAAATCTTGAACAAATTAGATTTTTTACCGTTTTTGTACATTTTTTCGGCCATCATCGAAGTATATTTGTTAGATTTTTCGATGTGATGATAAATATCTTTGTAGGTATAATGATTGATTTTGCCTTTTAACTTGCCTTTGGACTCGGTTGTAATAAATTCTTCATGAACGATGTCTTCAGAATATTTTCCGTGACCTTTTCTGAAAAGTCGTTCTCTTTTGATGTTTCCCCAACCTCCGTATTTTAAAGTTTCGCCTAAGAAAATATTATTAAATTCAACATCATAAACATTGAATTCTGATTGATTTTCAGATATAATTTTTCGGACGGAATTTTTCAATTCTTCATCAGGAATTTCATCTGAATCTAAAAAAAGAATCCACTCTGACTGACATTTTTCGATTGCAAAATTTTTCTGTTTTCCAAAACCTAAAAATTTTTGCTGAATAAATTTCACTTTCGGAAATTTAGAACAAATTTCTCCTGTACAGTCTTTTGAAAAGCTGTCTACAATGATGATTTCATCGGCTAAATCGTGAACGGCGTTCAGATTTTTTTCGATTATTCTATCTTCGTTATAAGTAATTATTGCTACAGAAAGCTTCATAAAAATGTGACTTACTAATGCAAAAATACAGTTTATTTTCAGAATTTTCTGCCTTCGGTAAAATAATCGTTATGCATATTCTTCTTTAAGGAATTCGTAGGTTTTAAACGAACTCAACGCACTTAAGTAGGACAGTATAAAGCCTTTTCTCCCATCTAAAACACCGAGTTTTAAAAAATACATTTTAAAGAAATTGAATGCACTTTTAGAAAGTTGTTTTATCTTCTTGTAAGGAATTTTTTTCTCGTGAAGATCCCGAGCTTTTAAGTGAGAATAATGAAGTATTTTTTGATAATACGCTTCATAAGAATCGAATGAAAAATGAAGGAGATAATTTTGCAAAGTTCCGGGATTATCGACATTGCTTAGACCTTCATGTACTCTTTTGTTTTCGTCATAATGAGCAATTTCTTTTTTGAAAAGACGGATGTTTTTGTCATTTTGAGTTCCTGAGTAATTTACTTTCTCTCCCATAAAAAAGAATTTTCTTTTGAAGAAATAAGCTTTTTGGGTAATCGGTTTTTTAATTTCTTTTAAAATCTCAGTTTTTAATTCGGGAGTAATTCTTTCATCAGCGTCTAAAAAAAGAATCCAATCATTTTTTGCGTAAGAAATGCACAGGTTGCGTTGTTTGGTAAAATCCTCAAATTTATTTTGATATAATTTCACTTGTGGAAATTTAGATTTAATAATTTCAACGGTTTTATCGGTGCTGAAAGAATCCAGGACGATGATTTCGTCTGCAAACTCAACTGATTTTAAGGCCTCTTCAATATTTTTCTCTTCATTAAATACAATCAGCAATGCGCTTATTTTCGGATCTTTCATAGTCATTTTCATTATTAAAATAATTAGATGAAAGAAATCTCAAAAAGTTAAGCAATCGTTTGTTTAATTTCTTAAATAAAAAATAACACTCTGATTTAGAGTGTTATTAATTTTAAATATGATGAAAAATCTATTTTTTATATTCTAAAATGGTCTTCTCAATTATTTTTATACAATCTAATAATTGTTCTTCTGTAATGACCAAAGGTGGTGCTAATCTGATGATATTTCCATGAGTTGGTTTTGCTAGTAATCCGTTTTCTTTTAATTGTAAACAAAGATTCCACGCAGTAGAACTTTCAGGTGTATCGTTGATTAAAATCGCATTCAATAAACCTTTACCACGAACTTTAGTAATTAAATCAGATTTTTCAATTACTTTTTCAATCTCACTTCTGAATATTTTTCCCAATTTTTCGGCTCTTTCAGAAAGTTTTTCTTCTTCCACAACATCCAAAGCTGCAATTGCAACCGCACAAGCAATCGGGTTACCACCAAAAGTAGAACCGTGTTGCCCTGGTTTGATGACATTCATGATTTCGTCATTCGCCAAAACCGCAGAAACGGGATACATTCCACCTGAAAGTGCTTTTCCTAAAATCAAAATATCCGGCTGTACATTTTCGTGATGACAAGCAATTAATTTTCCTGTTCTTGCAATTCCGGTTTGAACTTCATCTGCAATGAAAAGAACATTATGTTTTTTACATAATTCTGAAGCATTTTTAAGGAAATTTTCGTCTGGAACGTAAACTCCAGCTTCGCCTTGAATCGGTTCAACCAAAAATGCAGCAATATTTTGAGCATCATTTTTTAAAACTTCTTCTAAAGCTGAAAGATCATTATATGGAATTTTTACAAATCCCGGAGTGAAAGGTCCGTAGTTTTTATTTGCATCAGGATCGTTTGAGAAAGAAACAATTGTTGTCGTTCTTCCGTGGAAGTTGTTTTCACAAACTACAATTTTAGCTGCATTTTCAGAGATTCCTTTTACTTCATAGCTCCATTTTCTTGCTAATTTTACGGCAGTTTCTACTGCTTCAGCTCCGGAATTCATTGGTAAAACTTTATCAAACCCGAATAGAGTTGTAATTTTTTTCTCGTATTCTCCTAAACTTGAGTTGTAAAATGCTCTTGAAGTTAGTGCTAATTTTTTAGCCTGATTTACTAAAGCATCAACAATTTTAGGATGAGAATGACCTTGGTTCACAGCTGAATAAGCTGAAAGAAAGTCATAATATTTTTTACCTTCAACATCCCAAACAAAAACACCTTCACCTTTATCTAAAACCACTGGAAGCGGATGATAGTTGTGAGCGCCATGTTTTTCTTCAAGTTCGATAAAATATTGTGAGTTTTTTGCTGTAATTGTTGACATAAACTTTGTTTTTCACAAATTTAGCTATTATAAATAACTTGGTTAAAGTAAATTTTTCTGTTTAAAGTCAAGATACAGAACTCTTTTACATGTTTGGTATTTAATTTAGAGATATTTAGTAAACGGCAGAGCGGATTTGGTTTTTATATCTTTTTTTTCATTTGAATTCCAGCATCTTTATTTAATTAAAAAAGTATGGGCTGATAATTGTTTAGTAAAAAAAATTACGAGTTTTTTGTCCGATATCATTAAAGTTTCAATAGCTTAAAACTATAAATCTCACAATTCAGAAAATTGTGAGATTTAAAAGATATTTAATTACTTAGTTTAATCTTCAAATTCACCATATCCAAGGAAACCGATTTTCTCATCGCTATCTGCATAAGTTACAAAAGAATTTTTTTGGCCACTTTTTGTCCATTGCTTTTTGATAAACTTTTTTCCTTCAATCTCCATTTCGTGTTCTTTGGAAGTATAACCTCCATCTTTTAATTTCATTTCAATAAATATATTATTAGGAGCTCCGGCATAAAGCAGCGTTACGCCGTACATTGCTCCTTTTGGAGTGTATTCTACATGAACCATGTTAAATTGTGAAGAGAAATTGTATGCATCACCATACTGACCTTCTGCTTTTTCCATTTCTCCAACCTTAAAGCCTTTTTTTTCCATAAATGACGAGAGATTGTTTTTTGTAGAATTGTGATAGACATCCTGAACAAGCGTTAATTTTTCATTGTCAAATTTTGTCTGGCCAAAAAGGATATTTGCAAACAGACAAAGAAATAGTAATTGTAAATTTTTCATAGTTTTTAGTATTAGTTAGATAAATTTATTATCCAAATATATTAGAGATATTCAAAAACTGCAATCACCCAAAAGGAGTATTTTTTAAGCTTTTATTTTTGCTTTTAAAATAAAAAAACCGCCTCATGTGAGACGGTTTAAAACTTATATCAAAATAATCTTAATGATTATCATATTTTCTATCCATTACAAAACTCTCCATGAATTTTGTCGTGTAATTTCCTGAAAGATAAGCTTCATCTTCCATCAATTGTCTGTGGAAAGGAATTGTAGTTTTTACACCTTCTACATAGAATTCTTCCAAAGCGCGTTTCATTTTTGCAATTGCTTCTTCACGGGTTTGAGCCGTTGTAATCAATTTTGCAATCATTGAGTCATAGTTAGAAGGAATTGTATATCCTGAATAAACGTGAGTATCTACTCTGATTCCGTGTCCTCCAGGAATATTTAATCCAGTGATTTTTCCCGGTGAAGGTCTGAAATCAGCATAAGGATCTTCCGCGTTGATTCTACATTCAATTGAATGTAATTTCGGATAATGATTAATTCCTGAAATTGGAGTTCCCGCTGCCAAAAGAATTTGCTCTCTGATCAAATCATAATCAATTACCTGTTCAGTAATCGGGTGCTCAACCTGAATTCTTGTATTCATTTCCATGAAATAGAAATTTCTATGCTTGTCCACAAGAAATTCAATCGTTCCTACACCTTCATAACCGATGAATTCTGCTGCTTTCACTGCTGCTTCACCCATTTTCTCACGAAGCTCGTCAGTCATGAACGGAGAAGGAGTTTCTTCAGTTAATTTCTGGTTTCTTCTCTGTACAGAACAATCTCTTTCAGAAAGGTGACAAGCTTTACCAAATTGGTCACCTGCAACCTGAATCTCGATATGTCTTGGCTCTTCAATCAGTTTTTCCATATACATACCTCCGTTTCCGAATGCAGCAACAGCTTCCTGAATTGCAGATTCCCAGTGTTCTTTAAGATCTTCAGCTTTCCAAACAGCTCTCATCCCTTTTCCACCACCACCGGCAGTAGCTTTGATCATCACAGGATAGCCAGTTTCTTCAGCAGTTTTTACAGCATGTTCGTAAGATTCAATTAAACCTTCAGAACCTGGTACACAAGGTACATTTGCTGCTTTCATGGTTGCTTTAGCGTTAGCTTTGTCTCCCATTCTCTCAATCTGCTCAGGACTTGCACCAATAAATTTGATACCGTTTTTCTGACAGATTCTTGAGAAATTAGCGTTTTCAGATAAGAAACCATAACCAGGGTGAATTGCATCTGCATTTGTAATTTCTGCAGCCGCAATAATATTAGGTATTTTTAGGTATGAGTCTTTACTCATCGCAGGACCAATACAAACAGCCTCATCAGCAAATCTTACGTGAAGACTGTCTTTATCTGCAGTAGAATATACTGCAACTGTTTTGATTCCCATTTCTTTACAAGTACGTAAAATACGCATTGCAATTTCGCCACGATTGGCAATTAATATTTTTTTGAACATCTTCTTAAATTTGAAAATTAGATAATTTGAAAATTAGATTAATGTTATTTGAATGTAGAATTGTAGTCTAACATCTAATGTCTAACATCTAACTTCTATTAAGATGGATCTACTAAGAATAATGGCTGATCATATTCAACTGGAGTAGCATCATCAACTAAAATCTTAACGATTTTACCGCTTACTTCAGAGTCAATTTGGTTGAATAATTTCATTGCTTCGATTACACAAACCACTTTCCCCACAGAAACTTCGTCACCTACGTTTACAAAAACGTCTTTATCGGGAGATGGTTTTCTATAGAAAGTTCCGATCATTGGAGATTTAATAGTTACATATTTACTGTCATCAGAAACAGCTTCAGTCTTTTCTGGAGATGCAGAAACTGGAGCAGGAGCATGACCTGGAGCAACTTGTTGAGGAGCTTGCTGATACATTGCAGGTTGAGCAACATAGCTTACTTCATTACCTCCAAGTGGTGTTTTAATAGTAATTTCGAAATCTTTTGTTTTGTATTTTACTTCAGAAACTTCGGCTTTAGATACAAACTTAATAAGATTTTGTATGTCTTTAATGTCCATAAATTTGATATTTGATTTTGGGCCAAAGATACCAAAAAAACATAAAAAACAACAAAAAACCGCCAAATTTTATAAAAATCGGGCGGTTTCTGTATTAAAACGAGTGTTTTTCGAAGAAAAGCGACTCTTAGTTTTCTTCAGTAGTTGCTACTTCTTTTTCCAATACTACTTTACCTCTGTAATAAAGTTTTCCTTCATGCCAGTGAGCTCTGTGGTAAAGGTGCATTTCACCTGTTGTAGCATCTTTTGCTAATTGAGGAACTACAGCTTTGTAGTGAGTTCTTCTCTTATCTCTTCTTGTAGACGACTGTCTTCTCTTTGGATGTGCCATTTTGTAATAACTTTTTTAATTGATGATCGATGAGATTCCTCATCCCATCATTAAACTATTTAATTTTTATTCTTTAAATTTTTTAGTGCGTCCCATCTAGGATCGCCTTGCTGTTCTTCCTCTTCTTCTATCTCTTTTGGACTGAATTTTTCAAGAATTTCCAAATCTTCATCACTTATATTAGGTGATATTTTTTTCATTGGTATTGAAAGTGCCACGTTTTCGTAAATCAAATGAGATACATTAAAAGCATGGTCGTTTGTAGGAATGGTGATCACATCTTCTTCGCTGTCATCGTATTCTTCGCCAAACTTTACCAAAATACCGATTTGGTTTTCGATGGGATGAGTGAAATTTTCGTTTGTAATATCACAAACCAACTCTACTGTACCATCAACTTTAATTTCAAATTCTAAAAAAGTAGTGTGTTTGTCAAGCAAAACATCTACTGTAATTTTAGGCTCTGTAAATTCCTGTTCAGTGTCAAATAATTGAAAGAACTCTTTATCTATCTCAAACTTGAACTCATGTTTGCCGGTTTTTAATCCGGAAAAGCTTACATCGTAGTTTCTTAACTTGTCCATAAAATGAGTGTGCAAAAATATGCAATTTTTTTAATATTACAAATAAAATCCGTAACAAATTAATTTTTAATCCGTTTGTAAATTTTACATTTCATTTTCTACAGGTAAATCTTCATCAATTCCGTTATCTGAAGGCATTCTTTTTGGTTGCAAACGGCTGCTCATCAAATCTTTATAATCATTTCTGTTATTGAAAATTTTGATTGCCATAAAAATAGCTTCCACAAAACTTTGTTCGTCTGCAATATTTTTTCCTGCAATATCATAAGCAACACCGTGATCCGGAGATGTTCTGATGAAAGGAAGTGCAGCAGTATAATTTACCCCTTCTTCATACGCTAATGTTTTAAACGGAGCTAATCCCTGATCGTGGTACATCGCCAAAACAGCATCATAGTTTTTATATTTTCCTGGTTGAAAATAACTGTCTGCAGGAAAAGGTCCGAAAGTAAGGAATCCGCTGTCTGAAAGTTCTTTTATTGCCGGAGAAATAATTTCAATTTCTTCATTTCCGATCACGCCGCCGTCACCAGAATGTGGGTTTAGACCTAAAACAGCAATTTTTGGTCTTCTTACTGCAAAATCTTCAATTAATGTTTGGTTTAAAGCTCGAATCTGCTTCTTAATTTTTTCTTTAGAAATGTTTTCAGCTACTTGTGATAAAGGAATATGATGTGTAGAAACGGCAACTTTTAAATCTTCCGTTACCAAAAACATCAATCCTTTTTTGTTAAATTTTTCTTCAAAATAACCGGTGTGACCTGCGTGCTTGAAACCCATTTTCACCATTTCATCTTTGTTGATAGGCGCAGTTACCAAAACATCAATTTCTCCTTTTATTAAAGCTTCGGTCGCTGCTTCAAGAGAATCGATTGCCATTTTTGTTGATTCTTCGGTAGGTTTTCCTAGTTCTACATTAGAATTTTCTTTCACAAGGTTTACCATATTCAGTTTCCCGTTTTGTGCTTGTGAGGCTTCTGTGATGTAGTTGAAGTTTAAATTTAATTTAAAAAGATTCTTCTGATAAGTAAAAAGTTTACCCGAACCAAAAATAACAGGAGTGAAAAAATCTGTAATGGTTTTGTCTTTCAGAGATTTCATGATGATTTCCGGGCCGATGCCGTTGAAGTCACCAATTGAAATTCCTACTCGTACTTTATGGTTTTTTGGGCTCATTTTGATTATCTTTGAAGATTATAATTTTACAAATTTAGCAAAAAATAATATGTTCACAGGAATTATTGAAGCAGTAGGAGTTATTGAAAAAATACAGGAGAACGGAACTAATATAGACTTTACACTAAGTTGCCCTTTTACGAACGAATTGAAAATAGATCAAAGTCTTGCTCATAATGGCTGTTGTTTAACCGTTGTTGAGATTAAAGACAATCAATACGTAGTTACGGCAATTAATGAAACTTTAGAAAAAACAAATCTAGGAAACTGGAAAGAGGGTAGTGTTGTCAATCTTGAACGTTGTATGATGATGAATGGGAGGCTTGACGGACATATTGTACAAGGTCACGTAGATAAAACCGGAGAAATTGTAAGCATCGAAAACAAAGATGGCAGTTATTTTGTTACTGTAAGATATAATTCAGAAGGTAATTTTGTTACAGTTCCTCAAGGTTCAATCACCGTAAATGGAATTAGTTTAACGGTAGCTAAAAGTGAAGATTTTCAATTTTCTGTAGCTATAATCCCTTATACTTGGGAATTTACCAATATGAATACTCTTCAGGTGGGCGATAAAGTCAACTTGGAATTTGATATCATAGGTAAGTACATTTCAAAATTAGTTAATAGGCAGAATGGCATTTAATAAATATAAAGGATATAGTTTGAGAAACCGGGTATTTTTCGGTTTCTTGTTAATATGTCTTTTAAGTGTTGTGGCATCTTCTCTTGTTCCTTATTTTGTTTTGCGAAATAATGCGCTTCAGCAGAGTAAGATTGATATGCAGAACAAAACCAATGCAGTCATGGCATATTTTGATTATGCTTTGAGCCGTTCTTCTGTTCAAACGAGTGATCTTAAAAAAGTTTTAAGCAGTAAGATTTTTGAAATTGCCGATATCAATCAGCACGATATTATTATTTATGATTTAAAAGGTAATTATTTACTTTCTAATAAAGAGCAAAACCAAGTTGATCGAAAGAAAATTCCTATTAAGATTGTCAATAGTATTCTTTCTAAAGAAACGAGATATGATATTCGTGGTTACGATGCAGTAAAAGATGCGGTTTATACCTCTTCATATCTGGTGCTGAAAAATAATAATTGGGAACCAATCGGGATCATTTATATTCCTCTGTATCACAACGAATCTGCCTATATGGATGTTTTGCATAAGTATGTAATTTATATTCTGTTGGTAGATCTTTTAATTATAATTTTCAGTATTTGGCTGAGCTGGGTTACTTCAAATAATTTAGCGAAAAATATTACAAAATTTTCAGACATGATTACGCGTATCACTCTTTTTGAGAATGAAATGCGACCTATCAAATATTATAAAAATGATGAATTAAATGCTTTGGCGAGAGCTTATAATCGAATGATTCTTCAGATTCAGGATCAAAAAGAAAGACTACGTTTTAAAGCATCCGAAGAAGCTTGGCGTGAAATGGCAAAACAGGTTGCTCATGAAGTGAAGAATCCCTTGACACCGATGAAACTGACCATTCAGAATTTTGAGAGAAAATTTGATCCAAATGATCCGAATGTTACTGAACGAGTGAAGCAAATGAGTAAAACGATGGTTGATCAGATTGATGTTATAGCAACAGTTGCTTCTGCTTTTTCTGAATTTGCAAAACTTCCCGAAAAAAATAATGAAGTAATCAATCTAAATACTGAGGTTGAAGATATTTTAAGGGTTTTCAATGATGATCAGATATTTGTTCATGCTAATAAGAGTAATATTATGATTACAATGGATCGTGTTTTTCTTTCACGAATCATTACGAATTTGGTTACAAATGCGAAACAGGCGCAAAGTGACAACAGAAATCTTTTAGTTAATGTCGATATCGAACAGCATCAAAGGAGGGTAATTATTTCAGTTCAGGATAATGGAATAGGAATTCCCGATGATATGTACGAAAGAATTTTTGAGCCGAATTTTACTTCCAAAAACAGCGGAATGGGACTGGGTTTATCAATGGTTCGAAAAATGGTAGAAGATTACAAAGGTGAAATTTCTGTGAAATCTGAAGTTGGGAAAGGTTCTACTTTTACAATCACTTTACCTACAAATTTATAGTGAAACCTTTTAAGTTTAAGCAATTTGAAATTCAACAGTCAAAAAACGTTTTCCGTGTTGGAACAGACGGTGTTCTGTTAGGTGCTTTAGCAAATGTTTCCAGTGCAACAAAAGTCTTGGAAATAGGAACTGGAACGGGTTTGATTTCATTAATGTTGGCTCAAAGAAATTCTTCTGCGCAGTTTTTAGGAATTGATATTAATGAAGAAGCAGCTAATCTTACCCAGATTAATTTTGTGAATTCTTCTTTTAATTTAAGATTAAAAAATAGTCATCAAGATTTTAAAAATTTTGACACCAATGAGAAATTCGATTTCATCGTTTCAAATCCGCCATATTTTGAAGAATCGGGTTCTGAAAAAGATAAATTAGCGCGGCAAACTGTAGAATTGAACTTTCAGCAGTTGATTTCGAAATCCTCAGAACTACTTTCTGAAAACGGAATTTTTTCAGTAATTATTCCCTTTGAAATTGGGGATATTTTTATTGGATTGGCTCATGAAAATCAATTGTTTTTAATCCGAAAAATTAATATTAAAGGAATAGATAATTCAAAAATAAAAAGATTGATTCTGGAATTTTCATTAACTGAAAAAGATTTAGAAGAATCTGAATTTACGATAGAAAAAAGTCCGAGAAAATACTCGGACCAATATCTTGAACTCACCAAAGAGTTTCATGTATTCAAAGAAGTTAGAGATTAGATTTTAGAAAGTAGTGTTTTCTCAATCTATTAATATCTAAATTTTTTATTCAAATAATTCTGCCGTATCTAAAACAGATACTTTCCCATCTTCACATCTGATTGCTTCTCCCGGGAAATTTTGAATCATGTGATAATCATGAGTTGCCATTACAACTGCTGCGTGATTATCTTCAGCAACTTTTTTAAGGAGAGTCATGATTTCATTTGAAGTTTCGGGATCTAAATTTCCTGTAGGTTCATCTGCTAAAATTAAATCTGGATGATTCAATAGAGCTCTTGCAATCGCAATACGTTGCTGTTCTCCACCGGAAAGTTCGTGCGGCATTTTATGTTTTTTGCCTTTCATGTTTACGCTTGAAAGAACTTCGTTGATACGGTCGTCCATTTTTTGTTTGTCGCTCCATCCTGTAGCTTCCAAAACAAATTTTAGATTTTTTTCAACCGTTCTGTCAGACAATAATTGAAAATCCTGAAAAACGATTCCCAGTTTTCTTCTCAAATTTGGAATATCTGAAGCCTTTAATTTTGCCAAATCAAAACCAACAACTTTTGCCTGTCCTGCAACCAACGGAATGTGTCCGTAAAGAGTTTTAAGCAATGAGCTTTTTCCCGAACCTGTCTTCCCGATAAGGTAGCAGAATCTTCCTTTTTTGATATTAAGGTTGACGTCAGAAAGTACCGTAAAGTTTTTTTGGGCAATCTTTGCATTTTGCAGACTTACGATGCTGTCTCCCGTGATATTTGTATGTGGCATAATTTGATTTTTAAGAGGCTTTTCAGAAAGCAATTTTTCAGATTTTAAAAATAAAAAAAGATATTCTATAAACCTAAAAAATTAGTATATTTTAACAACAAAAAATGCCTGAAAAAGTACTTTTCAAGCATAATCTGTATATTGTAACTAAAGAATTATCTTTTAGCTCTTGCAGAACTGATAGATAGACTCTTTCTACCTTTAGCTCTTCTCGCTGCCAAAACTCTTCTTCCGTTTGGCGTAGACATTCTTTCTCTGAAACCGTGCTTGTTTCTTTTCTTTCTTTCTGATGGTTGGAATGTTCTTTTACTCATTACTATATGTTTAAGTCGTAATTATCTATTAATTTTCAGGTTGCAAAGATATAGATTTTTTTATTAGATGCAAATATTATACATCTTTTTTTAATTTATTCAACAATGCCTTTCAGTGTCAAAGGATAAATCGTATCAAATTTTGAAACAGGTTTATTTGTTACTAAAAATATTTGCTTAACAGTAAGTCCCTTATCATTATATTTGTTAGGATTGTAATCTGTTTCAACTGAAATTGTGTCATTACGAAAGTATATTCCTTCTTTTACTTTACTCGCTGTGCAGTCACATCCATCAAGAACTCCATAGACATTTAGAGTATCATGCATGTCGTTAATATATTTAAAAGTATAGTTTTTTGATAAAATATTCTTTTTCTTTAATGTTCCAAAGTCAACAGTAGTTCCATTTTCCTTATTTTTCATAATTAAAGTGACTGTTTTCTCATGTGTTGCAAAACCAATTATTACAAGAACTAATATTCCTATGATGATATATAGATATTTTTTACTCATTTTTTGCTTTTTTAATATAAACTTTAAGACCCATCATCATATTAACGAAGCTCTCTTTACGAGGGTTTTGTCCACCACTTAATTCCCAGTCTCCGTATAATCTCTCATAAGTAAGTTTTTCATCGGATGATGTTGTATATCTAATAGATGGGCCCAGTTTTTTATCATTAAATTCATTGGGAAGCCATTTCATACTTACAAAAACACCATTTAAAGCAAAAGGAATTTTTAGTTTTTCTACGTTTACAACTGCATGTTTTCTGCTTTTATTTGTGGGCGTATAAATGATTTTAGTTTTATTAATTTTTGTCTTAGGCTTCCCTGTAAGAGAGTCTATTGTATAAAAGTTTATTTCTACATCAGTGTTTCTTACATCTGTATCTGTTTTATGTAAGTATAAAGTTACATCGCTTACGAAGCCTTTCTTTCCTAAATCATTTTTAAATTTCATGCCCATTTCCCAGTTAGGATATGGTATGAATCTTATATTTGCCTGCTTTTTAAGAGTATAGTCGTAATTTATTTTTTTATATTCTTTTTCGTTAAAAATCACAGCTTCAATGTCGTATACTCTTTCTAAAATTATTTTATAATTATTCTGTTTGAAATTTTTCATCAGAATATCTTTTGTTAAATAACCACTTTTACTAAATAGTATGGTGTCTGATTCTTTTGAATTAGCAATTACGAAGTTGCCTTTTTCGTTAGTATGAGCTATTATTTTATTATTAATGCTGATAGTTACATTTTCGATTCCTATTAAGTTTTCATTAGAAACAAATCCTTGGATATCCTGACAGAAATAACAGCCAAAAATAAAAAGGAGAACAATATTTAATATTTTTTTCATAAAATATTTAAGTTGATAAAATATCTTTTTATTAAACTTGGTATTGTAGGAAATTTTCTACAATACCAAGTGTTATTTTTTTACTCTACTGATGATGTGAGTTCTGTGGATTGCTGACTGCAACCAGCAATTGAAACAGTATTCCATTGAAATAGTCCAAAGAATGCCCTATGATGTTCTACTCTCATGTAACACTTAGTTGAAGCATCATAGTATAAACAGCTAGTTCCATCTGGTCCAACATATCCGTCTTTTGTACAATTCCAATCTGCTTTCGCATTAGTAGCAAATAATGAACTTGTTAAAATCATAACAAGTGATAAAATTACATTTTTTTTCATGTTTATAAATATTGATGTTTTAATCCCTACTTATTCAATTTTTATTTCTCTTTGAAATTTTTAATCTTTCCTTTCTGAGGGAGGCTTCAGGTTTTCCTACCTTTTTGAAATATTATCAACTCTTTTATTTTTTTATATCGTTCTTTGCTATCCTTTTAAAACGCAACGTGAAAAATAATAAAGGCGAATAGTATTTACAAATGTTTTGAATTTTTCAATCGACGTTGAAAAATAATAATTGCTAGATTTGAGTTTTTGTTTTATAACTTAAATATTGTTATAAAAAAGAATTTTGGTATTTTGTAACTGAGGATATTTTCATCATTAGTGTTGTTTTAGTTATTGTGTTTTTATTGATTAGTAATAAATGTAATAATTAATTTTAAAAAAGCAAAAAAATGTTTGAGAACTTGTAAATGTTATCTAGATTAAAAACCTTTATCTTTGGAAACTCAAATTTAAAGAAAATGTTTACACCTGCAGAACTTTTAGAAATCAATACATTGCTTGTTCCGGAAAATAAAATTGTAATTCTTACCCATTATAACCCGGATGGAGACGCTATTGGATCAAGTTTAGGTTTAAAACATTATCTGAAAGCTAAAGGTTTGGAAGCTGAAGTTGTCGTTCCAAATGATTTTCCGAAGTTTCTGAAATGGATGCCTGAAGCAAAGAAAAATATCATCGGTGAATACAAAAGAAAGGTAGCTTTTGACATTATTAATGAAGCCGATGTTATTTTCTGTCTTGATTTTAATTCTCCTGCAAGAATCGGACTTTTAGGTGATTGGTTGATGAGAGCGAAAGCTAAAAAAATTCTTATCGATCACCATCAACAACCTGAAGATTTTGATTTTGTATATTCTGATACAATTATTCCGGCAACTTGTCAGATGGTTTATCATTTTATCGAAGCAATGGGTGATGAAAAGTTGGTTAATAAAGATATTGCAGAATGTCTTTATACAGGAATTATGACCGATACAGGCGGTTTCCGTTTCCGTTCTACCAGTGCGGCGACGCATAGAATTGTAGCTAATTTGATTGAAAAAGGTGCAGATCCTTCTGTGATTACTTCGAATACTTGGGATACAAATACCGTTTCACGTATGCATTTGTTGGCTTTAATTTTAGGTAGAATTGAAGTGGTAAATGACGGAAAAGTTGCAGTTTTATATTTGACGAGAAAAGAACTTCAGGAATATGGTTTCCAGAAAGGCGATACGGAAGGTTTTGTAAATTACGGACTGAGTATTGTCGGGGTCAGAATGGCAGCATTTTTCATGGAAGATTTGTATGAAGATTTTATTAAAATTTCTTTCAGAAGTAAAGATGATGTGGATGTGAATCAATTTTCAAGAAAATATTTCAGTGGAGGAGGTCATATTAATGCAGCGGGAGGGAAATCAATGGAGTCTTTACCGGATACAATCGAAACTTTTAAAAACAGAATTGCTGAAGAGAATTTGTAGTAAGTTAGTTACGCAATAATGTATAATTCAAAAGTTATAACTTTCTATAACCTTTTTCCTCAAGCTCTTTACAAGCGTAATCATAAACTTCTGCAAACATATCGTCCAGAAATTTTTTATTGAATAAACTGAATTTCGTCATTTTTGGAGGGTCTAAAAAAATATCACAGTGACTGGCTTTAGAATAAACAGATTTTGCAATCGCTAAGTGTAAAATGCGGTCAAATTCTTTCATTAAACTCATGTTTTCTAATCCGTCATAACTGATGGAATTGACGTGTGATCCAATTAAAAAATCGCATTTATCAATAATAGGCTCAATTGGAAGGTTGTCTAAAACTCCGCCATCAACATAAATTTTTTCACCAATTTTTACAGGAGGTAAAACAAAAGGTACGCTTGATGAGGCTAAAAGTGGTCCGAAAAGTTCACCTTCAGAGAAAAAATCTACGATACCGTGGGTCATTTCTGTTGCTGCAACGTAGACCGGAATTTTTAAAACTTTAAAATCATCTTCAGGGAAATGATCATTAAAAAGTTTTAGAATAAATTTTGAACTGAAAATTCCATTTTTAGAAAGTTTGAGATATGAACGTGAAAAAAAAGTTGTCTCATGTACAATTTTCATCATTTCATCAGGAGTTTTCCCGAAAGAATAAAACGCTCCAACGATTGATCCTGCGCTTGTTCCCGAAATAATGTCAGGTTTCAAATCATATTCTTCCAAAGCTTTTAGAACGGCAATATGGGCAATTCCGCGCATTCCGCCGCCGGAAAGTGTAAGTCCTATAATCGGTTTCTTTTTTTTGAAAGAGAATAAACCCATTGAAAAATTTAAGCCTTACTAAGATACATGATTTATTTTAAAACCTTGTTGATTCTGTTTTGTATTGATTTTAAATCTTAGTTTATGCTTTACAGCAAAAATTTTTTGGGCAAGTGATGAAGAAGTTCGGTATTGATAATTTCGGCACAAATTTCAGGTTTTTCCCAATGACCATTATGACCGCAATCGAGAATATAAGATTTTATATTGGTGCGATCGGGAAGATTATTGATTGTTTTATCAGTTTTTACTGCATTGTCATGTTTTCCTGCTAAAACTAAAATCCGGCACTCTAAATTTTCTAAAATATGTTTTTTATCGGTTCTTTCAACCATGCCTTTTACACAGGCTAAAGCTCCGAGATTGTTGGTAGATAGCGCAACTTCCAGCGCAGTTTCTATTTTTCCTTCCAAAACATCTCTTTCATTGGGATTAAATAAATTGGGAACTCCGGCTCTTGCGTAATGTGCAAAAGCATCATTTATAATTCTGTAGCTTTTTATACGCTGATCTTTTTTCTCTGCATCATCCGGAAAATAAGTGGAAAAAAATAAAGTTAAACTCTTTAAGATGTCAGGAAATTGCTCGGCAAAAGCTAATGAAACGTAGCCACCCATCGAATGACCAAGCAAATGTATTTTAGCTAAATTTTGATGATCAAGAACTTTCTTTACTTCTTCAGCCATCATTTCCATGGTGTGAACTTCCGCTAAAATATCGGATTTTCCATGTCCCGGAAGATCTATTTTTAAAAGGGCGAAATCCTTGGAGAGTTTTTTTTCAAGGTCGCTCCAGATTGAAATGTTTTCCATAAAACCATGAAGCAGAACCAATGTCTCTTTTCCTTCGCCTTTTTTTTCAAAATTGAGCATAACCTTAAATTTTAATATTGAATGTCGATATAATCTACAAATCCTGAACCATTTACCATATCCTGAAGTCTGTAGGTTTTACCACCGTCTTTAGAGGCAAATGTTTTTGTGCCTTTTCTGGTGTACGGTTTTCCGTTGTCGTTTTCAGGTATTTTTTGAGTGATTTCTCCTGTGAAATTCATGTATTTAGGAGAAACAACTTGTACAAAGCCTTGAATATTTACAGAGTTATTTCCAGATTTAATGCTTCCTGAAACATTGTAATTGTCTCTTTCTCCTTCAATTTTTTTGAAATCAATATTTCCGATAATTTTTTTAAAGTTTGAAGTTTCGTAGGTGAATTTATGATTTCCGTTAAAATCTTTGAAACGGTTTTCACTTTTCTTGGCTTTAATACTGTCGTTAATTTTTGTTCTGGCAGCATTGATAGAATCTACAATTTTTGTGCTGTCTGATTTATTTTCAACAGTTGTCGTTTCTTTTTTTGAACACGATAAAGTAAGAATTCCGATTCCTGCTAAAACTAAAATGTTTTTCATCATGGTTTGAAATTTATTCTCAAATTTATATAAAAAAAGAGCATTATAAAAATGCTCGAAGGTTTTATTTTATTACGTTTTCGTAAACTTTCTTTTCCCAGGGTTTGATGTCGCTTATTCCGTATCGTTCTTTTTTGGAGATTGAAATATTATCCATCATATCTACGAAATTTTTGTAATTCGCATCATCGGTTGGTTTTACAATGATGGTGAAAATTTCTTTTTTCGGAGCTTTTTGATAGGCTTCAGAAATAATTTTTGAAACATTCAGACCATTGTAATCTGTTTCTTTTAAACCTGAGTCTGTTAAATCTTTTTCATTGCTTTGATGATAAAAGATTCTGTTGTTTTCTCCAATGATGAAAGTGATTTGATTGCGTTGGTCAATCACTATATCATTAATAGGATGGGGATTTGGATCTTTTCCAGGCAATCCCAAATCCATCACATTGGGTTTTGAGAAACTTGATGTAAACATGAAAAACATCAATAATAAAAAATTTAAATCGACCATTGGTGTCATATCGATTTTGACGTTTTTCTTTTTTTGTTTGCCTCCGGATTTTTCTTGGGTAATAACTTCAGCCATAATTCAGTTTTTTAAATGTTGAACAAATTTTAAAAATCAGTTAAATTTTATTTCACTTTAAATTGATTCGATGCAAAGTTTATACCTAAATTTTTAATTTAATGTTAAATTGTTAAAATGATTCTAATTTTAATAAGTAATGGTTATTTTAATTAAAAAAGCCTTATCAAAATTGATAAGGCTGGAATGTATAATTGAACGATCTTATTTGTTATTCTTAAAATAATTAACACCGCATTCCAAGAATTTTTTAAAATCTTCTTTATCCATATATCCTGAAACAGGCGTGTTGATTAATTTTCCTTCCGGAGTAATCAAAACATAATGGGGTTGAGAGTTATTGTTGAAATTTACACTTTGGAAAAGGCTCCATCTATCACCAATTGTTTTTACTTTTTTTACTTGCCCGTCGCCTAAATCAATTTTTGTTTTTTGATCTTCAGGAAGTTCTTCTTTGTCATCTACGTAAAGAGATGCAAGTACTACATCGTTCTGAAGAATAGGTAAAATATCGGGTTCGCTCCAAACAAATTCCTCCATTTTACGACAGTTTTCACAACCATAACCAGTGAAGTCAATCAAAATGGGCTTGTTTTCTTTTTTAGCTAATTCAATTGATTTAAAGAAATCATGTTCAGGATGCATACCTAAAATTCCGTCTTTTTCGTCATGGAAATAACTTACATTCAGTGGAGGTAGAATTCCGCTTAATAATTGCAGTTTTGGTCTTTCTGCTGGAATTAATCCCTGAATTAAATACACCACAAAACCAATTCCTAAAACACCGATAATTTTTCTTCCCAGGGAGATTTTTGGCTTTTTATCGTCATGCGGAAACCTTATCAATCCGAATAAATAAATGACCAATCCAATTGCAATAATAATCCAGATGGCTATGAACAGTTCTCTTTTAATTAAGAAAGTTTTAGATACTAAATCTGCTTTTGATAAGAATTTTAAAGCCAAAGCCAATTCCACAAAACCTAAAACAACTTTTACCGTATTCATCCAACCTCCAGATTTTGGAAGGCTCTGTAAAGCCTGTGGGAACAATGCTAATAATCCGAAAACAATTGCCCAAGCCAGGCCAAAACCTGCCAAAGCAAACGTAAGAACCGTAGGGATATCCACCGAACTGTCACTTAAAATACTTCCTAAAATACCTCCTAAAATAGGACCGGTACAAGAAAAAGATACGATTACTAGAGTAAGAGCCATGAAGAAAATACCAACCATTCCGCCTACTTCCTCAGCTTTCGAAGATTTGTTGGCAATTGAGCTTGGTAAAGTAATATCGTAATATCCGAAAAAACTTCCCGCAAAGAAAATGAACACAACAAAAAACAAAATGTTCAACCATACATTAGTCGAAATTTCGTTAAATATGTTTCCTGCAATACCATCAATTAGATGAAAAGGAATACTCAGTGATACAAAAATAAGCAAGATGAAAAAACCGTAAACAAAAGCGTCTCTTTTTCCTTTTGCTGGGTTTTTATTACCTTTTGTAAAGAAAGAAACCGTTAGCGGAATCATCGGAAAAACGCACGGAGTCAATAGTGCAATCAAACCGCCCAGAAAACCTAAGATTAGTATTTTCCAATAATTTGTTTCCATTTTAGTTTCAACGCCACAATCTGTTAATGGTTTTGAAATATCAATAGATGAGATTTTTAATTGTTTAGGGTCTAATTTTGAAGCTTCTGTAATAACAATTTCTCCTTTTGAAGGGTTTTCAATAACTTTCTCAACAGCTTTTGTAGAATCTTTAGCAGATTCTGTCTGTTCATCAGTTGTTATTTCTGTAATTCCGGTTGGACTGATCTTTTTGTTGAACTCTAAAGTATTCGGAGCAAGGCAAACTCTGTCGTCGCAAGTTTGATATGTAATTTCTGCAACAAGATCTCCCGCTTTCGTTGGATCTTTTAATTTAAATTTTTGTTTAAAACCTGCTGAATTAGAATAATAAATAATCGTTCCGCCGAAAGCTTCAGAAAATTCTTCATGTTTTTTTCCGATTTCCTGAAATTTTCCAATCAGTTCAATATTTTTTCCCGAAACAACATATTCTGTAGGAATTCCTGTGTCTTCCGGAATATCTCTTGAATAAATATGCCATCCGCTTTCCAATGTTGCATTCAGAACGGCTTCGTACTGATTGTTGCCAAGGTCATTGACTGCGAATTTGAATTTTACGGGATTTTTGATTTGTGCATTGATTCCTGTTGCCAAAAACAGAAGAATCAGTAAAAACCAGTTTTTAAATTTCATTTTACTTTTGATTAAAAATTGTGAGAACCTTTTGAGTTTTCTCATCTTTTGCGTATCGCCGATCTTGTCTGAACGGAATAATGCCCAAAACAGCGTCATTTCCATCTGTCAGAAGCCAGATTTTTTGCTTCGCTAAAATAGACAATTTTTCGTCCTTAAAAAACTTCGAAACTTTCTTTTTCCCCGAAAAACCAATAGGGTAGAATAGGTCTCCTTCTTTTTTTACACGAAGTTTCAGCGGATGTGTAACTTTTTCGGCATCAAATTTCCAATTCAAATCTTTATTGATTTCGTCAATGATTTCAATGTGTTGAGAAAGATTGATGCTTGTTTTTTGATTAGATTCTATGGTATTGGTTAAAATTATTTCTTCCTGAATTGCTGTGTTTGAATTTAATTTAATGAAAATCAATTCGTTTCTGTTGATAATTAATTTGAATTCTTTTGAATTAAATGAACTTCCGGTTTCTGCGGTAAAGATTTTCTGAATTTCTTCTGGTTGATTGAATCCGTATTTTTTTAAAATTTCAAATTGAATAAAATCCGTTTCTTGATTCAGTTTTTCTTTATTTAAAATAATGTTTTCTTCAGATTTAATTGAAAGATTTTTTTCAATTTCATTGATTTGTTGATTGACAAAATCTTTAGTTTGATTTAAATATAAAATACTTTTTCTGAAGTTTTCCAAAAACTGTTCGTTGGTTTCTGAAAGCTTTGGAACAATCTCATTTCTGATTTTATTCCTTAAATAATCACTTTTTTTATTCGAAAGATCTTCACGGAAATCAATTTTGTTTTCTTCAGCAAACCGGTAGATTTCTTCTTTTGAAAAATTCAGCAATGGTCTCAAAATATTATTTTCATTCGCTGGAATTCCGCTTAAACCATTAATTCCTGAAGCTTTTGAAAGATTGATAATAAATGTTTCTAGCTGATCGTTCAGGTGATGAGCCGTTACCAAAAAATATAAATTTTCTTTTAGCTGAATCTCTCTGAAAAATCTGTAACGAAGTTCTCTTGCCCAAAGCTGAATTGAATTTTCGGGCTTTTCATCTTTCTGCGAAGCTTCATATAAATGAAATTTAACATTATTTTTTTTGCAGAAATCTTCCACAATCTTCTGATCCGAATCTGAATCTCCTCCACGAAGTTTGTAATTGATATGCGCAACCTGAAATTTGCAACCTGAAATCCGTAACTCATTAAACAGGAACGCCAAAACCATAGAATCTGCACCTCCGCTTACTGCTAAAAGATAGGTTTTTTGGTTAGAAGTTTTTATAAGATTTTGAAGCCGTTTTTCGAAAGTTAATTGTGAAAGCATGATGCTCTGAATTTCTTTTAGACAAAGATAGGCCTATTTATTAAAATGAATTTTGTTACCTTTGAAATCGTTTAAAAAGTTTATTTATGAAGATTTTTAAAATTTTAATGGCTTCGGCAGTGGTGTTGGGAATGACATCTTGCGTAAGTAAGAAGCAGTATGATGCCTTAAGTGGTAACTACAAACAGTGTATTGAGAATATTGGTGAAAGACAACGTGAAATTCAGGATCTGAAAGGTCAAAATTCTACGTTAACAGCGGAAAACAACTTATTAAAAAGTCAGCATGATGCTTTGAAATCATCTTTGGATGCATGTCTTTCAAATACAGGAAAAAGCTCTGCGAATATTGATAAATTGGTTGGAGAAATCAATTCTTCAAATTCTTATATCAAGCAGCTTATTTCGGCAAATGCTAAAAATGACAGCTTAAATTTAGCTTTATCAAACAAACTGAAAAGATCTTTGGATAATGTAACAGATCAGGATGTTCAGGTGAAAGTTCTTAAAGGTGTGGTAATGATTTCATTATCAGATAAATTGTTGTACAAAACTGGTGATTACAATATTTTACCTGCAGCTCAGGAAGTTTTAGGCAAAGTAGCGAAAGTAATCAATGATTATGATAAATATTCTGTATTAATCGAAGGGAATACAGATAATGCGCCATTAAGCTCTGCAAACTTACCAAGAGATAACTGGGATCTTTCTGCATTGAGAGGTACAGCGATTGCTAAAGTTTTACAAAGTCAATTTGGTGTAGATCCTGCAAGAATTACAGCGGGAGGTCGTTCAGAGTACAATCCAAAAGCGACAAATATGAGCGTTACAGGAAGAGCTGAGAACAGAAGAACTGAAATCATCATTATGCCTAAGCTTGATGAATTCATGAAATTAATGGATATCACTCCTAAGAAATAATTTCTGATTTAATATTAATAAAAATTCCGATAAGCAATTATCGGAATTTTTTTATTGTGTTTTGTTAGACTACATCTTCTTTTTTGAGAAGTAATATAATTTGATCTAAGAAATTACTGCGCTTTCTTTTTAGGGTTTTGTGTTGTGCGGAAGGATTGTTTTTAGTGCTTTTCTGAGTTCTTTTCGCTGATAATAACTTTATTTTCACCATCTTCATATAGTATTTTTACCTCCTGTCAGTTTCGTTGCAGTGGTGCAAAGTTAACGGAGAATGGTCATCTCGGCAATCCGTGTTTTTACGGTATTTTTTATCGAAGTTTGAATTTTCCTTAAACACACCAATTTATTTTAATTAAATTTGAACAAATAAAAAAAATGAGCTTTTTTGAAGAAAAAAATCCTGAAATGGATAGGTATTTAGAAAATCATGCCTCATCAGAGCCTGAAATTCTTAAAAATTTGAGAAGGGAAACTTTTCAGAAAACGACTCAGCCACACATGATTTCCGGTTATCAGCAAGGAAGACTTTTAACGATTATTTCTAAAATGCTTAATCCTAAAAATGTTTTGGAAATCGGAACTTTTACAGGATATGCAACGCTTTGTTTAGCGGAAGGTTTATCTTCTGAAGGTAAAATTACAACACTTGATGTGAATGAAGATTTAGCTTATTTATCAAGAAAATATTTTTCTGAAAGTGAATATTCCAAGCAAATAGATTTTAAAATCCAAGATGCGAAAGAGTTTTTGAGAAATACAGAAGAGGTTTTCGATTTGGTTTTTATTGATGCTGATAAAGAAAATTACGCTGAATATTTCAGATTAATTAAACCAAAAACGAAATCCGGCTCTGTTGTTCTATTTGATAATGTGCTCTGGTACGGGAAGGTTTTAGAGGAAAATCCAAAGCAAAAATCAACGCAGATTATCAAAGAACTAAATGATTTAGCGGCAAAAGATGAAGATTTTGAAAATCTTATTTTACCTTTGCGAGACGGAGTGAATTTCCTGAGAAGGAAATAATTTGAGGTTGAGTTTAAGGTTGAGATATGTAAAATAATTTTCTCAACCTGTGCCTAAACCTTAATATTAATTAAAATATAAATGGAAAAAGGAATTTGTATCGTGACTGTTGCGCCTGTTCGTGCTGAAAATTCGGACAGAGCAGAAATTGTGACCGAAATTTTGTATGGTGAAAGTGCAGATATTTTGGAAGTCAATAAAAACTGGACGAAAATTAAAATGCACTACGATGGCTATGAAGGTTGGATGGATACCAAACAAATCAAACCTGTCACAGAAGAATATCTTGCTAACAGAAAAGTAACGTTGATTACAGAAGATTTTTCTTCGGTAATGACTCTTGACGGAAGAACATTGCTTTCAATGGGTTCTGAGGTGGAATTTCCTGCGGTTGCCTCACGAAGAAGTCATGATGTGCGTGAAAGTATTGCTTTAACGGCAAAAGAATTTCTGAATATTCCTTATTTGTGGGGTGGAAAAAGCTTTTTTGCGGTTGACTGTTCCGGATTTGTACAGTTGATTTATAAAATTCATAATATAAAAATGCCTCGAGATACTTATCAGCAGGCAGAAGTTGGTGAAGCTTTGAGTTTTGTTGAAGAAAGTCAACCCGGTGATTTGGCATATTTTGAAAACTCTGAAGGTAAGATTATTCACGTCGGTATTATGCTTGAAAACCAAAAAATCATTCACGCTTCAGGAAAAGTAAGAATTGATACATTGGATTCCAGTGGAATTTTCAATAAAGAATTAAACAAACATACTCATAAATTGAGAGTCATTAAAAACGTTCTTTAAATCTTTATGGGAAGTGCAGTTTTAATAATTTTAGATATTCTGAATTTTTTATTGGTTCTGTTTTTATGGAGCTATACTCTCAGAACTTATAAAAAACTTCCTGAAAAAATACCCACTCACTTTGATTTTGAAGGTAAGCCAGATCATTTTGGAAAGAAGAAATTTGCTTTTTTATTGCCCATTTTATCAGGTATTTTCTATGTAGCTTTCCTTTTCATTACTCAAAATCCTGAAAATGGAAATTTCCCGATAGAACTTACGAAGGCAAATTATGAAATTCAATATTTCATAATGACTCTTGTGATGAAGTGGCTTCTGTTCTTGGTTTTGCTCCTGTTTTTAAATCTTCAGGATTATATTTTTAGGTACAGCTTTAACCCCGATTCAAAAGCTAGAGTTCACATCTTATTATTTATACCCATTATTTTTATAAGTGTAATGGCAGCAATTATTACCGCATATATCTATAAATAAAAACTAATATTTTTTTAACTAAACATGAAAACCACTAAGACATTAGCTCAAATTTCAAGTTCGAAAGGTTTCCAGCTTTCTGAGATTTTGGTAAGTTGGCAATATTATACTGAAGAAACCGTAATTCTTGCTTATTCTGAAATTAAAAGAAGAGGAATTCAAATTAATGAAGAAATCGAAAAACTGATTACAACATTTTCTGAAGCTCAAGGAAAACCTATTTCGCAACTTGAAACTGAATTGTTTGAAAGTAAAAATGTTGCAAATTATCAGGAATATTTTAATTCTTTACCTACCTATTCTGAAATTTCAAATGAAGAAAGTCACAAGCTTGAAAAATTGAGACGTGACCAAATGTTTCAAAGACAGGCTCTGGAAAAAAAACAAGCAAATAAAGACGTTCTTTATGGCGGAATTTGGTTTGTTGGTGGTCTTGCTGTTACATTAGTTTCTGTGGCAAGTGGAAAAGGAGGTTTCATTGCTTACGGAGCCGTGATTTTTGGAGGAATTCAATTCTTCAGAGGTTTAACGAAAAGTTAATGACTTTTTTATACTCCATATTTGTACATCTTCTCATTTTCGGAATGAAAGTTTTGTCGTTGTTTAATGATAAAACTAAAAAAGGCGTTGAAGGAAGAAGACAATCTTTAAATATTGTAAAATCGGGGTTTTCAAAATCTGATAAGGTTTTGTGGATGCACGCTGCAAGTCTTGGAGAATACGAACAAGGACTTCCTGTTTTAGAAAAGTTAAAAGAAAATTTTCCAAATCATAAAATTCTGATTACTTTTTTTTCACCTTCGGGTTATGAAAATGTTGTCAAGAAAGAACATATTGCAGATGCAGTTTGTTATCTTCCTTTCGATAAAAAAAAAACAGTTAAAGAATTTGTTTCTCAGTTTGACTGCGAGTTATTTTTTACAGTAAAATATGATTATTGGTATAATCTTTTGGCTGAACTTAAAGATAGGAATGTAAAAACTTTTGTCATTTCTGCTTTATTTTATGAAAGCCAGTCTTTCTTTACAAGTTATGGGAAGTGGTTTGTGAGACAATTAAAACAAAATATTACTTGGTTTTTTCATCAGACTCAGCATTCTTATGTTTTGGCTAAAAGTATTGGTCTACTAAATTCTTCGGTAACCGGAGATACTCGTTTTGATAGGGTGAAACACTTGAAGCTTCGAAATAATCATGTTGATTTCGTTGAAGAATTTATTGGAAGTAAAAAAACAATTGTCTTTGGAAGTTCATGGCAATCTGAAGAAAAAATAGCCAAAATTATTTCAGAAAAGAATAATGATTTAAAAATAATAATCGCTCCACACGATTTAAAAAGAGTAGGGAATTTAAAAGAAATTTTTCCTGAAGCTTTATTGTACAGCGAATTGAAAAACTCTCAAGTTCCTGAACTCTCAAACTCTCAAATTCTGATTATTGATAGTATCGGACTTCTTTCCAAACTTTATTTTTACGCAGATATTGCAATAGTTGGAGGAGGTTTCCATGATGCGGGACTTCATAATATTTTAGAAGCGGCAACTTTTGGTGTTCCTGTATTTTTTGGAAATCAGTACAAGAAAAATCCTGAAGCAGATGGTTTGATTTCGGCTAAAGGAGGAAGGTCTTTTGAAGAAGAAAATTCGGCAGCTAAATTTGTTTTAAATTTAATTAAAGATGAAAAGCAATTAGCAGAAATGTCTGGGAATGCAGAGAAATTTGTTGCTCAACAACCCGATTCTTCAAAACTAATTATTGAAAAGATTTTATCACTTTAGAAATCCTTGATTCTTAATATCTTTTATAATTAAATCAAAATGATCTGGGATTCTATCTGTATTAAACCAATTAAAATCGATTCCATTATTGATGAAAAGCTTTTCAAGATAAATATTGCCTGTAACTCTTTCATGACTAACTGAAAGATATTCATCAATTTCCATCCAGTAATCTTCGTCTAGTTTTTTAGTTAAAGTTAAGGCTTTTACTACTTTATTGATAATGTAAAGATAAAGTTTGTAAACATCATTGAATCTTTGTCTGCTAAGTTTCTCGTTACTTTCAAGAATTTCATTGATTAATAAAAGATTCAAACTGATGTCACCAAATTTATCGCTAGTTACTTTTACGTGCTCAGTGATTTGAGCGCTTATTTTACGGATAAGTACAATAAAATATTTTTGATTGCTGATGTATTTTGAAGCATATTCTACTTTTTCTTTAATCAAATCTTCCATAGCATCACGCTTTTGATCAACGGTTTCTTCATCGATTAATTCAAAATATAATTTTTTAGATAAAATTTCATCTTTTCTCAGCAATCTGAAAATCAATCGGTCTTTTTCAATCGTTGAAAGTTGACTTAATGCTGCTTTAAATTCTTTAGAATACTCCATTAATTAAATATTTTCGAATACTTCATAAATCCGTTCAATGCCCAGTTTGTTGTATAATACAAAGATTTTAAAGTCGAAAATCCCATAAAATCTTTGTAGACCAGATACTGATCTTTTACAATATTTTGTTTCTTTCTTGAAATGCTGTTTTCGCGCATTCTATATTTTGCCATTGTTTTTGGAAGCGGTTTTCCGATAGGAATTTTCTTTAACAAATTCAGCCACATGACGTGATCTTCTCTCTTACTTCCTTCGGGGAAAAATTCTTTACCGACTCTTTTAGAATCGTACATTGATGACAGAAGAGAAAGCCTGCAGGTTTTCAATAAATTATTAAAAGTAACTTCTTTGTCAGCTTTAAAATCTTCAATTTGTGGAACTAAATTTTCATTACATCTCGCATAGTTAGAATAAGCAATTTCTGCATTTTCTTTCTTCATGAAATTAACCATTTCTTCGATAAAATTGGGTTCCCAAAAATCATCGGCATCCAAAAAAGTGATAAATCTTCCTGTAGCTTGCTGTAAAGAAAGGTTTCTTGCATGACCTGCACCACCATTTTTTTCTGCAATAGTCAGTTTTATTCTTGAATCTTGATATTTTTGAATGATCTTAACAGAATTGTCGGTCGATTGATCGTCTGTAATGAGCCATTCCCAATCGGTAAAAGTTTGATTCATTACCGAGCTTATTGTTTCTTCCAAAAAAGGAGAAGAATTGTAACAGGGCGTAATGATAGAAACTTCAGGCATGTGTTTTTTTACAAATATAAGAGTTTGATAATAGAGTCATGTCGGGGAATTTTTAAGAAAATGTAAATTATAGTTCAAAATTCAAAAAAAATGATTGAAATTTTAAAAAAAGTCATAATTTTAAGCCTTGAAAAATTTGATCTATGAAGAAATTAGCATTAATTGCAGGATTATCATTATTAGCTTTTACAGGATGTAATGACGACGATACGCCAGAGCAGGTGTTTCCTCTTGTTGGAACATGGTCACCAACCAAAGAAGTAAGAACGTCGGTTCCAGCTAGTGGAGCAGGTGTTTCTGATGAAATTGTTTATACAGACTGTCAAAAAGAATCAAGATGGGTGTTTAATGAAAATATGTCTGGGCAAAGAACTAATAAAGATTTGGCGGGCACAACTCCAACTTGTTCTACAATTTCTCAGCGTAATTTTTCTTATATCTATAATGCTTCAGAAAAGAATTTTGAGATCAAATACCAAGGGACTGTTGTTTCAGATAAAGGAAAAGTGACTTTGTTGGATGCTCAAACTTTAAATCTTAAAATTGAAGATACTACAGATCCTACAGTTTATAAGTCTACAACGTATACTTTCAAAAGAATTGCTCAATAACAAAAGTTATTTTCCAAAATATACAATCTCATCGTAAGGTGAGATTTTTTTGTTTAAATAATAGATTAGATTTAATTCAAAATCAATTTCCATTTCTTTTAAATTCATTATTTTTGTGAAAATTAGGATTAGGATTTAAAAATCTAATATCTAATATCTAACATCTAATATCTATAAATAAAGTGTTTTACGATCATCAGCAGATAGAAAAAAAGTGGCAGAAATATTGGGAAGACAATCAAACTTACAAAACTTCCGATAAAGCAGATAAACCAAAATTTTATGTTCTCGACATGTTTCCATATCCGTCTGGAGCAGGACTTCACGTAGGTCACCCTCTTGGATATATTGCGTCAGATATTTATGCGAGATACAAGAGGCATCAAGGTTTCAACGTTCTCCACCCGGTTGGTTACGATAGTTTCGGGCTTCCTGCTGAACAGTACGCAATTCAGACAGGGCAACATCCTGCGATTACAACTGAGCAAAATATTAATAGATATGAAGAGCAATTGAGAAAAATTGGTTTTTCATTCGACTGGAGCAGAGAAGTAAGAACTTCTGACGCTTCCTATTATAAATGGACCCAATGGATTTTCATTGAGTTGTTCCACTCTTGGTATAATAAAGATACAGACAAGGCAGAATCTATCGAAACTTTAATTCAGCATTTCGAAGAAAAAGGAACAGAAGGTTTAAATGCCAATCAAAACGACGAATTAAATTTCACTTCAGAAGAATGGAAAAATGCTTCTGAAATTGATAAAGAAGATATTTTATTAAATTACCGTTTAGCGTACAGAGCGGAAACGACTGTAAACTGGTGTCCCGCTTTAGGAACTGTTTTGGCAAACGATGAAGTAAAAGACGGAAAATCTGAAAGAGGAGGTTTCCCTGTTTTCCAAAAGAAAATGATGCAATGGAGCATGAGAATTTCTGCATATTCTGAAAGATTATTACAAGGTCTTAAAACTTTAGACTGGCCACAACCTTTGAAAGATTCACAGGAATACTGGATCGGAAAATCTCAGGGAGCGCAGGTGAGATTCAATGTTGAAGGTCATGACGAAATCGTTGAGGTTTTCACCACAAGACCTGATACGATTTTTGGAGCAACATTTATGGTTTTGGCTCCTGAAAATCCTTTAGTGGAAACAATTACTACAGCCGAACAAAAAACTGAGGTAGATACTTATATTGAAGATACTTCTAAAAAAACTGAAAGAGACAGAATGTCTGATGTGAAAAACGTTTCAGGTGCTTTCACGGGAAGTTATGCAGTCAATCCATTCAGCGGAGAAAAAATGCCAATCTATATTTCAGATTATGTATTGATGGGGTACGGAACGGGAGCTGTAATGGCTGTTCCTGCACATGACGAGCGTGATCATAGATTTGCGAAGAAATTTAATCTTGAAATTAAAAAAGTTGTAGAGACTGAAGAAGATATTCAGGAAAAATCTTTTGATTCTAAAGATTCTGTTTGTGTAAATTCTGATTTCTTAAACGGTCTTAATTATAATGATGCAAAATCAAAAATAATTGCTGAAATAGAAAATAAAGGAATTGGTCACGGAACAACGAACTACAGACAGCGTGATGCGATTTTCTCAAGACAAAGATATTGGGGAGAACCAGTTCCAATCTATTATAAGGATGGAATGCCTTACACATTGCCGACTTCCGCTTTGCCTTTAGAGCTTCCTGAAGTTGAAAAATATTTACCGACAGAAGACGGAGATCCGCCATTAGGAAATTCAAAAACTTTTGCTTGGGATGAAGCAAACCAAAAAGTGGTTGCTACAGATTTAATTGACGAAAAAACTGTTTTCCCATTAGAATTGTCTACAATGCCAGGTTGGGCAGGAAGTTCTTGGTATTTCCTTAGATATATGGATCCTAAAAATGAAGAAGTTTTTACGAACAAAGAACTTTCAGATTATTGGGGACAGGTAGATTTATACATCGGAGGTAGCGAGCATGCAACCGGTCACTTATTGTATTCCCGTTTTTGGAATATGTTTTTAAAAGACAGAGGGTATATTAATAATGATGAGCCTTTCCAAAAGTTGATTAATCAAGGAATGATTTTGGGAATGAGTGCTTTTGTTTACAGAGTTGAAGGAACGAATCAATATGTTTCTAAAAATTTGGCAAAAGATTATCAAACGCAGGCTATCCACGTTGATGTATCTTTATTAAAAGGAATTTCTGACGAATTAGATACAGAAGCTTTTAAATCTTGGAGGCCAGATTATGCAGATGCAGAATTTATTTTAGAAGATGGAAAATACATCACAGGTCGTGAAGTAGAAAAAATGTCTAAGTCAAAATACAATGTTGTAAATCCTGATGACATCTGTGAAGAATACGGGGCAGACGGTTTAAGATTGTATGAAATGTTTTTAGGTCCGTTAGAACAATCCAAGCCTTGGAACACGCAAGGTCTAAGTGGGGTTTATGGTTTCCTGAAAAAATTCTGGAATCTATTTTTTAAAGAAGATCAATTTGAAGTTTCAGACGAACAGCCTACAAAAGAAGAATACAAAGTTTTACATACCTTAATAAAGAAGGTGGTTTATGATATTGAAAATTTCTCTTTCAATACTTCTGTATCTTCATTTATGATCGCTGTAAACGAATTGCAGAAATTAAAGTGTAACAAACGCAATATTTTAGAACCATTAGCCGTTATAATTTCCCCTTATGCACCACATATTTGTGAAGAGGTATGGAATTTGCTGGGAAATAATTCTTCAATTGAGTTTGAAAAGTTTCCAATTTTGAATGAAGAATATTTAATTGAAGACGAAATTGAATATCCTGTAAGCATTAACGGGAAGATGAAATTTAAAATTCCTTTAGCTGCAACATTATCTGCTAAAGAGGTTGAAGATTTAGTGCTTCAAAATGAAAAAATGGGAGCTCTCTTGGAGGGAAAAACACCTAAAAAAATCATTGTTGTGCCAAAAAAAATCGTTAATATTGTTATTTAAAAGAAATTTAACATTGGTAAAATCAAAATTTTAGGGAGTTTAAATTTTTGATTTTCTAATGTATTTTCTCAAAATGATAAAAATTAATAAAATATTTAAAAATAATTACGATATCGGAATCTTATCAAATTATCGTTATCAAAAAAAGGCAAAATGTTATTTGATACTATTGCATTTTAATTAATTTTGCCTTTATTTTACAACTTTAAAATTTTAAAACAATATAATTTAGTTAAATATGGAAATGAATGTTTCAAAAAGTGATGAGCAAGTAGTTGCTAGAAAAGCAGGAGGTCTTAATCCAGCTGTAATTATTCCTATTCTATTGGTTATAGGAATTTGTATTTGGTTATTCGTATTGGGTAGCCCGGGTAACTTTAAGGCTGATCCAAGATTGGCAGGTGCGTCAGTAGCATTTTCTGATGTAGAAGGTAAAGAGATGCATCCTGAAGGATTTTTGGGAATGATCTACATGGGAGGTATTATTGTACCGTTATTGGTAACATTCATGATTACTGTAATCGTTTTCTCATTTGAAAGATATTTTGTTTTGAGCAAAGCTTCAGGTGCAGGTAACGTAGATAACTTCGTAGTAAAAGTAAGAAGTTTATTAAATAGCAATAAAGTTGACGAAGCTTTAGAAGAGTGTGACAGACAACAAGGTTCTGTAGGGAATGTTGTAAAAGAAGGTCTTACAACTTACAAAGCTTTAGCTCACGATACTACTCTTAATAAAGAGCAGAAAATGGTTGCTCTAAACAAAGCTATCGAAGAGGCTACAACTCTTGAGATGCCAATGTTAGAGAAAAACATGATGATCCTTTCTACTTTAGGTACTGTTGCAACATTAGTAGCACTATTGGGAACGGTAATCGGTATGATTAGAGCATTCTTCGCTTTAGGAGCTGGAGGTGGTACTCCGGATGCGGCTGCATTATCAATCGGTATTTCTGAAGCCTTGATCAACACGGCATTAGGTATTGGTACTTCTGCAGTAGCAATTATCCTTTACAACTTCTTTACTTCTAAAATTGACGGATTGACTTATAAGATCGATGAGATCGCTATGAGTATTCAGCAGTCTTTTGCAGAATTTCACTAAGAAATAGTGAGCCTGTGTTTTTACACAAAAAAAGAAGTTTTAATAATTAGATAATTAATAATGGCGAGAATAAAACCAAAAAGACATGGTGTAGTTACGGATATGACCGCAATGTGCGACGTTACGTTCCTACTACTTACGTTCTTTATTATGACCACTCAGTTTAAAAAACCTGACGTGGAGCAAATCAAACCGCCATCTTCAATCTCAGAGAAGTTACTTCCTGATGCAAGTTTAATGACTATTAATGCTACTCCGGACGGAAAATTTTATTTCCAGCCAGTAGAAAATGCAACAGAGAGATTAGAGCTTTTAGAAAAAATGGGTAAAAAGTACAATGTTACTTTTGACAATAATCAAAAAGCATCTTTCCAAAAAGTACAATCTATTGGTGTTCCTATGAGCCAATTGAAAAGCTATTTGGATTTGCCAGAAGATGAGCAAAAAAGTTATAAGAGTCCTACTGGGATTCCGATGGATAGTACCAATAAGCAATTAATAGACTGGGTAGAACAAAGTTTAAGCGTTAAGCCTGATTACAAATTAGCAATCAAGGGTGATGTTACAACAGAATATCCTAAAGTGAAAAGTTTATTTGAGGGTTTAAGAGATATTAATTTTCTTAAATTTTGGTTGATTACGTCACAAGAAGGTAAACCTAACGAATAATTAATAAGAAGAAATGGCACAAGTACAAGTACAGGACAACAGCGCCAAAGGAGGCAAAGTTAGATCCAAGAAAAACAACCCGGCTGTCGATATGACACCAATGGTTGACCTTAATTTCTTACTATTGATGTTCTTTATGTTTACATCAACGTTTAGTAAACCGAATGTGATGGATTTGGGTCTTCCGGCAAAACCGGATCCTACAAAGCCACAACCACCACCAACAGAAATTGATTTATCTAATTCAATTACCCTATTATTAGGAAAGGATAATAAGATTTTTTGGCATCAGCAAGATCCTGCGGGTCTTAATGATCAGACGATGAATGAAACTTCTTCAGATAGAGAGGGTATTAGAGAAGTAATTAAGCAAGCAAAAGCAAGGGCTAAAAAGAAAGATCTGTTTACAGTGATTATTAAGCCTACTGACGATGCAGTATATAAGAACTTTGTAGATATTCTTGACGAGATGGCAATTACAAAAAGTGAGAGGTACGGTGTAACCGACCTTAAGCCTTATGAAAAAGCTATCTACGACAAGAAAGTAGGTAACTAATTAGTTACTGCAGAGTAATTTAACATTTAAATTTGCAATACAATGGCAGATGAAAATATTTACAGTCAAAATCTTACTTTAGACGAGATTGTATTTGAAAATAGAAATAAAGAATATGGTGCTTATGACATAAGACATCAGTATCCTAGATTGCTGACAAAGTCTTTTATTATAGGTACAGGATTATTCTTGGTGACTGCTTTGTCTCCTTTCATTTATATGACGATTAAGAATATGAATGCAGAGCCACCAAAAGTTGTAAACTCTGAATTGATGGAAATCATTGAAGAGGATCCAATTATTGAGCAGCCAAAAGAAGAAGAACCACCACCACCTCCGCCACCAGTGGAAGAGGAAAAAATTGAAATTATCCAAAATGTAGTTCCGGAACCGGTGAAAGCTCCAAAAGTAGAGACTCCGCCACCTCCAATTTCTGAGCAATTGAAAACTACTACAGGTTTGGAAAATCAAAAAGGTGTTGTAGCTCCAGCTTATACACCACCACCACCACCACCATCTACAGGAACAAAAGCTTCAACTGCTGAAGTAAAACCTCAAGTGAGTGATACACAGATTTATAATGAAGTAGAACAAAATGCGGAATTCCCTGGAGGTATTAATGCTTTTAGAAATAAATTCCAAAATAGTTTTGATGGATCTGCGATGAACGGTGATGAAGGTGCTGTGAAATCTGAAATTACTTTCGTTGTTGAAAGAGACGGATCAATTACAGACATAAAAGCTAACGGTAAAAACTCAGACTTTAATGCTGAAGCTGTTAGAACAATCAAGTCTATTAAAAATAAATGGACTCCTGGAAAAATCAATGGACAATCTGTACGTTTACGTTTTAGATTCCCGGTTTCAATGAATTTTGAAGGGTAATATTTATTTTAAATAATAATTAAAAAAGAGAAGCTTATGCTTCTCTTTTTATTTTTTTTAATATTTTTGTTGTATGATGTTCAATTGGTTATCCTTAGTCGCAGGAATCTGTTACGTTGTCTTAGGAATCGTAATGATGATTTATAAATTCCTCGAACCTATTTATGCTTATTCATTAGGAGCTGTATTAATTCTATACGGAATTTTCAGAATCTGGAGAGCAATTTCTAAATTTAGAAGCACCGAAGAAGATGAAGAATAGTATTAAATCATTGTTTATTTTATCTGTTTTATTTATTGTGGGTTGTTCAAAAAAAACTGAATCAAAAGTTTCCTACAATAAAGGAGAAATGACAATTTCAACTGATGAATCTTTTAAGAGTGTAACTGAAGCTTTGGTAGAAGGATATATGATTAGCTATCCCGAGACTAAAATCAAAGTGGTTACCAACAAAGAAGATTTAGGTTTTCTTGATTTATTGAATGATAAAGTTAGGATTTCTGTAATGTCTAAAGAATTATCTCCTGAAGAAATTAAGGCTTACGAAGATAAAGTAGATTTAAAAATCATTCCTGCCAAGTTTGCAGCAGATGCTGTTGTTTTCTTTGTTCCTAAAGATTCTGAGAAATCAAGCATTACGATGGAGGAAATAACTGCAGGGTTACAGTCAGATGAAAAGAATTTTGTTTTTGACGGAACAAACTCAAGTAATTTAAATTTCGTTGCTCAAAAGCTTAAAAAGCAGCCGAAAGATCTTAAGTTTTCTATTATTCCCGGTAGTATCAATGTTATTGAAGAATTAAATAAATATCCAAATAAAATTGGTGTAATTGGTTTAAACACAATTAGCAGACCTTATGATAAAGAAGCTCAGAAATTGAGAGACATGATTAAAATTCTTCCTGTTGTTAATAATGGTAAATCATATTCTCCGGATTTTAATGGTCTTAGTGAAATGAAATATCCTTTTACAAGAGTTCTTTATTTCTTAACAAATGAAGGTAATTTTAACATTGCCAATGGTTTTATCAGATATTCTTGTACGCAGTTAGGTCAGATGATTGTTGAAAAAGAAGGATTACAACCTTATAATATCTATAAACGTGAAGTTCAAATGCGTTAAAAAATCTTAATATTAGCTTTTATACAATTTAAATATATTATTTTGGTCTGAAAATTGTGTAATTGTAATTCGGTTTTTTAAAATAGAAAAGTTTAAAATAATAATGAAAGATATAATGATTATGAATGTAAAGAAGATTGCTTTAGGAGCATCAGTGGTATTTTTTACCAATTTTGCTTTTGCACAAACATTGCAAGACGGTATAAACAGTATTGATAGCGATAAATTCGCTGCTGCAAAAACCAATTTCTCTGCAATGATAGCAAAAGAACCTACAGCAGAAAACTATTTTTACTTAGGAAATACTTTCTTAAGACAAGCAGAACCAGATTTTGCTTCGGCTACAGAAAACTTCAATAAAGGTTTAGCAGCTGATAAGAAAAGCTATTTAAACCAAATCGGTTTAGCAACTGTTAAATTAGGAAAAGGAGATAAGTCTGCTATTGCTGAAATTCAAAAAATTGCTGATTCTAAAGAAAAAGATGCAGAAGTTCAATATAGAGCTGCAGAAGCATTAACTTTATTTGAGAAAAATAACTCTCCAGATTTGGCAATTCAGTTTTTGAATAAAGCTATTGAAAGAGCTTCTAAGAAAGAAGTTCCGGCATATTACTATTATACTTTAGGAGACGCTTACAGATTAAAGAGAGTCCCTGGAGATGCGATGTCAGCTTACGACAAAGCTTTGCCTTTAGCTAAAAATAAAGCTTCAGTTCATACAAGAATTGGTACACTTTGGATGGCGGCCCAACAATGGCAACAAGCTAAAACGAGTTTAGATAAGGCGGTTGCAACAGATGCAACTTATGCACCGGCTTATAAAGCAATAGCTGCTTATAATATCAAGTATCAAGAAAATGCTAAAGCAACTCAGGATTTGATCAACTATACAAAATATGCTGATGAAGATCCTTACACACAGTTAGAGATTGCAAAATTGTATTTTACCAATGAAGATTATGCAAATTCTAAAGCTATTTTAGATAAGATTTTTGATAAAATCAATGATCCTATCAAATTTAAATTGAGAGCTTACGTAGATTATGCAGATGGAAAATATGCAGAAGCTAAACAAAATATTGATACTTTTGTATCTCAGGCAGAAAAATCAAGAGTTCAACCTGCTGATCAAGGCTTGATGGGACTAATTGCTGCAGGTTTAGCTAAAACTGAAACTGACGCAACTAAAAAATCAGCTTTGCAAGCAGAATCTCAACAGAAAATTGCCATTGCAAAAGGAGCTAAAGATGAAACTTTGAAATGGGATATGGAATTGGCTAAAATCAATGGAGGAGGAGCTTCTCAGGCTTCAGTAGATGCAGGACCAACTAATCCGGCAATTGAAGCTTTGAAAAAACAAGTTGCAGCGAACCCTCAAGATTCTGATGCATTGTACAAATTAGCAAATGCTTATCAGGATGCTAAAAACTGGAATGGAGCTGTGTTAACTTGGCAAAAGATGAGTGGTTTGCTTCCAGATTGGGCTCCAGCTTACTACAGTCAGGGGTATGCATACCAACAGGGAGGTAATAATGATGCGGCAAAAATTTCTTACGAGAAATTTATTTCTACTGTAAAACCAGCAGATGTTGAAGCTAATAAACAAACTCTTGCATATGCATATTTTGCGGTAGCTTATCTTGAAAAAGATAAAGATTTGGCTAAAGCTAAAGACTATGTTGCAAAATCTTTGCAGTTAGATCCTACATATCAAGATGCTGTAAAATTAAATTCAGAAATCAATAAGTAATTTAAAATTTAAATTATACATATAAAAACTTCCCATTCGTAATGTTTGGGAAGTTTTTGTTTAAATCTTACCTTTGGAAAATCGATATAGACTCTCAATTTAACATGAGTGTTTACAAAATTTAAATAAATGAAAACAGATATACTTGCTTTTGGAGCTCATCCTGATGATGTGGAACTGGGATGTGGTGGAACAATAGCAAAATTAATTTCAGAAGGAAAAACCTGCGTTATTGTTGATTTAACGAAAGGCGAGTTAGGAACTCGGGGAACTGACCTTACAAGAAAAGAAGAAGCAGCTGAGTCGGCAAAAATATTAGGAGTTGCTGCAAGAGAAAATTTGGGGTTGAAAGATGGTTTTTTGGTCAATTCTGAAGAATATCAAATGGAGATTGTAAAAATGATCCGCAAATACCGTCCGGAAATCGTCTTAGCTAATGCAATTGATGATAGACATCCAGATCATGCAAAAGCTGCGAAATTAGTGTCGGATGCGTGCTTTTTATCTGGTTTAAGAAAAATTGAAACAACACTTGACGGGGAAGTTCAAGAAGTTTGGAGACCAAAACAAATTTTCCATTATATTCAATGGAAAAATGTTGAGCCGGAATTTGTAATTGATATTTCAGAACATCTAGAGAAAAAATTGGAAGCTTGTATGGCATTTAAAACTCAGTTTTACGATCCAAAATCAACAGAACCAGAAACTCCAATTACATCAAAAGACTTTTATGAAAGCTTGACGTACCGTGCTCAAGATCTTGGAAGATTATCTGGGGTTACCTATGCAGAAGGGTTTACCACAGAAAAGTTGCTTGCTTTGAAAAATTTTGACGGAATTATTTTGTAATTAAAAATTCTTTCTTATATTTGCACCACCAAAAACGGTGATTGTAGCTCAGTTGGTTAGAGCGCCGGATTGTGGTTCCGGAGGTCGGGGGTTCGAGACCCCTCATTCACCCACATTTGAACACATTTTCTTCATTGAAAATGTGTTTTTTTATGCAATAATATTGATGAAAATTATTGAGATTTATTTAAATTCAGACATAAAAAAAGCATCCTTTTCTCAAGATGCTTGTGTTTTTAGAAATTCTTTTAGCTAAACTTCGTCGTCAGAATCAATGGTGTAAGTTCTGCTTTTAAAGTCTTTATCATGCTTTTCTGAAATAACATCCTCACCCTTTTCATTAATGATGAAATCTGTGGACTCATTAAACATCTCCTGAAAACTTTTAAAATCTTCTTTGTAAAGATAAATTTTATGCTTCTCGAATGTCGCTTCTCCATTCTCTCCGAAATTCTTTTTGCTTTCGGTAATCGTAAGATAATAATCTCCTGCTTTCGTCTCGCGCACATCAAAGAAATAAGTTCTTCTCCCCGCTTTTAACACCTTAGTGAAAATTTCATTTTCATGGCGTTCCTTGTATTCACTCATTATTAGATATTTTTTAATCTTGTTAAGAACAAATATAAAATATTTCTTTTAATCACAAAGTTTTTTTTATGATTTATTTAACAATTCAAAATGTTTTGGCTAACCAGTTGCAGAATTGGTAATTTCGCTAAGATTAAGGATTTTATCGGCTCTTTGAGCGCTAGACTCTCTGTGCGTGATAATTATAGATGTTGCATTATCTATTTTTGTGTCAATATTTTCAAGGATATTTTGTTCGGTTTCTGTATCTAAAGCGGAAAGTGAATCGTCAAAAATAATGATGTTTGGGTTCTTAATTAGGGCTCTAGCAATACAAATTCTTTGTTTCTGACCTCCCGAAAGCATTACTCCACGTTCACCGACAAGCGTTTTGTACTGATCTTTAAACTCAATAATGTTTTTGTGAACATCTGCAATTTTAGAATATTCAACAACTTTTTCGTGAGTAGGATTGTCAATAGAGAAACCAATATTATGCTCGATAGTATCTGAAAAAAGATAACTTTCCTGAGGAATATATCCGATGAAATTTCTATAATTTTCTAAGTTATGTTCCTTTAAATTTTTACCGTCAATTAAAATTTCGCCTTCAGTAGGATCAATCAATCTGCATAGAAGTAAAGCAATAGTAGATTTTCCGCTTCCGGTTTTTCCCATAATGGCTAAAGATTTTCCGGCTTCTATTTTAAAACTTAAATTATCTAAAGCTTTAATTCCTGTATTTGGATAAATGTAAGAAACATTTCTGAACTCAATATCTCCTTTAATAGGATAGTTTTCAAAGTTTTTATTATAAATCTCTGATTGTTTTTCCATAAACTCATTAATTCTCTGCATTGAAGCTTCCGCTCTTTGGTTAATTGAAGTTACCCAACCCACCATTGAAAACGGCCAAATCAAAATGTTGATATACATGAAGAAATCAGCAATTTTACCTACCGTCAATTCTCCTGCAATGTATTTTTGGCCACCAATTAAAATGACGGCAACATTCAATAAACCGATTACGAATAAAATAATCGTAAAGAAATAGGCTTCAGTTTTTGCTAAATCTAAAGCTTTATCCTGATAATCACTAACCTTGATTCCGTAATTTTTTTGAATGTATTTTTCTTTTGCAAAATATTTTACCACTCGGATTCCAGAAAAACTGTCCTGTACAAAAGTGGAAATCGCAGACTGACTTTTCTGCATCACTTTTGATTTTTTATTTATAATTGAACTTACTTTAAATATAATAAAAGATAGAATAGGAAGAGGTAGCAACGTCCAAACTGTCATAGATACGTCAGTTTTTAGCATATATACACTCGTAATCAACAATAGGACCACCAAATTGACAACATACATTACTCCCGGTCCCAAATACATTCTTACCGCAACAATATCTTCGCTTAATCGGTTCATTAAATCTCCGATGGTCGTTTGTTTATAATCAGTTAAGGATAATTCCTGATAATGTCTGTAAATTTTATTTTTCAGTTCGTATTCAATTCTTCTTGAAGCAACAATAATGGTCTGTCGCATCATAAAAGTGAAAAATCCTGTAAGAAGTGAACAGCCGACAATAATGGCAACGTAGATCAAAACCTGCTTATTGAAGCCAAGATTTCCATGTTTTGTCAATTCATCAACAGATTTTCCGACAAACTGTACTTTATATATATTGAAAAAATTACTGGCGATGATGAATAGTAACCCCCAAAACAATAATATTTTGTGCTTCCAAAAGTAAGGGTTCAGAGTTTTCAGTGCTTTCATAAACTTTCACAAAATTACAAAAATTGAAGCAGACTGAGAATTTCATGAATTTTAAATTTCATATCTTTGCACCCATAAAAAGCTCTTTGAATGTTAGGAAGAAGACAAATCCGTGAAAAAGTAGTAGAAAGTGTGTATTCGTACTACCAAAATCCGATAAAATTTGATGTTTTAGAAAAGAACATGTTTTCGGGAATAGAGAAAATCTATAATCTCTATATTTTTCAGTTGAATTTTTTGGTAGGTCTGAAAGATCTTGCAGAAAATCAAATGGAAATTGGTAAGAACAAATACCTTAAAACTGATTCAGAGGTCAACCCCAACCAAAAATTTATCAATAATCAGGTTTTAAAAAAGCTTGAGGAAAACCCTGAAAGACTGTTCTTTTCTGGTCAGCATAAAGATTTGAAATGGGATTTGCATGATGATATGTTGGTGAAAACTTTCCAACGAATGACTGCCGGAAAGCGTTATCAGGATTTTATGAAAGAAGAAGGTTATTCTTTCGAGGAAGATCAAAAATTTATTGGTAAATTGTTTTTAAGATATATTGCTGAAAATGATGATTTTCATGATTATATAAGTGATAGAGAGCTTACGTGGTCAGATGATATTCATATTGCTAATTCAATGGTTCAGAAGACAATCGGTTTCTTGAAAGAAGATGAAGAAAGCAGAACTTTAATTAAAATGATTAAAGATGAAGAAGACAAAACTTTCGCAAGTAAATTGCTGAGACATACTTTAAATAATTGGGAAGGAAATGAGAAAAAACTTTCTGAGCGTTTAGAAAACTGGGATTTGGAAAGAGTAGGATTGATGGATAAAGTGATTTTAACGACTGCCATTTCTGAGCTTGATAATTTTCCTTTTACACCTTCAAGAGTTATTATTAACGAATATATCGAGATTGCAAAAGTATTTGCTACTGACAGATCAAATATATTCATCAACGGAATCTTAGATAAATATTGTAAAGATTTAAATAGAATATAAATATAATTTAATATGAAAAAGACGTTATCAATTATCGCTTTGTCTATTATTGGCTTCGGATTAGTTTCTTGTAAAAAAGAAGAAAACAAAACAGCAGAAAATTCTGCAGTTGCTGGTGTAGATTCTACAAATGCTCCTTCAACTGATTCTACAGTTGCACCTGTAACTCCTGCTGCAGTGGGTGGTGAAGTTGCGGCTCCTGTAAAATCTAATCAGCCTACAACTACAATTGCATTATCTGAAAGCAATTTCGATTTTGGAAATATCAAAAAAGGATCTAAAGTAAACCACGTTTACGAAGTGACCAATACAGGTACAAACCCATTAATTATTTCTGAAGTAAAACCTGGATGTGGATGTACAGCTCCTGAATTTACAAAAGAACCAATTATGCCGGGAAAAAAAGGAAAAATTACTTTGAGCTTTGATTCTGCAAACTTTGACGGTGCTGTAAATAAATATGCAGACGTTTTTGCTAACGTAGAAAATGCTCCTGTAAAATTGACATTTAATGCTAATGTTCAACCATAATTAAATATTTATGTTGACATTATTTTTACAAGCTGCACCTCAAGGAAACTCTACCACCATGTTGATGATGATGGGAGTAATGGTTGTCGGGTTTTATTTCCTGATGATCAGACCACAGATGAAAAAACAGAAGCAGGAGAAAAAATTTCAGGAAGAACTGAAAGTGGGAAGCAGAGTAGTACTTACTTCTGGTCTTCACGGAAGAATTGCTCAGATTCAGGAGGATGGAATTGTTATTGAAACACTTTCCGGAAAATTGAAATTTGAGAAAGCAGCTATATCAAGAGAATTTACAGCGACCAGATTTGGTGACAAAGCTACAGCTGACAAAAAAGAAGTTACAGAAACTGAAAAGAAATAATTTTTAGTTTTTAATAATATTGTGTTTCGGCGGGGGGGGG
>NZ_JAOVZV010000018.1 GCF_026460945.1 Chryseobacterium luquanense
TTTCGGCGCGGTGAGCAAAGCTCACCGCGCCGAAACTTTTTTTACATTAACAATTGTTATTCAGAACGAAACGCAGTGGGAAGAATCTACCTTAATAATTTAAACCTCTTAACAAAAACTTAATGGTTGAATTTTAAGATATTAAAAGACTTTCGTGAAATTTGTGTTTAAAATTTAAAATAAAATATCTTTGCCCAATGAATCAAAGCACAAAAAAAACCGTTCTCATTCTAGGCGCAAATTCTGATGTTGCCAAACAAGCCATCAAACAATATATTGAAAAAGGATTTTCAGTAATAGCTGCTTCCAGAAATACAAAGTCTTTGGATGAATTTGTGCAGGAAAATAATTTCGGTTCAAAAGTGAAAGTTTTATCTTTTGATTCGGTAGATTTTGATTCTCATCAGAAATTTTATGATGAACTACCTATAAAACCTCATATCGTTGTTTATGCAGCGGGATTTTTAATTGATAATGAGAAAGCGTTGAATGATTTTAATGGAGCTCAACAAATGATGTTTGTAAATTACATGGGAGCAGTTTCTATTCTGAACATCATCGCAACCGATAAAAACAATAAAAACTTAAAAAGAATTATCGGATTGTCATCGCTTTCAGGAGTTCGTGGTAGAAAAAGTAATTTCGTTTATGGAAGTACAAAGGCTGCCTTTACGACTTATTTGGCAGGTTTAAGACAGGAATTGGTTTCACGAAATATTAAAGTAAATGCTTTGGTCATTGGTTATATCCGAACAAAAATTAATGAGGGTTTACAATTGAATGAATCTTTGATCATGGAACCAGAATACGTTGCAAAACATATCGTCAATGCCGGAAATTCTTTCACCATTGTTCCGAATTTTAAATGGAAACTTATTTATTTGATTTTAAAAGTTTTGCCGGAGGTTTTGGTGGCGAAGTTACCGTAATTACTTTTTTTTATTAGATTTTTTCTTCAAAAAATCGATTATATTTTTATATTGATTAGTCTCTTCCTCGTTTACAATATACGTGAAAGGTGTTCCCATTTGAACAGTAATATAAACGGTTTTTCCAGAAACCTCGTATGAAACATATTTCCAAATACTTCTGATATCATACTGCTCACTTTTGATGTAAAAAGAATTTTCATCAAAGTATAGTTCTGAAACAGGGTTAAATCCCTTAATTTCAGCTATGTGTTTGTTTAATTTAGAAATGTGGTTTGCTTTATTTAAAAGGAAAATAAATAGATAGACAACGCTGAAAATGACCAGGAAGATCCCGAGAAACTTTAAAAAATCAATTCTGCTTCTATCGCTTTTGAAAATACTATCAACGATACTTAAAAATAAAACAATAAAGAAAAAATTCTTTAGTAAGGTTGGTAATTTCTTTTTCCAAGTGTAGAAATAGTATTTCTCGAGTTGCATTTTTGTGATTTTTTCATCAAAACTGATGAATACCTGTAAATAACTTTCCATGAGCATTTAGTTTTTGTAAAAATATTGATTTACTCAACATCCTGCAACAATTCCAGAGCCTTCATCATATCAATTCCCTTTCCTAAAACAGGTTTAAATAAATCTCCCTTTTCCTTAATTCTTTCCAAAGCATTATGAATATTAAAATCGGTTGGTTTCAAACCTTTTTTCAATTCTTCCCATTCCAAAGGCATTGAAACAGGTGCTCCTTCCTTTGGTCGAATGCTGTAAATACTTGCCAAAGTCTGCCCGGTTCTGTTTTGAAGATAATCAAGATAGATTTTCTTATCGTCACGTTTCTGTAAACTTCTTTCCAATGTCGTGAGTTTTGGTAATTTTTCATTGACTTGTTTCATCAAAATATGCGCAAAATCTTTTACTTGATTGAAGTCATATTGTCCACCCATCGGAATATAAATGTGAATTCCTGTACTTCCTGAAGTTTTGCAATAGCCTTTAATCTTAATAGATTTTAAAACTTCATTTACCTGTAAAGCAGTTTCAATCACATCATCAAAAGTATTTTTCTTGGAAGGATCGAGATCTAAAACCAAATAATCAGGATGCTCCAAATCAGGAAGCGAAGAGTTCCACGGATTCATATCGATGCAACCTAAATTATTCAGATAAGCCAAAGTCGCTTTGTCATTGCAGTAAACATAATCGATATTTTTGTCTGTAGATTCCGAATAAACTTCCGTCGTTTTTACCCAATCTGGTATGCTGTCGCCTGCATCTTTCTGATAAAATCCAAGTTCCTCAATACCATTCGGAAAACGGTTTAAAGAAAGCGGACGATTCTTTAAATGAGGCAAAATATACTTTGAAACAGATTGATAATAATCTATCACCTCACCTTTGGTAATTCCATCTTTTGGAAAGTAAATTTTATCTTGATTCGTTAGTTTTACTTTTTGTTTATTCACAGTAATTTCCTTGTCATTATCGGAAGTTTCTGCTTTTTTAGTTGATGTTTTGGCTTTCATTTCTTTAGGTTTTTGATTAAGATCTTCAGGATTTTTGTCTTCCCGAATTGCCACAAATACAGGGTGTCTGAAAATACCGTCTTTCGTTATTTCTGAGAATTTTATTTCACAAACCAATTCAGGTTTTGTCCATGTTGCGGGCATGTTTGTTTTAGGAATATTTTCAAACGGTGAATTTTTATTAGCTAATTTCAAAAGCCTTTTATGAATTTCATGAATTAATTCTTTGTTAAAACCTGTTCCTGTATGACCAGAATAAATTAGTTTTCCATCAATGTATTTCCCCAAAATTAAAGCCCCAAAACCTTCTCTTGAACCTCGTGGCTCCGTAAATCCGCAGATAATTGCTTCTTCAGTGTTGTTAAATTTTATTTTAAGCCAATCTGAACTTCTGCTATTTTCATTATAAACACTGTCAGATTTTTTTGCAATCATTCCTTCAAGCTGCATTTTTTTCATCTGCTTGAAAAAATCAATTCCTGTTTCTTGAATATGATCGCAATATTTTATGAGATCTGTTTCAACTAAAGCATCTTTAAGCAATTCTTTTCGCTGAATTAAGGGCAGTTCTTCTGTAGAATGACCATTCAGCCAAAGCAAATCAAAAACCTGATAGGTAAGAGCTAAATCAGGATTGTCAGCAATTTGTTGTAAGAATTGAAAGCTCGGTTTTCCGTTTTCATCGTAGGCAACAATCTCACCGTCAAGAATCATTCTATGTTTCTGATTTTCTAAATCGACAGCGATTTTGTCAAATTTAGATAAGAAAGAAATCCCATTTCGGGAGTAGAATAATGGCTGTTTTTTGCTGAGATCGGCAATTGCACGATAACCATCCCATTTTATTTCAAAAATCCAGTCTTCATCATCAAATGCTTTGTCGTGAAGTTTTGCGAGCATTGGTTTAATGAAATTCTCAATTTTTTTCTCGTCAACTAAAGAATTAAATCTCTGGAATTTTGGTTTGGTTTCAGAAGTTATGACTTCTTTTTGCTGTTTTTTAGGCTTTTTTTTTCCTCTAAAAATTTTGTGACCTGAGAGTTTTTAGCAGTGTTTTCTTCAGCATCATATTTTTCAGTCGCAAATTTATCTTTATGTTTAATGAGAAGCCAGGCGTTGTTTTCGGCATTTTTCATTTTTACTAAAGCAAATTCACCTTTCAGTTTTTTTCCATGTAGAATAAATTTTAAAGAACCTGCCTTTAATTCTTTCAATAATTCTTTTTCATCGGAAAGTTTAGAAGTCTCATCTAAAGGTTCGTACGTTCCACTATCCCAAACCTCAACTTGTCCTGCACCGTAGTTTCCTTCAGGAATCTTTCCTTCAAAATCTTTGTAATCGTAAGGATGATCTTCTACCATCATCGCCAAACGTTTATCATCAGGATTTAATGACGGACCTTTCGGAACGGCCCAGCTTTTTAGAACACCTTCCATTTCTAATCTGAAATCGTAGTGAAGACGAGATGCTGCATGTCTTTGAATCACAAAAATAAGTTTGTCGTCACTCTTTTTTGTTTTTCCTTTCGGTTCGGTAGTTTCGTTGAACTTCCTTTTGTCGTTGTAATTTTTCAGAGCCATAATCAGGAAGCGGTTTTAGATTTCGGAGGTTGCAAACTGGCTTTCAATTGAGCCATCAAATCGATTACTTTGCCTTGCTTGGCTGGTTCAGATTTTTTCAGTTTAACAGATTTTCCTTTCGCTTTTTTCTTAATGATTTTAAGCAATTCTGCTGAATATGTATTTTTATAAAATTTAGGGTCAAAAGGTTCTGAAAGCTGCTCAATCAGATTTTTTGCCATCTTCAGTTCGGCTGGTTTCGGTGCTTTTTTAGCAGGAATTTTCAGTTGTTTGTAATCTCTGATTTCCTGATCAAATCTCAGTCGGTTTAAAACCAAAACATCATCATTGTAAGGACGAATCATCCCGATCGCTTCACTGTCGCGAAGAACGAATGTTCCGATACCGACCATTTTTGTCTGTTGAAGTGCTTTAATTAAAAGTCTGTATGCATTTTCGCCATTCTTTTGTGGCTCAAGAAAATAGGGCGTTTCAAAATAAACTGAATCTACTTCTGCTTCTTTCACAAAATGTTCAATAGAAAGAATTTTAGATTTTTCCGGACTTGCTGCAGCGTAATCATCTTCATCTAAAACAACATATTTGTCATCTATGAGATAGCCTTTTACAATGTTTGCCCATTTCACCTCTTTACCTGTTTTTTCGTTAACTCTTTTGAATTTAATATTAGAAAAATCAGATTTATCCAGCATATCCAAATCGAGCTTGCTTGTTTCTGTTGCAGAATAAATTTTCACAGGAATATTGACTAATCCAAAGCCAATGGCACCGTTCCAAATTGCTTTCATTTTGTCTGTTTTTTAGATAAAACTTACAATGATTGTGCCGTGAAAAATTATTTGTAATTTGAGCACAATTAAATAATTTTTAGATGAAAACAATTTTTACTTTTTTATGCGTACTTGGAATTAATATTTTCCTTTCTGCGCAAAAGGTTGATTACAAGAATAATATTATTACAGTTGATGGTCAGAAAATAGGAAAAGTCGAGGTGCAGAAACAAAATTTAGGCTTAACCAAAAATTTTAATCTATATTCAATGGAAGGCGAAAAATTAGTAATTGCCGTTTTGAGTACCGAGTTTGAAGGTGATAAAAATGACAATACAAGTATGTATTATCGTTTTACTTTTTTGCCTACTAATCAGGTTGGAATTTTTAAATTATCAACATTGGGCATGGAAAAAGGTTTCGTAAACCTTATCGGAAAAGGAGGTGTTGTTGATGGAAGTAGTTTGAATGAAGCGAAAATTACTGAGCTTATTGCGTCAAAAGGTGTTTCACCACGAACTGCCGTGAATTATACTTTAGTTTCACGAAACAAAAGTTGGCCAATTGAATTAAAGGAAACAAAAGCAATTGAGCAAGGTGGTGAACAAATTGGATTTTTTAATCCTACAGGAAATAGAAATGGTCAGGATTTTTACGAATTTTTTATTCCTGGAGGAATTTTGGTCGCTAAAGTAAATTTTGCAGGTGGTAATAATGCGCAGAATTTTGAACTGTTTAGCGCTAAAGATAATGTAAGAAAAATAGTTTCTATTCCTCAAAAGGATAATGTTAAATTTCTTTCATCTGCTGTAGATCCGAATGCCCTTACTCTAAAAAGAATTACGGCTTGGTTGGTGCAGAATGGGTATTTGTAAATCGAATTTATATTAAAGTTTCAAAAAAGCGGAGAAATGGTTCTCCGCTTTTTGTTTCAAGATGGATTATTGCTTTTCATGCTGAAAATAAATTGACTTAAAATCAATAATATTCAATCTTTCTGATGTATTTCTTTTTTTGATTCTCTTTTTTAGGTGCATCGTTATTATAAATTACATTGATGGTTTCGGAAATATTGATCTCATTCCAGTTTCCATTTTTATCGTAAGTATAATGCGATTCTTTGATGAGTTCATTTTTGTCATCGTAATATTTCTGTACAGCTAGTTTTTGGTTTTCATCATATTCATAAACCGTTCTGTAGCCAACTCTATTATCAGAAACATTTTGTTTTTCTACAATCTTACCTTTTTGTTTTGGATATGTTAACTCAATTTGGTACAGCTTTTTATCTTTTGGCGGACTTGCAGAATATTTTAAAATTTTTGCCGTGTCATTTTCTTTAATATAATCATAAGATGTTTCATACAGGCTATTGTTATAGTTTTGTTTTTCAAGTTTTATTCTTCCGAGATTATCGTAGAAATAATTCATTTTTAATTCAGGTCGGTTTTCACTTTTATTGATTTCTTCAGTTATTAAATTACTTTTGTTGTAAATATTTTTAGTACTCGAAAGCAATTTGTTTTCATCATCATAACTTTCTCTTGAAAGAAGTTTTGATTGAATATTGTAAGTAGATTTTGCGACAGAAGTCAGATATCCATCTTCTGTATAATACTTTTCCAAAACAACATTGCCTTTTTTATCTGTGGTTTTGAAAATTTTTCGTTTTACACTGGGATCATTAGTTAGATATCCGGAATAAGGATATTTTTGATTTTCTTTAATCGAAAATTTAGAAAAATATTGGTCAAAATTATCACCACAAGATTCACAAAGCGTTGTAATAATTTGATTGGGTTTGTACTCGTTTCGTTCTTCGCTTCTGAAATATCCATCACTGTATTTCTTTACAACGAGAGGTCTTCCTTTAATGTCAAAAGTTTTTAGTTCAACAGGTTTTTCTTTATTACCATATTCAATAATAAACAAATCGATAGATTTTACATTTCCTTTTAGTTTTTCATTCTCAACTATATAATTTTGAGCTGAACTGAAAAATCCTATCAGAAGAAAAAGATAATTTAATTTTTTCATATCAATAAAATAAAAAAGCGGAGAAAAATCTCCGCTCTAAATTTATGCTTTTAGATTTAATTTCAATTCCAATTCATCAAGCTGTTCATCAGCGATTGCAGCCGGAGCATCGATCATTACATCACGTCCTGAGTTATTCTTAGGGAAAGCGATATAATCTCTGATCACCTCGTTTCCATCAAGAATTGCTACCAAACGGTCAAAACCAAAAGCCAAACCACCGTGAGGCGGCGCTCCGTATTTGAAGGCGTTCATTAAGAACCCGAACTGAGCTTCTGCTTCTTCTTTTGTAAATCCTAAAAGGTCAAACATTCTGGATTGAAGATCTCTGTCGAAAATTCTGATAGAACCACCTCCGATTTCGTTTCCGTTCAACACCATGTCGTATGCGTTGGCTCTTGCTTTTCCGGGATCTGTTTCCAATAAATGGATGTCTTCAGTTTTTGGTGAAGTAAAAGGGTGGTGCATTGCGTGGTAGCGTCCGCTTTCTTCATCAAATTCTAGTAAAGGGAAATCGACAACCCAAAGTGGTGCGAAAACATTACCTTTTCTTAACCCTAAACGGTTTCCAAGTTCCATTCTTAACGCTGAAAGCTGAGTTCTTACTTTGTGTTCGTTTCCTGAAAGAATCAACATTAAATCGCCTTCTTTCGCTCCGAAATTTTCAATAATTTTTGCTAAATCTTCTTCGTTGTAGAATTTATTCACAGAAGAAGTTTTCACCCCATCATTCTGGAATTTAGCCCAAACCATTCCCGAAGCTCCGATTTGTGGTCTTTTTACCCAGTCAACAAGCTCATCGATTTGTTTTCTTGTATAATCTGCACATCCTTCAACATTGATTCCGACAACCAATTCTGCATCATCAAATATTTTGAAATCTTTTCCTTTTACTAAGTCGTTCAACTCAACGAATTCCATTCCGAAACGGATGTCCGGTTTGTCGTTTCCGTATTTCTGCATTGCATCCGCAAACGTCATTCTTGGGAAAGTTCCGAATTCCTGACCTGTAATGTCTTTGATTAATGTTTTAGTCATTCCTTCAAAAACATTCATCACATCTTCCTGCTCTACAAAAGCCATTTCGCAGTCGATCTGTGTAAATTCAGGCTGTCTGTCTGCTCTTAAATCCTCGTCCCGGAAACATTTCACAATTTGGAAATATTTATCCATCCCACCAACCATCAACAATTGTTTGAAAGTCTGCGGCGACTGTGGCAATGCGTAAAACTGTCCCGGATTCATTCTGCTCGGTACAACGAAATCTCTTGCTCCTTCCGGAGTTGATTTAATTAAAACCGGAGTTTCAACTTCAATAAATCCTTCGTCTGAAAGATAATTTCTCACTTTCTGAGCCATTTTGTGACGGAAGATCAATTTATCTCTTACCGGAGCTCTTCTGATATCCAGATAACGGTATTTCATTCTTAATTCTTCACCACCATCCGTTTCATCTTCAATGGTAAAAGGCGGAAGCTGAGATTCATTAAGAACTTCTAATTTTTCAACTAAAATTTCAATTTCTCCTGTTGGAATATTGGGGTTTTTGCTTACTCTTTCGATGACGCGTCCAGTAACCTGAATGACGAATTCACGTCCCAGTTTTTTTGCATTTTCCATCAATTCCGTTGAAGAACGGTCCTGATCGAAAACCAACTGCGTAATTCCGTAACGATCCCGAAGATCTATCCAAATCATAAATCCTTTATCACGAATGGTTTGTACCCATCCTGAAAGTGTAACTTCTTCATTAAGATGTTGAAGAGATAATTCTCCGTTTGTGTGCGATCGAAACATTGTTTTTAGATGTTAGATATTAGACGTTAGATATTAGACTTTTATGAGCCTAATTTTTCGTTGGCAAAGATAAGGTTTTTGAAAGTTTTTAAAACAAAAAAACTCCCCGAAGGAAGTTTTAAATATTATTTTTGAGATTTTCTAAAGAATTGCAGCAGTTGCTGTATGTTTGTACTCTACAGCGTAATCTTTTGCTGTTTTACCATTTTTATCTTTGATATCTTTCTTTGCACCATTTTTAAGCAAAACTTTTGCAGTATCTGTTAAACCATACATTGCGGTGTACATCAAGGGAGTCATATCGCTGCAAGATTTGTTAACGTCAACTTTATTGGAAAGAAGATAATTCATTACATTTTTTCTTTCGTGTATTGCACTAAGAGTGAAAAGATTGAATGATGTTTCTTTAATCTGAAAACATTTTGTAAATTCTTCTTTCGTGAATGCCTTTTTTACGTCTTCCAGTTTATCTGTTTGGAAAATTCTCATTTTATCACCTGACATATCCTGAGCAAAAAGAGTATTACCAAAAATAGCAATTCCAAATAATAGAGTAGTAGTAATTATTTTTTTCATAAATCTTAATTTTATCTAAACAATAAACAAAGTTAATTAATTTTTTTGATACATGTTGCTAATTATTAATCCATTTCGTTGCTTTTTCCAAAACTTCGTCTTTGTTGTTTTTGATACCATCAATTGTTGGTTTTACTTCTTCATCAGGAATAATTCCTATTCTTTGGGTTTCTTTTCCATCAGGATAATAAATTCCGATTCCGCTAATTTGGGTTTTAATATTTCCGGGAAGTACAAATTCTGAAACATTCCCATCGGCTCCTGCAGTTTGAGAACCAAAAACTTTTGCATTCGGAGCTGTTCTGAAAGCCATTGTATGGTATTCTGCGCTACTTTGAGTCGTTTCATTAATTAAAATAGCAATTTTTCCTTTGTAAGAATTATTTCCAGATCCGGGAACTTCTAAATTTGAAGAGAATGTAAAAAGTCCGGGTTGATAATTTTTTGTATGTGTGAACTTAACAAAAGCAGAAGCATCAGGTTTTAATAGTTTTCCCATTTTGAATACAACAAAATCTGAAGGATAACTTCTGAAGTCTACAACCAAACCTTTAGTATCTTTAATTTTCTCAAAAATTGCAGGAAGATCATCGGCTTTCACACTTCCCATGTAAAAATAAGCGGTATTATTATCAAGCATTTTTAAAAATTCTTTCTTGTCTCTTTTAAAATTTAGCTCAGTTGGAGTATAAGTTTTAATGGTCTTCTCTTCGGTGTTTCCGTTTCTTAGCAATTTTATTTTAATGGTTTCATCATTGCTTTTTAAAAGATTTCCTGCAACATCTCTCAATTGGGCAGCGTAATTGGAACCTGGAATATATTTCAGCAGATTGTTTACAAAATCTTCTGTTTTTATGCCGTTAATTTCTGTAATCACATCACCAATCTGAATTCCGGCTTCTTTAGTGAGATTTTCATTATAAAAATCATCAACAACTGCTTTGTTCTCCACAAAATTTAACTGAAAAGCGGGATATCTTTTCCCAAAAAACTCATATGTGTTTTTATTATAATTAATGATGTTGGCATGGCTGTCTTTTACTCGTCCTATAATTTCCAAAGATGCCAAAGCGTATTCCTTTTCATCCTTCGCATTGATAAATTTAGGTACAAATTCTTTCAACACATCTTTCCAGTCTTCCTCAATAAGATTTTTATAAGGAAAATAATATTGAATCATATTCCAATACCTGTAAAGTGAAAGCAAACGGAAACCTTCGTCTGGATAAGTCATTTTGCGGTAAGCATTTTCATTTTTAAAATCTGGATTTCCTACATTTGGAAAAAAGTCTACATAATAGTTTTCACGCGGTCTTTTAGCATTTTTTAAGTTTATAAGTTCCTGCGAAAGTTCTTTTGAAAAATCAGAATTTGTAATCCAATCTAAATCTGGTTTAAATTTTACATTTTCTGGCTCAGTATTTTTTATGGTTTGATATTTACCCAAATTTTTAATCCATTGTAAAAGAATGGCATCCCTTTGATTTGACGAAACACTTTTTGTTTTTTCATATATTCTGAAAAGTTCATAATCCCAATTATAATTTCCTTCTGCAACACTTGGATGATAATATTTCAGGTAACCCCAAATTAAACCCAGTTTTGTAAGATAATCTACATTTTCTTTTTCAAGATTGATGTTTGAAATTTTTGAACCAAGGTCGAATTCTTTATCCAGCTCAACTTTAGTCAGCTTTTTCTGAAAAACTTTTGCGTTTTTAATGTCTTTTCCATCAATAGAAACCGTAAGATTATCAACCCACATTTTTCCTTTTCCGACCAATAAAGCTCCCAAAACAATTTTATCTGTGTTTTCTGGCGATAAATTGAGTGTGACTTCGTACTTTTTCCAGTCTTTAGTTCCTTTCAAACCTACTTTTTGCATATTCTCGAAAGCTACATCAGGATCAATTCTCAACCAAAGACCGGCATATCCATCGGAAACGTTTTCTGTTTTGATATATCCTGAAAGTGTAATTTTTTTGCCTGCGTAATTTTCGGGAAGTTTGTACATCAATGCTTTAAATCCTGAGTTTTCTGTCGCATTGAAGAGAACCGAAGTTTTTCCCTCCTGTTTTACTTGATAATCTGCAGTTATTGTTGCTGAACTTTCACCAAATGTTGTCCAATGAGTGGGAAGTTCTTTATCAAAACTTTCAAAATTTAGATTTTCAATTTTTTGTTGGGCAAAAGAATGTAAGGCAAGAAATAATGAGGTAAGAAAGAAATATTTTTTCATAGTATTAAATTTTTCCAAATGTAGTGAGCTGTGTCCTTTTGAATCTACAAAAGGACTGTGTTTTAAGATAGTTTGGTAAATTGATATTTGAATTTAACAGAATCTTAGAAGTAAGATTCTTAATAAATCTTAATCTTTTACGTATTCTAAAAGATCTCCAGGTTGGCAATCGAGAATTTTACAGATTGCTTCTAATGTTGAAAGCTTCAATGCCTTTGCTTTTCCGGTTTTTAGGATGGAAAGATTAGCCTGAGTAATTCCTATTTTCTCTGCAAGCTCCTGAGATTGCATTTTTCTTTTCGCCAACATGACGTCTACGTTGATTATTATTGGCATAATTTATATTGTTAAATCGTTTTCAGATTGTAATTGATACCCTCTTTTGAAAAATGCGGAAGTAAAATACATTGTAATTCCTAAAAAAAAGAAGATAAAACAAGTAATGAGCATAGAGCTATCTAAATGAGCGTTAAAAAGATAAAGCCAAATGAAAAAATATAAGGGAGCATAAAGAATATTTATAATCGAAAAAGTTTTTAGTTGCTTTATTATTTTTTCTGTGAAAAGCCTTTGACTGCTCAACTGAGTAAAAATTTTATACAAAAAGTAAAAAAATAAACAGAAGAATATATTTTGAAAAGAATGAAACATTACAGTTTGCTTGGTGAAAAATCCCATCATCATTTGTTGATTTGAAAATGGATATTTAAAGATAAAATAAACATCAAACGGAGGCGAATAATTTCCTTTTGATTTTCCCATCTCGATGACTTCGGGTAATAGATTCTCAGAGTAACTGTGGTTATAATAACTGACTCCAAATAAAAAACTCATGTAAAGTGTGTGTAATAACAAAAAGATAAACAGGAATAGAAATAAATAAGATAATCCTGTAGAGATAGATTTTTGTCCGAGTAGTTTCATTGTTTTAATATTTTATTATTGCAAATATATAATTAATTATTGTTTTACGATAATTAATTATTAAAATTTTAAAATTTTTTAAATTTGACATAAAAAAAGTACCGAAGAAAAATCTTCGGTACTTCCTTATTTGTATGTTTGAAAACTATTTTCCTCCAAAAAGACCACCAAGAAGGTCTCCTAAACCGCCTCCGCCTTGTTGTTGTTTTTGTTGTCCGCCTCCCAAAACGCTTCCTAAAATATCGTTAAGTGGATTTCCTGAAGATTGCGATTGTCCGCCTCCTAAAACACTTCCAAGAATATCGTTCAAAGGATTTGACTGTTGTTGCTGAGCCTGACTTTGAGCACCGCCCAGAATTCCGCCTAAAAGATCTCCAAGACCTCCTGCTCCAACATTATTTTGTTGTTTTTCTTTTCCGATGTAGCCCATAATTACAGGAGCAAGCATTGCTAAGATAGGTCCTATTTTATCGATAGAAATTCCCGTATTTTGAGATAATTGATTTTCTACATTGTTTTTCTGATTTCCGAAAACATGAGAAAGAATCGATCCGCCTTCATCCTGTCTATTGTCAAGCTGTGAAGTGTCGTCTAAAATGCTTCCGTCATGATCTTTATCTAGTGCGTTGTTTAAAGCTTCAGCTTCCTTTGCATCCTGAGATTTGTTTCTAAGATAAGAAATTACCAGTGGAGTAGCCACTGCCAAAAGCGCAATAATTTGATTTTTGCTGATTCCGAATTTGTTTTCAGCCTGTTCTGCAACCTGATTTCCAGTGTTTCCTGTAAGTAAGTCGATTAAACTCATTTTGTGTTTATTTTTTAATTGTTACTAAAATCAAAGTTATCAAAAAAAATGAAATACTGTGATTTATTTACAATTAAAATGTTAAAACTAAACTTTGAAAAATGAAATTTAATTTTTCAGAATTGGAACGTTCGAACAAGCCTCCCCAAACATCAGAGATTTTACAATCGGTTGAATTTTTTCCACCAATTCTACATAAGCGTTTTCAGGAATTGCTTTATCCGAACAGCCTTTTACCAAAACTCTTTTTCCGTTCATTTCTGAAAAATCGTGATTTGTAATGGCATCATGCATTAAAATTATTTCTAAATTTTCCAAGTTTCCGAAAACGATTTTCTTAGTAACACCGGTTAATTTAGCAGTAATGAGGAAATAAGCCCAAAGCGGAACAATGGCATCTGCAGAATTATACACATAAACATATGAATCTTGGTATTCTTCAACATTGATTGCAGCTACTTTTTCACGGAAATCTTTTTCTTTTAAAACCATTTCCATAAACAGAAAATCTTTTAAATCAATTCCTTTTCTGATGCCTTTCGGAACCAAATCGGTAAGGTCGAAATTGATTAATCCGCTTGCAGCTACTTTATTTTTTATTTCAAATTCTTCTGACATTTTTATCATTATCTTTGAAGCAAATTTACTCAATTATTATTTGAATTTTGATGTTTTGAAACTGTCAGTTCAATAGATAAAATCATTCATCGTACATCACTCATCCTTTATGAAATATTACATCATCGCAGGTGAAGCTTCCGGAGATTTGCACGGAAGTAATTTAATGAAAGCTTTAAAAGAAAAAGATTCCAACGCAGAATTCAGATTTTGGGGTGGAGATTTAATGCAGAAACAAGGCGGAACTTTGGTAAAACACTATCGTGACTTAGCTTTTATGGGTTTTCTTGAAGTTGCGATGAATCTGAGAACTATTTTAAATAATATTAAAATTTGCAAAGAAGACATCAAAAACAATAAACCAGATGTTTTGATTTTGGTTGATTATCCGGGTTTCAATCTTAGAATTGCAAAATTTGCCAAAGAATTAGGAATTAAGGTGATCTACTATATTTCTCCACAACTTTGGGCGTGGAAAGAAGGTCGTGTTGAAATTATCAAAAAGTATGTAGATGAAATGATGGTAATTCTGCCTTTCGAGGAAGATTTTTATCATAAACATGGCGTGAAATCTCATTTTGTTGGTCACCCCTTATTAGATGCAATTTCTTCACTTCAGGAAATTAATATTGAGAATTTTAAATCTGAAAATGGTTTAAAGGAAAAAGAAATTATTGCACTTTTGCCCGGTTCACGTAAGCAGGAAGTCGAAAAAATGCTTGAAATCATGCTCTCTGTTCGTCCGCATTTTGAAAATTATCAGTTTGTGATTGCTGGTGCGCCAAGTTTAGAAAAAGAATTTTATCAAAAATACGTTGATGAAAATGTACATTTTGTTTCCAATAAAACCTACGATTTATTGAGGTGTTCAAAAGCTGCTTTAGTTACTTCCGGAACAGCAACTTTGGAAACCGCTTTGCTTAATATTCCCGAAGTGGTTTGTTATCGTGGAAGTAAAATTTCTTATGCTATTGCCAAAAGATTGGTGAAAAATATCAAATATATTTCATTGGTAAATTTGATTATGGACAGGGAAGTGGTGAAAGAATTAATTCAAAACGAACTCAATACAAAAAATCTTGTCGAAGAACTGAATTTCATTATCAAAGGTGAAAAAAGAAGCGAAATGCTTGATGATTTCAGACTTTTGAGAGAAAAATTAGGTGGAAAAGGGGCGAGTGAAAATGCGGCAGATATTATTTTAAATCTAAAAAAATAGTGTGATCTAGTTTTAGTATTCCAAATTTTTTTAACTTAGTCTGTACAAACACAAATGATTTTGGACAGACAACCTCTCTTGATTCTTGTCATTTCTTTTATCCTAGGAATTTTCTTTCAGGATAAATTTTCTTTGGAGCAGAATTCAATTCTAATCATTTTACTGTTTTCTTTTCTCTTTTTGGGGTTACTTTCTCTGAAAAATCAGATTGTATTTAAGCTTAGAAATGTTTTTCTCGTTAGTTTATTTTTCGGATTAGGAATTTCATTTCATTTTTATAATCAGTTGAATGATGGAAAATTTAATTTAAAAACCAATGAAACCATAATTTTTAAAGTTTCAAAAAAATTAAACTCAAACGAAAAATATAAAAAGTATGAGATTTTTGCTGAGGTTGGAAATCAATCTTTCGACGCAATCGTAAGTGTTGAAAAAGACCAGAAAGAATTAGATTTTAATTATTATTACAAAGCAAAAGCTTATGTTGTTCAACCCAAATCTCCCGAGTATGATTTCCAGTTTGATTATTCTAAATATTTACAGCGAAAGAATATTTATTACCAATGTTTTATCAACGGAGAAATTTCTTCTGCAACAAGAAATGATGTAAGTTTTTCTGAAAAAATCAAACAAAAACGTTTAGAAACTTTACAGGAAATCGACGATTCTAAAATGAATTTTCGCAGTCGTGAATTTCTAAAAGGAATTATTCTCGCTGACCGCACAGAAATTGATTCTGAAACTGTTCAGGATTTTAATCGTTCTGGTTTAGTGCATTTTTTAGCTATTTCGGGAACGCATATCGTCGTAATTTTTGGAATGTTTTATTTTTTGATGATGAGGTTTTCATCTGTTAAATTTAAAAAATATGCAATCATCATCAGTTTAATTTTTATCTGGATTTTTGCTGTCTTCATCGGATTTGGAAATTCTGTTGTGCGTTCGTGTATAATGATTTCTGTGTATTTTATTTATGTTTTGCTTCAAAGAAAACCAGATTTGCTTCATTCTATGGCGCTTTCTGCATTTATTATTTTAATGATTGATACGCAGCAGATTTTTGATGTTGGTTTTCAATTAAGTTTTCTCGCAGTTTTGGGGATTTATTGGCTGAATCAACCCATTTTAAAATATCTTCCAAGACAGGATAATTATTTTAAAAAGCTTATTTACAATACAATTTCGATTTCAATCGCAGCGCAATTGGCAACTTTGCCTTTGGTTTTATATTATTTTCATCAGTTTTCTTTGATTTCAATCTTAGCAAACTTTTTTATCGTACCATTTTCAGAATTGATTATTGTTTTTTCTTTCTTAATGACTGCATTAATTGGATTTAATTTAGATTTTGAAATTGTTAATTTGATTTATGATTTTATCATTCAAATTTTATTGAAAATAATTCATTGGTTTGCTGGTTTTGATACTGTTTTCTTTGAAAATATTCCGTTAAATTTAGCTGAGGTTTTTGCTTTATTTGGAATTGTCTATTTCTTGAGATTTATGCTTGAAAAATTTAATTTCAGAAGTATTTCAAACATCGTTTTAAGTATCTTAATATTCTCTTTGATTAGAATCTCATTTAATCTTATTGAAAATCGAAAAGATGAAGTTCTGGTTCATCATTATAAAAAAGAAACTATTATTTCAATCAAAAAAGGAAGTAAGGTAGAATTTTGGTTGAATTCAGAAAAAGATAAAAGTAAAATTCAACAGTATATTATTAATCCCTATCTATCTTCACGAAGAATAAAAAATATGGAAATCAAAAATATTCCAACTTCTGCAAGGATGGTTAGATTTAATAATCAAATTTATCAATTAAAGTAATCTCAAATTTTACAGGTTTTTCTTGAATTAAATATCGTTACAAATCTTATTTAGAAACATTACAAACTGTCTAATAGTGAGATTTCTCACTTTTTAGTATTGTTAACATTTCCTAATTTTGTGGAAATTCAAATTAAAAGCTAATTATGGCAGGTTTAACAAGTTCTACTATAGGTAGGAAGTATGCAATGGCACTTTCGGCAATGTTTCTGCTGAGTTTCTTGGTGATACACGTGTCGTCAAACATCACATCGATTTTCAGCGTTGATGTTTACAATGAAGTTGCTCATTTTATGGGTTACAATCCTTTGGTTCAGTACGCTTTGCAGCCTGTGCTTACCATCGGGATTCTTTTCCATTTTATTATGGGATTCATCCTTGAAATCAAAAACAACAAAGCACGTCCGATAAAGTATGCCAACAACAACGGTTCGGCAAATTCTACTTGGGTATCGAGAAATATGATTATTTCAGGTGCTGTAATTTTAGCATTTTTTGCACTACACTTTTATGATTTCTGGTTTCCGGAATTGGATTATAAATTTATTCAGGCTAATACTCCTGACGAAACAAGATACTGGGATGAGCTTCATCATAAATTTCATGATATATGGAGAGTGGTGCTTTATGTAATTTCATTTGTTCTTTTAGGACTGCATTTGGCTCACGGATTCCAGTCTTCATTCCAATCTGTTGGAGCGAGACACCCAAAATACACACCGGTAATTAAAGCTGTTGGGTTTTGGTTTTCAGTAATCGTTCCGCTTGGATTTATTATCATCGCAGTTTTTCATTACGTAACTCAATAATTTCAATATACTAATATGAGTAAATTAGATTCAAAAATTCCTGCTGGTCCTCTTAAGGATAAGTGGAAAAATCATAAAGACCATATGAACCTTGTTGCACCAAACAACAGAGATAAAATTGATATTATTGTTGTTGGTACTGGTTTGGCAGGTGGTTCTGCTGCAGCTACTTTAGCTGAGCAAGGGTATAATGTAAAAGCATTCTGCTATCAGGATTCTCCAAGAAGAGCGCACTCGATTGCGGCTCAAGGAGGTATTAATGCAGCTAAAAATTATCAAGGAGACGGTGACTCAACTTACAGATTATTTTATGACACGATTAAAGGTGGAGATTATAGAGCAAGAGAGGCAAACGTCTATAGATTAGCTGAAGTTTCTGCAAATATTATCGATCAATGTGTTTCTCAGGGAGTTCCTTTCGGAAGAGATTACGGCGGACAATTAGATAACCGTTCATTTGGTGGAGTTCAGGTTAAAAGAACTTTCTACGCAAAAGGACAAACTGGTCAGCAGTTATTATTAGGTGCATATTCTTCATTAAGCCGTCAAATCGGAAAAGGAAGAGTGAAAATGTATAACCGTCACGAAATGCTTGAATTAGTAATCGTAGACGGAAAAGCAAGAGGGATTATCGCAAGAAACCTGGTAACAGGTGAAATCGAAAGACACTCAGCTCACGCAGTGGTTATTGCTTCAGGTGGTTACGGAAACGTATATTTCCTTTCTACTAATGCAATGGGATCAAACGTTTCTGCAGCTTGGAAAATTCACAAAAAAGGAGCATATTTTGCAAACCCTTGTTATGTGCAGATTCACCCAACTTGTATTCCGGTTCACGGTACGCAGCAGTCTAAATTGACTTTGATGTCTGAATCACTAAGAAACTCTGGAAGAATCTGGGTTCCTAAAAATATTGATGATTCAGTAGCGATCAGAGAAGGTAAGCTTAGACCTGAAAATATTAAAGAAGAAGATAGAGATTACTATCTTGAAAGAAGATATCCTGCATTTGGTAACCTTGTTCCTCGTGACGTTGCGTCTAGAGCAGGTAAAGAAAGATGTGATGCAGGTTACGGAATCGAAAATAACGATACTAAAGAAGGTGTTTATCTGGATTTCTCTACAGAAATCATGAAAAAAGGTAAAGAAGCTGCTATTGAAAAGCATATTCATAATCCTACAGAACAGCAAATCTACGATTTAGGAAAAGCTTGGATCGAAGAAAAGTATGGTAACTTATTCGTAATGTACGAAAAGATTACTGCCGATGATCCTTACAAAACTCCGATGAAGATTTATCCTGCTGTTCACTATACAATGGGTGGTGTTTGGGTTGATTATAACTTACAGTCTACAATTCCTGGATGTTTCGTTGTTGGGGAAGCTAACTTCTCGGATCACGGAGCAAACAGACTAGGGGCTTCTGCATTGATGCAAGGTTTGGCAGACGGATATTTCGTACTTCCTTACACAATTGCAGATTATCTTTCTGCAGACATCAGAACGGGAGAAATTCCTACAAATTCTGCTGAATTTGATCAGGCTGAAAAAGAAATTAAAGATAAAGTAAACTTCTTTGTTAATAATAAAGGAACACATTCAGTAGATCATTTCCACAAAAAATTAGGACACATTATGTGGAATAAGGTTGGAATGGGAAGAACTCCTGAAGGCTTAAGAGAAGCAATTGCAGAAATCGACGAAGTGAAAAAAGATTTCTGGCAAAATGTAAAAGTAATGGGTGAATCTGAAGGGATGAACACAGAGCTTGAAAAAGCGTTCAGAGTTGCAGATTTTATCGAATTAGGACAGTTAATGGCTATCGATGCATTACACAGAAACGAGTCTTGTGGAGGACATTTCAGAGAAGATCACGCTACGCCGGAAGGTGAAGCAGAAAGAGATGATGTCAACTTCAAATATGTAGGAGCCTGGGAATATCAAGGTGATGATATTAAAAATGAAGTTCTGCATAAAGAAGATCTTGTCTATGAAAACATCGAAGTTAAAGCGAGAAGTTATAAATAATCTCCAACCTATAAATATAAAATTATGAGTGCAAAAAAAGGCCTTCATCTTACGCTGAAAATTTGGAGACAAAAAAATACGAAAACTAAAGGTCAGTTTGAGACCTACAAAATATCAGATGTTTCTACAGATTCTTCTTTCCTGGAGATGTTAGATATTCTGAACGAAAACTTAATCAACGACGGAAAAGAGCCAATCGCTTTTGATCACGACTGTCGTGAAGGAATCTGCGGGATGTGTTCTCTATACATCAACGGTAGAGCACATGGTCCGGATACAGGAATTACGACGTGTCAGCTTCACATGAGAATGTTCAAAGACGGTGAAACCATCGTTATTGAACCTTGGAGAAGTGCTGCGTTTCCTGTAATCAAAGATTTAATGGTAGACAGAAGTGCATTCGACAGAGTAATGGCTGCAGGTGGATTTATCTCGGTTAATACTTCTGGAAATACACTTGATGCAAACGCAATTCCGGTTCCTAAAGAAGATGCAGACAAAGCAATGGATGCTGCAGCTTGTATAGGTTGTGGGGCTTGTGTTGCAACTTGTAAAAACGGTTCTGCAATGTTGTTCGTAGGAGCAAAAGTCTCTCAGTACGCACTTTTACCTCAAGGTAGAGTAGAGGCTAAGAGAAGAGTTCTGAATATGGTGAAAGCAATGGATGAAGAAGGATTTGGTAACTGTTCAAACACAGGAGCTTGTGAAGTAGAATGTCCTAAAGGAATTTCTCTTGAGAATATCGCAAGAATGAACAGAGAATACATGGCTGCTTATGCAGACAGAGGATAATCTGTTTTAAAATAAATAATAAAATCGTCTTCTTCAAAGAAGGCGATTTTTAGTTAAATGTTTCATAAAATAAGTTCAAAAATTATATCTAGTTGAGTTGAAAAACTTACTTTTGCTAAATTATTTAAAATCAAAAATGAAATCGAAGATTCAATCTTTCAAAAAAAATAATTCCACAAAAATGATTAAAAAATATCTTTTGTTGTTTGTCATTGCAATATTTGTAATGTCTTGTTCAAAAAAAGTTGAAGTAAAAGGAAAAATTGCAGGTGGTTCTCCATTGGAGAGAATTGATTTTGCTGAAGCTTCAGGTGTTGCAACATTACCTTTGATAAACATTGGTGTTGATAAAGACGGAAATTTCTCAGGAAGCTTTGAAGCTCCAAAAAATGGGATGTATGTTATCAATTATGCAGGAAAACAAAACTTAATCTTCCTTAAAGGAGGTCAGTCTATAAATATTTCTGGTAATTCTGCTACATTCCCAAATGAATATGTAGTTACGGGTGATGGAAAAGCTGATAATGATTTCTTCCAAGCTTGTCAGAAATTCTTGATGACTTACGGTCAGACTCTTAATATTCAGGAATTAGCTGCAGGTGATGAAGTGAAGTATGTGAAAGGAATGCAGAAAATTGAAGCTGATATCAATAAGAATATTGAAGAAAATATCAAAAAATTCAATCCTGGAAAAGAAGTAGTGGAATGGAAAAAAACAGATGCTAAAGTGGCAATTCTTAATTTAATGGTAAATTATGAAATGACTAAAAAGCAGATGTCTGGAAACAATCCTTCATTTAAATTAGGTAAAGTTTTCACAGATTACGAAACTAAGCTTCAAGAAAATAAAGATTCAATGATAAAGATGAGTCCGTTTTACAGACAATATCTTTTAACTAAAATGAGTCCAGGTTTCCAAACATTTGCTCAAGGAAAAGCTCAGGGTAAAACGGATATTACGACTTCAGAATTATTCAGCGAATATTTAAAAGATCAAAAAGAAGTTTCTCAAACTGAAAAAGATTATCTATTGGCGTTTGTAATGGCTCAGTCTGATATTCATCCACAAACTCCCGCTGCTACAACTGATAAGATCAAAAAAATTATCGAAGAAGATATCAAAGACGCTACAATTAAAGCTGATTTGAAAAAAATGCAGTTCGCTATCAACGGATTTAAAGTTGGTGACGATGCTCCGGAAGCTTCTTTGGTAAAACAAGACGGTTCATCTTACAAATTAAGTGAGAATAAAGGAAAACCTTACATGATGGTATTTTATGCATCTTGGAATCCTTACATTGCTGAAGGAACAGTTCCTGTTTTGAAAGAAGTGGTGAATTTCTATAAGTCTAAAATGAATTTCGTATTCGTAAATGTTGATGATACCAAAGATCAGTTTACAAAAACAAGTAATGCTTTGTTAAAAGGAATTCAAGGAACAAATGTTTATGGTGACGGAGGGTTAAACTCAGATGTTGCCAAAAAATATGGAGTGTATGGTTTCAAATTGCCAAGCTTTGTAATTGTAGATAAAAATGGAAAAGTTGCAAGCAGAACTTTCAACAATCTTGGAGATCAGGATTTAATTACAGTTTTGGATAAACAAACCGGTTTATCTGCTCCGAAAGTTGATCCTGCAGCTCAATTGCAAATCGATCCTTCTGCATTACAGCAAGCTCCGCAAACAGCACCGGCTCCTGTAGAGGCAAAAAAATAAAAACTTTAATAAAATATAAAGAAAACCTTGTCTTCGGATAAGGTTTTTTTTATTGTATTTTTGCAGACAGATTTGACACTGAAAAGTTTCAAAAAAATTATTAGAAAAAATAGATGGAATTTAGGGTAGAAAGCTATTTTCCGTCACAGTGATTTGTTATGAGAAAGAAGAAAGACGTAATTCTTGAAAATATAAAACTTTTTGCAGCAGGTGCAAAAGGTGTAGCTATTGGAAAAACTGAAGAAGGAAAAACAGTATTGATTTCAGGAGCTATTCCTGGAGACGTTGTGAATGCAAGAGTGAGAAAATCAAAGTCAAAGTATTTTGAGGCTGAAGTAAAAGAGATTGTTGAAAAATCTCCATTCAGAGTTGAACCGAAGTGTATTCATTTTGGAACTTGTGGCGGTTGCAAATGGCAAAATATGAGCTACGAAAAGCAACTTGATTTTAAACAGGAAGAAGTTTATAACAATATTAAAAGAATTGGCGGAATTGAAGATTTTGAAACTGTTCCAATTTTAGGAGCAGAAGAACAATATTTCTACAGAAATAAAATGGAATTTTCTTTCTCCAATGCAAGATGGCTTTCTCAATATGAAATAAGTTCTGAAGAAAATTTTGGAAGCAGAGATGCTCTTGGTTTTCATATTCCGGGAATGTGGAGCAAGATTTTAGATTTAAAAGAATGTTTCCTTCAGGAAGATCCTTCAAATGCAATTCGTTTGGCAGTTAAAAAATTCGCTGAGAATAAAGGATTAGACTTTTTTGATGTGAAAGAGCAGAAAGGTTTCCTGAGAACTCTGATGATGAGACAAAACTCTAAAGGAGAATGGATGGTTTTATTCCAGCTTTACAGAGAAGAAAAAGAAAACCGCACTCAGCTTTTTGACTTTTTGTTGGAGCAATTCCCACAAATAAAAACTTTGGTTTATGCAATTAATCCAAAGCAAAATGATTCTATCTATGACTTAAATGTAAATGTTTATTTCGGAGAAGGATTTTTAATGGAAGAAATGGACGGTTTGAAATTTAAAATCGGTCCGAAATCTTTCTTCCAGACTAATTATAAACAGGCTTTAGAATTATACAGAAAAACTCTCGAATTTGCTGATTTGAAAGGTGATGAAGTAGTTTATGATTTATATACAGGAACAGGAACGATTGCTCAGTATGTTGCAAGAAATGCAAAACATGTAATCGGTATTGAATCTGTACAGGAAGCAATCGACGCAGCAATCGAGCACGCTGAATTAAACGGTTTAACCAACACGACTTTCTATTGTGGTGATATGAAAAACGTCTTTAATGATGAGTTTTTAGAGAATCATCCAAAAGCTGATGTTTTAATTACCGATCCACCAAGAGACGGAATGCACCAAAAAGTTGTTGAGCAGATTCTGAAATTAGCTCCTGAAAAAGTAGTTTATGTAAGCTGTAATTCTGCAACTCAGGCTAGAGATTTAGCTTTGATGAAAGATCATTATACATTGGTGAAAATTTTGCCGGTTGACATGTTTCCGCAAACGCATCATGTCGAAAATATTGCGTTATTGATTAAAAAATAATTTAATTAAATTTGAAAAGATAAAAATCAAAAGTTTAATAAATATGATAAAGAACGGTAAAGCTTTTTTCTTAGTTGGTGCATTATTTTTCAGCCAGCAAAATTTATTTTCTCAGGAAAAAGAGAAAGATTCTGCTGCAGCGGTAAAAAAAGATACTGCCACTGTAAAAAAAGATGATAAAAAGAAAAGTCTGATTAAACCATTTAAGGAAATTATTACCGATAAAGCGGTTTCAGATCAGGGGGTTTTTACGGTTCATAAAGTTGACGACAAATATTATTTTGAAATCCCTGATTCTATGTTGAAAAAGGAATTTCTTTTGGTGACAAGATTAACAAAAGCAGCTGCAGGAATGCGTTCCGGAACTTCCGGTTATGCGGGAGATCAAATTGGTCAGCAAGTGATCGCTTTTGAGAAAGGTCCGAAAGATAAAATCTTATTGCGTTCAATTTCTCATGTAGATTATGCTAAAGATTCTACGTCGCAAATGTATAATTCTGTGACGAGAAATAATGTGCAGTCTATCATTAAATCTTTTGATGTAAAAGCTTACGGAATCAAGAAAAACTCATCAGTAATTGAAGTTACAGATGTTTTAAATTCTGATAACGAACTGACATCTTTTTCGGTTTGGTCTAAAGATTCTTACAGAGTCGGGACTTTCCAGAAAGATATGTCGTTTGTAAATTTCGTAAAATCTTTCCCTGCAAATATTGAAATCAATACCACTAAAACTTTCGCAAGAACATTAGGAACGCCCGTAACTCCGGCTGTTGCGGGAAGACCTGCACCAAAAATCAGTGGAAATTATACGGTAGAAATCAATTCTTCTTTCGTACTTCTTCCTGAAAACAAAATGCAGGCAAGATATTTTGATCCCAGAGTTGGATATTTCACAGTGGGTTATACTGATTTTGACTTAGATCCTCAAGGTGTAAAAAGAATTTCATTGGTAAAAAGATGGCGTCTTGAACCAAAACCACAGGATTTGGAAAAATATAATAAAGGTGAATTGGTAGAACCTGCAAAACCGATTGTATTTTATATTGATCCGGCAACTCCAAAAAAATGGGTTCCTTATTTAATGCAAGGTGTAAATGATTGGCAGAAAGCTTTTGAAAAAGCAGGATTCAAAAATGCAATTGTTGCAAAAATACCAGATCCAAAAGTTGATACAGAGTGGAGTTTAGAAGATGCAAGATTTTCTGCTATTGTTTATAAACCTTCAGATGTGCCAAATGCTTCAGGACCTTCCATTGCCGATCCAAGAACGGGTGAGATTTTAGAAAGTCATATCAATTGGTATCATAATGTGATGTTATTGCTGAGAAACTGGTATTTTGTACAGGCTTCCCCAAATGATCCAAGAGCCAGAAAAATGGAGTTTGACGAAAAACTAATGGGTGAGCTAATTCGTTTTGTTTCTTCGCATGAAGTGGGACACACTTTAGGATTAAGACATAACTATGGTTCAAGCTCAACGGTTCCTGTTGAAAAGCTTAGAGACAAAAAGTGGTTGGAGAAAAACGGTCACACTCCTTCAATTATGGATTATGCAAGATTTAATTATGTTGCACAGCCGGAAGATAATATCGGAGATTCAGGGATTTTCCCAAGAATTGGTGATTATGATGATTGGGCAATCGAGTGGGGGTATAAAAGATTTAATCAGTTTAAAACTCCTGATGCAGAAAAAGAATATCTTAATAAATGGGTAATCAAAAATCTTAAAAACGAAAGATTATGGTTCGGAACAGAAACCAATCCTTTAGATCCAAGATCTCAAAGTGAGCAGGTTGGTGATAATGCGATGATTGCAAGTACTTATGGAATTAAAAATCTAAAAAGAATTGTTGATAATCTGAATGACTGGACGAAAACTCCAAATGAAGATTATAAAAATCTAGATATGATGTATGATCAGGTAACAACGCAGTTCAAAAGATATTTAGGTCACGTTTCAAAGTATATCGGCGGACAAATGGAAACTCCGAAAACGACAGAACAATCGGGATCGGTTTACGAAGTTGTTGCGAAAAAAGATCAGAAAGAAGCGATGCAGTTTTTAAATGAAAATGTTTTCGCTACACCGCAATGGTTATTGAAAAAAGATATTTTTGAGAAAACAGGAAAAACTCCGGTAAAAACTGTGGAAGAAATTCAGAATGTAGTTTTAGGTAGAGTTTTAAGTCCGTTTGTGCTTCAAAGTTTGTATGAATCAGAAGCGGTTGATCAAAATTCATATTCTTTGGTCGAGTTTTTCTCGGATATGAATAATTCAATTATTAAAAAAGACAACGTAGATATTTACGGAAGAAATCTTCAGAGAAATTATGTTGATACTTTAATTAAATTAATTGATACTAAAAATTCTGATAAATCTGATGTTTCTGCAATCGTAAGAGGAAATTTAAATACAATCAAGAAAGATCTCTCTGCAAAAACAGCTTCAAATGATTTGGTTAATAAATATCATTATGAAGATTTGATTTTCCGTATTGAGAAAGCTTTAGACCCAAAATAAATTATGAAATACTTAAAATTCATCCTACTCTTTTTTGCTTTATCGTCGATCATTTCCTGTGGAGGTGATGATGATATTTGCGACAGCGGTGAAGGTACGCCGAGAATAAAAATTATGTTTAAAAAGCAAAATAAGATTGCAGAAGTGGATTCTATCAGAGTATATGCCGATCTTGGTACCAATATGATAGATTTGGGCTGGAAAACTGCGGTGGATTCTGTATTTGTTCCATTACGTGTTGATGATTCTGCTTTTACCGACCTTTATGTGAAAACTACAACTCAGGAAGATTCTACGAGAGTTCGGGTAAATTATACAACTAAGTCAATATATGTATCTCCAGGATGTGGTGTAAAAAGAAACTACGAAAATGTAAATTCGGTATTATCAACGCCAAACTCTTTGAAAAGTGTAGAACAGGGGCAAAATTTTATAGAAAATGAAGACAAGACTAATTTATTCTTTAATTTTTAGTGTTTTCGGTTTGCTGATTTTTTCTGCACAGGAAAAAGATGAAGCTGAGAAACCAAAATGGAAATACGAACCCAATTTCATGGTGGGTGTTGATGTTTTGAATGCTGGAGTTTCGTTTTTTTCGGACAGACAAATGTTTCAGGGATTTATTTCATCAAGAATTAAAGATAATTTTCACGGAATCATCGAAGCTGGTTTTGATAAAAATATTTACCAAAATAACGGATACGATGCTGAAGCAAGCGGACCTTTCGTGAAAATCGGTGCCTTTTATATGTTGGCAAGAGATCGTGAAAATGATTTTAACGGATTTTATGGAGGCGGAAAAGTTGCTGGTGCATTTTATACTCAGGAATACATGGCAATTCCGGTAAGAGGATATGCAGGAAACAGTTCATCCGTTTCAATGCCTTCGTCTTCGCAATCTTCATTTTGGCTGGAAGGAACTTTAGGTGGAAGAGTACAATTATTTGAATCTAATTTTTACATCGATGTGAGTGTGCAGCCGAGATATTTGGTTGTTGCCGGAAAGCAAGATGAAGTGGTACCCATGATTGTTCCGGGTTTTGGAAAAAGCTCTAATAAATTTACAATGGGTTTTGCCTGGAATATAGCGTATAAATTTTAAACAGATATTTTAAAATAAAAAAGAGCAGGTTTTTACTTGCTCTTTTTCGTTTCTATCAATTTCTGAATTTCATCATAAAGGTTTTTCAATTCCACAGGAGGATTTCCTGAATCAAAAGCTGAAGATTGATATTCGGTGTTATTTTTAGTGATAGTTATAATTGAAGCAAGTGCAGCATCACTATATCGTTTGGTAGACGGTGCTTCTAATTTTGAAATTTTTTCAAGTTTTATTTTATCTGCGAAATCTGTAGTTTTAGACCAGTCATTTTGAGAAATTTCCTTATTATTAATAATTGCATTAATAGATGACTCTAATTTTCCATTTGATAGTGTGAAAACTCTGTTTGTGCCTCTGGTTCTTTCGGATAAAGAGATTTTTTCAATCATGGAAATTGATTTTTCAGAAAAAACAGCTTTTGATTTGCAACTTAATATGGTTAATAATGATATTGTTGCTGTTATGATAAAATATTTCATAATGATTTGTTTTTCAATAATTGGTAAATGTAGATGCGTTGTTATAATGTAGGCAAAGTAATGTTTTTTTTTAAATAAAATTAATACAATATTAATGTAATTGTAATTTATATTATATTTGCCAAAGATTTAAATTAATTTTAAAATGAAGAAATTTACAGTTTCAAAATTAATTTTGCTGTTTTCTATAGTTTTTGCTGCAACTTTCAGTGCACAGAAGTTCGAAAACAGTAAATTGGTTTTTGGTAAAGCTTATACAATGGATGAGCTTAAGGATGCGAATGGGGTAATGCGTTGTGCTACTACAGGATATGAGAAATATCTGCAGGCAATGTATCCTGATAGAATGACAGATTCTCAATTTGAAGCATGGATTAATCCTTTAATTGAAAATGCAAAACAAAACAAATCTCAAAACGGAGGGATTATTACCATACCGGTAGTTGTACACGTTATACATGCGGGGCAGGCTTATGGCGTGGCTCCAAATATTACAGATACTCAAGTTCAATCTCAGATAACTGTAATGAATAATGATTACAGGAAAGCATCTGGCACTCCGGGATTCAATACCAATCCTGTAGGTGCAGATATAATGATACAATTTGCTTTGGCAAAAGTAGATCCAAACGGAAATCCTACAAATGGTATCGATAGAGTTAATCTATGTTATACAAGTTGGACACAAGCGGGAGTTAATTCTTATGTGAAACCAAGAACAATTTGGGATCCTACCAGATATATGAATATGTGGAGTGTTCAATTTGGAGGTTCTAGTTCTACGCTCTTAGGATATGCACAGTTTCCTTCAAATTCAGGATTGGCAGGTCTAAATACAAGTGGTGGTCTTGCAACTACTGATGGTGTAGTAGCAAATTATTCTACATTTGGAAGTTCTGATTATGATGATGGTACTTTTATTTTGGGAGCTCCTTATGATAAAGGAAGAACAATGACTCATGAGGTGGGTCACTTTTTAGGATTAAGACATATTTGGGGCGATGCTACTTGTGGAACAGATTACTGTGCAGATACTCCTACAGCACATACGGCAAATTATACATGTAATGAATTTATCGCAAGCTGTGATAATGCAAGCGTATTTGAGATGGTTCAAAATTATATGGACTATACAAACGATACTTGTATGAATATCTTTACAGTAAATCAAAAAGACAGAATTACTGCTGTAATGAACAATTCTCCAAGAAGACTCGAGCTGAAAACATCAACGGCAGATATTGCAATCCCTCTTTTTGCAAATGACGGAGAAGTAAAATTAGAAACAAATTGTACAACAACTGCAAATTCTACATGTAGTGGAACTGCTGCTTCTACAACTAAAATTTCTTTATACAACAGAGGAACAAGTACAATGACCTCAGCGGTCATTACTTATGGGGTCGGTACTAATACTCAGAGCTATACTTGGTCTGGAAGTTTAGCACCAAATCGTTACGCATTGATTGATTTGTCAGTTCCAGGTACAATGCCTTCTGGTAATATGACGATTACAGTTACTACTGTAAATGGTGTAGCTGACCAAAGAGCAAGTAACAGTTCTTTAACAACTTATTTTGTAGGGTCTGGTGCGGTACCAGCAGTTCAAGGTACTTATGCATTTAATTTGCAAAGAGATATTTATGGTTCTGAAACTACTTGGAATTTGAAAAACAGCGCAGGGACTATTGTTTATAGTGGTGCTGCTACTGCAGATACTTCTACTCTTCCAGTAGTTTATACTCAAAACTGGAATTTAACTCCTGGCTGTTATACTTTTACAATTAATGATTCTGAATCTGATGGAATTTACGAATATGGTGGATATTATAATTTGAAAGATTCTGCAGGAAATATTGTTTTTCAAGGAAGCTCGTTCTTTGATATTCAAACAAGAGCTGTAAATGTTACTGTTTTAGCTACAGGTGAAACTAAACTTGAAAGCTTCGCTATTTATCCAAACCCAGCTACTGATGTTTTAAATATAACTAAAGTTTCTAACAAAGCTAAATTTGAAATTCATAATGCTGTTGGACAAATTGTAAAAGCTGGTGAAATTAACAACAACCAAGTTAAAGTATCTGAATTGGTGAGAGGTACATATATTATTACAATTAATGATAAAGGTGTATCTGAAAGCGTGAAATTTATTAAGAAATAATAATTTCTTTTATATACTAATGAATCCTCAAGTAAAACTTGAGGATTTTTTTATTATGTAAGTATAAAGCCGTTTTTAATGAAGTAATAATAAAAAAAAATCTAATCATTTGTTGGAAATAACAAAAAATGATTAGATTTGTATTTAATATAAAATAATTTAGCCTATGAAGAAATTCTTTACATTTTTCTATTTTTCAAATCTCAATAATCTTTCGAAGCAATAAATGTTTCATGGATTTAAATAATTAATCCTAATTTATTTATGTATAACTTTCAAATCTTAATAGATTTAAATAATTAATAATATGAAGAAGATTTTACTACTTTTTTCATTAATACTGGCCTTTTTTACAAGTGCTCAGGTAAACTATTCGCAAGATTGGACGGCAACTGGCCTTAGTAACTGGACTAGTACTTCTTCAGTATTTACTAGAAATGCTACTGCAGGTCAAATTTGTGGTACTACTGGCGGAACAATTAGAGGTAACAGATACAGTGGAAATGCTGGAGATTTCACGTCTCCTAACATTCCGGGTAATAATCAAGGTCTTGTAACAATGTCCTTTGATTATAAAATAACAGATTGGTCGGCGGGAACTGTTGCAACTCCTGCAGCAACTATCGGTACAATAGCTGTACAATATTCAAACAACGTAGGAGGACCATGGGTTACTGCATATACTGTTAACTCTACAAATCACGTTACCGCTAATACATGTGTAACAAGAACTGTAACATTTAGTCCTTTAGCAGGTAATTTGTTTGTAAGATTTTATGTTACTTCAGGTACAAATGATAGCTACTACTATTTTGATAATGTTGTAATGACTCAGGGGGCAGCACCTTCTTGTTTAGCTCCGTATAATATTGCTTTGGTGAATGTAACAGCAACTAATGCAAATATTTCTTGGACAGCTCCTACACCAGCACCGGCAAACGGTTATGATGTTTATTACAATACGACAGGTATTGCTCCTGTAGCAGGTACAGTATTAAATGCTACCAATTCTGTACAGAGTACTACAACAACTGCGACTATCTCAGGTTTAACACCTATAACAACATATTATGTATGGGTTAGAGCAAAATGTAGTTCTACAGATTTAAGTACATGGACACCAATGCAGTCGTTTATGACTTTATGTGTGCCTGTATCTGTTCTTCCTTGGACAGAAAATTTCGATTCTATGACTACTTTAGGAGCGGGAATTTTGCCTCCTTGTTGGAAAAATGTAACTGGAACAAGTGCGTGGACATCTTCAAATGCTGCTTTCTCTACCACATCTCCAGGTCCTAGATCTACACCAAACTATGTAAGAATTCAATATGGTAATACCAATGCAAGTCAACTATGGACTCCTGGTTTTGCATTAACTGCTGGAGTTAACTATGAATTTTCATTCTACTATCATACTGGTGGAACAGGTACTAGTCTTATTGGATACACCGGTAATGTCTTGGTGAATACTTCGCAATCTACTGCTGGAGCAACTAACTTAGGAGCTTACATTACTGCAACACAAGGTACAAGTGCTTATACTCAATATAAAGTATATTATACGCCAACAACTTCTGGAACATATAATTTTGGTGTAAATACTTCATCAAATTTCACACCGTGGTATTTGGGTGTTGATGACTTTAAATTAAGAATCGCACCTACTTGTCTAGATCCACAAGGATTTAGTGTAGCAAATGTTACAACATCAAGTGCTACTGTACAGTGGACAGTACCAACACCTGCACCAGCTGGTGGATATGATATTTATTATACAACTTCAAGTGCTATTCCTGCACCGGGTGTTACTCCTCAATATACTGGAGTTACAGGACCTACGCAATTAATAAATGGTTTAGCAGCTAGTACAACTTATTATATTTGGATTAGAGCAAGGTGTAGCAGTACGGATATTGGCGATTGGACGGGACCACTTTCTATATACACAAATTATTGCGTTCCTACAGGTGGCTCATCTTCGACAACATATTATCTGAAAAATATTACAACGACAAATGGTTTTACTAATCTTAATTATGCAGCAACTACATATAGTGCTTATGTAAATAATTCTGCTACTAGTTTCTCTGTATTGCCAGGAAATTCTGTAGATGTTACCATGAATGGTGGAAGTACAAGCAGCTACTATTATATCTGGATAGATTGGAATAACGATATGGTATTCACTCCTGGTACAGGTCCAGGTGGTGAAGAAGTTTATTGGTCGGGTGGATATGTGCCAAATGGATCGACAACAATTAGTTCTGTAGGACGTCCTGCAGGATCGTATAGAGCAAGATTTGCAACATCGTGGTCAGGTACACTTACTCCTTGTGGGGCTGCAAATTATGGTAACTATGTAGATTTTACATTTATCATTAAACCATGTTCTACTGTGGCACCTACAAATGTTACTGTAAATACAATTACTCATAATTCAGCGGTGGTAAACTGGACAGCTTCTCCGGATAACCTAAACTATAGAGTATATTGGAAAGAGTTAACTTCTGCAACTTGGACAAATTCATCAGTAATTTTGGCACCACCAACAACAAGTTATACTATTAATACAGGTCTACAACCTGCTACAAATTATGAAGTAAAGGTTGTTGCAATTTGTAATGGTACTGAAGGAACAGCTCCTTCGATTCCGTTTGTTACAAAATGTGATCCGGCACCGCCAACTGTTACAATAAGTAATATTACTCCAAATTCTGCTGTAGTAACTTGGAATCCTTTAGTTGCAAGTGCTGTATATACAATTAGATGGAGAAAAGTTGGTTCAGGTGTAGCAGGATGGCAATCACCTCCAGCTCCTGGAACTCCACAACCTCCATTAAATAGCTATACCATTACTGGTTTAGATTCATTTGAAAATTATGAAGTACAAGTAAGTACTACTTGTGTTGGAGCTAGCGTTGCAAATCCATGGTCTAATCCGGAAGTGTTTACAACAATAAGAGTTTGTGAAATACCACCTCCAGGATTAACGATTACACAACTTACACCAACAACTGCGGAAGTTATTTGGGATGCATATACTGGTGCAGGTGCTACTAACAGCTATGTTTTAAGATATAGAAAAGTAGGTATACCAAGTTGGACGACTGTGAATGTAAATACTAATACTTATACTATTACAGGATTATTAGAATTAACAAAATATGAAATGCAGGTAGCAAATGTTTGTACTGGTACATCAGGTAACTTTACTCCTCTCTATTACTTTACAACACCTACTGTAGTGTATTGTCAGATGGGATCTACAAATTTCGCTAGTGAGTTCATTTCAAAGGTTACCGTAACACCTACAGGAAAACCTCAAATGGCTAACACAACAGCAGGATCTCAATATTCTGATTATACAGGTACACCTACGAAATTCATTGAAATGATTCAAGGATCAACAGGTAACCAAATTGTTGTTGATAAAAAATTAGGTTCAGGAGTAAAAGGAGGTGTTGCAGTTTGGATTGACTTTAACAGAAACGGAACTTTCGATTTAAATGAAAGAATCCTTGCTGATGGTCCAAATGAAAGTACTACAGCTAGTGCTACATTCAATGTACCGGCAGATGCTTTTGTGAGTATGACGGATTATAAATATGTTGTCATGAGAGTTGCAATGTCTAAAGATGCTATTCCTGTAAACTGTACAAGTTTTGCTAACGGTGAAGTTGAAGATTACACAGTAAGAATATCTAAACTTCCTGTAGCGAATGCTCTTAATCAAACAGACATAATGATTTATCCTAACCCGGTAAAATCAACATTGAATGTTAAGAATATCAGCAAAAAAGCTAATTACAAGATTTATAGTGCATCTGGTCAGCTAATCTCAAGCGGAATAATCTTAAACAATAAGATTGATGTAAGCAGATTGATCAACGGTGTCTATATGATCGACATTGATGATGTTCAGGGCACAGCTCAGAAGAAATTCATTAAAGAATAATTAAATTTTTTTAATAGAATAAGCTCTCAGAAATGAGAGCTTATTTTTTTTGTATTAAATCTAATTGAATAATTAATTTAATCAACAAAAACTCCCGCTAAATTATTAACGGGAGTTTTGTTATTCTATATCAAAAATGACTTTTTCAGTTTGATCTTTTAAGTCATCCAAATTGGTATTGTTGTAAATAACACAATCTGCCAATTTGATTTTATCTTTTTCAGGTAATTGCTTTTCCATAACAGATTGTACTTCTCTGTACGTTTTTCTGTCGCGATCCATTACTCTTTTAATTCTGATATTATCTTCCGCAGTAACTAAAATCGAACGATAACATTGCAGATGTAGTTTTAATTCAAACAGTAAAGCAGTCTCTTTAAAAACTAAATATTTCTTTTGCTTTTTCACCCAATCTTCAAAATCAATCCGAACTGCAGGATGAATAATTTCATTTAATTTTTGAAGTAATTCTTTATCATTAAAAACTTTCTCAGAAACAAATTTCCTGTTATAAAGCCCATTTTGATCATATGCTTCATTTCCTAAAAGTTCCGTGATTTTTAGTTTTAAATCGTCGTTGTCATTCACAATTTCCTTTGCTCGATCATCTGAATAATAAACTGGAAATCCACAGTCTTCAATAAATTTTGCAACGGTAGTTTTACCGGAGCCGATTCCACCGGTCAAACCAATTATTTTGGATGTCGATAAGGGATCGGGTTCTGCTTTTTTAGCTTCTGAATGTAATTCTTCCATAATTCAATTAATATCCAAAAACATCATTAAAACTAAAAGTCTCATCCAAGCGAACTCCTTTTTCTGTCATTTTTAAACTTGCCAATTCGTGATGCGCATCATGTTCAAAAAATAAGAGATAATCATTTTCTACGCACTGTTTTAAAAACTTAGCTTTTTCTTCAATTGTCAACAAAGGTCTTGTATCGTATCCCATTACATAAACCTGCGGAATATGACCAGAGGTAGGAATTAAATCTGCCGCAAAAACAATCGTTTTTTCCTGATATTGAATGACAGGAAGCATTTGCTTTTCCGTATGTCCATCAACAAAAATCACATCCATCTTCAGGTCCGGAGCAAATCCATAATTTCCATTTGCAGGAAGTGGTAAAAAGTTCAATTGTCCGCTTTCCTGAATAGGAAGAATATTTTCCTTTAAAAAGCTTGCTTTTTCTCTTGCATTAGGCTCAGTTGCCCAGTGCCAGTGATTTTCATTCGTCCAAAATTGTGCATTTTTAAAAGCAGGTCTGTATCCGGATTTATCATCATTCCATTCAATAGCGCCACCGCAATGATCAAAGTGAAGATGAGTTAAGAAAACATCGGTAATATCTTCTTTTACGAAACCATATTTTTTTAGATTTTTATCTAAATTATCATCTCCCCAAAGCGAATAATGACCGAAAAATTTATCATCCTGTTTGTTTCCAAGACCGCAATCAATTAAAATTAATTTTTTGCCGTCCTCCACAAGAAGAGAGCGTGTTCCCAGTTCGATTAGATTTCTCTCGTCTGCAGGATTGGTCTTCTCCCACAAACTCTTTGGGACGACTCCGAACATTGCTCCGCCATCGAGCTTAAATTTTCCACATTGTATTGGATATAATTTCATATATATTATGTTTTTATTTTCTTATTTAAATTTTAAGTAGTGCTTTAAGCACTGCACTAAAATAATTCTCCCGGATTTTTCGGTCTCGAAATATTCAAATGTTTATAGGCTTTATCCGTCACCTCTCTTCCTCTCGGAGTTCTGATAATAAATCCTTCCTGAATCAAAAACGGTTCATAAACTTCCTCTAAAGTTTCAGGGTTTTCAGCGATGGAAGTTGCCAAAGCTGAAATGCCGACAGGTTTCCCTTTAAAGTTTTCAATCATTACACGCATGATCTTATTATCCATTTCATCCAAACCAAATTCGTCTACATTTAATGAATTTAAAGCATATTTTGTAATCTCAATTTCAATTTCTCCGTTTCCTTTAATCTCAGCAAAATCGCGAACTCTTCTTAAAAGTGCATTCGCAATTCTCGGTGTTCCACGGCTTCTTCTTGCAATTTCAATCGCTGCATCTTCATAAATTTTTACACCCAAAACTCTTGAACTTCGGATAATAATCATTGATAAAAGTTCAATTGTATAATATTCCAATCTGCTTTGAATACCGAATCTTGCCAGCATTGGTTTTGTTAGCATTCCGCTTCGGGTTGTTGCTCCAACCAATGTAAAAGGATTCAACCCAATCTGAACACTTCTCGCATTCGGACCGCTTTCCAGCATAATATCGATTTTATAATCTTCCATTGCCGAATAAAGATATTCTTCAACTACGGGAGAAAGACGGTGAATTTCATCAATAAAAAGCACATCGTTTTCCTCAAGATTAGTAAGTAAACCGGCTAAACTTCCCGGTTTGTCTAAAACTGGGCCGGAAGTAATTTTACAACCTACTCCAAGTTCATTGGCGATAATATTGGCTAAAGTTGTCTTTCCCAAACCTGGAGGACCGTGTAAAAGTACATGGTCGAGTGCACCGCCACGCTTTTTGGCAGCAGTGACGAAAACTTCAAGATTTTCTAAAGTTTTTCTTTGTCCTGCGAAATCTTTAAAGCTCTGCGGTCGAATCTGCTCTTCCTGCATGAGCTCTTCATTGGAGTAATTGTCTTTATCTGGATGTAAAAAATCAGGCATTAATTCAGTTTCATTTACCGTAAAGATAGCAATTTTAGGTTTAGGCAGAGACTGGGATTGACGAAAAATTCAGGATTTGAATACAACAGATATTTTGAGTATTTTTGAGAGAGAAAATTTTAGAGTTGAGGTTTTTAGCCTCAACCTTAACCTCAACCCTTATTTAATGAAACTAATTGGTCCTTTCAAGCAGGTCGTAACACTTGCCAATCTTCCTTTAAGAGGAAAACTTTTTGACGAACAACTTGAAATTATTGTTGATGGCGGAATTTTAATTCAGAATGAAAAAATTCAGAAAGTTGGAAATTTTGAAGTATTAAAATCAGAAAATCAATATATTGAAATCGAAGCGATTGAAGGCGAACAAATCGTTCTTCCTGCTTTTGTAGATTCTCATACCCACATTTGTTTTGGTGGAAATCGGGCGAACGATTTTGCGATGCGAAATGCAGGGAAAACCTATCTTGAAATCGCTGAAAGTGGAGGAGGAATCTGGAGTTCTGTTCAACATACAAGAAATGCTTCAGAAGAAGAACTATTAAGAACTTTATTGGAAAGAATAAATTTATTGATTTCTCTCGGAATTACAACGATTGAAGTGAAAAGCGGGTATGGTTTAGATGTTGAAAATGAACTGAAAATGCTTCGGATCATTAAAAAAGCTCAGGAACAAACAAAAGCGACATTAGTTCCTACTTGTCTTTCAGCCCACTTAAAACCACGAGATTTTGAAGGAAACAATGAAGAATATTTACAATATATTTTGACCGAAATTTTACCTAAAGTAAAAGAAGAAAACTTGGCAAAACGTGTTGATATTTTTATTGAAAAATCGGCATTTCAACCTGAAGAAAGTAAAGGTTTCTTACTTAAAACTAAAGAGCTAGGTTTTGAAATTACGGTTCATGCGGATCAATTTACAGCGGGAAGTTCAAGAATCGCAGTGGAAGTTGGTGCAAAATCTGCGGATCATTTAGAAGCAACAATTGATGAAGATATTGAGTTTTTAGCAAAATCAGATACCGTTGCAACAGCTTTACCAGGCGCTAGTTTAGGATTGGGAGAAAAGTTTACTCCAGCAAGAAAATTATTAGATGCAGGAGCAATTTTAGCCATCGCAAGCGATTGGAATCCCGGTTCTGCACCAATGGGAAATTTGATTACACAAGCTTCTATTTTAGCAACATTTGAAAAATTAACAACCGCAGAAGTTTTAGCGGGAATTACTTTCCGTTCAGCTTTTGCATTAGCTTTAGAAGACAGAGGAAAATTGGAACAAGGTTTGAAAGCAGATTTTGTAACTTATACAACCAATAATTTCCAGAATATTCTTTACAATCAAGGAGGTTTGATTGCGGAGAATGTTTATATTGATGGAAAGAAAATAAAATAAGATGGGAATTTTCGATAAAGTTTTTGGTAAAAAAGAAGAGCATAAGGAAAACGAAATTAAAAATTATAAAGATTTTTGGGATTGGTTTTTAACCAAAGAAAAAGATTTTTTTCAAGTAATTAAAAACCATAAAAATATAGAGACCGACTTTTTTGAGATACTTTCACCCAAACTGAAACAACTTAATGAAGGTTATTATTTTCTTTGTGGAATGAGCGAAGATGCTATAGCCGAATTAATTATTACTGCAGACGGAGATATTAAAAATATTGTTTTTGCAGAGGAGATTATTGCAGAAGCACCAAAACTTGCGCAGTGGAAATTCACGGCACTTAAGCCTGAAATGAATCTCGACCACGGAATCAAAATGGGTGAAAGAGATTTCTCTCAAGATAATATTTATTTTTATTCAAATGAAATTGATGGCTATCCTGATGAAATTGATATTACATTTGTGTATGAAGGCTTAACTGAAGAAAACAAAAGCGATTGCGTCACGGGTGTATGTATTTTTCTTGATAATTTTTTAGGTGAACTGAATTTTGCAACTCAAATCGATACCTTTAATATCGTGGGTAAAGATGATGCAGAGAAAGAACTTGTTCCCATTTCTAAGCTGAAAGATTTTTTATTATGGAGGGAAAGAGAATTTATTGAGAAATATAAAAACCTCAAAGATATTGGTGATGATGATGCTTACACAGTTTTGGAAGCTGTTTTGACTAACGGATCACCATTGATTGCTACGGTGAATACAACTGCACTAAAGTATGATGCTAAAACCTCTTATCCATGGATTTCTGTTCTGAAAATTGAATATGATGGAAACGAAAACAGTGGACTTCCCGAAAGCAAAGAGTACGAAAAACTAGACAGTATAGAAGATGAAGCTTATCAAAATTTTAAGAATGATGGCGGAACTGTTTACATCGGGAGAGAAAGTGCAGATAATACCAGAGAAGTTTATTTTGCGAGCAAAGACTTTAGGAAGCCATCAAAAGTTTTACAAAACCTAATAAAAAATTATCCTGAATATAAAATGACACTCGAAATTTATAAAGACAAATATTGGCAGAGTTTTGAACGTTATAATGTAAATCAAAATTAAATAAAATGATTTGGCAAGGAAGATTAGACGGTGATGAATTATTGCATCACAGAATATTTCAAAGAGTAAAAGAAGAAAATAATTACGATTCTATTTCAACGAACGATTTCGTTTTACACGGATTTGCCGTTGATGAAGGCGTTCGAAGAAATAAAGGAAGACTGGGTGCGAAAGATGCACCTGATATTATCAGAAAAAATATGTCGAACTTTCCTGTAATTCGTCCCGATTTTTCTATTCTTGATTTCGGAAATATTACTTGTGATGATGCAAACCTAGAAAAAACGCAAAATGAATTAGCAAAAAATGTTTCTAAAGTTTTGTTAAAAGGCGGAAAGTCCTTGGTTCTTGGTGGTGGTCATGAAGTTACGTTTGGTCATTATCGTGGAGTGCGAACTGCTTTTCCTGAAAAAAAAATCGGAATTATTAATTTTGATGCACATTTCGATAACAGACAACCGGAAAATGGAGTAGGAGCAAGTTCAGGAACTGGTTTTTGGCAGATTGCTCAGGAAGGAGAGATTAATTCCTTGCATATCGGAATTCAAAGAAATTCAAATACATTGAAACTTTTTGATACTGCGCATCAATTCGGGATGAAATATATTTTGGCAGATGAATTGTTTTTCGAAAATCTTCCATCGGTTTATGAAAGAGTAAACGAACTTGCAGATTCAGTTGATATTCTTTACATGACAATTTGTATGGATGTTTTTAATGCTTCGATTGCTCCGGGAGTTTCCGCTTCTGCCTATAATGGAATTTTTGCCGATGCAGCTTTTATGCATTTATACAGACATATTTTAAGAAACGATAAGTTAGTCGCATTGGATATTGCAGAAGTGAATCCATATTTTGACATTCAGGATCGTACAGCAAGATTGGCTGGAAATCTGGCAAATGAATGGTTTATGATTTAGAATTTTTCTTTACATGATTTAGTAAATTACGCAGATTTTATCACTATAAGATTTTCTTAATCTCCTGAATCATTGAGAAATATATCTATTATATTAATTTAGCCAAAATAAATAAATTACATAGAATTTATCATTAATTAAATATGGTATAAGGAACATTTTTTGTTGCCTTAATAATGCTTTATCCAAAAGCAGAAGATTCTGTTCTGAATCTTTAAACATGGAAAATTTAACATGGAAAACTTAATAGAAAACAAGCTGTTAAAAGCTGACCAGACTTTTCAGGAATGGAAAAAAGTTCCCTTTGAAGAAAAGCAAAAACTCATTGCAAAAGCTGCAGAAATTTTTAAATCTCAATCTGAAAATTTTGGCGAAATGATTACCAATGAAATGAATAAACCCATTTCACAATCCATTTCGGAAGTTGAGAAATCTGCTTTAATGATGAATTATTATGCTAAAGCTGAGAATGTTTTAAGTGCGGAAAAAATTGAGTCTGAATACAGCATTTCAGAAATTCATTATGTTCCTAAAGGTGTTATATTAGGGGTAATGCCTTGGAATTTCCCTTTTTGGCAGGTTTTAAGATTTGCAACTCCTGCAATTTTGGCTGGAAATACAGTTGTTTTAAAACACGCTTCCATTTGTTTCGGAAGTGGAAATGCCATTGAAAAAGTTTTTATTGAAGCAGGTTTCCCTGAAGGCGTTTTCCAAAATCTTGAAATCGGACATCAAGAAGTTCAAGAGGTTTTAGAACATAAAACCGTAAAAGGCGTAAGTCTTACCGGAAGTGAAAAAGCAGGAGCAGAAGTTGCTGCAACTGCGGGGAAAAACATTAAAAAATCTCTGCTCGAATTAGGCGGAAGTGATGCATTCATCGTTTTGAATGATGCAGATTTAGATGAAGCTGCAAAAGTAGGTGCTTTGGCAAGACTTCAAAATTGCGGACAAACGTGTGTTGCGGCCAAAAGATTTATTATCCAAAGGGATATTGAGTTTGATTTTCTTCCAAAATTTATTGAAGAATACAAAAAATATGTTCCCGGAAATCCGAAATTGAAAGAAACAAAATTGAGCGGAATGGCAAGACCAGATTTAGCAGATGATTTGGAAAAACAATATCAGAAAGCTTTGGATCATGGTGCAGAAGCAATTATTCCGCTGGAAAGAATTTCTAAAAATGAATTTAATCCTGGATTGATTAGAGTAGAAGAAGGAAATCCTATTTTACAGGAAGAATTATTCGGTCCGTTAGGAATGATTATGATTGCTGAAAATGACGATGATGCTCTAGAAATTGCAAATAATATTCCTTTTGGTTTGTCTAATGCAGTATGGACAAAAAGTAAGGAACGTCAACAATTTTTCATTGATAATCTAGAATCCGGAACAGTGAATATCAACAGAATGACGAGCTCTGATCCACGTTTTCCGTTTGGTGGTACAAAGTCTTCAGGCTATGGAACTGAGCTTTCTTTATTGGCTTTAAAGGAGTTTGTTACAGCGAAAACTATTTTAGGAAAATAGACATAAAAAAACTCCCGACAAAATCGGGAGTTTTCATTTATATCAAAGACAATATTAAATCGTTGTTAATCTCAAAGTATTTGTTTTTCCACCTTCGTAAGATGGTGTTGCATTGATATTGATTACAAAATCTCCGCTTTCAATATAACCGTGATTGTGCGTTAACATATTTACCTGAATGATGGTTTCGTCAGTTGGCTTATTCATGTCATAGTAATAAGCACGAACTCCCCAAAGTAAATTCAACATCGTAATTACTTTCTTGTTTCCACTGTAAACAATGATGTGAGAATTTGGTCTGTGAGCCGATAATTGGAAAGCTGTATATCCAGAACTTGTCAAAGTAACAATTGCTGAAACATTGGTGCTTTTTGCAATTCTTACAGCCGCAAGACAAACTCTATTGGTGATAAACCTTTCGTCGATACAATTGTAATCTTTCTCGATTGGTTCGTTTTTATTTTGGTAAAAACTCGTCATTTCGATATTTTTTACAATTTTCGCCATATTTTCAACAACTTGAATAGGATATCTACCTACAGAAGTTTCACCTGAAAGCATTACTGCATCAGCTCCATCCAATACAGAGTTTGCAACGTCATTTACTTCCGCTCTTGTTGGCGTTAAACTGCTAATCATTGTCTCCATCATCTGAGTAGCAATAATTACAGGTTTTGAGAAGAATCTTGCTCTTTCAACCAAGTTTTTCTGAATCGCCGGAACTTCTTCCATTGGAACTTCAACTCCTAGATCTCCACGAGCAACCATTAATCCATCACATTCCAATAAAATCTGATCAATATTTTTTACACCTTCCGGTTTTTCAATTTTCGCAATAATTGGAGTTTTAAACTTGCCATTTGGATGCTTAGCAATTAACTCTTTTAGATCAATAATATCCTGTGCATGACGAACGAAAGAAAGTGCGATCCAGTCTACTTCCATATCCAACATAAAGTTGGCGTCCTGAATATCTTTTTCAGTCAAAGCCGGAAGAGAAACGTTTGTATTAGGAAGATTAACTCCTTTTTTAGAACTTAAAGGTCCGCCCTGAATAGTTTTAGCTTTTACAGTATCAATTTGGTTGGTCTCAAGAACCTCCAACATTAGTTTACCATCATCAATAAGTATTCTTTCACCTACTTTCACATCCTGAGGAAACTGCTGATAAGTCATATAAACTTTCGTAGAATCTCCTTCGATCTTTTCGTTGGTAAACGTAAGAATGTCTCCAGGATTCAGGTAAGAACCTTCTTTTACAACTCCAACTCTCAATTTTGGCCCCTGTAAATCTCCTAAAATACTTACTGAATAACCATATTCCTTATTAAGGTCTCTGATGATTTCTATATTCGAACGAACTAAATCGTAATCTGCGTGAGAAAAATTGATTCTAAAAACGTCAACACCCGCTCTCATCAATCCTAACATTACCTCCTTCGATGATGAAGCAGGCCCAAGTGTTGCGATAATTTTTGTCTTCTTTAAATACTTATTCATAATACTGTATTATTTGATAAAGTTCTTCTTCAGAACTTAGATTGTAATCTTGAATTGGAAACGCAAGATTTTCAGCCAGCAAAATTACGGAAAAATCAGGAAATTGTTCCGAACTATGCAGAATATATTCTACATCTGGATGATTATTTAATAAAAACTTAATGTTTTCTTCTTCTGTGAAGAGTTCAGTTTGTAATTTTTTTTGATTACTTTCTGAACATTTGTTGGAGATAAATGTAAAACAGGTTTTGGTATGCTTGTGATAAGCTTCAAACCTTGGGAAACAAAAATCATAATAAATCCCGTTATAAACAAGATCTGTAATTCTTGAAAATTTTAAATCGTTCTTTTGATTAATTTTAAAAAAAAACTCGTGATCTGGTATATGTTTGACTAATCTTACCAAAGCGATGGCAATATCTTCAAATTCTATATCGTCAAGATCATAAAGTTTTTGGATTTCCAAGTATATTTTCTTTTTTGTTTAAAATATAAAATGCTCTTTGTGCAGCTTTCTCTTCTGCTTTTTTCTTCGAAGTTTCTGTGGCGTTTGAAATTTTCTCTGTTCCCAACCAAACATGGCATCGGAAAACGACCGATTTATTTACCTGAATTTCTTCGCAGGTTTCGTATTTTATATTCAGTTTCTTTTTCTGGCTCCATTCCAACAAAAGACCTTTGTAGCTTACAATTTTATTTTCAAGCTTATTGATTTCTGTTGGCGTAAGTAGTCTCTCCAAAACGATTCTTTTGCAAGTTTCGTATTGAAAATCTAAATAAACTGCACCAACGAGTGCTTCAAAGAGATTCCCTGAAATGTTTTCTCCCAAAGCAACAGCATGATTGTTTTTTTGTAAAAGACCGGTAAGCTTTAAATCTTCTCCTAATTTGTTGAGATTTTTCCTATTTACAATCTTCGATTTCATCTGAGTCATATATCCTTCATTAGCTTTAGGATAAGTTTGAAACAAATGGCACGAAATAATTGTACCCAAAACTGAGTCTCCTAAAAATTCAAGCCTTTCGTAATTGCTTTCCTGATTTTTAGAAGAGGTTTTAATTGAAAAAGCTTCACGGTAAAAATTGACATTCTGAACCTCAGTACCTAAAATTTTATTTAGTTCTGTACTCAGGAAATAGTCTCTTTCCGTAAGTTGTCTTTTTCTTTTTTTGAGAAGGAATTTAGAAAAGTATTTCTGTAACTCCATTCAGTAATAATTAGATTTTCTTAAACAGAACGCAAGCATTGTGCCCACCAAATCCAAAAGTATTACTCATGGCAACTTTTACATCTTTTTTTGCAGCGGTGTTAAATGTGAAATTTAATCTGCTGTCGATGTTCTCATCATCAGTAAAATGGTTGATTGTAGGAGGAACAATACCATGAATAATAGTTCCTATAGCAGCAATTGCTTCAATAACTCCGGCTGCACCCAAAAGGTGACCGGTCATTGATTTTGTAGAATTAATCTGAATGTCATAAGCGTGCTCACCCAATAATTTTGAAATTGCGCTAGATTCTGCAATGTCTCCTAATGGAGTAGACGTACCATGCATATTGATATGGTCTACATCATTAGTAGTTAATCCAGCATCTTCCAGACAATTTTTCATTACTAAATAAGCTCCTAAACCTTCAGGATGTGGTGCTGTCATGTGATGTGCATCTGCACTCATACCGCCACCTAATAATTCTGCATAGATTGTTGCACCACGCTTCACAGCGTGTTCGTACTCTTCAAGGATGATACAACCAGCTCCTTCACCTAAAACAAATCCGTCTCGGTCTTTGTCAAAAGGTCTTGATGCAGTTGTAGGATCATCGTTTCTTGTAGAAAGTGCCATCATTGCATTAAATCCACCAACACCACTTGCCGTAACGGCAGCTTCAGAACCTCCACAAACGATTACGTCTGCTTTACCTAACTGAATAAGCATTTTAGAATCAATTAATGCATTTGCTGATGAAGCACAGGCAGAAACTGTAGTATAATTGGGACCATGGAAACCATATTCGATAGAAATATGCCCCGGTGTAATGTCCGCAATCATTTTAGGAATAAAGAAAGGGTTAAATCTTGGGATGTCTGTATTCGCCCAACCCAAAACTTCAGTTTCGAAAGTTTCTAAACCACCAATTCCTGATCCCCAAATCACTCCGACTCTGTTTTTATCAACATTATCTTCCATGATTTTTGAATGACTGACTGCTTCTCTAGCAGCAACCATTCCAAGCTGAGTGTTTCTATCCATTTTCTTAGCTTCTTTCTTATCGAAATGGTCTAATGGATTGAAGTTTTTCACCTCGCAAGCGAATCTTGTTTTGAAGTTTGTGGCATCAAAAAGAGTAATAGGAGCGGCTCCGCTCTCGCCTTTCACAAGACTTTCCCAGTATTCATTCGCATTATTACCGACCGGTGTTATTGCGCCAAAACCAGTTACAACTACTCTTTTTAATTCCATAAACTTTTAAAATTTTCTGTTGAAGAATATTATTTATTTACTACTTCTTCTATATAAGCGATAGCGTGCCCTACAGTAGTAATTTTTTCAGCTTGGTCATCAGGGATTTGAATGTTAAATTCTTTTTCAAATTCCATGATAAGTTCAACTGTATCCAGAGAGTCTGCTCCTAAATCATTTGTGAAGCTAGCCTCAGGAGTTACTTCTGTTTCTTCAACGTCAAGCTTATCAGCGATGATAGCTTTTACTCTTGATGCAATGTCTGACATAGTAAATTATTTTTTTTAATTGTTAGATGGTGCAAATATATAAAATTCTTTACGATAAAACATTTTTTTAATCTTTTTTGTGGGCAGAGTAATGATAATTTCTCGTATTTTGAGATAGTCTTTTCGTAATCAGGACTTTATATTTTGCTAATTTTAATATATATTTATTGTAGCATGATAAGAAGCTATTTTAATACTGTACAAAAACAAAAAGAGAAAATGTAATTATTTAAATTTCAATAATTTACAAATTCTCTTTAGTTTAAAAAGTGGAGTTGGAGGGATTCGAACCCTCGTCCAAACAAGCAATACATAAGATTTCTACATGCTTATTTTGCTATTGGTTTTCGAACTTAAGCAGAGAGCAAACACCCAACTTAAATCTTAGCTTCTGAGTTTTTCGAGTTTTGGTCAAAGCTCCCAAAACCTTATTTCTGCATTACTATATCTCAGAATCAAACGCCGCAAAACAGAGCATTTGTGAGACATCTTGCTTCCTTACTATCTTCGGGAAAGCGCTTGAAATCTTACTTTATTCGGATTAAGCTGCAAGAGCGAACTCTTCGTTGCCAGTTAAAATTTTGTAGCAAGGGATTTAAGAGATCGCGCTACGGTTCTCTGCATGCTTACTTACCCATTGACCTTGCTGTCGAAACCAGTCAACCCCATGTTAAAGTAAATACAAAGATACTACTTTTGTTTAAATTCTATTAACATTGCTTCTTGTTTTTTAATTTAGATTTATTTTTAGGAGCTTATTCCCGCTGTCCACTGTATCTTTTTTGCAACGGTCTCCTCTTTGTTCCGTCCGCCACAAAAAAGGATGCCGTTTCCATCGGGGCTAAATTGTGGTCGGTTATTTAAAATTTAGTGATTATAGAAATTGTAGTGAAGTAATTGCAAAAAAAAAGTGCCGGAGAAATTCCCAGACACTTTTTTAAATTAAATCTTAGCCTCAACCTTAATCTCTATTTTTAAGTAAAATCCAACCATTTATTTGTACCGGTTTTTTGGTGATTTTGTCTTCCCAGTATAATTTGTACCAATAAGTTTCTGTAGGTAGAGGTCTTCCAAGGTATTTACCATCCCAAATCGGAGTTTTAGTTGAAGCTTTAAATACAGATTTTCCATATCTGTCAAAAATACTGCCTTCAAAATTTCCATATTTGCTGATTTCACTGAAGTCGATAACGTCATTTTTGCCGTCGCTGTTTGGTGTGATAACATTGGTCATGAAAAATGTATAATACTCTGCGGAAGTTTCACAAGCAACACCTCGATATTTTAATTTAATAGAATATTTTGTGTTTTTCATTACACTGAAAACATTTGATGTTTGCCATGTTACGCCATTATCTATTGAATATTCAATGGGTAAGGTTCCTGTATTTTTAACAATAATGGTTAAAATACTATTGCTGTAAGTAATTTCTGTTATTTCTGGTGTCACAATATATCCTACTGTTGCTGTAAAAGTTTTTGAGCAAACTCCATTGTTGATTGTTACAGAATAAGTTCCTGCTGTTGCTGTGCTTATTGTTTGTGATGTTGCTCCTGTGCTCCAAATGTATGTGTAGTTTGGTCCTGAACCTGCATTCAAAACTCCTTTATCTCCCTTACAGATTTCTATATTATGCAGGGTTGAGGCAATTTCTGGAACTACAGTTATCGCTATTGTTGCCGATGTAGTCGCTGAACATCCATTTAATCCTATTCCGGTAACGGTATAAGTTGTTGTAGATGTTGGCGAAACAGTTTGTGTACTTCCGTTTCCTGGCAATCCTGTCCATGTGTAAGTATTGGCACCAACTGCGGTAAGTGTAACTGACTCACCTTTACATATTGTCAATTTTGGAGCTGAAATATTAATTACTGGTGGAGTAGTGTTTTTAATAACAGTTACCGCAGCTTGCTTTGTACATCCATTTGTGGTTGCACTTGTAATGGTTAAAGTATAGGTTCCTGCAGTGTTTACAATTGGAGTTAATGTATTCGCTCCCGAAACAATATTTCCGCCTGCTGTTGCAGTCCATAAGAATGTTGCTCCAGCTTGATAAACTGAAGATGTTGCGTTTAAAGTAATTTGTGTATTAGTACAATTTATTTCTCCCGGTGCATTAATGTTGACAAAAATTGCAGGATCAATTATTGTAGTAACTGTTTTCGTGTATTGACAACCGTTTGGAGTTGTTACTGTTACACTGTGATTTCCCGGAGTATTTACAATTGTTGTAGTTGTTGTGGCTCCGTTTGACCAAAGGAATGTATTTCCTGTTCCGTTTGCTGTTGCGGTTAATGTTGTTGAATTGCCTTCGCAGAATGTCAATGTTCCTGAAATTTGAACATTCGGATCTACTCCTTGAATAATATTTATTGAAACAGGAAGACTTGTACAAGTTCCATTATTGTTAGTTAAAGAATATATTCCAGGTGTAGAAATAGTTATCGATTGAGTTGTTGCTCCATTAGACCAAGTATTTCCTGTGGTGAAATTTGAGGTTAAAACTACAGGAGTGTTGCTGCAAATTGCATTAGACGAGCTTGTAATTGAAGCAATTGGTGTTAAGTTAACGATTAATTGCAATTCTGCAATCTTTGAACAAGAACCTGTTTTAACCAAAACATAAATAGTTGCATTTCCTGAAGTATGAGTTGTTGGGGTTGTAATTATATTACCGTTTCCGGCTAAAGCGTCCGCTTGATTTAAATAATAACTAAAAGTTACTCCGGAAGTTGTACTTATATTGGGTTGAGCTGATGTTAAATTAAATATTCCTGTATTAGTCGTTGAGCATAAACTTAATGATGAATTTTGCACAACAGGAATTGCACCTTGTGTTAGTGTTACAGATTTTGTGTATTGACAATTTGCAGGTGTTGTAACGGTTACTGAGTAAGTTCCGGGTGTAGAAACTGAAATCGTATTTCCTGTAACTCCGTTTGACCAGATATATGTATTTCCGGTTCCACTCGAAGTTGCTGTTAAAACGGATGGTGAGCTACAAATAATGAGGTTACCCGAAATCTGAAGGTTTGGATCATTTTCTGCGGTTAAGGTTATTGAAGCTGGATTACTTGTGCAAATTCCGTTCGAACTTGTTACTGAGTAAGTTCCTGCTGTAGTAACGGTGATAGACTGTGTTGTTGCTCCGTTTGACCATGTATTTCCTGTTGTTGCACTGGATGTTAACGTTACACTTCCTCCAAAACAGATTGCTGAAGAGGTGCTCGTAATTGTGGGAACTGGAAGTTGAGAAACATTTAGTTGTAATGATACGACTTTTGAGCAGGTTCCAGACTTTACTCTTACATAAATTGTTGCGTTTCCGGAAGTATGAGTTGTTGGAGTTGCAATTGTGCTTGTATTTCCTGCCAATGCATCTGCTTGATTTAAATAGTAATCAAAAGAAACTCCTGGAGTTGTACTGATATTTGGTTGAGCTGTAGTTAAATTAAATACTGCTGTTGTTGTGTTAGAGCAATTGGTTAAAGTAGCATTTTGTACTACTGGAACCACACCTTGAACAACAGTAACAGACTTTGTGTACAGACAATTTGCCGGAGTTTTTACGGTTACTGTATAAGTTCCCGGAGTTGTTACGGTAATTGCTGGAGTTGTTGCTCCTGTTGACCATAAATAAGTATTTCCGGTTCCTGTTGAAGTAGCAGTAAGCGTTGTTGAGGTCGCTTCACATAAAGTTAAATTTCCTGTAATCTGTGGATTCGGATCAGTGTCTTGACTGATAACTACTGAAGCTTGCGGACTTGTACAGATTCCGTTTGTGCTTGTTAAAGTATAGGTTCCGGGAGTTGTTACCGTAATAGATTGAGTCGTTGCTCCTGTCGACCAGGTATTTCCTGTGGAATTACTTGATGTTAAGGTAATATTTCCGCCAATACACAATTTTGTTGCAGATGCTGTGATTGAGGTAGTTAAACTTTTGTCTTTGAAAATAATAGCATTGGTTTGTTTACAAGAATTGGCTGCACTTGTTGGATTGGTTATATCTTGATAACTAATACTGTAGTAATAAGTTGTAGAAGTATTTACAGCAGTTGGAGCTGTAATAGGATTTGTTCCTGTTGCCGCATTGTTTGCTGTACTGTAATAATTGACAATGAAGTTAGGGTTTCCATTGATTATTCCGGCTGATAATGTGTTGAAATTAAAAGTTGTATTGTTTCCGCAAATGTCGATTTCTCTCGGAGAACCGGGATTTGGTCCCGCTGTTCCTGGTGGAATAAAAGGATTCGGAGCGGTCGTCGAGTTGGTGAAAGGAGATACAAAAGTTGCTGTTCCTCCCCATGTTAAATTAAATGTATATACCGTTGTTGACCAATTATCAACATATAAATAATAGGTTTGTCCGGCTACAACATCCATGTATCTGCAATAAGGATTGGTGTTTCCAGCTCCGGAAGTAGTATTGGTATTGGTCATATTCATCCCTGTGTTGGTGAAATTCCCGGAAGCATTACATCTTATTGGTGTTCCTCGGTTTGCACAAGTTACGTTCGGTCCATAGATTGCCCAGTCGTAATCAACAGGTCCGGTTGGAGCAAGATCGAAAGTAAGTGTTCCGCTTGTTGCAATCGTAAATTTATACCATACCGAGTGGTTTTCGTATGAAAGGCAGCCTCCAAGTGTTTCGTTGATGTTTCCAATTCCAACAGGAGTGTAATTAATGCTCGAATTTCCACACACAGTAATTGCAGAAATACAATCCTCTTGTGCGAATGCGAAAATGTGGAAGATAATGAGTAATGAAGAAAGTAGTTTTTTCATCAAATAGAAAATTTATTTGCATTTTTAATTAAAAGTTCCTCTTATTTCTCTCTTGCTTTGAAGTAGAAGAGCTATTAAAAGAATAGTAATTATTGATTACAATAAGTGAGATTATTCTAAAGTGTAGAATTTTATAAGTGATTTAGAGCTTGTTGCATCGTTCTCATGATTGTTTTAGTTTATGGTTTAAGTATTGGTTTTTAGTTATTTAAATTAATTTACAAATCTAAAATAAATATGGTATGTAAAAGTAAAAATTTTATCGATTTCATTTTAATTAATAAATTCCTTTCAAAACACCGTTTTAAAAAGGGTTTTATTTTGGTCTTAAATATTTAAATAAACACTTGTTGCATTATAGAAAAAGGGTATTCATAATATGACAAGTTCATTTATTTCATTGATTTTCAATTGATTAATTTATGGGTAGCCTTGGTGTAATTTATGATTTTATGTTAAGTGAATTAAAGAAGTTCATCTTAGATGAGAACTTTTATTTGATTCGATGCCTTTAAAAATTTGTGAAAATGCAAAGAGTAAATCGCTCCAAAATTTGTAAGAAAGTGAATTTTCATTTCTAAGGAGAGGTTATTGCGCTCCTCAATCCGGTTATTATTACAGTTATAAACTGTGCGTGTTGTATGTTCTGTTTCTGGAGTTTTCAGAGTTTTAATATTTCTACTGCACGCATTCACGATATTCATTTTTTGAAAGATATAAAGCAAGAGATGAATAACTGTACGTTGAGCGGAGGAGGTTATTTGTATACTTAGGTGCAAACAGATTTGTTCAATTATGCTAATATAAAAATGGATACGCCTTTGAGATACAATCAAAGAAATTATCAAAATCAAAAATAATTATGGAAAACCCTTCAGTGGCTTTAAAACTAGAATGTTGAATAAAGTAACCGCATTAACATTCATCCAATTCCTAAATATTTTATATTTAATCAAAAAATGAATGATATTAAAATAGCTCTAATTTAATAATACACTACATGTTCATTATATAAATTTACAATATAAATTGAAATAAAAAAACCACCTTCGAGAAGGTGGCTTATATTATAAAATTTCTTTTTTATACTTTTTCTACTTGCATATAGCTCAACTCCATTGGAGTTTTTCTTCCGAAGATTAAAACTGAAACTTCAATTTTCTTCTTATCTTCAAGAATTTTCTCAACTGTTCCGTTGAATCCGTTGAAAGGACCATCGATCACTTTAACGTTTTCTCCAACGATGAACGGAATTTCAGCATCAGTAGCAAATTCTGAAAGCTCATCCATTCTACCCAACATTCTGTTTACCTCAGATTTTCTCATCGGTACAGGATCTCCACCTTTAGTTAAGCTTAAGAAAGAAATTACACCCGGAATATTTTTAATTACGTGAGGAATCTCTCCCATTAAATCTGCTTCAACCATCAGATAGCCTGGGTAATAAGGTCTTTCTTTAGGAACTTTCTTGCCATTTCTAAGCTGAATTACTTTTTCCATAGGAATAACTACCTGAGTAACGTACTGCTCAAACCCTAAACGTTTGATTTCCGTCTCAATATAGTTTTTCACTTTATTTTCCTGTCCGCTGATTGCTTTCAGCACATACCATTTTAATTCGCTCATTATGGGAAATTACTTTTTGTTAGTTGAAGCTGTTAATCAATATTCCTAAGATGTTACTTATTGCTTTAGAAAACAACTCATCAACACCAAAAGTAAATAACGCTAAAATAACAGTTGCAACAGTAACTACAATTGTAGAAGACTGTAAGTCTGACCATTTAGGCCATTCAACTTTATGTCTAAATTCGTTATAAGAACCTTTTAAAAAATCAACAAATGAACTCATAATTTATATTTGCACGGGCACAAGGATTCGAACCCTGATCAACGGTGTTGGAGACCGGTATCCTACCATTGGACGATGCCCGTAGATAAAAGTTCCGTAAGTTTCCTTACGGAACTTTATTTATATTAAGATGATTAGTCTAAGATTTCAGTAACCTGACCTGAACCAACTGTTCTACCTCCTTCTCTGATCGCAAATCTAAGACCTACGTTAAGAGCGATTGGCTGTAACAATTCTACAGTGATCTCTAAGTTATCACCAGGCATTACCATTTCTACACCTTCTGGTAAGAAGATCTCACCTGTAACGTCAGTAGTTCTTACGTAGAACTGAGGACGGTATTTGTTGTGGAATGGAGTGTGACGTCCACCTTCTTCTTTAGAAAGGATATAAACTGAAGCTTTGAATTTCTTGTGAGGTTTCACAGAATCTTTCTTAGCGATAACCATACCTCTCTTGATGTCAGTTTTTTCAATACCTCTCAACAATAGACCTACGTTATCTCCAGCTTCACCTCTATCTAGGATTTTTCTGAACATTTCAACTCCTGTAATAGTAGAAGTTAATTTTTCTTCACCCATACCGATGATATCTACAGGATCTCCTGTGTTGATAATACCAGCTTCAATTCTACCAGTTGCAACAGTACCTCTACCTGTAATAGAGAATACGTCTTCGATTGGCATCAAGAAAGGCTTATCAGTATCTCTTGGTGGTTGCTCGATCCACTCGTCAACAGCATCCATTAATTGCTCAACAGATTTGAACCATTGATCATCACTTTTAGGACCTCCTTCTGCAGTAGCAGCAGTAAGAGCACCAAGTGCAGAACCTTGAATTACTGGAGAGTTATCTCCGTCAAATTCGTAAGTAGACAACAAGTCTCTAAGTTCCATTTCAACAAGCTCTAATAACTCAGCATCGTCAACCATGTCAACTTTGTTCATGAAAACAACGATTCTTGGTACGTTTACCTGACGACAAAGAAGGATGTGCTCTCTAGTTTGAGGCATTGGTCCGTCTGTAGCAGCACATACAACGATAGCACCATCCATCTGAGCAGCACCAGTTACCATGTTCTTTACGTAATCTGCGTGACCTGGACAGTCAACGTGAGCGTAATGTCTTTTTTCAGTTTCGTACTCGATGTGAGCAGTATTGATAGTAATCCCTCTTTCTTTTTCTTCCGGAGCAGAGTCAATAGCAGAGAAATCTTTTTTCTCAGCAAGACCTTTGCTCGCTAATACAGCAGAAATAGCTGCAGTAAGTGTAGTTTTACCATGGTCAACGTGACCAATAGTACCAATGTTCAAGTGTGGTTTGTTACGATTAAACGTTTCCTTTGCCATGATTTAAATTATTTATTTTATTGTTTTATTCAAATTTTCGGTGTGCAAATATAATGAATTTTTATATACCAAAATCTTTTTATGAAAAAAAGTTTTATATTAAACCCAGAAAGTTACAAACCGTAGTATTTTCTGTAAACAGAATTGCAAATTTAAACAAAAAAATGTTTTAAAAAAAACTGTTTATTAAAATCCAGCATTATTTTTGCCTCGTATATAGAATTACAAAAACCTTAAAATAAATTTTTATGAAAAAACTATCCTACATCTGTTTAGCTGCATTTACTTTTGTCTCGGTAATTTCTTGTGACGATGATGTGGTTGAAATGCTCCCGGAATTGATTACTCCAGCTCCCGACATGATGGTCTATGGATTGACCGACAACAATCAGTTGGTCGCTTTCAATTCAAACAATTCCGCTTCTTTTACTTCTACAAAAGCAATTGCCGGTTTACCTTCGGGTGAAAAATTATTAAGTATTGATTTCAGGCCTGCAACAGGAGAGCTTTATGCTGTTTCTAATGCAAGTAAGTTTTATATTATCAATACCTCAACGGGAAGTACAAGACCTGTGAGTACAACTGCTTTCACACCTGCAATTTCAGGAACAGTTACTTCAATTGATTTCAATCCTACAGTAGACCGTATCAGATTGGTAACAAATACCGGTCAAAATCTTCGTCTACATCCTGAAACTGGCGCTCTTGCCGCAATGGATACAAGTATAGCAACTTCTTCATCTATTATGGGTATTGCTTATACAAATAGTGTTTCAGGGGCTGCATCGACTGTTTTATATGATCTTGATGCCACTTCAGGAAAATTATTTAAACAAGATCCTCCAAACAACGGAACTTTAGTTGAAGTAGGAAGTTTAGGTATTACTTTTACAGGACAAGCTGCTTTTGACATTAATCCAGAAAGTACCGTTGCATTAATGGCTGCAACATCGGGAAGTCAAAACAGTCTTTATAGAGTTGATTTATCTAACGGAAAAGCAACAAACATCGGAAATCTTTCACAGAAGATTCTTGATTTAGCAATTCCAACAAACCCAGTAGCTTATGCTGTAAATGAAGCAAATGAATTACAAATTTTTGACCCTAATAATCCTCAACCTGTTAAGAAAACCATCACAGGACTTCAAACAGGAGAAAATATTTTAGGAATTGATTTCAGACCATTAAACGGACAGTTGTACGCTTTAGGTAATTCAAGCAGAATTTATACGATTAACTTAGGAACCGGAGCTGCAACTCAAGTTGGGACAGGAACACTTACAACTGCACTTGTAGGAACAGAATTTGGTTTTGATTTTAATCCAACGGTTGATAAAATAAGAGTAGTGAGTAACTTGGGACAAAATTTAAGATTAGATCCAGTTACAGGAGGTGTTACCGGAGTTGACGGAGCAATTAATCCAGGAACTCCAACCTTAGGTTCTGCAGCTTACACCAATAACTTTGCAGGTGCAACGACTACTTCTCTATTTGTAATTGATCATTCTACTGATAAATTATATCTTCAAAATCCCCCAAACAACGGAACGCTGGTTGAGCTGGGTGCTTTAGGAATAAATATTACAGGAGCGAATGGTTTTGATATCGGAAGTACAAGCCAAAAAGCATATTTAGTGGCAACAGTTGGCGGAGCTACAAAATTGTACACCGTAAATACAACAAACGGAGCTGCAGCTTCTTTAGCAAACTATCCTAATGCTGTAAGAGGATTTACAGTGGGACTTGGTTTCTAAAATACAGATTCAAACATAGTTTTATTATTAAAGAAGGGCTGGAAAAATTAATTTTTCCAGCCCTTCAAACTATATAATGTAAATGAAAGATAATTTTTAAATAAGTTCTTCAGTCTTTTTAGTTCTGTTAAAAATCCAAAATATAATCGGAAAAATTAATAAGGTTAAAACAGTGGCTGTAATCAAGCCTCCGATAATGACAATTGCCAGCGGTTTTTGAGATTCTGAGCCGATTCCTGTAGACAAAGCTGCAGGCAATAGTCCGATGGATGCCATTAATGCCGTCATAATTACAGGACGTGTTCTAGATTTTACTCCGTTCAAAACAGCTTCATCTATTTTTAATCCATCTTTTATATTTTGATGAAATTCCGTGATCAGAATTACACCGTTCTGAATACAGATTCCTAATAAAGCAATCATTCCGACTCCGGCAGAAATTCCGAAATTCATATTCGTCAAATGCAATGCGATAATCCCACCAATCAGAGCAAACGGTACATTTGCCAAAACTAAGAGCGAATCTTTCATGTTTCCGAAAAGAATAAACAGCAGGAAGAATATTCCTAAGAAACTTATGGGTACGATTTCCGTTAATCTTGCCGTTGCACGCTGCTGATTTTCAAACTGACCTGTCCAACCCACTTTATAACCTTCGGGAATATCAATTTTTGCCACTTCTTTCTGTGCATCAGCAATGGTTCCACCCAAATCACGGTCACGGATTGAGAATTTAATTCCGATATAACGTTTAATATCATCGCGGTAAATAAATGCAGCACCATTGTTTTTTTGGATTGTAGCGACTTCTTTCAGCGGAATCATCGATCCATCCTGCGTAGGAATCATCAGTGACGCCATATCATTCTCATCTTTTCTGTATTCGTGGGAATACCTCAGACGAATCGGGAATTTTCTTTCGCCGTCATACATTTCAGAAGCTGTTTTTCCACCGAAGGCCATTTCCAGAACGGTTTGTGCATCTTCCGGCATTACGCCGTACGCTGCCATTTTATTTCTGTCCCAGACGACATTTACTTCGGGCTGACCAATATTTTTAATAATTCCGGCATCACGAACTCCGTCTACATCTTTGATTGATTTTAAAACTTTCTCCGCCAGTTCATCCAAAGTCTGAAGATTATCTCCATAGATTTTAATTCCGTTTTCTGCTTTAAAACCGGCAACCGCTTCAGCGACGTTATCGGAAATGGGCTGAGAATAATTAAAGGTAATTCCCTGATATTTACTCAGTTTTTTATCGATTTCTTCCGTCAGTTGTTCGTAAGTTATTTTCCGCTTCCACTTATCTTTGGCTTTAAGATTCACGGCAAACTGTACGAAACCAAATCCGTTCGGGTCGGTTCCGTCGTTGCTTCGTCCGGTCTGCGCCAAAACATCGGTAACTTCAGGAACGCTCATGATATCTTTCTTCAGAATATCTGCAGTTTTCAAAGATTCTTTTAAAGATGAACTCATCGGCATTTCCGCGGTTATCCAAAGTGAGCCTTCATTGAGTTGCGGTAAGAATTCTGTTCCTAGAAACTTCCCAGAGAATAAAGTAACGGCAACAATTGAAACAGAAACAATTAAACTTGTTTTTTTATTTTTAAAGGTAAACCTGAAACCTTTCAAAACAATCCTGTCCCAAAAGTTTACAAACGGATTGTTCTTTTCTCTTACATTTTTATTTAAAAGCAAATGCGTTAAGACGGGAACCAAAGTTAATGTGAAAATCAAAGCTCCTAACAAAGCAAAACCTAATGTAAATGCCAATGGCGAGAACATTTTCCCTTCTACTTTCTGGAATGCGAAGATGGGAAGTAATGAAGTAATGATGATTAATTTAGAAAAGAAAATTGCTTTTCCCAAACCGGTTCCGGTCTGTTTAATCCAACCTGCCTTTGCCATTTTGTTGAATCTTTCATGACCATATTTCTTGGCTTTGTGATCGAGCATCACGAAAATTCCTTCGACCATCACGACGGCTCCGTCAATGATAATTCCGAAATCGACGGCTCCGAGTGACAGTAAATTGGCACTCATCCCACAAAGTTTTAAACATAAAAAAGCAAACAGTAACGAAAGCGGAATAATAATGGAAACCGTAAGCGTCGTTCGCCAGTCTGCCATAAAAATCAAAACGATAACCGTTACCAAAATAATTCCTTCCAGCAAATTGTGCATTACCGTTTCTGTGGTAAAATCCATTAGGTTATCACGGTCGTAGAAAGTAACCATTTTTACATCTTTGGGAAGGATTTTTTCGTTCAGTTCTTTGATTTTAGCTTTTACGCCAACCAAAACCTCTCTCGGATTTTCACCTTTTCTCATCACGACAATTCCTTCTACGGTATCATCCTGATTGTTTAATCCAGCCTGCCCAACTCTTGGTCTTGCACTTTCATGAACCTCAGCAACATTTTTTACCAAAACAGGATTTCCATTATCATTGTGAATTGTAATATTGGCAATATCATCCGTTGATTGCACCAATCCAATTCCCCGAACGACATACGCTTGTCCGTTTTTTTCGATAACATCTCCACCTACATTTAAGTTGCTTTTCGTCACAGCTTCATACACCTGAAGTGGCGTTAAATTGTATTTATCTAAAGCTCTTGGATCAATACTTAGCTCAAAAACCTTATCCTGACCTCCAAAAACGTTGATGTCGGCAACTCCGGGAACTCCACGAAGCGCTCTGTCGATAACCCAATTCTGTAAAGTCAACAGTTCACGGGAATCTTTTTTCTTGCTTTCTAAAGTGTATCTGAAAATCTCCCCGGTTGGTCCGTAAGGTGGCTGAACTTCAGGATCAATACCTTCGGGTAGACTTACATTTCGAAGCTGATTGTTGACCATATTTCGGGCAAACATATCATCTACACCATCATCAAAGAGAATTTTCACAATGGAAAGTCCGAACATTGTCGTACTTCTCACACTTGTTTTTTTCTGAACCGGACTCATTGCCAATTCAATCGGTGTCGTCACAAAACGTTCGACTTCTTCGGCACTTCTTCCGTCCCATTGGGTGATGATGACGATTTGCGTATTGGTAACATCGGGAAATGCCTCAATCGGCATATTTTTAAAACTGATAAATCCCGCCACCGCCAAAATAGCCACCCAGATAAAGGTAAAGGCTTTGTTTTTCAGTGAAAATGAGATTATATTTTTTATGAATTTGTTCATGATAGAAATTAGATGTTAGACTTTAGATATTCGTTTAATATCTAAGTGTTTAATTTTATCTAAAGAAATTAAAACCATTAAGAGTCTGAAGCTCTCTATTTTTGAAGTCAATATCGACAGGATGATAGCCATAAAGTAATTAGCAAAACCTTTATTTCACCTCAAACTTCTTAATGGTTTGGAAAAAATTTAGTTGTTCAGAGAACGGTAGATTAGCAATTGGTTATTGGTAATCACTTCTTCGCCTTCTTTAAGACCTTCCGAAAGGTAAGTCACGTCTCCAAGCTGTTTTAAAACCTGAATTTCTTTCACTTTCACATCCGTTCTTGATTTAAAAACCACCACATAACTTCTGTTGTCATCAAAAATGACCGCTTTTGAAGGAATTGAAAGAGCTGTTTTATCCTCAGATTTAGAAACTTTTATCGTCGCTTTACTATCCGGAATCAATAATCCGTTGGCATTATCGAGAACTACTCTTGCCTGCATGGCATTAGTTTGAGGATCGATAATTTTAAATATTTTATCAATTTTCCCGTCAAACACTTTATCAGGATAAGATAATGTGGAAACCTGAGCGGGCATTCCAAGGCTTATCTTATTGATATCAGATTCGTTGATGTTCATTATTGCCCAAACGTTGGTTGTGTTGGCAACATCGAAAATATTTTCGCTTCGGTCACTTCTCAGCTGCATATCTTTATTGATGTCTTTATGCACAATATATCCGCTGATTGGTGCCAAAACACTGTAAATGTTTCCATTTCTTACATTGTAAACCGTACTCACTGCGGAAGATCGCTGCATTTGATCCTGGGCTTTTTGTAACTGACTTTTAGCTTCCAACACTTCTCTTTCCGTTGTCAATTTACCTTCATACATTTCTCTGGCAACACGCAGATTATTCTGAGCCACCACCAAATCTGTTTTTGCATCACTTACATCTTTTTGAATGTCGGCCAACTCGGTACTTCTGATGGTTGCTAAAACCTGTCCTTTTTTCACATAATCTCCAAGTTCAACATTCACACTCATCACATTCCCGCCCACCAAAGGAAAAACGTCGATGTAAGAATTGGCATCTGCTGCGATTTTGCCGTAAAAACTGTAAGAATCTTCTATTAATCTGTTCTCAACTTTTGCAGTAGAAATAGATTCGAGCATCGTGTTGCTCAGTTCAAAACCTTTCGGCTCGGGAGTTTTTGCAATTTCAGGCTTCGAGCAAGACCATAAAAGGAAAGCTGAAAATAGGGGTATAATTATTTTTTTCATTTTAGATTTTTTAGATAAATGCTGTTTTTCAGTTCGCAAGTGCGTTTGACTGATCAAGACAGCAAATTTTTATATTTAATAGAAGATTTTACTCTGTACCAATTGGTTAAGCTTTTCTGCAGACTGAATCAGTTCGTTTTTCATGTCATAAATCTGCAATGCCGTTTGGCGGTAACTTTCCATGAAATCTGTAAACTCGATTAAACTGATGTTTCCGTTTCTGAAATTTTTGAGCATTCCGTTGTAGACTAAGTCGAGATTATCTAAATCGGTTGCTTTAATTTCGGCTAACTGTTCGTATTGGGTTTTCCAGATTTGAAAGGCAGATTCTACTTTTGTTTCTAAGTCAAGTTTCTGAAACTCGGCATTTTTCTGGTTTTGTTTGATCGCAAAATTGGCTTTTGCTACATTTCCTTTATTGCTTTTCCATAACGGAATCGGGATGCCCACTTTTAAATTGATTTCGTTATTAAAAGTTCCTGAAGCCTGGTCATATTCCATCCCGACATTCAAATCCGGAACATTCAGGGATTTTTGCCATTGTGCATATAGTTTGGAATTGTCAATCAGTTTTAGAATAAACAAATAATCAGCATTGTTTTCGAGGGCTTTTCTTTTCAATTCAGCTTCATCACCGAAAGGTTGCGAAGCTAAAATGTCTTTTGCTTCCTCATCAGAAATCTGAGGCTCTATTTTTTCGGTAATTCCTGTGAGGACTTTTAGATTTTGTTCGAATTCAAGAATATTTTTATTGATTCCTACTTTATCATTATTTAATTGAATAACGATGCTTTGAAGTCTTACTTCGTCTTTTAAAGAAACGTTACCTTTTGCAGATTGTACTTTATACGCCTTTAAAAGGTCATTCATGTAACCCAATTGCTTGTTGGTATTTTCAAGCTTGAGTTTTTCGTAATAAAGATCATAGTAATTGGTGTGAAGCTGTGTTCGAAGCTCGACCAAAAGTTGTAAAAACTGTAATTGTGAAAGTTCTTTATTTGATTTTGCAAAAGCAATTTCATTTTTCTTCTTGCCACCCATGTAAATCAATTGGGTAACTTCGAAACCTTTTGCTCTTCCTGCGTCTAAAAATCTTTTGTCTTCCGGATTATAGCCGTTGATGTAACCGCTCATCTGTGGAAGTTCCCATATTTTCGCCTGCAGAATATCTGCATCTGCCATATTGATGCTATATTGCTCGGCAAGAAGCTGGAGATTATTTTGCTGAAAAGCCGTTTCGCACTCCAAAAGCGACATTCGCTGCTGTGCTGTTATGACCGAAGAAATAACCACGAACAGTCCTGCAATTTTGTTCATTCTCTCAATTTTGATGACAAAAGTGCGGCTGCTCGATTAAAACGAACTTAAATGGGGCTTAAAAAAAAATTAAATTGTGAATTTGATAAAAATTATTCGCGGAAAATTTTGTGAAAAACAGCAAGTATTTTGACCACATTACCCAAATATTTTTTAATAATTATAGATTACTTTAAAATTGATGCGCATCAGTTCGTAAATTGATGCGCATCACTTTACAAACTGATGCGCATGAGTTGATCAAATCATGCGCATCAATTTTTATATTGTTTTAAACCCATCATCAGATGAGGAAAAGTTATTTATTAAAAATAACACTGAATTTATTTAAATTTTCAGAAGGCGAGGAGTACAAAATGTCTGCTCCATGATACTCTAAAATTCTTTTTACAATCCTTAAACCTAAACCCGAACCCGAAATATTTTGAGAATTGTTCCCCCGCATAAACGCTTCGAAAAGTTTTGGCTGCTCATCTTCTGAAATTGTATTTCCTTCCGAAAGTACATCCACAGAAAGATGATTTTCGGTTTCTGTTATGATAATTTTTGCATCGGCGTTGTCGGAATAGACCGCTGCATTTTTCAATAAATTAATAAAGACAATATCTAAAAGCGACTGAACGCCATTAATCGTAAGGAAAGCATTTTCCTGAGTTTCTTCAGAAATACCGAAATCCATTTTGAGGTTGGGATAACTTTTTTGTACACGTTCGAAAGATTCAAAAATTACTTCATCAATTCGTACTTCTTCATAGATACTTTGAATATTTTCTTTGTCAAATTTTGTAAGCAGCAGCAAAGAATTGGTTAAATCTGATAATTGATAAACATCTTTAGACATCTGTTTTAAAGCAGAAAGTGTTTCCGGAGAATGTTGCTCTAGTTGAGTTAAATTCTCCAGCTGAAAAGCCATTCTCGTAATGGGGGTTCTGATTTCGTGTGATGCACTTGCAGTAAAATCTTTTTGTGACTGGAAAACATCATTCAGCCTTGAAATCATTGTATTAAATGAATTTGCCAGAATGCTAATTTCATCGTTTGACTGTTCAACGGGAATTTGTGTAGTAAGTTTATGAGCGGTGACTTCAGAAATTTCTTTATTCAAATCTTCTAAAGGTCGGAGAAATTTTCCCATAAAATAATAGGAAAAGAAACCTATCAGCAAAGTACAGGTGATAAAAGCGGTTATTAAAAGGTATTTCAGATAAGCCAGCTTCGATTTTCCGTTGGCATCATAAGCGCTTGTGAGAATGTAGTAATTTTCACCGTTGATATTTTTAAGTGCTGCATAAATTTCCGGAACAGATTCTTCGCTGTAAATATCTTTTTTCTTGTCTAATTCTTTAAGCAAATTTTTATCCCAGGTTACTTTCTGGTCTTTTATAGTGCTGTAAATAAGTTCTTTTTGGCCATTAAAAATTAAAATGGTTTCATTTAAAAGGAAATTGTCGGAATTTTCATTGAAAAAAATAGGCGCTTCTTCCTCAAAATTTTTAGATTTTGAAATAAAATTAGTCGTAAATCCTAATCTTCTTACAAATCGGTCTTTGAATTCTTCACGTCGGAAATCATCAAAGGAAATGTAAATAATAATTAATACAACCGCAAAAAGTAATGAAAATGAAACGCTCAACGTAAGCGCAATCTTTCTTTTTAAAGACATTTATAAAGGATTTAGATAATATCCGAAACCTGATCTTGTATGAATAAGTTTTACTTTATATTCTTTGTCGATCTTCTTTCTCAGGAAATTGATATAAACTTCTACCGTATTGGTATTGGTATTAAAATTATGTTCCCAGACATTCTCTGTAATTTGTTGTTTGGAAACCGTTCTTCCCTGTGCTTCTGCGAGGTAAACCAAAAGCTGGAATTCTTTTAAAGTCAACGCAATTTCATTTCCCGCACGGAAAACTTTCTGTTCGGTCTTATTGATAATTAAATCATCGATTCTTATTATCTCTGAATCGATGTTCTCGGAAGATACTTTTCGTCTTAAAAGAGAATTCATTCGAAGTAATAATTCTTCAAACTGAAAAGGTTTCACCAAATAATCATCTGCCAACCTTGTAAATGCATCTTTTTTATCTGAGATATCACCATAAGCCGAGATAATAATGATGGGGGTGTTTTTATCGAAAGAACGAACTGTCTGACAAACATCAAGCCCGTTAATCTTGGGAACATTGATGTCTAAAAGATACAAATCATAAGAATTGTTTTTTATCTGACGGAGAAAAGTTTCTCCATCGTAAATTTTATCACACGTAAATTGATTTGATTCTAAAAACTTACTCAGTTCAGCAGAAAGAATAAGATCGTCTTCCAATAAAAGAATATTCATCTGGGAAATATTTAATTACGAATTTAATGAATTTTTCAACATTAGACAGGCAATTGAATGCGTAAACTAGCTTGGCAGAATAATTTAAAATACCTAATGACTTACTGCTAAAGTATTTTGAAGCTTATATTATGATTGATTAAAATAATATTAAACTTTAAATTTAAAGCCTAAGATAAATGAAGATTTGAAATTCAGTCAAAAAAAAATCCCGAAGAAATCGGGATGTAAGATGAGCCAACTACGGGACTTGAACCCGTGACCTCTTCCTTACCAAGGAAGCACTCTACCGCTGAGCTAAGTCGGCCTAAACAAGAAAATCACACTAAAAAGCATGATTTTTGTTGAGCGGAAGACGAGGGTCGAACTCGCGACATTCAGCTTGGAAGGCTGACGCTCTACCAACTGAGCTACTTCCGCAATTTTGTTTCCAAAACTATTGGTAAACGCTGTGCAAACTTAGGAATAAACCTAAAAATCTACAAGACTTTTTAATATAAAATGTGGGGAGAGCAGGATTCGAACCTGCGAAGCCGAAGCAACTGAGTTACAGTCAGTCCCATTTAGCCACTCTGGAATCTCCCCAGATATTTTATATTAAATTGAGCCTCCAGAGGGACTCGAACCCACGACCTGCTGATTACAAATCAGCTGCTCTAGCCAACTGAGCTATGGAGGCAATTTAATAAAAACTGAAAGCTATCAGAGAAAATCTACCCTGTGCTGCATCAGCAGTTAAAAAAATCACGCCTTTATGGTGTGAAATTGAGCGGAAGACGAGGGTCGAACTCGCGACATTCAGCTTGGAAGGCTGACGCTCTACCAACTGAGCTACTTCCGCAATTTTGTTTCCAAAACTATTGGTAAACGCTGTGCAAACTTAGGAATAAACCTAAAAATCTACAAGACTTTTTAATATAAAATGTGGGGAGAGCAGGATTCGAACCTGCGAAGCCGAAGCAACTGAGTTACAGTCAGTCCCATTTAGCCACTCTGGAATCTCCCCAGATATTTTATATTAAATTGAGCCTCCAGAGGGACTCGAACCCACGACCTGCTGATTACAAATCAGCTGCTCTAGCCAACTGAGCTATGGAGGCAATTTAATAAAAACTGAAAGCTATCAGAGAAAATCTACCCTGTGCTGCATCAGCAGTTAAAAAAATCACGCCTTTATGGTGTGAAATTGAGCGGAAGACGAGGGTCGAACTCGCGACATTCAGCTTGGAAGGCTGACGCTCTACCAACTGAGCTACTTCCGCAATTTTGTTTCCAAAACTATTGGTAAATGCTGTGCAAAACTAAGAATAATTCTTGAATCTTGCAAGATTTTTTTAATATAAAATGTGGGGAGAGCAGGATTCGAACCTGCGAAGCCGAAGCAACTGAGTTACAGTCAGTCCCATTTAGCCACTCTGGAATCTCCCCAGATATTTTATATTAAATTGAGCCTCCAGAGGGACTCGAACCCACGACCTGCTGATTACAAATCAGCTGCTCTAGCCAACTGAGCTATGGAAGCCTATAAAACAAAAAGAATTCAAAAGATCTCTATTCCTTTTTTGCGTGTGCAAATATAGAACGGATTTTTTGAATTCTCAAACTTTTTAGAAAGTTTTTTTACTTTTTTTATTAAGCTAATTCTTTTTTCTTGATTAACAGTTTCTTAGCAGCATCAACGCATTGATCTAAACTCTCCTCAAAACTAATTGATGTTTTTTTAACCACAATATCGTCTCCCGGAACGACCAAAATCAACTCTGTGGTCTTATTTGATTTATCAGAATTGTTTTCAACTTTCAAAAATACTTTGCATTCTTGAATTTTGTCATAAAACGTTTCTAGTTTGCTTACCTTTTTGTCTACATGTGACTCTAGTGGTTCGTGTGGAGTTAAGCCGATTGCTTGTACTGAAATCTTCATAATTCTTCTTTTTTAATTGCTCTTGGATGAGCTTGATTAAACACTTTTTTCAACTGTTCTATATTGGCATTAGTGTACACTTGTGTGCTTGCAAGACTAGAATGACCCAATATTTTTTTTACTTTCGATATCTCTGCCCCATTGTCTAAAACATGCGTCGCGAAGCTGTGTCTTAAAATGTGAGGACTTCTTTTTTCTTTCGAAGTTACAAGACTAAGGTACTTATTAACTACTACATAGACAAATTTTTCTGTGAGTTTTTTTCCCTTTTTATTGATAAAAAAATAGGATTTAAAATCATCCAATGGTTTTCTTATCTTTAGATAGTCTTTTAGCAAAGCGCTTAAAGCTCCAGAAATAGGTATATATCTTTCTTTGTTACCTTTCCCTAAGATTTTAAGCTCATTTCCTTCTAAGTTTACACTTTCAAATATTAAGCCACAAAGTTCAGATTTTCGAATTCCGGTTTGATATAAAGTTTCAACAATAGATTTATGAAGTACATCCTCTACTTCATCAAAAATCTCAGTCTGTAAAACGTGCATTTCGTCTTGAGAGATGGGGATTTGCTTTTCGGGATAGAATTTTAATGATGATATACTTTCTATGGGAGAAACTTTAATTTCACCCAGTTTTAAAAGAAATAGATAGAAGCTGCGAAGTGTAGAAAGTTTTCTGTTGATCGTTCTTTTAGAAATACCATTCTCGCTGAGCTGAACAATAAAATTTCTGATTATTTTTTTATCAGCCTTAAGAATATCTTCGGAAGATTCCGTTTTAAGATAAAAAGAGTAGAAATCTTCGAGATCACGACGATAGCTTATAATAGTATGAGGCGAATACCTCTTCTCTAATTGTAAATAGTCTAAAAATTTTTCTCGCATACTTTTGTAAATATAAAACAAAAATAACTTCTTAAATATAATTATTTAAGAAGTTATTTAGTATGTGTTTAAGAAAATATCTTAAGCTTGCTCTTCCTTGCTTAATCCTCTTTGCTTATAAGCCGCTTTTAATCTAGCTTGTCTAAGAGTTACAGAAGGCTTAATAAAAGCTTGTCTTGATCTTAATTGACGAACAGTACCTGTTTTGTCAAATTTTCTTTTATATTTTTTTAACGCTCTGTCGATAGACTCTCCGTCTTTTACTGGAATTATTAACATATATTACATCTCATTTTGGATTGCAAAACTAAGTTTTTTTTATTAAACTACAAACTTTATGAGATAAAAATATTCAATTTTTATTTATTTAACCCAGTGAATTATAGAGGAAGGTTATTTATGATACAATAAATTCGTGTATAGTTTTGATTATCAAATGGATGTATTATAGGCGATCTGGATGTAATTTATGACTTTATGCTAAGAGAATTAAAGAAATTCATCTTAGATTAGAACTTTTATTCAAGCCAATTACATCGAAACTATTTGATTTAGAAATTGTTGTGCTAAATATTACTGCAGATATTTATCAATAGATTCAGAATATCAATTATTTAGACATCTCTCCAATTTAAACTAAAAGGAATAGTATTAAAATAGCTCTAATTTAATAATACACTATGCGTTAACTTACTTATTGACGATAAAAAGAAATAAGAATAAGACGAAAGTTGGGAAAAGTAAAGATTTTGCATCCCATCTTTTCAGTCAAATGTTATTTACATTAATTATAGGTGCAAATTTTTATAAAAACAAGGTATATGCTGTAAAAGGAGGTGTTTTTTTAGTTGATGAAAATTTAAACGTTCTGAAAAGGTTTAAACATGATAGGGTGTTGGTTTCCAAATCTGATAATTTTTCAAAATTTGGTGTACGTATTACATTTATTCGTGAAGTGGAGCTATTGATGGTAAAGAAATTATATGAGTCCGCAACAGAATTTTTGATTCTTACGATTTGGTTTATAAAATCAGGCCATTATAGCTATTTTGGAAACGATATCAATTATTATAATTACAGAGGTGAAAATGTAGGGAGTAAAAATCCTGAAAAAAATACTCTGATGAAAATACATAAGAATTATTGAGTCTTAGTTTTCGATTATCAATGTCATTATTATGATAAAAAGTACCATTATATTGGTATTGAAAATGATGAGAAACATTCTTGTAGAAAAGACCGGTTAAATTTTTTTTAAATCTTTCTAAAAATCAGTTAATTACTTTTTGCAAATTAAAAATAATTTCATAATTTTGCAGTCCGAAAAGTAGGTTTACTTTATGTGAGTGCGGTAACCTGCTGAATAATAAATGCTTCCAAACTCATTAATTATTCAAATTTAAAAAACAAACAATGGCTAAAAAAGTCTTTAAAATGGTTAAGCTCCAAGTAAAAGGAGGAGCAGCAAACCCATCTCCACCAGTAGGTCCAGCTTTGGGTTCTGCAGGTGTGAACATCATGGAGTTTTGTAAGCAATTTAACGGAAGAACTCAAGATAAGCCAGGACAAGTTTTACCTGTAGTAATTACAGTATACGAAGACAAATCTTTTGAATTCGTAATTAAAACTCCTCCTGCAGCAATCCAATTAATGGATGCGGCTAAAATCAAGGGTGGTTCTGGAGAACCAAACAGAAACAAAGTAGGTGCTGTATCTTGGGCTCAGGTTCAAAAGATCGCTGAAGACAAGATGACTGATCTAAACTGTTTCACAATGGATTCTGCAGTTTCTATGGTTGCAGGTACTGCAAGATCTATGGGATTAAGAGTAACAGGAACTAAACCAACTTTTAACGCTTAATACTTAGAGAAATGGCAAAATTGACTAAAAAGCAAAAAGAAGCAGCTAGCAAAGTAGAAAAAGGAAGAATCTATAACCTTGAAGAAGGTTCTGCTCTTGTAAAAGAGGTGAACACTGCAAAGTTTGATGCTTCTGTAGATATCGCTGTAAGATTGGGTGTAGATCCAAGAAAAGCAAACCAAATGGTAAGAGGTGTAGTATCTCTTCCTCACGGAACTGGTAAAGATGTTAAAGTTTTGGCTTTAGTAACTCCAGATAAAGAAGCAGAAGCTAAAGCAGCTGGTGCTGATTATGTAGGTCTTGACGAATATTTACAAAAAATCAAAGAAGGTTGGACAGATGTTGACGTTATCGTTACTATGCCGGCTGTGATGGGTAAATTAGGACCATTGGGTAGAGTTTTAGGACCAAGAGGTTTGATGCCTAACCCTAAATCAGGTACTGTAACTATGGAAATTGGTAAAGCAGTAACTGAAGTAAAAGCTGGTAAAATTGACTTTAAAGTAGATAAATACGGTATTATCCACGCTGGTATTGGTAAAGTATCTTTCGATGCTGCTAAAATCAAGGAAAATGCTCAGGAATTGATCTCTACTTTGATCAAAATGAAACCAACTGCTGCTAAAGGTACTTATGTGAAGAGCATTTATTTGTCTTCTACAATGAGCCCGGGTATTGCAATTGATACAAAAGCTGTTAACTAATACTAAATCCTAAGACAATGACAAAAGACCAAAAAGTTGTAGCGATACAAGAGATCAAAGACTTGCTTCAGGATGCTAAAGTAGTATATGTTGCAGATCTTGAAGGATTGAATGCTGGTAAAGCTTCAGACTTCAGAAGACAGGCTTTCAAGCAAAACATCAAAGTAAAAGTGGTGAAAAATACACTTTTGCAAAAAGCAATGGAACAAATTGACGGAGTAGATTTCTCTGAAATGTTTGGTACTTTCAAAGGAAACTCTGCATTAATGATTGCTGAAACTGCTAACGCTCCAGCAAAATTAATCAAAGACTTCAGAAAGAAAGAAGAAAAGCCGGCTTTAAAATCAGCTTTCGTACAAGAAACTTTCTATGTTGGTGACAATAACCTTGATGCTCTAGTAAGCATTAAGTCTAGAGAAGAAATGATCGGTGAAATCATCGGATTACTTCAGTCTCCAATCCAAAGAGTTGTTTCTGCTCTTCAAAACAAATCTGAAACTGCAGAAACCGCAACTGAAGAAGTTGCTGCTCCAGCGGTAGAAGAAACTCCAGCTACTGAAACTCCAGAAGCTGCTGCAGAAGGAGAAGCTCCAGCTGCAGAATAATTAGACTCTCAAAAAAATCAATCAATAATCAACAAAAACATTACAACAATGTCAGATTTAAAAAATTTAGCTGAAACGCTAGTAAACTTAACAGTAAAAGACGTAAACGAATTAGCAACTATCCTTAAAGATGAGTACGGAATTGAGCCTGCTGCTGCTGCAGTTGTTATGGCTGGTCCTGGTGCTGAAGCTGCTGAAGAAAAGACAGAATTCGACGTAATTCTTAAGTCTGCAGGTGCTTCTAAATTAGCTATCGTTAAATTGGTAAAAGATTTAACTGGTGCAGGTCTTAAAGAAGCTAAAGATATCGTAGACGGAGCTCCTTCAGCTATTAAAGAAGGTATCTCTAAAGACGAAGCTGAAGCTCTTAAGAAGCAATTAGAAGAAGCTGGTGCTGAAGTAGAATTGAAGTAATTTTCAATTTTTAAATATAAGGAAGCGGTAAACTTGGTTTACCGCTTCTTTTTTTGTTTTGTAGAACCATTTTGAGTAGCTAATGATTAAAAAATTCTTATAGTAATTAAATCATTTTTTTATCTGACAGGAAATATTCGCTCTTGATAATAGAGAAATATAAATTGTAATCTTAATAAATCATTTATTTATGGTTGTTTTAAGTTCTAAATGATGTGATTTGAAATAAAAATATTTTATTATTTTTGGGAACCTGATGAAAAATATTCATTATAAATGTATTAATTGTGATTAATATTGTGATTTGAATCATAAAGTTGTGTAAATTTGCAAACGGAAATACTCTTAAAAGTCAAATAAATTTATATTCTTTATTTTGGGAAAAACAAAAATTCTTTTTTCAGGACTGCTTTTCATTCTTTTATTTTTTACAAATAGTTTTTATGCGCAATCTAAAGATTCGGTAGCTCAGCGGAATATTCCGAAACCAACGATTGTTTTAAAAGACGGTGCAACACTTTTTTCAACCGATGATTCGTTCAATGGGCAGATTTCGAATAATAAAATTGTGCACGATAAAGCGAGCATTGCTAATCAGGTTAAAAAGAATAAATCAAAAACTCTAGAAATGGTTACTCCTAAAGAAAATAAAAAAGTTACTAAAAATAGAGAAATGTTAAAAGAAGCTGATAAAAATAAAATAAAACCAAAGAATTCTGAAAAGAAAGGGAAAAAAGAAACATCTTAATTTTCCTTTGAGGTAAATTGATTTTGTAAAGCATAAACAATATAAAACAGGATATTAATATTCTGTTTTTTTTATTAATAAAATATAATATGATTTTTTACCAATAAACTAATAAAATTCAAATAGTTAAAGCTAAAGTAACATTTCTGTGGAATTTAATTTTTATATTTGCAAATAATTATTTTACGATTGAATAAAGAATTACTTTCTTCTAATATAAACAAAAAAAAGGCAAATTTTAATAGGAATTTGTGTTTTTTTCGTTCATTTATATTAGGCGTATTGTTTTTTTTTAGCGATTACTTGTGTGCACAGGAAGGTTTTGGGAATAATCAACAAACAATAATTGTTGTTAAAGGTGGGGCTGAAATTTTTTCTGCTGATGAAAATTTTAATCATCAGATAATCAACAATAATGCTGTCAAAAAGAATATTAAGGTTGATTTTAAGAAAAATGGGAGTGAAAAACTTATATTGTTAGCTTCTGAAAAAGAAGAAAATCAGCAGGATGATACCTTTAAAAATCAATTGGCGAAAGTTGAGAAAAAAAAGCAGAAAGAAGCTCTGAAAGAGATCAAATCTAAGATTAGGGATTATGAATCTCGTAAAGAAAATTTTGATAACAAAAATCTTAGAGTTTTCCCATCTTCTGAAAAGTTTATCATATCCTCTCGTATCAATCAAGATTATGTAATACCCAATTATAGTCAGCGTGATTTTTCAGAAATAAATACTGATCAAAATCAATATATCGTAAAATCTGCATTAGACTTTTTACATTCTCAAAAATACACTTATTACAACAATAAATCTTTAGATTTTTGTTTCTCTCAGGTCTTTTCTGTAAGACCGCCGCCTGTTGCGATTTAACCTCTTTTTCAGGTTTAGATTTTTTAAATTTTAATAAAACATTTTATCATTTGTTTAGATGTCTCTTGAGCATCTTGCAAATGTATTTTAACTTAAATAATATGAATAAAAATATTTTTTTATTGGCAATATCTTTTGTGATGTTGTTTAATATTTCCTTATTTTCACAACAGGCTGGTAGGATTTATTTGTCATCTGCTACTACTGGAAGGGTTTACGATATTACAAATGATATTCTGGTAAACCCCTCTACAAATCCCAGAGCTTTACCCTCTCCAGTAGCTATTCCTGATGAAAGTGCGACTCCTACACGTGCAAGTAATCTTGCAATAGGTTATGATGCCGTTGCGGGAAACTCTAACTTAACATTTTTTTACTCCAATAATGCAGCAGGAAGTCAGTTGTATAAAGGTAATAATGTAACAGTAGCTGGTTCAACAAACACTGTGCAAATCGGAGGAATCGGGACAAATAATGTTATTGGTCCCTATTTTGGTTATACTTATGGCTTTGAAAGTGGTGTTAAAAGATTATATAGGGTAAATCCTACGCCTTTAGATTTGGGATTAATAAGTGGGGATACTGACTGGACTAATGGTACAGCTTTTGGTACAGATGCATTCTATGATTATCAAAATAATATTTATACTTTTATAAATAATAGTGCGGGTACTATTAGGTATTTATATAAAATTTCAATAGCAAATTTAACGGCTACAAAAGTGGTTCAATTGGTTAATAATACTTCTCCAACGACAACCGAAGGTATTCAAGGAATGGCTTATTTGAATAATACCGCATTTATAGCAAATATATCCACTCCATCGACAGGAAACTCTAGAGTTACAGTTCGCAGTATTAATATGACTAGTGGTGCAATCACAACTTTAGCCATTTATGATTTTGTGGGTAATGCGGCTAATATTGATTTGGCATCTGTTGATTATTTTCAACCTTTTACTTTTACATGTGGTTCGATTGCTTTTCAAGGCACAGGTAATTATGTGGCAGGAACACCTTCAACAAGAGTGCTTAGAATCCCTATAGGGAATATTTATACTCCAGGAACTTATACAATTAATGTAAATGGAACGGGGTTTATAAACCCTGCATATTCTGCAACTATTGGAGCTTCTGATACATTCATTGATGTGCCGGTAACCTATAACGGTACTAACGGAGGAACTGTACCTTTAACGATAGATTTAAATGGAAGTACAACAACATGTACTGTGAATGCTACTGTTATAAGTGACTCGGATGCTGATGGTATTTCAAATTCAACTGAAGGGCTTTGTGCTCAAGGTGGTTTTGAAGGATTTGATAGTCCGGCTCAAACAACAGTTAATGGTAATAATATTCAGACAAACGTTACAAACTATAACGGTTGGCAGGTCAATCTGGAAAGTGCTCAGGCGAGTCCCTTTAATATTGTTAGAGTTAACGGTGCTGGTTACTCTTCTGGTCCTATTTATGCTAATACAGGAAATCAATATTTAGACATCAATGCAACGGGAGGAACTCTTTATAGAGATTTTACATTATCATCTCCATCTGTTTTAAATGCTTCAGCTTTCTTTTCTCCGAGAGAATTAACTGGAACAACTACTTTTAATACATCTATACAAGTGGTAAGAACTTCAGATGGTGCTGTTTTGTTTTCAGGAAATCAAGTGAGTTTTAGTGCTTCTTCTCCAAAAGATACTTGGCTTGGAAGTAGTCTTACTAACGTTTCTTTACCAGCAGGTACATACAGGATTCAAATGTATATTCATAATAATGGTCATGTAGACAGTATTACTTATTGTTTTGCAACAGATACGGATGGAGACGGTATTGCCGACTATTTAGATTTAGATTCTGATAACGACGGTATTTTAGATGCTATTGAAGGAGCAACCGATACCGATACAGATGGAACTCCAAATTTTAGAGATACCGATTCTGATAATGACGGATGTCCGGATGTAATTGAAGGGGCTGCTAATTTCCAAAACGGGGCTTCATATATTACAGGAAACAGATTGAATACTACGGTAAATTCTAATGGGGTACCTGCTGTTCCTACTGGAGTAACTCCTGCAATCACAAATTATACTCAGGCTGGAGGTCAGGCAATAGGAACTTCTCAGAATACCACATTACAGGATGTTCAGTGTGCAAGTGCTTTTGGATGTACAAATGCATTGTATCTATCCCAAACAGCAACTCTTTATAATGTCGGAACGGCTACTAATCCTTTTACGTATCCTCCTGTGGGAACAGCTTCAAGTAATTATAACGCAATAGGATTAAATCCTGTAGATGGTCGTATATACGGTATGCAGGTTACAAACTCTGCCAATCTATTGGTAATAAATCCTAATGGAACTTCAATTAATTTAGGTCCGGTAACGGGTTTGCCGACTGGAGTTACATTTAATGCCGGTGAAATTGATAATTTAGGAAACTATTATGTAAAAGTAAATACAGATAATGCTGAGCTTTACAGGATAAATCTAAGTACAATGACTGCAACTTTAATTACACTTTCTGCAAGTGTTAATTTGCCGGATATTGCTTTCAGAACGACTAATGGATTTTTATATGGTATAAATTCAACTAACGGACAACTTGTTTCGATTAATCTGGCTACGGCAACGCCTACAGGAACGGTTACAGGGATAGGGATTACACCGGGAGCTGTTAATTTCGGAGCTATGTTTGCTTCAAGTACAGGTGAAATGTATGGAGTTAACAATGCGGGAGGTTTCTATCAGTTTAATCTTGTAGATGGTCAGAGAGTATTGATTTCTAATGCACCTGCAAGTTCTGCGAATGATGGAGCTCATTGTGTAACAACACCTATTGCTTTCAGTGCGGATCTTGCAATAACCAAGACAGATAATACGACAACATATACTCCGGGTACTACTACGACGTATACAATTGTTGCAAGTAACAATGGACCTTTTGGAGTATTAGGCGCAACAGTTTCAGATCCTTTGCCTACAGGTATTTCTGCTGCCAATGTCAGCTATACTGCAGTTGTAGCTGGAGGTGCGGTTACTTCTGTTTCAGGAACACAAACCGGAGCAATCAATGATGTGATAAATCTGCCTGTAAATGGTACCGTCACATATACGGTAACAGTAAGTGTACCGTTGACTTTTACTGGTAATCTAGTGAATACTGTAACAATTACAGCTCCTGCAAATAGTACAGATTCAAACACTGCTAATAACACGGCAACGGATACGGATACGCAGGCTGTGTGTTACAGGCCGGGTATTACAGGAGGTACTGTTTTAGATACAAATCACGGAATTACTTCTTTGGCAAGAGCGGGTAGTACTGCGCCAGGGAACTGGCCGATGGTGAGAAAAGGAGCGTGGACTGCTCTTGAATCTAGAACTAAAGGTTTTGTTGTAAACAGATTAACTACACAAGAGATTACACAAATTCCTGCAGCAAATTTGGTGGAAGGAATGATGGTGTACAATGTGACTTTAGATTGTCTTCAAATCAATACTACAGGTAGTCCTGCAGGCTGGGCTTGCTTTAATACACCAACATGTCCATCTAATTAATGTTTAACAAAAAAGAATTAATAATGAAATATTTATTCATAATCATACTGGCTTTTTTGTCAGGAAATGTATATTCTCAGGTAGCGATAGGTAAAACGAGTGTATCTTCACCATCAGTGTCGCTGGATTTCGGGGTTGGAAATCGTGGGATTGTTTTGCCTTGGGTAACTTCAGAGGCAAGTGTTACTAATGTAGTTAATGGTACGTTGGTTTATAATCTTGCCGATAAAAAAGTTAAAGTAAAATATGCTTCAGGCTGGAAAGATCTTTCGGTTAATACGAATGGTTCTACAGTAGATCCGGTGTCTAATATAGATGGAGCTCTCATTCAAGATAGTTCGGTTAACGAAAATACTTCTGCAAAGACGGCAATTGGAACAACTTTAAGTTCGACTCCAGGAATATTGGTTCTGGAAGATACCAATAAAGCTATGGTTTTACCTACGGTTGCAAGCCCACATCTTAACATAATTAATCCTGCACCCGGCATGATGGTGTACGATAGTTTTAACAAGGCATTAGCTGTTTATAATGGAAGATTTTGGTCTTTCTGGAGACAGTAACTGAATTGTTTTTAATAATTTAATAAACTTAACCACTTCATTTTGAAGTGGTTTTTTATTGCATATCAAAATATATATTTGTAAATTTGCAGTCTCTTTTGGCGCTAAAATTAAACATAATACAGTAATCTATTGAAAATCAACTCTTTCATTTTTTTGAAAGGGCGTTTTGTATTTTTATAGTATTTATATTTTAACCCATTAGACAAAAATAAAAATATTTTGCATTACACTGTGAAAAGATATACCAGTGTTGCAGTTAGAATTAGATTTTAAAATAAAGAATTAAGAACAAAGACCACTTCTGATAGCGCCAAACATCAAATGTCTTTTATTTTGCCTCTTTAATCTTTTAGTCTTTTTCTGATATTTTTGAATAAAAACAAAATATTTTTTAACCCTTTCTTAAAAGTTTTATGAGTAAAACAACATCAACAACTAGGGGAGTTGAGAGAATTAATTTCTCTTCGGCTAAAGGAAAAATCATCACTCCGGATTTCTTAGATATCCAGTTAGAGTCATTTAGAGATTTTTTCCAGCTAGATACACTTCCTGAGGACAGAAAGAAAGAAGGTTTGCATAAAACCTTCCAGGAAAACTTTCCTATTACCGATTCTAGAAACCAATTCGTTTTGGAATTCTTAGATTATTTGGTAGATTCACCACGTTACTCAATCGATGAGTGTGTGGAAAGAGGTTTAACGTATTCAGTTCCTCTAAAAGCTAGACTTAAATTATACTGTACAGATCCTGAACATGAAGATTTTCAGACTGTTGTACAGGATGTATATTTAGGTCCGGTTCCTTATATGACAGATAGTGGTTCTTTCATTATCAATGGAGCAGAGCGTGTTATTGTAACTCAGTTACACAGATCTCCGGGTGTATTCTTCGGACAGACTTATCACGCAAACGGAACTAAGTTGTATTATTCAAGAATTATCCCTTTCAAAGGATCTTGGATGGAATTTACAACAGATATCAACAGCGTAATGTACGCATATATCGACCGTAAGAAAAAATTACCTTTAACAACTCTATTAAGAGCTATCGGTTTCGAATCTGATAAAGATATCCTTCAGATCTTCGATCTTGCTGAAGAAGTGAAAGTTTCTAAAGCTGCCCTTAAAAAAGTAGAAGGAAGAACATTGGCTGCGAGAGTATTGAACACTTGGTTCGAGGATTTTGTAGACGAAGATACTGGTGAAGTTGTTTCTATCGAAAGAAACGAAATCATCTTAGACAGAGAAACTATTCTTGAAAAAGAACATTTAGACCTAATTCTTGATGCTGGTGTGAAATCTATTTTGATTCACAAAGAAAATTCAAACGAATTCTCTATCATCCAGAATACATTACAAAAAGACCCTACCAACTCTGAAAAAGAAGCGGTAGAATATATTTACCGTCAGTTAAGAAATGCAGATCCACCCGATGAGGAAACTGCAAGAGGAATTATCGAAAAATTGTTCTTCTCTGAGCAAAGATATTCATTAGGTGAAGTTGGACGTTACAGACTAAACAAAAAGTTAGGTCTAAACATTCCTACTACAACTGAAGTTCTTACAAAAGATGATATCATTGCGATTGTAAGACACTTAATCGAATTGGTAAACTCTAAAGCTGAGGTTGATGATATTGATCACCTTTCTAACAGAAGAATTAAAACTGTTGGTGAGCAATTAGCAGGTCAGTTCGGTGTAGGACTTTCTAGAATTGCTAGAACGATTAAGGAGAGAATGAACGTTAGAGATAACGAAATCTTTACTCCGCTTGATCTAGTTAATGCTAAAACTTTAACATCAGTAATTAATTCATTCTTTGGTACCAACCAGCTTTCTCAGTTCATGGACCAAACCAACCCACTATCAGAAATCACGCACAAGCGTAGACTTTCTGCACTAGGACCTGGAGGTTTATCAAGAGAAAGAGCAGGTTTCGAGGTTCGTGACGTTCACCATACGCACTATGGCCGTATTTGTCCGATTGAAACTCCTGAAGGACCAAACATTGGTTTGATCTCTTCTTTAGGTATTTATGCTAAAATCAATACTTTAGGTTTCATCGAAACTCCATATAGAAAAGTAAACGAAGGTACTGTAGATTTAAATGCAGATCCTATTTACTTAAATGCAGAAGATGAGGAAGATAAAGTAATTGCTCAGGCGAACGTTGAGTTAGATGATAACGGAGGATTTTTAACAGACAGAATTATTGCTCGTCTAGACGGTGATTATCCTGTGGTTGAGCCTTCTCAGGTTAATTTGATCGACGTTGCTCCAAACCAGATTTCTGGTATTTCAGCTTCGTTAATTCCATTCTTGGAACATGATGATGCGAACAGAGCGTTGATGGGATCAAACATGATGCGTCAGGCAGTTCCATTATTGAAGCCACAAGCGCCAATCGTAGGTACAGGTCTTGAGCAGCAAGTTGCTAAAGATTCTAGAATCTTGATTAACGCTGAAGGAAACGGTTTAGTTGAATACGTTGATGCTGATAAAATCATCATTAAATATGAAAGAAGTGAAGACGAAGATCTAGTATCATTCGAATCTGCTACGAAAACATATAACTTGACTAAGTTTAGAAAAACTAACCAAAGTACAACAATTACCCTAAGACCAAACGTAAGAGTAGGTGAAACAGTGGTGAAAGGACAAGTACTTTGCGACGGTTATGCTACTGAAAACGGAGAATTAGCTCTTGGTAGAAACTTGGTGGTTGCCTTCATGCCTTGGAAAGGATACAACTTTGAGGATGCAATTGTAATCAACGAAAAAGTAGTACGTGAAGACTGGTTTACTTCAATCCATGTAGATGAATATTCTCTTGAGGTTCGTGATACCAAATTAGGTATGGAAGAATTGACGGCAGATATTCCAAACGTATCTGAAGAAGCTACAAAAGATCTTGACGAGAACGGAATGATCAGAATCGGTGCTGAAGTGAAGCCTGGTGATATCATGATTGGTAAGATTACTCCAAAAGGTGAATCTGACCCGACTCCTGAAGAGAAACTTCTTAGAGCAATCTTTGGTGACAAAGCTGGTGATGTAAAAGATGCTTCATTGAAAGCAGATTCTTCATTAAGAGGTGTTGTAATCAACAAGAAATTGTTCTCTAGAAACATTAAAGATAAAAAGAAAAGAACTGAAGAAAAACTTAAGCTTGAAGAGATTGAAAACACTTACAAGGCTAAGTTTGACGAGTTAAGAAACAGTTTAATTGAAAAATTAAATACTCTTGTTAGCGGTAAAACTTCTCAGGGAGTTACCAACGATTTAGATGAAGAAATCATCGGTAAGGGTATGAAATTTACTCACAAATTGTTGACTTCAGTTGAAGACTACGTTAACGTAAGCGGTGCAGATTGGACTGTTGATAACGATAAGAATGAATTGATCAAACAATTAATTCACAACTATAAAATCAAATTCAACGATATTCAAGGAGTTAAAAACCGTGAGAAATTTGCATTGTCAATCGGTGATGAACTTCCTGCAGGGATCATGAAGTTGGCTAAAGTGTATATCGCTAAAAAACGTAAACTAAACGTTGGAGATAAAATGGCGGGTCGTCACGGTAACAAAGGGATCGTTTCGAGAATCGTTCGTGAAGAAGATATGCCATTCCTGGAAGACGGAACACCGGTAGATATCGTATTGAATCCACTTGGGGTACCTTCTCGTATGAACATCGGTCAGATCTACGAAACTGTTCTTGGATGGGCAGGTAGAAGATTAGGATTAACGTTTGCTACGCCAATCTTTGACGGTGCAACTCTTGATCAGATTACTGAGTACACTGAGAAAGCTGGAGTTCCCAAATTTGGTCACACTCACCTTTATGATGGTGGTACCGGAGAAAGATTTACACAGGCTGCAACAGTTGGTATCATCTATATGTTGAAATTAGGACACATGGTTGATGACAAAATGCACGCACGTTCTATCGGACCTTACTCATTGATTACTCAGCAGCCATTAGGAGGTAAAGCTCAGTTTGGTGGTCAGAGATTCGGAGAGATGGAGGTTTGGGCTCTTGAAGCATTTGGAGCATCCAATATCTTGAGAGAAATCCTTACTGTGAAGTCAGATGACGTGATTGGTAGAGCAAAAACTTATGAAGCGATTGCGAAAGGAGAAGCAATGCCTGAACCGGGTATTCCTGAATCTTTCAACGTGTTACTTCACGAGTTACAAGGTCTTGGATTAGACGTAAGACTAGAGGAATAATTTTAAATTTTAAATTATAATGTTGAATGGAAACATTCAAAAATTAATCTAAAATCTAAAATCTAAAATTTAAAATCTAACAAATGTCAAATAAAAATAAAACAAGTCGTTTTAATAAAATAACCATCGGTTTAGCTTCACCGGAATCTATTTTACAGGATTCTAGAGGAGAAGTTTTAAAACCGGAAACTATAAATTACAGAACGCACAAACCTGAAAGAGATGGTTTGTTCTGTGAAAAAATCTTCGGTCCTATCAAAGATTACGAATGTGCTTGTGGTAAATACAAGAGAATTCGTTACAAGGGGATCGTTTGTGACCGTTGTGGGGTAGAGGTTACGGAGAAAAAAGTACGTAGAGAAAGAATCGGACACATCGGTTTGGTTGTTCCTATTGCGCACATTTGGTATTTCCGTTCTTTACCAAACAAAATCGGTTACCTTTTGGGTATTCCTTCTAAGAAATTAGATATGATCATTTATTACGAGAGATATGTTGTTATTCAGCAAGGTATCGCTAAGAAATTAGATGGTTCTGATTTTGACGATAAAGAATTCCTTACAGAAGAAGAATACCTTGATATCATGGATACTCTTCCTGTAGAAAACCAATATCTTGACGATTCTGATCCAAACAAATTCATCGCTAAAATGGGTGCTGAAGCTGTTGAGGAATTATTAAAAAGAATTGATCTTGATGCATTATCTTTCGATTTGAGACACAAAGCTCACAACGAAGGTTCTAAGCAAAGAAGAACTGAAGCTCTAAAAAGATTAAACGTTGTAGAAGCATTGAGAGGTGCAAATACAAGAATGATCAACAGACCGGAGTGGATGATTATGCGTGTACTTCCTGTAATACCACCAGAACTAAGACCATTGGTTCCATTGGATGGAGGACGTTTCGCAACTTCTGACTTAAATGACCTTTACAGAAGAGTAATTATCAGAAACAACCGTTTGAAGAGATTATTGGAGATCAAAGCTCCTGAAGTAATCTTGAGAAACGAGAAGCGTATGCTTCAGGAATCTGTAGATTCATTGTTTGATAATACAAGAAAATCTTCTGCAGTAAAATCTGAATCAAACAGACCATTGAAATCACTTTCAGATTCATTGAAAGGTAAGCAAGGTCGTTTCCGTCAGAACTTATTAGGGAAAAGGGTAGATTACTCTGCGCGTTCGGTAATTGTTGTAGGTCCAAACTTGCAGCTTCACGAATGTGGTATTCCTAAAGATATGGCAGCTGAACTTTACAAACCGTTTATCATCAGAAAACTGATCGAAAGAGGAATTGTAAAAACAGTAAAATCTGCAAAGAGAATTATTGATAGAAAAGAACCTGTAGTATATGATATCTTAGAAGGTGTAATGAAAGGTCATCCTGTTTTACTAAACAGAGCGCCTACTTTGCACAGACTGGGTATTCAGGCTTTCCAACCTAAGATGATCGAAGGTAAGGCAATCCAATTACACCCGTTGGTAACAACAGCATTCAACGCCGATTTTGATGGTGACCAGATGGCGGTACACTTACCATTGGGTCCGGAAGCGATTTTGGAAGCTCAGTTATTGATGTTAGGTTCTCAGAATATTTTGAACCCGGCAAACGGTTCTCCAATTACAGTACCATCTCAGGACATGGTTCTTGGTCTTTATTTCATGACCAAAGAATTAAGCTCTACAGATGATATGAAAGTATTGGGTGAAGGTCTTGCATTCTATTCTCCGGAAGAAGCGGAAATCGCTTATGCGGAAGGTAGAGTTTCATTGAACGCTAAAGTAAGATGTAGACTTCCAATCAAAGAAAACGGTGAAATCACTACGAAATTAACCGAAACTTCTGTTGGTAGAATCTTATTTAACCAGATCGTTCCTAAGCAGTCAGGATATATTAATGAACTTCTTACTAAGAAATCATTGAGAAACGTTATTGGTAAAGTACTTGCTGATACAGACTTCCCTACCACTGTGAAGTTCTTGGATGCAATGAAAGACTTAGGGTATTCAAATGCATTCAAAGGAGGTCTTTCGTTCTCATTAGGTGACATCGTAGTTCCTGTTGAGAAAAAGAAAATGATCGCAACATCTATTGAAACTGTTGACGAAATTAGAGCCAACTATAACATGGGTCTAATTACCGATACAGAAAGATATAACCAGGTAATCGACGTTTGGACAAATACCAACGCAGGATTAACTGAAATGATCATGAGCAGAATGAAAGTTGACCAAGGTGGATTCAATTCTGTATACATGATGCTTGATTCTGGAGCAAGGGGTTCTAAGGAACAGATCCGTCAGTTATCAGGGATGAGAGGTTTGATGGCAAAACCGCAGAAAGCTGGTTCTACCGGTGCAGAAATTATTGAAAACCCGATTCTTGCAAACTTTAAGGAAGGTCTTTCAATCTTAGAATACTTTATCTCTACTCACGGTGCTCGTAAAGGTCTTGCGGATACCGCTCTTAAGACTGCCGATGCGGGTTACTTAACGAGAAGATTGGTAGATGTTGCACAAGATGTTATCGTTACAGAAACTGATTGTGGAACTTTAAGAGGTACAGAAGTTACTGCACTTAAGAAAAATGACGAGATTGTTGAAAAAATCTCTGAAAGAATCTTAGGTAGAGTTTCTTTACATAATATTTATGATCCTGAAACTGATGAAATCATCGCTGAAGCTGATCAGGTAATTACTGAGCAATTAGCGAAAAGAATTGAAGAAGTAGGATTAGAAGCAGTTGAAGTACGTTCTCCATTAACTTGTGAAACTAAAAAAGGTATCTGTGCTAAATGTTACGGTAGAAACTTAGCAACAGGTAAAATGATTCACATGGGTGAGGCTGTAGGTGTTATCGCTGCACAATCAATTGGTGAACCGGGAACTCAGCTTACATTGAGAACTTTCCACCAAGGGGGGGTATCTACAAACGTTTCAGAAAACCCTTCTATTGTTGCAAGAAGAGATGGTATCGTAGAATTGGATGAGGTAAGAACAATTACTTCAGAAGACGAAAACGGTAATACTGCAGAAGTAGTAGTATCTCGTACAACAGAATTTAGATTGGTTGCTGATAACGAAGCGAGAACTCCGTTAATGGTTGCTAACGTACCTTATGGTGCTATATTATCTGTAAAATCAGGTGATAAAGTGAGCAAAGGTGATTTAATCTGTAAATGGGATGCGTATAACGCGGTAATCATTGCAGAAACTGCTGGTAAAGTAGAATACGAGGATATTATCCAGGGTATTTCATTCCAGTTGGAAATTGACGAAGCTACAGGATTTGAAGAAAAAGTAATCTCTGAATCTAGAAATAAGAAAGCCGTACCTACTTTGAAGGTGGTAGATTCTAAAGGAGTTGAGCAGAAAGGTTACAACTTACCGGTAGGAGCCCACTTAATGGTAAACGATGGTGAAAAAATTAAGGCTGGTAAAATCTTAATCAAAATCCCAAGAAAAGCTGCAAAGACAGGGGATATCACCGGAGGTCTTCCGAGAGTTACCGAATTATTCGAAGCAAGAAACCCATCTAATCCGGCTGTAGTTACAGAGATTGACGGTGTAGTTTCTTACGGAAAAATCAAAAGAGGTAACCGTGAATTGATCGTTGAAGCTAAAACTGGTGAGAGAAAAATTTATTTAGTTAAATTATCAAACCAAATCTTAGTACAGGAGAATGACTTCGTGAGAGCAGGTTCGCCACTTTCTGACGGGTCAGTTACTCCAGACGATATCTTGAAGATCAAAGGGCCAACTGCGGTTCAGGAATATTTAGTAAATGAAATTCAGGAAGTTTACCGTCTACAAGGGGTGAAAATTGATGATAAGCATTTCGAAATCATTGTAAGACAGATGATGACGAAAGTATCAATCGTTGATGGAGGTGATACTCAGTTCCTTGAAGCTGCTCTTGAGCACAAATACGATTTCTTAATTGAAAACAACAGAGTATTTGGCCTTAAAGTAGTTACAGATGCTGGAGATTCTAAAGCTTTCCAACCAGGACAGATGATTACTACAAAAGAATTGAGAGACGAAAACTCTAAACTGAAGCGTGAAGATCAGGCTTTAGTTGAAGTAAGAGACGCTTTACCTGCAACAGCAACACCTGTATTGCAAGGTATTACAAGAGCGGCTCTACAGACTAAGTCATTCATGTCTGCAGCATCGTTCCAGGAAACTACGAAAGTTCTAAACGAAGCAGCAGTAGCTGGTAAAGTAGATAGCTTGAACGGTCTTAAAGAAAATGTAATTGTAGGACACAGAATTCCAGCAGGTACAGGTCTTAAAGAGTATCAAAACGTAATCGTAGGCTCTAAGAAAGAATTCGAAGACCTTAACTAAAATTAATGAATTGAAATTTGAGATTTGAATTTATTTTTATATTTTCACAATCTCAAATTTTAATTTTAAAAAAAATAATTTATACAAATGGACAATCAAAATCAAAACAACGATCCAAACAACATCAACATCCAACTTAACGAAATGGTAGCTTCAGGGGTTTATTGCAACCTTGCTTTAGTAAACCATTCTCCTTCTGAGTTTGTTGTAGATTTCATCCAACTTATGCCGGGTGTACAACAAGCAAACGTAAGATCAAGAGTAATCTTGGCTCCTCTTCACGCTAAGAGAGTTCTTACTGCTCTTCAGCAAAACATTACAAACTACGAACAACAATTTGGTGAAATCAAAGAAGTTGAACCTTTCGTATTAGGTGGTAACAACGTAAACGCATAAGATTTTCTTATCATACATAAGAATGCCTCGGTGAAAACTGAGGCATTTTGTTTTTTATGACTTATTAATTTAATCTTATTATACTTAAATCAATAAACTTTTAAATAAAAATGTAATACAGATTATTCAATTGTATATCTTTGTTTTTGGATATGATTCAACAAAATGGTAAATAATCAGTTTATTTTAAATAAATTTGGCTCTCTTGGTAGTGATTTTTTAATTGAACTTCAAAAACATGCTATAACTTCTGAGATTAAAGCTAAAACCGAGATTGTAAGAGAAGGGCAGAAGAATAAATTTGTCCCATTTTTGATAAAAGGTTCTGTAAAAGTTTATTCTTTAAATGATGGTAGAGAACTTATTTATTATTACATGAGACCAAATGATAGCTGTCTGATGACATTTTCGTCAATTTTTTCAGATTATACCAGTAGAATTTATGCGGTTGCAGAAGAAGATTCTGAAGTATTGCTAATTCCGGTTTCTGCCATTCATGAATGGCTGATAAAATTCCCGCAGATCAACAGACTTTTTTATGGCGAATATGAAAAACGATTCGTCGATGTCATGAATATGGTGAATGATGCAGTCTTTCACAAATTAGATAAAAGAGTTTTAAATTATATCAAACAACAGATTTCCATTACCGGAAACAATCCTGTTAAACTTACTCATAAGGAAATTGCCAATAATTTGGGGACTTCGAGAGAAGTTGTAAGCAGAGTTTTGAAAAAAGTGGAGAACGAAGGCGAAATTATCCAGACTAAAGAAGGAATAAAAATTCCTGTAAATGAAAATGTTAGAATAGACTAATAAATATTATTCAATATTTTTAACAATCTTATTGATAAAAACAATTCACTCGGTGACTTTTATCACCAAATTTTAGAATCAGAAGTCTATAAGTTTGTCATACGAATTTTAAATAATTATGTGTATGACAAAAACTCTCCTTTTTTTGTCAATGTTTGCTTCAGGTTTTGCCTTTTCTCAGGAAGACCTTTTGAAAGATATTGACACCATTCAAACAAAAAACACCGAAATTTCACCGCCCGCTTTTAAAGCGCTTCAGATTGTCACGGGTCAGTCAACAAAACTTACTGCAAAAAACGAATGGTACATTGTTGTAGCACACCGTTTTGGAGATGTAAGCAAAGGTTTCAAAGATTTCTTTGGATTAGATGATGCTTCAACAAAATTGGGGGTAATCTATGGCGTAACCGATGGACTTTCATTAAGTCTTTCCAGAGAAACCAATCAGAAAACTTTTGAAGGCGGTGCGAAGTACAAATTAATTAAACAAAGCGAAAATTTTCCGGTTGATGTTGTTGGCTACAACGTAATGGCGGTAAATACAGACCTCAGCAAAGACAATTACCCGGGTCTGAAATTCGGGGATCGACTTTCTTATCTTACTCAGGCTTTAATTTCAAGAAGATTCAATGAAAATTTTTCTTTACAGTTAACGCCTTCGTATGTTCACAAAAACTTGTACGAACCGATGATTGAAGATGAAAATCAGTTCTTCACAGGTTTAGGCGGCCGTTATAAAATTTCTAAAAGAATTTCTATTAATGCCGAATATTTTGTGAATTTTGACAGTCACAGTTTCTACAAAAATCCTTTATCAATCGGGATGGATTTAGAAACCGGGGGACACGTGTTCCAGCTTTTATTTAGCAATTCCCAATTAAATTCAGACATTGGTTATCTCACAAATGCTTCCGGAAAATGGGAGAAAGGGCAGATTTTCTTTGGGTTTAATCTTTATAGAGTTTTTTAATTATGAAAAAATTGATGTATTTAATTTCATCGGCAGTTGTATTGGTTGCTTGTGAAAGCAGAACCTATGAAGAAATCTCAGACAAAACCGCGGTTGCAGAATTGGTGACGTATAATAAAGATGTGAAACCGATAATTGATGCAAATTGTATCAGCTGTCATTCAGCGGGAGGTTCAGCCTCATTTCAACCTTGGACAAATTATTCCCAGGTTAAAAATAATATCGACAATATTATCAACCGAATCAGCAGACCAACCGGGGATCCTCTGAAAATGCCTCAAGGCGGAAGTTTATCACCTTCTCAAATCACTATTATCACAAAATGGAAAGCCGATGGACTTTCTGAAAATTAAAAGAATTAAATATGAAAAATCTTGTATTATTAATTGTCACATTAGGTTTTGTAAACATTGTTTCTGCTCAGAAATATTCTACTAAAACAGGTAAAGTAACGTTTGAAGCGTCGGTACCTTTATTTGAAGATGTTTTTGCTCAGGATGATGGCAATATTGCCGTTATTAATGCTGATAACGGAGATTTTGCTTCTGTTTCTGCAGTTAAAAATTTTCATTTTAAAGTGAAACTAATGGAAGAGCATTTTAATGAAAATTATGCTGAAACTGCAAAGTATCCTAAGACTACTTTTAAAGGTAAGATTGTAAATTTTGATAAAGGGAAACTTACTGCTTCGCCTCAGAAATATACTGTTCAGGGAACTTTAAATTTTCATGGAGTAGACAAAGAGGTAAATTCTACAGCTACAATCTACACTAAAGACGGGAAAATTTATATGCAAGGAGCTTTTGTAGCAAGACCTGCAGATTTTAAAGTGACTATTCCTAAAATGGTAATGAAAAAAGTTGCTGAAAATGTAAATGTTGAGTACAATTATATACTTTCGAAATAATGAAAATTGCCATGATTTTCAGATATAAATACTGAAGAGGAATAACCTATGACAAATAAAACCAATAAATATCTACATATGAAAAAGATATTTTTTATTCTAAATCTTATTCTGGGTTTTACAATTATGTCGGCTCAGGAAAAGTCAAAATCTATTTTTGATATTGCAAGAAGCGGAACTGTAGCTGAAGTAAAAGAACTGATGAAGCAGAATCCGGATGTGATTAACGAGACCAACGAAAGTGGTTTTACGCCATTAATTTTGGCTTGTTACCGAAGTAATATGGAAGTTGCTAAATTTCTAATCGACAATGTGAAAGATGTAAATTATAAAAGCAGCGAAGGAACTGCTCTTGCAGGTCTTGCTGTGAAATATAACAGAGATTTGGTAGAACAGTTATTAAATAAAAAAGCGAATCCGAATATTGTAGATTCTACAGGTTCTACACCTTTGTTTTGGGCGGTAAAATTCGGAAATACAGAATTGGTAGAATTATTATTGGCGCATAAAGCCGATAAATCCATTAAAGATTCACAGGGAATGACTCCTTTTGAATATGCTTTACAGACAAACAATAAAGACATTATCAACTTATTAAAAAATTAAAATGAAAAAAGTTTTATTAGCTTTAAGCGTGGTATTTGCAAATTTTGCAATGGCACAGTTTACAACAGGAACAGTGAATCTCGGATCTACCGGAATGACTGTAAAATTAGATACTTCTGCAACTTTGGCAACCTTAACTCTTACCGGTGCAGATACTTCTTATTTAGGAATCGGATTTGGCGGAACAGGTTCTTCAGGAGGAATGGGAAGCGGTGTGGATGGATTTATTTATAATTCACTTTCTACAACCAATACAAATTTAGACTATACTTTTGCGGGGGTAGGTTCTACACCAAATGCAGATACAACACAGGATTGGACGGTTACTTCTAATACCGTAGCTTCAGGAACGAGAACAATTGTTGCTACAAGAACTCTTGCAGGAGGAAGTGGAGATACAGCTTTTACAAATACCAATAGCACTGTCAATATTTTCTTTGCAAAAGGACCAAATACTACTTTAGCAAATAATTATCATGGAGGTAGCAATCGCGGATATGCAATGTTGACGAGATCGGCATCTTTAGGAACAAGCGATTTAGCATTAGAAAACAAAAAAGTTTCTCTATATCCAAATCCTGCAAAGGAAACGGTTAGTTTTAAAAATGCAGATAGAATAAAATCCGTTGATATTTATGAATCTACAGGAAGAAAAGTAAAATCAGTAAAAATGGAAGGAGAAAATATCAGTGTTTCTGATTTAAAATCTGGAAATTATTATTTTGGAATTACATTAAAAGACGGTTCTACAGCTTATCAACAATTGATTAAAGAATAATTGAAAGCCACTGAAAAGTGGCTTTTTTTGATTTTAAAATATTATTTAAATAAATTATAAATAGTAATTCCCAATAATCCTAATACTAAAATTAATATACCTCCCAAAATCCACAGCATCCATTTTAAGATACCTATTATTTTTGCTAAGGATGTATTAGTATCGTTAGTAAATGCTTGTATAACATGTAATATAGCTCCACCAGTTACTCCTAAATCATCCACCCAACCAGCAATAGGAATAACATCTGGAATAGCATCCACCGGACTAATTCCATACAACACTCCTAAAATTCCAACAATAATTGGAAGAGTTTTATTCGATTTTTCTACAATATCTAATTTCTTTTCCATAGACTTTATTCTGATATATATTAATTCCGTTTTCATTTGTAAAAACCTTAACGTTTTTTTTATTTATAGCAATATCCTATTTGATCATAAAATTATTTGACTCATATTTGATTTTAATCAATAAATATAAACGCTTCTCAGACAAACTACGGTTAAGTAGAAAGCTATTTAAATGTCTTTGCTAAACTAAATAAACGCCGCTGATTTTTTTTACGGGTTACCGTAACTGGGCTAAATTTTTAATTTAAACGATATTATAATTTGTAATAACTTAATTCTTTTTTAATTCTTGATTTTTTCAGCTGTCACTATTAGAACTTACCTTTGCAAAAATTTTTACAATGAAGAAGATATTGGCATTTTTAATGATAATTGTTTCACTTACAATCTTTGCTCAAAAAGGAACAGTTGATACCGCCCAAATCATAATTCCTAATCGATACAATAATGCTGAAGCAAAGTCAAAACCTTACGTGATTATGATTTCCGCAGACGGTTTTAGATATGATTATGCTAAAAAATACAATGCCCAAAATCTTTTAAAATATTCAGGTCAGGGAATTCAGGCTAAAGCCATGATTCCGAGTTATCCAAGCATCACTTTTCCAAATCACTGGAGTTTGATGACCGGATTATATCCTGCTCATCATGGTTTGGTAGATAATTTTTTTTATGATTACAAATTGAAGAAGAACTACGCCATGAACAAAAAAGAAATTGTAGAAGATGGAAGCTGGTACGGCGGAACTCCACTTTGGACGTTAGCTGAAAAACAAGGAATGATCAGCGCATCCATACAGTGGGTAGGTTCTGCTAGTGAAGCTGGTGGAAAAAGGCCAACCTATTATTATCCCTATCACGAAAAATTTACACCTTTAGAAAAAGTGGATAAGGTTGTCAATTGGTTAAAACTTCCTGAAGATCAAAGACCACATTTTATTTCAATGTATTTTCCGGAAGTTGATGGAAGCGGGCATCATTTCGGACCGGATACAAAAGAAACCGAAAAAGCAGTTCATCTGGTTGATAATGCAATCGGTGAATTGGTTCAGAAAGTAAATGATTTAGGTTTAAAAAATGTGAATTTCATCTTCGTTTCAGATCACGGGATGATTCAGGTTGACGGTGGAAATCCTTTAGAAATTCCTGCGATGCTTTTTGATAAAAAAAGATTTGATTTTTATAATTCGCAGACTCTTTTGAGAGTTTATGTGAAAAATCCTGTGGAAGTAAAAACTGTTTTTAAAGAGCTAAAAGCAAATAAGACGAATGGTTATGAAGTTTATTTAGATAAAAAATTGCCTAAATATCTTCATTTTGCCACGAGAGATGATCAATACAATAGGATAGGGCAGATTCTTCTGATTCCGAAAGCTCCAAAAGTATTTTTAGAAAAAGACCAAAAAACCTCTTTAGGAAAACATGGGTATGATCCAAAATGGGTTCCCGAAATGAAAGCTACATTTTTTGCATGGGGATCTGAGTTTAAAAATAATCTGATCATCGATGAATTTTCTAATATCAATGTTTATCCGTTGGTCGCTAAGATTTTAGGTTTAAAATTGGAAAACAAAATCGACGGAAAGCTGAAAATACTAAAAGAAACTTTAAAAAAATAAAAGTACCAACGGTACGACCTAACAAAGGATAGAATAAAATCCTATCAACAAAATTGATATTGCAGTAACCATTTTCGGCGAGCCAAAGGCTCGCCGAAAATGGTTCAAGAGAAAAGAAAACAAAAGAAATAAATTAAGAATTAAATTTACTAGCAAATTCTTTTGCAAAATCCTCCAACTTAACCTTTCCATTCACAACAGAACCATGCTCAATAAAATCTTTCTGAACTACACCTTTTCTTATTCCTAATCCCATTTCGGTATATAATTCTGCCATATCTTGTGGAAGTCCTGCTTGGAGCATTCCGTTTAAAGAATCTTCATCTTTAAATTCTACCCACGGAAGTTCTGGTTTTCCAATCGCATTTCCAAAAACTTTAGCAAAATCTGAAGCAGGACGAATGTCACTTACAATATATTCAACATTTTTGCCTTCCGAATTTTTAACCAATTCTTTTGCCGCAGCTTTCGCAATTTCAGTGGGATGAACTAATGGAATGATTGCTGTTTCAGGGAAATTAGCTCCGATAATTCCGGCATTTTTAATTAATGGAATATCATTTAAGAAATTCAGATAAAAATATCCAGCTCTTAAAAAAGTTACAGACTTATTTTCCAATTCATTGTAGAATTTTTCAATGAAGTGTAGACTTTTTATTGGTCCGTTTTCAATAGGAGATTCTACTCCGATACTGCTTAACATTACAACTTTCTTAACACCACTTTGTTTAATTGCTTCGGCATAATTTTTACCTGCATTGATTGTATTTTCTACAATATTAATTCCACCCATATTGGGAGGCGTCATTAGAAATGCGGCATCTGCTCCTTCAAATGTTTTAATTAAAAAATCTAAATCTGTGATAGAACCAATTGCTGGTTTTGCGCCCAAATTTTCAATTTCATTTCTCTTAGAATCATTACTGCTGACAACTGTGATTTTGTGGCCTTCTTTAATTAATTGCTGGGCTAATGGTTTTGCAACGTTCCCTAAAGAACCTGTAATAATAATTTTCATAAGTAAATATTTTTTTTGTTGTTATTTCTGAGAACAAAGGTATATTTGTACTTACTTTTATACAAGTACTTACCCTAAAGTATGTAACATGACAGCCATTAAAGAAAGCTCTACCATTCAGCAGAATAAAAAATATGCACTCGATCTTTGTCCGGTTACCTACGTGATGGAAAAAATCGGTGGATTTTGGAAGCCTATTATTTTATATCATCTTTCAAACCGAGATAAAAGATATAGTGAATTAAAGCGTGCAATTCCTGCTGTGACAGAAAAAATGCTCATCCAGCATTTAAAACAATTAGAAAACGATGGATTAGTAATAAGAACTGCAAAATCTGTCGTTCCACCTCACGTAACATATAACTTAAGCGAATCAGGGAAAGGTTTAATTCCCGTTATTCATGCAATGGCAGAATGGGCTTTCAAAGAAATGGAGAGAGATAAATTATAAGAATTACAATTCCCCTTCTCTGGAGGGGTGGATTTTTGCGAAAGCAAAAAGACGGGGTAGTTAAAATACATTCTGAAAATCACTTCAAATTTATAAATGTATTTCTCACTTACATTATCAATAGGAGGGGCTTTAGCTCATTATTAATGTATTCCAATTAATTAAGGCTTAAGCCAAAACCTAAAAAGACACTTAAATTCTTCACAAAAAAAGACTCTCCAAAAAATGAAGAGTCTTAATTTATAAATTAGAATTGAAAATTACAGAGACTGCATATCAATCACAAAACGATATCTCACATCGCTTTTCAGCATTCTTTCGTAAGCCTCGTTGATTTCCTGCATTTTGATGATTTCAATTTCGGAAACGATGTTGTGTTCTCCACAGAAATCAAGCATTTCCTGAGTTTCGGCAATACCACCGATCACAGATCCTGCCACAGATTTTCTTCCCATAATCATCGGAACAGTATTGATAATATTTTCCAGATCACCTAAATATCCCACCAAAACATGAGTTCCATTGATATTTAAAGTCGAGATGTAAGGATTTACATCATGATCGTAAGGAACGGTGTCGATAATTAAATCAAATTTTCCTTTTACAGAATCCATTTGAGAATTATCTGTAGAAATTACAACGTGATCGGCTCCTAATTTTTTTGCGTCTTCAGTTTTTCCAGGAGTTCTTGAGAATAAAGTAACTTCAGCACCCAAACCTTTAGCAAGTTTAATCGCCATGTGTCCCAAACCACCTAAACCAACAACAGCAACTTTAGAATTTGGTCCAACGTTCCAGTGTCTTAACGGCGACCAGGTTGTAATTCCGGCACAAAGAAGGGGTGCAACGGCTGCCAAATCTAAGTTTTCTGGAATTCTCAACACGTGATTAGCATCTACAACAACTTTCTGAGAATATCCACCGAAAGTGTGCCCTCCCAAATGCTCATCTTTACCGTTATAAGTTCCTACAAATCCTGTCTGGCAGTATTGTTCAAGATCTTGTTTGCAGCTTTCACACGTTCCGCAAGAATCTACAATACAACCAACTCCTGCTAAATCTCCAACTTTGAATTTAGAAACTTCGCTTCCTACTTTGGTGATTCTCCCAACAATTTCGTGTCCGGGTACAGCAGGATATTTTGTTCCGCCCCAATCGTTTCTTGCCGTGTGAAGATCTGAGTGACAAACACCACAAAATAGAATTTCTATTTCTACGTCTTTTGGTGTTGCTTCTCTTCTTTCGATATTCATTTCTTTTAAGTCGGCTTCCTTAGATTCCGTACCGTAAGCTTTTACTGAGTATGTGTTCATTTTTTAATTTTAAATTATTCTTCTTTATGCAAAAATCGGGACTTTTTCAGAAATATGACTTATATAAATTACAGAATAGTTTACCAATTTTACAGATTTTTTTGTAATCATTTCGTTTTCAAATTAAATTATTGATTTTTATGTTTTTTTAAAAAATTAAGGTCTTCCGATTAATTAAAAATATAGAAATATTGAACTTCTAAATTATAGCTGAACCTGCTGCAATTAAGTTTGAGTTAGTTTAAGACCTTTACTATTTAAATTCGAAACAATGCAATATTCAAGAATTGAATAATGAGATCATAATCAATGCTATTTAGAATAATTCAAAATATGATAAATATCAGCGTTTTTTTTGTTAAATGAAATTTTCTTTTTAATTTTACCTAACAAATGTTAGTTAGTTATGGGTGCGGATTTTTCAGTTGAATACTTACAGCTCGACCAATTGAGACAGCTCCAGTCGGAAAGACTGGTGAATTTGGTGGGTTACCTTGAGCAGAAATCAGATTTTTATAAAGGAAAGTTTGATGAATTAGGAATATCAACTGGGGAAATAAGGACAATTGAAGATATTTCAAAACTTCCTATAACCTATAAACAGGATTTAAGAGACAATTATCCGTTCGGATTGTTTACCGTTCCAAAAAATGAACTGCAAAGAATTCACTGTTCAAGCGGAACAACAGGAAAACCGACAGTCGTTGGCTATACTGAAGAAGACGTTGATCTTTTCAGTGAAGTGGTGGCGAGATCATTAAATGCCGCCGGAGCCAAACCGGGAATGCAGTTACATAACGCTTATGGCTACGGAATTTTCACAGGTGGACTCGGACTTCATTATGGTGCAGAAAAATTAGGAATGAGCGTTCTTCCGATTTCGGGAGGAATGACTTCAAGACAGGTTGATCTCATTATCGATTTTCAGCCGGAGGTTCTTTGCTGTTCGCCTTCTTACGCATTAACCATCGCTGATGAGTTTGCAAAAAGAGGAATCTCAGCAGATGAAATCAGTTTAAAATATGCCGTTTTAGGTTCAGAACCGTGGACGGAAATCATCAGACATCACATCGAAGAAAGGCTGGGCGTACATGCAACCAATATTTATGGTTTAAGTGAAATTATTGGTCCAGGAGTTTCGATGGAAGATTTTGAGGAGAAAGGAGGCTCTTACATTTGGGAAGATCATTTTTATCCTGAAATTTTAGATCCGGTTACCAGAGAACCGCTTCCTTACGGCGAAGAAGGTGTGTTGGTGATCACTACTTTAACTAAAAAAGCGATGCCGCTTCTCCGTTACTGGACGAATGATATTACAAGTCTGTACTATGACGAAAATGCCAAAAGAACCATGGTTAAAATGAAACCGATTCTGGGCAGAGCCGATGATATGCTGATTGTACGAGGCGTAAATGTTTACCCAAGTCAGATTGAAGAAGCTTTTTCTCATGTAAAAGGTGTGGTTCCGAATTATTATCTGACTCCGATTGAGAAAGAACAAATGTGTGTGGCACTCGATATTGACGTTGAAATTGATGATGAATTGGTGACCTCAGAAAATTTAAATATAAATTCAGATGAATATCTTATTTTCGCAGGAAATTTTGGAAAAAGCATCGAAAACGAAATAAAAAGGAGGGTAGGAATTACCACGAAAGTGAAAATTCACGCTCAGGATAGCTTACCGAAATGCGAAGGTGGAAAAATTAACAGAATACTAAAGACAAAATGAATTCATTTTATAAATTAAAAACTGTAAAAGTTCAGAAAGATACCAATGACGCAGTGAATGTAGCATTGGAAATTCCTGAGGAGCTGAAGGATAAGTTCAGGTTCAAACAGGGGCAGTATCTGAATTTTAAATTAATGGTTAACGGCAATGAAGAGCGCCGTTCTTATTCTATCTGCAATGCGCCGAGCGAAAAAAGCAACACACTTGAAGTTTTAGTAAAGCTTTTGGAAGGCGGAAGAGTTTCCGGATATTTCAATGAGCATCTTCACATGGATGAGGTTTTGGAAGTGATGCCTCCGATGGGCGGTTTTAATACTTCTTATCATCCGACCAACACAAAAATCTACGTTGGATTGGCTGCAGGAAGCGGAATCAGTCCGATTCTTTCTAATTTGAAGGAAAGTCTTTACCAGGAACCGAATTCCAACGCGTATCTTTTCTACAGCAACAGAAGCATGAATCATGTGATGAAAAAAGCTGAGATTGATAAGTTGGTAGAGCAGTTCAACGGTAGACTGAAAGTGGTTTATCTGGTAAGCCGTGAAAAACACGCCGACCCGATTTTTGAGGGAAGAATTTCTCCTGAAAAACTGGATCATTTATTTGAAAGATATACCGATATCGACGTGAAGGAAGCTACTTATTTTATTTGTGGGCCTTCGGAGATGATTAAAGGGATTTCTGATTATTTAAAGAAAGATAAAAAAGTTCCGGCAATTCAGGTTTTGTTTGAATATTTCTCGGCTCCGGACGAAGAAGATTCTGCGGAAATGAGCGATGAATTCAAGGCCATTGCCAATATTGAAAGTATGGTAACGGTGATTATCGATGATGATGAATATTCGTTCCATTTGAATTCAAAAAAAGAGAGTATCTTAGATAAAGCATTGAAAGACAATCTTCCAGTGCCTTTTGCCTGCAAAGGAGGAGTTTGCTGTACGTGTAAAGCGGAAGTTCTCGAAGGAGAAGTTTTCATGGAGAAAAATTTCGCATTGACCGAAGACGAAGTAGCCAGAGGTTTTGTTCTGACTTGCCAGTGTCACCCGACAACGAATGTGGTGATGCTAAATTATGATGTTTAATTTTTTGTAAAATGTAACATTGTATAATGTAAAAAGTACATTGTACAGCCGACATTTTACTTTAATACAAAAATTGATATGGACTTAGAAAAATTCGTACAATACGTACACGACGAAAATAAAGTAGAACCAAAAGATGTAATGCCCGATGATTACAGAAAATTATTGGTTCGTCAGATTTCACAGCATGCGCATTCTGAGATTGTCGGGATGTTGCCGGAAGCCAACTGGGTTTCCAGAGCACCTTCTTTGAGAAGAAAAATGGCTCTTTTAGCTAAAGTTCAGGATGAAGCAGGTCACGGTTTATATCTTTATTCTGCAACTGAAACTTTAGGAAACGGAACCATCAGAGCTGACAGAGATGCGACTTACGAAGATATGTTGGAAGGAAAAGCGAAATACTCAAGTATTTTTAATTATCCAACATTAAGCTGGGCAGATATCGGAGCGATCGGTTGGTTGGTTGACGGTGCAGCAATCATGAATCAGGTAATGTTGATGGGAAATTCTTATGGTCCTTATTCAAGAGCCATGGTGAAAATCTGTAAAGAAGAATCTTTCCACCAAAGACAGGGTTACGAGATTTTAATGGCACTTTGCCGTGGAACAAAACAGCAGAAAGAAATGGCTCAGGCTTCACTAAACCGTTTCTGGTGGCCGGCTCTAATGATGTTTGGCCCGAATGACGACAGTTCGCCCAACTCTAAAATCTCTATGAACTACAGAGTCAAAAGAGAGAGCAACGACAGTCTTCGTCAGAGATTTATCGACGTTACTGTTTCTCAGGCTGAATTTTTAGGCTTAACTGTTCCGGATAAAGATTTAAAATGGAACGAGGAAAGACAACATTATGATTTCGGAGAACTTCCATGGGATGAATTCATGGAAATCTTAAAAGGAAACGGCCCTGCAAACAAAAAAAGACTGCAGACCAAAGTAAAAGCGCAGCAGGAAAACCTTTGGGTAAAAGAAGCGGCGAAAGCTTTTGCGGAGAAACAACAAAAAGTAATATAATTTGAAAATGTGCTAATTTGAAAATTTGAAAATGACCTAAACGAGTTTATTATTCTCAAATTTTCATTTACGACACTTAATCAATTTTCAAATTAACTAATTTTCAAATTTTCAAATTTTATTATGGCAAATTTAGATATGTGGGAAGTGTTTATTCAGACTAAACCAGGATTATCTCACAAACACGTTGGAATTGTACAGGCGCCAACAGCAGAAATGGCTTTGCAGAACGCAAGAGACGTTTATACAAGAAGAAAAGAAGGAACTTCTGTTTGGGTAGTTCCAAGTAAATATATCGTGACCTCAGAAGGAATCGACAAAGAAGCTTTCTTTGATCCGGCTGATGATAAATTGTACCGTCACCCGACGTTCTACGATATTCCTAACGATGTAAAAAATATGTAATGAGCGCACTATTCAATTATTTATTAAAGTTTGCAGACGACAGTTTCATCATGGGACAAAGATTGTCTGCATGGTGCGGTGAAGGTCCTTATTTAGAGGAAGATATTGCATTAACAAACATTGCTTTGGACGAACTTGGTCAGGCAAACAACTTTTATGTTTACGCTTCAAGAGTGGCTGATAATGGTAAAAGTGAAGACGATTTGGCATTTTTAAGATATGAACATGAATATGTAAACGCACATTGGACAGAACTTCCCAACGAAGATTATGCTCAGACCATTTTGAAAGTGTATGTTTTCGCAGTGTATCAAAAGTTGATGTATGAAGCTTTGTCGAATTCAACGAACGAAGAACTTTCGGCTATCGCTCAGAAATCTCTGAAAGAAGTTAGATATCATTACACGCACGCTGCGTCATGGATGAAAATTTTCGGACATGGAACTGAAGAAAGCAAAATGCGTCTGGAAAGATCCATCGAAAATATCTGGGAATACACCAAAGGTTTATTTGCAAAAACAGAAGGCGAAGATGATTTAATTGCTTTAAACATCGCTCCGAATGTTGATGCTTTGTATGAAGATTTTGTATCAATTACCACCAAAGATTTTGCAGATTTCGGTTTAGAATATCCTGCCAATCCGTTTATGCAGCCAAAATCAAGAACAGGTTATCACACGGAATACTTTGGATTTATCCTTTGTGAATTGCAGTATATGCAGAGAGCATATCCGGGATGTACATGGTAGATTTTTTGATGTAACAATTTAGCAGTTCATCAATTTAACAATTTGAACTGCGATTGAAATTATACTTTGTTGACTTGGCTAAGTGAAACGCCTTTGCGAACTTAAAACAGTTAGTAGTCAAAAAAATCTTTGCGCACTTTGCGTTTAAATTTTTATAAATGAAGGGACGTTACTTTAAATTATTGATTATTGTTTTAATTATTTTAATTCCTGTTTTTTATTTTGGAGTAATCAATACAAAAGTCAGTTTAAAATATGAAACCAATAACCCTGGTGATTGTGTTTCATATGTAACCGGAGTAAATTTATGTAAGGATATAGAACAAATGAAAATATTGATTATTACCGATATTGTTTTAATTGTTCTTTTAATGTTGAGTAGAAAAAAAATAGTAAGAGATTGAAAAATCCTTTAGAAATATTAGAATTAGTTCCCGATCCGGAAATTCCGGTGATCAATATCGTGGAATTGGGTATTGTAAGAGAAGCTAAAGTTACAAGCGAAAATTCTTGCGAAGTGACGATTACGCCGACTTATTCTGCCTGTCCCGCTATGTTTACCATTGAGGAAGACATCATTAAGATCATGAAGGAAAACGGTTGGGACGCTAAAGTCGCTACCAAAATGTTTCCAATCTGGACGACAGACTGGTTGACGGATGAAGCGAGAGAAAAACTCCGTGTTTACGGAATTACACCTCCCGAAAAAGGAGCCGACGAAAACCATATCGGGAAACCAAAAAAATGTCCTCGTTGCGGCTCGATGAATTCAAAACAGATCAGCAGATTCGGGTCTACTTTGTGTAAGGCTTCGTACCAATGTTTAGACTGTCTGGAGCCGTTTGATTATTTTAAATGCCACTAAATTAATGTAACATCTAGCAATGTAAGAATGTAACAATTTTAAATGCAATAAATATTGTTATACTGGTAAACTGGTGCATTGCTACATTTTTATACGTAAATTTACATTAATCATAAAAATTAAAACTATGTACACACAACTCGATATTGAATCGCATTTTGGCGGAAAATTAAAAATCGCTTACCTCAATCAACCTGATACGATGAATGCTTTAACCAAGCCTTCGTTAGCAGATTTAAAAGATTTTGTAAAAGAATGCAGTGATGATCCCACAGTAAGATGTGTAGCCATTTCAGGAAGAGGAAGAGCATTCTGTTCCGGTCAGAATTTAGATGATGCTTTCGTTCAGGGAAACGATCATCATGATGATGATATTATCAGAAGAATCGTAACAGATTATTACAATCCTTTGGTACTTGAAATTACCCGTTGCAAAAAACCTGTAGTTGCTTTAGTTAACGGTCCTGCTGTTGGAGCCGGTGCCATGTTGGCATTGATTTGCGACTTCGTTTTGGCGAATGATAAAGCATATTTTTCACAGGCATTCTCTAATATCGGATTGATTCCTGATACTGGCGGAACGTATTTCTTACCTAAATTATTAGGAAGACAATTGGCGAATTATTTAGCATTTACAGGCAAAAAATTATCGGCTGAAGAATCAAAAGCTTACGGTTTGGTAGCTGAAGTTTTCACTGAGGAAGAATTTAATTCAAAATCAATGGAAATTTTAGAAAAAGTTTCGAATATGCCGACCGTTGGTTTAAAATTAACCAAAAAAGCCTTTGCCGCTTCTTATAATAATTCATTGAAAGATCAATTGGAATTGGAAGGCGATTTGCAACAGGAAGCCGCAGAAACAGAAGATTTCAGAGAAGGTGTACAGGCCTTTTTACAAAAAAGAAAACCTGAATATAAAGGAAAATAATATTATAGAATTTAGAAATTAGAGGTTAGAAATTAGTTTACAAAATCTAACTTCTAACTTCTGGCTTCTAACATCTATAAATAATGAAAAACGTAGGAATAATCGGTGCCGGAACGATGGGAATTGGCATCGCACAAGTAGCCGCAACCAACGGATGCAAAGTTTGGGTCTATGACGCCAACGCAAAACAGGTAGAAACGGCAACCGTAGGTTTGGAAAAAACACTGACCAGATTGGTGGACAAGCAGAAGATTTCATCTGAAAAAATGGTTGAAATTTTATCTAATATTTCCATCGCTACAGAACTGAAGGACTTCAAAGATTGCGAACTCGTCATCGAAGCCATTATCGAAAATAAAGAAATCAAAACAAAAGTTTTCACAGAATTAGAGAAACATGTTTCTGAAAACTGTGTGATTGCTTCTAATACATCGTCCATTTCCATCACATCACTCGGTGCAGAACTGCAAAAACAGGAGCGTTTCATCGGAATTCACTTTTTCAATCCGGCTCCCTTGATGCCTTTGGTTGAAATCATTCCATCTTTACTTACCGAAAAATCTTTAGCCGAAAAAATGTACAGCCTCATGAAAGATTGGGGTAAAGTTCCTGTGATTGCCAAAGATATTCCTGGGTTTATCGTCAACAGAATCGCCCGTCCTTTTTATGGAGAAGGTTTGAGAATTGTTGAAGAAAACATCGCAACGGTAGAACAGGTTGATGACGCAATGAAAACTATAGGAAACTTCAAAATGGGACCTTTTGAGCTGATGGATTTAATTGGTGTTGATGTGAATTTCTCCGTAACAAAAACAGTTTACAACGAGTATTTCTACGATCCGAAATACAAGCCATCTCTTCTTCAGCAGAGAATGTCTGAAGCTAAACTTCACGGCAGAAAAACCGGAAAAGGATTCTATGATTATGCTGACGGAGCTGTAAAAACTGAACCAACGAAAGACGAAGCATTGTATCAGCAAATATTTTTAAGAATTGTTTCAATGTTGATCAATGATGCAGTTGAAGCCAAAAGATTAGGCATTGCGAATGATGAAGATTTGGAATTAGCCATGCAGAAAGGTGTCAATTATCCAAAAGGATTGCTGGCTTGGGGAAAAGAAATAGGATATAAAAAAATCTCTGAAACCCTACAAAATCTTTACGAAGAATATCAGGAAGAGAGATACAGACAAAGCCCGTTGCTTCGCAAATTGAATTAGACAATTTGAAAATGTGCTAATTTGAAAATTGATTAACACAGATTTCCAATTTCAAATTTTCAAATTTATTTCATTTCAAATTAATATAATGGATATAGAGGGATTCAGAGCCGAGTTAGAAACAAGGCTTCTCATTGAAAAAGAATATATAATTCAGGAACTTTCTTCAATAGATGATTATAAGGAAAAGCTTGATTTATTAGGAAGATTTAATGAAAAATATAAAGAGCTGATTAAGAGATTAGCGAATGAAAGTGGTATTGATTTAAATGCTCCTTATCCAACCGAAAACCCATCAAACTCAGGAAATCTTTCAAACGAACAGATAATTCTTGGCAAAACCATGAGCATTTACGACAAATTGGCTGATGAATTATATGAAAAAATCGCAATGATTCGTAAGCAAAAATATTTATGAAGAATGCACGATTATATATGATCTATAAAAACAATAAATATCTACGTATAAAATAACAAGCATAAATTAAAAATGAATCCAAGACAGGTTGCAAAATATATGTTTGATCAGGATTATTTTTCCCAATGGATGAATATCAAAATGATTGAAGTCAAAGAAAATTATTGTTTAATAGAAATGCCCATCAAGAAGGAAATGATTAATGGGTTAAAAACCGTTCACGGAGGTGTAACCTTCGCTTTTGCGGATTCTGCGTTAGCATTTTCGTCAAACAATACCGGCGATGCGGCAGTTGCTTTAAACTGCATTATTAATTTTACCAAAGCAGGAAAAGAAGGTGACACTTTCAGAGCAGAAAGCATTTTAGTAAATGACACCAGAAAAACTGCTGTTTATGACATTAAAATTACCAATCAAAATCAAGAATTGATTGCGAAATTTGTCGGAACGGTTTATAAAATAGGAAAAAAAATAACGGAATTATAAATAAGGTAAAATACATCAGATGTCAGATATTAGATTTGAAAATGTCTGTTGTCTGAAATCTATCATCTAAAATCTAATTAAAATGAACAACGTATACATCATAGATTACATCAGAACACCAATTTCAAAATTATCCGGTGGTCTTTCAGAAGTTAGAGCCGATGATTTGGCGGCAATCGTTCTTAAAGAAATCGTTGCAAGAAATCCTGAAGTTCCTGTTGAGGAAATTGAGGATGTTATTTTCGGATGTGCTAATCAGGCTGGTGAAGATAACAGAAACGTAGCAAGAATGGGACTTTTACTGGCCGGACTTCCGTATAAAATCGGAGGAGAAACCGTAAACAGATTATGCGCTTCAGGAATGTCGGCGATCGCGAATGCATTCCGTTCGATCGCTTCCGGAGAAGGCGAAATTTACATTGCAGGTGGCGTTGAGCACATGACGCGCTCGCCTTATGTAATGTCAAAACCAAGTACCGCTTTTGGAAGAGACAGCCAGATGTTTGACACGACTTTCGGATGGAGATTTGTGAATCCCAAAATGAAAGAAATGTACGGTGTAGACACGATGGGAGACACCGCTGAAAATTTGGCAGAAATGCACAACATCAGCCGTGAAGATCAGGATAAATTTGCCCTTTGGTCTCAACAAAAAGCGACTAAAGCTCAGGAAAGCGGAAGATTGGCAGAAGAAATTGTAAAAGTTGAAATTCCACAAAGAAAAGGCGAACCGAAAATTTTTGATACAGACGAATTTATCAAACCAACCTCTTCAATGGAAGGATTAGGAAAACTTCTTCCCGCTTTCAGAAAAGAGGGCGGAACAGTAACGGCTGGAAACGCTTCTGGAATGAACGACGGAGCAGCAGCTTTAATTTTAGCAAGCGAAGAAGCTGTAAAAAAATATGACTTAAAACCGAAGGCGAAAATCTTAGGATCATCCGTTGCCGGCGTTGAACCAAGAATTATGGGAATCGGTCCGGTTGAAGCGACTCAGAAATTGTTGAAAAGGCTAAATCTTTCATTGGAAGACATGGATATTATCGAATTAAACGAAGCTTTTGCTTCGCAGTCTTTGGCTGTAACGAGAAGTTTAGGTTTAAAAGATGATGATTCAAGAGTAAATCCAAATGGAGGCGCAATTGCCATTGGGCATCCACTTGGAGTTTCCGGAGCAAGAATTATCGGTTCTGCAGCTTTGGAACTTCAGAAACAAAATAAAAAATATGCGTTGTGTACGCTTTGTATCGGTGTCGGACAAGGGTATGCAATGGTGATTGAAAAAGTATAACTTTTTCAATAATGTAACAAAATAGCAATGTATTAATATAACAATCTACCGATCTACCATTATTCGAAGTATTTTGATTGGTAAACTGGTACATTGATACATTGTTAGATTTAAATTTTAATTAAAAATTAATGAATATCTACTCATATCACGGAATTCGCCCCATCATCAAACCATCTGCTTACGTTCATCCGCAGGCGGTGATTATTGGAAATGTGGAAATCGGCGAAGAGGTTTATGTCGGTCCCAATGCGGTGATTCGTGGCGACTGGGGTAAAATTATTGTGAAAGACGGTGCGAATGTTCAGGAAAACTGTACACTTCACGTTTTTCCGGGAATTGAAACTATTTTGGAAGAATCCGCACACATCGGTCACGGAGCGATTATTCATTCTGGACATATCGGTAGAAACTGTCTGGTTGGAATGAATGCTGTTGTCATGGACAAAGCCGTAATCGGTGATGAATGCATAATTGGTGCGCTGGCTTTTGTTCCGGCAAATTTCAGATGTGATGCGAGAAAATTGATCGTTGGAAGTCCGGCAAAAATTATCCGTGATGTTTCTGACGAAATGATCAAATGGAAAACGGAAGGAACAAAATTGTATCAGGACTTGGCGAGAGAAGGGAAGGATGCGATTCAACTGTGTGAACCTTTTACGGAATATGTTCAGCAAATTCCTACGAAGGTTGTTGATTATGGGATTTGGGATGATGTGAAGTGATTTGACTTATCCTGATAAACCTCATAGGTTTCAAAAACCTATGAGGTTTGAATAAAAACGAATGAAGAAATGTCAAATAAAGAAAGTTTTGAATTAGGATACGTTTATCATGTCTACACGCATGGTAATGGAAAAGATTTGATTTTTCGGGAGAATGAAAACTACAGGTATTTTTTAGATAAGCTTTTAAAATATATTGCTCCAATAGCTGAAATATATGCATATTGTTTAATGCCAAATCATTTTCATCTACTTTTAAGGTTTAAAAATTTAAAATCAATTCCAGATAATGATGAACATAAATATTTGATGAAGCAGTTCAGCAACTTTTTAAATGGCTATGCAAAAGCGTACAACAAAAAATACAGTAGAAAAGGAGCTCTTTTTCTTGATTATTTAAAACGTAAAAGAGTAGATGATGAAAAATACTTAAAGAAATTATTTCATTATATTCACAATAACCCTGTCAGTCATGGATTTGTTGAAGTTATTGATGTTTGGAAATACTCATCTTATCTTTCATACATCAACTTCCACAAGGAAAGTAAAATTGAAAGAAAAGAGATGATGCAATATTTTGATACAATAAAAGATTTTGTTGAATATCATAAGTCTAACGTTGAGTATGATTTTTTGACAAAAGAATAAAAAGCGTCAAACTCAAACCTCATAGGTTTTTAAAACCTATGAGGTTTTGGAAGAAATTCTTGAATATAGAATAGCTGTTGATAAACCGCAGCCAAACCTAACGGGTTTTTAAAACCCGTTAGGTTTAAACAAAGTATTACTAATAAAGAATTAAATTTCAGAATAAGAAATGATTAAAAAATTCCTTTTTTTCGCCGCCATTTTATTTACATTCCAATTCACGGTTTCTGCCCAGAATGGAACTGTAAAACCATTGACGATTGGGGAAATCAGAACACTAAAATCTGAAATCTTAAAAGAAGAAAGAGCGCTAAATATTTATCTTCCGCAGAATTTTGACAAAACAAAATCCTATCCGATCATTTATCTTTTGGATGGAAGTATAAATGAAGATTTTATTCACGTAACAGGGTTAGTGCAGTTCTTTAATCAGATGTATTCAATGCCGGAAACGATTGTGGTTGGAATTGCAAATGTCGACAGAAAAAGAGACTTCACTTTTCATACGGATTTAAAGGATTTACAGAAAGATTATCCTACTACCGGACATTCAGATAAATTCATCAATTTTCTTGAGAAAGAACTTAAACCTTACATCGAAAATCAGTTTAAAACTACTGACACTTATCTATTTGGACAGTCTTTGGGTGGACTTTTAGCAACAGAAATTCTGCTGAAAAAACCTGAAATGTTTAATAATTATTTTATTATCAGTCCGAGTTTGTGGTGGGATGATGAAAGTCTTTTGAAACTGGCACCGCAATTATTAGCGAAAAGTAACGATACCAGGAAATTTGTTTACATTTCTGTCGGAAAAGGCGAACACAAAGTGATGGTTAAGGACGCGGAAGATTTATATGATATCCTGAAAAAATCAAATAAGAAAAACTGGAAGATAGAATATAAAATGATGGAAACAGATAATCACGCAACAATTCTTCACAGAAGTCTGTATGAGGGATTGGTGAAACTGTTTCCGTATCAGGAACCTAAATAAATGTAACAATATAACAATGTGAAAATCTAATAATTTAAATTTTTCTAAGAATTGCTAAACTGTTAAACTGATACATTGTTGAACTAAAATATAAAATATTTTATGGAAAAATTAAAAAACTATATCCACGGCGAATGGGTGGAAGGCACCGGAAACGGAATTCCTTTGTACAACGCTGTGACGGGAGAGCAGGTTGCCATTTCAGATACAGAAGGACTGAATTTTGAACAGGCTCTCGATTTCGGAAGAACAGTCGGCTATAAAAATCTTTCATCCATGACATTTTACGATCGTGGGGAAATGTTGAAAAAAGTAGCACTGTGTCTTTTGGAAAGAAAGAAAAAATATTACGATTTATCCTATAAAACCGGTGCAACTCACGCAGATTCATGGGTTGATATTGAAGGTGGTTTTGGAACATTTTTCACGTATTCAGGATTGGCAAAAAGAATGCTTCCGAATACACCGTTTTGGGTAGATGGGGAAACTCAGAAAATTTCTGCTAACGGAACTTTTCTCGGAACTCATATATTGACACCGAGTGAAGGAGTTTCTGTACAAATCAATGCATACAATTTTCCTGTTTGGGGAATGTTGGAAAAACTGTCGACCTCTTTATTGGCTGGTGTTCCAAGCATTGTGAAGCCTTCGCCTTACGGTTCTTATTTAACGAACGCTGTTTTTCAGGATATGATTGAAAGTGGCGTTCTTCCGGAAGGTGCGCTGCAACTGGTTTGCGGTGAGCCGGGAAATATTCTGGATTATGTTCAGGATGGCGATTCCGTATTGTTCACAGGTTCTGCTGCGACGGGTAGAAAATTAAAATCTTTACCATCCGTTTCAGGAAATTCCGTTCGTTTCAACATGGAAGCCGATTCTCTGAACTGTTCAATCCTTGGATTGGATGCAAAACCGGGAACGCCGGAATTTGATTTGTTCATCAAAGAAGTTCGTACCGAAATGACGACTAAAGCCGGACAGAAATGTACAGCAATCAGAAGAATTTTGGTTCCTGAAAACTTAATTGGTGATGTCCAAAATGCTCTGTCAAAAGCTTTAGACCAGACAAAAATCGGAAACCCGCTAAGCAGAGAAACAAGAATGGGTTCTTTGGTTGGCAAACAGCAGTATGACGAGGTTTTAAGAAAAGTAGACATTCTAAAAACTGAAAACGAACTGATTTATGACGGAAAGCATGAGTTGGTAGATGCAGATTATGACAATGGCGCATTTATGTCTCCGAAACTGTTCTTGAATGACTCTCCGTTTACCAAAAATATCTCTCACGATGTCGAAGCTTTCGGTCCGGTTTCTACGCTGATGCCTTACAAAGATGCGGATGAAGCGGCTGCTTTGGCTAAAAGAGGAAAAGGAAGTTTGGTAGGTTCAATCGTTTCTTACGATGAAAAATTTGTAGCCGAAACGTCATGGAAAATGGCTTCTCAGCACGGAAGAATTTTCGTATTAAACAGAGACAATGCAAAAGAGAGTACAGGTCACGGATCTCCGCTTCCGACTTTGATGCACGGTGGTCCGGGAAGAGCTGGTGGTGGCGAGGAAATGGGCGGACTGAACGGTCTTCATTTCTTCCTTCAAAAAACGGCCATTCAGGGTTCACCGGATATTTTGACGGCGATTACAAAAGTGTATCAGCAAGGCGCTGAGAAAAAATATTCAGACAAACATCCTTTCCAAAAGTACTTTGAGGAAGTTGAGGTTGGGGATTCTCTGGAAACAGCAGGAAGAACGGTTACGGATGCAGATATTGTGAACTTCTCCAATGTTTCGTGGGATCATTTCTACGCACATACAGATGCGACAAGTTTATCAGGAACGATTTTCGATAAAACCGTTGCCCACGGATATTTTATCCTTTCTGCAGCCGCCGGATTGTTTGTTTCAGGTAAAAAAGGTCCTGTTATCGCCAATTACGGATTGGAAAACTGTTCGTTCTTCAAACCGGTTTATGCAGGAGATACGATTACCGTTTATTTAACGGCAAAAGAAAAAATCAACCGAGGTGTGAAAGGAAGAAATATTCCTTCAGGCGTTGTAAAATGGTTGGTTGAAGTAGTAAACCAAAGAAATGAGGTGGTTTGTGTAGCGACAATTTTAACGTTGGTGGCAAAACATTCTCCATTTATCGATTTTAAAGTTCAGAATATTCAGAAAAAACTAAATGCACTGACCGAAAAAACGCAACCTATTTTTGGAGATTTCACCCCGCAATTGATGGTTGAACATTTGGAAGAAGTTCTAAGAAACGGTTTTGGTGATTTGAAGCCACAGGATTTTGATGGAATTCCGGAAGAAAAATTAGAAAAACTTCAGGATTGGCTGTACACAGATAAAAAGATCCGTCCGGGAGCGCAATATCCTTTATGGAAAGAAGGCGAAGTTCCTCAGAATAAACATAAAAATCTGGATGCCGCTAAAACGCAGTTAATAGAAACGCTAAAAGAGTTTACGGTCTATTTCAAGGAAAATCCTTTTGCAGAACATTATAATCCACGATTCGGGCATTTAAATAAAGAGATGATGGAGCTTTTCCAGAGAAAGCACTTTACACATCATTTTGAGCAGTTTGGATTGATTTAAATTAATAAAAGTATACCAATTGAGCAGTGTAACAATTTTGTTGCACTGTTTTTTTTATAATCTTTTGTTAAACTGCTTTTTGTATTTCACCTTATGATTTTTATTCCTTATTTTCAAACTTAAAATCAATTCAAAATATTTATCATGGAAAAAAATTGGCAGCAGAAATACGAAGAGGTAAAAGATATTCTTATTTGTCCAACAGATTTAGAATCTTATTTTACTTCTGAAGAAATTGCTGGAGAGAAAATGGAAGTCATGGAAATAGGAGACGTTTCTCTTCCTTCAGGAAAAGTGGTGGTAAGAGATCCGTTGGTTTCTCTGAACGCCAATCAATCTCCTTATTTTGTTCAGGCTCCGAAAGGGAATTTTCCTGTTACAATTGCTGTTGTGAAATCCGAAGATTGGGGCGACCGATATGCCGTTGTAAAAGTTGAATTTACCAAAGAAAAACCTATTATTTACAGAGAAGCTTTAGTAGGAATCGAGGAGTTGGAAGACGTAACTGAAGATGATTTTTTTGGTTTCGGAGTAGATGCAGGTTTGGGTTGTATCACTGATTCAGAAGTTCTTCCTTTCGTAGATAAATTTGTGGATGAAACTGATGTTGATAATCTTTACGATGATTATTTTGCTGAACTTTTTGCACAAAGCTATAAAGACAATCCAAACAACCAGAGAGATGCAGGAGATTGGATCAATTGGAAAGTACCAAACACGACTTATCAGATTCCGATGTTTGCAAGTGGTTTTGGGGATGGGGAATATCCTGTATATTTTGGATATGATGCTAATGAAAATATTTGTGGGCTATATATTCAGTTTATTGATATTGAATTGGCTCTAAGTGAAGAAGGTGACGAAGAAGATGTAGAATAATATATGAATAAAACTTTCGCTGATCAAGTTGTCGCATTCAATCAAAATTTAAAATATGATGGAAATCTTCCTAGTGATTTTCAGGTTTTAAATCCATATTTAGACAATCCTGAAACGATGATTGTCATGGAAAAGTTTTATCATAAATATTATAATGATTCAAATCAGCGCAAATTTTTGATTGGAATTAATCCAAGCCGTCACGGAGCAGGTGTTACAGGAGTTCCGTTTACCGATACAAAACGTATGGAAAGCGTTTGCGGAATTAAAATGCAATTTGCTTACACGCACGAAATTTCTTCGGTTTTCGTATATGATATGATTGAATCTTATGGTGGTGTAAAAGAATTCTACAAAGATATTTACATCAATTCACCTTTTCCTTTGGCAATTGTAAGAAAATCTAAAGGAAGCTGGATTAATGCAAATTATTACGATGACAAAGAGCTTTTCAAAGATGTAAAAGATTTTATGATTGATTCTCTGAAGAAACACATCAGCTTAAATCTCAATACTTCGGAAGTTTTTATTTTAGGCAAAAAGAATGCGGAATTTATTTCAAAATTAAATCAGGAAGCCAATCTTTTTGATAAAATGACCGTTTTGGAGCATCCGAGATATATTCAGCAATATAAATCCAAAGAAAAAGATTTGTATATTGATAAGTATATTTTAGCACTAAAAAATAATTGATTCACCGATAAAATTTTATTTATGCCTTGGAATCCCGAAATCTACAACCAGTTTAAAAACATCCGTTATCAACCGTTTTTTGATTTAATTGAAAATATTTCTTCTGATGGTTTAAAAAAAGCAATCGACATCGGCTGTGGAACGGGCGAACAAACTCATATTTTATCAGAAAAATTTACAGATGCCATTTTTTTAGGAATCGATTCTTCCGCAGAGATGCTTGAAAAATCTACTGGTTTTGAAAATGAAAGACTAAGTTTTAAGCAAAAAACAATTGAAGAGTTGTATGATTTAGAGGAAAAATGGGATTTGATATTCAGTAACGCTGCTTTACAATGGTCAGATAATCATGAGGAATTATTCCCAAAACTGCTTTCATTGCTAAATGAAAACGGACAGTTTGCTGTACAAATGCCGGTTCAGTCTGAGAATATCCTTAATCAGATTTTATTTCAGATGGCTTCGGAAGAACCTTACCAAACTCAGCTTCAAAGTTGGAACAGAGTTTCTCCGGTTTTAAGTTTGGATGAGTATGCAAAAATGATGTTTGATGGTGGTTTGAAAGATTTAAATATCTCCATGAAAGTTTATCCGATTATTGCCGATGATGCTGAAAAACTATTTCAGTTTATTTCTGGTTCGGCTTTGATTCCATATTTGGAAATATTAGATCAAGATAATCAGGAGAAATTTATCTCTGAATATAAAAAACGTATTGTCGAAAAATTTGGAAAGTTTCCTGCTATTTACGCTTTCAAAAGGATTTTAATATACGGAAGGAAATAGTTTAAACTTTCTTAAAAAAATAAATTCCCCTTTGTTGGGGAATTTTCATTTATGTCTAGAATCGTTTTTTGAAAACATTTAGTATTTAATAAAAGTTCTCATGGGAATTAGCTTGAATACTTCTATTACAAAATAACAGATTTCCGGTAGAAGGCAATAGAGTATAAATACCTATTTTTAAAATCAGTATTTATAAGGATTGAGATTTTAATATAGAAATATTGTGCATTAAATTTTTTAACCGAACAATTGTTAGTATTTTTGTTTAAATCAATATCAGACAACTAATGAGCGATTTCGTAACATCAGAAATTAAAAACAATATTGCCGAAATAACTTTCGGAACTGCAAAAAGCAATGCTCTACCGGGAGCAATTCTTGAAAAATTGGCTCAAACTATTCTTGAAGAAGGAGCAAAAAGCGAAGTAAAAGCAATTCTTGTAAAAAGTGAAGGTGAAAAAGCTTTCTGTGCAGGAGCAAGTTTTGATGAACTTTTAGCTATTGAAGAATTGGAAGCATCTACAAAATTTTTCGGAGGTTTTGCTAAAGTTTTAAATGCAATGAGAAATTGCGGTAAAATTGTTGTCGTAAGAGTTCAGGGAAAAACAACCGGTGGTGGAGTAGGATTGGCTTGTGGAGCAGATTATTGTTTTGCAACTAAAGATTCTGCTTTGGCTTTAACGGAAATTAATTTAGGAATCGGTCCGTTTGTAATTGGTCCATATGTTGAAAGAAAAATTGGGAAATCTCAGTTTTCGGCAATGGCAATTGATGCAGATTTCAGGTCTGCAGAATGGGCAGAACAGCACAATATTTATCATTCGGTTTCTGATACAGTTGCAGAAATGGATTCTAAACTGGAGAAATTTATGACCACTCTTTCCTCAAGAAGTGAAGATGCTTTAGCTTTAATTAAAAAAGTTTCTTGGGAAGGAACTGAGTATTTCAACGAATTAATGCCAGCAAGAATTCACATGAGTGCAAGTTTGATTTTGGAAGATTCTGCAAAGAAAAATATAGAAGCAATTAAAGAAAGATTAAGAGCTAAATAAGCTAACTCAATCTAATTTATCGGAAAAAACATGAAAACACCCTTTTTAAAAAGGGTGTTTTTCCTTTAAAATGTGGCTTTCTGCAAATGTAATTTTGTAATCAAATAATTTATAAAACCTAAACATTATGAAAGCAAGATTTTTTTTAGCACTATTTTCTGTTGCAACTTTAGCTTTAAGCTGTAGTAACAATGACGATGATGAACAAATTGCACCCCAACCTGAAGCATTTACTTTTAGCGCTGTGACGGGGATGAGTACAGGGACTACTTCTGTTGCAGGAACTGCTGTACCTGCAGGATATACATGGAGTGAAGTAAAAGCGCCTCAAAGTACTTGGGGGCTTAACGGAACGATTACTGACCGTATGCTTGCAGACGATTTTCAGGTTCCTGCGGGTGAAAAATGGAATATACAGAACTTCTATTTCTATGCCTATCAAACAGGTTTTTCAGGAGCTACATTTCCGGTAAGTGAATTTTATTTTGAAATATATTCTTCTGATCCTTCAATTGCAGGAGCTGTGAAAGTGTACGGTGATATAACCACAAATCGATACGCCTCGTCTGAGGAAACAAAATGGTACAGAATATTACAAGGACAAGCGGATAATACGACCAGAAAAATTTATAAAATGAAAATAAATGCACCGGATCTTAATTTGTCTTCAGGTACTTATTGGATAAAATGGGGATCAAAAACTTCTACAGGAACTCATTTCTATCCTCAGTTTCCTCATGATGCAACCAAAATAAATAATGCACAGCAATTTGTAGTTTCAAACTCAACATGGGTAAATTTGGATGATGGCGGACAAAGAGTAAGTATGCCATTTGAAATTTCGGGAACCAAACTTCCAAACTAAAGAAAATTATAAAAAATTTAAATAACCAAATCACAAAAAACCATTCTGAATTCAGAATGGTTTTTTTTTATAGGATTGTTTTCAAAAAATTAGATTTAATCAACTGTTCAACTGTTCAACTGTTTTTATATTCTGATTTTAGCAAAGAGTATAAAACTGAATCTTCAAAAACTCCATCAACCAAATAATGTCCACGAACAATACCTTCTTTTGTAAAACCAAAGTAATCCAATAGTTTTTTTGAAGGCGTATTATTTTCGTCAATTAATGCTTCAATTCTGTTCAGATCCAATTCCTGAAAACCATACTCAATCACTTTTTGAAGAGCTTCTTTCATAAATCCTTTATTTTTAAACTCATCAGAATTTAAAGCATAACCCACTTCTGCACGATGATGTTGCGGATTCCAAGAGTGAAAACCACAATTTCCGATGATGGTGTTGCTTTCTTTTTCTACAATCTGAAAATTCAGCATCTTTTGATTATAAGATTCATAACCTTTTTGATAAATTTTTTTCTGACGGACAAACTCCTCATCAGTAACACCTAATATTTTCTTGATTTCGTCATCGTTACTCAACTCAAAAATTTTGTTCATTATTTGTGAATCAAGTTTTTTTATTAATAAACGTTCTGTTTGTATCGTTTCAAATGTCATTTTCTTTCTTTTAAATAATTATTTTCTTTCTGATTATGCAAATTTAGCAGATATAAAACAGTAAAATAAAATCTGCTTAATCCGAAATATCTGCGTGAGATTCATTAGGATTCTAACTTTTCAATAAATTAATTGAAACCGTTGCCAATTCAGAATTCGGGAATTTTCTGAATAGATCTTTGTCGGTTTTTAAACCTGCCTCAAGACAGATTTTCTTGAAAACGTCAACTTCTAAAATATATTGATCAGAAAAACCGTGTGTTGCTTCATAAGCTGTTGCCGGAGTTTTTCCTAAATTTTTAGCAGTAAGATTTGAATCTAAAGCATGAAGTTCTATAATTAAAAGTCCATTTTTTCGAATGTATGGTAACCAAAGCTCAAGATGTTCTTTTAAACTTTCTTCTACAAGATTATTTTGAAGTCTTCTCCCACGATAAGCAAATGCTCCCGTTGAAGTACTTATTCTTTCGGAATGATTGTTTTCAGGTGCTTTCCAAACTCGGTTGTGATCAAGAAAAGTTCTGATATTTAATAAATCTGAGAGATCAATCTCATAGTTTTCTTTTAAATCTTCCGCCAATTGTTTAGGATTTCCAATATCTCCCCAAATTACTTTAGCCCAAATATCATTGTTGATGAGATTCGCTCGTGTTACTTTCAAGGCAGCTTGGTTATAATCTGCACCGACCAAAAAAAGTGGATGTTCTTCTAACATTTTCCCACGAAGCGTATGTCTTTCGATGGTTTCAAAAATGTGTTGGATGAAAGCACCGTTTCCGCATCCCATATCAAGAACTCCTTTCGGCTGTAAATGAATTGGCTGATTAAAAATCTCAATAATAAAATCATTGGCAACCTTGAAATAGTTTGCATGAGAACCACCACTTCCCCAAACATTCATCGCACGATCAACATGGATTTCGTCTTCGCCTTCCGCAATTTCTCTGATTTTTGAAGCATTTCCAAATAAAAGATCTTCCATTTTATTCAGCAATGGAAGATAAGAAACGGTAACGCCATACGAAGCTGCTCTTTTGGCAAAATAAATTCCAGTTTCGGTAAATTTATAATTGTCATTCGATTTTTTAAACCAACCCAAATAAGTCATAAAATCTAAGATTACTTCGAAATTCTCTGAATTTTTATGAAATTCTGCTGCCTGAAAAGACGTTTCCATAAAATATTTGTGAAACATCCCGGTCATTCCTAGATATACAATAATTGGTCCTATGATACAGCCTTCGATGTGTTTTAAAATCTGTATCTGAACATCTTTTTCTTCGTCATAATCAGAAAACTGAATTCCAAAATTATTTTTAACGGAATCACTAAGTTGCTTAAATTCTTTGATATAGGAAACTTCGTTGATTTGATTCTTGATATTGGTAGAAAGCTTCAAAAACGGAACGACCTTAAGATAGAGCAGACTGTATTTCTGAAGAAATTGTGTTTTGTCATTCACTGAAACAGTAATAATATCATTTTCATTATCTACTTCATAATTTAAGAAATCCTGCGATCCTAATGCACGAATTGCCACATTGAGATAACCTTCATTGGCTTTAGAATTTTCTGAAAGTTCATTTAAATATATTTTCTCTCTTTGTATGATGAATGAAATAATTTCATTTTTCACCAGAGAAGTGACAATTGGCGCAGTGACAACGCCATCCAAATGTCTGAAAATTTCTGCACGTAGGATCTCTTTATCCATAAATATGTTTTTTCTAAAGTTAACAATTTGAACAAATATTTTGAAAAAAGTTTTGATATTTAAAAATTAAACATAACTTTGTAATTCAAAGCTCTTTTATATGCAATCAAAAAACTATCACGAAGACTTATCACACATTCGTTCCATGATGGAGCGTTCTTCAAGGTTTATTTCATTAAGCGGATTATCCGGAGTGGTTGCTGGTTTGGCTGCAATCATCGGAATGGGATATGTCTGTTTTGTATTTAAAAGAGAAGGACTGAATTATTTTGAAGGTGAAAGAATCACATTCAGTAAGAGTATGGTCAATGAACTGGTCATTACCGGAATTGTAATTTTAGTAGTTGCCATTTTAAGCGGATATTTTTTCACTGCCAATAAAAGCAAAAAGAAAGGTCTGAAAATTTGGGATGCGACAACCAAAAGACTTTTGTTTACCTTTGCAATCCCTTTGGTAACGGGCGGATTGGTTTGTCTTGGGCTGTTGTATCATCATTTGTTTTCATTGGTTGCTCCGGCTACATTGATTTTCTATGGTTTAGCATTGGTAAATGCAGAAAGATATACTCTCACAGATGTAAAATATCTGGGATTTTGCCAGATTGGTTTAGGATTGATTTCGTTATTCTTTTTAGGATGGGGATTAATTGCCTGGACTTTTGGCTTTGGCGTTTTGCATATCGTGTATGGTTTGATTATGCATAAGAAGTATAAGTAATAATGAAAAGTTGGAAATCAATTTTGTTATTAATTTTGATAATCCTTGTTACTGTAAAGTACTTTGATTTAACAATAGAGTATCAAGACAATGATTTTATATTTGCCGGATTTATCATAGGATTTTATCTGTTATTGTTTCTAATTTTTGGAGCTATAGCTTTAAATATTGAATTTAAAAAATATAGGCTTTTAAAAGATTTAAAAGTTTTTAAGCTGACTACAATGTCGATCTTGATTGTTTTTGTTGCATTAGGAATGCATACGTATTTTGCAGTTAGAGATTCTTCTGATGTTATTTTAGAAGCACAACAAAATTTCGATTTGAATCATATTAAAATAGAACTTAGGGAAGATGAAACATATAAATTCACAAATGGCTCTGCGTTAGGAAACTCATATTCTCGTGGAAATTATATTAAAAATGATTCAATTATTACAATTGATACAGCTAACTCAGATAAATTATTAAAATCTGACCAATTAGCAATCAGAGGAAATCAAATATATATGATTGACTCAAAACATAGAATTGTAGATTCGATATTCTACTTTATATTAAATGATTAAGCAATGATTAACATTAGTCAACTCAATAAAGAATTTGAAAGCCGTGTAAGATTGGGCATTATGTCCGTTCTCATGGTTAACGATTGGGTTGATTTTTCTGAAATGAAAAGTTTGCTGGAAATTACCGACGGAAATCTTGCAAGTCATAGCAGCGCCCTTGAAAAGTCAAATTATATTGAAGTGAAAAAAGAATTTGTAGGTAAAAAACCGAAGACTTCTTATCGTGTAACTCAAAATGGAAGAACTGCTTTTACAGAACATTTGAATGCTCTCGAAAAATTAATAGGAAGATAAAGACTATATTTTTTTACAAATTAACTTTGAAATGCAAAGTACTTTATAAATTAAAATTAAATAAAATGATAACTCACAAACAAACAACATTAGCAATTTTTGCTGTTCCTGTACTTTTATTGGCAACAGCTTTTTTAGGAAATCTATTCGTAGATGGCTTCAACTGGTCTGGATCTGACTTTGTTGTAGCGGGAATTTTACTCTTCGGAACTGCAGGTTTGATGAACTTGGTAAGAACTGTAGTTAAAAATAGGAATTACAGAATCTTAATAAGTCTTGTGATTGTGGCACTTCTCATTTTGGTTTGGATGGAACTGGCTGTTGGAATTTTCGGAACTCCATTCGCAGGAAGTTAATATAGTTCAGATTAAATAATTCTCACGCAGATAAAGCTGATTTTTAAGATAATAATATTTCCAGAAATCTGCGAAACCTTATTTATTTCAAAAAAAAATTCAATATGACAAGGAAAAAATTTCTCAAAAGACTTTTGCAGCTTTCTGCAGTTGGAGCTTTACCTTTTCTTTATTCATGGCAGATTGAACCTTTTTGGGTGGAATTTGTACAAAGAAAACTTCCGATTAAAAATTTACCTGAACATTTAGAAGGAAAGATTTTAATGCAGGTTTCAGATTTACACGTCGGAAACAGATTCGACTGGAATTTCCTAATAGAATCTTTCGAAAAAGCCCAAGAATTTAAACCTGATTTTGTGGTTTATACGGGTGATTATGTCAATCATGGAACTTCCGAAGATCACAAAAATTTAGAAAAAGTAATTCAAAAAGGTATTTTCGGAACATTGGGAACATTTGGAATCATGGGAAATCACGATTACGGAAAAAACTGGAAAGATCTTGGTTCTTCAGAACAGATTTGTCACATTCTGGAAAACAACGGAGTCACTATGCTTAAAAATGATCAGACAGAATCTCACGGGTTAAATATTATCGGTTTTGATGATTTATGGTCTCCCAATTTTGATCCAATGAAAGTGATGAAAGATTATAATCCCGAAAAAGCCAATCTTGTGCTTTGTCACAATCCCGATGTTTGCGACAAAGATGTTTGGAACGGTTATCAAGGCTGGATTTTAAGCGGTCATACTCACGGCGGACAATGCAGAATTCCGGGAGTGATTACACCGATTCTTCCTGTCAATAATAGAAAATATGTTTCCGGAGAAATTGATTTAGAAGACGGAAGAATGTTGTATATCAACCGTGCTTTAGGTCATTCTTTTCAGGTACGTTTCATGGTGCGTCCGGAAATAACAGTGTTTACTTTAACTCAAGCTTAAATTATGAAAAAAGCATTAAGTATTTTAACCTTTGGATTATTGGTAATTATAATTTTTACTATGGATTATCCTTTAAAAGCGAAAACGCTATATGGTAAATATATAAATACGAATTATCAAAACTCTATTTGCTGTGTTGAAGCTCCGCACGAACCAGATACTCTGATTTTATTTAGCAACGGAATTTTTGAAAGCCGATTTTTTGGTAAAGGTCAATTTGAGGTTAGTAATGGAATCAGTCCTAGAATTGAATTTCATTATAAAAGTTATGAAGAGTCAGCCTCATATAATACTTATTTTTCAAATAAACTTTTTGAGAAACCAAAAATTATTTTGAATGCAGATATGAATCATGTTTACACTAAAATGAATTAAAATGATGAATAAGAAAACAATACTAAACATTGGAAAAACTTTCTTTTGGATATCATTCTTTCTCGGAAATATTTGTCTTTTCGGATATATGATTTCTAAAATTGATGTTTTCGCCGCTTCAGGATTTACTTTGTTGCAGTTCGGAATTCCAATTAACTTATTTGTAATTCTGGCTTTACTGATTTATGGTTTGTTCAGAAAGTTTCAATTAAAAGATTGTATGAAAGCATCATTAATTATATGTATAAATATTCCAATTGCAATTCTATATTTCTATCTGGGAATTTTTCTAATGGGTTTTTAATTCTAATTAATATTCAAAAATAAAATACATAAACTATGAAAAAACTACGCACTAAATTTATCATTTTCATGTACGAAAATTCTCAAAAACAGTACAGGAAATATTTCAAAAAGAAAAAAAGACAGTGGCAGTTCAATGAAGAGCAACTGTTGAGTTTTAAAGAAGATTCTCTCGGTCGAACTTTGGGAGAGTTTTATAAAAATCACGGTTTCAGAATGATTCCAAAGATGGAAAATCACGATGTTTATCATTTGATTACCGATTGCAGCACCAATATTCAGGATGAAATTGCAATGCAGTATCTTCTTTTCGGAAACGGCAAACGCAGCGCTTATCTCCTTGGTGTTCTTGCTTTGGGTACTATCGTTTTCCCTGAATATTTTAAAAATTATTTAAACGCTTTCAAAAAAGGTCAACAAATGAAAACGTTCCATCATTGGAATTTTGAAGAACTTTTATGGCAAAATTTCGACAGTCTAAAAGATTTTATCAAACAAAAAGAAAATCCGGTTTTCTATTAATCTCAACCTTAACCTCATGAAAACACATCACTATATATTTCTCAGCACCATCGCATTTATCATTTTATTTTATAATGAAAATGTAGGTTTAAATCTTGGTATTTTAGGCGTTTTGTACTCAGTTTTAACGCTTTTTAAAACCCCGGAAAAAAATCGCAGCAAAACTTTTCTTCTGCTTTTTGCAACAAGTATTTTGTCGAGCATTGCATTTGCCTGGTTCGGCGATATCAGTTCGTTTTTAGCAGTAACGATTTCGCTTTTGCTGCTTTCCTTCCGGTCAAAGAACCGAAGATTAAAAAGTCTTTTTTTAGTTCCTGTTTTTGTAGTAAGTCTTTTTACGTTTATCTGTCGCGTTTTCAGTTTTAATGAATGGTTTCCGAAAACAGAAAATTCAGGCTTCTGGAAAAAAATGGTTGCCTTTGTTTTAATTCCTTTCTTATTTGTTGCTGTATTTTTCGGAATTTATGCAACGGGAAGTGATCACTTTGCAAGCATATTCAATGATTTTGAACTGGATATTAATATTTGGCAAATTTTATGTCTTGGCATTTTAGGATTTTTTATAGCCTTTAATTTCTTCAACTTTGTAGTTGAAAAACAGATTTATCAGCAGAATCATATTTTAGATAATGAATTTAAAAATGGAAATAGAATCCAAAAGCAGACATTTTCTTTTCTAGATTTAGATTCAGAAAGAATGGGTGGTGTGATTTCCTTAGTTTGTTTAAATATATTGTTGATATTCTTCATCATAACTTATAATTACGAACAATTTTACGAAGCCATTAAAAGTCCGAATCAACTTTCTGAAGAAACCCATGAAAGAGTAAACGCTGTTATTATGTCAATTATAATGGCGATTCTGGTGATTATGTTTTATTTTAAATCAACTTTTAATTTCGATTCTAAAGCTGGCTTATTAAAAACAGTTGCTAAAATTTGGTTATTCCTGAATGCTGTTTTGATTTTTTCAGCAATTCTGAAAAACACAGAATATATTACCAATTATGGTTTTACTTACAAAAGACTTGGAGTTTATGCTTTCCTGCTTTTATCTTTAATTGGTTTAATTCTTACATTCATTAAAATTCAGTACAAAAAGAAAAATGCATTCCTTTTCAACTCAATGAGCTGGTTTTTTTATGGAATAGTTTTAGTATGCAGTTACATTAATTGGGGCGGAATTATCACTTCCCAAAACATGAAACGTCCTGATTTTGCAATCAATTATCATCTGAAATCAATTTGGTTCAGCGAAAAATATCTTTTAAAATATGCTGAAGAAAAGAAAGATTTAGAACTGAAAAAAGAAGTTTTAAAACAAATAAAAGCTGAAAAATCAACAACCGTTTTATCAAAAATTCTATATTATGAAACCATTCAATCTAAATAAAATGAAAAAAATATTTTTTGCTTCAATTTCTTTACTTGTAATTTCCTGTAAAAAAGAAGTTCCTGCAACTGATAAGAAAACTGACTCAATTATTGTTTCCGAACAGTCTGCAAATGCATCAAAAATTGATTCGCAAAATATAGAAATCAATAAAGATTCTTTGAGGAACACTAATATTGATCACAAAGATGAAGCAACTGAAGTGAAGAATGGAGAAATTATAAAAGTTGTTGATGGTGAAAAGCTTCCTTTATTAATTGATGAAAAGTTTACAGATAAAAATCAAAAACTCATTTTAAAAATTAGGAACTACGAAAAAACAGACTTGAAAGCTTCAGTTTTACCTAAAAATAATAACATGAATATCAGATTTAATCAGATAAAAACTCCAGACGGAAAATTTGATGGTCCTTTTGGGAGAGAAATATCCTACAAAATTACCAAAAATGGTGAAGTTTGGTTGATCATTGGTAAAAATTTAATGGCAGATGGAGAAATTGAAGGTGATTTTTCTGTGAGAGTGGAGTAGAATTGGTATAATTTGTGCAAATGTAACTTTCTAAAATTTAATCATCATTAAATAATCTATTATGAAAAATATATTTTCATTAGCAATAGTATCTTCCATGGCTTTGGTAAGTTGTGGAGCGGTACAGTCGATTGTACAAAATACATTTCCTTATACAACCAATGTTTTGGTCTCAACGGGAGTTCCTACGGATAAAGAAGTTTCTTCCACTGCAACGGCATCAAATGTGCAAACTTGGGTTGGTGGAAATAACAATGCTCAGATTAAAGATGTAAGAATTTCAGATGCTAAAATTTCTGTGGTTTCACCAACTGGCGGAAATTTAAGTGCTTTGAAATCGGTAAAGATTTATATCTCGTCAAACGGAACTAGCGAAAAGCTTGTTGCTTCAAGAACTTCCATCGATACGAATTCGTCAAGTTTAAATTTAGATTTAAATAATGATACGGGGTTTCTTGACAGTGTAGTAAAAAGTGCGGGTTTAAATGTACGAACGGTTTATGAACTTAAAAATCAAACAACTTCTGATATGAATCTTAAAGTAGCTCTAAATTTCAGCAGTGTGCCTCAGAGATAATACTTGCTAAAATAAAACATCAAAAGCTTTCTTAAATTTTAAGAAAGCTTTTTTTCATTATGATGAATTTGTGTTACCTGATTTTGTAGATAGATAATTCTGCAGTAGCGTCTGTTAATACGCTTAATCCTAATCCTCCTTCAAGGACTCCAAATCTGATTCTTTCCCCTGCATTAAATTGATATATATGACTTATTTGTCCTTGAGTTAAAGCTAAATTTGCTAAGGCTAGTGTTACATTCGGTAATAATGGCTGTAGAGGAATGGTGAGATTTCCTAAACTAATTCCTCCAAAGTAACGATAATCAATAGGTACTGCTGTTGCAGGTAGACCTCCTGCTGGAGATTTTGTAATGATAAGTCCTGGTCTATTAGCCCCCAGAACCTCAAGTCTCAAGCCTTGTCCTGTTCTGTAACTGTAGTCAATATGATATAAACCAGTTGATGGTACTGTGTAATAAGAATCTCCAGGAACAGTAGGACCTGTACTTAGATTTGTAGTAATATTGATAATTCCGGTGACATCTACGCTGATATCAATAGCTGGTAAAACTCCTGGAGCTGTAATATTAGTAGCAGTTGGAAGAGGAATAAGTTGTACTGTATTGCTTAATAAGTTTAAGTTAACTCCTAAAAGTGATAATCCTCTGTTTATTCTAGCAGCATATGCATCTCCTGTGCCTACAGGTGGAGAGTCAGTAGTAGGAAGTTTATACCAAAGACCAGTTCCACTACTATTTGCTGCAAATGCATCATACATAAATAATCCGGTGCTTAGTACTCCTATCGTTTTCGGTCCTGTAGTAGCGGCAGGTGAAGTTACATAGACAATCGCTCCATTTTGTGCAGCAGTATAGGCTGTTTCTTTTAATCTTAATGAATCTCCCGAAATTCTTGGCGGAATAATACCATCCGGAAAACTAAGTTCTGTTCTTTTCTGAACGTGCAATGTCGACTTGGGATTATTCGTGTTAATACCCACTTGTGCGTTAATAGTATAAATGCACATAAAAAGAAGTACAATAAGATAGCATTTTTTCATAGTCTGTTATTTTTATTTGGTTCTTAAAGGTAAACAAAAAAAATATTAACTATTTAAAAAAAAATCACTTTTTTTATAGATTGTGGTATTATTCCGTGTTTTTACGGATGTTATGCTACGGTTTTGTGGTATTTTGTTGAGTATTTTATAGATTTGTTCTATTGAGTAATGATAATTCATTAGATAAGGAAAATTATTGAACAGGTAGGGTCTCTTATATTTTTGTAATTGAATCTAATACAATGGTGACAGGCCCGTCATTTATTAATGATATTTTCATGTCTGTACCAAAAATGCCACTTTCTACCTTCAATTCTGACTTTAAGAGTTCTTCTTTAAAATATTCAAAAAGGGGAATTGCTTTATCGGGTTTTGCAGCTTTGATGAATGATGGTCTGTTGCCTTTTTTATAGTCTGCAATTAAGGTAAATTGGCTGATGCACAAAATTTCTCCCTTGATATCATTTATAGATAAATTTAGCTTGTCATTTTCATCGCCAAAAATTCTGAGATTTACTATTTTTTGAACTAACCAATCTGCATCAATTTTTTCATCATTTTCATCAATCCCTACCAAAAGCAAAAAGCCTGCATTGATTTCTCCAACAATTTTCCCGTCTGCTTTTACACTTGCCTCGGAAACCCTTTGTACAACAATTTTCATTAATTATATAAGCTTAAATTTTTAGTAGATGCATCATAATTCCAAAAATAAGTTTTTGGCGGAAGAGAAGAAACAGTGGTTGGTTGCCCGCTTAATAAAATCCATGTAGCATTATCTTTTGGGCAAACAATACTGATATTATCTTTTACTTCAAGAGTTGTATTGTTGTCTGGGCAAATATGGGGTGCATTTCTGTCGTAAACTTTAAATGTTGCAGGATTATCTCCTGTTCTCACGACGATTAAACCGCGTGTTCCGGCTTGTTGCTCATCAACGTATATCCAGCCTCCGACGAAGTTCAGATTGTTATATGCCGCAAGATTTAGATTTAAACTAACACTAATAGGCGATGTCGGAAAACAGCTTACCGTATCATCGCGGTTACTGCAAGAATTTATATTTAAAAAACTGATTGTCAGTAAGATGAAAATTGAAACGATTGAGAAAGTTTTTTTCATTTGAATATAAATTTTTATATATTTGTAAAACAATAACGATTAACCCGCAAAAACATTGTCCGACAAATGTCGGATAATTTTTTTATAATAAAACAAAATTTAAAATTATGGCAAGCTATGTAACAAAGGAAGGATTGGATAAGATGAAAGCCGAGCTTGAGCAATTGGAGAAAATAGAAAGACCAAAAATTACTCAACAGATTGCAGAAGCAAGAGATAAAGGCGATTTATCTGAAAATGCAGAATACGATGCCGCTAAAGAAGCACAGGGAATGTTGGAAATGAGAATTTCTAAACTTAAAGATGTAGTGACGACTTCTAAAGTAATTGATGAGACACAGTTGGATACTTCTAAAGTTTCAATACTTACAACAGTAAAGCTTCTAAATAACGATACTAAAAAAGAGCAGGTTTTCACTTTGGTTCCAGATAATGAGAGTGATTTGAAAACGGGTAGAATTTCTGTAAATACACCTATTGCAAAAGGTTTATTAGGAAAAGTAATTGGTGATCAAGCAGAGATTGTTCTTCCAAACGGAAATAAATTGTCATTTGAAGTTTTAGATATAACTTTGTAGACTTAAATTTAAATCTAATTTTTAGAGAAATATGAGCTCAATTTTCACGAAAATTATCAACGGAGAAATTCCTGTTTACAAAATTGCTGAAGATGACAACTTTGTCGCTTTTTTAGATGCAATGCCATTGGTAAAGGGACATACTTTGGTTATTCCGAAAAAAGAAGTCGATCTTATTTTTGACATGGAAAGCGAAGAATACAAAAATCTTTGGGCTTTTGCACAACAAGTGGCTAAAAAAGTAAAAAACGCAATTCCATGCATTAGAGTAGGAGTAGCCGTTGTAGGATTGGAAGTTCCTCACGCTCATATTCATCTTATTCCCTTAAATAAAGTAGAGGATATGAATTTTAAAAACGAAAGACTGAAGCTTTCTCCGGAAGAATATTCCGAAATTCAAAACTCAATCATTAATTCTTAACAAAATAATAAGATCGTAAAAAAGAAATTTTTTACGATTTTGTTTAATAATATATTAATAATCAAAATGAATTCAAACCAATGTTCTTTCTGTGGTAAGAAAAGAAATGAAGTACAAATGCTGATTTCGGGACAAAATGGCTTTATTTGTGAAAACTGTATCGAGCAGGCTCATACAATTGTAAAAGATACAGTGCATCCTGCAGGATTTTCGCCGGCAGAAAGTATTGATGAGCTTAAAAAACCTAAAGAGATAAAAGAATTTTTGAATTCTTATGTTATCGGACAGGATCAGGCGAAAAAGCAACTTTCGATTGCTGTCTATAATCATTATAAAAGATTGCTTCACGCAAAAGATGAAAATCGAGAAGTAGAGCTTGAGAAGTCTAATATCATTATGATTGGTGAAACCGGAACGGGGAAAACGCTTTTGGCTAAAACAATCGCTAAAGAATTGAATGTTCCTTTCTGTATTGTTGATGCAACGATTTTAACGGAAGCGGGTTATGTAGGTGAAGATGTGGAAAGTATTTTGTCTAGACTTTTAATGGTTGCTGATTACGACGTTGAAAAAGCAGAAAAAGGAATTGTCTTTATTGATGAGATTGATAAAATTGCAAGAAAATCAGATAATCCGAGTATTACAAGAGATGTTTCTGGGGAAGGAGTTCAGCAAGGTTTGTTGAAACTCTTGGAAGGAAGTATTGTAAATGTTCCTCCTCAAGGAGGAAGGAAACATCCTGATCAGAAATATATACAAGTAAATACTCAAAATATTTTATTTATCGCAGGTGGAGCTTTTGATGGTATTAAAGAAATTATCGAAAGAAGAATAAATAAGCAGGCAATAGGTTTTAGCTCTGAAAAAATCAATAAAGTGGAGGAGGATGAGTATGTATTAACAAATATTAATGCAATTGATCTTCGTTCTTTTGGATTAATTCCCGAACTTTTGGGAAGATTTCCAATCATCACATATCTCGAGAAACTCACAAAAGAAACCATGATTAGAATTATGAAAGAGCCTAAAAACTCAATCATCAATCAATTTGTAGAGCTTTTTAAAATGGACGGTACCAAATTGGTATTTACTGATGAGGCGATTGAGATTATCGTAGATGAAACTATGGAAAAAGGTTTAGGAGCCAGAGGTTTACGTGGTACTACTGAAAAAGTATTGGAAGATTATATGTTTACAGTAGGAGAACACGACGAAATTGTTTTGACAAAAGATAATATTTTGATTAATAAGTAATTTTAACTTTTTTCTTAGAAAAAAATTCTATCTTTGCACAGAATATTGTACTAACACAAAAACTGAGATACAATGAAAAAAAATTTATTAACGTTAGGGATTTTAGCGACGAGTCTATCTGTTCAGGCGCAGATACTACTTCATGTAGATGATACCGCTAGAATGTATGTAAGTAATGGAACTCTTGTTTATAACGGAGGAGGATTACAAACAAAAGGAGATGGTCGAATTGATTTATATGGCAATTTAATGATCAGAAAGACTCCAAGTTCTTCAGAAGTAATTAAAACTATTACCAGTGATCCCACACCTGTTGACAAATCCAGTGGTAATAATATTGTTCTGAAACTTAATTCTGGTACTCCTGCGACGGCTACTTACGGTCAGTTGTACATTACTGGTTTTGCTCAGGGCGATATTACCGCAATTGTAGACAAAGAATATGCTAACACTAAGCATGGGGCGTATCAACAAATTGGTATTCCGTTTTTTAATAAAACGTTTGCTTCTTTTAGTAATGAATTAGCTGGAGGTTTAGCAGGAGTTAATGCTTTTAATGAGACACGTTGGGCAGGTAGAGAAATCTTAAAATGGGATAATGCTACAATGAGATTTGACGGCTCAAGTATACCATCTGTACCTATCACGGGAATGAGTCCCGGATTGGCTATGGCCTTTATATCTAATCCTTCATTAGCTACTACTTCTCTTACAACATCTTCAACATCAGCCGAGCGTACTGCTTACTACACAGTTGGAACTGGTGGTACTAGTGGAACTGGTTATGATGCTTCCGTTCAAAGAACGGTTAAAGGTCGACCATATGCAGATGATGCAACAACTTCAGTTACTTTGCAACCCGCTGCAACTCCTGTAGTTTTTGGTGTTGCAGGAAATAATAGAAATGTTTATCAGGAAACATACAATAGTTATATTGGAGATCCTTTTAATGGTCTTGGTTTTTATGCGGCCTCATTTGCCAGAAATTTATATCAATTCTCAAATCCATATCTAACGAATCTAGATTTGACATTTATAGGTTATCCAGAATCTGGTACAGTAAATGATCTTAATAATATCTCGAATATTTTGGGTGTTGCTGTTGATCCACAGGGTGTTACTTATAACTATAGCACAGGTGGTACTTCCCAATATCTTGAATCGCAGAAAGTTACATTTGATCCAGGATCAAAAAAGCCTACTGGCAACTTTAATACTTTAATTATTAAGCCTTTAAACACATTTAAGGTTAAACTTAGAGATAATACATCCCAAACTTTAACATTTGGTAATCTTAGAAGATTTGCTTATACACCAAGAGTTGAAGATACTGCACTGAATCCTAATCCTTATTCAGTAACCGCTCAGAAAAATGTTTCTACTAATAGTGGAATAAAGCAACTCGGTGTACTTGCTCTGGATGCAAACGGAAATCAGATTGGCGAAACTTATTATGTTGTAGCTCCTCAGTTTACAACAGGATACGTAGTTGACCCAAGTATAAGCTCAGTTCAAGCTGTTACTTCTACTACAAACGCAACTATTCAAACATTTGAAGAAGCTGTGAATGGAGGTATTGATCCTAATTATTCTTCTACATACAGATTGTATATTAACGAAGCAAATGAAACCAACTATCTTGGAAAAAGAATCGATATGAGTATTTTTGGTAATAACGTTGCTTCACTGAAATTTGAATTGAGAGATGATACGGTTTTAGTTCCTACAGCTACTCATATACTATCTAGTGGAACCGGATTTTATTATAATGTTGGTACTACAGGACAGGCTGTTCAGATTAAGCAAGGAGATGTAATCCCTGCAAATAGTTCAAATTTTGGGTTGTACTATGGTACACCTCAAACAAATGGAAGTTTAAATACAGTTGATGAAAATATTAAATCTAGAACACTAATTACTTATAATCCGGATATTGACCACCACATTGTTCGCTTTGATTCTAGTTGGAAAACAGCTTCAATTGAAGTGTTTGATGGAAGTGGAAAGTTGGTAATTTCTGAAAAATCAGTAAAAACAAATTCTGATTATGTTATTAAATTAGATTCAACAATTAAAGGGCTTTACATTGTAAGAGTAGTTGGTAATGAGGGTTCAATTGTTAATGGCAAAATATTAATTAAATAACACACAAATTATGAAGTTTATTATTAAAAAAGTATTTCCTATTTTGCTTATTATAGCCTTTGGGTTAATAAATGCTCAAAATACACCAGGATCAGGTCCCTGCGGATTCGGAAGTTTCCCTCCTTGTGCACCAGCAGCTTCCCCCATTGATATGTATGTTTATATATTAGCAATTATCGCAATAATTACAATTGCCTTTTTTGCTAAGAAATACAAAACTCAAAAAATATAAAAATTATATTAAAATATTTGAAACTCTCTGATTAGTCGGGGAGTTTTTTTATTTTTACATGATAAATCGCTGTAAATGCCAAATTTGGGTTTTGTGAATATAATGCGATCATTACTATTAAAAAAGATTTAATATCTACTTATGAAAAAGATATTTGTACTATCATCAATGTTGTGCGCATTTTCCTTACAGGCGCAATTTTCAATTAATATTCAAACAGATCCGGGATTTAACGAGCAGGAAGCAATTTTATATACTTTAAATGGTTCAAAAGATATTATTGTTACTAAAGAAAAAAATAAAAATAATGTTTGGACTTTCAAATATCCTAAAAACTATTCCGGGATGATGAAAGTGTATTTTCCGACAACCAATAATTCAGTGAGTTTTATTTCTGAAAATAAAAATATCAGCATTAAACTTGAAACGAAAGCCAATAAGATTCAGAACGTAATTTATCAGGATGAGGCTAATGAAGTGATGAGTGGTATTCAGGAAGGTTCTCAAAAAAAGGAATTAATTCTACCTGCATTGGCTCAGATTAAAGAATATTATAAAGACAATACAGAATTCGGAAAAGCTTTGATTGCTGAGATAGGAAAATTATCTGGCACAACAAATGGAGTTGACCAGGCCAAACATCCGTTTGTGTACTATTATAATACAAATTACAATAAGTTCTTGTCTAATGATCCGGCGAAGAAGGTAACAAAAGAAGAGATTGTTAATTTCATCGATAAATCAAACGATATGCTTGAAAGTTCGTCTCTATTAAGACCAATCCTTGTTTCTTACTTGAATGTTGGTGGAAATACAAATGTAGCTGCTTCAGTTGATACTTTAATCAATAAACTGAATGTAGAAACACCAAGAGGACAAACTGTTTTGTCTGAGCTGATTGATATTTTTGATGTATATGATATGAGTGAATTTAAAACTAAATATCTTGCGCTTGCAAAAGATTTAAAGTGCACAATAAACGACCGTCTTGCATCAACAATTAAATCTAATACAGATACCGATTTAGGAGCTGTTTTTCCGGCGTATAAATTCAATTCTGCGGTAAACACTAATGCGAAGTCAATTGCTGATGTAAAAGCTGATAAAAAAGTAATTGTTTTCTGGTCTTCAACTTGTTCTCACTGCGAAAACGAATTACCACAACTTTTAGCTAAATACAATGATTTAAAAACTAAGAATGTTCAAGTAATCGGCTTGTCTTTGGATACTGACAAAAGCGCATATACCACAAAAATTGCTGCATTTCCATGGATTAATGATTCAGAATTGAAAGGTTGGAACAGTTCTTTTGCTGAACTTTATAATATTCATGCAACTCCTACATATTTTATTTTGGATGCTAACAACAAGATAATCAGCAAACCCAATCATGTTGGTGATGTTTTGGAATATTTAAATGTAAAATAATTTTGGAGGTAAATAAATATTTTCTATATTTGCACCACCAAAAAGGCGAGGTAGCTCAGTTGGTTAGAGCGCAGGATTCATAACCCTGAGGTCACGGGTTCAATTCCCGTCTTCGCTACAATTTTAAACCACAGATTCATTCTGTGGTTTTTTATTTCTAAATATTTGAGTTTAATTTTAGATAACTCAAATTCGAATTCTGATTTTTTAATCATTTAATTTTCACTTAAATCTCTTTTCTTACTATTAAATGTTTCACTTAGAAGCATATTGTAATTTTAAACTCAAAAAATGGTGTTTCGAAAAGATAATTCACTATTCGAATAGGAATTTTTTTATTAAAAAAGGTTAAATTTTTCAATCTCAACCTATAGCTCTTGTTTTTAAATAATATTTTATTGTTTAAACCTATAATTTATAATTCAACTTCTATAAATGGTATTTAGCGAATAATTGTAAATCTATATTTAGAGATAAATGAAAATTATAAAAGTTTCAAATCATAAAATTTTCATAAAATTTGCATAAAAAATGCTGCGATATTTTGAAGTTTAAAAAAATGTTGTACTTTTACAGTGCCTTGAATGAGGGAACAAGTCAAGGTAATAAATTTTTTTTCATCATTTGTGTTTTTAGAATCGTATCGCCTGATACGGTTCTTTTTTTATTTAAACTTAGGATTTTTGATACTTTTATAACGTACTAAAAGATCAATGAAGTATGAATAAGTGATCGAACCTTCCTGTTGATTGCTTTTCAAAAATAGATTATTGGTAAACCCGAAAAAGTCATCAACGTAACCTTGATGTTCTGTCACGAATTTCTTTTCATTCAATCTGTCGCTTTTCATTTCTTCAGAATAATTTTCCAAAGCGGTTTTTACAAACTTTTCATCTTCATAAACAATTGAATTTAATAAGCTTTTTAAAGTGAAATATTCTGTGCTGTATTTCAATTCCAAATTCTTAGAATCAACACCAATTAAGTATCCAATAAAATTAGCTTCCTGTTCGCGAGCGAAACCCAATTGATGTGAACTTTCATGAGCTAAAGTAAATGGTAAATATGAAGACGGTAATTCAGCGTTAAATTGAGCTTCTGCCGTGAAAGGATTGTAGTATCCTAGAATTCCTGTAAAACTCATTATATTCTTAAATAAACTCGGTTTAAAAGAATTAATATTGCTGCTTTGTTTATTGGTAATTAATATTGGAAGTTTTTTTTGTTGACTGAGAATTTCATTTTGAATAGATTTTAAATTTTTAATAATGAAAACTCCATTTTTATCTTCTTGTACCAATTTTCTCGTTGATTTTGCCTTTGCTAGGTATTCTAGAGCCAAAGTTTTTCTTTTTTCGAGTGTAATGTCAATCTTTGGAAGCTTTGTGATAATGGGTGTCTGAAAGTAAAGCATTCCCCAAAATATCTGATAGATGAAATAAGAGATATTTAAAACAACTAATATTCTGAGTAATGCGCTGCTTCGGTTTTTCTTTTTCAAAAGTTTAAAAGTTAAATAGACCAATAAAATTCCTAACAGAACGTAAAATAAATCTCCTAATGAAAAAGGAATCCATGCAAATAATAACTGATGAACTTTCTTTTGGAGTTCAAATAAAGTTTCAAAAAAAGAAACAGTAAATTTTAGTTTTGAAAATGTATAAAACAAAAGAAATTGGGCAAGTAAAATACCTGCCCAAAATCTCTTTTTTTTGTATGTTTTTGTAGTATTAATGTGCACCTTCTGATTCTAAAACGTCAACATCAATTCCTTGTTTGCTTAAGGTCTTCTTTGCAAGATATGCAAATAAAGTAATGTAAGCAAAGCACAATACAGGAATTATATATGAACTATGGATTCCGATAATATCAGAGAGTTTCCCTTGAAGTGGAGGGATGATTCCACCCCCCAAAATCATCATTACCAAAAATGCAGATCCTTGCGCAGTATATTTTCCTAATCCTGTAATTGCCAAAGTGAAAATTGACGGCCACATTATACTACATGCAAGACCTCCTGAAAGAAATGCATAAATAGCAACATTTCCTGTTGAAACAAGACCTACAATCATAGCAATCACTCCAAACAATCCGAATATAATAAGAGTAAGGGCAGGTTTGTTTTTACTCACTAAAAATAAAATCACCTGAATAACGATACAAATTGCATAAAAATACAGGTTAGACATATCTTTCTGTGCGATTACATTGATTCCGATAATCACTAAAAAAGCAACAAACGGAACTATAATGGTGGCAATCATCTGCTGTTGTTTATTGAGATTGAAAACTGTGATAGCTCCAGTCCATCTTCCAATCATTAAACTTCCCCAATACATAGAAATATATGGTGCTAAATCCGAAGATTGGTGCCCTCCAAATTCCGGCAGGCTCAAAAGCTCACCCAGATTACTACCGATAGCAACTTCTACTCCTACATAAGAAAGAATGGCAAGCATTCCCAAAACAAGCTGTGGATATTTCATAGCTCCCCATCCTTCAGGATTTTTCTTAGAGCTTGTATTTGCATAAACAAGACATAAGACTACTGCTAATAAAGCACCTCCTAAATAATACATTCTGGTTTTTTCTAAAGGATGTTTTACTTCCTGTAACTCAGATTTTTTAGCGTCAATATTTTTTTGAATGTTTTCTTTTGTCATAACATTCGTTTCAGATTTTTTGCTGTTTTCTAAAACGGTTATTTCTTTGTTGAAAACTTCAATCTTTTTAGCTGCATCAGAGGTGTAACTTGCAAATACAGGAATAAAGCAAAGAATTACCAAAATGGTCATTATAATCAGATTCTTTCTTGCTTTTCCAGCTTTTTCCATTGGTTCTGTAGAAATTCCGGCAGGTAACTTTTTAGAAAAATGAAAAATTCCTGCAGCAATTAAAAATAGTGCTCCAACAGCGGTATAAAGTAAAATTACTTTATCTAAAGCTAAATGTTTAATCTGGTCATCATCTACAGTTGCGGTAGTTCCGAAAAGAGCTAGACCTACAATGATTGGTCCGATGGAAGTACCGAAAGAGTTGACTCCTCCTGCAAGATTCTGTCGGCTGGTTCCTGTTCTGGGATCTCCTAATAATACAGCAAAAGGGTTTGCGGCAGTCTGTTGAATGGAAAACCCAAGGGCTACAACAAATAATCCAATCAACATTCCATAATATACATTGCTTTTTACAGCAATAATCATAATTGCGGCTCCAATTGCAGAGAGTAGCAGACCGTAGACAATACTTTTTTTGTATCCCCATTTTCCGATGATATCAATCCCCTTAATGGTGCTGAATATGAAAAGCAATAAAGCACCCAAGAAATAGGCAGTATAAAATGCAAAATCGATAAGCTGTGATTGAAATTGATCTAGTGAAAAATAATTTTTACAGAACGGAATGAAAATGCTGTTCCCGGCTGCAATAAATCCCCAAAAGAAAAACACTAAAATAAGTGTATACAGTGCAGGGTAATTGGTTGGTTGAGTAGTTGTTTTTGACATATTTGTTAAAAATAAATTCGTAATAACAAATATATATTATTTCTTCGATTAACTATGTTCTGCCAATGTTTTTTTTATTGTCTCAAAAGCTGACAATTTTAAATCTTTCGGAGAGTCTGTCGGTTCTAGAATATCGTTGAAAAAAACCTTTACTTTTCCGGGATAACCTTTAGAATTATCAAAGGGAAACATTTCCTTTAAACCTATAAAAGTGAAAACCGCAATAGGAGAGTTGTGTTTTGATGAAAGTGTAAATGCGCCGTCTTTAAATTCATCCAAAACAATAGAAGTATCATTCGGAACTCCGCCTTCCGGAAAAAGTACAATACTGTTGCCTTCTTCCATTTTTTCAGCGCATCTTCTATACACATCGGCGCGACTTCTCGCACTTTTTCGGTCTACCATCACACATATTCTTTTATAAACCGTTCCAAAAATTGGGATTTTCACCAATTCTTTTTTTCCGACATAACAAAGAGGATGATTTGGAAATAAAATACACGGCAGCATAATATCCATAATCGAAGTGTGATTGGAAATCACAACATACTGTCTGTTTTTATCGATTTTTTTGTCGGTGAGATTAATGAGTTCGTATCGCAAACCCATTCCGAAAAACATTCCATAACACCAGATTCTGATGAGTTTATAAGCGTATCTGTAATTTTTTTTGTTGAAAGACAAAATGTAAACAGGTATTCCCAAAACAATTGTAAGAACAAATGCTAAAATGAAAAGCCAGAATCTCCAGAGGTAATTTAAAATTGTAGTCACAAATCAACCGTTAAATATTACTTTTTTCTTTACCGAATAATTAAGAATGGAAACCAATAAAATTGCGGCAATCTTGCTGATCATTTCCGGACTCAAGGTATAAAAAATTAAATCAATATTATCTTTAAATATAAAGCTGTAAAAAACTTGGAAGAAACTTAAACTTAATACGGTAGAAATAAGAGATACAACCATGAAGTAAGCAAACTCTTTTCGCTTGGAATGTTTTCCTCTTTCAAAAACAAACCAGATGCTCAGGAAATAATTAAATAAAATTCCGCAGCTTGTAGATAAAATATTACTTAGAGGATAGTGTATCCCGTGAAAATTCTGCTCCTGAGAAATAGCTTGTGGAAGATAAGTGCTGAAGATCTTGAAACTCCCGATTTCCACAATCGCACTGAGTCCGCCTGCAATGATAAAAAGTAATACCTGTTTGTGGCGTAGAAGTAGTGTTCTCATTAATTTTAATAATACGCAAATTTATAACTATATGTTAAACAGTGAAAAAAGTTGTTAAATTTTTTTTTCGTGTTGAAATAATTTCTAAATTTAATTTTCAGAACGAAAGAAACTGTACCTGATAAAAAACTCATTTTCAACTTTTTCTGTTGATGGTCTTTCTATCTTGTAATGCTTGATGAAAAGTACCTGCTCAAGTTTTTTTAAACCACATTAATCTAAATATTTGTATGAAATCTCAAAACAAATACAGAAAATTTCAGCTTCAGCAACAAAATATTGAAGCTTTAGAAAAAGAAAATACTCGTTTCAAAAGAGTTTACTCGGAGTATGAAAATATGTCAGACGAACTTTGGAATCTGGAAAATTCAAACGATACTCCTATTCCAGATGACTTCATTAATGCGATGATGGTACAGACTTCTTATCTTGAAGAAGAGATAGAAGACTGGTTGATACAATTCAATCAGAACAAAAACGAAATCAAAAGCTAATTACGAAAATTTGTAAACTTTAAGAGAGTACTAAAATGCAGTACTCTTTTTGTGTTTGCATTTTTATGTTTTTAAATATGAATATTTTATTTTGTCTTAGATTTAAGATAATCAACTTCTTCTTTTAAATCTTTAATTTGTTGCTCATAAGCTGTTATAAGCTTTTTAGAAACATCAGAATACTCGTTAAAGATATTATCGTTGAAACCTTGAAATCCGTGCGCATTATCTTTATTTTCTTGGTTAAAATTTTTTTGAGAATCTGTATCCATTAATTCATTTAGAGGGGTTTCTAAAATTTTAGAAATATCAACCAGTCTCTCTACAGTAAGTTTTGTTTCGCCTGTTTCTATTTTTCGATAGGCTGAAGTACTGAGATCTAAATCATGAGCCATATTCTCATAAGAAAACCCTTTTTTACTGCGAATTTCAGCTATCTTTTTTATAATCTTTTCCATAATAGTGAAAATATTTTTCGTAAAAGTAAATATTTTTCCGTGAAAGTGTATTGTCTTTATCTTAGAAAATTTTATTCTTGCATAAATAATTCGAGATAAAAATATTTCGAATGACAAAACAAATATAAAAAGATGAAAAAAACAACATTTTCTAAGTTGGCGGGTCTCGTCATCTTATTCTCAATGGTATTTCAATCCTGCAGGCAGGAAAATCTGATGATTGACCAGCAACAAGAATCAAAAAACAACTACAGTATTTCTGTGCTAGATGGAGAGCAGCTTAAGAACAAGAAATTTCTTGCTAAAGAGGTAGGCAATATTCAGAAAAATTTCTTTAAAGAAATTAACCTTAATGGAAAATTGACATCTCCGCAAGATCCTCTGTTGGATGGTGCAATAATTGAAACTCAAAAAGTTTTGGAAATTACTAATGGTACGGAAAAAACTTACACGTTTCCAATATCAAGAACGTATCCTAATAGTGTTATTGAAAATCTCGTTTTAAAAGAAAATTCAGATAATACCTATTCAGGCGTCTTAATGCAATACAGCTTAACTAAAGAGGAAAAAGAACAATATATAAGCGGACAAACAATAAATTTAGAAGGGAAAATTAAAACCTTTTCTATTAATAATATTTCCCTAGCAAGTAAAGGTGGCACGTATTCATATTATGACGGCTGCTGGGAATATATATACGAAACTCATCCATGTGCAGGAACTGAACACCACGGGGTTGGTGCTTCGTGTCCTTTAGCAGGTACGCCCTCGCAAGCTCAACCTAATACAATAATTGCTGCCATCAACCATTGTGGAGAAGAATCTGGAGGCGGAGGTAGTGGCGGCGGATCAACAGGTCCTGGTGGCGGTGGTTCTTCTCCAGGTTCTGGAACTATTGGTGGTGGATCTGGAGGTGGAGGAGGCTCCACACAACCAACTAGTCCTTACAATACTTTTATGTTCATTTCTTATGATGATATGTATTTGCTCTGTTCAGAAGGAGATACTCAATGTGCAGTTAATTGGGCAAATATGTCAGGAACAGTATCGTTTTTAAATTCTTTGGGAAGAAATGGGATGAATCTTTCAGGGTATACTGATATTTTTATGGTTGTGAAAAATTATCTAATAGCCAATAATTTTTCCTCGACATCTCAAGTTTTTTTAAGTGATAGATTGAATGTAGTAGGCAATTGGTTTAGAGCACAGGATAATACAACTGAAGAAAAAAAATTGAACAATTACAAAATTGCAACATGGGCATTAAATTTGTTAATGGAGGAAGATACTGAAGACGTTTCAAATTTTTTTAATAGAATTGATGCTTTACGTATAGCTTTAATTCAAAACAAAAATTTGCTGATAGATATACCATGTAGTGAATTGGATGATTGGCAATTGGTAGCACAACATAATGTTCCACAATCCGTAAAAGATAAATTGCAAAATATAAAAAACCAAACTAGCTGGTGGAGCAATTGGCAAATTACGGATTTAGATGATGGTGCTAGTACAAGAATAAATATGGATGTGTTTCCAATAAAAATAAACTCACTTCCAAATAATCCTAATAGTAATCAAAAATTTACACCTGAAGAATTTTTTAACTTTTTTAGGCTAAATTTAAATCAATTTGCTGAGAAATTTACTCCAATCGTTGATAGTTATTATGGTATCAACGATACGAACTTATGGAATTCGTCAAATCCTTTGGGTTCACTTATTCATATTGAAATACCTTTTGATAATGGAACTGTAGTTTGTAGTGGTTTTGGTTCTAAGGCATGGGTGTTCTCAACAATAAAAGCTCCAATGAGTAATGGATATGATGGTGTACACCCCGTTGCAGGAAATAGGTTATTTGGCTACTACATTGATCCTAATGATAGTACAATGTATTTATATACAAGAGGTGTTGATAGGGTTTCTCAAGTAGCAACAAGCAGTCCTAATCTAGCTAATTATCTAATTGTAGCTTCTGCATTCTATGGCGCAGATCAGCTATGGACAGGTATGCAAAGTAAAGTATCAAAATATATAAATGATAATGGAGGAAGTGCTAACTCGCTTCCTGCGAAAACATATAGACCAAATTACACAAAAGTTAGAAATTATTTGAAAGGAAAAGCTGCTATAACCTCATTAGGATGTAATTAAAAAACATGAATATCTTTAATAACATTTCAAAACTTTTAAGTATAATGTATATTAACATTTTTGTTAAAAATATATTGCAATTGTTTTTGGGGTATTTGTCAAATTCAAGTAGTGACATCAAGCTATACAAACTTTATAATTTACAGAATAGTGTTTATTCATATAAATATTTATTTCAATTAATTTTTATTTATGATTTCTTATTCTTAGGGGTTGTATTTTATTTACCTATGTATTTCATTCTTTACTTAATAATTAAAAGAATAGGGAATAATATTGGGTTTCAACTATTATATGTTTTTGTTATATATTTTTTTATAGTTCTAATTTTGGGTAACTTTAATTATTTATTCACTTTGATAATAGTTTTAATGGGATTACTAAATTGGTATTTATTCAAGGTCTGGATAAAATGAGAAAAACTTACACGTAAATAAATTTGAATTATATATGAAAAAAAAATATTTATTACTTCTAATGCCTTTCTTTATTGCTTGCAATAGTATTAAAGTAAAGGAAATCCCGATTTGGGATGTTACTCAGCGATTTGGTGGCAAGATTGAAAAAATTGAAATGATAAATTATCGGATTGAAACGTCTAATCTAAAATCTGACACTTTAAAAGAATCGGGAGTTATGATTTTTGATAAGAATAATAAGGTTGTAATACAAAATGAAAGAATTGGGAAATATTCTTCTGAAAAAAACTTTCAAAAAGATAATAAGTTATTTCAAAGCAAAACCACAATTAGAGGGGACAATGTGAATAAAGAAGTGTTTACTTATGATAAAAAAGGTAATGTATTGCAATTTAACAGTTATGATAATAATATTTTAAGCACTTCCACTTCATATAAATATGATTCGAAAGGAAATCTTATTGAGAGAATAATCCATCATCCTAATTGGAAATCAAATAAGAAACTAGTAGAAAATAGATCTTATAACTACAAATCAGGATATTATATTAGTACTGAAAATAATGAACCGGATTATTATAAAATATATTTTGATAAAAAAGGGTTTATTATTAAATATGATAGAGTTGATAAAAATGATGTTCTTATAAATTCATTTATGAAATATGAATATGACTCTAAAGGAAACTTAACAAAGATGTGCATGATTGACAATAATGGGAAAGAATTTCATATCACCACTTATAAAACTACTTTCGATAATAAAGGAAATATAATTGAAAGAGAAAGATATTTGGATAATAATTTGATTGAAAAAACAATTAATAAAATTACTTACCGATAAAACAAACCGCAGGAATTTTCTGCGGCTTGTTTTTATTATAAAAATTTTTCTAATTTAAAAAGTGAAAAAAATACTACATCTATTTTGCTTGTTTTTTATATTATCATGCAATTGGAAAACTGAGCCCATAACTGTTATAAAGCCTAAGAATAATATTTATGTAGATAGTTTGAAAAAATTTGAACCTTTAGAATATAAAGGCAAAATATCTGAAAAGTACTATACTTACCCTGGTATTTTTGATTGGTGGAGATACCCATTAGTGTATCCTTATGCAATTCAATGTATAGAATCTAATGATAAAGGACATTTAGTAAATGATTTAAATGTTAATTACAATAAAGGAGGAGGGGAAAGAGTAACAATAGGTGAATTTGATCAATTTATTTTTGATAAAAACTATTTTATAGGACAGAATGTAAAAGCTAATGATAAAGTTATAGAAGAATATTTTATTTTTAAGTTTTCGGATGCTTCAATAAAAAAGATACAAGGCATTAAAAATTTACAAAAACAACTTGAAAAGATAAAATTTGGAAAAGAAATTAAATTTATTTCGATAAAAGAATATGGAAATCTTATATATCCTAAAGAATAGGATTATGATTTAAAAACCGCAGAAATTTTCTGCGGTTTGTTTTTATTTGGAAAATTTTTCTAAATTTACTTTAATAAAAAATACAAATTATGTCAAAAAATGAAACTGGGCATGCAAAAAATATTGCAAATGCCAATTTATTATGCACACACATTATAGAGCTTGGTGCTAAATATAATCCCAGCAATCAAAAACTACTTCTTGCAAATCTTCAAAATATTTATAGCACTGCCTTTACACATCAGGAGATTGTAAATAATTCTGTTGCACCTTATTCTCTTGCAGTAGATCATAGAGAAAAGCTTTTTGCACCGGTAAGTAAAAAAATTACCAAACTAAGAAAAATGTATAAAGCTACAGAAGGCGTCACAGCAGCTCAGCTGGAAGATTTTATGACCATTGCAAGAAGGTTGAAAGGGATTAAAAAAGTTAGCCCTCTCGTTACTACAGATCCAAGCGAAGAAAATAATCAGATTTCCGCTTCACAAATGAGCTATGATCAGCGTACGAATAATTATGATTTATTGATTTCGTTATTAGAAAGCACTCCGGGTTACACTCCTAACGAAACAGAATACCAGGTTGCAACACTTAAACAGGAAAAAACGGATATGTTACAGGCAACGCAATCGGTATCAGATTTTTTTATTCCTTTAAATACCGCCCGCACCGTAAGAAATAATACTGTTTACAATTCAGAAGATAATTTAGTAGATACTTTCAATAAAGCCAAAGATTATTTGTTCACCATTCTTGATGGAAACTCGCCACAGTACAAGGCAATCTCAAAAATTAAATTTAAAAAGCCATAAAAGCTACTTCAAAAATAAATAAAGCTTATGCAAAAATGCATAAGCTTTATGATAAAATAAACTAAGGCTTCTCTAAAACTATACATCTATCTGTAAAAATAAATAAGACATTCTCTGAATTTATTAATGCATAATCTAAAATAGATAAGACATCCGCCAGATAGTAAATAATATATCTCATACCAATAATCTCTTATTTTAAAAGATAAATTCATAATTTAGCACTCTTAAAAATAGAAATATGGTTGCTATTGTTGATAGTGGTTCTACTAAATCTGACTGGGTAATCTTGGATGACTTTAAAAATGTTTTCCTAAAAACCGAAACCATTGGTTTCAACCCAAACTTTATCAGCAAAGAGCTTATTGTACCCGAAATCGAAAAAAACAAAAGTTTACAGTCGGTAAAAAATTCAATTACCAAGATTTTTTTCTATGGTTCAGGATGTGGTGTGAAACAAAACTGCCAAACGATTGAAGAAGAAGTAGGGAAAGTTTTTACCAATGCAAAAATCGTTGTAAAAGAAGACCTTTATGCTGCTGCTTATGCTGCTTATAATGGTAAACCGACTATTGTTTGTATCTTAGGAACAGGTTCTAACTCGTGTTATTTCGATGGAGAAAATTTAAGTATAAAACTTCCTTCATTAGGTTATCTTATGGGTGACGAAGGAAGCGGAAGTGCTATTGGAAAACAATTGGTACGTAGATTCTTTATGCAGAAACTTCCCCAAGATTTACATCTCGAATTTAAAGAAACTTACGGCTTGACGATTGATGAAGCATTGAAAAATATGTATCACACGACTAGACCGAATGCTTATTTAGCTGATTTCAATAAATTTGTGGTCGAAAGAAAAGATCATCCTTACTTCCAGGAAATGGTTTTGGAAGAGATGAAAAATTTCTTCGATTATCAGGTTCTTCCTTATGAAGAATCCCAAAATGCCGAGATTAATTTCATCGGTTCTATTGCTTATTATTACGAAAATATTTTACGTTCTGCGGCGTCAGAACTCAATTTGAATGTGGGACATATCGTACAGAAACCAATCGAAAGCTTGGTTGATTACCACATTAAATATATACTTTAAAAAAAGAAAAATTCTATGTCAAGTAAAACTCACCGCGACGAAAAAAACTTTAGTCAGGCAGCGTTAGATTATCATAAAGCAGAGCCGAAAGGAAAAATTGAAGTAATTCCTTCAAAACCACACTCATCGCAGAGAGATTTGTCTTTGGCTTATTCTCCGGGAGTTGCGGTTCCGTGCATGGAAATCCATCACAACCCTGAAACGGTGTATGATTATACAGGAAAAGGAAATTTAGTAGCTGTAATTTCAAACGGAACGGCAGTTCTTGGTTTGGGAGACATCGGTGCTGAAGCTTCTAAACCTGTAATGGAAGGGAAAGGTCTTTTGTTTAAAATCTTTGCAGACATCAATGTTTTTGATATTGAAATTGATGAAAAAGATCCGGATAAATTTATTCAGATTGTAAAAGGAATTGCGCCAACTTTTGGTGGAATCAATCTTGAAGATATCAAAGCTCCGGAAGCTTTTTATATTGAGCAAAGATTAAAAGAAGAATTGGATATTCCTTTGATGCATGACGATCAACACGGAACAGCAATTATTTCTGCAGCAGCATTAATCAATTCACTTCAAATTGCCAATAAAAATATCGGTGAAGTGAAAATGGTTGTGAATGGAGCAGGAGCAGCAGCTGTTGCATGTACCAATCTTTATATTTCTTTAGGTTTAAAAAGAGAAAATGTATTGATGTGCGATAGTAAGGGTGTCATCAATCACAAAAGAGAAAATCTTACACCTGAAAAAATAGATTTTATTGCCAACACGGATATCGAAACTTTGGAAGACGCTGTAAAAGGTTCTGATGTTTTCATCGGTTTGTCTAAAGGGAACGTAATGACGCCGGAAATGTTGAGTAGTATGAACGAGAACCCGATTGTTTTTGCGTTGGCAAATCCAGATCCTGAAATCGCTTATGATTTGGCATTGGAAACTCGTAAAGATGTCATCATGGCAACAGGAAGAAGTGATTATCCTAATCAGGTAAACAACGTTCTTGGTTTCCCATATATATTCCGTGGCGCATTGGATGTTCAGGCAAAAGGAATTAATGAAGAAATGAAATTAGCGGCTGTTCATGCAATTGCTGATTTGGCGAAAGAGCCTGTTCCGGAAGCCGTAATTTTGGCTTATAATGTTAAGAATTTACAGTTTGGAAGAGAATATTTTATTCCAAAACCATTTGATAACAGATTAATTACCAAAGTCTCAAGCGCAGTTGCAAAAGCAGCGATTGATAGCGGTGTTGCAAGAAAAATCATCACAGATTTCGACGAGTACGAAACGCAGCTTCTTGACAGAATGGGAAGAGATGAGAAGTTGGTGAGAATGATGCAAAACCGTGCGAAAGCAAATCCGAAAAGAATTACTTTAGGAAATGCTGAAGAGTATAATGTTCTTAAAGCTGCACAGATTTTATATGAAGAAGGAATTGCACATCCGATTTTGTTAGGAGATAAAAAATATGTGAAAGAACAAATGGAACGTTTCGGAATTGATATTGATGTTCCGATTATCGATCCTAGTGATGACGATCAGAAAGAAAACAGAAAAAAATATAGAGAAACACTTTGGAAACTTCGTCAGAGAAAAGGGATGAACGAGTACAAAGCCAAGAGATACGTTCGTCAGAGAGATTATTTTGGACCTTTAATGTTGAAGCATGGCGATACAGACGGATTGATTATTGGTTTTTCTAAAAATTATGTGTCGACTTTAAGGCCAGTTTTAGAAGTAATAGAAAAAGATAAAGGGGTTGACAAAGTAGCGGCAATGATGATGATTTTATCTGAAAAGAAACCGATTTTCTTCGCAGATACATCCATCAACCAAAATCCTTCGGCTGAAGATTTGGTAAATATTGCTAAAATGGCAGAACATACCGTGAAATCTTTTGCGATTGAACCAAGAATTGCCATGTTAGGTTTTGAAAACTTTGCAGCAATTTCCGATACTTCTAAAAAAGTGGCAAAAGCGGTTAGTATTCTTCACGAGAAGTTTCCTAAAATGGTTGTGGATGGAGAAATTCAGCCTGACTTTGCAATGAATGCAGATCATTTAAGTGACTATCCTTTCTCAAAATTAGGAACAACTCCTGCAAATACATTTATTTTCCCGAATCTTGAATCGGCAAACTTGTCTTACAAAATCATTAGAGGAATGAAGGTTGCACAAGTAATAGGACCAATATTGATGGGACTGAAACAACCTGTTCACGTTTTACAGATGCGTTCAAGTGTTGATGAGATTGTGAATCTGGCAACGGTTGCAGTTTTGGATGCGCAAAGAAGAGAAGGTAAAAAATAAAGAGTCCCGAAGGGAAGACTTACTACAGGATAGGATGTAATCCTATCAATAAAATAAAATAAAAATAAATTCAAAAAGTCGGGCAAGAAATTCATAAGATTCTGCCCGACTTTTTTCTTGTTTAAAAAATGAATGTCTTAAGGTGTTGTGAAAAACGTCCGTAGGTTTTCATAAAAAGATACGGGGCGTTTTGAACAAAAGGTACGTAGGTTTTACACAAAACATACATATCTTTTAAAGTTTTCTTTTGTGTGGTAAAAATTCTAAGTATGTTTTTGTATAAATTTTGACCTCAAAAATCACAATAAGCAGATAAATTTAATTTTTTTTGAACTTATCTGTTTTTACGTTAATTCATTGTCTTTACAATGACAAAAAAAGTTAAATATCATTCTTATGTTAAATGAATTTATTACTTAGTTTAAATTACTATATTTGGAAGTTATAAAAATTAATAATGATATTTTCTTTACAGGGCATCGTTCAGGAGCTTACCCCGACTTACGCAGTGATTAACGTAAACGGAGTAGGGTACTATACCGGAATCAGCCTCATGACTTCTCAAAAACTTACTTTAAATAAAGAAACATTTCTTTTCATTCAGCAGATCATTCGTGAAGATGCACATTTGCTTTTTGGGTTCAACACCCGTTTGGAAAAAGAAATGTTTAATCTCTTAATAAGCGTTAATGGTGTAGGTGCTGTTTCTGCTCTTATTTTATTGTCTACTTTAAGCCTTGATGAGATTGCTTCTGCAATACTTTCCGGAAACAGTGTTCTCATTCAAAAAGCAAAAGGAATCGGGGCAAAAACTGCCGAAAGAATCATTGTTGATTTAAAAGATAAAGTGCAAAAATTCAACAATCCGGAAGAAAATATTTCTTTGGCTGTAAATAATAAAGTTAAGGAAGAATCGTTATCTGCATTAGAAGTTTTGGGTATTCCTAAAAGGTCTAGTGAAAAGATTGCTGACCGTTTTTTGAAGCAAAATCCAGATATTTCTGTAGAAGAATTAGTAAAACAAATTTTAAAAAACATTTAACATTTGGTGAAAAATAATAAGTTTCTCAGCATCTATATATTCTTGTCGTTTTTATTCTGTTCGGTCAATACTTTCGGACAGCAAGAAAATCAACAAGGTTTTTCTATAAAGAAAAATTACGAAGTTACCGACCCTACCTATTACGAAGCGTATTACGATATCAAAACCGGGATGTACTATGTATATCCTAAAATTGGTAATACAATTACCGGACCAGGTGTTGCAATGTCGCCCGAAGATTATAAAGAGTTTATGCTTGCGGAGCAGTCTAAAGCTTTTTATAGAGATAAATCTGAACGTTACAATTTAATGTTCAGAAAAGATAAAACAGACGCTGCAAAAAGAGGTTTAATTCCTTCGTTAACGATTAACAACAGGCTTTTCGAATCTATTTTTGGAAGTAATAAGATTGAAATTATTCCTTCGGGATATGCTTCATTTGATTTTGCAGGTCTTTATCAGAAGATTGATAATCCGATGATCTTGCCTCAAAACAGAACGAGTTTTACTTTTGATATTGATCAAAGAATTCAGTTGGGTTTAATTGGAAAAGTGGGTGAAAACTTACAGTTGAAAGCTAACTACGATACTCAGAGTGGTTTTGCCTTTGAGAACAGAATGAATTTGGTTTGGCAATCAAAAGGTACATGGAAAGATCTTCAGACAAAAGGTTTGAACGATGTTGATAAACCTAATGCGGGAGGTGAAGATAAAATCATCAAAAGAATTGAATTTGGTAATGTTAATATGCCGCTTTCTACAAGTTTAATTCGTGGTTCAGAGTCTTTATTTGGGGTGAAAACTGAATTTCAGTTAGGCAAGACTTTCGGAACGGTTGTGCTTTCTCAACAACAGGGTGAAGCCCGAAATATTGTTGTACAGGGTGGTGGAACGATGAGTACTTTTAAAGTTAATGCTTTAGATTATGATGAAAACCAGCATTATTTTATCGGACAGTATTTCTTAAATAATTATGATACTGCTTTACAAAATTATCCTCAGATCAATTCAAGAATCAGTATTTCTAGAATGGAAGTTTGGGTTTTAGATCAGGGGAATTCAAATTTAGCCTATCAAAAAAGTTTAATAGGGATCAGAGATTTAGGTGAAGGTCTTTCGGGATTACCAGATAATTCACAGAATGGACTTTACCAACAGGTAAATTCAGCAATCGGAACTCCGAGAGAGCAAGGGAAAAATTATCTTCCGAATTTTCAAGGGCAGACTTTTGCAGGAAGTACACAGCCTTATGATAACGGAGAGCAATTTGTATTGACTACAAAAGCCAGAAGAATGGATGCAGGTGAATATACCTTTCATCCGCAATTAGGTTATATCTCTTTAAATCAAAAATTAAATGATAATCAGCTTTTAGCGGTTTCATATTCATATACAGTAAACGGAACCAATCAGGTTTACAAAGTAGGTGAGTTTTCTGAGGAAAGTCCTGTTTTGGTAACAAAACTTTTAAGACCAAACAATAAAGTAAACGTTCAATCTCCCATGTGGAATCTAATGATGAAGAATTTCTATTCTTTAGATGCTGCACAGGTTGATCGCGACGGATTTATTTTAAATGTATATTATCGTGATGCTAAAACAGGAGGTAAGGTCAATTATCTTCCTGGGACACCTGTTGAAGGAACCAACTTATTGAAGTTGTTCAACTGGGATCGTCTAAATGTAAACGGAGATTTACAAAATAATAACGGAGTCTTAGGTGATGGTGTTTTCGATTTTGTAGAAGGTATTACGATTAGAAAAGATCAGGGCAGAATTATGTTTACCAAAGTGCAGCCTTTTGGAAGTTATATGGCTGGTTTGGTAGGAAATAATCCTCAATATGTATTCTCAGATTTATATACACAACAGAAACAGGTTGCAAGCCAAAGTAATCTTTCTCAACGTTATACGATGGAAGGTCGTTACAAAGGAGCTCAAGGACAGGGAATTTCTTTGGGTGCAGTTAACGTTCCTCAAGGTTCGGTAAAAGTTTCAGCCAATGGAGTACAGCTTACAGAAGGTATTGATTATACGGTTGATTATATGCTCGGAACTGTTACCATTATTAATGAAACAGTAAAACAATCGGGTCAGGCAATTAATATCGCATTAGAAAATCAGTTGACTTTTAATACACAAAGAAAGAGATTTTTAGGTTTAAATTTAGAAAGAAGAGTCAGCGAAAACTTTATTTTCGGAGGTACTGTGGTTAATTATTCTGAATCTCCGCTAACTCAAAAAGTAAATTACGGTCAGGAAGCTGTAAACAATACAATGGCGGGAGTAAATATGATGTACAACAATCAACTTCCTTTCCTGACACGATTAACAGATAAGATTCCAGGCATTAATACGGAGGCTCCTTCCAACTTAAACTTTAAAATGGAAGCGGCTTATTTAATTCCGGGAATTAATAAAGGAACTAATGATCAATCCTACATTGATGATTTTGAACAAACAACGGCAAAAATCTCATTAAAAGAACCTACAGCCTGGAGCTTAGCTTCTAAGCCAGAGAAAAGTCAAAGTAATCCTCTTTTTGCCGGAGCCGGTGCTAATGATAATTTAACAAATGGATTTGGTAGAGGTTTATTATCATGGTATAATATTGATCCAAGATTTTGGGGAGTAGGTGGAAGAGCTCCACAAGGAATTACTGCCGCTTCAGTTTCCAATCACGCTTCAAGACGTGTACAATTCACGGAAATTTTCAATAACAGAGATTTCGTAGCGGGAGAACAAACTTTTACCAATACTTTTGATATTTCTTATTTCCCTCAGGAAAAAGGTCCTTATAATGCTAATCCAGCAACGGAAACTACTCAGCAAAGATGGGCGGGAATTATGAGACCAATCAGTGTTTCAAATTTCATTAATTCTAATATTGAATATGTTGAATTTTGGATGATGGATCCTTATGCAGATGGAAACACTTTAGGTACAAACCCGAAACTACTTTTACATTTAGGGAACGTTTCAGAAGATGTTCTTAAAGATGGATTGATGCAGTACGAAAATGGTTTACCGACTGGAGGTTCTCCATCTACTACAACGGCATCAAACTGGGGAGTTCAGCCAAAACAACCACCAATTTTGTATGCTTTTTCAACGGAAGGAGCAGATAGAACGGCGCAGGATTTAGGGTATGATGGTTTAAGTTCTGCTCAGGAATCTGCGAGATTTGGAACAACTTTTATCAATCCGGTTACCAATCTTTCGGATCCTGCAATTGATGACTTTGTATTTTATCTGTCTGATAAATTTACAGGAAGTCAGGCGGCGTCCATTGTTCAGAGATATAAATATTTCAGAGGCCCGGAAGGAAATTCACAGAGTAATTCATTGGAAGTTGCTACACAAACTCCGGATGCAGAAGATATCAATAAAGATTATAATTTAGATCAGAGTGAAAGTTATAACGAATATATTGTTGACCTAGATCCTGCAAGTTTAGTAACGGGAACAAGTAATTACATTGTTGATCAAAAAACAGTAACGGCAACTTTTCAAGATGGTAGAACTGATGATGTAAAATGGTATTTATTCAGAATTCCTGTTTCTAATTATAATTCTGGTAAACCTAACTTGGGAGGTGAAAAAGATCCTGCAATTTTAAATAATGTGAGATTTGCAAGATTAATGTTAACTGGTTTTGATCAGGCATCAACACTAAGATTTGGAACTATGGATCTTGTAAGATCTGATTGGAGAAGATATAGTAAAAATATTGCTAGATACGCTGATGGAACTACAGTTCCTGATCCTGCACTAACCGAAGGTACAGTTATACAAAACATTGATAACTTTGAAGTTGGAAGTGTAAATATTGAAGAAAATGCATTAAATCAACCACCTTATGTGCTTCCTCCGGGAATTGACAGACAGGTTCTAAGTGGAAATGCAGGAGCACAAAGACAAAATGAAGCTTCATTATATATGAAAGCAGCAAATTTATCCGCTAATGAAGCTAGAGGTGTTTTCAAAAATACAACCCTAGATATGAGAAGATATAAAAAGTTGAAACTTTTTGTACATGCTCAAGATCCTACAAACACTGCTGCAGAAGGACAAATTGATGAACGAACTAAATTTTTCATTCGTTTTGGTAGTGATGCTACGGACAATTATTATGAATATGAATCCTCACTTAAAATTACTCCAAGAACTGCAACTGCTCCTATGGATATTTGGCCATTCGAAAATGAAGTTGATTTAAATATTCAGGATTTTGTTGATGCTAAAATAAGACGTGATCGACAATCTCCTACTAAACTTACACAAAGGATTTTAGATTCAGAATTTGGAGGTGGTGATACATTCAAAAAAATCTATATCAAAGGTCGTCCTAGTTTAGGAAATATTACGACAATAATGGTGGGAGTTAGAAATGGACAAAGAACAACAACTTCATTTACTAGAATAGTTTGGGTAAATGAAATTCGTCTTTCTGAAATCGAAAACGATGGAGGTTATGCAGGAAATGCAAGTTTAAATTTCAACTTAGGAGATTTTGCTACCGTTAATACAAGTGCTTCTTATTCATCAGTTGGTTTTGGAAATATAGATTCTAAACCGGCAGAAAGAAGTCAGGCTACTCAGTCAGCCTTCAGTATTAATACAGCAGTAAACGTAGACAAGTTTTTACCTGAAAAAACAGGAATGAAAATTCCGGTAAACTATTCTTACTCACAAACTATCGAAGATCCGAAGTACAATCCTTTAGATACCGATGTTGAATTTAGTAAAGCTGCAAACAGGGAAGAACTGAAAAAAGTGGCAAGAACGTATACTCAGCAAAGAAGTATTGGGGTTGTCAATATGCATAAAGAAAGGGTAAAACCTAACAGTAAACCTAAATTTTATGACGTAGAAAACCTTTCATTGACTGCTGTTTATAATGACGATCATTACCGTGATATTTATACCAAGAAAAACTACAGACAGTATTTCAGAGGATATTTAGATTACAATTATACTTTTAAACCTTGGGTTGTGAAGCCTTTCAATAAAATGATTAGCGATACCGCTAAATCAACAAAATATTTGAGATGGATAAAAGAGTTTAATATTAATCTGGTTCCTACGAGATTATCTTTCAGAACTGAGCTTGACAGAAATTATAACGAGCTTGAATTTAGAAATATCGATGCAATTTTAAGCGGAAATCTTAATGATGACTTTGCTGCTTTGAAAAACAGAAACTTCTATTTTGGATGGCAGTATGGTTTAGGATTTAATTTTACTAAATCTTTAAAACTTGAAATCAATTCAGCAACAAGAACATTAAATGATCAGGTTGATGTTAATACAATGGATAATTCTTCGATTTTTGGAAATATTTTCAGAGCAGGAAGACCTGTTTTGTATAATCACCGAGTTCAGTTGAATTATAAATTACCGTTCCAATATCTTCCTTATTTAGATTTTATTGATGCAGAGTTAGGTTACGGATTTACTTATAATTGGAATGCAAGATCTACTGCGCTTCTTAGAAGCCCGGAAGGAAGCTTAGGTTCCATCGGACAAAATACAAATGTTATTTCAGCAAATGCTACAGCGGATCTTCCGAAGTTCTTTGGTCAGTTTAGTTATTTCAAAAAGATGTCTACTACGCTTCAAAAACGTAAGCAAGAACAAGATTCATTAAATAATGCTTATACTCAGGCTTGGGAGAAAAACAGATACGCATTTAAGAAGTATAAGTTTAAAAACAAACTTTCTATTTTACAAAGTGCAGCATTTGTTTTGACTTCTATGAAGCAATTGAATGTAACGTATACAGAAAACAACGGAACTGTTCTTCCAGGTCTACTTTCTGCACCAAATGGTTATGGTTATGGCCAGACTTTGGGAGGTCCTTCTTTAGGCTTCCTTTTTGGCTCGCAGGCGGATATCAGAAGATTGGTAATGGAAAGAGGCTGGGTAAGCGATTCGCCTTACATGATTGATCCTTATATAAAGATGTCAACACGGGAACTCAGATCAGATTTACAGGTCTCACCGATGAATGACTTTAATTTTAGTTTTAATATTTTACAAACCTATAACAGGAATTTTTCGCATACAGGATTTAATTATGTCGATCAGCAGACAGGATTTGCAAACCCAAATCTTACATTTGCGAGTGATATGGTTTCTTATTCGAATACGGTAGTCTTGCTAAATTCTTCCTTTAAAGAAAGTCCTGCAATTTTTGATGCGATCAGAGCCAATGCAAAGCTCGTGTCTCAACAATTGGGAGGTGCTTTAAATGCGGATGGATATACAGATGGACACAGTATTTCAAATGCTTATGTTTTAATTCCGGCATTCCGAGCTGCGATGGAAGGTAAAAATCCTGAAACAATGGGGAATGCTAAAAAAGCTGGATTCCCGATTCCGAATTGGAGAATTATTTATTCAGGTTTAAGAAATGTTCCTATAATAAATGGTCAGTTCTCTAAGTTTGATATTTTGCACAGTTATAGCGCAACTTATACAGCAACGGGAGTTCAGTCGAATATTGATTATTTTAACATTCCAAATGATGTTGAAAATTCTCAGCGAGACGTTAATAACGATTACATCAATCCGTACACATTCTCTCAGGTAAGTTATACAGAATCATTCTCACCACTTATCGGAGTTGATGTTACCATGAGAAATAATATGCAGTTTGGTATTCAGTATAATAAAATGCGTACGATGATTCTTGGTTTGGTTAACCATTCTCTTACTGAAGATTCTAATACAGAATATGTAGTAAGATTGGGTTATATCGTAAGAAACTTCAGACTGGGAACGAATAATCAAAGAGGAGCAAGAGCGAAAGGTTCGGATCTGAATATCAGAGGTGATATTTCGCTTCGAGACAGCCGTACAAGCATCATGAACATTTTGCTTAATGATTCTCAGGTCACGGGTGGACAAAAATTAATGAATATTAAACTTTCTGCCGATTACAATGTTTCAGAAAATCTGAATTTAAGAGTATTCTACGAACAGATGACTTCCAAATACAAAATCTCAACGGCATTCCCGTTATCAACCATCAGAGCAGGTTTATCTGCAACATTTACTTTTGGTGATTCTGGAGGTCTTTAAATAGAAAATACAAATCCCTTTCGAAAAAGAAAGGGATTTTTTATTTCACAGCTATTGGATTATAAGATTTTAATTATTATCTTCGGTAGGTAATAATAATTAATTTAAATCAGAACGAAAGATGCGCAGTATTGTGTGTCTTTTGTTTTTTTCCGGATAAATAATTTTTAATATAAACTATATATAAATTGAACTATAAACTTGTTTAAAGTTTTTCTTTGAGTATATCTCTATTTTGAATAAATTTGCTAACATTAAAAAAGAAAGAAAAATGAATACACCATCAGAATTAAAGTACACTAAAGACCACGAGTGGGTAAAAATCGAAGGTAACGTTGCTACAATTGGTATCACAGACTTTGCGCAGGGAGAGTTGGGAGACATCGTTTATGTAGATGTAGATACAGTAGATGACGATATCAATGGTGGAGATGTTTTCGGAAGTGTTGAAGCGGTAAAAACGGTTTCAGATTTATTCTTGCCAATTTCAGGGAAAGTAACAGAGTTTAATTCTGCTTTAGAAGATCAGCCGGAATTACTAAACACAGATCCTTATGGAAACGGATGGATCATCAAATTGGAAATTGCAGAAGATGCAGATCACTCAGAATTGCTTTCAGCTGAAGAATACCAAGCAATCATTGGATAAAATTTCAAACATATTTATAAAGATACTGCCCATTTATTGGGCATTTCTTACTTATATGCTCCTGCGTCCCGGAGTCGAAAACCACGAATACTTCTTTATGTTCGACGGTATTGACAAAGTTTTGCATTTGAGCATTTTTGCAGCATTAGGTTTTTGCTTTATTGCCGCTTTTCCCAAAATCAAATTTTCTTATTTCTTTCAGATTATACTTATTTATGCATTCCTCACTGAAATACTTCAGGAAGAAATGAAACTAGGCAGATCTATGGAAACTCTAGATATTGTAGCTGATACTATTGGTTGTTTAGTCGGATACTATATATATAAGATACTCATTAAACGTTTTTTTTAATTTTTGTATTTAAAATTATCACTACGTGAATAAAACAACTAAGAAATTTTAAAAACAATTTACCTCAGAATTTCTGGGGTGTTTTTTTGTAGCTTTATCCCGCTCTCCACTGTATCTTTTGCTCATTGTTCCTCATCACAAAAGGATGTCGTTTCGATCGGGGCTATGGGAATTTGGGTTATTGCGGGATTTAGTAATTTAACTTCAAGATTTGGAATTCCACATTCTGACTTATACTATATCATTGAACTCGTTGTGCATTTTGGATCATTGTCTTTCGAAAATAAGTGAAACGGCTTTGTTTAGCTTAATATCAGTGTCTTTTTATAATTCTTTGTATAGCCTTGCGTTTTTTATCGATAAAAAAACAAAGTTTTTATAATAAATGCTATCTTTTAAAATGAACAATGGTATTTCATTTAATAAGAATGCAAAGACTTAATGTTAATTGCTTTGCAATATTACATGCATTTAACGTCACAATTAAGATTTGTGGCAGCATGAAACTTGTTATTAAGAGCTTTTACAATATATATAGAAGTAATTATGAATTCAAAACAAATTATTACCCATTATAATAATACATTTCCCAATAAACTTTCGATCAAACAAAGCTCCGTAGGAGCGGAACCTTTGTAGAATAAGAATACGGTTGGGATATACAGCTCCATGGGAGCGACACTTCCCGCCAATAGATTTTCTTTCAATTTTTTGATTATTTCAAAACACATTAAATATCAAATTCTATTTATTCAAAAAGCTCCAAACCAAATTTTCTTTTCCTGTTTACGTATTTTAACTTGTTTCAAATTTTTCTAAACGATATTCCATCGTTGCATCATGTGCATATTAATAATTTCCCAAGCATTTTCCGTTCCTTTGGAGGTTCACTTTTGTAGAAAAACATTTGGCGGGGAATATTAAGCTCCCTAGGAGCGGCACAAAACCTGATCATTTTCCCTATTTGTCAGAATCATTGGCCTCTCGAATCTAGTTCCAAAACAACAATCCC
>NZ_JAOVZV010000019.1 GCF_026460945.1 Chryseobacterium luquanense
ACATCCGGGATGTTCAGTAGACATTGAAATGCGAAAAGTTGACACCAATGAAACTTCGTATTTCACAAGAATCATGGTGACAGAAACAACACATGAAATCGATACGATTGGTCATTACACAGGAAGTTTTAACGGAATAGCCTCCGATACAGGATTTTTACCAAAACCGGAATTCACCGTTCCAATCGCTCAACCACAGATTGCTACCGTTATTTCCAACGCAGATCCGGAAGGACAGGGAAGGGTTCAGGTAAAGTTTGATTGGCAAACCAGTGATACCACCCATTTTATCAGAATGATGAGCCCTGATGCAGGAGGAACCGATCAGATTACGCAAAACCGAGGTTATGTTGCGATTCCGGAAGTTGGAGATCAGGTAATGGTGAATTTTGTGCACAATCATCCTGACCGACCTTTTGTGATGGGTGGAATGTTTCATGGTGGAATTGGTTTGGGGGGAGGAATCAACAATCATTTAAAATCAATTCAAACCAGAAGTGGTATCAGAATTTTAATGAATGACGAAGAAGGAAGTGTAAATATTATCGATCCAAGCGGAAATACGTATTTCATGGATGGAAAAGGGAATATTTCAATGAATGCACCAAAAAATTTCACTTTAAATGCAGGTGAAAATATCAATATCACTGCAGGAAAAGAAATTTCAATTGGAGCTGGAGCAAGTATTACGAGTTCGGCAAATGACAATATTATTTCTACAGCAGGAACAGATATTGTACAAACTGCAGCGGGAGATATTCGTGAATCTTCAGATATGAGAACGGAAATGGTAGAGAAAGAGTTTTTCCGTCAGTCTGAAACTTCCAATGAAATTGCGGGAGAAATCTCAATGTTCAGCGAATTGGAAAATATGACAATGCAAAGCGGAAAAATCGTTGAATTCAACAGTGCAGAAAAATCTAAACTTTTCTAATCATGGCTATCCGAAAAACAGCAAAAAATATAATCATTAAAGTAAATGATACCTATCATTTAAATGTAGGTAAGAAAGCTGAGAAAATTGCACAAAAAATAAATGCAGAAGCTAAAAAAGGCAATCTTATTTTGGCAAGCAATAAAAAAATAATGTCTCATGGAAATAAGTAATTTTCATCAAATTCAATATTAATCCAGAAATGAAAAACCAATGGCAAATATAACTTTTGGAAGCTATTCTCCCTCTGAAGATGAAAAAGACGACGCTATTGAAATCAGATTAGGTTTTTTTTTCGATGGTACTTTGAATAATGAACGAAATACCTATATCAGAAAAGAGAAAGAAAAGAAAAAGAAAGGAGAAAAGTATGATGCTAAAGCTGTGAAAGAAGATCCTTGGGGTTTTGATAAAGACAGTTATTTAAATGACTATTCTAATGTAGCGAGAATGTATCATTTTTATACATCGGCGCCTTTTATTTATATTGAGGGAATTGGTACTTTAAATGGTGATACGGATACGGTTGTAGGTTATACAATGGGAATGGGAGAAACAGGTATTCGAGAAAAGATAAGAAAAGGATGTAAAAAACTGAGAGAAAAGCTTACTCCCGGTACCACAGTAAATATAACGGTCGATGTGTATGGTTTTAGTCGTGGCGCTGCTGCTGCAAGAGCTTTCGTGAATGAGATTACAAAGTCATCGTATGATGCCACTTTAACGGAGTATGGTTACATGGATCTTGACGGACATTCTGTGAATGCCAAAAAACTTCCCGCAAGAGGTTATTTGGGATATTTATGTAATAATGATGGGATTATTATTTCTGGTCTTAAAGTACATTTTGTAGGTCTTTATGATACAGTTTCGTCTTATGGAGGAAATTTTGAAAATGATAATACCTCTGTAAATGATAGAAAAGAATTAGGATTAAGTGCTATAAGTGGACCTAAAGTGATGAATATAGTTCAAATTGCTGCAGGTCATGAATGGAGATCAAACTTTAATATTACCACCATTGAAAGTACTACAAATAGAGGTTTGGAAGTAGTTCTTCCTGGAGCTCATGCAGATATTGGAGGTTGCTACGAGAGTGAGACATTTAAACAGTACCATAGATCATCTGTTTCTCCGGCAAGAGTTATTAACGACAATAATCAGTATAATACTTTGGCTAATCAGAAAAGACAAGTGTATATTGATGAAGGATGGTATTTGGATAAACAAATTACTATTGCTCCACATTCCAATAAATATGTGAATTATATTGGTTTACAGGGCGAAAGATTCATCGATAAAAGATACAGCTACATTCCGCTTCATTTTATGTGCAGTTTATCAACGGAAAAAGGCAGCAATTTTAGTGTAAATGGAGTTACTGAAAAATTTAAAATTCCGGAAAAAGCAGGAAATGGCTCTCACATCTTGCATTATGTAAAGTCAAAATTAGAACAATATGTTTCTGCTGTAAAAAAGGCAGAATTTAGTAAAAGAAAACAAATTTCATATAAAACTTATCTGGATTTTGAAAACGAAAAAAAATTAATCAATCAATATATTCATTGGTCTGCAACAGAAAAGATGGGGCACGGTCCAAGACCAAACAGAATAAGAAAACCAATTTATGGTTAATTTAAAAAGTATATTAATTCTATTTTTAATGGGTATTGCAACCATGCAGTTTGCTCAAAAATCTACTATGAATAAATACAAGTACGATGCAGGAATAGGAACTCCTGAAAACTTTGATATCGATACCTATCAACAGGTTTTTTACTCTGGAAATAATGAAATGATTCCTATAAACGGGATGGGTGTTCAGCTTGGAGGGATGTGGGGAAGCGGAGGTGATTTTGTTGTGGGCGATGAGACGAAAGAAGTTCCTCAACTATTAAAAATTGGATATTATTCATACATAGAAAATAAATTCTTTGAAGGAGAATTTGAATTACCTAAAGATGATATTGAAAAACTTCTGCAGGAAAAAACAGTAAATCCGTTTAATGGTTTAAAAGAGCAAAAATATAATTATTTTGCTGTTGGTATTGCTTTAAACGGTGTTACTGTACTTTGGATTAAAGGTAATGAAAATCAGAAAGAAATAGGACGTTTTCAGGCTTTAGAAAAACATTATGATAAATTCAGTGATGTTATAGACGATGACAGAAGTCAGCAGGAAATTTATGAAGGATGGTTCAAAAATTATAGTGAAGACCTTAAAAAGCAAATAGCTTCTAATTCTTTACCTTACGATAGATTGGATTTGTATAGAAAAAAATACAAGCTCAAAATCAATCTTTCCAAAAAAATAAATTGGATGCAGATTGGAGAAATTAATATGGAAAAACAGACCACTTTTGCCAATAATGAAGCATATAATGATACTGCAATTCCTTATAATATTTGGTTTAAATGGAGTGATGGAGATAAAAAATATGAAGCCAGAATTGTATTTTCTAAAGATGAAAAATATTACAGAGCCAATTACAAAGGAGAAACTGGTTCGAAGTTTCCACCAGATTTTACAACTGAGCAAACGTATAAAGTTTTCAATTTAATAGATCAGAATATTCCTGCGGATTTATTCATTAACGTAAATCCGGAAAATAATGGAATTAAGATTTTATTAAAACAGAATGACAAAGAGCATGAAATAAGTGACTTCACCTTTAAAATATTTAGTAAATGAAAAATTTAGCAGTTCATATCATAATTAGGCTTGCTATTGCTCTTGTTCCAATTTTTATTCTCGTAAATAAAAAACTAAATGAAACGAGTGGTAATAGCGGAATGGGCATAGATTTGCCAATGATGATTGCTTTTGGGATACTTATAATTTGGGGGATTTTTATGATTTTTGAAACTGGTAGATTTTTTTATTCGAAAAATAATAAAATGGCTGTAATCAATCTATTTTTAATCGTTCCTGTACTTTTTGCTTTCATTTATATAGGAGGAATGTAAGTAAATATTATGCAGAAGTTTAATAAACATATCATTCAATCTGGTGAAACGCTGAAAAGTATTGCGAATCTTTATGGTATTTCCGAGTCGTCATTGAAGCTTTTTCACAACAATCATTGTAAGATAGAAGATCAAGTCTTAATACAGCTTAACAAACAAAAAGAACTTTTTCTGCCAAGAACAGCAGTTTCAGATAAGAATAAACTTGTAAAATTTGGTCATGGAAACAGATTGCTGTTTCAACCGGAAAATTCGTCTCTGAAATACAGCACGATGATTACGATTGAAAAGAACGGACAAAAAAATGAACTTAGATATGACAGTTCCGTTCGATGGATAAAAAGTGAAAACGGATTTCATTTTTTTGAAATTGACAGAATTTCAGATCTTTTTATAAATGAAGAACAAGTAAACGAAATTGCAGATTTATTGGCATATAAAACATCAAAAGTTTTATTTCCAATGCAGATAAGTGTCGATCAGCAAGGCAAATTTAATAATGTTGAAAGTACTGATCTATTTAAAGAAAGATGGAAAAATATTAAAGATGAGATTTATAAAGAGTTTGAAGGGGATATTGTAGATGAATATTGTCAAAAAATTGAGAAGGTTTTAGAACAACCTAATTCTCTTTTTATTTTCATTAAAAACGATTATTTCATCCGCACTTTGTTTTTTGGAATTTATAAGAAATTTAATCAGGATTATCAGACTGAAATGACTGAAACTTTTCCAGTAGTCAATAATGCAATTGAACCAAGCTATAAAATTGAAGTTGAAATTGATCCTTTAAAAGATGAAGATGATTTAATAAATATTGCAGGAACCGGAAAATTATATGATGAAAGAAGCCGATATGATTTTAGCAATGGAGCGCCATTTTCTTTGATTATAGAAGATAATCCGGTAATGAATGATGACGGAAATTTCAGGCTTAAATATTATCTGAATGGTGAAACCCAACTTTCAGAATCACTGTATTTAGAATGTGACATTAATCTTGAAAGCAGAAAAAAAGTATCGGTAGTTGTAACAATTCTTACCGATTAAATTTAAAACCAAACCAATGAAAAAAATAGTATTTGATAAACTTTTCTTAATGCTTTTTATTCTGGTTTTTGCTCTGAATTTTGGGCAGAAAACAGAATTTACGGTTCCAAAAGATATTGAAACATTGCAAAACACCATTTTCGATTTTGCCAATGATTTTACGAAAGACGAACCAAAAGCCGCTGCTGCAGGAGATAATGAATTTTCAACCACGGTTGATCTGTATGATTTGAAATTTGACTCAAATGAGAAAAATCCTTATTTGGATTTAGCTTTAAAAAAAGGTGCGAAACCTAAACAGTTTATCCAAAAAGCGATCTGGAATGTTTCTATGAAAAAACTTTCAGCAAAAAGCACAAAAGTCACTGTTTTCCTGGAAGAAATCAATCCTGACAATTGGTCAAAGAAAGAAGTTGATGTAAAACTCACAAAATCGACAGGGAAGCTAGAGAAAGAAGTCAAAGAATTTCTTTTAAACTCAAAAAACAAAAAAAAATCAAATGAATCAGCTTCGGTAAGTTCAGACCCGGAAATTGAGGTTACTACAGAAGCTCAAACAGCCAATGAAATTGCTGGCTTTGAAGCTAAAAAGTCGCAAAAAAAGATTGCATCAAAATATCTTCAGAATCTTTTTTCAAAAAAACAATTTATCAGTCTTCCGACCAATGCAGATCAGATTACCAGGCTTTTAAAAACAGATCCTAGTGAAATGGATTGTGAAACCTGCAAAAACGGAAAATATTCTAATTGGGATTTTGAAAATTTTAATATGATTTATGCAAATATGACGAGCGGAGAAGAATATTACGCTATTCAATATTATGGTGAAGATGCCGTTTCGGGATTGCCTTACGGTTTGGTTTTTAATGACAGTTCGCCTTCAGAATGTAAAGATAAATTTGCGAGATATAAAGCTCAATTGTATCAGACAACAGTGGGAGTAGATGAAAATACCTCAAAAGCTTTGACGGTTGTAACTTTTAAAATGAATACTTCATTCGTCCGTTTAGAATTCGGTAATGAATATTTATCGAGAATTATAATTTCAAATAAAGAATTTTAGTTATGGCAGAAAAACACATCGTAGTACAGGGAGCTATGTGCAAATGCCAATTTGGGCAGGCTCCGGATAATCTAAAAGTGCTTACTCACCAAAAAGAGTATGCAAATGATAAAAGTGCAGCAAAAAAATTGATTGTTACCACTAAAGAAATTGGCGCTGCAACATTTGAGAAAAATACATTCGGAAGTTGCTTAAAAATGGGAAGTCCGCCTCCGCCATGTAAAATTATGGTTACTGAATGGCAGAATTTTTACGATAAAGTACAGCTTAGCAACGGAGGTTACATTATTTTGGAAGACAGCAAAGCTGTTTGTGCGATTGCCGGAACTCCGTGCATAGAAATTATAGATCACGGCCAAAGAGCTGAAGCAAGCCAGCAAAATTTCAAAAATGCTGATCAGGATGTGCAGCAGCAAATTAATCCGTTGATAGATTCGGAGTCTATGTATAAAGAGCAATCTTCAATGACGGGAGTGCAGGAAGGTGTAATTTAAAGAATAATCAGATGGCAAAAGGCGTAAAAAAAATAAAAGTTACACAGGGTAAATATTATCCGAAAATGTCTGTTCCCGGTCAGCGAGTTACGATTATGGCAGAGCAGGATGTGTATTTTCAGGTAGAAGAATGGTTGCCCAATACCACTGCTGAAGATAAAAAAAAGCCTGTGATTTGGATGAGACAAACCAATGATCGTAAAATTATTCTTTTTCAGTCACCTTCAACTACAGGATATAAATTCTATATGCAGAAAAAGTTTTGCGGTAGTTATAATTTTTATGTTGAAGCAAGTTTTTCCGGGCAGCGAGATTTTAAAAATAATGTAGGTTTATATGTTAAAGGTTGGTGCGAACCGAAAATTATCACCAGCAAATGGTCTTATCAAAAAGACAGTCCAAGTATTAAAAACAATAAGAAAGCACAACATATATCTTACGGTCATATTGTACATCTCAATTTACAAACTGAGGGTCTTAACGGAAATAAATTAATTATAGAACTGTGGAATCAGCAGTATGCAAAAGCAGATAAGCAGATTTGTGTATATACTGATGTGCAGGTTATTGATGGTGAAGTTAATCTGAAAATACAGAATACTTACGCCTGGATGGCTCATGTAGATAATATTCAGAATCTTGAGGAATTTTATATCAAGGTTAAAGATCAGGCTTCAGGAAAATATATTAAAGATAATCTTGGTGATGATTTGCATGCAATTTACCTTAATGTTAAGAATAAAGTTGCCACAACAAATACAAATGTTAGCCAAAATCAAACTCCTACAAAAGTTTATAAACCCGATGTAAATTCTGCAAGAATTGAACCTTGTAAATTTGAGGTGATTAAATTTACAGAAAACGTCGTGAAAGACGGAAAAGCAAGCAATTCTACAGTTACAGTTTTTGATAATGGAAAAGGAATAAAACGAATTAAAGCTCCCGATGAAAGAATTCACAGAACCATTTATTACAAATTTGATTCTACCGAAATTGATAAAGACGGACTGGAAGTTTTAAATAATATTTTGAAGTTTCTTTTAGAGCATAAAGGTTCTACCATAAATTTAAGCGGTTACGCATGTGTTATCGGAAAAGAAAATTACAATAAAGGTCTTTCACAAAGGAGAGCAGATGTTGTGAAAAAATTCTTTGGATCCGGAGGGTTGGATCTGTCCAGAATCATTTCTCTCGGAAAAGGAGAAGTAGATCCTACCGATGATAAAATGGGTAGAGATAATATAAAATACAAGAACGAAAAAGACTACGAAAACAACAGAAGAGTAGATATTTCTTTTACGTTTCATGCTCATGATGCTCAAACGATTATTTATGAAACTTTAGCACCAAGCTCAGATATAAATCTTACAGTTGATGTTTTACAGCATGTAAATAAAGCCTGTTTCAGAGATAAAGATAAACATGAAAAGAAAATTGTTGTAAAGTCTATTGAGTACAAACAACCTCATGAAATTGGTGCGAGTTCATTGGCTTTTCCTGTAAATTCTCAATTAGCTTGGGGAAATATTGCACCTCTGAATTATATTTGGCCCTCTTTCAATGTATTGGAAATGGGAAGTTCTGCTACAGTTTACAGTGTTTTTGTGAATTCCTGCAGATGGTTTTCAAATAAAAACAATGCGGTTGTTCAGGTGAAAGTTTTCCCGGATATAAAATGGACTGTCGAATTTAAATGGAATCACGATCAACCTTTTGCGCATACTTTTGGAAATAAACTTCATCCTTATGATATTAAAGAAGGACGAGACAAAGTAATCGGCGCTGAAGCCGATCGTGGATGGTCTAAAAACTATGGCGAAATGGATCAGTCATTTGCTCTTTCATTAAAAGCAGAGTGGAATAGAATCACACAGGGAAGATCAAGTGCTCCTCAAACCATGGAACTCGGGCACAAATGGGATGGTAAGATCCGAAAAACGCTTGGGATTTTTAATAAAATGAAAAGCATGACGGAAAGGGTTTCAAACTCACCACTTTCAAAAGGCAGAGCTAAATTTACAATAGAATCTCCCAAAATTGCATTCGCAGCACAGTGGTATTTAGAAAGAGCCCCTAAAACTGCGATTGATCTTACAACAATGGTATCAATAGGAGTTTCTGCTAAACCTTTGGTAGAAGCTAAAATTGAAATTGATCTCTGGAAAATATTTATCAAATTTGGTGGAGATGCTGTTTGTCCGGGAGCGGGAAGTGTGATTTCATGGATTTTAGATAAATTGGGGAAAGAGGCAGGAATGCATTTCCTTATTAGTATAAGTGGTGGTATATATCTTGATGGGAAAGTAACGATTAACACTTCTTACCCGAAAGAAACTTCCGGAGAAGTAAAAGCAACCGGAAAAATTCAGGTTGTTGCCGAGTTTAAAGCTTGGGCAAAAGGAGGAATTGGTTATCTGGCTTTCGAAGGTGAAGTTAAAGCTGATGTAAGCACTTCTGTGACTGGTGGAATAAAAGTTGGTGCAGATAAAAAAGGAATTTATGCTGCTCCAATCGCAGAGTTTGCAGGTGTAAAGGCAACTTTTGTTGCCATCGGAACGGTGAAATTAGGGATTTTTAAAAGAACCTTGAGTTATGAAGGCGAATCGAGACTCGTGATGCCCGATGAAATCAAGTTTGAAAAACAATATATTGGACAATAAAAAAATAAAAATGAAACAATTGTTAGTTATTTTAGGATGTTTTTTAGCGTTTAGCTGTAATTCTCAAAAACAGGGAGATGAAAAATTAATCGGTAAATGGGAGAGTTCTCTTAAAGATTCAAAAACAGGAAGCCCGATCGAAAAAATTGTAGTAGAGTTTACAAAAGACGGAAAATTCATGCAATATGTAGGAGAAGGAAAAATGCAAAACACTGTAGAATCTACTTATGAGGTTAATGGTGATAAAATTGTAACTGTTGAAAAAGAAACGAAAGAAAAAACAGAAGGCAAATACACCGTTAAAAATGATACTCTAACAATCTCTTTTGAAGGAATGGAAAATAAATTTGTGAAACTTAGGTAACACTATATTTTCAAGTATCAATATCAAATCAAATATTTTCAGAAAAAAATAACAAATGGCTCAATTCAACGAACCTTATTACTTGGTAGACTTCAATTCGTCTATATGTAATTTTGATATTCTCATTAATGATATGCCCGCTTTCAGCCATCACGTTGGAGGTGCGGTTTCGTCTCATATTCCCATCAATCATTTTATATTAGAAAATGGGTTGCAGAATATTAAAATAAACGTGTTGCCCTTGCAAGGTGAAGAATCTTTGAGAAATGACGGTTTTATTACAATAAAAGTCTTTAGTTATGATGCTTCAACAGATAATTATGACAATACAGTTGAAGCGTTCAAGTATGAAAAATTAGATTTTTCAGAAAACAATTTACCTGTTGTAAGTTTGACTCATGATTTTAAAGCTGAGGTGAATTATTTAATTAGCGGTTGGAAAAATTCGGAACAATTTAATACCCATACATTGAATAAATATGAGGTTGAAAAATATTTCAGATTCATTCATGGTTTATTTAAAGATAGGGATATTGATAAACTTCACGATGAAATGAAGGATAGATTTGATGAAATTGATACCTCAATGTACCTCGGAGTTGTAGATAATAAATTAGAACTGTCAAATCTTTTTGGAGAACTGTTTGGTGGAAAATACGTACTGGATAATTTCCCGGAAGTAACTGATGTGAAATTTTTTGGAGATGGTAAAATTTGTACTTTATTAGATTCAGAAAAAAAGCCAATTATACATTATACCAATAAAGAAACGAAAGAGGAGTTTTCTCTACCGTTATTTATTCATAAGCCAAAAGATAAATACAAGATTATCAGATAAAATTTAAATTAAGAGAAATATCAAACTATATTCTGGTTTTTTATTTCTCTTATTTTTTTATGGTCTAAAAATTCCCCAAAATATTCCCAGGCAATTGAAAATAACCAATTTTTAATTTTAATGATTGATAAAAAAGACTTATTTTAGTTATACCAAAAATCAAAATATTAAAATATAAATGGGAGTACTTGTTACCAACGAGACTGTAAAACAATTATTTCATATTGCACAGTCAATTGCAAGAGAAAATTATAACGCAACCTACAGCGGACCGCACATTCTACAGGCTTTAATGCACAAAGATATTGGTCTGAATGAATTTCTAAAATCTATAGATAAAGATCCGGGATATTTTTACGAATGGGCAGATGTCCGAATTGAAGATTATCCTAAAACCACACATCTTCCTGCCGAAGTTGGAGAAGGCGAATTTGTAGATCAGATTTTAGAAGAAGCCGATGATATCCGTTTAAAATTAGGTTTGGATGAGATTACTCCGGTTTGTATTTTGACAGCGATTGTAAAACCGCAGGTTGCTTTTACTTTGCAGCAGCTAAAATCACTTCCGTTAAGAGAACACGAAATTTTCAATTTATACAGAAAAGATACACCTTTCGCAGCAACACAAAATGGTGAAATTTCATCGCTTTTTGGTGGAAGTTCATCAGATTTTTCAGATTCATCTTTTCCTTCCATTAAAGCATATTGTATAGATCGAACTGCACAAGCGAGAAACGGCGATTTGGAAAACATTATCGGAAGAGATAAAGAACTGAGAATGTTGGTTGAAATTCTTTGTAGAAGAAGCAAGCCGAATGTAATTATTATCGGTGAACCGGGAGTGGGTAAAACTGCTTTAGTCGAAGGTTTTGCCACAGAAATAATCAAAGGAAATGTTCCCGAAATGCTTAAAAACGCAACTTTACTGGAACTTGATACCGGAGCATTATTAGCTGGAACTTCTTATAAAGGTGAAATTGAAGACCGTCTGAAAAAAGTAATCAATGAATGCAAAAAGATTGAAAAAGCAGTTCTCTTTATTGATGAAATTCACACGCTTTTAGACCCAAAAGGCAGCATCGGAAATGTTGCTAATTTATTGAAACCTGAATTAGCTCGTGGAGAAATTACCGTAATCGGAGCAACAACTCAGGAAGAATATAGAAAAATTATCGAACCGGAACAGGCGTTTAACAGACGTTTTGAAGTTTTAACGGTCAATGAGCCGGATGAAAAAACCTGCGTTAAAATGATTGATGTTTTGCTCGATGGTTATAAAAAACACCACGGAATTGAAGTTGAAAAAACAGCAATTCCTGAATGTGTACGTTTAGCAAAACGCTATGCAAAAGGTAAAAAACTTCCTGATGCAGCGATTGATTTATTAGACCGAACAATGGCAGCAATAAAAATGCTGGATGAATTGTCAGAAAAAGAATTGGAAAGTTGGAAAGAAATCTATGAAAATATTTTAAAAGAAGAATATTTTGATGATAAAGATAAAGCTGATGAATTAATCTGGAATTATAATTTATTACGAGATAAAATCAGCCCGATTCTGTGGGGTTCTTTAAATGAACAGCCACAAATTGATAACTCAATGCCGGTTGAATCTATCCAAAAAATTATTGAAGATACTTATGCTGAACTTTTACAACATGCAGCTGTAAAAAGAGAAAAAGTAGATCGCTTGGAATTAGCGGCGGTAATGGCGGCAAAAACCAATATTCCAATCGGTAAAATTCAGGCTCAGGAAAAAGAGAAACTTCTGAATATGGAAGGTCTATTAATGAATAGAGTAGTAGGACAAGATCATGCTTTAAAAATTCTTTCGGATGCGATTGTAGAAAACCGAAGCGGATTGAATAAACCGGGACAGCCAATCGGTTCATTCTTCCTTTTAGGACCGACTGGAACTGGTAAAACAGAGTTGGCAAAATCTATGGCAGAATTGCTTTTCAATGATGAAAAAGCGATGGTTCGTTTCGATATGTCAGAATTTAAAGAAGAGCATTCTGCAGCACTGTTATACGGTGCGCCTCCTGGTTACGTTGGCTACGAAGAAGGTGGAATGTTGGTCAATAAAATAAGACAGCAACCTTACACGGTTGTTTTATTTGATGAAATCGAAAAAGCACATCATTCTGTTTTTGACGTGTTTTTGCAGATTATGGACGAAGGAAAAGTTCATGATAAACTAGGAAAAGAAGGTGATTTCAGCAATGCTTTGATTTTATTTACTTCAAACATCGGAAGCGAAGAAATTGTAAAACAGTTTGAAGAAGGAAAAGTTCCTGAATCAAATTCATTAATGCAGATTATGTCAAATTCAGGTAAATTCAGGCCGGAGTTTTTGGCGAGAATTACAGAAATTATTCCTTTTGCGCCGATTACTGAATCTATTGCGGAAAGAATTTTTAATATTCAGTTGAAATCACTTCATAATTCTTTGACAAGATTAGGAATGAGTTTGAAAATTAGTGATGAAGCTGTGAAAAATTTAGCTTTAAACGGATTTAGCAGTAAATACGGAGCGAGACAGATTTCAGGAGTAATCAGATCTCAATTGGCAAGACCAATTTCTAAGATGATTGTAAGAGAAGAAGTGAAATCCGGACAGAATCTTTCAGTCGATTGGAATACTGAAGAAGAAAAAATCAGCTGGAAAGTAGATTAATTGAAGAGTCTAAATAAATTCTCTCGCAGATTGAGCCGATTATTTTAATCTGAAAAATCTGCGAGAATATAAATATAATTTGATTGTGATTTTTCAGGATAAAAATTTGAAATATCTAAATGAAAATACACTGAGAAACATATTAAAATGAAATCCAATCTTAAAAGCATCATATTAGCTACAGCATTTTTAAGCTGCTCTCAATTTGTGAGTGCGCAGTTTCTTTCCGCATCCGATACTTCCGAAAGCAGTGTGAGGAAATATAAGAATATTATTGAAGCCAACAGAGAAATCGTTACTTTCATCGAATATTCTATGGTTGAAAGAGGTTTACCGAAGCATTTGAGAAATTTAGCTTTAATTGAATCTCATTTTAATAGAAATATTACTTCAAGCGCTGGAGCAGTGGGAGTTTGGCAATTCATGACTGCTCATGCCAATCAATATGGATTAACAGAAGATCGCCGAAATGATTTGTACAGAAGCACGAAAACGGCTGCAGTTTCATTAAAAAATCTGTATAAAAAATACAACAATTGGGTGACGGTTGTTGCGGCTTACAATTGTGGCGAAGGAAATATTGCCAAAGCAATGCAGGCCGCCAATTCAACGCAATATCACGTTTTCTCAAAATATTTGCCTGCAGAAACCATTAATCACGTTAAAAAGTATCTCAACGCATGTTATGCAACAGGTGAGTTGTCATCGGTTTTGGCTAATTACAGCGATTCAAGAACGATGTCGCTTTTGAAAGCAAGAGAAAATCATATTCCGGGAATTGCATTGTCTGAAACTGAAATTAATGCAGGTTTTAAACTAGATGTAATTGCCGAAGAATTAAAAATTAACATGAACGATTTATTAAGCTGGAATCCTGAAATTGTAAGCAACTTAGAAGCAGATGGAGAAAGCAAACTCTTTCTTCCCACAGATGTAATGCCTGATTTTTTAATGAGAAAAAATTCAATTCTTTCTAAGTCAATACGTTCGAAATAAAGATTGTGAAAAATAATAATTAAAAAGCCTGGAAATTCCAGGCTTTCTTAGTAAAATATCAAAATCATTAATTTATGAAGTCATTTTGTGCTTTAAGGATTTGAAATAATCAACGTTGAAGGAATATCAGATAACCAAAGACTTTTTGAGTCGATTAGCCCTCTCCAGCTTTTCCTACTGATTAACATTAAATCCTGAGTGTTAAGAAATTCCTTTTCAATCTTTTTCTCGTTGTATAAAGTGATGTGATTTGGTGCAACCTGTTCGATACTTCTGATCAATTCTTTCACTTCGATATTATTTCTGATCTGTCCTGCGACATCCAGAATGATAATTTGTGAATTGTTATTATTAATCAGCCTTTTCGCATATTCAAGTAAATAAAAATCACTTAAATTAAACATAGGAATGAAAACTCTGTCTGCAGAATTAAAATCTTTTTCAACCAGAACTCCCACCGGAATATTGGTATTATCCAAAATCTGCAGCGTAGAATCGTCGAATGGTGAATTGTTGAAAATATTGCTTTTTCCTTTTACCGTATTCAGTAATTTTTCAGGATTAATAATTTTTGTAGTGAAACCTAGAAGTCTTCCCAGCAAACTACCTTCATACATCGACTTTCCAAGCATAATCAGAAGAAGATCGTAATTTCCTTTGTTTGAAATATTCGTTAAATCATTTTCAAGATCAGTTGAAGCCTTAAATAGAGTGGTGACCTCAAGATTTAGCTCTTCAGAAGTTTCAATAACATTTTTAAACTGCTCTTTTTCAAAATTATCGATATCAAAAGCGTGCAGTTCATCAACCGGAGCAATATTCATTGCGGTTACACTTTTGTTTCCGTTCATTTTATGGGTAAGATTATCGGCAAGTTTTAATAATGTACTTCCGGATTCCGGAGTTTCAAAAGATAAAAGAACTCTGTATTTTGCATCGTTTTCATCTGAATCATCCTCTTCCAATGAAGATTTTTTTCCTTTAAAGAAATAATTGATAACGTCAAGACAAGGCCCGGTCATAAACGTGGTGAATAATGCCATAATCACCAACATTGCAAACAGTTCGGGTCCTAAAACCCCTAAGTCATACCCGATATTTAAAACAATCAATTCGGTTAAACCTCTCGTGTTCATCAATGCGCCGATTGTGAGACTGTCTTTCCAGCTGAGTTTGAGGAATTTTGCTGTTAAAGCACTTCCTACAAATTTTCCGACAACGGCAGTTAGAATAATAAAACCTCCGATTTTCCAAAGATGCGGATCATTCAATAATCCGATTTGTGTTCTTAAACCAGTAAAAACAAAAAATAACGGAAGCAATAAAACCAATGCCACATCTTCTATTTTTTCGATAAACAGATTTCTGAATTTTACGTTTTCAGGCATAATTGCTCCTGCCATAAATGCTCCGAATAAGGCATGAATTCCGATAACTTCTGTTGCGTAAGAAGAGATAATTAAAATTAAGAAAAATACGGCCACCAAAGCTTTGCTGATGAAACCTTTTCCTTTTTGAGATTCTGCAATTCTGTGTAAGAACGGTCTTACTGCTTTTATCATAATAAAAACATACACTATCGCCATGATAATTACGAAAATCGACCCCGAAAAAGATCCGGCTTTTACCACTGCGATTACGGCCGCCAAAATACACCACGCTGTAATGTCATCGGCTGCAGCACAGGTAATTACAACAGTTCCTATCTTGGTTTTATGAAGATTTCGTTCCTGAACAATTCTTGCTAAAACCGGAAATGCTGTAATACTCATCGCTATTGCTATAAATAAAGCAAAGGAGCTGAACTGAATTCCGTCCGGTGCAAATTCTTTATAAATGAAATATGAGAGCCCAACTCCCAATGCAAATGGAATGATAATACTTGCGTGACTGATAACCACTGCATCGTGAGCTTTTTTTCTTAAAACACTCAGATCAAGTTCCATTCCGACGATATACATGAAGAGAATCAAACCGATTTGGCTCAAAAACTGCAGGTTTCCTAATGATTCCTTTGGGAAAATAAATGCTGAAAGTTCAGGAAAATACAATCCGAAAAGAGAAGGTCCCAAAACAATACCGGCAATCATTTCGCCAATTACGGAAGGTTGTTTTAATTTAACACAAATCCACCCAAACAGTTTGGCTACCATTATAATCGTAACAATCTGTGCGAGTAAAAGTGCTAATGGATGATGAAGATTTGATAGAAAGGAATCTGTGAAGTTTTCCCACATTGTAGCTCCCGTTGCTTTGCTCGGTGGAATGTTTTCCCCAATTTCGAGCGTTTTTCCTTCCACAAAAAACCAGTACATTATGCACGAGAAAAAGATAATCGTTGCTACATAAAAAATAATATTTCTATATTTCTTCATAATCATTAATCATTTTATTAAAGTGTAAATTTCTAAAGAATAAACGGATGCTAAAAGTTGATTTAACTTAAATGTAATCAATACACAGAATAATGTAATGAAACTTATCTGAAGCGATATCCCAATCCGATACCCATTTTCCAGCTCCCATTATCAGTAGAAGTTTTGGTATTGTAATAGAAGGGAATCTGTAACACTGCCTTTTTATAAGCCACTGCAAAACCAACTCCCAAAGTTGGCATTATTATGCTGTTTTTTGTTCCGGAAGACTGATCTTCTTTTATTCTTAAAGAGGGTAGCATTCCAATTATTATTTTGGTGCTTTTGTGGTTGAAGTTTACATTCGGACCTGTGAAATTTAGAAATGCACCGTGGTCAACATAACCTGCAACGGCAATTCCATCAAAAAATGAAACTTTTATTTTAGAGTCTTTTTCCTGAGAAAAATAAAAAGCGGAAATAAAAATTCCGCATCCGTAAAGAACTTTTTTCATGATAAACCAATTTAATCAAGGGGCAAAAATAAGTTTACTAAAAGTTTTTCTTAGAGTTGATGTAATAAAACGGATGAATTCTGCAATGAAAGCTAAAACATTTGAAAAAAGTTTATTTTCCAAACATTTCCATTAATGAATTTTTGTATGTTTCACCGATATGAATTTTTAAAAACTGATCTGATTCTGTAGAAATTGTGGTGATAATTTCATTGGTAGATAAAACTTTCACAGAAGACAAGGCGATAATTTCTTTCTTATTAACCTGTGCAAAATCTTTTGAAGGAAGCATTTCCAGAAGGGATTTAAAATTAAGATTTTTCAGTACGAGTATTGTTCCGTCTTTCAGAATAATGTCTTTGTCTCGACTGTCGATTTCAGAAGTTTTAATATAGGCAATTTGTTCTGTGAAAATCGTAGACTTACCGATGTTGGTATTCCACTCGATGAATTCTTTTTTCTGACTGTTATTTAAAAGATCTGCCGCTTTTTCAAATGCCTGAATCAATCTTTCTTTTTTGATTGGTTTTCGTACATAGTCCACAACATTCAGATCAAAAGCTTCGGCTGCATATTCTTTGTAGGCGGTTGTAAAGATAATTTTTTTTGAGTCAGAAATCAGTTCGGCAACCTGTAACCCGGTCATTCCAGGCATTTCAATGTCTAAAACGCAGAGATTACAGTCTATGTTTTCAATTTCGCTGAGAAATATTTTGGGATCATTAAATGCTTTTACAACTTCCACGTTTTCAATTTGCTCGCACAGAAGTTTCAGGTAGCTTATCGCCAATAATTCATCATCAAGAATAACGCATTTTATCATAGAATTCGCCTAAATTGATTGTTAATTCTGCGGTGAAGATACCGTTTTTTGAGTTTTTATGAAGCGTGTAAAAATCGTTATAAATCATTTTCAATCTTTGGTCTAAAGACTGACTTCCAAAACCGCTGTTTTCTTTGTGTAAAACATTTTTCAGAGAAGCTTTATTGCTTACTCTCATTGTAAATATTCCGCCGTCAAGCTCCATTTGAATGGAAATAAATGAATCTTGCGCTAAAAAATCGGTGTGTTTAAAAGCATTTTCAATTAAATCAACAGAAATTAGCGGTGCAAAAATTTTCTCTTCAAAAACAGAATCAGACTTATCAATTTTAGATTTAATTCTGAAATCAAAAAGCGGGTTAATCTTGATTTTATTAATTTCAATAAGACTTAAAGCGAAATTTAATTCTTCTTTAGGACTTACAAACTTGTTGTTGCTTTCATACAGGATATAGTCCAGAACATTCGCTAGTTTGTCAAGCGACATATACGTTTGATACGCATGTGACTGTACAGAATTGAGAATATTTTTAAATAAATGCGGATTGAGCTTGGTTCCGATATGTTCGAGCTGAACTTCATTCAATTTTTTTTCAATCAGTTTATTAGCTTCAGAAAGTCTGATGTTTTTATTTTTTAACCGTTGATTTTGGCTGAAAAGATAAATTCCGACCGTTAAAAAAAAGAAAATAGCAAAAACTCCAATGAAAATCAGATAATCTTGAATCAAATAGAGATTGCCTTCCATTTTTTAGGGGAATATTGAGATGAAATTTATTGTTTCAAATATAGTTAAAACTATGAATTTAAAACATTTTACTAATATATGTGCCACGAATTCACGAATTTTCATTAAATTTTATTTGTGCATTTGTGGCATTAAACAATTTAAATTCGTAATGATTTTATTTCAGCTTTTTCAAAGAATTTAAAATCGCCTTTTCTTCACACTTTTCATATGTAATTTCATACATCGGATTTTTCTCAGGATAGGTAATCACATAATCCGGACAAGGTTTTTTCTGAGCATGACTGCGCTCGAAATCTATTTTTCCTAAAGTAATGATGCTATCTTTTAAAAATTTTTCATCAACTTTTAAACCAGTCATTTCATTTTTAAATTGATCAGAATATTGAAAATCTTTTGATAATGTTTCGGCGATAACACGGCTGTTTGGTAAATATCCGCTGCAGCTTACGCCTTTTCTATTAAGAACAAAAAATACAATCAGAAATCCGGGAAGAAGTCCTATTAAAAAGAATTTAAGTTTTTTCACTTTAGAAAATTAAAAGATTGATATCGTGATAAGTAAGTCCGAAACGGTCGCAGATAACTTTTTTGGTATGTCTGCCTTTGTACATATACAGACTTTGCTTCATTTCGTTTTTTCTAATCAGCATATTTTCAAAACCGCCTTCTTCATCATAATTTAAAATATAGGAAAGGAAGAAATTGGAAATTGCTTTTGTGGTTGTTCTTGGCATTTTCGAGGTAAGATTCGGTAATCCGCAATGAATAACGCCGTGTTTGATGATGTAAGGATCTTCCATTGTTGTCAGTTCGGAAGTTTCGATGGCTTTTCCGTTGTCGATCACGATATCGATAATTACGCTGCCTTTTTTCATTTTCATCACCATATCTTCGGTTACAATCGGCTGCGAATTGAGTCTTGGTAAGGCTCCGATAACAACATCGGCTCTTCTTAAACTCTTGCTTAATTCTTTAGGATCGATAATAGATGTTGGAACTCGGCTGTCAACCAAAGTATGAAGTCTTCTCAGTTTTGAAAGTGAATTATCAAAAACTTTTACGCTTGCTCCTAAACCGATTGCTGCTTTTGTGGCAAATTCACCGACGATTCCGGCTCCTAGAACGACAACTTCTGCAGGTCTTACTCCGGTAATTCCGCCAAGCATTAATCCGTTTGATAAGGCTAATAATTCTGAAGCGTATAAAATTGAAACAGTTCCTGCAATTTCTCCGATTAACCTTACCAAAGCCAGTTGTTTGTATTCATCAGCGATAAATTCAAACGCAATAGCGTTGATTTTTTTCTCGGCTAGTTTTAAGAAATAATCTTTGTCTCTTAAATTGATCTGAAGCGCAGAAACTAAATAGGTATTTGGTTTAAAATAATCAATTTCTTCTTCTGTAGGCGGATTTATTTTTAGAACCAAATCTTGGGAAAATGCCTCTTTAGCATCCTGAGTAATTCTCGCTCCCGATTCCGAATACTGCAAATCTGTGAAAAATGAGCCTTGTCCTGCACCGGATTCGATGATGATTTCATGACCGTGCTCTACCAAAACCTGTACTGCATCAGGAGTTATACATGTTCTTCTTTCATTGAGACAGGTTTCTTTTGGGATTCCTATACTGAATTGTTTCCCTTTTTTAATAACTTCCAACTTTTCCTCCTTCGGCATTAATTCTTCCTCGGAAAAAGGAGTAAAAATATTTGTAGTACTCATTATTTATTCAATTATAACTTACAGAAAATTATTTTGTACAATCGATTTCTTTAAGCAAAGATATGTTATTTAATCGAATGTAATCTCTCTGCTTTCTCCAGTATTATTAATGGTCATCGAGTGATAGTCTATTCCGTAAAGCTCATCTTCATACACTTCAGGCCATTCTATAATGCATAAAAATGAATTGTCGAGATATTCTTCAATACCAATATCATATACTTCATCAATATTTTTTAAACGGTATAAATCGAAGTGAAAAATCTTTCCTTTAGGTGAATTGTATTCATTTACAATCGAATAAGTAGGAGAGTTTACTTCATCTTCACTGCCTAAGTTTTTAAGCAGAAACTGAGTGAAAGTAGTTTTACCTGCACCCAAATTTCCTTTTAATAAAAGAATATTGTGTTTCAGTTCGGGTAAAAGTGAATCAACGACTTTTTGCCAGTCTTCTATCTTTTCTATATTAAATTGCATGAGCAAAGATAATTAATTGTACTAAATTTTTAATTTCCAAAATATGAACTTTTAATTTGAGATTATAAAATGGCGAACATTTTAACCTTTAAAAAAATCGGTGAAAGTGAAATATTATTGATTTACTTTAAACTCAGAATCCACTGATACAGATTATTTGTCCAGTTTTCAAGATGCCCTTTCCCAATGGCCAAACCAAAACCGTGACCTCCCTTTGGAAAAATATGCATTTCGACTCCTACTTTTTCTTTCTGCAAAGCTTCATAAAAGACAATACTGTTTCTCACAGGCACTGTTTGATCATCTGAAGAATGAACTAAAAATGTGGGCGGAGTTTTACTGTTAACATGCAGTTCGTTGGAATAATAATTAACAAGATCTTGACTTGGATGTAGTCCTAATAAGTTTTCCTTCGAGCCTTGATGTCCAAATGCTGAATTCATAGTAATCACAGGATATACTAAAATCATAAAGTCTGGTCTTGCACTGATTGATTCAATTTCTGATTTTGGCAATTTGTCTTCACTGTCAAAATGAGTTCCCAATGTGGAAGCAAGATGACCTCCCGCTGAAAAACCCATAATTCCAATTTGGTTTTCATCGATATTCCATTTTTTAGCGTTAATTCTTACAATTCTTATGGCTCGTTTGGCATCTTGCAATGGCGCTTCGTTCGCAATAATTAATGATTTTGATACCGGAAGTCTATATTTTAGTACAAATGCTGCAATACCTTTAGAATTAAACCATTTAGCAATATCAGTACCTTCACCATCGTACGCTAAACCTCGATAACCACCTCCCGGACAAATAACTACTGCTTTGCCAATTGCGATTTTTTTAGAAGGTAAATAGACTTCTAACGTAGGTTTTTGAACATTTTCAATCCACAAAATAGTTTTTTCAGTTGAAGTTTCTTTTTCCTCAGTGATTTTCTGATTTGGAATTTGCTCTGCCCAAAGTGGAACTATTTCCTGACCGTGAAATATAGCAAATGATGAAAGTAATAAGCTAAGCAAAAGATTTTTTTTCATTGCTGAAATTTTTATTTAATTGTTTTCAAATTTAAGGTAAATTGGGGTTAATTTGTCATTCTGAATGAATCTAAATATTTTTTAGAAGTTGAGATCCTTTAAAACTGGGAGGAAATTTATAGATATAATTGTGATATGAAAAAAAGATATATTAGTTTTAAAAAATGGTCACCAATAAAATTTCTATCAATATTAATGTTATGCACCATTTTCTTTTCATGCCGTAGTCATGATGTTGCTTTGCATTATTACAATGGTTTGAATTCGAATAAAAATCATACCTGGTCTTCTTCTCTATATATATTTTTTGAAAAAGATGAAGAAATGACAAAAGTTCCAATTAAAAGTAAAATTTTAAAAGAAGAATTGTCAAATATTAAAAATAAAATTATTACTACAAATCAGGTGTTAGATTTTGATGATGGTAATTATTCTTTTGCATTTATTAATGAAAAAGATACTTTGTTTGCAGATGATAGATTGGAATTTTGGAAATATAGAAACAAAGGTTTAGCCGTAAAGCTTGGTGATTTTTCAAAAAAGAAAATATTGGAGTACTACAAAATTAGCCCAAACCAATACTGAAATTCGTATTTTTGCCAATATGATTTCCAAGCAGTCAATAGATAAAATATTTTCAACAATCCGGGTAGAAGAGATTGTTGGCGAATATGTGCAGTTGAAGAGAGCGGGGTCAAATTTTAAAGGTTTGAGTCCGTTTCACGAAGAAAAGTCGCCCAGTTTTGTAGTTTCTCCAAGTAAACAGATTTGGAAAGATTTCTCAACAGGAAAAGGGGGAACTGCGATTTCTTTTTTAATGGAAATCGAAAACTTTACCTATCCTGAAGCGCTACGTCACGCTGCCAAAAAATACGCCATCGAAATTGAAGAAGATCAGCGTGAATTTTCTGAGGAAGCTAAAAATGCCCAATCTGAAAGAGATATACTTTATAAAATACATGAAGTTGCCAATGATTATTTCCAAAATATTCTTTGGGAAAATGATGAGGGAAGAGCAATCGGACTTTCGTATTTCAGAGAGCGTGAACTGAAAGATGAGATTATCAAAAAATTCCAGCTTGGTTTTTCCCCTGAAAAGAAAAATTCATTTACAGAATATGCGATTGAAAAAGGATATTCAAAAGAGATTTTAGAAAAATCCGGTTTGGCAATTTTCCCGGAAAACGCTCCGAATGGAATCGACCGTTTCCGTGAAAGAGTGATGTTCCCGATTCACAGTTTTTCCGGCAGGGTTTTGGGTTTTGGAGCCAGAATTCTTAAAAACAATATTAAAACTGCCAAATATCTCAATTCTCCCGAAACAGAAATTTATCATAAATCAAATGTTCTTTATGGTTTAAACCAAAGCAAACAGGCAATTTCGAGAAAAAACATTTGTCTTTTAGTGGAAGGTTATATGGATGTGATTTCACTTCATATGTCTGGAATTGAAAATGTTGTGGCAAGTTCCGGAACTTCTTTAACGACCGAGCAAATTAAACTCATCAAAAGGCTCACAGAAAATGTAACGATTCTTTTTGATGGTGATAATGCAGGAATTAAAGCGAGTTTCAGAAGTATTGATATGCTTTTGACGGAAGGAATGAACATTAGAGTTCTTCTTTTTCCTGATGGTGATGACCCCGATTCTTTCGCCAGAAAACATCCTCAGGAATATGTTGAAAAATTCATCGAAAATCAGGCGATGGATTTTATTGATTTTAAAGCGGAAATTCTTTTAAAAGAAGTCGGAAATGATCCAATAAAAAAAGCTGAAGCAATCCGTGATATTGTAAAATCAGTTGGTTTTGTTCAGAATGCTTTAAAACAAGAAGTTTATTTAAAGGAAGTTTCAAATAAATTTGGTCTTTCTGAGCAGAGTTTGTTTAATGAACTGGATGTTCAGAGACAGGTTACTCAAAATCATAATCAACACGCTCAACAGCAAAAAGAAACTGCTGCTCCTGTAAAAATGGAGATCGTTCCTTTTGATGAGGAAAAAAGTGATCCTTATTTGTATGATGTTTTATTCATGGAAAACAAATTGGTTGATCATATGTTGATGTTTGGCGATATTGTTTTAAAAAGAACAGACGATAATAATACTGAATATCAAATTACAGTTATTGAAGAAATTTTGCATCATTTTGACGAAGAACAGTATAAATTTCTGGTAAAAGGAAACGAAATTATCATTAATCAGGTAAAAGAAGGAATTCAGAATGATGAGCTTCGAAGCGGAAGTTTTTTTGTCAGTTTTATGGATGAAGAAATCACCACTAAAGTTGTTGATGCATTGATTCCTTTGGATGAGCTTGAAAATTGGAGCTCAAGAAATATTCATCCGCCAAATTATGGTGATAAAGTTGCCGAACAAATTAAAGGTGATGTTTTACTTCACAAATACCGATATATCGATTATTTAATGAAAGAAACGATTGCTGAACTCGAAAAATACAGCAGTACCGATGAGGTAAAATATTTTGAGCTGATTAAAAAAATTACTTTGTTAAAACAGGCTTCAATGAGACTGAATGATATTATTGAATATTCGCCCATCAAAGGAATTTATGTTGACAGAAAGCGATAGTTAGTTGATTATCTTTAATTGTCGGCTGATAATTTGAAAAAATAGCTCTTCATTTTGTTATAAAAAAATCTGAAAGCTTAAAACTAAATCCAGCAACCTAAACTGACAAAAAGTCCTATAAAATTTTAGGAATAAAAGTTGTAATTTACAGTTTAAATAAATTTTAAAATAATACCGATAGAAATATGGACATTAAAAAAGAATTCAGAGATTTCTCTACGAAACACTTGGGAAATAACGGTTTGGTAACCGATCAGTATATGGGAATGTTTAATCCTACCAATCTTACACCTTACATTATGGAGGAAAGAAGATTAAATGTTGCTCAAATGGACGTTTTCTCTCGTTTGATGATGGACAGAATTATTTTTCTAGGAACAGGAATTGACGATCAGGTTGCAAACATTGTAACGGCTCAGTTGTTATTCTTAGAAAGCGCAGATCCTTCAAAAGATATTCAAATCTACATCAATTCTCCTGGTGGAAGCGTTTATGCTGGTTTAGGAATTTATGACACAATGCAGATTATAAAGCCGGATGTTGCAACAATCTGTACCGGTATTGCCGCTTCAATGGGAGCTGTTTTATTGGTTGCAGGTGAAAAAGGAAAACGTTCTGCTTTGAAACACTCAAGAGTGATGATTCACCAACCTTCTGGTGGAGCTCAAGGGGTAGCTTCGGATATGGAAATCAATTTGAGAGAAATGTTGAAGCTTAAAAAAGAGTTATATGACATTATTTCAGAACATTCCGGGCAAACTTACGAGTGGGTAGAGAAAGCTTCAGACAGAGATTACTGGATGACTTCTACCGAAGCAAAAGAGTTTGGAATGGTAGACGAAGTTTTACAGAGATCAAAAGAGAAGAAATAATTTTTCTTGAATTAAAATAAAAATCCCCGTTCACTGATAAAAGTGAGCGGGGATTTTTTGTGTTTCAGAATCAATTATTTTTTGATAATCTTATGAACCGTTGTTGATTTATCTGTTTTAATTTCAACAAAATAAACTCCCGATTGTAAGTTTTGAATATTAATCTTTTTGTTTAGCGTATTCATTAGTTTTTGTCCGGAAACAGAGTAGATGTTAATATCTTTAATGTTGTCCTGAGTTTCAATAACCACAAAATCACTTGCCGGATTTGGATAAATCTTAAAACTTTCCTTTACCGAATTTGAAACACTTAAAGTAACATTTGCCTCCGTTGGAGTAAACGGTCTTCTTGTTCCAAAACTTAATCCGAACCAATCGTTATTATTTAAAGTAATCGCTGAAAGATTAGCATTGGTTTTCCAGTTTGACAAATTGGTTCCTTTGTATAACTTCCAAGTGTTTGTTCCGTTCGCTGTTCCAGAAAAAGAATTTAATAACAATGTTGAAACCTGATTCGCTGCTGAAGTATAACTAAATGTACTAGTTTGTGCATCAATTAATTGTAAAGCCTGTTCTGCGGTAATTGTTCCGTTATATTGAATTCCAAAAACAAAAGAATTGGCATTTCCGTTAGAGTTATTAGTTCCAAAATCGACAACGACTAAGCTTTTGTTAGAACCCGTCCCGATCCAATTAGTAATTTGTGATGCATTATACCAAAGTGAACTATATGCAGGAATCGGTGTTGCAGGAGCTTCAGCAGTTGGATTGCTAAATCCATAACTTGCACCATACCATTCTCCGTTTGCAATTGTTCCGGAATTCATCCATCCTCCCATAGACCAATTACTTGTGTCGCTTCCGCTCCATAAACTCCAATAATCAGGAACTGACTGTGCAGTATGGTTGTTAAAAGAAATCTTATCAAGAAAACCGTTATTAAAAGTCAGATTATAATCAAATGCAGGTTCTGCACTTTTAATCATTTGTAACATTTGCGGGCCTGTAATATTTTGTCCGGAATTGAATCTCACTCCCCAAACATAAGATCTGTCATCTGTTCCATCTTTAAAATCGGCAACAAAATAGGCTGTTTGTGAGCCTGTTCCTACAAAAAACTTTACATCATTTGCTGTTAACTGCGCAAAGCACAATGCAACGATAAAAGTACATGTAAGACTTAATATTTTTTGCATTTTAAATCTTATTTAATGATTAATTTCTCACTGAAACTGTTATTTTTATCTGTGATTTTTACAACGTAAACTCCTTTAGAAAGTGTACTTACTTCAATTCCGTTTGGAGTATATTGCGTGTTGATAATCATTCTTCCATTCACATCATAAACCTGAATATTTCCTCCATTTAAGTCTTGTACAAAGAACTTGTAGCTTGCAGGATTTGGATATATTGATAATTTAGAAGTTTTTAAATTTTCAGCAGTTGAAAGAGATGCGCTGCTGTATGCAATAATTTGATTAGGTAAAGAAGTTACCGTAAAAGTATTCAATAAAGAACCTTGTAAATCGTAAGTGTAAATTTTTCCCGGCGCAACATATCCTTGTGGATCGGCGGCATAAATTTTATTATTCACAACATTAAATCCATAAGCTGTTCCGTAACTGTTTACAGCAATCGGGGTAACTGCGATTGGATTTGTAGTGATGGAAGGCGAAGCAATCGGTGTTTTATAAATCGAAGCTTCGTTCATATAATAGATATTCGTTCCATCTGTGTCCATGTAAGACGGTTTTACACCGACAGGAAATGTTGTGCTTGAAGCTACACTTTGAGTAGTCGTGTTGTAAACAGTAAGCCTTCCAAAAGATGTTGCAGAGTAGGGATCTCCCGAACTCATAATGTACAGTAGGTTATCTTTTTCAAAAATACTGTTTGGAGAATTCCCAACATTTACCTGAGATTCAACGGTGTTGGTTGTCGTATTGATTATATCCATAAACTGATTCAATCCGTAACCTCCTTTTAACAAAACATATAATTTGTTGTTTTTGCTGAAGATTTTTTCAGGACCGTTTCCTACAGGGATATTTGTTTCGTGAGTATAATTGTTAAGATTAAATACTGCCACATAATCATCAGTAGTACTACTGCCGCTTCCCCAATTGGTGACGTAAGCTTTGTTGCCATTAAAAGCAATGTATCTTGGATTATTAAGATTGGTCGAAATTGTTGTAATTAAAGAAAAATCAGATTTGTTGATGACTTTGATTTGGTTTGAAATATTTAAAACCACAAAAATTTTATCACCAAAAATTTTAATGTCTTGAGCCGTATCGCCCAATGTTGCATTGTTATTTTTACTTTTATAATAATTGTTGGTGACAACCGATTGATTGTTAATAAGTGATATTTCAGCATTATTGCTTCCAGCACCGCCTTCGTTAAGTACTAAGACTCCTTCAGTCTGAGCATTTGCAAAAGAAATTACAAACGCAAGAATAAGAAAATAGATTTTCTTCATGATATAATTATATTAAAGTTTTACTCCCGAAACTTCACTGCAGGAAAAAACAGTCATGAAAAAATCTATAAAGATTCTTATTTCATAAACTTTTCTTCCCGAAAGTTGAAATTCATCTAAGGCAGGTCTCCTGGCTTGCATCTTATTATTACCTTCCCATTTCGTTTAAAACAAAACAGTGGTTTTATTTATAATAAGTTGAATAGCTTACAGTTGCGGGTACAGCTCAAGAATTATTGTATTTCACTTGATTCCCTATTAATGAACGCATGGGTTCAACCTTAAACTTTTGCAAAGATATTATTTAAAAATTGAATGATATTTTAATAATAATTCAATGATTTTTAAATTATGTTGAATAATGATTATTTGTTAAATGCTTGTATTGTTGATTTAACTAAAAAAGACATATCAAACGATATGTCTTTACTTTTTTATGTGAATTGTTTCTTAATTAAAACCTTCAATAATTTTTGAGAAATCTTCAAGTTTTAATGCAGCTCCACCAATCAAACCACCGTCAATATCAGGTTGAGAGAAAATTTCTTTTGCGTTATCAGGTTTTACAGAACCACCGTAAAGAATAGAAACTTCGTCAGCAACTTCCTGTCCGTATTTTTCTGCAATAATTCCTCTGATGTGAGCGTGAATTTCCTGCGCTTGTTCCGGGGTTGCAGTTTCTCCTGTTCCGATTGCCCAAACTGGTTCGTAAGCGATGACAACTTTTTTAATTTCTTCTGCAGAAAGCGTGAAAAGAGCCGTTTCAGTCTGAGTTTTTACAACGTCAAAATGTTGCCCTGCTTTTCTTTGCTCTAAAGTTTCCCCGTTACAGTAAACAGGAATTAAACCTTTATCTAAAGCTAATTTTACTTTTTTATTGCAACTTTCATCGCTTTCTCCGTGATATTGTCTTCTCTCAGAGTGACCGATTAGAGAACCTGTTGCATCGATAGACTCCAACATATCTGCAGAAAGTTCGCCTGTGTATGCTCCACTTTCAAATTCGCTCATATCCTGAGAAAAAACTCCGATTTCGTCTTTCTCAAAAATATCTTTTGCCATCATTAAATACAAAGAAGGCGGCGCAATCCAAACTTCGCAATTGCTAGTATTACTATTTTTATAGCTTAATAATTGAATCATTAATTGTTGAGCATCAATGACATTTTTGTTCATTTTCCAGTTTCCTGCAACTATTTTTCTTCTCATAGTTCTATATTATCTTTTTGTTTCTTTTTTATTTATTAATTCCCTCCAATTTAAACATGAAAGCATATTCCAAAGCAATATCTTTCAGATAATCAAATCTTCCTGAAGCGCCTCCATGACCGTATTCCATATCTGTTTTTAAAAATAATACGTTTTTGTCAGTTTTTAAATCTCTTAATTTTGCTACCCATTTTGCAGGCTCAAAATATTGTACCTGAGAGTCGTGTAAACCTGTTGTTACCAATAAATTAGGATAGTTTTTTCTCTCAATATTTTCATACGGAGAATAAGATTTCATATAATCGTATGCTTCTTTATTATTCGGATTTCCCCATTCATCATACTCATTCGTTGTCAAAGGAATACTTTCATCCAACATCGTATTGATAACATCCACAAAAGGAACTTGTGCAATTACTCCGTTCCATAATTCTGGTTTCATGTTGACAACAGCTCCCATCAAAAGTCCACCTGCACTTCCTCCTTGAGCATACAAATGTTTTGGTGAGGTATATTTTTCTTTCATTAAAAATTCTCCTGCGTTGATAAAATCGGTAAATGTATTTTTCTTTTTCAACATTTTTCCGTCTTCATACCATTGGCGCCCCATTTCTTGTCCCCCACGAATGTGCGCAATTGCAAAAGCAAAACCTCTATCCAGAAGACTCAGTCTTGTACTGCTGAAAGTTGCTTCCATCGAGCTCCCGTAAGAGCCGTAAGCGTAGAGTAGGAGTGGGTTTTTACCTTCCTTTTTCAACCCTTTTTTATAAACAATAGAAATTGGAATTTTTATGCCGTCTTTTGCAAAAGCGAAAAGTCTCTCCGTTACATAATTGGCTTTATTGTAACCTCCCAAAACTTCCTGTTGTTTGAGTAAAGTTCTTTTTCCTGTTTGTAAATTTTGCTCATACTGTGAACTCGGAGTAATCATCGAAGTATATCCGAATCTGAAATAATCAGTATTATACTCAGGATTTCCTGATGGATAAACGGTATAAGCTGCTTCATCGAATTTTAAAAACTCTTTTTTATTGGTTCTTCTGTCAATAATCACCAATTGAGAAAGCCCGTTTTGTCTTTCACTGAAAACCAGGTAATTTTTAAACTCACTGATTCCTTCCATCAAAACATCTTTTCGGTGCGGCATGAAATCTTTCCAGTTTTCAACGCCTGTTTTATCCAAAGGAGTTTCCATCACTTTGAAATTGAGCGCGTCTTTATTGGTTGTGATTAGAAACTTATCTTCCAAGGCAGTTACATCATATAAAACGTCTTTCATTCTTGGCTGGAAAACCTTGAAAGCTGCATTAGGCTCATCTGCATTAATATATCTTGTCTCTGAAGAAGTGGTCGCTGAAGAAACAATCATAATGATTTTTTCGTTCTTGGATTTTCCTACGCCAATATAATTGGTTTTGTCTTTTTCTTCGTAGACTAAAGCATCTTTTGAGGGATCTGTACCTAGAGAATGTCTGTAAATTTTCTCTGTTAAAAGCGTTTCAGGATTTTTTCCTGTATAGAAAATTGTTTTGTTGTCATTCGCCCAGGTTGCAGAACCAGTGGTGTTTTTAATTCCTAAATCGGTAATTTTTCCGGTTGTTAAGTCTTTTAAAAATAATTTATACTGCCTTCTTGAAACATCATCAACACCGTAAATCATCTTAGAATTATCTGGACTGATGCTGAAACCTGCCGCAGAATAGTAAGCATGACCTTCCGCAAGCTGGTCTACATCCAAAAGAATTTCTTCGGGAGAACTAAGATTACCTTTTTTTCTGCAATATTTAAAATACTGTTTTCCGGTCTCAGTTCGGGTGTAGTAATAATATCCTTTCCTGAAAACCGGAACAGATTCGTCTTTTTCCTTAATTCTTGCCTTCATTTCCTGAAAAAGCTTCTCTCTGAAAGGCACTGTATCTTTCATCATTCCTTCCCAGTAAGAATTTTCGGAGGTAAGATAATTAACAACTTGTGTAGAATCTTTTCCCTTTTTGAAATAATCGATCATCCAGTAATAAGGATCATTCACCTTATCACCATGAATGTTTCTCAGGTGTTGTTTTTTATCGGCAATCGGAGCTTTCATCTCCGGAAATATCTGAGACTGAAATAGGGTTGTACTCATTACTAATAGGGACAGGCAAATTTTTTTCATGTTATTGTTGCATTTTTTATCTTTAGTTTAAGTTCCAAAGATTTTTCAGAAGAACATAGAATGTATGTTCTTCATCGGTCACTTTATCATCAGCTTTAATCAACGTTTTAGCAAATTGAATGAAACTTAAACGTTCTTCTTCCGTAGAATCCTCCAGGAAACAACGTCCGTGAAATTCAAAATGATCTTTCCATTCTTCAGGTTGAAGTAATGCGATCGTTTCTAATTCGTTATCCAAATTCATTTTAAAAGGAAATTCGTCAGCAAGATATTGTTGTACCAACATTCCTTCTTCGGGAGCAAACTCTCCGTCAACAGACGAAAGAATCATTAATAAGTGATAACCGGCGATAGATTTATTTGATTTTTGCATTTTTTTAGTTTAAAATTTAATATTCTGAGTTTACTATTTTTTAAAGGTTTAAAAATTGATAATTCCTTATTCACAATTGGCTATGAAAACCTAGTCAATATAGTTTTTAGCAGGTTGTTTATCAACAATTTTTCCTTTTTCTAATGTTAAAACGAATGGATTACTTCTTGCAATGGTTTTAATTGCAGTTCCATCCATCATTGCATTTTTTATTGTTTTAAAAGTATTTTGTTCGGTAGAAACTCCATAAATCACAGCTCCCTTCTGAGCGTTTACTTTAGCTTCTATGTTTTTAATTAATTCTGGAGAAACCTCTTTTGGATGATACGAAAAAACTAAAATTGCTTTTGGAGCATTGATAACTTCATCAGTTAAATCAATTCCTGTAGGATCTTCAATTTTGAATTTTACGATTTCAGATTTATAACCTTCTTTGATTAATTTAGACTCATTTTTACCTTCTTCAATTTTCCAAGGCGAACCTTCTTCCCAATATTTTGTTTGGTTAACGTAATCATCTTGATTCACTTTTAGAACTTCTCTTGTCTTAGAATTTTTCATTGAATAGACAGTTTTATATTCAGAAGGATTTTTATTGATTTTTGCTTTTTCGGCTTTCAAATCAGTTCCGACTTTATAATCACGGAAGTCAATAATCGGTTCATTGATGATTCCCATTGACATAATAACGATCATGATTCCACAGAAAACGCCTAAAGCGACTGATTTAAATTTATTGTTCTCAGGTTTATTATTGTCACTGTAAGCATCTTTTTTAGTGAATTCTTTTCTGTATAAAATGAAAAGGATAATTAGACCAACCAAAAGAATAACATCTTTCAAAAAGCTTTCCCAAGGTGTAAATTTAATCGCATCTCCGAAACATCCGCAATCTGTAACAACATTAAAATAAGCTGAATAGAATGTTAAAAATCCAAAGAAGACACAAAGAGCAATCAGTGCAGAAAGCGTGAATTTCAGTTTTAATTTTAATAAAAGTAAGAATCCTAAGAATAACTCAAGAACAACTACAATAATTGAAAAAAGGAGGGCAAATTTCTCCAAAAACGGCATATTGAAAACCGATGGAGAAAAATATTCTTCCATTTTAAAGGAAAAACCTACCAAATCCACAGCTTTTACAAAACCTGAAGCGATGAAAATAACAGCAATAATGAAACGTAATAAACCTTTTATCATAATAATCGTTTTTATTTCGGTTGAGTTGTTTGTTCAGAAAATTTAATCAGACAGAAAACTGCATAATTCAGCATATCAAAATAATTGGCATCCAAACCTTCGGAAACCAAAGTTTTTCCTTGGTTATCTTCAATCTGTTTGGTTCTCAGTACTTTTTGGTAAATCAAATCGGTGATGGAAGAAATTCTCATATCTCTCCATGCTTCGCCGTAGTCGTGATTTTTCTTTTCCATTAAAGCCTGAGCTTCAGCAGAATATTTATCGTAAAGATTTAGAATTTCTTCAGGATTTTCATTAAAATCGTTCGAAAGACCTTTCTCAAGTTGAATCAATCCTATAATTGAGTAATTAACGATAGCGACAAATTCTCCTTCCTCACTTTCATCAATCATTTTTACATCGGTCATCTGTAACGTGCGGATTCTGTTGACTTTAATATAAATTTGGTCGGTAATCGAACTTGGGCGTAAAACTCTCCAAGCTGCACCATAATCATGCATTTTTTTACTGAAAAGATCACGACATTCACTGATGATTTTACCGAACTGTTCTGAAGTTTTTGACATAAATTTCCTTAATCTTTCAAAGATACAAATTAGGTTTTAGGTAGCAGGAATCAGATATTAGTTTTTTAGGTAGAAATTACAGGTTTGACACAAGAAGTAAGTATTTTTGCACAATGGAAAATCATTCATCACTCATTGATAATTATTCATTAAACTGCAACGGAAAATTAGTTGATTTAAGTTCACCAAAAATCATGGGAATTTTAAATCTTACACCTGATTCTTTTTCTGACGGCGGACAATTTAATAATGAAAAATCGGCTTTAGAACAAGCCGAAAAGTTGTTGAAAGATGGAGCTGAAATTATTGACATCGGTCCTCAATCTACAAGACCAAATGCTGAATTTTTGAGCAGTGAAGAAGAAATAAGAAGAACTGGAAAAATGATTTCATATATTAAAAAAGAGTTTCCTGAAGCTTTAATTTCTCTTGATACTTTTTATGCAGAAACCGTAAAATTTGGTTTTAATGAAGGAATTGATATTGTAAATGACATTTCAGGCGGACAATTTGATAAAAATATGTTTGACACGGTTGCTGAAGCAAAACTTCCCTATATTTTAATGCACGTAAATCCTTCTTACGAAACAATGCATGATAAAATTAAATTTGATGATATTATATTGAATGTCAATCAATATTTTACTAAAAAAACGAACGAACTTTTACAAAAAGGAATTAAAGATATTATTCTTGATCCCGGTTTCGGATTCGGAAAAATGGTTGAAGATCAAATGAAAATGATTAATGAAACGCAATTTTTAGGCTTTGGAAAATTTCCTTTATTGATTGGTATTTCACGAAAATCTTTTATTTATAAGCCTTTAGGGAAATCTCCTTTAAATATCAACGAAGAAACGCAAAAACTACATTTAAAAGTTTTAAAACAGGGAGCCAAAATTTTGCGTGTTCATGATGTTTCAGAAGCGAAAGAAACAGTAGATAATTTCTTGAAATTAAATTACTAAGATCATAATTGAGTTACTTTTAATAGTTAACATCTTCTATAACGTAGCCAATGAGTGTAGAATCTGCATCATATCTTAGTTTAAGATTAATTTCTCCGTTGGGATCAATCATATCATATTTTTCTTCAATCTGATACACTTCGTAATGATTACAATCTAATGAAGATGGTTTACCGATTAATTTGATAACATCACTTTTTTTGGTGCCTTTTTTATCTTTGGTAACGCGGAAATCCAAAACATTATAGATTAAATCATCAAGCATTTTTTTTCTGTAATTTTCTCCATACAAACCATTTTCAAAAGGAATCCATTTTGAAGAATCAAATTTTTGCCTGTTACATCCGCTCAAAAGAAAAGCAGTGAAAATGACAACTGTTATTCTGAAATTTCTTTTCATTTGAAATATTAATTTGAAAAAATGAACGATACTAATTCAAATTCGCAAGTTTATCTGAGAATTGTTTTGAAAATTCTTTTCTGTCTTCTTCCAGCTTTTCAGGATTTGACGGAAGAATATAGTTGAAAAGTATTTTTTCTTCGTTGTCTAAAAAGATGATTTCTTTTTCTTCGCCATCAATCATTTGCGAAAAAAGTGACCACATCGAAGTGTCTTTTAGTCTTAATAATTCAAAAAATTGCTCTGCTTTTATTTCTATTTTTTTCATTGATTTATTTTTTAATTAATTACTGCTTCTTTAACCATCCCTTCAAAAATTCTTTCGAATTTTCGCCACCCCTCCAAAGGAGTGGAATTTTTAGAATTCTAATAATTTAAGTTTAAACTGTATTGCAAAATTCTGCTTAAAATTAGGCGTTGTATAATATCCGACTCTATAAAATAAACCAAGATTAAAATAAGAGGAGAGAAAATTATTCCATTCCAAACCAACTTCCTGATACAGATGATCCAGTTTTTTAAATCTGAAATCATGGTATTCCGGATGCTTCATATCGCCAATAGTTCCACGCAGAACAAAATCAAAACTTGTCACATTTTGTCCGATACTTTTAAAATAAAACGGGAGTTTATGAGTAAGATAATACGCTACAAATTTATCATTGTAAAATTTTCCGCCTTCCAAAGTGGCAAACCCCAAGTAAGAAGTAAGGTTAAAATTAATATCTCGACTCGGAGAAGCCAAACCGTTTGTTGTAAAGTTCTTCCAAATCGGAGCTTCACCCAAAAGAAAACCTCCGTATAAACGAAGTCCGGTAGTTCCTAATCTTGTTTTAAAATTATGAACAAACAAAGCATCAAAACGGGTGTAATTAAAATCTCCTCCAAAAATTTTTAGACTTTGCTCATAATTAAAATAAAGCTCAGGATATTTTTGGTCAATCACCGACTTTCCTTGCGGAGTCATCACATTCGTAGAATTTGGAGAGTATTTCAATGTAATTAAAGTGTTGAAATTTTCAAATGCACCTTGTTTTCCTCGGAAACTGTAATCAAACAAAGCTTCTTCTGTATTTCTTCTTGCAGCAAAAGCTAAAGTTAAACCGTTTGTTACATCATTTAAATAAGACAAAGAAGCACCTTTATATCGGTAATATTTGTCGTTGTTCAGGTTATTTCCATAATTCATCATTCGCATTCTGAACGTCCAAAGTCTGCGGTAAAATTCGCCGGAAGAATTTACATCATCATAATATTCAATTCTGAAATAAGAATTTTTTTCGAGAGAAGTTTTCATGTCCAGACCGATTCCGTACTTGAATTTATCGTCGCCTAGCCCGTAAGCAAAATAATAATCCGGAGAAAAATAAGGATCAAAATTCTCATTCAGTTTTCCTTTTAAACCAAATCTGAAACCCTCGTATAAGTTATAATTGACAACTTCACCAATATCAAAATCAAAACTTCCTACACGAACCTGTCCGTTTATCAAACCTGTCAAAACCCTTGCTGTACGGTCAATATTATAGAGTTTTCCTAAACTGTCGAGAGTTTTATAAGTGTGGCTTTCCCGTGAAGATAATGGTTCGGTTCGGTAAAGATGAAGCGTTTTTCCATCGGTGTTTTTTACGGAAAAAGTATAGCCTTTAAAATCATCGGCTTTTTCTTCGATAGGGGAGGTGTAATTAGAATATTTTGCATATAGATAAGCATAAGTTCCGAAACTGCTCTTTTTTTCTTGCTCTTTTTCGGGATTTTCGTTGTCTTGTCCCATCATCATTCGGCTCATGCGAAGTTTTATGCTTTCTTCGTACAAAAACCATTTATGGTTGAAAAAAATCCATGTACTGGTAATATTTCCTTCATTTTTTTCTTTACTGATGCTCTCTATTTTTTTAATTCCGTATGTTTCAGTGTCGATATAAATGGAACCGCTGAATTTTCTCTTTTTCATCGGTTTTTTATAATTGACTTCACGAAATCGAATTACATAATTCTGTCTTCCGTCGATTTCTATGCTGTCTGTAAGGAAAAAACGGTACAAACCACGGTTTTCCTGTTTGATCTGATTTGGTATTTTATTTCGGTTACTTTGCAGGGCTATCATTTCGTAGATGGGCTGTTTCAGTCCGGAAATTCGATTATCGAGAATGTTTATTTTTTCGCCGTATTTTTTAGAATAAATAAATTCCTGAGCTCTTTCCCAAAGGAAAAGTTTACTGTTGGCAAAAATTCTTCTTGCCGAAATGTCTTTCAGAGAATCTTCTTTTTTATTTTTTTTAAATAAGCCTAAATTATTGGTAAAAACATTGTTGAATGCCGTAATACTGTCCTGATCGATATCCAAAGAAACTTTTTCGTAAGAATTGTAAGCATAAGAATCGAGACTTTCGGGGGAATTACTTTTAAATAATTTATCTACTTTTCGTAGAATTTCCAATGCTCTCGGATCACTTTTATCTTCGAGGATGACGGTTTCTATCGCATAGGTTTTAGAGGAAGTTTTAGTAAGATAAACTTTGATATTCTCTTCAGATGAAGCGCTTTCTTTATAAAAACCCGGTGCTTCAATCTGAATATTTTTACATTTAGATTTAAATTCCAGAAAACCGTTAGAATTGGTTTTTCCTAAGATTTTATTGTCACACGAAATGGTTGCGTTAGAAATTGGAGTTTGTTCGTCTTCACTATAAACAGTAATTTTTGATTGTGAAAAACCAAAAATAAAAACCAGAAAAAATATAAAACTCAGACTCCTTTTCATACAGAAATTCTCACTTCAAAATTACAGATATTTCTTGTGGTGGGAAAGTTTTTGAAGTTAAGTATTTTTACTCAAAATGAGATTTCGAAATATTTTTTTAATTTTACTTTAACATGTTTGTGAGATAAGTAATTGCTAATAAGTAAATTTCACTTTTAGACATTTTATTATTTTCAAATTCAAAAGAAGTAAATTGTTCATCTTCTTTGGCTATCAAAGCACAACCACTATATTTTTTGTCTTTATATGTGTAGCTGTAGTTTATGATTTTAGAATTTTTTTTATCAATTTCCGTACTTATATTTCCTAGATTTTTGTTCTTTTTTATTGCTTTAAAGTTTTCTAGCATATCATTTTTAGAACTGTAAGAGTGTAAAAATAAACTTGTGTTGTCGGGAAGTTTTACCGCTATTTGAAGAGAGTCGTCATAATTTTTCTGAATAAAACTTTTAGCTTCAATTTTTATTTTTGAATTAAAATCTAAAGGCAGTAAGGTGTCTTTTTTTACTTTTATTACCTTAAAAATTGCCATCTGTACGTCATTCATTTTATTAATACTGTCATAGTTTTCGTAGAATAAATCATTTGATGCACTCTCGTCTTTATAAGAATCACTATCGTATTTGTAACTGCTTTGCTGAATCGGAAAATTTGCATCTTCGTAACTTTTTTCAGAATAAGATTTATCGGATGATTTGTTGCACATCATTACGAGTCTTATTACAACAAAAAGACATAAGACAATACTTAGAATGTTTTTCCAAACCGGTCTTTCCTGCATTATTGTATGTCTGTTTTGGAGATGGTGATTTCTTTCACGCTATTTCCTTTCGCATCTATGTAATTAAAAATAATATTGTTTACTCCCAAAGCTTCTGTTTTTGTAAAGATTTGTTTGAAACGAGGAGAATTCGCAATGGCTTCTTTTATCACTTCCTCAGAATCATCAATAGTAAGAAGCACTTTGAAACTTTCGGGAACTTCTACTGTATAAACGATATTGTTTTCTTCATCAGCTTTTATACTCATAATCTTTGTGCCGGAAGATTTATCTTCGAACGGAAGATTCTTATTATATACTTCAAGAACAGTATCAAGTGCAGAGACTTGTTTATTTTCTTTTGGTAAAGATTTTATATTTTTTGAAACTTTCCCGATAGAACTATTTTTATCAATGATTTCATTTGCGATTACTCTTCCGCCAATACCGTAAATTTTAATGATAAACTTTACATCCTTTTCAAGAAGTTCTTTTCCTTCTCTTTCACTTCTAATAGCCTGTCCCATAATTTCAGGAATTGAAGATTTGATTAATCTTTTTTCTTCCTTATTTTCGGAATCATTGAAAGTATTGATGTTAATTGTAATTTCATTTTCGCCAGACGCAACAGCTTTTGTAGATTTAATCATATAGCTATTTTTCATAGAGGAGGAAGCATTGTAGTTGCTTACGAAATTATCTATTTTGTCAATTTTTGTCTCGCATGAGGAAAGTAATAATGCTGAAAATAAGATAATAAATAATTTTCTCATGGGTATTTTTTTGAAAGATAAATAAAAAAACAGAAACTCTAAAGTCCCTGTTTTTAGTTTAATTTAAAAGATTAAATTTCAACTTAATTTAAATTTCAATTATTTTAAAAGTATCGTAATTACATTGCTTCTTCTTTTGTAATCGTAACTTCTTTCAACACTTTTCCGTTTTTATCGACATATAGATATTTAATGTGATTAATTCCTAAAACCGAAGTTTGCGCAAAAACCTGCTTTATTTCTCCTGATTGCAACATAGCTTCTTTCATCGCTTTTTCTGTTCCTTCTACTGCTAAAGCCGTTTTAAAGCTATCCGGAACTTCGCAGGTGTATACCAAATTGTTCTCTGCATCAGCTTTAATGCTTGTGATTTTAGTTCCTGTAGAAGCATCTACAATAGGAAGATTTTTGTTGAATGACTCCAGGATAGTGTTCAGTTGCTTGCTGTCTGGTTTTTCACCTTTGGCTATCGCTTTAAAATCAACATCTTTCGATAATTTTTTATCGTCAATAGGCTGGCTTAAAATAACCTGAGAATTTTTACCATACACTTTGATGTTAAACTGAACACCACTTTCGAAAAGCTCTTTTCCCAGTTTCTCGCTTCTTATTGCCTGTCCGATCAAATCGGGAAGAGCGCTGGTTACAAGATCACTTTCCATATCGCCTTTTTCATAATCTGTCTCCAAAGAGATGTCAACCTGATTTTCTGAAACAGCAGTTGCTTTGGTAGATTTAATTTGGTTGGTTGCAATCATGCTTGACGAGCGATTGTACATATCAACAAAATCCTGAACCTTATCTTTCTTAGATTGACAAGATAATAACAGTAGTGAAGTCATTACTGCAAAAAGTAGTTTTTTCATAAATAATATTTTTTGAAAAGATAATAACAAAACAGAAGCCATTCGACTTCTGCTTGAAATATTTTGATTGCTCACATTTATAATGTTTAAAACTTTGTGAGCTTTTATAAGTGAAGCGCCTTTGTGTAACTTAAAACAGTTAATAGTTAAAAAAACTTTTATGGGCTTTGCGTTAAAATTGAGTGCATTTTTGTATTATAACTCATCTAATTCAAAACATTAAACCTTAATTTAACCCCGAAATTATCCTTAAACTCTGAAGTCTGATAATACCCCAATCGATACGAGAACCCAACCCCAAAGCTTCTTCCTAAGAATCTATTCCAAATTAAGCCAACTTCCTGATAATTATGATCCAAAACCTGGAAATTAAACTGATGGTCGCCTCTGTTTTTAAAATCTCCGATTGCAGACTGATATTCCACTTCGATATTTGAATATCTAGTTCCGAATGTTTTAAATCTGAACGGTAAATATTGTGAAATTTTAAACCCGACAAACTTATCCGCATAAAAAGTTCCCGCGGGCATCGTCGTAAAACCTAGGTTCGAAGGTGTGTTGATATTCTGATACCATTTATCCGGATTGCTGTCTCTATGACCTGCAATTTCAAAGTTTTTCCAAATCGGAGCGGTTCCCGAAGAAATCCCACCGAAAAGTTTGATGTTGGTATATCCCAATTTTGATCTGAACTGATGAATAATCATTGCATCCAGTCTGTGGTAATCCAAATTTCCGCCTAAGGCGTTGAATCCTTTCTCGAAATTCATGAAAACCTGTGGAAATGCCTTTTCGTAAGTATATTTTCCGCTGGGCGTCATAATGTTTTTATCGTTCGGAGAGAATTTCAAAGATAGAGTAGCACTCGTATTGTCAAAGCTGTTGCCTAAATTTTTATACTGATAATCAAAAAGAGCGGACTGTTTCTCTTTATTCAAACTCAATTTCATGCTTAAAGAATTAGAAATATCATACAAATAAGACGCGCCCCATTTCTGATTTTTATAGAAATTAGCATTGTGAATATCAAGATTCAAATCATTAATTCTCATCATCATGTCCCACATATTGTTGCTGAATCTTCCTGCTGCAAACACATCATCCACATAATCGATTCTGAAAACCGAAGTTCTTTTGCTCGATAATTTCACATCTAAACCTAAACCGTATTTCCAGGTGTGGTCTTTAAAACCGTAGCCGAAATATCCATCCGGAGAAAACGTCTTGCTGAATTTCTCATTCAGTTTCACACCGGCTCCCAAACGGATTCCCTGATATTTATCGTAACTGAAAATCTTCGTAATATCAAAATCAATCATTTTATAGCGGAGATTTCCTCGCAGCAATTGGGTTAAGGTATTTAATTTCTTTTCGAAATCATGTTTCTGCACAAGGCTGTCGATATTCGAATAGGTGGCGCTTTCTCTTGCGGTCAGACTGTCGGTTCTGTACTGGTCGAGAAGACTTCCGTCTGAGTTTTTCATTTCCAGAGAATAGCCTTTAAACTCTGATGCTTTTTGAGATTCATTCAGTTTAAAATCAAAAAAGCGATTTTTTACATAGAGATAATTACCAAAACTTTTCTGATGGTATTTCCTTTTGTCACTGATGTAAGCGCCTTTCTTCAGGCTGTCGGTTTTCACGCTGTCTCTCTTGGCAACGTTAAAGGACTGGTCGCCCATTCTCAGTTTAATATCTTCATAATCCAGAAACCATTTTCCATCAATCGGTTTCCAGACGGAGACGATGTCGCCTTCACTTCTTTTTTTGTTGGCACTTTCAAACTTTTTCAGAGCGTAGGTTTCAGAATCGATATAGATTTTTCCGTTGAATTTTCTCGGATTCTGCTTCTTTTTATCCGTTATTTCTTTGAATTTAATCACAAAGGTTTTTCTCCCGTCAATCTGCAGCGTATCGGAAAGATAGAAATTGAACAGCTTTCTGTTTTCAGGTCTCAACTGTCTTGGAACACGGTCGAGATTGGAAATATTAATCGCCAACGCTTCATAGATAGGATTTTTAAAACCCGACATCCGGTTGTCGATGATATTGGTTTTTTCACCAAAACTTTTAGAATATTTGTACTCTGTGGCTTTTTCCCAAAGAAACATCTGGCTCTGTTCGGTGGCGTTGATGAAATCCTGTTCTATAAGAGAATCTTTAATCTCTTTCTCCTTCATTTTAAGATCTCTCTTTTCCACTTTGGCAAGAGAATCTTTTCGTACCGCAAGAAAGCGGGTGTAGGTATCCACAGAATCTTTGTCGACATCAAGCGAAAACTTACTGTACGATTTAAAGTCGTATGAGTCTAATGATTTGGGCGAATTATCTTTGGCTCTTTTATTTACTTCGTCTAAAATCCTCAACGCTCTCGGGTCGCTTTTATCTTGAATCACCACGCGGTCGATATTGTTTCTTTTTTCGGATAAAGGCAGCATCGAAATCTCCATCGACTTTTTCACATCCACCGTGATGTCTTCAAAATTGCTGGCCAGAATTTCTACTTTTTTACATTTCGTTTTAAAACTGAGATTCCCGCTGTAATCGGTTTTACCAAGCAGTGCATCATCACAATAAACTGCCGCATTGGGAATTGGTTCTTTGTTGGATTTGTTAAATACTTTCAGTTGAGTTTGCCCGAAAAACAGGAGTGTGGACAATACAAGCAGAGCAGATAAAAGTTTAGTCATTGAGTTTTTTATTAATGAGACAAAACTATTGATTAGAAAGTTACAAAACCGCAACAGAAAATATAATCTTTTGTTAAAAATTAAATCAGCTGTACTTCAATGCAATACCGCTGATTTTTATATTCTTCAATTCCCGTTGGAATGAAAAAAGGGAGTATGTTTAAGAATTTTTAAGGATTTTACTTAAATATTTTTCTATTGCCGAATCTCCATCAGTTCGAGTAGGAATTTTTGGAAGAAAAATTTTGTATTGAGAACATGGTTTTTTTTCATCTGCGGTTGAAATAAAATTGTTTTGTGTTTTGATATTTTCTATTTTTAAAAAATTATATATTGGATGGGCTTATTAAGTAAATCCAAATTTAAAAGAAATCCAAAATATATCTTACCAAACAAAATGACACAAGAAGAATTTATAAAAGAAGTTAGAAATTCGTATTTAAAAGCAAGAAAATGTATCTATCCTCCCAAAAACAATTTTGAAAAATTAAGCCGGGGAACTAGCCATTCAATTTCATCAGTTACAGAAGACTTATTTGGATGTTATTGTGCTGAAAAAATTACTAAGAAAGAAAACAATGCTATGATATTTATTGACCCACCTATTTCTTTTAAAGGAACAACTTTAAAAAATAAAAGTAAAAGAAGGGCTCTACTAATAAGACCAGATTTGGCATTTGTTGTTAATGACATTGCAACTGTACTATTTGATATTAAAACTGACTTGGGATATAAACGAAAAGATTTTTTCAATCAAGCAAAGGAAAGAAATGCACAACTTGATAAAATAAAAAAAAAGAAATGTTCATTTAATGATGGTGAAACAAAGGAAAAAAATGAAATAGTAATTTCGGAAAATATTAAATTTATTTACATAATTATTTCTCAAGGAAATATAACCCGAAAAATACAAGATGAATTTATTAGCCAAATTAAAGAACTCGAAAATATGGATATTTTTTTGCTTACAAATGGTGGTCATTTAAACACTTATGTTGATGAAATATCTTACACAATAAACAAAAATGAGTTTAATCGACTTGATAATATAATAAATACTGAATTAAACTTTTAAATTTACTATTGCTGAAAGTATTTTACATTAGGCAAATTAATGTACAAAATATAAATTAAGTTTTTTCAATTAAAATTCTATTAACAATTTCAGTTTTTATATTTTACTTCTAACAAGAACGTAAAAAAACTTTAAATTTTACAAAAATCATAATGGCTACATTATACGATCAATTCAAAATTATACTTGAAAAATATTCAAGCGAAAATAAAATTCAAATTTTACATCGAGGTTTTACAAAAGATTATTCTTTTAAAAAATTTAATTTGGATGTAAACTATAATACTTTAGAACAATTTGGTGAAAGGCTCTTTTTCTTTGGTGAAAAATCGAAAAATTTTGAATTCAAAAAGAATAATCTTAAGTTTAAAATAAATGATACTTCTAGTGAAACATTTGAAAGAATTTTTAATATTTTCGGCGAATTAGAAAACGATAATATTCCACAAGAATATTATCTTAAAAATGAAAAAAAAATTAATTATTTTACACAAGAAAATAAGATTGATTTTCTTGAAAAAGTTCAAAACTTACATGAAAACTGCAAGATATATCTTCGAAATTATTATTTTACAGTCTTACACCAATTAGATTATAATGATTTTAAAGATGTTTCTTTAATGGTATCTTCTTCGATAGAAAATAAAGTGGCTGAAAGTTTCTCTAACAAGAGTGGAATAAAAATAAATTTTTGGAAGTGGAATTCAGAAACAGATGTTTGCAATTTAGCTGATTTACCAATATTTGAAGGAGTTCCACATCCATATGAAAAAGAGGAAACTATTTTTGGCGCAATTTTCCCACATTATATATATTCCTTTGAATCAGAAGGGAAGATATTTATTAATCCTAATATTGAAGAGTTAGAAGATTATGAAGTTTTATTATATGCTGGTTTTGATATAGACCAATCAAATTTTAAAGAAAAACTTGAAATAATGACTTCTTATCAAACTTACTTAGAAAATAATAATGGTAAACTTGAAGAATTTTAATTTTATTACAAATTAATTTATTAAAATTGTATAGCCCATCTGCGAGGTTTTTCCATTTCAAAAAAAATCTTCTCTCAATCCCATACTATTCAAAAATATTTTTATATTTGTCTGAAGAACAACAAAAAACAAAATGATGATTAAGAAATATAACTCCGCAGCTCCTGCGCACGCTTCCGGCACCACCGGATCTCAGAAAAATTCCAATTGTACAAAACAGATTGTCCGTCTCAAAAACCGGTAAAGTACTACGACAGACCGCTCAACGACTTCGAAGACCGCTTCAATCGCTCCGAAAAGGCGTTCAGGCATTTCGATGAACCCGCCAACCATTTCTATAAAGCGTTCAAGAGTTTCAATGAGGTAATCAATCACTTCGATGAGCCCGTCAACCACTTCGATAAAGCAATCAGGCATTTCGAATAGGCAATCAACCACTTCGAATGGGTAATCAAGTACAATTTATTATATTTCAATGCCTTATAGGATTTTTTGAAAAATTGGTTTTCATGAACAATCAATAGCAATAAGATTTTAACTCTATTTTTTAAACACAAAAAACAATTACATTATGAAAAAAGAACAAGTAATCCGCATTTTCAGACTAACCGATGCTGTCCTTAAACAAAAAGCGGATGAATACATCGATTTACTCGACAGAGATTTCATCGAATTCGCAGACCGTGGCTACAACGCCGCCAAAAAATCTGAACTGACGACCGCCCGGGACACGGTAGAAAGCTTCCCCAACGATGAACAGCTGGAAGCCATCAAAATGAATCTTACCGAACAGAAAGATGCTGCCCGCAAAGCCCTCGAAAAAACCATGCGCAGTATTTTTAATATGGCAGAAAATGTTTTCGGGCAGTACAGTGCAAAACACAGGGAGTTTGGTGATGCTTTAATCAGTCAGCAAAGCGATGCCGAAATCGTGCGTGTCGCCAAAATCATGAGCCTTACCGCAGAAAAATACCTTACCGAACTTTCCGCAGAAGGTCTTACCCAGAATAAAATTAACACCCTCATTGCCCAACGGGAAGCACTTGATGTTGCAATCGATGCACAGGCTCAGGGAATTTCCGACCGTGATGTTGCCACCGAAGGCAGGGTAGAAGCCCTCAATGCACTCCATCGGTTGCTCATGAAATACGCAGGCATCGGCCAGGATATCTTCTACGAAACCAACGAAGCCAAATATAACGACTACATCATCTACGATACTCCTAACGGATTGCCGGAGGTGCCACCAGCGGAGCCAGTATAAATTAAATTCTATAAAAGTCACTCGTCAGTCGCACCGTCAGTCGTACATCACTCATGCGTCAGTTCGAGTGTTTTTCGTAGCGCAGCGTAGAAAAATGTATCGAGAACCCGTGAACCGAAGCACAAAATTAGTCTTCAATACAAAAACTTCTCGATACACTCCGCTTCGCTGCGTTACTCGAAGTGACGTCCTTCGAATCAAGATTGTGCCAAAGTAAAATGCTCGTCAGTTTGAACACTGTCAGTTCGAGTGTTTTTCTGCAACGAAGTGGAAGAAAAATGTATCGCGAACTTAGTGAACCGAAGCTCAAATTTATTCTTCAATACAAAAACTTCTCGTTACACTCTGCTTCGCTGCTTTAGTCGAAGTGACGTCTTTCTAATCAAGATTGTGCCAAAGTAAAATGCTCGTCAGTTTGAACACTGTCAGTTCGAGTGTTTTTCTGCAACGAAGTGGAAGAAAAATGTATCGAGAACTTAGTGAACCGAAGCTCAAAATTATTCTTCAATACAAAAACTTCTCGATACACTCTGCTTCGCTGCGTTAGTCGAAGTGACGTCTTTCAAATCAAGATTGTGCCAAAGTAAAACGCTCGTCAGTTTGAACACCGTCAGTTCGAGTGTTTTTCTGCAACGAAGTGGAAGAAAAATGTATCGAGAACTTAGTGAACCGCAGCACAAAATTATTCTTCAATACAAGAACTTCTCGATACACTCCGCTTCGCTGCGTTAGTCGAAGTGACGTCTTACAAATCCAGATTGTGCCAAAGTAAAACGCTCGTCAGTTTGAACACCGTCAGTTCGAGTGTTTTTCTGCAACGAAGTGGAAGAAAAATGTATCGAGAACTTAGTGAACCGAAGCACAAAATTATTCTTCAATACAAAAACTTCTCGATACACTCCGCTTTGCTGCGTTACTCGAAGTGACGTCCGTTTAATCAAAGTACTAATTAAGTGATGTCCGTTAAATCAAAAATTCTTAATACAAATAATCATGCAAACCTCATTCGTTTATATATTACTTTGTTCTGATAATACTTACTACACGGGAGTAACCGAAAATGTTTATAAACGGTTCGACGAACATCAGGATGGAAAACATTTTGGTTCTTACACATTCTCAAGGCGTCCGTTGCAGTTAGTCTATTTTTGTCAGTTTATGGATATCGAACAAGCAATTGTTTTTGAGAAAAAGATTAAAAAATGGTCTCAAGCAAAGAAATTAGCATTAATCGAAGGACGTTATGAGGATTTGCCTAATCTTGCGAGGAAGAAGTTTAAATAAAAAGAATAATATGGATTTCGTGTTTCTTTCGTCGTCTGTCAGTTTGATTTCCGTCAGTTCGAGTGTTTTTCGCAGCGCAGCGGAGAAAAATGTATCGAGAACTCGTGAACCGAAGCACAAATTTTGTCATTATATCATAAACTTCTCGATACACTCCGCTTCGCTGCGTTACTCGAAGTGACGGTAGATTTAAATTAATAAATTCGCCACGTCAGTTCGAGTGTTTTTCTGCAACGAAGTGAAAGAAAAATGTATCGAGAACCCGTGAACCGAAGCTCAAAATCTGTCATCCTGTCACGAACTTCTCGATACGATTTTTTCAAAATCTATTCGAACTGACGACTGGTAAACAGTATGTCAAAATGATTCCATCATTTGAAGTGACGTTCGTTGAATCAGGATTTCATCATAACGACTATAGTGATAAACGAATTATAAACAACAAATCCCTCTCAAAACAGAAAGGGATTTGTTGTTGTACCTTAAATAACAAGGAAATTTATATAAATTAAATATTCAAAGCTTTCTGATATGCATTTTCCAAACCATCAAGGTTTTTACCACCTGCTGTTGCGAAGCCCGGGTTTCCGCCGCCGCCGCCTTGGATTTCTTTTGCCAAATCTTTTACGATGGTTCCTGCCTGATAGCTTGAAGCCAAATCGTCTGAAATTCCAACGGTAATCATCGGTTTTCCATCGGCATCTGAAAGGATAATCGTTACAGAAGTCGGGATTTCTTTTTTCAACTGGAATACGATATCTTTTACAGAACCTGCATCAAGCGAAGTTTTCTTTACCAAAAGCTGCTTGTCGCCTTTGTGTTCATATGCGTTTTTCCAGTCGCCGATTTCGCCTTTTGCTTTTTCTTTTTTGAAAGCTTCAACTTCAGATTTTAAAGAAGTGTTTTCTTCAATTAATTTCTCAATCGATTTTACGACATCTTTAGATTTCAGCAATTGGGAAAGTTCAGCAACTTGTTTTTCTAAATTCTTAAAATATTCAGCCGATTTATCGCCTGAAATTGCTTCGATTCTTCTTATTCCTGCAGCTGCAGAACTTTCAGAAACAATTTTAAAATGACCGATTTCGCTGGTATTTTTTACGTGAGTTCCACCACAAAGTTCTTTTGAACTTCCAAATTGGATCATTCTCACGCTGTCCCCATATTTTTCCCCAAATAATGCCATTGCACCTTTGTCAATCGCTTCCTGAATCGGGATATTTCTGAATTCCTGTAAAACAATACTTTCTTTAATTTTAGCATTTACTTTTTCTTCAACCAAAGCTAATTCTTCTTCCGTCATTTTATTGAAATGGGAGAAGTCAAAACGCAGATAATCAGGACCTACGAATGAACCTTTCTGCTCAACATGTGTTCCCAAAACTTCTCTTAAAGCTTCATGCAATAAGTGGGTAACAGAGTGATTGGCCTGAGAATTTTTTCTGTCTACAGCATTAACTTTAGCATAGAAAACTGCACCTGCATCTTTCGGAAGTCCGTTGATTAACGAAATGATCAATCCGTTTTCTTTTTTAGTTTCTAAAACTTCAAAGCTTTCGGTAGCATTTTCAAGAAGACCTTTATCACCGATTTGTCCACCACCTTCCGGATAGAAAGGAGATTCGCTCAATACAACCTGATAAAATTCTCCGTCTTTATTTTCTACTTTTCTGTATCTTGTAATATAAGTCTCAGACTCGATTTTATCGTAACCAACAAAGTTTTCAGGTTTTTCTTCCAACGTTACCCAATCATATACTTTAGAAGCTGAGTCTTTTTTAGAACGCTGTTTTTGTTCATTTAAAGCTTGTTCGAAACCTTTTTCATCGATGGTTAAACCTTTTTCTTCCGCAATAATTCTTGTTAAATCATCCGGGAAGCCATAAGTATCATATAATTCGAAAACTTCTTCTGTTGGCAATACTTTTTTACCTTCAGAAATCGTTTGCTGAATTAATTTATCAACTCTGATTAATCCTGTTTCAATCGTTCTTAAGAAAGATTCTTCCTCACTTTTGATTACTTCTGTAACCAAAGTTCCTTGTTTTTCAAGTTCTGGGAAGAATTTACCCATTTGTTCCTGTAAAACAGCAACCAATTGATAAAGGAAAGGTTCTTTTCTGTCTAAGAATCTATAAGCATAAGAAATACTTCTTCTCAAAATTCTTCTGATCACATAACCTGCTCCTCCGTTTGAAGGCAACTGTCCGTCTGCAATCGCAAAAGAAACCGCTCTGATGTGGTCAACAACTACACGAATCGCAATATCTTTTTCATCAGTTAGAATTCCGTTATATTTTTTACCTGAAAGTTCTTCAACCTTAGCAATTAAAGGGGTGAAAACATCAGTGTCGTAATTAGATTCTTTCTGTTGCAAAGCCATACAAAGACGCTCGAATCCCATTCCGGTATCGATGTGTTTTGCAGGGAGATTTTCCAGCGAGCCGTCTGCTTTTCTGTTGAACTGCATAAATACAAGATTCCAGATTTCTACTACTTGTGGATGGTCATTATTGACCAATTCTAATCCTGAAACTTTAGCTTTTTCTTCGGCACTTCTCAAATCAACGTGGATTTCAGAACAAGGTCCGCAAGGTCCGCTTGCACCCATTTCCCAGAAATTGTCTTTTTTGTTTCCGTTGATAATTCGGTCTTCAGAAATGAACTTTTTCCACAGATCGTAAGCTTCAGTATCTCTGTCAAGATTTTCTTTTTCGTCACCTTCAAAAATGGTTACGTAAAGATTTTCCTTTGGAATTCCGTAAACTTCCGTCAGCAATTCCCAAGCCCACGAAATCGCTTCTTTTTTGAAATAATCACCAAAAGACCAGTTCCCCAACATCTCAAACATTGTGTGATGATAGGTATCACGACCCACATCATCCAAATCATTATGCTTCCCAGAAACTCTTAAACATTTCTGAGTATCGGCAATTCTTGAGGCTTTAGGCTCTTTGTACCCTAAAAAATAATCTTTGAACTGCGTCATTCCAGAGTTGGAAAACATTAAGGTAGGATCGTCTTTCAGCACAATCGGCGCCGATGGAACGATGAGGTGTTGTTTAGATTGAAAAAAGTCTAAAAACTGTTGTCTTATTTCCTGTGAAGTCATATTTGTTGCTTTTAGCTGATTGCTTTTGGCTTTCAGCTTTTTTTGATTCGCAAATTTAATGTTTTTGTCTGATTTTATATCAAATATTTGATATATTGAAAATAGTAATATTACTATTTAATTTTTCATATTTCTCAGTAGCTATTTCCCGCTTTCCGCACTCGCTATTTTGTTGATTCTGCGGTCTCGCCTTTGGCGAGACCGCAGAATCAACAAAATGAGCTCAAACAATTGCTACAATCGGGGCTAGGATTTCTGATGCCTTACAAATTTTGCCATTTCGACGAAGGAGAAATCTGAAAAACGAATTGATATTATAATAGGAACATACTTCAAATCCTAAAAACCACCTTTCAAAAATTCTTCCGAATTTTCGAAACCCCTTTAATGGAGTGAGATTTTGTTTCGAAATGTTAGAGGTTTCTAAAAGCTATAACGTTTATTAAGATAAGAAATCTGTTTTAACAAAATCAAATCCATTCCATCTAAGTTTTCGTATATAAAAGTGTAAGAAACTCAACGAAAAAATACGATCAATCCGATAGAAATTATCAGTGATTTAAGATAGTTATTAGTCTGAAATTTGCAATATGATGTTGCAGATTTTAATAAAGAAGAAAAATTAAAATGAACAAAAAGTCAAAAATGAAAAACATATTTATATTTCTCGGAATGATTCTGGGAATAGCAGTATTTGCAACAAGCTGTGGAGATTCAAAAAAAGTAAATCTCACAGGAAATGAAAAAGAAAATGAGAAAATTATGGAAGCAGGAAATGTAAAGGAAATTTATTTTGCGGGAGGATGTTTTTGGGGAACCGAACATTTGTTTCAGCAGGTTCGCGGAGTAGTTGGAACTGAAGTGGGGTATGCTAACGGAAATATTAAAAATCCAACGTACGAACAGGTAATCAGTCATACCACTGGATTTACGGAAGCGGTAAAAGTAAAATATGATGCAGATCAGGTAGATTTGAAACTGCTGATTAATTTATTTTTTAAATCAATTGATCCTACAACGTTAAACAGACAAGGAAATGATGTAGGAGATAACTACAGAAGCGGAATTTATTTTACAGATAACAATACAGAAGTAGTTGTTAAAAGTGAAGTTGAAAAATTAGCTAAAAACTATTCAAAACCGGTCGTAGTAGAAACCATCACCTTGAAAAACTTCTATAAAGCTGAAGACTATCATCAGGATTATTTGGATAAAAATCCAGGTGGCTATTGTCATATCGAACCGGGACTTTTTGAAGTTGCCAGAAAAGCGAATCCGCTTCCGAAAAAAAGTGAAGTAAAATATCAGAAGCAGGATAAAAAAGTTTTAAAACAAAAACTAACTGCTGAACAATATAAGGTTACTCAGGAAAATGATACGGAAAGACCTTTCCAAAATGAATATTGGGATGAAACAAGAGAAGGAATTTATGTAGATATTACAACTGGAGAACCATTGTTTATTTCTACTGATAAATTTGAGTCAGGTTGTGGGTGGCCAAGTTTTTCAAAACCAATTACTCAAAAACTGATTTCAGAAAAAGTTGATAATTCAGTGGGAATGACAAGAACTGAAGTGAGAAGTAAAACAGGAGACGCACATTTAGGACACGTTTTTGATGACGGTCCGAAAGACAAGGGAGGACTGAGATATTGTATTAATTCTGCTTCGTTAAAGTTTATTCCGAAAGCTGAAATGGAGAAAAAAGGTTACGGAGATTATATTTCCCTTCTCAATAAAAAGTAAATGAAAAAACTGTCGAAAGGCAGTCTTTTTTTGTTTAGTTGAGTTGAAATCTTTCTTTAATACTCAACATCGAAATATTTAGAAATAATAAAAATCCGAAAATTATGGGGAAGCTTCCTTTTGGAAGTTGAGCTACTTTTTCTGAAGAAGTATCTGCAATTTTTGTGTCTGCAAAATCACTAAGGTAATTCCAAATATTTTTTTGAGGAAAGTCAACGATTTCAACAAAAGGGACGCACATCAGCACATTGTCAGTATTTTCGACTGGCTGTGGTAAATTATAATTGGTGCTTGCTACCAAGTTTCCGCTTTCCAAATCTATTCCATAATATTCATGCTTTGAAATATGAAAATCATTTAATAATGATACAAAATCACCGTAAGTATTGTTTTTATCCAAAACAAATTCAATTCCTTTGTTTTCTGAATTTTGATTGTTAAGTTTTCTGATTTCTGAAACATATAAATTAGAATTTTTTTTTGCTTCATTACCACTAACAGGTACTTTAGAATAATGGTCACGTTTTAAAGGCAGGAAATTTCCGATATTATTTTCTTCCTGATTGATGCTTATATTTTTATCTTTTGAGGGAAGTTTTATATCGATAACATTGGTTACAGTAAAGTCTATGTAAGGTGTCATATAATACCAAAGTAAAACAGGCATTAACAATGCGCTGATTAATCCCGGAACATAATAAATTTTTCTCATGGTAATAATTTGCAAAAACCGAATGAAAATTTTAAGCCAAATCTAAATAACAAAACAAACTGTATTTCTCATTGAACAGATTATGATTCCAATGTCAGTTTCTCTTATTTTGTTTATCTCTAAATTAGTTTTAAAGCTTAACTACGATTGATTATTTAAGTATATTTGAAAGATATGATGTTTTTATTTAATAATAAATGCATTTTGAAATATTTTCTTAAATGTAAAACTAAAATATCATATAAATTGAATTTAAAATTCTACTGCAATGCCTGAAAAATCAAATTACAGCAGAAGACTTTTCCTGAAAACTTCTGCAATGGCAGCTTTATTGGCTGCGATACCTTCCTCAGTCAAAGCTTTTTACAATGATGTAAAAACGTTTATACTTCCCCGGAAAACCGTACTTTCCGTAAAAATCTCTGTTAATAAAAAATCATACGAGCTAAAAAGTGATTCACGTACAACACTTTTAGATGTTTTGAGAGAAGATTTAAATCTGACAGGAACAAAAAAAGGCTGTGACCACGGTCAATGCGGAGCTTGTACAGTTAATATAGATGGAGAAAGGGCTTTAAGTTGTCTTACTTTGGCGGTTATGATTCCTGGAAAAGAAGTTACCACGATTGAAGGTCTTGCCGATGGAGAAAAGCTTCATCCGATGCAGGAAGCTTTTATTGAATGTGACGGTTTTCAGTGTGGATATTGCACTCCGGGACAGATTATGTCTGCAGTAGCTTGCGTGAAAGAGGGGCATACCAATTCTGTAGAAGAAATAAAAGAATTTATGAGCGGAAATCTCTGCCGTTGCGGAGCCTATAACGGAATTGTTCAATCTATCCAAAAAGTTGCAGCACGATGAAACCTTATACTTTTGAAAAAGCAGCAAATATAAATACTGCATTACGTTTGAAAAACGAAAAAGCACAGTTTATTGCAGGAGGAACGAACTTGGTTGATCTTCTGAAAAAAAATATTGCTCAACCGGATGCTTTAATAGACATTACTACAGCTGTTTCCAATGAAATCAGCGTGTCAAAAAAGAACATCAGCATCGGCGGAATGGTTCGGAATACGGCATTAACAACAGATAAAAATATTCTTCAAAATACGCCACTGATTGCAAAAGCAGTTTTGGCAGGAGCTTCTCCGCAGATTAGAAATATGGCAAGTACGGCAGGAAATTTATTGCAACGTACAAGATGTATCTATTTTTATGATGTGACAATGCCTTGTAATAAAAGAAATCCTGGAAGTGGATGCAGTGCATTGAAGAGTGAGAATAACATGAGTGCTTTGGTGGGGTATAATGAACAGTGCGTTGCGGTGCATCCTTCCGATTTATGTGTTGGACTTGCTGCTCTTGATGCTGAAGTTTTTGCAACTTCTGAAAACAAAAAGAAAATTAAAATTCTTTTTAAAGATTTTCATAAGCTGCCGGAAAATACACCTTCACTGGATAATACACTTCCTCAAAATGCATTAATTACGCATATTGAAATTCCGATAGAACCTTTCTCTAAAAACTTTGCGTATGTGAAACTTCGTGAGCGTACATCGTATGCTTTTGCGCTGGTCTCGGTTGCTTCGGCTTTGCATTTGGAAGGTGATAAAATCATTGAAGCAAGATTAGCTTCAGGTGGAGTTGCCCACAAACCTTGGCGTTGGTATGAAGCGGAAAATTATTTAAAAGGAAAGAAACCTTCTGCAGAAATTTTCGCAAAAGCAGCTTCCATAGCGATAGAAAATATTAAACCACTTTCGAAAAACGGATATAAAATTCCGATGTTGAAAGGTGCAATTGAAACGGCTTTACAAAATAGCTTGAAATCTTAAATAAGTAAAGAATATTTAATTTAAAATTAAAAGAATGGGATTTTTTGACGAAACAGAAATGTATACAATTCCTGTTGATGGAAGGGTAGAAGCTTTGGCGAAAGTCACTGGAAAAGGAAAGTATGCTGCGGAATATGAGGTAGAAAATGTTTGTTATGCTGTATTGGTGACAAGTGAAATTCCTTCGGGTAAGATTAAAACTTTACAACTTGATCTGGCAAAGCAGGCAGAAGGAGTTTTAGATATTATTTCTCATCTTAAAAAACCTGCAGTTCCCGGATTTGCAGATGAAGCAAAAATAAAAGAGTCCAAATTCGGATTACCGGTTTTTCATACCGACACGATTTATTTTAAAGGTCAACCGATTGCCTTGGTGATTGCCAATACTTTTGAGGAAGCGACGTATGCTGCCTCTTTGGTAAAAGCAGATTATGAAAAAGCTCCTTTCGAAGTTGATTTTAATAAAGCAAGAATTAATACAGAATTAAAACCTGCCGGAAAAGAAAGAGGAAATATAGATGCTTGGAAAAATCTTCCTTTTTCAGTAGAGCAGGAATACAATATTGCGGAAGAAGTTCACAATCCTATGGAAATGCATGCAACAATTGCGCAATGGGATGGAAACAAACTAAAATTGTACGACAAGAATCAGGGAGTGAATGGTGTTCAGAAAACGATTTCAGGATTATTTAATTTACCGACAGACAATATTCAGGTTTTCAGTGAATTTGTGGGTGGTGGTTTTGGTTCAGGTTTAAAAGTATGGCCTCATGTTTTGGCAGCTGTTTTAGGAGCTAAACAGGTTAACCGACCTGTGAAATTAATGCTTACCCGTCCTCAAATGTTTCATTCTGTAGGTTACAGACCTGCTTCATGGCAGAAAATTAAGTTAGGAGCAGATTCTACTGGAAAAATCTTAGGAATTCATCATCAGGCAAAAAACGGATGTGCTATTTATGATCCTTTCAGTGACGGAATTACCCGCGTTACAAGATTGATCTATCAGTTTGATAATTTGAAAACAGAAAACGCTGTCGTTCCGCTTAATCTCAGTGCGCCGACATGGATGCGTGGTCCGGGAGATTGTACAGGAGATTTTGCTGTGGAATCAGCGATGGATGAGTTGAGTTATCAGCTTAAAATGGATCCGGTTGAACTTAGGTATAAGAATTTAGCTTTAGATAAAAATCCAGATACAGGCTTGCCTTGGTCAACCAATTATTTAAAAGAAGCTGTCCAAAAAGGGGCTGAAATGATTGGCTGGAATCAAAGAAAATCAGTTCCAAATTCACAAACAGAAGGTGACTGGAAAATAGGCTATGGAATGGCAGTCGGAATGTGGAATGCGGGAAGAAATAAAGCCAGTGCAGGAATTGTGATGGATAAAGAAGGAAATATTATTCTACAGACAGCAATGACAGACATCGGAACGGGAACAGGAACAGGAATGTTGAATATTTTGCACGATGCGACAGGAATATCAAAATCTAAAATTAAAATACAGCTTGGAAATTCGGATTTGCCTCCTGCAGGAAGTCAGGGTGGAAGTACTGGAATGTCTTCCATCAGTGGAGCTGTGGTTGCGGTGATTGATGTTTTAAAGCTGAAATTGACAGAATACATTACAAAATTCGATTCAGCATATAAAAATTCGACAGCCAAGGATCTTCTTCTTTCTGATACCGGAGTTTCACTGAACAAAGCAGGGCAGCATTTTGTTCCGTATCAAAAAATATGGGAAGGAAATAATCTTACGCTTTTGGAAGTAGAAGCGAGCTCCGGTCCGGGAGATGAAAGGTCAAAATACTCATTCTGCTCTTCGGCAGCGCATTTCTGTAAAGTAAGAGTTAATTCTAAAACAGGAAAAATAGTTGTTGAAAAAATGGTTGCCGTCGTTGATGGTGGAAAAGTTATCAATCCGAAGCCTGCAACCAATCAGATTACGGGTGCTGCAGTTGGCGGTATCGGTATGGCTCTAATGGAAAAACAAATGATTGACGGGAAATTGGGAAGTTTGGTAGGAAATGATTTGGCAGGTTACCATTTTCCGGTGAATGCAGATGCTCCAATGATTGAGGTGGCATTCATTAATAAGCCTGACCCAAATATCAATCCGAGTGGCGCAAAAGGTTTAGGTGAAGTGGGAATTATCGGTGTTGCTCCTGCGATTGCCAATGCTGTTTTCAATGCAACAGGAAAACGTTTCAGAGATTTACCAATTACTCCGGAGAAGTTTTTTTCTGAATCATAAGCGCTATTTCAGGAAAACTTATTCAATATACTCAAAACCTTAGTTATAATAAAGCTGAGGTTTTTTTGATTTTTATACATTCGGATGCTTATGTATTTCAAAAGTCTATTTTTTAAGAAAAATATTAGTATTTCCGCTATTGATAATAGATTTAGCCAATAAGAAGACTGTAATTTATAGTATTATCGTAATCTGACAAAAGCAAATTAGTATCAATAAAAGTTAATTTTAAAACTTCACTTTATTGAGAATTAAGTATTATATTTGCTGCTCAATTTTATTTATTTAAAATTTACAAAAGCATAATGAATATTATTACCAGTACATTTTCAGTTTTAAAGCAGTCTTCAGCCATTATTGTTTTGTCGGCAACTGTTATCAGTACTCAGCTTTCAGCGCAGAAAAAAATCGACACTTATTTTGATCATTTATTCAGTAATAATAAGATGATGGGCAGTGTTGCTGTTTCATATAAAGACAGTATTATTTATACCAAAGCGTTTGGTTATGCCGATGTAGATGCCAAATTAATGAACAATACAGATACAAAATTTCGTATTGGTTCTATTACAAAGACTTTCACAGGAGTATTGGTATTAAAGGCAGTTGAAGAACAGAAGTTAAAATTAGAAGACAGGCTTTCCGCTTATTTTCCTCAAGTGAAGAATGCTGAAAAAATTACAATAAGACAGCTTCTTAACCAACGTACCGGAATTTTTAATTTTACAGAAATTGAAGGTGAAGATGAATGGGAAAGAAAATTTCATACTCAAAAAGAGTTTATGGATTTTTTCATCAATAAAAAAAGCAACTTTGAGCCGGGTGCAGAGTATGAATACAGCAATACCAATTATGCTTTGCTTGGTTTTATTCTTGAAAAACTATATCAAAAATCTTATGCTGAAATTCTTAATGAAAAAATCTGTACACCGCTTCGGTTAAAAAACACCTATTATTCGTTTGAAGTTGACAGTAAAAAGAATGAAGCCATCTCTTACAATATTCAAAATCGTTACGTGAGAAATGCAGTAACCAATTTTTCCAATCATCCTGCAAGTGGAGGGATTGCTTCTACACCTACAGATTTAAATAAATTTCTTTATGCCTTATTTAATAATAAACTGATGAGTGCCGAAAGTCTTAAAATAATGCTTCCTATGGAGGAAGGTGAGTACGGGATGGGAATTTTCAGATTTCCTATGGGGAAAAATTTAGTTTATGAACATGGAGGAAGAGTAGAGAATTATTTTTCGGATTATTGGTATTTTCCTAAAGAAGAACTTGGCGTGGTACAGTTTACCAACGCTGTTAATATTGATATGGATAAAATCATGTTTGTATTGACAAAGTATGCTTACCAAATTCAACCTGAACTTCCGGACTTCAATAAAACACCGGAGCTTTCCGTGAAAGAATTTGCTGATATTAAGGGAACTTATTTTACTGAAGATAAAAAAGAGTCGGCTACTGTTTCTTCTGATGGTAATAATCTTGTTTTTCAAGGCGCAGAATCGAGACAGACCTATATTCCCTTAACATTTAAAAATAAAACAACTTTTGAATATGATAAGATAAAAATAATCTTTGATCCTAAAAAACATCAATTAACGATTTATCAGGATAATATAGTAAAAGTATTTAGACAAAAAGTTTAGTTCCAAAATCCTCTATATAAAAAATCTTAATCTTTTAATTGGAAACCCTCAAAGTTTTTATATTTTAAACTTTGAGGGTTTTTTATTTTGGGTAAATATTACAAACGATGGATCAATTAAATTCATCATGATAAGACTTTATATTGTCAAGAGTCGGTAAAGTATTAACGGTAATTTTCTTCAGGTTTTTCTTTGCTTTTTTAGAGCCTAAAATCTGGGTAATCTCGGTGAAAGTTCCGGCAAGAAGATCAATTTTTGTGTCAACCGTAGTCTCTTTACCATCCCAATATATTTTTGAAACAGCAATCAGTTCAAATTTCCCTTTATTAAAACGGAAAGTTTGCTCATTTTTTACATCACCAATTTCTTTATAAATGATCAGATTATTGTTTTCAATGCGTATATCGGGAACCTGATTTCCACCATATTTTCCTTCGGGATATTGCGGGTCGAAAACTTCTGTAGAACTGAATGCAGATTTAAATTTTCTATCCGGTCCTAAAAAGAAGATCTGTAGTTTTAAAGGTTGTGTAGCGTCTTTGGTATTCATAGAAAGAAGAACTTTATCCTGCAGCCCGTCTTTATTAAGATCACCAACTGCATCTCTTATCATTTTAAAATGATTTGTATTTTCATTGGCTTGAGAGAATAAAGGCAGAGTTGCGAAAATAGCTGATAAGAATAATATTTTCTTCATGGTTTTTACAAATTGTAATTTAGTTTGAATATCTAAACTACGAAAAAAACTTTGATTATAACATGAAGAGGAAAGAAATCAAAAGTTATAAATCCATAGAATTTTTTTACAAATAGATTTAAAAATCTTTTAGAATCATTTATCTGGATACATAGTAAAGCAAGATTATTTTTCTTCTTGAATATTTATGAGTATAATAAATAATTCACAATAACAACTAATTATTTTATCTAAAATAATTTTATTTAAAAGATGTGGTATAAGGCTTTGAGGGCTTTTTATAAAGTTGATGATTTTAATATTTTTATCATAATTTAATGAATTATATATTAAAATTGACGAAGTATGACAATAGTCATGTATTTATAAATTTAACATAATTTAATTTCAAAAAAAAATCTGGATCCCTATTTTAGCAATCCTTAGAAAACTGAAAATTTGATGATAAAGTACTTCTTAATTCTGACAGGATTGAGCATTTCCTGTGGTGTTTTTGCTCAGCATCATGTCTCGAGAATTTATTCCGATTTCTCCGGCTTTTGGGATAGCAGCACAACAGTTCAACCCAACAACAATCATAATCTTTTGGCTTTCACATGGGATGCTGATGGTGCAGGAAATATTTATCAGCCCAAAACATACAGTACGGGGGTAAATAATGCTGTGTTAACATCGCATGGAGTATCCTATACTGCAGGAACATTTATATCATTACCGATTTATAACGTTCCCGCTCCAAATGGTAGTACATACGTAGGAGTTGGGCAAATGTATGGTGGTAATGGGAATGTGTCTCCGGTTCCTGTACACAACAACTTTGTGGAGTATTTGTCTGATGGTATTCAGGGATTGGGGTTAGGAACGGCAATGTTTAATATTCCTCCAGGCTCAAGTATAAGCCTTAATACCATGGGAATTGTACCTTCTTCAATTGGTGACGGTATTCCGGATCTTATCTTTACTCAGATGGGTGAGCCTTCGGGTAACCCTGATGTTTTTTACTTCGTTAATGAACTGGGGAATACGATAGGAACTACTTATTCAGTTACTTTTAACAGCGTACCGGTAATCGGGAATGCCTGTTGGAAATTTTATAATGCTAATACTAATCCGCCTACCTATAATGCAGGAGTTTCAGGTACTTCCGGAACTGGAAGCTGCGTGCGTGCTGTACGAGTTTTGGCGGCTGACTGGTCTGAATTTGGAATCACCAGTAGCAACTATATGCAGGCTGTGAAATTAATTCAGACATTCTCAGGTTCTTCAGATCTTGCATTTATCGGTGCTTATAATGAGGAATCAATCACTTTTGCGGCAAGTGTATCAGGAAGTGTTTATAATGACAATGATGCAGGAGTTCCAAATGGTAATTTTTATTCAGGCGCTACGGTAAGACTGCTTAATAATGGAGTATCCTTCCGAACTGCAACGACAAATTCCAGTGGGTTTTATTTCTTTGATAATATTAATACCAATACATATCCGGGACCTTTCACGGTTGAATTGGTGGTACCTCAGGGGTTTTCTGTAGTTGGAAACAGTTTGGGAAATACAAGCAACAGTATTCCTGCTGTGCTCACCAATGGCTCTTCACAAGGAAATAACTTTGGAATCAACCGACCACCTGTAGTAGGAAACGATACCTTTTCGGTTCCTAAAAATGTATCTAAAATAGTTAATCTCATAGCAAACGATAGCGACTCCGATGGCGGAGTTCTTATTCCTTCAAGCATAAATTTGATTATACCCGCAGGAGCATCTAATATTTCGACTTCAGGAAGCAACACCAAAGGATTTACCGTAAATAATCAGGGAACCTGGAATGTCGATAATGCCGGAATCTTAACGTTTACTCCTGCACAGAATTTCTTCGGTACAGCATCTGTGGCGCAATATACCATTAAGGATAATGCAGGATTATCAAGCAATATTGCATCGATCAATATATCGGTAGATTATTGTTATAAACCGGGAGCAACAGGCACAACCACTTCTTACACCAATCTGGGAATTTCTACGTTGTCGGAAAGATTTAAAAACTGGCCTGTAGGACCTACTACACCAGAAGGTGGAATTCCCAACGGTTTTTTAGCACTCAACTCTTCAGATAAGGGAATGGTGATCACAAGGGTTTCCAGCTCTTCAGCAGTTCCTCAGCCGAAAAAAGGAATGATAATCTATGATATAGCATCTCAGTGTGTTAAACTATACAATGGTTCTGTCTGGAACTGTATCAAAAGAAGCTGTAACGATTAAATTTATACAATATGAAGAAGAGTTTAATACTGATGGCTGCAATGTTCATCATAAGTTTGAATGCTCAGATAGGAATTGGCAAAACAGTGATTTCAGGAACGGGTTCCATCATGGAATTTGATGGTAATACTTCAAATCAGTTAAGTGATAATACAACAGCTAATACAAAAGGTCTGATTTTGCCTGCAGTTCTTGAAATCCCTAATTTCGGAACTTCAGGTTCTGCTACGAGTATTCCTCAGAATGGAACATTTCTATTTGACAGGCAGACCAAAAAAAACAGATTCTATGAAAATGGAGTATGGAAAGATTTGTCTGATGAAGGTAATAATGCCAATTTAATTCCCTTTGCAGGAACTGAAAAAGGAAACGGAGTGATCGTAGGGGCATCATCAAGTGCTGCAAAAGGAGTTTTGGTTTTCGAATCAGCTGATAAAGCATTGGTTCTTCCCCATATCTTTAATCCGCATCTCACGGTGATTAATCCTTATCCGGGAATGATGTGCTACGACACGCAAAGCAATTCAATAGCTGTTTATGATGGCACCAATTGGAATTATTGGAAATAAATTTCAATGAATCGCAGAAAACCATTAGCAAAAAAGAACGCCTTAAGCGTTCTTTTTGATATTCTGTTTATTTTTCAGGCTCATTGCCGTTGTTGCACCAATAGAGAGCATGATAAACATTGTCTTTCGAGAAAAATTTAAAATTACTAAAACCTTCTACATCGCTGAACGTTTTTGCATTTTCATTATTACTTACAATCGCAGCCCGATTGTAATGAGTGATTGTATTTAATTCTGAAAGAGAATTTTTGAGCCAGGTTTTGACATCTGCATTCTCCAAGTCGGTATCCAGATACAGCATATAATTCAGTTCATCGAATTTTGCCACTTTGTTTTTAACATGTGGAATGACAAGATTTTCAAAATCTTCTCTGTTGATTTCTCCTGTAGCATTAAATGCCGCTACGTTGTCTGGTGCATCATTAAGTATGGTAATCATATTGTATATTTTTGGTGGTGAGAAGAGTTTGGCAATAATTAAGCCATTAAACAATGGTGTGGTATTAAAAATTATAAAACTTAGATTGTGCTTTTTATCAGAATTTTATAAATCAATTATGATATCATTATTTTAACATTCCCAAAAGTTGTTTAATATTTAGAAATTTAGGCAGGGATGCTGTAACAAAACGATACATTAATACACTCATCATAAGTAATAAAAACGAATAACAATGCCCACTTTAAGCACAAAATATGTCTTTCTTGACTTCTTTAATTTTCTGAAAAAACCGAACGATCAACAGATTGAATCCTCAACAAAAGAAAAGATACTTATTCTTTTTAAATTTCTTTTTTTTGAATTGTTAATTACGTGTATCATTGTTTTTCCGCTGGATTATATCATCGATAAGTTTATTACACTGAAAAGCGAAAGTTTAGATTATCAACAAAATACAATCTACATGGTTTTTATTCTTGTTGTTATTTTGGTTCCTTTTTTTGAAGAAGTTATATTCAGATCAGTTTTACGATATAACTCAATATATAAGGGAAGGATCAGCTGTGAAAAGTGGAACAGAGTTTTCCCTTATCTTGTTTATACACTCTGCATCGCTTTTGGTTTGGTTCATGCGGGAAATTATTTCAACGAAAGTATTACGTTTTTTCTTTTATCACCCCTTATCGTTTTAAGCCAGCTTTCAGGAGCATTTGTTATCAGCTATATCAGAGTACGGTTAAATTTTTATTACGGATTTTTCTATCATGCGCTTTGGAATTTTGTCGCTGCGATTTTGATTCCTTCCGTCATGATTTTATTTGCCAGTCCGTACGTGGATAAAATCACAAATTATACTTTGAGCATTGAGGAAAAAGTATTTTTCCATTTGAATGAAACCCAGACGACCAGTTTGGATATAAGAGATCATAAAATATATAAAATCGAAGCAACGCAATTGTATCTTCAGGATATTCTTGATCTAATTTATGGGAAAGGCAAATTTTATGTTGATGAATATATTGTTAATATGAAATTTTCCTCAAAAAGAGGACTTACAAAGGAGGAGTTTAAAAAGGTATTGGAGAAGGAATATGAGATTCAAAATTCTTCTGAATAATTATAAAAATCATTTATAATATTTCTTTTTTGATTCCTAATTTTGTCGGGCTTCAAACAGAAAATTTTTCTCTGTATCACATTATTTCAATTTGCTTGACGCTAAAAGTTTAATAATTGTTTAAGTATTTAAGGTTATAATCGTTATTACTTCTATTTTTCGAAGAAAAATAGTTTCGACAAGTCTGTAGCGAATTTCATTGTTAAAATATAGACTTAAATCAGCGTAATTCGTGGAATCTTATAAAAATCTATCACACAGTTCTAAGGTGATGGATGGATCTCGATGATATTTTAATATCTGTTTTAAGGAGTCATCTGAGTTTTATATGTTTAGATAAAGGTTTCCGTTACAATACCATTTCCGATAACTCCTGATTGATCTTTAATCTCAAAATCCATTCCGCTGTACAATTGATTGATAAACAACTCGGCATCAATCAAAGTAACATTAATGGACACTGAATCCCCGGGAAATACGAGCTCTTCTTCCTCAAAGTTGAGTGCCCCAAGATAGGATTGCAGTCCATAGGGAAATTGAAATAAAACCCGAAATCCTGTGGATACAGGACTCACCAATCCATTATTATCTGTAGGGTAAAAATTAATCAGTGCTGTAAAATGCGAAGTTTTTTTCATATTGATATGCATTATTAGATGCTTTTTGCGGGTTTATTGAGAAAGTTCAGATTCTATGAAATTATTTATATTTTTAAAATCTGAGCAGTTCTAAATCTTAGAACGATTTTTTTATAAATATAATAAAACTTCATAAATTCACTTCGTTACGAAAATCACTCGAAGGGGCGAATATTTTATTTTAATCACTTAAATAAAATGGCATTAAACTTTTAGCGTTAAGCAAATTGAAAAATGTTAGACAAAAAGAAACCATGTATGATTCGGAGAAATCAGTAAAATTTAATTAAAAAGATTAAATCAGTTCAAAAATTCAGAAACCTGAATTCTGGTACAATATTCACTCCCAAGATATAATGGATCACCATGCTTCTCAGACCAGAAACCTTCCAATACATTCTCATTGATACAGCGATACACAGCAACACCTTTGTAAAGATGTTGATCTTCACCTTCATAATGAAAGTTAATGACTAAAATCTGATCTTTATAAAAACCTGTACCGTTTTGTTCATGGTCACCAATCATCCATTGTGCAATAATGCGGTTGTTTTCATCAAGAGAAAGAGTAAGGATTCCATGATAGGAAATGTGATCTGATTCTTCCTGATTACTTCCCTGAATAGAGTAACTTCCCGCCAAATCCTGTACTGTCATTGATTTATTTTTATGAAAAACAAATGTAGAAACTTTTTATATTGTTGAAATGAGAATGTTGATTGTTTTCTGATATTTATTTTTGTTTTAGATTTGCCATAATGTTGTACCTACTTTTAATAATCAATCTTCTCACTTTTATAATCTTTACCTTAGATAAATGGAAAGCGACCCAACATAAAAGAAGAATTTCAGAGTTTTCTTTGTTAACCTTAACATTTATTGGAGGGACCGTGGGAGCCGTTTTGGCAATGCTGATTTTCAGACATAAGGTTTCTAAGAAAAGTTTTTTGCTTAAACTTTGCGGGATTATTATAATACAGATTATCATTTTTGTTGGATATTGGAATTGGAGTATTGGAAGTTTTGAGTAGATTGAAAACCGGAAAGCTAGCAAATACTTTAACACTTTTTAAGTACCACACAGGGCTACCACGGCATTATATTTTCTTTGTTGTTAGCATATAACACCAAAAATAAAATATAATGTCAAAGAAAATTGCAATTTTAGCAACACACGGATTTGAAGAAAGTGAATTAAAATCTCCAAAGGAACATTTAGAACAACAAGGTTGGACGGCTCATATCGTCAGTCCAAAATCAGGAACCATCAAAGCATGGGCTGAAAAAGACTGGGGACAGGAATATAATGTAGATAAAACCTTAGATGAGGTTTCTGCATCAGAATATGATGCCTTGGTACTACCGGGAGGCGTTATCAATCCCGATCAGTTAAGAACGAATGATAAAGCTTTGTCTTTTGTTCAGGATTTTTTCAAACAGCATAAACCAGTCGCTGCCATCTGTCACGGTCCACAAATTCTGATCAATGCAGGTGCTGTTGAAGGTAGAAATCTGACTTCTGTAAACTCGATCAGCATCGACCTGAAAAATGCAGGCGCAAAATGGGAAGACAGCGAAGTAGTAGTGGATAACGGTTTGGTTACGAGCCGTACTCCCGAAGATCTTCCTGCCTTTAACGCGAAAATGGTGGAGGAAATTAATGAAGGGCAGCATGAAGATCAGAATTTGTAATATTTTCTAGGTTCTTTTGCCTTGATGCAAAAAGAATAAGACGTAAAATAATCTCAGCAAAATATAATCAAGACGGAAAGCTTCTGATAAAATTTAAAGTTTTTATTAGGAGCTTTTCCCGCTTTCCACTATATCTTTTGTTCCGCTTTGCTGCACAAAAGGATGCCGTTTCAATCGGGGCTAGGATGTTCGTTGTTCCTTAAAATATTTTAGAATATATTTACAACTGTTTAAGTTTTAAATAGAACCATGAAAAAAGTAACAGTTAATTTAATCGTTGGAGCCGGATTAGTTTTAGGAACGGCTGCCTTATTTGGACAAAAATCTTTAAACACAATTACTCCAATTCATTTAATTGAAAAAAATGTAGGAACTGGTCTGGAAGGCACATGGAAAATCTATAAAATAGATGGAAAAGTTGTTAAGAATGAACTAACAAAAACATTTGCAGCCAACGGAGTATTAACTACTAAAATGTACAACGGTACTAAAAAGACAAAATGGAAGCTCGAAGATGGAAAACTTTGTGTAAATGAAGTTGGTGATGAGTTCCAATGTTGCGAATATAAAGTAACAAAAACTACCCTTACTTACACCATTGAAGGGATGGAGTTAAGTTTTATTCGTAAATAATATATTCTGCTAAACAAATTTTAAAATAAAAATCCCCGACACTTACTAAGTAACGGGGATTTGCTGTTAATATGATTAAATTATTGTAGGGTAAATTTAACTTTAGTTTTAATAGCATCAGAAGAATTTCCGATTTGCGCTTCAAAATCTCCAGGTTCTGCAACCCAGTCGTGCTTTTGAGCGTCAAAATAACTTAACGCCGATTTGTCGATAGTAAAGGTTACTTCTTTTTGTTCACCCGGATTTAAAAATACTTTTTCAAAACCTTTCAACTCCTTTGCAGGGCGTTCAACAGATGATTTTACATCGGTAATATACAACTGTGCTACTTCAGCACCTGCTTTTTTACCGGTGTTTTTTACGGTTACTGTGAAAGTAATTTTATCATCCTGGTTCATCGTTGATTTATCTGCTTTTGCTTTTCCGAACTCAAAAGTGGTGTAGCTTAAACCATGACCAAAGCTGAATAATGGTTTGATCTTTTTGGTATCATGCCAACGGTAACCCACGAAGATACCTTCGTTGTATTTTATGTTGATCGGATTTTTCTGATCTTTTCCTTTTCCGGCAGCTAGCTCTTCTTTATTTCCGGGATATTCACCCATCGTATGAGCTGAATTATCTTCCAGTTTTACAGGAAATGTAAACGGAAGCTTTCCTGAAGGATTGGCATCACCAGACAAAACAGAAGCGATAGAATTCCCTGCTTCAGAACCCAAATACCAACCTTGAACAACAGACGGAACATCTTTAATCCACGGCATTGCTACTGCATTTCCGCTTATTAAAACTACGGTGAAATTCTTATTTGCTTTTGCTAAAGCTGAAATTACGTTGTCTTGATTATACGGAAGTCCGTAGCTTTTTCTGTCATTTCCTTCGCTATCCTGAAAGTCGGACTTATTTAAACCACCTACAAAAATTACGTAGTCTGATTTCTTTGCCAATTCAACAGCTTCGTCCAATAATTCTTCAGGCGAACGGCTGTCTTTCAAATCCTGTCCGGATTTTACACCGTTGTATTCTCCACCGACATCCCCTACATAACCTCTTGCAAACTGCACATCAGAACTTTTCCCAAACTTCGCTTTAATTCCGTCTAAAGGTAAAGTTTCGTATTTTACTTTTAATGAGGATGAACCTCCACCTACAGTCATTACTTTGATGGCATTCTCACCAATAACGGCAATTTTTTTAGCTTTATTGATGTCGATAGGAAGCACGTTGCCTTGGTTTTTCAACAAAACAATTCCTTCTTCACCGATTTCTTTTGCGACTGCTTTATGTTCTTCAGACGCGATGTTTCCAAATGGTTTTTTGGTGTTCATCGTCGTTTTATAGGCTAAACGTAAAAGTCTAGTCACTTTGTCGTCAAGCTCTGCAGTTCCTACTTTTCCTGATTTAATTAAATCTAAATAGGGTTTTGCTAAATAATAGTTGTCATACGCATTTCTTGTTCCGGCAGAAAGTCCGTTGGTCCAGCTTCCGAATTCTACATCTAATCCGTTGTGAATCGCTTGCTCAGTATTGTTTACTGCACCCCAGTCTGAAACCACCACGCCTTTGTATTTCCATTCTCCTTTCAGAATGTCATTTAAAAGATATTTGTTCTGGCTTGCGTACTGATTTTTGTACATATCATAAGCGCCCATAATCGTCCAAGAATCTCCCTCAGTTACAGCCGCTTTGAAAGGCGGAAGGTAAATTTCATACAACGTTCTGTCATCCACAATCACATTGCTCGTGTGACGGAACATTTCCTGATTGTTTAAGGCAAAATGTTTCACAGAAGTGGCCACTCCGTTGGATTGCACTCCCTGAATGTACGGGACGACCATTTTAGAAGTCAGGTACGGATCTTCACCCATGTATTCGAAGTTTCTTCCGTTCAAAGGTGTTCTGTAGATGTTGACTCCGGGTCCTAAAAGGATATCTTTCTTTCTGTATCTTGCTTCTTCACCTAATGCCTTACCGTAGTTCCAGGACATTTTCTTATTCCATGTTGCGGATAGAGCAGTCAGGGCAGGGTAGGCGATAATAGAGTCATTCGTCCATCCGGCCTGATCCCATTCATCCCACATTACTTCAGGGCGAACTCCATGCGGGCCGTCGGTTGTCCAGAATTCAGGGATTCCTAATCTTGGAACACCGGGCGAACTGAACTTTGACTGTGCGTGAAGCATGGCAACTTTTTCTTCCAGTGTCATTCTGGAAATCGCATCCTGAATTCGCTGTTCGACAGGTTTAGATTCGTCTAAATAAACAGGAGTGGTATTGGTTTGAGCCATTGCAGAGGCAGATATTAGCGTAAACAAACTTAAGAGTACAGTTTTCTTCAACATAAAAAACCTTTTATTGATTGCTTACAAAAATAGGTAAAATAATTATTATCTCAAATTGAGAAAATGAGTTTTCAGGGAAATGTTATTTTTAACCATGATGATGGTCAAGATTTTATGTTAGAAATCTGAGGTTTATAGATTTTTGCTTGAAAAGTTTATTTTAAATTAAAATAATTCCTCGTCCAAAGGATTGTGTGATAATTAAAATTTGAAACCGACTTTAAATCAAAAAACACCGTTTTGAGACAGATATTTTCTCGAAACGGTTTTATATACTCATAAATTCTTTTACCTGCCTGTCTTTTTATGCGCAAAATCTACCTCTTCAGCGGAGAAGATTTTAAGTTCACTATCAGCTATCAACTATCAACCAAAAACTATCAATTCCAGCCTTTTACAGCACCACCTTTGAAAATTTCTTTGGCTTTGTCTTCTACTTCTTTAGACTGATACGCTTTTAAAAAGTTCTTCACTTTTTCATCATTCTTATTGTCTTCTCGTGAAACTACAACATTCATGTAGGGAGAATCTTTATCTTCTTTAAAAATTCCGTTTTTGTTGGCGTCTAATCCGGCTTGTGCTGCGAAATTATTGTTGATAATGGCAATTACTACTTCTTTATCATCTAAAACTCTCGGAAGTTGAGGAGCTTCAATTTCAAGAATTTTCAGCTGTTTTGGGTTTTCAGCGATGTCGGTTACTTTAGGCAATAATCCGATGCCGTCTTTTAATTTTAACAGCCTGTTTTTCTGTAAAAGAAGAAGAGAACGACCGCCGTTGGTTGGATCATTGGGAATTACAATCGTGCTTCCATTTTGAAGTTCACCAATGTTTTTTATCTTTTTTGAATAAGCGACAATCGGATAGACGAAAGTGTTTCCGATTACAGCTAATTTATACCCACGCTGTTTCGATTGTTCATTAAGATACGGTACGTGCTGAAATGCGTTGGCATCAATATCACCATTGTTCAAAGCCTCATTCGGAACTACATAATCGTTAAATGAAACGAGTTCAACTTCAAGATTATATTTCTCTTTGGCTACTTTTTTTGCAGTTTCGGCAATCTCCTGTTCAGGCCCGGAAGTTATCCCGACTTTAATGAAATTAGGATCATTTTTTTTAGGTGAACTACACGCTCCGAATAACAAAAATCCAGCTGCAAGACCTAAAATTTTTATTTTTTTCATTGTAAATTATTTTTTTATTAACTGTATAACTATAAAACTGTTTAAACTCAACGATGATCAAACCTCTTCGCCAATCGGTCACCCGAAAACTGGATGATAAACACCAAAGCTACCAACAAGCCAAGCACAAGATTCATAATCAAAGCATCATAACCGATATATCCGTATTGATACCCGATTTGTCCCAATCCACCTGCTCCGACCGCTCCACCCATGGCAGAATATCCGACCAAAGTGATTAAAGTAATCGTCGCATTATTGATCAATGAAGGCAAAGCTTCAGGCAGTAGAACTTTTTTAATAATCTGAAACGGTGTTGCTCCTAAAGCTCTTGCTGTTTCGATCAAACCATTTGGAATTTCCAAAAGACTGTTTTCAACTAATCTTGCGATAAATGGTGCTGCACCAATACTTAAAGGAACCAATGCTGCATTCATTCCGATGGAAGTTCCTACCAGAGATCTTGTAAAGGGAATCATCCAGACAATCAGAATAATAAAAGGAATCGATCTGAAAATATTAACCAAAACCGACAGAATTCTATTGTAAATAGTATTCTCTAAAAGCTGTCCTTTTCTTGTAATAAAAAGTAGAATTCCAATAGGAAGACCAAGCACGAAACCGAAAAATCCTGATACAAAAGTCATGTAAACGGTTTCCCAGACTCCTTTTGAAAGAAGTGAAAGTACAGTATCACTAAGCATATCCTTTTAAAGTATTTTGAATGTTATTCTGATTAAAGTAATAGATGGCTTTCTGATTTTCTTCACGTTCACCTTTCAAGTGTAGAAGAAGTTTTCCAAAATTGGAATCTCCCAAATATTCCACATCAGCTTTCAGAAGTTTGTATGGAATTTTATATTGATCGTAAATGATTGAAAGCAGTTCTTCAACGCTTATTTTTTCGTTTAATTCGATTTCAACCAGCGGAAAAAGTCCGGCTTGCGGCTCTTTCTGTAGTTTTTTGTTGAGTTCTTGCGGTATAGTCATAACACCTGAATTTAAAAATTGTTTGATGATAGGATTGTCTTTGTTCGAAATAATTTCGCTCAAAGTTCCTTTTGTTACTAATTGTCCTTTGTCGATGACGGCAACGTGGTTGCAGATCGCTTTGATGACTTCCATTTCGTGGGTGATCAGTAAAATCGTGATTCCCAAACGATGGTTGATGTCTCTCAGCAACTGCAAAATAGACTGCGTGGTTGCCGGATCCAACGCACTTGTCGCTTCGTCGCAGAGCAAGAGATAAGGATCGTTGGCTAAAGCTCTGGCAATGGCAACCCTTTGTTTTTGTCCGCCTGATAAGCTTTTCGGATAATCGCTTGCTTTATCTTCCAGTCCTACGATTTTCAAAAGTTCATTTACTTTATCACGGATTTTTTCTTTACTTAAATTATCCAGTTCCAGTGGAAGTGCAATGTTTTCAAAAACCGTTCTCGACGATAGCAAATTGAAATGCTGGAAAATCATCCCGATTTTTTTACGCTCTTTCGCCAATTGTTTTGATTTTAATTTTGTGAAATCGGTTCCGTTGATAATGATTTGTCCGTTATCCGGTCTTTCCAGAAGATTAACGGTTCTTATCAAAGTACTTTTTCCGGCTCCCGAAAATCCGATGATTCCTACGATATTACCTTTTTCAATACTGAGATTTATATTATCTAAAGCTTTAAAAGACTGTTTTTTCTGATGAAAAGTCTTTGATATATTTTTAATTTCTATCATTATATTTTTTAAAATTACATGGGTTGATAAGGTCTGCTGATTCTTCCGAAATGTCTTGCAACTCTTCTTATTTTTGCTTTTGAACGTTTTGAAAGTTTAAAATATTTGGTTACATTGGTTAATAAAACTCCGATTAAGATGATGGCTAATCCGTACAGTTGATTTCCGTTAATTGTTTGATTGGCAATGATAAATCCTGCAATAACGGTTACGATTGGGTTGATATAAGTATGCGTACTTACGATGGCTGCAGGTTTTACCGATAAAAGCCAGATGTAAGAAATATAGGCGATAATTGATCCGAAGAAAATCAGAAATAATAAACCCAACCACGCCGAAATTGGAATTGTCGCCACTGAAAATCCTGTCCATTCACTTCTGAAGAAGGCTACAGCAAATGAAGCTAAACCTGCCACAATCAACTGCTGCGAAATATTCATAAAGGTCGAATGATCCGCAGGATTTTTCTTTGAATACAAAGATCCCAAAACCCAGGCAACCGAACTTAATGCTAAAACGATAAATGCAGTAATCCGAAGCGAAGAGCTTACATTTTCGGTGTGCGAGTTGACGCTTCCGTTTAAGAATAAAATCAGTCCGGCAAATCCCAACAATAAGCCAATCGGAATAAATTTATCTGAAAAATAATAGCTCCAGTTTTTTTTATCGATTGCAATGAACCAGAAAGGACCTGTTGCAATCGTGATGGCAGCTTCAGAAGCCGTAACATATTGTTCGCCCCAGGCGACAAGCCCTGTTCCGCCCGTCAGAATCAGAATTCCGGTGACTGCATTTTTCCACCAGTTTTTTAATGAATTGGCTTTTTCGCCTTTTGCTAATAAATAGCCGATCAATAAAATTCCTGCAGCGAAAAATCTTAATCCTGAAAGAATAAAAGGCGGAAATCCGGTCAATCCGAATGATATGGCGAGGAAAGTGATTCCCCAAATGATATAAATATTGGCAAATGCTACAGGAACGAGCCATTTGTTTTTTAAATTAAAAGTACTCATGTTATTTTTTGTTTATCGGTTTTTGCAAATAAAAAAGGCTCTACAACGTGGTAAAGCCTTTAAAAATATGTCATAATAAAAAGTAAGGTCATCCACTAAAATTCACATATAAAGGCATACAGCATTGCATCATCATATCATTGATGTTGATCATTTTCATTGTATTGTATCTGAAATTTGTTTTCATTTTCATTTCCAAACTGATTACGAGTGCAAATATAAAACATATATTTTTATTAGTCTACTTTTTTAGTAGACTTTTTAATGATTCATATTTAAGCTTTTGATTTTTAGAGTTTTATTTTTTAAATTAAATTAATATTCATTTTTTATTTAAATTAAACTATTTTTAAAACATGAAAATTCAAATCATCAGCGATTTGCATCAGGAATTCGGCTCCACTGAATTATCTTTTGATAATGCAGATGTTGTGGTTTTAGCAGGTGACGTTAATTTAGGAACGAAAGGAATTGAGTGGATCAAAACTCAAATTCCAGGCAAGCCCATCATTTACGTTCTTGGAAATCATGAATATTACAAAGGTTCTTATCCGAAAACTTTAAATAAAATAAAAGAAGCTGCAAAAAATTCCAATGTATTTGTTCTGGAAGATTCTTTTGTAGATATTGAAGATGTAAGATTTCACGGAGCAACTTTGTGGACAGATTTTTCGATTTTTGGAAGTCCGATGGCTTATGGAAGTCTTTGCCAGACTCAGATGAATGACTATAAATTAATCAGAAGAGATCCTTCTTATTCTAAAATGAGATCTATTGATACCTTTAAAATTAATCAATTTTCAAGACATTGGCTGAAAGAAAGTCTGGAAAAGTCAAAAGGAATGAAAAATATTGTGGTTACACATCATGCACCAAGTCTGCAATCTGTTCCTGAAGATTTTAAAAATGATCCGGTCACTTCGGCATATGCTTCCAATCTTGAAGATTTTATTGAAGAACATCAACCATTGTATTGGGTTCACGGACACATTCACACGCCAGCAAGATATAAAATTGGTGAAACAGAAATTATCTGCAATCCGCATGGCTATATTACAGAAAAGTATAATGGCTATGAGAAAGAGTTGATGATTGAAATTTAATGCTACAACAATTTCATATGATGTTCCGGTTTAAAAAAATGTATATGATTTTTCAAAGTCCCGTAAAGTAAAAGCCTCCCATCTTCGTCTCTTTCAGCAAAGGTTTTAAGCCATGGAAATTATGAAGAATACAAGCATTCAAAACGGGATTATTCTGATTCCCGATTTCAGTGGATTCACTGAATTTGTGTTCAATACAAAACTTTATACCGGAGAATATATTGTAAGACAACTACTTTCTATTTTGATTGACGTAAACAATCAGTATTTTGATATTTCTGAAATTGAGGGCGATGCGATTTTGTTCTATAAATACGACCAAAAGCCTTCCTACCAAAAAGTTTCTAAGATGCTTCGAAATATGAGAAATGCTTTCAATATGAAAATTCTGGAACTGAGCGAAATGTTGAATACCACCATCGAATTATCATTAAAATTTATCGTCCACTACGGAAAATTTACGCAATACAACATCGGAAGTTTCAAAAAACTATACGGGAAACCCATTGTAGAAGCTCATCAAATGCTGAAAAATGATTTGGCTGAGCAACCTTCTTATGCTTTGTACAGTCATTCTTTTTTGGAGAATTCTCAGAAGGATGAAGCTGATTCAAATAAAGAACCGATGCAGGTATCAGAAGTAGGGGCGATTCAATATTTTGGAAATATAGAGTAGTAAATTTATTTATTGTTATTTGCTTTAATACATTAGGCAAATTACAAAAACCGTTTTTATTACCAAGTGTCTTAATCTATAGTTTGATGATAATATGATGAAATGAAATAATCAGTCATTAGTATTATTTTTAAAACTAAATAGCAGAGGTTTTAATATGAACTAAATTTGGATGATTCCAAAAAAAATCCCGACTTTTGCACCCCTCTCAATAATTCCGAATATTCATGAAACTTTGTATTGCCGAAAAACCCAGCGTTGCCAGAGATATTGCCAAAGTATTGGGCGCAACCATGCCTAAACAGGGCTATATGGAAGGAAACGGCTACTGCGTGACATGGACTTTCGGACATCTTTGCACCCTTAAAGAACCTCATGATTACGGTCCTCAATACAAATCTTGGAATTTGTTTTTGCTGCCGATTATTCCCACTAATTTCGGAATAAAATTAATTCCGAATCAAGGGGTTGAAAATCAGTTTAAAGTTATAGAAAGATTGGTCGCCGAATGTGATGAGGTCATCAATTGCGGGGATGCCGGGCAGGAGGGAGAACTCATTCAGCGATGGGTTTTGCAGAAAGCAAAATGCGACAAACCCGTACAGCGTTTGTGGATTTCATCATTGACGGAAGAAGCCATTAAAGAAGGTTTTCAGAAATTGAAACCTGCTGAAGATTACAAAAATCTTTACCTCGCAGGAAATGCAAGAGCGATAGGAGATTGGTTGTTGGGAATCAATGCCACAAGGCTTTTTACAAAAAGATTTGGCGGAAACAAAGCCGTTTTGTCCATTGGAAGAGTGCAGACTCCTACTTTGGCGATGCTGGTTCAGCGTCAGAAAGAAATTGATGCATTCTCCACCGAAGAATATTGGGAACTGAAAACTAAATACCGTGACGTTATTTTCAATGCTGCAATCGACCGTTTAAAAACTTTAGACCGAGCCGAAAAAGGTTTGGAATATCTGAAAGTGAATCCTTTTGAGATTATTTCATTTGAAATTAAAGAAGGAAAAGAAAAAAATCCGAGACTGTTTGATTTGACCGGACTTCAGGTTGAAGCCAACAAAAAATTCGGGTATTCTGCAGACAGCACTTTAAAATATATTCAGAGTCTTTACGAGAAAAAGCACGTGACCTATCCGCGTGTCGATACGACGTATCTATCCGAAAGTTTATATCCTAAAATCGGCGGAATTCTTCAAAGCATGGTCATTTATAAAGATTTAATTTCGCCTTTGCTGGAACAGCCAATTCCAAAATCGAAAGCAGTTTTTGATGATGCAAAAGTGACGGATCACCACGCAATTATTCCGACCGAAATTCCGCCGACACAAAATTTAAGCAGAGAAGAAAAACTGATTTATGATTTAATTGCGAAGCGTTTTATCGCTGTTTTTTATCCTGAATGTAAAATTTCTAACACTTTGGTGGAAGCTCAGGTGGGAACAATTCCGTTTAAAACAAGTGGAAGACAGATTCTCGAGCCGGGCTGGAGAGCTGTTTATGCAAAAGATGCCAAAGAAGAACCGACCGATAAAGAAAAAGATAAGGAAGAAGAACAGACTATTCCTGAATTTAAAGTTGGAGAAACCGGACCGCACGAACCAATGATTCATCAGGGAAAAACTTCTCCACCAAAAGCTTATACCGAAGCAACTTTACTTCGAGCTATGGAAACTGCCGGAAAGCAGGTCGACGATGAAGAACTTCGTGAAATGTTGAAGAACAACGGAATTGGTAGACCTTCAACCCGTGCTAATATTATTGAAACGCTTTTCAAAAGAAAATATATTGAAAGGAAAAAGAAAAACTTAGTTGCGACTTCAACAGGAATTCAGCTAATCGATACGATTGAAGATGAATTATTGAAAAGCCCTGAATTGACAGGGGAGTGGGAATTGAAGCTTCGTAAAATAGAGAGTGGTGAATATGAAGCCAATCAGTTCAAAGATGAATTGATTCAAATGATCAGAGAACTCACCAAAAAAGTCGTCGACGGAAAAGCGAAAGTCTTCACCTTGCATGAAGAAAAAGAAGAGGTTAAAGAAAAGAAAAAACGTGAACCTGCCGTAAAAAAAGAGCTGCAGTCCTGGGAAGAAACAAAATGTCCGAAATGCAAAGCATACCATCTGATGAAAGGAAAAACCGCAGTCGGATGTTCCGATTTTAAAAACTGCGGATTTAAAGTTTCATTTGATATTTTTGGCAAAAAGCTTTCCGATAAACAATTAATGGATTTAGTTTTAAAAGGAAAAACTTCAAAGTTAAAAGGCTTCACCACACATCCGGAAAGTTTAAGCGAAGGAATAATCTCATTATCTCCTGAATTTATAATTCATTTGAATTCATAATCAATTGATTAATATACCATTTGTCATTTCGAAGGAATTTAGTTTATTTATTGGATTTTTACAGTTGGGATTCCGTCGGAATGACAAAAAATATGATAATTTAATCATTAAATTTTAATCATTACTTCAAATAAAGTCTCATTCTCGCTTCATACTCGGGCTTGGTTTTCAAAAATTTCCAAATTTTCTTATCATCGGGATTACTGATTCTGTAATAAATAATTTTATCAGCAGAATATTTAAAATAAGGATGATTTTTCAGCCATTCTTCGGGAGCGTCTACCAAAGTGTGTCGTTCAACGTTCGAATTGTCGAGTGGAGCAATACTTAATAATTTCTGAACCAATTCTTTGTCAATATTGTAGGTTTCGAGAATCTGATTTTTCGTCATAAATCCGCCCAGTTTTTTTCTGAAACCAATCATTGAACCTGCACTTTTTTCGTCCAAGCCAAATTCTAATAGCTGTTTGAATGTAACAGAATTCATATCTGTTTTTGAGAAATCTGTTTTTTCCTGTTTAAACTCGGGCTTCTTATCATTAGAATTTTTTGCCATTGTGGAAGCATTGAGTTTGATGTAAGGTTTTAATTCTTCAAACTTTTCTGCTGAAATGACAAAGCAATTTTTAATATCATCTAAAGTTTTAAAGCTTCCTTTCAAATTTCTATCACGGTAATTTACAATCACAGTCGCCTGTTTTTCAGAAAATCCCAAAGCCATCCAACCGTTCACATCCAGGGTATTCGGATCAAAAGAAGTTTGTGGAGTTTTAAATTTAAAAGATTTTGATTTTCCTGCATAAGCATCAAAATTGGCAGGAGTTTTTGCAGGTAAAATAAGATAGGGTTCAAGTTTCGCATAGTTTTCTTCATTGATAATAAAGCACTCTTTAAACTTTTCTTTGCTCACAAAACTTCCACCGAGATAACTTTTGTATTTCAAAATGGCGGCAGATTGTTTCTCAGAAAATCCCATATTTTCCCAATCAGATTGTGAAAGCTTATCCGGATTAAATTTTCTTGTGATGTTTAAAGTTTTCTTTTCATAATTTTTAAATCCAGAATTTCCTTTTGCTTCAGAATTGGTTTCAGGAAGTAAGATTAATGTTTGAAGTTGAGCGAATTTTTCCTCAGAAACCGCATAACATTTTTTGAATTGCTCTTTGGAAAGAAATTTTCCACCGACAATTTTCTTATATTTTAAAATCGTTACCGTTTGCTTTTCAGAAAAGCCGAGCTTTTGCCATTGGTTTTCGTCTAAATCATTCGGATCGAACTCAGACAGGGATTCAGTTGGTAAATCTTCGGAGATAAAAGTAAGTTCGGGAAATTTTTCGTCGCCTTTTTCTGTATAATTTTGAAAGATACTGAGTGCAAGAAACAGTATTCCCAAAACTGCTATCTTTTGATAGTAATTTTTTTTCATCATTTGTATTTTATGTTTTTGAAATAATTTTAATTTCTCAAAATCATCATACAATAAAGATATGAATTAATTTAATTCACTACTTAATAAAATGAAAAAAAAATAACAATTAAATATCTGTTTATTAGATTGTTGCAGTCTCAGCTTGGTATTGGGATAAATGGTGATCTAAATGATTTTCAGATAAAAGAACTTAATCGTCAATTACATAACGGCTCAGAAATTAATTTAATAGAAAAAATAAAAAAAATTAAGATGTACTTTTTCTGTTAGTGAAAATTTGTACAATTGAACCTAAAAAGATTCCGATTACTGCACTCAATAAGAATGTATTAATCTTAAAAACTACGCCCAAAATAATCATGATCAATGCGATTCCGGCCATAATCATGCTTTGTTTCATGCTTTTAAATTTAAACATTTTAAAATGTATTTTATTCAGAATCCTTTTCTACTAAAGATTCTTTCAGTTTTAATAATTCAGCTTTTACAAATTCTAATCGGTCGATTAAAGTAACAGTTTCCGAAATTTTTGAGTTGGTGGTCAACGCAATTCTCGCTCCGTCAAGGGTATACCCTTTTTCTTTTACCAAATGATAAATGATTTTCAGGTTCTTAATATCTTCAGGAGTAAAATAGCGGTTTCCTTTTTTGTTTTTTTTAGGCTTGATAATCGGGAATTCTTGTTCCCAATATCGTATCAATGAAGCGTTTACGTCGAAAGCTTTTGCAACTTCGCCAATTGAATAATACAGTTTGTCGGGTAAATTTGTCTTCATTTTAAATCCTGAAAATTCAAAGATAAATATTTTTTAAACTACACAGCAAATCGTAAATTGTAAACTTTAAATTTTAGAAGAATGAAAAATATATGGAGTCTGGGTTTAGTTGGTTTGGTTTTAGCATTACAGAGTTGCAAATCAACAAATTATACTACTATGTTTTATGAAAATACAGAACCGAAATTAGTTTCAGATAAATTTAAATTTACAGAAGGTCCTGCAACAGATCAATCAGGAAATGTTTATTTTACCGATCAGCCGAACGATAAAATTTATGTTTGGGACTGGAAAACAGACAAAATTTCAGTTTTTTTAGATAAAACAGGTCGTGCAAACGGAACTTATTTTGACAAACAAGACAATTTAATTACCTGTTCGGATAATAAAGGAGAAATTTGGAAAATCTCAAAAGATAAATCAATCGAAGTTTTGTCTAAAGGTTTTGAAGGAAAAAGACTAAATGGACCAAACGATTTATGGTTAGACAAAAATGGGGGAATTTATTTTACTGATCCTTTATATAAAAGAGATTACTGGGAAGATTTTAAAGTAGAAATTCCTGAAAAAAATCTGTATTATCGAAATAAAAACGGAAAAATCTCAAAGCTTGAAACTTTTGTTCAACCGAATGGAATTATCGGAAGTACAAAGTATAAAAAATTATATGTTTCAGATATTGATGCCGGAAAAACCTATGTTTATGATATTTTAGGCGAAGGAAAATTGTCTGAGAAAAAATTATTCTGTGAAATGGGTTCAGACGGAATGACTTTGGACCAAGAAGAAAATCTCTATTTAACAGGAGATGGAGTAACGGTTTTCAATTCTAAAGGTGAAAAAATTCATCACATCAAAATCCCGGAAGATTGGACTGGAAATGTGACTTTTGGTGGCGAAAAAAATAACATTCTTTTTATTACTGCCTCAAAATCTGTCTACACTTTGCCAACAAAAACATCGGCTTTAAAATAGATTTAGGATAAGGATGAGGTTTAGCGAAACATTCTGTCAAACTAAACCTCAGTCTTAATCTAATAAGCTACCTCCATTTTTACCTTTTTACCTTTTAGTTTTTCAGTGCTTAATTTTTTAAGTAATTCTCTTACTTTAGATCTTGAAACGGCAACATAAGACGTCGTATCTTTTACTTCAATAAGACCTAAATCTTCTTTTTGCAGTTCACCTTTCTTGATTAAATATCCAACGATATCTACTTTATTCACTTTATCTTTTTTTCCGGCACTGATGTAAATCGTTTGAAATGGCGGATTGGCAGGAACTTTTGAAAATTCTTTAACAGATTCTTCAGGTGTATCTTTTTTAATGAAAGGAAATTTTTCATCTTCTGTCATCACAATATAGGCGAAACCTTTCGCATTCATTCTTGCAGTACGACCGTTTCTGTGAATGAAAGCATCTTCTGTTGTCGGCAACTGATAATGCACAATAGATTCTACTTCCGGAACGTCTAAACCTCTTGCCGCTAAATCTGTAGTAATTAAAACTCTCGCTGTATCATTTCTGAATTTCAGCAAAGCACGTTCTCGTTCATCCTGTTCCATCCCGCCGTGGAAAGTTTCTCTGGCAATTCCTTTATCTAAAAGCAAATCAGCAATACGGTCAACAGTTTCTCTGTGATTACAGAAAATCAGCGTTCTTTTATTCCCGATTTTACAAATAAGATGAAATAAAGTATCAAGTTTTTCCTCAGAAAGCGTCATTACTTTTCTCAGCTGAATATCAGGCTTGTGTTCTAGTTTTAAGAAATCAACGAGTTTTTCGTTTTTTAATCCAGTAAACTTTGGAATTTCGTTCATGGAAGTTGCGGAAGTAAGAATTCTTTGATAAAGATTGTACATATTTTCGATAATGTATTCCATATCATCATGAAAACCAAATTCTAATGCTTTATCAAATTCATCAAGTACAAGATTTTTAATTGTTTTAACGTCGAGATTTTTATTTCTCATGTGATAAGCAACTCTTCCCGGTGTTCCGATCAGTACAGCAGGAGCTTCCTTGAGATTATTCATTTCAATCTTTTTATCGTGACCACCGTAGCAAACCGTCACCTTAAAATCTGTTCCCATCGATTTGAAAACCTGTTCAATCTGCAATGCCAATTCTCTCGCCGGAACCAAAATTAAGGCCTGAATTCCTGTAGATTCTTTCTTTAAATTTCTTAGAACCGGAAAAAGAAAAGCAAGTGTCTTCCCAGATCCTGTAGGTGAAAGCAATACAACATCTGTATTGTTTTCAGTAGTTTTGTATGTAGATTTCTGCATTTGATTCATATCCTGAATCTGCAGTTTTTGATAGATAGCTTCTAATTCCATTTTGCAAAGGTAAGTGAAAAGAATTTTTGTAGAAATTTTTAAATTAATTTAAAGAACTTTACATCAAAATATTTAAAGAACTAAAATAAAGTAAAAGTAAAAAGAGCAAAGTAAAAGTAATTTCAACTCTAAAACCCTAAAACCCAATATGACTCACGAGAAAAGAAAACTCATGACCGACAGTTTCAAACGCTCTGAAACTTTAAAATTTTATAAAGCCGAACTTTTAGAAGTAGAAACAGATTTCGTCTCCATTAAAATTCCAAAAATGGAAATGATGACTAGAACTGCCGGAATGTTTAATGGAGCAATGATTGCCTCTTTGGTAGATATTTCTTCAGGCTATGCTGCAGTAAGTCATTATGAACAAGATTGTTATGTCGTAACGGTTGAATTGAAAGTTAATTATCTCCGACCTGCTATTGGCGATGCTTTAGTTTCAAAAGCGTATGTTGTAAAAGGAGGAAGTAAAATTAGTGTGATCAGAACAGAAATTTATACAGTAAATGAAGATCGTAGTTCAGAAAGTCATGTCGCAACTTCTCTCGTCACCATGATGAAAATTAAATAATCTCAATAATTATTGGAACAGCTTTTGTTAAAATCAATGCATTAAAATTAAAAACTATGAATATACTTATCCGACTTTTTATCACGGCAATTGTCGCTTTTTTACTTACAAAAATTCTTCCGGGTGTTCATTTTGACGGCTTCGGTGGAGCGGTTATTTTTGCCATCGTTCTAGGAGTTTTAAACCTTATCTTGAAACCAATTTTGAGTCTTTTTGGTCTTCCGTTGACGATTATTACTTTAGGATTTTTTGCTTTGGTCATCAATGCAATAATTATTTTAGTTGCAGATTATTTTATAGATTCTATGAAAGTTGATGGCTTTTGGTGGGCATTTATTTTCAGTATTGCTTTATCAATAATTACTTCATTGGCGAATTCAATGTTTGCAGATAAAGATTAGTTTTAAAAATATTATCATATTCATTATTATAAAAGTGGAAACAAAAAGTTTTCACTTTTTTGTTCTTTAAGGTTAAAAAATTTCAAAAATATTATATATTTTGTGTAAATTTATTACGAAAATGATGGTGTGTTTTAGTTATTGATAAAGAATGAGATAATGTTTTATTTTTGTGTTAAATAATTTTTAATAAATTATAAATAAATATTTATGATTATTTATTTTGTAATAAAAAAGTATTATTTTTGCAAAAAAAATATTTGTATTTGATTTTAATTGATTTTTAACTTTTTTCACCAAATTAATGACAAAATATTTACACATTTTCCTGCTATTGGTAGGCGTTTACTCCTATTCTCAGGTTATTACTGATATTAAAGTAAAAGATGCTGCAGGTAACGAAAATTTTCATGTTACTTGTACCAATGATCTTGACGCAAACGGATGCATTCCTCTTCATGTGGAATTTCCTGTTTTAAAACAAACAAATACTTATCAAGTTACACAGGGAACGTATGATCCTGCAATTCCTTTGAATCAGGGAACTTCTTTGAATGCCAACTTTGATGATGTTTTTACTTCTAAAATAGATTTGCCTTTTAAATTTTGTTTTTTTAATCAATATTTCGAATCTGTTGTTATTGGTTCAAACGGAATGGTAACTTTTGATCTGAATCAACAAGGAAATATCAATTATCCCAATATTATTTGGCAAAATCCTGATCCTGGTCTTCCGAAAAATTCGATTTTTGGGGTGTATCACGATATGGTTTTTTCTGCAGGAGATAGTTCGGAAATTTACTATTCAACGGTAGGAACAGCTCCGAATAGAAAATTCGTAATCAATTTCTATGATGGAAGAGTTGCAGGTTGTACCGATCGCTCTTCATCACAGATTGTTTTGCACGAAACTACAAATATTGTGGAGGTTTTTGTAGATAAAAAACTGACGCCGTGTGCAACCAGAAAATTTGAAAATTCATTAATCGGAATTATTAATGATGATGGAACTGTAGGGTATTCTCCAGCTTCAAGAAATACCGGAAATTGGCAGGCTTTGCAGGAATCCTGGAAATTTACTCCAAATGGGAATATTATTCAGCCAACAGTTACTTGGACAAATTCTGCAGGGCAAACGGTAGGAACAGGAATTCAGACAACGGTTTGTCCTACTCAAAACGAAGTTTATACAGCAAATGTAAATTTTAATATTTGTGGAAATAGTAATTTGGCTCTAACTGATGATTTTATCCTTGATTTTGATTCTACATATCCGATTTCAAGAAATTATACTCAGGATTTTTGCGGAAATGCTCCGGTTCAGCTTAACTTAAATGATTTTAAACCTAATGTAACCTCACAGAATCCTGCGAATTTTAATTTTACATTTCATAATTCTTTAGCCGATGCACAGAATAATCAAAACAGTATTTCTACGAATTATTCGTTAAATGCAAATACGGTTTTATATGTGAGAATTCAGAATCCTAATGTTCCTGGATGTTTCAGAGTGGCGGTTCTTACTTTGAATTTTTTAACTAAAAATCTTTTGATAGACACCGTTTCGGTTTGTGATACGAATAATGATGGTGTAGAACCTGCCTATGATCTTACACTTTTAAATAATCAGTTTTTTCCTGCAGGAGGTACCAATATTGCCTATTTTCTTTCGCAATCAAATGCTCAGAACAATACCAATGCGGTCACAGCACCTAATATTACTCCTACAACGAAAGTTTGGGCGAGAGTTCAGTACGGAAGTTGTACGTATGTTTTGGGGCCAATAAGTTTTGCCTTCAAACCGGGCGTAAATGTCAATTCTCCTATTTCTTTTCCTTACACGATGTGTGATATCAATGCAGACAATAAGGAGCCTTTTGATTTTGCTTTAAATTTAGGACCTTTGATTTCTCCTCAAGGCGGGGTAAGTTTCTCGGCTTACGAATCTTATGCAGCAGCTTACAATCAATCAGGACCAGTTTTAGAACAAATAAAAAAAGGAATATATACTATTTTTATCAGGGTGCAGATTCCAGGAGGGTGCTTTACGGTTGTTCCTGTGAATATGAATATCACTTTTACTGAAATTTTAGCCAACGATAAAAATGAATATATCTGTTTTAACGGTACAGAAGATGTTACTGTGAATCTCAGCGCTTTGTCAGCTAATATGCTTACTTCACCATTGACGGTTCCTTTCACGAAGTTTTATGAAATTTTTGACGATGCGATGGAAGATCAAAATCCTATTTCTCCAACGCAAATCATTACAGAAAACGGAAGCTTGGTAACAAAAACTTTCTATGTTCGTTTTGAAGAAAGTGAAGATTGTTATACCGTTCGGGCGATTAATGTTTATTTGGTACATCCGGTTATTGTAAGTTCAAATTTTAATATTTGTGATTTTAATAATGATAATACAGAAAATATTGATTTAACACAATTTTCAGGAGCGATTATCGGAAATCAAAATGCTACAACTACTTTTTACCTCACTCAAGCTGAAGCACAAAGCGGAAATAACGCAGTGACGACCGTAAATCTTGTAGGAACTAAGCAATATTTCGTAAAAATCAACTCGTATAATTGTACGCAAATCTATCCTATTACGGTAAGTTTGGTTTTAACTCCGGCCGTGAATTCTGTTGTAAATATTTCTCTTACCAATATCTGTGATAATAATAATGATGGAGTAGAACTGTATAATCTTTTATTGGCTCAACCTCAAATTTACAATGGTTCTGCAGGTGTTATGTTTACTTATTATACTTCATACAATCCTACAACACACGCTTTTTCAGGACAAATTACGAATCCGGGTGAATTTCCGGTTCAGGGAAATGCAACAGTTTATGTGAAAATTAAATTTAATAATAGTGAATGTTTTTCTGCTTCACAGGTCAATATTCAGATGACCTTTTTGCCGACTGTTGTTTTAATAAATAATGCAGTTTTAAATGCTTGTGATGAAGAATTTAATTTAAATGAAACTTTTGTTTTAAGTGATGCGGTTTCGCAAATGTTTGTTGCTTCTCAAAACACATATCAACTTTCTGATATGAATATTTCTTACTACAATACTTTAGCAGAAGCAAATGCAGGAAATCCTTCCAATCAGATAGGAAGCAGTATTGTCACTACGGTTTCATCGGTGCAGGTGTGGGCGAGATTTCAGTCTAAAACAACGGGCTGTTTTTCTGTAGCGCCGATTCAGTTGAATACCTATTTCCCTCCAAAAGCAATCAATTCAAGCATAATAATTTGTGATGATAATTTGGATGGAATTTATGAAGTAAATCTGATGAATTACACCAATTTGTACGTTGATATTCCGAATGCAATCAATACTTTTACTTTTTATCTGACTCAAAATGATGCGCAAAATGGTACAAACCCAATTGCAAATCCTCAAAACTTTACGGCAAATCCTTTTCCACAGCAAATTTGGGTAAAAGTGATGAATATTCCGGGGTGTGATGATATTGCAACAATTAATTTCATTATCGGAAATAAAATTGTGCTTCAAAATTCTGGACCATTTTTATTAAATAATGTTTGTGATACTTTAAATGACGGAATAGAAATCGTAAATCTTACCCAATTTCAACCTCAGATTTATTCAGGAAACAATGTCGCTTTTACATATTATCCGTCTTTAGCTGATTTAAATTCAGGAACTAATGCTATTACAAACCCAGCAAACTACTCTTTTAACCAAAATGGAGGATCAGATACAATTTACGTTAAAGTGATTGTTCCCGGATTGTGTCCTGAAGTGGCGACCATTAAAATTTCTCTTAAACAAGTTCCGTTTTTTGAAATTCCGACACAATTTTTCTGCCCGGATGCAACATTCAGCTACACTTTAAAAGTTGAAGGTCATACTATTGTCAGTTATGTCTGGACAAATCCTGCAGGACAAATAGTATCTAATACTGATACTTTGGTTAATGCAGGAGTAGTGGGAACTTATACAGTAACAGTAACTTCTGATAACGGATGTTCTTACACGGCAACTTTTGAGGCAAAGCATTATGATGTTCCTGTAATTCAGAATATGGTGGCAAACGGAAGTACTTATACCATAACTGCGACAGGTTCACAACCAATCATTTATTCAATAGACGGAATTACCTGGCAGTCAAGTAATGTTTTCTACAATTTACCGACAGGAATTACCACATTCTACGTGAAATATGTCGAAGGAAAATGTATTGTAAAACAGGATGGAGTAATTTTAGATATTAAAAATACAATTACGCCAAACGGAGACGGCTTCAATGATAAATGGATCATCAGAAACCTTCATGTTTTCGGAACTAAAATGACCAACGTAAAAGTATTTGACCGTTATCAATACTTGATTTTTGAGCAAAATACAAATACTCAAATTGTATGGAATGGAACAATTGCCGGAAGACCAATTCCTACGTCAAGCTATTGGTACGTTATTACACTTCCTGACGGCAGAACCTTTACAGGGTGGATTTTAGTAAAAAACAATAATTAAAATTTTTAAGTAATTAATAGACAAAACCTCATTGATTTTTAGTGAGGTTTTGTTGTGTAAAATGTTTATCACAAGGCTCAACAACATGGAAAATTTCCCTCCTCTGGAGGGGTGGATTAATTTTCTTAGAAAATTAAGATGGGGTGGTTAAATAAGATAACAAGTAACCCGCAAATTTCTTAAAAAGTATGCTCTTAAAAACCACCCCGTCAAAAATTCTTTCGAATTTTCGCCACCCCTCCAGAGGAGGGGAATTTCATCACATTGCATATTTTATTTCTTTATTTGCAGGGATTTTCTAATTTGAATATCTTTAAAACCACAAAAAATCCAACAACAATCAATTATATAATGACTTTCCAACAACAAATACAGCAGGGAATTCCCACCGAATTACCTCAGCCAAAACCATACGAAACCCACATCAACCACGCTCCGAAACGTAAAGAAATCCTTTCAGACGAAGAAAAAAAACTCGCTCTGAAAAATGCTTTACGCTATTTCGAACCCAAATTCCACGCAGAATTGTTGTCGGAATTTAAAGAAGAACTGGAAAAATACGGCAGAATTTATATGTACCGCTTCCGTCCGGATTATGAGATGAAAGCAAGAGATATTGCCGAATATCCAGGAAAATCTGAGCAGGCAAAAGCCATTATGCTGATGATTCAGAACAATCTGGATTATGCAGTGGCGCAACATCCGCACGAACTGATTACGTACGGAGGAAATGGTGCGGTGTTCAGCAACTGGGCGCAGTATCTTCTAACGATGAAATACCTGTCGGAAATGACAGACGAACAGACGTTGACAATGTATTCCGGTCATCCGATGGGATTGTTTCCGTCGCACAAAGATGCACCGAGAGTGGTCGTAACGAACGGAATGATGATTCCAAACTATTCCAAGCCGGATGATTGGGAAAAATTCAATGCGCTGGGTGTTTCGCAGTACGGACAAATGACGGCCGGATCTTATATGTACATCGGTCCGCAGGGAATTGTGCACGGAACGACGATTACCGTTTTAAATGCTTTCAGAAAAATCAATAAAGAACCAAAAGGCGGATTATTTGTCACTTCAGGTCTGGGCGGAATGTCCGGCGCTCAGCCAAAAGCCGGAAATATTGCAGGTTGTATTACGGTCATTGCAGAAGTGAATCCGAAGATTACCAAAATCCGTCACGAACAGAAATGGGTGAATGAAATCCACGAAAATCTGGATGAACTGGTGGCGAGAGTTAGAAAAGCGCAGGAAAATCAGGAAACAGTTTCTTTGGCTTACCTTGGAAACATCGTCGATATCTGGGAGAAATTGGATGAAGAAAATTTAAGAATCGATATCGGTTCAGACCAGACTTCGCTTCACAATCCTTGGGCGGGCGGTTATTATCCGGTCGGGCAGACCTTTGAAGAATCCAATAAAATGATGGCAGAAAACCCTGAATTATTCAAAGAAAAAGTTCAGGAAACCTTGAGAAGACACGCTTCCGCCATCAACAAACATACAGCAAAAGGAACCTATTTCTTCGATTACGGAAATGCCTTTTTACTCGAAGCTTCCAGAGCCGGAGCCGACGTGATGTCAGACAATCCAACAATTGGAAGAGAGTTCAAATATCCATCATACGTTCAGGATATTATGGGACCGATGTGTTTTGATTATGGTTTCGGGCCGTTCCGTTGGGTTTGTACCAGCGGAAAACCTGAAGATTTGCAGAAAACCGATGATATTGCGTGTGCTGTTTTAGAGGAAATGATTAAAACATCGCCGGAAGAAATTCAACAGCAAATGAAAGACAATATCACGTGGATTAAAGGTGCTCAGGAAAACAATCTGGTCGTTGGTTCGCAGGCGAGAATTCTGTACGCCGATGCAGAAGGCAGAATGAAAATCGCTGAAGCCTTCAACAAAGCCATTGCCAACGGAGAAATCGGAGCGGTGGTTTTGGGAAGAGACCATCATGATGTTTCGGGGACGGATTCGCCGTACAGAGAGACTTCCAACATTTATGACGGCTCGAGATTTACGGCAGATATGGCGATTCACAATGTGATTGGCGACAGTTTCCGTGGCGCAACCTGGGTGAGCATTCACAACGGTGGAGGCGTTGGCTGGGGCGAAGTGATCAACGGTGGTTTCGGGATGTTGCTCGATGGAAGCGATGATGCTGACAGAAGATTAAAATCAATGCTTTTCTGGGACGTGAACAATGGAATTTCCCGAAGAAGCTGGGCAAGAAATGAGGGTGCTGTTTTCGCGATTAAAAGAGCAATGGAAGCTGAACCGAATTTGAAAGTGACGTTGCCGAATTTTGTGGATGATAGTTTGTTTTAAAACTTTTTAGATATGGAAAAACCTGCTGTGAGGCAGGTTTTTTTGTTTTAGAATGGTAAACAATTATAATATTAATTATTATTTTTTAATTGTTTAATCATCTCTTTAATTGTTATATTATTTAGCTTTAAATATATTGGACTTGAATTGTCATTATTTTTTCGAATATGTAGTAATTCATTATACAGTGTTCCGAGGAAATAATATATTTCAGGAATTATTATGTCTGTATTTTCTCTTGCAAAATCAAGCTTAGCTACTGTAGTATGAGTTTCAAGAAAATCATTTTGTAGCTCCGCTGGAAGTTGATTATAAATATTTTGTTCTACAAGAATTCTACAAGCTATACAAACAGAGATTGGATCATAGTTCTTTTTGCCACTAACATAATTATCAAAATATTTAAGAACGCTTTTCTTAAACTCTCCCGAATTACAAAGCTGTTCATTAACATTTCCCAATTTTTGAATCGTAAACTCGGACTTTGCATCGTTTTCAATATTAAAATCTGCTGGGTTAAAATGAAGAAAATAACTGCTTATAGTGTCTTCATACGTCTTAGTTTTTGTATTATTTCTTGATATTACAATATTTTCAATTCCTCTATCAACAGCTCCTTTCCAACTTAGCAAATAATGAACTTTTTGTTTAGAAAAGAAGTAATTCTTAAAATAATATGGATTTAGATGTGTTAGAATCATAGGAAAAAACTGAATCTCTCTCTTCTGAAAAAATTCAATAAATTTTGTAATATAAAATTGTACTGCTAACAAATTAGCATCGTCAAGATAGTCAAATACTTCATCAATAATTAGTATGGTTGGTTTTCCTCGGAAATTTGATTGAGTTTTAAGAAGACATCCAATAAATGAAATTACATCTCGTTCCCCGTTTGAAATGTCTGTAGCTTTAGGAAATTCAATTCCAAGGTTTTTTTGAACTATTACGGTTTTCTTTTTTATTTTCCTAGTTATATTGATTTCTTTAGGTTGAATATTTTTCCATGTTGCTTTAAAAGAGTTGAAAAGAGTTAATATCCTTTCTTTCTGAATGCGATATTGATTATAATTAAATAATTTATAAAAATCATTTTTGTTACTTTTATATAGCTCGATTAGTTGTATAGCTTCAAGAATATTTTCTGCTTTTGATTTGTTTTGGAATCTCTCAAGCAACGTAACTATCTGATTAACGAATTCATTATTCAAAATATCTAAATGATGTAAATTTAATTCGTTAATGATTTCATCTTTTTTTCCAGATAGGTTTTTAACAATTATTTTGTAATCATTTATAAACTTTTGATGTTTAACTAAATCAAACTTATCTAATATGTTCAAATTTGAAAGTCTTGTAAGAAATTGTGGATTTATTAAAAGTCCTGATAAATCAACCCATATTTGTCGATTATCTGAAATAGAATTTCGAAATTTTGTAATTTGATAAGGTAATTCAAACTTCTCTGGTATGTTTTCAACGATATATATATTTTCAACTTCTATAGTAGGACTAGTTATGTGGTTACCCTGAATTTTTCTATAATTAGCTTCTGGCTTTAATAAGCTTTTGATAACTTCAATATCAAATATTTTTGAAATTTCATTTTTATCTTTATTTGCAGTTAATGTTGTTTTAGAGTTATCATCATTAGTAATTTCAATTTCTAAAAGGTATTCTAATTCCGGATTTCCCTTATGATAATTTTTTTCTTCTACTTTTAATCTATCTCTATTCAAAGATTTAAAAGTGGTTGCCAATGAACTTTTACCAAAACCATTTGGTGCTACTAAAAAATTTGGCATATATGGGTTAATAGTTGCAGAGAATGTTAGTTTTTCTATACCTTTTATATTTTCGATATTAATACTGTTGATACTTTTCATTTGATGTATTAGTTTAATGTTTTTAATGACAATTCAAATATAAATATTATCAGCTGTTTACAAATACGGTTTTCCATAATCTCAATCACAAAATTTTTAATTTTTCAACTTTAATCAAAACTACCCGCATCCGCAGAAACTCACAAACATGCTTAAGACAAACCTCCTGCAACTGCATTTTGTTTAAAACAACCTTGTTTGTAAGCTCCTGCAATTGCATGAAGTCTCCCACAAGTTGCGGGGGAACTTCATGCAACTGCATTTTATTCCCCACAAAATGTTTTAAACTAAATGCAGAATTATTTATATTTGTTTTGAGTAATTAATACATTTTTAACAAACAAACACATTAAACGATGAAAATTTCATTAGTGAGACTGAGCACTAAAGATCTTGCGACTTTGGCTCAAAGAATTATTACCAACATTCAGTCAGGAAAATATCCTGTGATTTCCAATCATCCCCTTACCGCAACTCTGCAGAATTCCTACATCGAATACGACGCAGTCTACACCAAGCAAATCTACAGCGGAAAAGGAAAAGATGTTGCCACGGCAGACCATGAGAGGGACGTCGCCTACACCAATCTTAAAGCTTTTCTGGACGGTTACCGAAAGCTGCAGACTGCACCCAATTATCAGTCGGCGGAGGATTTGTACGGAGTTTTCAAAACTTTAGGGCTTGATCTCGACCGCTTAAGCTATTCCTCACAAACCGCACAGATGAAAAAGCTGATTGAAGCTTTGGAAAGTCCGGAAAACCAACAGAAGATTGCGTTTCTATCTCTGAACACGGCTTTCGCAGATATGAAAACAAAACACGAAGCTTTTGAAACCATCTTTGGCGAACAGGCAGAAGCCAATGCCGACCTCAGACAGATGACCAGCGCAAGCGCCATCCGCCGCGATCTGGAGAAAAACCTCAAAACCTATCTGAATCTGCTGACCGCCATGAAAGACGTCCCCGATTGGAAACTCCTCTACAGCGATACCAACGAACTGGTAAAAGCAGCGAAAAATTCAGAAGTAAAAAGGAAGGAAGAAAAACCGGAATAAACAAAAAGACTCAGCGGAATGCTGAGTTTTGTGTTTGATAAAATAAGCGTAATGTTTGTCATCCTGAATGGATCTCGAGACGAATCACTCCGTGCTACCTTTCTAATACTATGCTGAGATCCCTACGGGATGACAAACTGTGCGTGAAAGCAGAACTACAAACTGTGCTCTGCTATGACCGAACAATCAGAAAGAATAACCACAACGCTTGTCATCCTGAAAGGATCTAAACCCGAATTGCTCCATGCAACTTTTCTAATACTAAGTTGACCCTACGGGATGACAAAGTGTGTGAAAGCTTTTGGGGTAAGCAGATTTCATAACCACAACGTTTGTCATCCTGAAAGGATCTAAACCCAAATAGTAAAAATCACACATGATGTGGTATGAATTATATATATTGCCTAAATTAAAAAACAACACATAATGATTGAATTTACTGAAGGAATATATACATTTTACATTTATATTCTCACCAATAAAAACAAAACTGTTCTATATACAGGTGTAACAAATAATCTAAATAAAAGATTATACCAACATAAGACGAAGGTAAATCCTAACTCATTTACCGCAAAATATAATGTAGAATTCTTGGTTTACTATGAAAAATTTGGATGGATTCAACAAGCAATTGAACGGGAAAAAGAAATAAAAAATTTATCTCGGATTAAGAAATTAGAGCTGATAAGAATTCAAAATCCAAATATGGATTTTTGAATGATTGGTTTCAATAAGAGTTTTAATTATCATTGTGGAAGTTTTAAGCTAAAACATCTCTAATAAAACGTTTAGATCCCTACGGGATGACAAACTGTGAGTAGGAGTATGTTTACAGGTTTTGTTCCACAAAAAAAGATGAGCGCAACGTTTGTCATCCTGAAAGGATCTAAACCCGAATCACTCCATACAACTTCTCTAATACTACGCCGAAATCCCTGCGGGATGCCAAACTGTGTGGAATATGATATGTAAAAGTTAGTTAAGAAACCTATTTATTCCCTTTAAATGTTACACCTAAAGAAAATACAGGTTTGGTAAACTGATTTCCATTGATAAAATCGCCTTTCCCGAATACAAACTGATAAGCTGCCCGTGACGTAAGATAAATTCCAATTTCATCTTCTGTAATTGTCGCTAATTTAAAGGAAAAATCCAGTCCGCCCTGAACATTGTAGAAAATATCACGACTGAGTTTTTTAGGAACTTCATATTCATTTACCAGCCAAATTCCTTCAACTTCATTATAAGAGGTTGCGGTTGTTCTTTCATCAGGATTGACAAGGCTAAGAAAGTACACACCTGTAGAAAGGTAAGTACTCAAAACAATTTTTTCGGTATTGATGAAATCATTCTGCGCCAAAACGTTCAGAATAATGTGATTGGATCGTGTTCTGTCTGCTGGATAACCGAAATTTTCACTGTATTTTTTGCTGGTAAAACTTACTGCTCCACCCAATGATATTCGGTCGTTGAGGTATGAGCGTACATGGATATGCGCTGCCGGTTGATATTTATAAATGGTAGGCTGCAGTTCGGCTCCGGCAAAGACAGCTATCTTTTCTTTTTGTGCAAAAAATAACTGACAGCTTAATAAAAGTCCTAAAATATAATGTGTTTTTTTCATGACTCAGAGTTTTTGGGTTTAACAGAGATGAATAGAAAATTACTTAAAAAATATTTATTATTCCTCTTTATTAATAAGACTCTGAAATTCTGGAAAGGTTGCCTTAGAAGCCAGATATTTTGTAAATGTCCGTCAGTTCGAGTAGGTTTTGAAGAAAACCGTATCGAGAACTTTTTGATGAGCCGATAAATTCTGTTATTAGGCTTGCGGGTTCTCGATACATTTTTCTTCGTTTCACTACGAAAACACTCGAACTGACGGTACCAAACAAGTTTTCGAAGCGTTGCGTCAGTTTGGGTAGGTTTTTGAAGAAAACTGTATCGAGAACCTGTTGTTTGACACACGGGTTTTGTGCTTCGGTTCACTGGTTCTCGATACATTTTTCTCTGTTCCACTCCGAAAAACACTCAAACTGACGGTATTTTCGCTGCAGATTATAGCAAATATATCAATGAAAGTAAGTATTAAATTAATATTTTTGAAATATGAAATTACTAACCGTTAAACGAACAAAAAATTCATTGCAGTTAATTGATGAAAATGAATTTCTGATTGGAGAGCGTTTATCGGGATTTTTTGCAGGAGCAAATGAGCGATTAAAAATAAATGACAATATTTACAAAATAAAACATTCAGGCTTTTTGTATCGTAATACCAAATTTTTTGACAGCAGCGGAAAATTAGTTGTAATGATTGATTTCGAAAAAGACAGGTTATTTTATTACGGTCAACCCTATACTGAAATTTACATTTTAAAATCTAACGGCTGGTCGAATGGGTCACAATCATTACATAATTTTTATAACGACGAGTTCATAATGAGATTTGATTGCAAAAGGTCATTTTTCAAATCACGATATGAAATTCAGATAAAAGAAGATTTTACCAACTCAATCATAATTCTGGCTTTTTTACAGTTCAATATAAAAGACCTGGAAGACTAATTAAATAAAAAAAGAAAAATGAAAAAACTAGGAATCATCGGCTGCGGCTGGCTCGGAAACCACATCGCAGAACGTTTATCAAATCAATACGAAATTTTCGCAACAACAACTACTGAAGCTAAAGTTGAAGAATTTAAAAAGAAAGGATATCAGGCAACATTGGTTAGTTTTCCTAATGAATTGGATGCCGAAATGAAAGAATTGGAAGCCGCATCAGACTTAGATGCTATCATCGTCAGCGTTCCGTTTTCTGGAATCAGAGGTGTTCAAATTCCTATGAATGACAAAAGACAAAACCTGCTGAACTTCCTTGGAGATTTTAAAGGTCAGCTATTTTTAGCAAGTTCGACGGGCGTTTATCCGGAAACTGAAAAAGAATTTACAGAAGACGATCAGTCTGCAAAAGATGTGGAAAGTGAAAGTTTTATTTTAGATAAATTTCCACAAACCAATATTCTGAGATTGGCTGGATTAATGGGCGATCAAAGGCTTTTAAAGAATTATAATATTTCCAATCTGGATCAGTTGGTGAATCATATTCATTACGCAGATATTTGTTCGGTTGTTGAAAAGATGCTGGATAATAAGTCGGAATCTAAAGTTTATAATGTTGTTGCTCCGATTCATCCAAACAAAGAAGAGGTGATTAATGCTCAGAAAGGTTTGCCTTACGATGGCGAGAGAACAGATGTGGGAAGAACTATTTCTCCTGCAAAATTAATTGAAGAACTTGATTTTGAATTTCAATATCCTGATCCGAGATATTTTCATTTGTAGAATTGATTTATGATTAAATCCAGATTAAAAACTTTTACGGCTGTATTACTTTTACTGTTTCTGTTTTCCTACAGTCTTCAGGAGTTGTCATTGATTTACCCTTCTTATTTCCCTAAACCGGTTTATGACTTTAAGAAAAGTCCTTTAAAACCTTCAACAGTGGAGTTGGGCAGAAAACTGTTCTATGATCCTATATTATCAAGAAATAATACCATTTCCTGCTCAACTTGTCATTTGTCTAATCAGGCTTTTTCCCATGCCGGTAATCACTTAAGCAAAGGGATTGAAGATGGAATTGGGGACAGGAATTCTCCGGCGATTTTCAATCTGGCTTGGCAAAAAACATTTATGTGGGATGGTTCGGTCGTGAATATCGATGTTCAGGCTTTAGCACCAATCAATCATCCGAAAGAAATGGGAGAGGATATTAATATTGCTGTACGAAGAATCAATAAATCTAAAGAATATAAAACACTTTTTTACAGAAGTTTTGGCGATAGTTTGGCTACTTCTGAACGTCTGATGAAAGCACTTTCACAGTTTCAATTAACAATTGTTTCAGCTTATTCTAAATATGATAAAGTAAAGCAGGGAAAAGCAAAATTCAATCAATCTGAAAAAAAGGGTTATCAATTATTTAAGCAAAACTGTAGTTCATGTCATAAAGAACCATTGTTTTCAACGTATGAATTTGCCAATAACGGACTATCCTATAATTCAGAATTAAAAGACTATGGAAAATGGAACAAGACGTTTGAACCGGAAGATAAAATGATATTTAAAATTCCTAGTTTGCGAAATCTTGCTTATACTTATCCTTATATGCATGATGGCAGATTCAAAACATTGTATGAAGTTTTGGAACATTATGAAAAGGGTATTGAAAAAAGTCCGACTTTAGCTAAACAATTACAAAAGCCAATCATTTTTAATTTGAAAGAAAAGGAAGATTTATTGGCGTTTTTAGCTGCTTTGAATGATTCTGTTTTGGTTTCTAATGCAGAGTATCAAAAGATAAAATAATTTGTAAATAAATGTATTTTGAAAAATTATACCGCTCATTATTTTAAAAAAGAATTCAACAGTATTGGTGGTGACGATTAATTAAAACAAAACCTGCAAAAAATACAGGTTTTAAATTTATTTATTCATTAAAATATTTTCGATAGATTCAAGAATTTCCTTTTCTACATTATCTTCATTAAGTGTTTCAATAGTGTAAAACTTTTCTTTCATCGCTGCGCTTCCGGTTCCGTTTTGGAAAATCGTATCCTGATGAATACTGATTCTCTTTAAGTTTTTGTCGGCAACAAACATGATGTGGGGAAACTTATCATTCGCATAAAAATTAGAGTCTACATTTCTTGAAATCTGAAGCTTAATATTGGTTTGAGAATTGATTCCTAAACCGGTTTTATTTTCTTCGCTGAATGTAATTTTACATCCAAATCCGTTTTGTCTAAGCATTCTTCTGAATTCCTGCATTTTAGGATCTATGAAATTCTTGCACAGCGTTTTAAAACCTTCAATAAAAAGATCGTCTTCGCTTTTCTGTTTTTCCAAGCTTTCTTTGAGCTTTTGTTCTTCCGTTTTTAAGTTTGAAAACAGTCCGTTTAATTTATTTATACTTTCTTCTTTCATTAAATTGTATTTTTCTTCGGTATTTAACTCCGATTTCTTGTCTTTATTAAATATTTTCAAATATAAAAAAAATCATAAAAGATTATCTCTTGTTTTTATTAAAGAATTAGATTTTAGTGTAAATAGCAAAACCTGCTTTGAAACAGGTTTTTATATTTTGGAATTTAACTTTTTAATTTAATATCAGTTAATACTTATTAATTCTTCTTATTTCTGACACAACTATTGTACTCGCAAGACTATCATGTAAACATTGATTTCTTTTATTAAAAAAGAACATTAAAAAACCAATAAAAAAGGTAAGCGCATTAAGGATATTGCCGAAGAAACGTCCGGTAGATTGCCCGAAATTTATCTTTGCACCATCTGTACTCAGGAGTTTTATATTTAAAGCTTTTTGTCCGATTGTTTGTTGAGATTCGCTGCAGTGCATCAAAGAAAAATAGAGCCATCCCGGAAGTATAGGAATAATGGCAGCAGGAATAATGATAATGAAAATATCTAGTATCCTTGCCAATAATCTTTCTCCGAAATTTGCATAACGATATTGTATAATTACATTTTCATAGTGAATCTGTAATGTGTTGTCTTTAAGATATTCTATTCTTCCGGTTCTGTAATCTACGTTTGTAGTCTGAGGAAGGCTCGGTGGAACTTTTTGAATTTCTTTTCTGAGGTTGATAGGAGGTGGAGTTGCCTCAAAAAGACTTTTCAGTTCGTATAGCTTATCGGCTTCCGTCCAATTGTTCAGAGCTCCGTGCCAAATCAAAGTATATCTTTTAATTTCCAGTTTTCTCAGTTCTTCTAAGGTGTAAGGACCTTTTTTGCCGATCCCGTCATGTATAAAATATTTTTGTTCCATAATTTGTATTTAAATTTTATCAATGAGCGCGTAAATATATAAATTACAGATAATTTAACAATGCTTTTTTCACTATAAGAAGAAAATAATGTAAGAAATTCATTGATGATAAATAATCATGAAGCACTAAATTTTATTCTATTAATAAGAGTTGAGAGAATTATTTATTATTTTAAATATACCCTCACTCAGCTTCATATCACCGTATCTGCTTCGAGGATCACTGACTGAATGTTCAAAATCTAACAGTAATTTAATCTTTTAAATAATAAATTTATCCAGAATGGAACCATTCTTGACTTCATAACATCAAAATATACGTTATGAAAACAGACACCATCAAAACAATCGCAAAATACGGACTTGGAGCTATGCTTATTACTGCAGGAATCGGTCACCTTACTTTTGCAAGGAAAGAGTTTCAGGCACAGGTTCCCAATTGGGTTCCACTTGAAAAAGATGATACCGTTGTGTATTCTGGAATTGCAGAAATTGCTTTGGGAGCAACCATTATTGCCACTCCCAAAAAGTATGAATCTCTTGTAGGAAAAATGACAGGAGCATTTTTTACAGCAGTTTTCCCCGGAAATATTGCCCAATATAAAAATGACAGAAACAGTTTTGGGCTCAATACGGATGGAAAAAGGTTAGCCCGATTATTTATGCAGCCTTTACTTATTTTCTGGGCATTAAAATCAACAGAAAAATAGAATCAGACTCAGCGCAATGCTGAGTTTTTTGTTTAAATAGTAAATGACTCCAACCTTTTTATCAAAAAAAGCATCTCTATATAAAGATACTATGAAAATCACAATAGCAAAACCATGTCATGAGAATTGGGAAGAGATGACTCTGCAGGAAAAAGGAAGATTCTGTTCCGTTTGTTCAAAAACAGTCAGAGATTTCACCAATAATTCGGATGATGAAATATTGGAAGTTTTATCTAAACCATCATCAAAAAATATCTGCGGAAATTTTTACGAATCACAACTTAACCGAAATATTCAGTACTCGTTTATCAACTCACTTTTATCTAAGTTTGCCGTTGGTTTTATATTGACTGCAGTAGGAATTGTTTCTTTAAATGCTCAGGAGAAAGATTCTGTGAAAACTTCAGCTCTTACAAATCTTCAGGGGCAAATAATTGGTCTGTCAGCAAATTCTCAAAACGGAGTAGTGATACCATCAACACGAGGTATGCCTTCGTCAATTCAAGGAAATAATGAATCTTTGTGGGTTGTTGACGGAGAAATTACTGATGCCAAAAGTTTTAAAGATTTTGATGCTAAGAAAATTAAAAATATAGAAATACTTAAAGGAGTACAAGCCACTTCACTCTATGGAAGTAAAGGAAGAAATGGGGTGATTTTAGTAACATTGAAAAAAAGATTTAGAGATAAAAAGTAAGATTCTCTTTTTACTGATGATTTATTTATTTAATATTAATTCTCATTCAAATACCCTTTAAATAGAGCAAATCTATTAATTATCTCTTTTAAAAACGGATTTTTAGGTCTAAATTTATTCTTTCAAATTTCAAACTATTAAAACGAATAATTTATGAGTTTAGCTAATGAGGCGTCATTCCGTGACCTGTTCAAATCAGAAAATGAAATTCCAGAAGAATATAAAGTTCCCATAATCCACCAGCGAGAATATCTACTCAACGGAGAATTGGTAGAATGGAATGGAGATGTAACAGAAATCTATTCCCCGGTTTGTATTAAAACCGAAAACGGTTTAGAGCGAAAACTGTTGGGGAGCATTCCAAATATCAGCCCGAAAGAAGCAATGGATGTTTTAGAGGCATCGGTAAAAGCTTACAACAATGGTTTAGGAGAGTGGCCGACAATGTCGGTAGAAGGGAGAATCAAATGTATGCAGAAATTTGTGTACTTGATGATTAAAGAGCGTGATTTAATTGTCAAGCTTTTGATGTGGGAAATTGGAAAAACTTTGGCAGATTCTACGAAAGAATTTGACAGAACGGTAGATTATATCAACCAGACTATTGATGCTTTAAAAGATTTAGACAGAGAATCATCACGCTTTCAACAGACAGAAGGAACGATTGCACAAGTCAGAAGAGCTCCACTTGGTGTCGTTTTGAGTATGGGACCTTTTAATTATCCTTTAAACGAAATTTTCACAACGTTGATTCCTGCTTTAATTATGGGAAACACGATTTTGTTTAAACTTCCAAAACATGGTGTTTTAGCACATTATCCTTTATTAAAAGCTTTCAAAGAAGCTTTTCCGAGAGGAACAGTGAATACTTTATACGGAAAAGGTTCGGAAATCATCACCCCAATCATGGAAAGCGGAAAAGTAAATGTTTTAGCATTTATTGGTTCGAGTAAAGTGGCAAATGGACTGAAGAAATTACATCCGAAAGTAAATCGATTGAGAGCTATTTTAAGCTTAGACGCAAAAAATGCCGCCATTGTAACTAAAAATGCAAATCTCGACATTGCCGTGAGCGAAATTATTCTCGGAGCGCTTTCATTTAACGGACAAAGATGTACTGCTTTGAAATTGATTTTCGTACAAAAAGATGTTGCTGAAGAATTTACAAAGAAACTAACAGCTGCAGTTTCAGCCTTAAAACCTGGACTTCCATGGGAAAAAGATGTGAAAATTACTCCGCTTCCTGAAGTTAATAAACCTCCATATTTACAAGAATGTATTCATGATGCTATATCTAAAGGTGCAAAAGTTTTGAATGAAAATGGCGGATTTACAGAAGAATCTTTTGTTTTTCCAGCAGTTGTTTATCCTGTGAATAGTGAAATGAAACTGTATCATGAAGAGCAATTCGGACCTGTAATTCCTGTAGTTCCTTTTGACGATATTGAAGAACCAATCGATTACCAAGTGAATGCAGATCACGGAATGCAGGTGAGTATTTTCAGTGAAGATGCTCAAGAAGTTTCACAATTAATTGATCCTTTCGTGAACTTAGTCAGCCGTGTAAATATCAATTGTCAAGCTCAAAGAGGACCGGATGTTTTTCCTTTTACTGGAAGAAAAGATTCTGCAGAAGGAACGCTTTCAGTTTTTGATGCGCTTCGTTCGTTCTCAATCCGTTCGTTGGTTGCAGCGAAAATTACAGATTCCAACAAAGAGTTGCTGAATACCATTGTAAGAGATCACGATTCTAATTTCCTGAGTACGGATTATATTTTTTAAGTATTTAATCTAACTAAAAATAAACCCCGCAAAAAAATATTGCGGGGTTTTCTGATTAATGATTAATCAGATATATTGAAAAAAGACTTTAATTATTAGTCAAAAACTTTGTAAGAATCTGATTCAACTGTTCTGCGTGAGTTACATTTAATCCATGTGGAGCGCCTTCAATCGTAACAAAGTCATTATCTGCAATTCCTTGGGCGGCTTGCTTACCTGCAGTTTCTATAGGTACAATTTGGTCGTTGTCACCATGTACAATCAGCGTTTTTACATTTACATTTCCAATTTCCGGTCGGAAATCTGTATTTGCCCAGCTTTCAGCACATTTAATGGTGGCGATAGGAGAGGCGTTTGAGGCGATACTCCAATCGTAATTTAGTTGTGCCTGACTTACCGTTTGTGAAAGCAATCCGTAGTTGTAAAAGTTTTTGTGAAATGTTTCCAGGAAAGTTACTCTATCGGTTTTAAGATTTTCCATAATTCCATCTAAATCTTCCTGCGGAACTCCATGTGGATTATCATCTTTTTGTTTTACTAAAGGAATGATAGACGAAATCAGAGCAATTTTATCTACATTTTCAGAACCGTAATTGGTTAAATAACGAACAACTTCACCACCTCCCATTGAGAATCCGAAGAGAATGACGTTTTTTAAATCTAGCTGAGTAATAATTTCATGTAAATCTGCAGTTAATCCATCATAATCATATCCATCTAAAGTCGGTGCCGATTTTCCGAAACCTTTTCTGTCGTAAGTAATTACTCTGTATCCTAAATCTAAAAGAACCGGAACTTGCAGTTCCCAAGATTTTCCGCTCAAAGGCCATCCGTGAATTAAAATAATTGGTTGTCCCGAACCGAAATCTTCGTAATAAAGTTCAAAATTTTTGCTGTCTTGTTTTGTAATGTAAGGCATATTGATATTTTTTTGTGATGTGATTACGTAAACACAAATTTTACGCCACCACAGGTGTGAAATAAAGATGTGGTATGTGTTTTTTGTGATTTTAATTATTTTTGACAGATTATGTTTATTGCGTTTTATTGAGTTCTTGGTAAGTGTGTATGTTTGCATGCAAAACCTTGTCAAGGTTATTTGAATGATGAATATTAACCTTGACAAGGTTAAATATTTAATCGTTTTTGGTCATTCTGTAGGAATCTAAGCGTTTTTTTAGAGATGTTTAAAGTCCTACAGAATGACAAAACTATATTTAAAAATTGTAGACACTAAATCAAATAAAAAATAAAAAATGTGTAACATTTAATTCAAACAACTACTAACTCCATAGAGTTGAAAGCCATGACCTCATTAGAACAGGAATTTTTACATAAAATAGAAAAGCATAAAGGAATCATTTTTAAGATTTCTAAAATGTACATGGATGATAAAGATGACCGGGACGATCTTTTTCAGGAAATAACCTATCAGGTCTGGAAAGCGTATGCAGGTTTCAGAGGTGAAAGTGAATTTTCAACGTGGCTGTACAGAATTGCCTTGAATACGGCGATTGTCTTCTTGAAATCAGAAAAGAAAAGAAGCTTCATCAACAACGAAGATTTTACCGATTACAAAATTGTGCAGGATGAATATGACCTCGAAAAAGAAGAGAAACTCTCTGCAATGTATAAAGCAATTAATCAATTAAATCCGATCGATAAAGCATTTATCTTTTATTATCTGGAAGATTTCTCAGGCAAAGAAATTGCCGACCAAATGGGAATTTCCGAAGGAAATGTAAGAGTGAAAATGAACCGCGCTAAAAATAAACTGAAAGAAATTTTAAATAGTAAGTAATGAAAGATATGAGTTGCATTTTAATGTTTTATAATAGAATCCTTAATCTAATCTCAATCTCAACCTAAAATAAAGTATTATGAATATAGATGACCTTAAAAATACATGGAATGACGATGTTTCAGAAGAAACACCCGAAATCAGCATCGAGCATAGCAATAAAATCAATCTTCCGTTAGAAAAAATCAGAAGAAATATGAGAATGGAGTTTTGGTCAACAGTAGGAATTTTGATCTTCGGATTTCTTATAGTCTGGATTCCTGTTCCGGAAGCTCCATTCAAGTTCAAATTTTATTTGACGGTATTGTTGTTTTCAATGGTGATTGTGGTGTCGTTTTTCTTTAGTAAATTTTTCAAATTGTATAAAGATATCAGTAGCCCAATGATGAAAACTTATGAGAGTCTGAAGGATTTAAAGTATCAGTTTGATCTGAATAAACAGTACTACCTTTCATTTATGCTTTCGTTTGTACCGTTTTTGGTGTGTGAATTGATTATTGTGATTGAATTTATTCCTCATCCTAAACCATTGAATGATGTGCAGGTTGCCACAACCATTCTTTCTATGCTAGCAATTGGGCTTTTTGGACTTTTCTTACTTGGAAAATATTGGTATAGGATTTTTTACGGAAAGTATGTGAGTCAGATTGAAAGTCTATTGATTGATCTTAAAAAATAACGATTAGATTTTCGCTTATAGTTTCGGGGGGGGGAAAGG